>NZ_FRCB01000001.1 GCF_900142765.1 Roseovarius litoreus
TCGCCGCCGTCAGTGTCGTCTTGCCGTGGTCAACGTGACCAATCGTGCCGATGTTCACATGCGGTTTCGTGCGGTCAAACTTTTCCTTTGCCATGATGGCCTCCTGGTGTTGTGGCGGTGCGTGCTGGCACGCACCCTACGGGTGGGTAGGGTGCGGGGGCGTCCCCGCACCGCTTCTTATGCGTATTTCGACTGGATCTCTTCGCTGATGTTCTGCGGCACCGGTTCGTAATGCGAGAACAGCATCGTGAACTGGGCCCGGCCCGACGACATCGAGCGCAGCGTGTTGATATAGCCGAACATGTTGGCCAGCGGCACATTGGCGTCGATCACGATCGCATTGCCGCGGGTCTGCTGACCCGAGACCTGACCGCGACGGGACGTCAGATCCCCGATGATGCTGCCGGTGTATTCTTCGGGCGTCACCACCTCGACCTTCATGATCGGCTCGAGCAGTTTCGCGCCGGCCTTCTTAAGACCTTCGCGCATGCACATACGGGCTGCGATCTCGAAGGCCATGACCGAGGAGTCCACATCGTGGAACTTGCCGTCGATCAGTGCGACCTTGAAGTCGATCACCGGGAAGCCGGCCAGCGGACCGCTGTCCATGACGCTTTCGATGCCCTTCTCGACGCCGGGGACGTATTCCTTGGGAACCGACCCGCCGACGATGCGCGACTCGAAGCTGTAGCCTTCGCCCGGCTCTGTCGGCGAGATGATCATCTTCACCTCGGCGAACTGACCCGAACCACCCGACTGTTTCTTGTGGGTGTAGGTATGCTCGACCTCGTGACCGATCGTCTCGCGGTAAGCCACCTGAGGCGCACCGATATTGGCTTCGACCTTGAATTCCCGCTTGAGACGGTCAACCAGAATGTCGAGGTGAAGTTCGCCCATGCCCTTCATGATGGTCTGACCCGATTCCAGATCGGTTTCGACGCGGAAGGACGGATCCTCGGCGGCAAGCCGCTGGAGACCCTGGCTCATCTTTTCCTGGTCGTTCTTGGTCTTCGGCTCGATCGCGATCTCGATGACCGGATCGGGGAAGGTCATGGTTTCCAGAACGACCGGTTTCTGCGGATCACACAGCGTGTCACCCGTGGTCGTTTCCTTCAGACCAGCCAGAGCGATGATATCGCCCGACCCCGCCCAATCGATCTCTTCGCGCGAGTTCGAGTGCATCATCATCATACGACCGATACGCTCTTTACGGCCCTTCGTGGCGTTCAGAACGCCCGCGCCCTTCTCGAGCAGGCCCGAATAGATGCGCGTGAAGGTCAGCGTGCCCACGAACGGGTCGTTCATGATCTTGAACGCCAGACCGGCAAACGGCTGGTCGTCACCGGGGCGACGCTCGATGTTGCGTGTCTCGGTTTCGTCATCCGGCGAGAAGCCCATGTAGGGCGGCACGTCGAGCGGACCCGGCAGATAGTCGATCACGGCGTTCAGAAGCGGCTGCACACCCTTGTTCTTGAAGGCCGACCCGGCCAGAACCGGCACGAAGCTCATCGACAGCGTACCCTTGCGGATAAGCGCGCGCAGGGTCACCTCGTCGGGCTCTTCGCCCTCGAGGTAAGCTTCCATCGCGGCATCGTCCATTTCGACGGCGTTCTCGATCAGCTTGCCGCGCCATTCCTCGGCCAGCTCTTTCATGTCGTCGCGGATGTCCTGCACGACCCAGCTTGCGCCAAGGTCTTCGCCCTTCCACACCCATTCCTTCATGGTCACCAGGTCGATGATGCCTTCCAGCTTGTCTTCGGCCCCGATGGGCAGCTGGACCGGCGCCGGAACCGCACCGGTGCGGCTGGCGATCATGTCGACGCAGTTGAAGAAGTCGGCGCCGATCTTGTCCATCTTGTTGACGAACACGATCCGCGGCACCTTGTAGCGGTCAGCCTGACGCCACACGGTTTCGGTCTGAGGCTCAACGCCGGCATTGGCGTCCAGAACAGCAACGGCACCATCCAGAACAGCCAGCGAACGCTCGACTTCGATTGTGAAGTCCACGTGGCCGGGCGTATCGATGATGTTGAAGCGGAATTTGGCTTCCTGCGGCGTGTCGCCATAGATGCCGGTGGGGTTTTCGCCATCCTCGGTGCGGAACCAGAAGGTGGTCGTCGCCGCCGAGGTGATGGTGATCCCGCGTTCCTGCTCCTGCTCCATCCAGTCCATGGTGGCCGCACCATCGTGCACCTCACCGATCTTGTGAGACTTGCCGGTGTAGAACAGGATGCGCTCGGTGCAGGTTGTCTTACCCGCATCGATATGCGCCATGATGCCGAAATTGCGGTAGCGGTCGAGCGAAAATTCGCGTGCCATGTCGTGAGCCTCTACGGGTTTACCAGCGGTAATGGCTGAAGGCTTTGTTCGCCTCGGCCATCTTGTGAGTGTCTTCGCGCTTCTTGACGGCCGTGCCGCGGCTGTTCACCGCGTCCAGCAGTTCGCCGGCAAGGCGCTCTTCCATCGTGTTCTCATTGCGAGCGCGCGATGCGTTGATCAGCCAGCGGATCGCCAGCGCCTCACGGCGTTCGGGACGCACCTCGACAGGCACCTGATAGGTGGCACCACCAACGCGGCGCGACCGAACCTCGACCGACGGCTTGATGTTGTCCAGCGCCTCGTGGAACACTTCCACCGGCGCGCGCTTGGCCTTGTCCTCGACCCGGCCGAGCGCGTTGTAGACGATCTTTTCTGCGACGGATTTCTTGCCGTCGATCATCAGGTTGTTCATGAATTTCGTCAGAACCCGATCACCATACTTGGCGTCGGGCAGGACTTCGCGTTTTTCTGCGGCGTGACGACGGGACATCTGTAATTCCTCTTACTTCGGACGCTTCGCGCCATATTTCGACCGGCGCTGCTTGCGGTCCTTGACGCCTTGCGTGTCGAGAACGCCGCGCAGGATGTGATAGCGCACACCGGGAAGGTCTTTCACACGGCCGCCACGGATCAGAACCACCGAGTGCTCCTGAAGGTTGTGGCTTTCACCGGGAATATAGCTGATGACCTCGAAGCCATTCGTCAGGCGCACCTTGGCAACCTTACGCATGGCCGAGTTCGGCTTCTTCGGCGTCGTGGTATAGACGCGTGTGCAGACGCCACGCTTCTGCGGGCATCCCTGAAGATGCATGGACTTCTGGCTTCTGACTTTGGGCTGCCGCGGCTTGCGGATCAGCTGCTGGATCGTTGGCATTGGGTCTCTTTCCCCGTCTCTCAACACATGTGTCTGCACGAAAATCGTGCGGGTTCATTTTCGCTGCGCTCTACGCGTCCGCAAAACGCAAAAACCGCAATCGCATCCTGTTCGTTCAGGTACGACGCGGTGGGTTTCCAGAGGATCGGGGCATAGGCGCCCGGATCGTGACCACTTCAGTTATGATGTCGGCGGCGGGGCGACCCCCTTGGCCTGGATGGGGCGCGTATATGGGGAGTCGCCGGGGTTGTCAACAGCCCCTGTCCCAAGCTTTGCATGACGCACTTGACCTGCCGACCGGCTTTGGCCTTGTTCCCGTCCTCCGCATTTGTCAGCATGACGCAAATGGCGTCAAGCGTGGTCTGGTCCAATGCGCGTTCTGGGTATCTGCCGGTTTTCCTATCCTGCCCTTGGCGGGTTCAAGCGTATGCATGACTCCATCGAGGACCGCGAGGCCTATCTCTATGCGCCCGACCGCATGGAACTGCGCTTCAGGCATTTCGAAACCCTCACGCTTCCCTCGATCGCCGCACAGCGCGACCCGGATTTCACCTTTCTTGTTTTGATCGGCGAGAGCCTGCCGAAACCCTATCTCGACCGGCTGCACGACCTGACCGCGGCGGTTCCGCAAATCCGTATCGTGGCCCGTCCGCCGATGAAGCACCGGCTGGCCATGCAGCTTGTCCTTCAAGAAGAACTGGCCGGCGTCGAGACCGAGTCGATCCAGTTCCGGCTGGACGATGACGATGCGGTTGGCATCCACTTCATCCGCGCCCTGCGCCGTACTGCCCGTCGCAGCACCCGGATGCGCGAGGGCTGGCGCAACATGGCCATAGAATATCGCAGCGGCTACAGCGCGCGGCTCTCCGCCGACGGCATCAGCGCGCGCCCCGTGCAGGCGCCTTTCTGGGCGTGTGGTCTGGCCGTGCTGTTCCGTCCGGGCGATCCCAAGACGGTGATGAACTACGCCCATCACAAACTGCACGAGGTGATGCCCACCCTGATCGAGCCCTCGACGCCGATGTTCATTCGCGCCTTGCACGACGACAACGATTCCGGCGCCAACGACACCCGTCTGAAACCCCTGACCGAGGCCGAAAGCGCCGATCTCAAGGCCCGTTTCAACGTGGACGAGGCACAGGTGAAAACCGTCTTTTCCGGCCAATCTGCGCTTCGCGATAAAGCATGAACAACCCCGATCCCACCACGATCGCAGCACCCACAAGCGTGATCGGCTCCGGCCATTCATCGAAGACCAGCCATCCCAGCACCAGCGCCCAGATCAGCCCGGTATAGCGAAACGGCGCGATGAAGCTGATCTCGCCCACGCGCATCACCATGATCGAACACAGATAGCCGCCGATGATCATCACCGACGCGCCCATGGTCAGGACACTGGCGCGCAGGTCCATCGGCACCCAGTCTCCGGTCAGGCTGGCCAATCCGAAAAAGACCATGATCGACCCCGAGGTGATGAACGTCACAAGCATCGACGGCGTCTCGCGCGCCAGCCTTCTTGTGGCAAGATCGCGCAAGGTGACGAATCCCACCGCTGCCAGCGCATAAAAGGAATAGATCGTGAAATCCTCCGCGCCGGGCCGCACGATCAGCATCACGCCCACGAAACCGACAAGGATCGCCGACAGCCGCCGCCACCCGACAGAGTCGCCGAAAAACAGTGCCGCGGCCAGCGTGATGGTCAGCGGAATCGCCTGCAGGATCGCAGTCACGTTCGCAATCGGCATATTGAACAGCGCGGTCAGGAAGAAATAAGCCGCCCCGATCTCGCCCACGATGCGCAGCACGATGCTGCCCGTGTCCCGGCGCGACAGCCTTGCGCGAAAGGCGCCCATCCACCAGGCGATGCCACCCACAGCGAGGGTGGTCAGCACCCCGCGCAGAAACAACAGTTGGAACAGGGGAACCTCCCCCGCCAACGCTTTCATGAAGGTGTCGTTGATGGTGAACGCCGCCATCGAGGCCATCATAAGGACCGCCCCGGTCAAATTGTCGGATCGTGGCATTCTCGCGGCTTTCACAAAGGTCTTCGCCAAGATGTAGACCCGGAACGCCGCGACCGACAAGGGGCAGATGCGGCGCCTCGCGGCTTGTTTTCACCGGTCAGACCGGCGCCAGCGCCTCGGCGATCGCCTCGTGCAGGCGTGGATTGGCCGCGACCACGCCATTGACCTGCGGCACCCGGTTGTTGAAGCGCAACGGCAGCGCCTCGCGATCCGAGGTGCGCGCCCCCGCCTCGCGCAGGATCAACTCCCCGGCGGCAATATCCCATTCCCAACTGGGCCTCAGCGTCAGCATCGCGTCATAGCGCCCCTCGGCCACAAGGCTCAGCCGGTAAGCCAGCGACGGACGATAGGCGCGCTTCACATCCGGCACTCCGCCCGGCCAGTGCTCGGGCGCGTAATTCGGTTTGGCCGCCAGCAACGTGGCCCCGGTCAGATCGTTGCGTGCGGTAACGCGGATCGGCATGTCGTTCAGCAACGCCCCCTGCCCTTCGGCGGCAACATACATCTTGCCGCGCGCCGGCAGATACACGACCGCCGCCGTCACCCGCCCCCGCTCGGCCACCGCGATCGCATGCGCCCAGGTGCCCGAGCCTTCGATGAAACTGCGCGTGCCGTCGATCGGGTCGACGATGAACACCCGCTCGGCACTCAGCCGCGCGGAATCATCCTCGGTTTCCTCGGACAACCAGCCATAGCCGGGACGCGCCGTGCGCAGCCGCTCTTCCAGCAGCGCGTTCACCGCCATATCGGCCTCGGTCACAGGCCCCAAGCCGCCGGGCTTGTCCCAGCGTTTCGCCTGCGGTCCGGCAAAGCCCATCGCCACATCGCCCGCGGCGCGCGCCGCGTCGATCAGAAGCCCAAGATCACTCGCCGGCAATCGTCAGCCCCTCGACCAGAAGCGACGGCACCACCCGGCTCAGCCACGGACGCGCATCATTGGCCGCAATCATGCGCCGCAGCATCTCGGGCAAACTGCCCGCGATGGTGCATTCGTTGACCGGGCCGGTGATCTCACCGTTCTCGACCCAGAAGCCCGACGCGCCGCGCGAATAATCGCCTGTGTTTGGGTTGATGGTCGAGCCGATCATCGACGTCACCAGAAGCCCCGTACCCATCTCGGCAATCAACGCCTCCCGGCTCCGGTCCCCTTCGGTAAGCTCCATGTTCCATGTGCCGGGGCTTGGCGGCGAAGATGCACCGCGCTTGGCATTGCCCGTGGGCGCCATCCCCAGCTTGCGCGCATTGGCCAGATCCAGCGACCAGCCCGTGAGAACGCCATTGTCCACCAGCGCGCGCCGCTGCGTCGGCAGTCCCTCGGCATCGAAGGGGCGCGAATTCATCGCCCGCACCCGATGCGGATCCTCGATCAGCGACATGCCCTCCGGCAAGACCTGATCCCCCAGCCGGTTCAGCAGCCACGAGGATCCCCGCGCAATCGCGGCACCATTGGCCGCCATCAGCAGATGCCCGATCAGCGACGATGAAATCCGCTCGTCGAAAAGCACGGGATAGGCCCCCGTGCGCGGCCGGCGCGGGTTGAGCGCGGCAACAGCCCGCTCCCCGGCAGTCCGGCCGATCTCGTCGGCGCTGCGCAGATCGGCCTGAAAGATGCGGCTGTCGCCGTCATACTCGCGCTCCATGCCAGTGCCTTCGCCCGCGATCGCCACACAGGACAAGCCGCGATCCGTCCGCTCATATCCCCCGGCAAAGCCGTTGGTCGCCGCCATATGCACCGCCCGCCAGCTATAGCCGGCACTCGCCGATTGCACCTGGCTGACCCCCTTGACCGCCAATGCCGCGGCCTCGGCGGCGCGCGCATCTTCCTGCAGCGCCTCGGGCGTGGGCTCGGGCGTGGGATCGCACAGCTCAAGCCCCTCCGCATCCCTTGGCGTGGCAAGCTGGCCGGGATCGGCCAGACCGATATAGGGGTCTTCCGGCGCCTCGCGCGCCATGGCCACCGCCCGTTCCGCCAGCGCCGCCAGCGTTTCGGGCCGCGCATCCGACACCGACACACAGGCCTGACGCTGCCCCATCAGCACCCGCAGACCGATATCGATGCCCTCGGCGCGCTCTGCCTGCTCAAGAGTGCCGCCGCGCATGTCGATGGTCACCGAGCGTCCCTCGATGGCGATGGCGTCGGCCGCCTCGGCTCCCGCCTTTCGCGCGGCGGCAAGAACAGCGTCTGTCAGCTTGTCGAGGGCTTGGGTCATGACTGTCTCCTGAATGCGCGCAACAGGTAGCCCCTGCCCCGCCCCCCTGCAAGTGCGCTGTCTGTCAAAATGGCCGGGGTGACCGGCTTGGATGGTCCGTCTGCGTGGGGTTGGAAGTGGTCCTGCACGCCGCAAGACTGTCCGCCGGGCACCCGCCTCCATCGCATTCTTGGCCCCTTGCTCTGCCTTGATCAGGATGCGTCGCGGCGGTCATTGGCTGCGACCTGCACCATAGCCCTGATGCGGACAAACCCGTCATTAAGTGATAATATCAACCACCGAAAAGGAGGCCCCATGAAAATCGGACACTGCCTTTGCCGCGAGATTGAATTTGGGGTCGAGGGACAGCCAAACGACATCATCAATTGTCACTGCAACTTCTGCCAGAGGGCCACTGGCTCCGCGTATTTGGTCGAAACGATGTTCGACAAGGAAAAGTTTCATCTTCTGCGCGGGGCACCTCAAGTTTATGACCACATGAGCGAAGGAAGCGGCAAGGTGATCCATATTAATTTCTGTGGCACCTGTGGAACCAAAACCCATATGACCTTTGATCGCTATCCCAGTTCGGTCGGTGTCTTCACCGGTACTTTCGACGAAAAAGACTGGTTTGAAAGAACACGTGAAAATGCGCCTCATTTCTTTCTGAGCGCAGCACTGAACGGCACGGTACTACCCGCAGGGTTCGAGATATATGACGCGCATTACTGGCAATCGGAGGGCGTCGCGTCTAAGCCGGTTGTGTTTGATCAACACACAATTGTCACCGATCAACTGAAAGCCGAAAGTGTTGAGCGATTACGGAAGGGGACACCGTGATTTCGAGCCGCGCAAAATTCTGCTTCCAAAGGCCCCATTTCGCATCCTGCAAGTCCGTTCCGGGCGTGAAGCGGTCATGCGGTGATGCAGCACTCGCATACGCGCCATCAGCGCCCCTCTGAGTTGCCCCAAGGACCACTATCGCCCCAAAGCGCACCGCTAACCCATAGCTTGACACTGCGATAGCTGACCTTCGCCGCGCAACTTGCGAACTCACAAATTGTGGGACGAAGCGTTCTTTCGCTGCACTTGCTCCAGTTGCCGCTTTCGGGACATCCTCGTTCCGAGAATTGACCAAGACCGGTCGCCTCTGTCCGCGCCATAAGCGATTTTTCCGCCAGACGTCGCGTAGATGTTGAGCCTGGGCAAAACTCTGCCGCGGTCAAGGATCCATCAGCTTCGCATCCGCTCGAACTTCGGATCGTACGGCGATGGTTCGATGACCTGCGCGGCAACACGTTCACCGCATAGATCCAAGTCCATCACTGCGCCGGTTCTGGCCAGGTCCGGTGCGATGAACGCGTAGGCGAGGTTCATGCCAACGCGATGCCCGTAGGCTCCAGATGTGATTGTGCCGACCACTTTATCGGCGAGCATCAAGGATGCACCTGGATGTGCCGGCGCGTGTGCCGCATCGATCCTGAGCGTCACCAGCTTGCGACCCGGCCCCGCCACCCGACGTTCGAGCAACGCGGCCTTGCCGATGAAGTCGCCCTTGTCGAGCGTCACGAACCTGGCCAGTCCCGTCTCGAACGGGTCAAATTCGGTGATCAGGTCGGCCTTCCAATGGAGGAACCCCTTTTCCATGCGCATGGACTCGACCGCACGGGCGCCAAAGAGTTTCAGTCCGTATGCTTGACCCGCTTCTCGCAACGCCAGATAGGCAGCGTAGAGCGACGCGTTTGGCACGTGGATCTCATACGCCAACTCCCCGGAGAAGCTCACGCCCATGACGGTGGCCGGTGCGAAACCGATGCAGCATTCCCTTACGGACAACCACGGGAAGCCGTCCGCCGACCAATCTCCTCTCGCGCAGTCCGACAGCACAGCGCGCGCCCTTGGACCCGCGAGTACGAGGATCGTTTGATCATTGGTCAGGCTGCGCAACCGCACGTCTTCATCCGCCTTCAGATGCAACTTCAGCCAATCCATGTCATGGTATTCCGACGCCGCTGCCGACCCGTACCAGACCCTCTCGGGTCCGCGGTCCGATGCAGGCAGGTTGGCAACCGTCGCTTCGGCTTTGATGCAGCCGTGATCATTCAGGAGATAGCCAAGGCCGACGCGGCCCGCGCGCCGGGTCACAGTCCCGCAGATCATGCGATCCAGAAATGCATGGCGGTCGGCCCCCGTGATCTCGATCCGGTTGAACCCGTTGACTTCGGTCAAGCCGACATTGGTGGTCACGTTCTGCACTTCTGCTGCGACCACATCGAATGCCTCGTCAAAGTCGAAGCTCAGCGACGGACGGAAATCGGGCGATGGTTTGAAGTAGTCGACGCGCTCCCACCCGTTGACCACCGTGAATTCCGCACCTTCGGCGGCCAGGACAGGGGTCAAAGGGGTCGTCTTGGCATTGCGCCCGGCGGGGCGATGCTCATGCGGGAAATGGAACCTGAACTCGTTCTGATAGTCTTCGATGGCCTTGCGCGAGGTCAGCTCCACCGTTGCATGTCCCGTGAAGCGGCGCGGATCGATGACCCAGGTGTCATAGCATGCTTCGCCATGAACGATCTGCTGCGCCAGAAGCCAGCCATGCCCGCCGCCTTCACCCAGGCCCGCGCGCAGGCCGATGATGCAAAATGCGTTGCGCTTGCCCGGAATCGGGCCAACGAGGGGCGCGCCATCCATCGTATAGGTGATCGGTCCGTTCACAACGCGCTTGATGCCGACCTCGGCCAGCACGGGCATCCTCTGGAACGCGCCTTCAAGCACATCCATCACCCGATCAAGATCATCCGGGCACAGATCATTGGAAAAGCTCGGACTGATCCCATCCATGCCCCATGTCTTGCAATCCTGCTCGTAAAACCCCACCAGCAGGCCGTTCTTTTCCTGACGGGAATAGTAGTCCGAAATCGGACAGCGCAGCAGCGGCATCCGGTGCCCCGCCTCGGCAATGGCCGGGATGTCCTCCGTGACGAAATACTGGTGCTCCATGGATGCCACCGGGTGCTGGACGCCCATCATCGCACCAACCTCGTTGACGCGATAGCCACCCGCATTCACGACGATATCGCAATCGATGTCGCCATGTTCGGTGTGAACCGTCCACGTATCGTCCCTGTGCTGGGTCAGGCCCGTCACGGGGGTGCTGCGATAGACCTCTGCCCCGGCCTTGCGAGCATGAAACGCCAATGCCTGGCATAGTTGGGCCGGGTCAATATCGCCGTCTTGGCCATCCCAAAGCCCGCCAAGCAGGTTTTCGGTCGCGATCAATGGGTGACGGCGCGCGCATTCTTCTGCATCGATGACCTCGAATTCCACACCCATACCACGCGCCATGGAAGCGAAATGGCGATAGCCTTGCATCTGCGCCTCGGTGTTGGCCAGCCGAATGCCGCCATCCCCATGATGATATCCCACGGGATATTCTGGATCGTCCCGCAATTTCTTGTAGAGCGCGATGGAATGAGATTTGAGCCCCACCATCGTCTGGTTCATGCCGAAATTCGTGACCTGCGCCGCCGAATGCCATGTCGTGCCCGAGGTCAGCTCATCCCGCTCGACCAAAACCACGTCGGACCATCCCTCTTGCGTGAGGTGATACAAGGTCGAGCACCCCGCGATGCCACCGCCAATGACAACGACTTTGGTTCTGGATTTCATGGCGCGCTCCCGGTTTTTAGCCCAGCAAACTTTCGCAAATCTCCTATCCTTTGAAAAATCTTTTTAAATGAGATAATATCTCAGATATTCTGAGGTTACAGCATGACCCTATCTCTTCGCGCGCTGCGCTATGTTCAGGCAGCCTTGCAGCATGGCAGCATAACAGCCGCCGCAGACGCCATGCATGTGACGCCATCGGCCATTGCAGCCGCATTGGATCAGGCAGAGGCCATTTTCGGCATAACGCTCGTCACCCGTGCGCGTGCCAAAGGCGTCTTCCCGACGTTGACAGGCCGTGACGTAGGCCGGGGTATCGACGATCTGCTGGAAAGATATGATACCTTGATGTCAGGCGTATCCGACCTGAAATCGAGCCTCTCAGGCAATCTGGCCATCGGCTACAATGCACCGATTGCGCCAGCTTTCTTGCCGCGTCTTGCAGCAGAGATGTCAGCCGCGCACTCCGATGTTGTGTTTACCTTTACCGAAGGCAACAACGATTCCGTGCAGAAGGGACTGATGGACGGACAGTTCGACGTAATCCTCTTTGTCGAAGAATTGCCCAATCCCCAAATAGAAACACAACCGCTTATCTTTGCGCCCACCTATTGCTTGTGCCCTGCAGATCATGCCCTAGCGCAGCATGAAACCGTGTCCGTCTCGCAGATTGTGCAAGAGTCACTGATCCTTTTGGACCGTCCCGCCGCGCGTGGATATTATATGGATCTCCTTGAACAGGGCGGCTCAGACCTTCGCATCGTCGCAACCGCCAATTCGACCGAAATGGTCCGTTCCCTTGTCGCCTCAAGGATCGGGATATCTTTGCTGAACATGAAACCCCGCGACGTTCTGACCTATGCGGGCGACCAGATACGCTGCCTTCCCATCGCCGACAGCACAAGCGGCGTCACCCTATCGTTGGGGTTTGCACCGGGGCCAAAACGAAGACTCGTGCAGATGTTCGTCGATAACTGCATGGCATCTTTGCAAGGACCATTGGGCGCGGATTTGATAGTATCCAAACCCTGATTGCGCCCGACTTGAAGCAGCCCCCGATTAACCGGAAAAGATGACGTTTCGCCCCCTCTCGGCGGCCTCCCCCCTGTTCCCACTGGCACCCCACGACACAGGCCCGGTGAGGCGCAGGACGGCCCGTGACGCAGACGCCCCCAACCCGAACCGCAATCACCCCCGCCAAAAAAACCGCCCCCGCAATTCCTGCGGGGGCGCGTGACCGTCGCCTCATGTCAGCCGAACCTCAGCGCGTTACTGGATGCGCTGGCCATTGGCCAGAACATGGCCCTCCTCGTTGACCTCGATGGTCGAAACCAGCTCGTCCTCGCCACCGCCGGGCCGCGCGAAAAGACCCATCATCATCCGCATCCCGCTGGCCTGATCCTGCGGGACCAGCCCCATCGCAACCAGCTTGTCCAGCAGCGCATTGCCGCCCACCAGCCGCAGGTCTAGCGCGCCAGTCGGCGCGGGCATCCCGTCGAATGTCTCGAGGTTGGTATTGTCGAAGGTGAACGCCCCCTCGCCAGTCAGTTCCGCCCCGGCAAGCCTCACGGTCAGGGAATTCAGCGCCAGCGTCTCAAGCTCTGCCGGCACCGCATCACTGTCGTCCATCGCTTCGGCCTGTTCGGGATCCAGCAGATCGAAGAACAGCCGCGCCTTGCCCGCAAGGTCGAACGCCACAGTCGCCGGATCGCGCGGCAATTGCGCGCCCGGATCGAACATCGCCCAGATCATCTCGGACATGGTGAAATCCGACAGCGTGAACCGCGCGGCGAAATCCTGCGCCTCCTCGCTTTCCAGAACCGGGAACATCAGGTCCAGTCCGAAGGTCTCGGTCGCGAAAGCGACCGGGAAGGGCAGATCGCTGGTCTGCATGTTGAGCTCCATCCCCTCGGCCTTGCCGCCGTAATGCAGCTGGTCACCGCTCATCTGCACATCAAGCTGACCGCCGCGCGACGCGGTGCTCCCCTCCAGCGTCTGGTCGTCTTCTTCAAAGGAAAACTCCGACGATCCCGCCGCGAAGGTAAACCCGCCATCCAGCGCAAACCCGTCCCTCAGCATTCCCGCCATGTCCGATCCGCTCACCTCGAGCGGAATCTTGGTGTCGCCCTTGAAGGCGATGCTCTCATAGCCACCCTTGGCCACCATGCGCCCGCCGGTTTCGGGATCGGTGATGTCGAGATCATAGCTCACCGGCCCCGCCGAGAAATCCTGTGTCGTGTCGCGCAGCGCGGCCATGGTCATCGTGGTCGTGCCCGCAAGATTGGCGATGGTCATGCTGGCATCGCCGAACTCGACCGGGGTTCCATCGGCCACGATCTCATCCAGCGCCATGGTCAGCCGGGCCGCCGCATAGCTGTAGGTCAGATCGTCCGGATCCCCCGCAACGGTCATCACAAGTCCCTCGTTGCTGACATCCAGCACCGTCTGAACCTCTTGCCCCTCATCGTCACGGCCCATCATGCGCAGCGGCATGCTGGCCGGGAACGACACCGTCACCGTTCCATCGCCATTATCGGCCAGAACCAGCTCGGAAATGCTCATCGAGGCACTGGCCCCCTCTTCGGGCACATCGACGGACATCGTCATGTCCGAAATCACCAGATCACCGCCGGATTGCGATTCGCTCGCCTCCAGCTGATAGCCGAGACCCTCGAAATAGGCCTGCCAATCGTCCCAGACCTGCTGCGGCGTGACCTCCGCCCAAAGCGGCGCCCCCGTCATCGAAATACACAATGCCAAACCCGAGCTGGCCAAATTCCTGCGGACCGTCATCACGAACCCTTTCATAACAAATTCGCCTCCAGCTTCCGCGCTTGTGCCGCCTGGGTCAAGGGGAGTTCTGGCTGGACCCCGCCAAAACCGCAGGGTACCAGAGACACCATCCGGACCAAGGGGGAGACGGCATGGACCTGACAGGAAAAACGGTTCTGATCACCGGCGCAAGCCGCGGCATCGGAGAGGCGGCGGCCCATGCCTTCGCCAGCGCAGGCGCGAATGTCGCCCTTGCCGCGCGCAGCGGCGACGCCATCGCCGCAATCGCAGAAAAGATCGGCAGCTCCGCCATCACCATCCCCTGCGACGTCACCCGCTACACGCAGGTCGAAGCCGCCGTCGCAGCCACCATCGCGGCGTTCGGGCGGCTCGATATCCTGATCAACAATGCCGGTGTGATCGAACCGATCTCGCATCTTTCCTCGGCCGATCCCGAGGGCTGGGGCACCGCCATCGACATCAACCTCAAGGGCGTGTTCCACGGAATGCGCGCTGCAATGCCGGTCATGCTGAAACAGGGCGGCGGTACGATCCTGACCGTCGGATCGGGGGCCGCCCACAACCCTCTGGAAGGCTGGAGCCACTATTGCGCCTCCAAGGCCGGAGCCCTGATGCTGACACACTGCGCCCATCTCGAAGGGGCGGATCGCGGGCTGCGGGTCATGAGCCTCTCGCCGGGTACCGTCGCCACGCAGATGCAGCACGAGATCAAGGCCAGCGGCGTCAATCCGATCAGCCAGCTGGACTGGTCCGACCATATCCCACCCGACTGGCCCGCCCGCGCCCTTGTCTGGATGTGCACCGCGCAGGCCGATGCCCATCTGGGGCAGGAAATTTCCCTGCGCGATCCCGAAATGCGCCGTCAGGTGGGCCTCGCATGATCCGGCTTGAGCAGGATGGCGGCGTCTGGACCGCCACGATCGACCGGCCCGAAAAGGCCAATTCCCTGACCGAAGAGATGCTGACCGAACTGGCCCGCATCGCCGAGGCCGCCCACAAGGAGGCCCGCGTGCTGATCCTGACAGGCGCAGGCCCGGTCTTTTCGGCAGGCGCCGATCTTGACGCCGCGCGCACCGGGCTTGCCACATCCGCGGTGTGGGAACGGCTCAGCGGGGCGATCGCCGGATTTCCCGGACTGTCCATCGCCGCCCTCAACGGCACGGTCGCTGGCGGGGCCATGGGCATGGCGCTGGCCTGCGATCTGCGGATCGCCGTGCCCGGCACGCGGGCCTTCTATCCGGTGATGAAACTCGGCTTTCTGCCGCAGCCCTCCGATGCCGGGCGCATGATCGCCCTGATCGGCCCTGCCCGCACCAAGATGATCCTGATGGGCGGCCAGAAGATCGACCACGAGACCGCCTTGGACTGGGGCCTGTTCGACCGCATCGTCGCACCCGACGCGCTTTTGCCTACCGCGCTCGATATCGCTGCAGATGTGCTGTCGGCAGAGCACCGGCACGTGGCCACCATCAAGCGCATGTGCCGGGTCTGAGCCTCAGGCGGTTTCGAAACCGCCTTCCAAGGCCTTGGGATCCGCGCTGTCACCTTGCGGACCACTCTGCCCGCACAGCAGCCGAACGATCCCGAGGGGCAGCCAAAACCTCGACCACGAGACCGCGCTGAACCCGGGCCTGTTCGACCGCATCGTCGCACCTGACGCGCTTTTGCCAACCGCGCTCGATATCGCTGCAGATGTGCTGTCGGCAGAGCATCGGCACGTGGCCACCATCAAGCGCATGTGCCGGGTCTGAGCGTCAGGCGGTTTCGAAACCGCCTTCCAAGGCTTTGGCATCCGCGCTGTCACCTTGCGGACCACTCTACCCGCACAGCAGCCGAACGATCCCGAGGGGCAGCCAGAACCTCGACCACGAGACCGCGCTGAACCCGGGCCTGTTCGACCGCATCGTCGCACCTGACGCGCTTTTGCCAACCGCGCTCGATATCGCTGCAGATGTGCTGTCGGCAGAGCATCGGCACGTGGCCACCATCAAGCGCATGTGCCGGCTCTCCGCGTCAGGCGGTTTCGAAACCGCCTTCCAAGGCCTTTCGAAAGGCCTTGTACCTGCCCCTTCACCCCTTGCGGTTCTCGATTTCCTCGGCCAGCCGGTCCAGCTCCTGCTCGTCCTCGGGCAGGCCCTCGCGCGACAGCAGAACCGCCACCTTGCGCAGCTCGGGCACATGCGAGCAGACCACCAGCAGCATCACCATGATCGGCACCGACAGGAACATGCCCGGAATGCCCCACACCGCCCCCCAGAAGGCGAGGCTCATGATGATCCCGAACGAAGACAACCGCAGCGCCCGGCCCATCATCCACGGATCGATCACGTTCCCGTTGATGAACTGGATCGCGCCGGTGATCAGGAACAGGATGCCGGTGGTCTGTGCATCTCCGGTCTCGACATAGCCGACCAGCGCCACCATGCCGGTGGCCACGATCGAGCCGATATTGGGGATGTAATTCAGGATGAAGGTCAGGATACCCAGCGCCAGCGCCAACTCGATCCCGAAGACCTGCGCCACCACATAGATCATCGCACCCGTGATGACGCTGACCACGGTCTTGACCAGAAGGTAATAGTTCACCCGGTGAATGATCGAGGTGATGATCTTGGTGGCCCGCGCGGCCTGCCCCTCATCCTCGAAGAAATTGGTCATCTTGGTGTCGAACCAGATACGCTCCGCAAACAGGAACCCCACGAACAGGATCACCAGAACCGTGCCCTGCATCAGGTTGCCCGCCTGCCCCGCCACAGTGCGCACATAGCCTGAAATCTCGACCGAGCGCAGCGAATTGAACACCGCCGTCTCGACATCCTCGCCCATCCACCCAAACAGCGACGCCACCGCCGAGGGCGCCCGTTCCGCATAGGAGACGGTCGTGACCAGCACCGTGTTCAGCTGCGCCAGCAGGATCGAAGACAGCACCAGCAACGCCGTCGAGATCAGCACCAGCGCCGCGATCGACGCCAGCCAGTTGGGCACACCGAACCGTCCGATCCTCTGCCGCGCGATGAACCGGATCACATCCGATGTCAGTGCGAACAGAATGATCGCCACCGCCAGCGAGATCAGCAGGAACCTCGCCTGCACAAGCATGAACAGCACCACCGCAAACGCGATGATGACCAGCGCCGTGGTCCTGACCCGCGCGTGGTTTTCCGTATCTCCCAGAAGACCCTGCCCAGGTTTGCCGTTGCTTCCGTCTGCCATGTTTCAGATCACGTGTCCGATCCCGGATATCGCGCCAACTATGGGCGGTGGGACGCCCGGTTACAACCCGCACCCGCCCGGCACACCCCACCTGCCGCCGCATTGCTCAAAACTCAAGCAGCTTGCAAACCGGCCCGCGCCTGCCAGCCGCCTCAGCTCACCCGGATCCAGTTCATCATGCCCGACATCTGGTGACTGGGCATGTGACAATGAAACATCCAGTCGCCCGGGGTCTCGGCCACAAAGGCGATCTCCCGCACCTCCCCCGGCGCCACCCGCAGGGTATCGCGCCATGGCCCCAGACTGCCATCGTTCATGACCTCCCGGAAATGCATCCCGTGCAGATGCATCGCATGGCTGAACGCTGTCCGGTTGGTCATCGGGATACGGATCGTCTCGCCCAGGAACGCATCCACCAGCGGCGCCTCCCCCATCCCCGCCATCCCGTTGAACGCCCAGAACTGCCCCGCCTCCGCGAGCGCGCGCATCTCCATCTTGTTGCCCCGCCAGACCGCGCCCTCGGGCAGGCCTCGCATCGCGCCGCCCTCCATCACGAGCGGTACCGCCCGCGCCCCCTCGAGCTCGAGCAGCGGCATGTCATTGGGCACAAGCGCGGCCGGCGCATCGCGCGCCACGCCCCCCGGCCCGGTCACCTCGAACCCCGCCAGCGCATAGGTCCCGTCCCTCTCGACCGACGCGATCAACGCCTCCTCCCCCGGCTCGGCCAGAAGATCGACCAGAATATCGGCCCTCTGCGCCGGGGCGATCACCACCTCCTCGATCTCACCCGGCGCCTCCAGCGGCATCCCGTCCAGCGCCGCAAGCCAGACCCGCATCCCCCGGAACCTCAGCGTAAAGATCCGCGCCGTCGCCGTATTGACCAGCCGCAGCCTCAGCCGCTCACCCTGCGCCACCTTGCGGCGATACTCGGGCCGCGCATTCACCGTCACGTAATTGCCCAGCCGCCCGGCATGCGACATGTCGTGCCAGGCTCCGAAATCGTCGCGGATCACCGCATCGCTCGCCATCCGCCAGTCATCCAGCACCAGCACCTCGTCCCCATCCACGTCAGGCCTTGCCGCTTCGGGCTCATCCACCACCAGAACCCCCGCCAACCCGCGCGAGATCTGCTCGACCGAATGGGCATGCGGATGATACCAGAACGTCCCCGCATCCCTCAGCGCAAAGCGGTAATCGAATCCCTCACCCGGCCTGACCGGCGCCTGCGTCAGCCCCGGCACCCCGTCCATCTCGTTGGGCAGGCGCAGCCCGTGCCAATGGATCGTGCTGTCCTGCTCGGGCAGCGCATTCTCCAGCCTGACCTCCAGAACCTGCCCCTGCTCATAGCGCAGCGTTTGTCCCGGCACCTGCCCGTTATAGGCCCAGACCTCCGTCTCGGGATACGCCTCCGGTGCAAGCCGCACCCTCTCCGGCGCCGCCCTCAAGATCGGTGCCGCGGCCGCCCCGGCCCGGCGTGCAAGCCCAAGCAACGGCAGCCCGGCGGCCCCGGCAATCACCTCCCGACGGTTCGGCATCTGTCGACCTCTCCCTGATGTCCCCCGGCTGCATATGGTGCGTGCCCGCGCCCAATGGTCAAGACCCGCGCTGCAAAACCGCTCTCACCGCTTGCGCCGCCCGCCCGCCGTTCTGGAATGAAAGGCCGGCGGACGCCGTGCCACCCAGGCGATGAAGCGCCTGAGCCTCGGATGCGCGCGCAGCGCCTCGATCGTGGCATGATCGCGCGCCAGCTCCGCCTCGGTCAGCGTGGCGTGAATCTCGTTATGGCAAATCTGGTGCAACAGAACCGTCGGCCCTCCCTTGCCGCCCTTCAGCTTGGGGATCAGGTGATGCAGGCTTTGCTTCGCCTCTGGCAGTATGGGCCTTTCACAGAGCGGACAAACCGGATGAACCATCGCTTTTCCTTGATCCTCGCCGATGTTGCAGGCAAGAGGATGGACCGGCGACGGACATTTGCAAGAGGTGGGACATGCAGCCCGACAATCCCCGGAAACGGACCCCGCCCGCCCCATGACCGGCGCTCTGGTCATCGGCGCCGGGCCCGCAGGTCTCATGGCGGCCCAGGAGCTGGCCCTGGCGGGCCATGCCGTGACCCTGGCCGAGGCCAAACCCTCGGTTGCGCGCAAATTCCTGATGGCCGGAAAATCCGGCCTCAACCTCACCCATGACGCCCCCATGGACAAGGTGCTCGCCGCCTTCGGCGCCGCGGCCCCCGCACTGCGCCCGATGCTGGACGCGTTCGGCCCCGATCAGATCCGCCATTGGGCCGAAGATCTCGGACAGCCGCTCTTCACCGGCTCCACGGGCAGGGTCTTTCCCGTCGCGATGAAAGCCTCGCCGCTCTTGCGCGCCTGGCTCTCGCGGCTTGACGGCCTCGGGGTGCGGATCGTGACGCGCTGGCGCTGGCAGGGCTGGGATGCGGCAGGGGCCGTGCTGTTCGACACACCCGACGGGCGCCAAAGCCTCTCACCTCAGGTCACGATCCTCGCCTGCGGCGGCGCAAGCTGGGCGCGGCTCGGATCGGACGGGGCCTGGGCCGGGCATGTGCCCGCGCCCCTTCTGGCCCCGTTCGAGCCCGCCAATATGGGGCTCTGCGTCGACTGGTCCGCCCCGATGGCGCGCCATTTCGGCAGCCCCCTCAAGGGCATCGCCCTGCACGCCGGGGACCGGATCTCTCGCGGCGAGATCGTGATCTCCGCCACCGGCCTCGAAGGCGGCGGGCTCTATGCGCTCTCGGCAGCCTTGCGCGCGGGCGCCGCCCTGACGCTCGATCTCGCACCCGATCTTTCCGAAGAGCAGCTTCGCCAGCGCCTCTCGCGGCCGCGCGGCAAGGCAAGCCTCTCCAACCACCTGCGCAAGACCCTGAAACTCGATCCCGCGAAACAGGCGCTCCTGATGGAATTCGGCCGGCCCCTGCCGGCCGATCTCGCGCCCCGTCTCAAGGCGCTGCCGATCCGCCACAGCGGCCCGCGCCCCATGGACGAGGCGATCTCCACCGCGGGCGGGATCCGCTTCGAGGCGCTCGATGCCGGCCTGATGCTGCTGAGCCGTCCCGGCACCTTCGCCGCCGGCGAAATGCTCGACTGGGAGGCGCCGACCGGCGGTTACCTTCTGACCGGATGCCTCGCCACGGGCCATTGGGCCGGCCGCGCCGCCGCCGCCTGGCTGCGCCCGCCCGGCTGACCGGACCGGTTCCCGGTTTCTTCTGGCCGAAAATATCCCAGGGGGTCCGGGGGACAGCGTCCCCCGCCGCGACGGGTCAGGGCAGCGCTGCGGCCCGCGCGAACGCCTCTCTTCCCGTCAGGCGCGCGACATACTCCGCCAGCACCGCATCCGGCTCGGGGAATCCGGCCTTTCCGGCCCACAAAAGGCAATGCGCCAACAGGATGTCCGGCACCAGCATCTCATCGCCCATGAGGAAGCTCCGGCCCTGCAACCCGGCCGAAAGCCGTTCGAGATTGCGGGCATATTCCCATTTCAACGGCTCCTTGACCTGCGGCACGCGGTGCTCTTCGGGCAGGATGAAACTATGGCGCGCGGCGGTCCAGAGCACCGCATCCACATCGTCGAGGATCTGATGGGTCAGCGCGTCCTGTCGGGCGCGTGCGATGGTTCCGGCGGGATGGGTGAACTGGCCGTGCTTGTCCGCAAGATAGGTCATGATCGCGGTCGAATCGGTCAGCACCTCATCGCCATCGCGCAGCGCCGGGATCTTGCCCGACGGGTTGGCCTCCAGCGCCTCCTTGCTGCGCGGGGCGACCGCGACATGCTCATAGGGCTGGCCCATCTCTTCCAGAAGCCACAAGACGCGGAACGCCCGGCTCGCGCGGGTGCCGATGACCTGATACATGCGATGTCCTTTCTCGGGATCGGGCTGGGTGGTTCACCTTGGCGCAGCCCCGGCCCCTTGGCAAGCGCGCGGCGTGATAACCCGCGGTTTTTACCGATCCCGCACCGACGCGATACCGACGTTATACCGACGCGATACCGAACAGGTATTTCCCTTTTTTTCCATTGCCTTAACCATGATTCGGCGCGGCGTTCACCGTGCCGCCATCATCGCCAGCCGGATCAGCGTGCGTTCCACCAGCGCCATCGCCGGCGCATGCTGCCCCGCCGAGCGCAATTCCAGATCGGTGTCGGTCAGATACCCCAGCGCATCCTGAAGTTTCTGCGCCCCCCAGCCCTGCGCCTGCCGGACCATCCGGTCGCGTCTCGGCCCGAAAACCGGGGGCCTGACCCGCCCGATCCCCTGCGCAGGCCCACCGGGATCCGAGGCCGCGGCATAAAGCGTCCGGAAATGCCGGGTCGCCGAAATGCACAAGGTGACCGGCTGCACCCCCTGCGCCCGCAGCCGCTTCATCATCGGCCCGATCTCGCCCGAGCGCGCCTCGGCCACGATGTTCAGAATGTCGTCGAGCTCGGCCTCGGTGGAACTGGGCGCACAGGCGGCCACATCTTCTGACGACAGCGGATCAGGATCACCCAGCTTGAAAAGCCCAATTTTTTCCATGGTTTGCCTGAAATCACCGGGATCGAGATCATGCGCCAGCGCCGTCAGATCGCGCATCGCATCCCCGGCGATATTGGTCAGTCCGACACGCTTGAGCGTGGCCTCGATCTCGGCGCGCGATGGCGGATCATCATAGATCGCGGCGGCATAGGCGTTGGGATGCCCCTCGAAAAGCTTGCGCAATTTCGAGGCGGGCTTGAGCTGCCCCGCCGTCACCACGACCTGCGCATCCCCCTCGCGCCATTCGGACAGCGCATCGATGATGATCTGCGCCACGGTTTCGCTGGCATCTTCCACGAAGGCGACACGGGGGCCCGGGAAAAAGCCCTGTGCCTTGACCGCATCGAGCAGCATGGCAGGGTCCTTGCGCAGATCGGCTGCAGGAATACGGGTCAGGCGCATCTCCTGCTCGCCCTGCGGCCCGATCAATGCCGCGATCACCTCCTGCCGCCTGAGCGCCACGCGCATCCCGTCCGGCCCATGGATCAGCAGCCCCGTCCGCCCCGCCTCGGGCCGTGCGAAATAGCCCGGCGCATCCCGCCCCGACAGCTTCATGTCTCGAAGCTATCCGCCGCCGCGACAAGACGTGCAACCACTTGATCTGAAAGGATAACCACGATGCGCTCTTCAGCGGCGCGGCGGGCGGCCTCGGTCGCGACGGTGGTGTCGGAGGCCGCGAAACTGGTGAAATTATCGACCGTCCCCGAGGTCAGTACCTGATCCGTGGCCAGATCATTCAGCGCATAGGTCACCTTGCCCAGCATGTTGTATCGGGTGATCAGGTTGAGGCGCGAAATCGCCACCGGCGTTTCGCTCACCTCGATCGCATAGACCAGCGCGTAGCGTGGCTGACCGGCCCGACCCAAACGGTCTTCAAGTTCGCGCGTCATCAAATAGCCGGCGCGTCCCATCGGCTCCGAAACCTCGACGGCATTGAGCAGCTTTCCCGCGGAACCGGACGGTCCGTAAGCCGGGGTGAACCCACAGCCCGACAGAACCGCCGCCGCGATGAGGGCTGGCGGTCCGACGAGAAATCTTCTGCGGTCACACGACGACATTCACGATCCGACCGGGGACAACGATGACTTTCTTGGGCTGGGCCCCATCCAGCGCCTTGCGGACAGCATCCGTCGCCAGCGCCTGTTTTTCAACCTCTGACTTGTCCATATCCTTGGGCACGGTGATTTCGGCCCGGCGCTTGCCGTTGATCTGGATCGGCATAATGACAGTCTCATCCACCAGCATGGCCTCATCGGCCTGTGGCCAGGCCGCGTTGGCAACCAGCCCCTCACCCCCCAGCACCGACCAAAGCTCTTCGGACAAATGCGGTGTCATCGGGGACATGAGCTGCACCAGAGCACGGGCCGCTTCGCGCCGCGCATCGCCGCCCGCCTGCGATTTGGAAAGCGTGTTGGTAAAGGCATAAAGCCGGGCGATCGCCGCATTGAAGCCAAAGGACTCGACCCCGCTCGTCACGTCATGAATGGCCTTGTGCATCTCGCGCAGCAGCGCCTCGTCGTCGGCATTGGGCGCGGCATCGCTGGCAGCGGCTTCGGTGACGATCCGGTGCACCCGCGCCAGATGCCTGAACGCCGCCTCGGCGCCTGCGGCGGTCCATTCCACGTCCCTCTCGGGCGGGCTGTCGGACAGAACGAACCAGCGCGCGGTATCGGCCCCGAAGGCACGGATGATCGTCACGGGGTCAACCACGTTCTTCTTGGATTTCGACATCTTGGCCGAGGGAATGATCTCGACCGTTTCACCCGTGGCGATCAGCTTGCCGCCCTCCACATCTTCGGGAAGGTGATAGACGGGCCGTCCATTCGCATCACGGGTCTGGTAAATCTCATGGGTCACCATCCCTTGCGTGAACAGCGCATCGAACGGCTCGATCGCCTTGGCGGGCAAATGGCCCGTCAGCTGCATCGCGCGGGCGAAGAAACGCGAATACAGCAGGTGCAGGATCGCATGCTCGATCCCGCCGATATACTGGTCGACATTCATCCAGTACTCGGCCTCGGCCATATCGGTGGGCGTCGTGGCATGGGGCGCGGTGAAACGCGCGAAGTACCATGAGCTGTCCACGAACGTGTCCATCGTGTCGGTCTCGCGCCGGGCCGGGGCGCCACAGGCGGGACAGGTGCAATCGCGCCATGTCGGGTGCCGGTCCAGCGGATTGCCGGGCTGATCGAACGTCACATCATCGGGCAGGCGGATCGGCAGATTTTCCTTGGCCTCAGGCACCACGCCACAGGCCTCGCAATGGATCACCGGAATGGGGCAACCCCAATAACGCTGGCGGCTAAGGCCCCAATCGCGCAGCCGGTACTTGGTGACACCCTGACCCACGCCATTGGCTTCGCAGAAGTCGATGGCAGCCTCCACAGCCGCCTCGCCCGACTGCAGCTCATCGCCAGCGAAACCTTTGACATATCTTACCTTTTCGGATTTCGGCGGGACATAGGCCGCACCACCATCTTCGGGGCGCTTGAACCCATCCTCCGGCTTTTCCGGCTCGAAGGTCGAGGCGACGGGCAGCCCGTATTTGTTGGCGAAATCAAGGTCGCGCTGGTCATGGGCCGGGCAGCCGAAGATCGCGCCCGTGCCATAATCCATCAGGATGAAATTGGCGATGTAAACCGGCAATTCCCAAGCGGTGTCGAACGGATGACGCACCCGAAGCCCAGTGTCGAAGCCTTTTTTCTCGGCTTTCTCAAGCTCTTCTTCAGAGGTGCCCATGCGGCGGCACTCGGCGTTGAAGGCTGCCAGATCGGCGTTGTCCTTCTCAAGCTGGCGGGCCAGCGGATGATCCGGGGAAATCCCCACGAAGCTCGCGCCCATCAGGGTGTCGGGCCGCGTCGTATAGACTTCGATCCGGTCATGCCCATCGGGTGCGTCGACCAGCGAAAAGCCGAATTGCAGACCGCGCGACCGGCCGATCCAGTTGGCCTGCATCAGCTTGACCTTGGCAGGCCAGTTGTCCAGCCCGTCCAGAGCCTCGAGCAGGTCTTCGGCGAAATCCGAAATGCGGAAGAACCACTGGGTCAGTTCGCGCCGCTCCACCAGAGCACCCGAACGCCAGCCGCGACCGTTTTCGACCTGTTCGTTGGCCAGCACCGTCATATCCACGGGATCCCAGTTGACCACCGCGTTCTTGCGATAGACCAGCCCCTTTTCCAGCATATCAAGGAAAAGCGCCTGCTGCTGACCGTAATACTCGGGGTCGCAGGTGGCGAATTCCCGGCTCCAGTCGATGCTCAGTCCAAGCGGCTTCATCTGCGCGCGCATGTCGGCAATGTTGGAATAGGTCCAGTCCTTGGGATGTCCGCCGATCGCCATGGCTGCGTTTTCCGCAGGCATCCCGAAAGCGTCCCAACCCATCGGATGCAGCACGTTATGGCCGGTGGACAGCTTGTAGCGCGCAATCACATCGCCCATCGTGTAGTTGCGCACATGGCCCATATGGATGCGCCCGGACGGATAGGGGAACATCTCGAGCACATAGTATTTGGGCTTGTCGGCGCTGCGGGAGGCACGGAAGATCTCCGCCTTGTCCCAGGCCTCTTGCCATTTCGCTTCGATCTCGGCGGCAGAATAGCGCGACATGTGCTGCAGTCCCTCGGTCATCCGGTGCGTTGCTCCGCGTGATAGGCCGCACACGCCGCCGGGTCCAGTGGCAAGGCGCAAAATCGCGCCCCTTTGCATGGAGTTTGGCAGGGCATATAAGGTGGCAAAACGAGTATCGGGCAGTCCATCCCAATGAAAATCCTGTTCATCCATCAGAACTTTCCCGGCCAATACAAACATCTGGCGCCCTTGCTGGCCTCGCGGGGGCATCAATGCGTGGCCCTTACGCTGCGGGTGAAAGAAGCGACCACCTGGAATGGCGTCCGAGTGCTGCCCTACACCCTACCAAAGCGCAAGGCGCAGGCCGTGCACCCGTGGTTGACGGATCTCGACACCAAGGTCACGCGGGCCGAAGCCTGCTATCGCGCGGCGCGGCAGCTGAGGGACAAGGGATTTACCCCCGATCTGATCCTCGCGCATCCCGGCTGGGGCGAATCGATGTTCCTGCGCGATGTGTGGCCCGATGCGCGCCTCGGGCTTTATTGCGAGCTCTATCATCTGTCCGATTACCCGCATGTGGATTTCGACCCCGAGTTCACCTCGGGCGATGCTGAGCTGGCGCATTTGCGCATCCGCATGAAAAACCTCAACAATCACATCCATTTCCCGATGGCCGACGCCGGGATCAGCCCGACACGGTTTCAGGCAGATACCTTTCCGCCCGAATTCCGCGACCGGATCACCGTGGTGCATGACGGGGTGGACACGGATCTGTCGCGTCCCGACCCCGATGTGCGCCTGAGCATCGAGGGCGCGGGCGATCTGACGAAGCAGGATGAAATCGTCACCTTCGTGAACCGCAATCTCGAACCCTATCGCGGCTACCATGTCTTCATGCGCGCCTTGCCGCGTTTGCTCAAGGAACGGCCCAAACTACGTGTCCTGATCGTGGGCGGAGACGAGGTCAGCTATGGGGCACGCCCCCCAAATGGCCAGACCTGGAAGCAGATCTTCATCGACGAGGTGAGGAAAGACATCCCCGATACGGATTGGGCGCGGGTCCATTTCCTGGGCCGCATACCGCATCAGCAGTTCACGACACTTCTGCAGATCAGCACGGTGCATGTCTATCTGACCTATCCGTTCGTCCTGAGCTGGAGCCTGTTGGAAGCCATGAGCTGCAAAGCGGCCATCGTGGCCAGCGACACGACCCCCGTGCGCGAGGTGCTGAGCCAGGGCGAAACCGCGCGGCTGGTGGACTTTTTCGATCGAGAGGGCCTCGTCACCGAGGTCGTTGCCCTGCTCGAAGACGACGACGCCCGCAAGCGGATGGGCCAGGCGGCGCGGGCGCATATCGTGCAGAATTATGATTTGCGCACGATTGCCCTGCCACGACAGATTGACTGGATCTCAAGCATCATGAGCGGCGCAAAGGTCTGAATACGCCTTGCCGGAAAGTCAGAAATTCCCGGCGTTGATGCGCAGCTGGCGGGCGCGCGCCAGAATGGCATCCTCGACCGCGCGTTGTGTGGCCGCGTTCACGGGGCCGCCGCGCGTCTGCAGGGCCACATTGAGCGACCTTGCATCAAGCGCGGGGTCGCTGATGAGGATGGTTGCGCGATAGGACTGCCCCCCGCCGGGCGGCGTGCCGTAACCTGTTGAAATTATGCCAGTAAACGGATCCGCCGTTTGAACTGGAAGAAAATCCAGAACGTCGAGAGACGCCGTCCAGAGGAAGCGGTTGACGTTGACGCCCACACCCTCATTCCGGAAAAAATCGAGAAAAGACCCGTCTTGGCGCAGCTGCGTCTGGTAGTCACGACCGTTTTCGACATTCAGCGCCTCATCGCGGAACCCCTCGTTCCTGATGGAATCACACGCCACCAGCGTTACGGCACAACCGAGTGACAGGCCTAGAGTGATGATGCGGGACTTGGTCATTACGCGATCCGACATTGTTTCTCTCTCCTACTATCCAAGGTCGGACAATGGGGCAAGGAGTTTACTGAAATCCGGCATCGGTCCGCGGCGGGGGATTGTGCTGCTGCATGGGGCTGTGGCAAAGATGCGGTCCGCGTAGGAACAGCCCGGAGGGTCCGCAGGTGAGTCTCGAAGACATCAGGAACCGCATCCACAAAGCCGAGCGGGCGGCGGGGCGCGAGGAGGGGAGCGTGACGTTGATCGCGGTCTCCAAGGTGCAGCCCAATGAGCGGGTGGAGGCGGTGCTGGAGATGGGGCATCGCTGTTTCGGAGAGAACCGCGTTCAGGAGGCTGCTGGCAAGTGGCCGCAATTTCGCGAGCGTTTTCAAGGCATTGACCTGCATCTGATCGGGCCGCTGCAAACCAACAAGACCCGGCAGGCGTTTGACCTGTTCCAGACGATCCATTCGGTCGATCGACCCAAGCTGGCCAGCACGATTGCCCGGATCGCGCAGGAGGAAGGGCATTGCCCGGACATCTTCCTGCAGGTCAATACCGGCGAAGAGGATCAGAAAGCCGGTGTCCTGCCAGCGGATGCAGATAAATTCATCAATGATTGCAAGGGGATGGACCTTCCCGTGCGAGGATTGATGTGCATTCCGCCGGTCGATGAGGAACCCAGCCTGCATTTCGCGCTTCTGGCGAAGATCGCCGAGCGGAACGGATTGCAGGGGCTTTCAATGGGGATGAGCGGCGATTTCGAGGAAGCGATTGCGCTTGGCGCAACCCATGTGAGGGTCGGCAGCGCCATTTTCGGCGCGCGCGATTACGGCTGAGGGCGCACGATCAACCGCGACTCGTATCGAATTTTCGACGCAATTTCAATAAGATGATCGCGCCGAAAGGCGATGCATCCGGCAGTCGGATAATGCGGCCTGCGCCATTGGTGCAAAAAGATGCATGATCCCCGGCCGCGTTCGGCGTAAGGCCAGTTCCAATCGGTAATTAAAACCAGATCATAGAGCGGGTCGGCCCGGTGCAGAACCTCGTGCGAATGGGAAAAAGGCTTTCGAATCATGAGGTTGTAATCTTCATGACCGGGGTCGTCGCACCACAGGTCCGACGGGCGGATCGGCACCGCCCAATCGGCGGGCCGGGCCATGCGATCGGGACGATACAGCAGGCCCACGATGCGGTGCACACCAACCGGTGTAGCGCCATCTCCTTCGCGTTTACAAGCACTTAGCCCACCCCAGCCAATCGAGCAGGGATAGCGCCGGCCCTGAAAACGCAGGCCCATCGGGGTCAGGACAAGGTCATTCGGTGTCATGTCCGAGTGATGCCGCAAAATCCCGCCGCAGGGAAGCCCGGAGCGCGCGAAGCTGCGTACAATCCGTACGAAACCTACACGGCTTTGGGACCGAACGGCATCGCGATCCCCGGATTTGTGTCCATCCCGTACACAACTCGCGAAAATGCACCCGGTTCGCGGCGGATTGCGCGCGCGCATTGCCATCCGGCGGCACGATCTGCACAACGGGCCGCATGTGGTTCGACGCTCTGCCCCTGCCCGCCCTGATCGCCGGTTTTCTGATTGTCGCCGGGGTGATCGCGGTGGTCGGCGTGCAGCTGACCGGAAAGGCCGATCAACTGGCCGACGAGACCGGCATCGGAGAGGCGATCACCGGGGCGGTTCTGCTGGGCATGGCCACGTCGCTGTCGGGCACGGTCGTGTCGGTCACCGCAGCACTGGACGGGGAAGCGTCGCTCGCGTTTTCCAATGCGGTGGGCGGGATCGCGGCGCAGACCGCGTTTCTGGCGCTGGCGGATATGGTCTATCGCAAGGCCAATCTGGAACATGCCTCGGCGGATCTGGCCAATCTCTATCAGGCGAGCCTGCTGACGCTGATGCTGGGCCTGCCGCTGGCGGCATTCACGATGCCGGAGGTGTCGGTGCTGGGGATGCATCCGGTGTCGTTCGTCTTGCCGGTGATCTATGTCGCGGGCGTCCGGATCGCGGCGCGGGTGCGCGCGGCGCCGATGTGGTATCCGGTGCAGACGCTTTACACCCGCGCGGACCGGCCGGACGAGGCCCCGGAGCACGCGCGCGGCCCGATCCCGCTGTTGGCGCGCTTTGCGCTTCTGGCCTGTGTGTTGGGGCTGGCGGGCTGGATGATGTCCAAGATCGGGGTGCAATTGTCGGCCCGGCTGGGGATTTCGGCGACGGTGGTGGGCGCGCTGATGACGGCGGTGGCCACATCGCTGCCAGAGCTTATCACAACGCTGGCCGCGGTGCGGCGCGGTGCGGTGCAACTGGCGGTGGGCGGAATCATCGGCGGCAACACATTCGATGTGCTGTTCCTGACGGCGGCGGATGCGGGGTATCGCGAGGGGTCGATCTATCACGCGATCACGACTGCGGACCTGTTCTGGATCGCGGTGGGGCTGGTGATGACGAGCATCCTGTTGATCGGGCTGATCGTGCGGGAACGCGACGGGCCGGGCCGGATCGGCGTGGAAAGCACGGCGCTGTTGCTGATCTATGGCGGGGCGGTCACGGTGCAGGCGCTGGCGGGCTGAGA
This sequence comes from Roseovarius litoreus, assembly GCF_900142765.1. Lineage (GTDB taxonomy): Bacteria > Pseudomonadota > Alphaproteobacteria > Rhodobacterales > Rhodobacteraceae > Roseovarius > Roseovarius litoreus. The sequence goes on from NZ_FRCB01000001.1 coordinate 29,679, forward strand.
GGCGGCGCGCGTCAGGGTGCCGCGCGCTGGACGATGGGCACGCCGTCAAAGATCGCGTCCGATGGGTGGGTGATGACCTGCTGGCCTTCGATCAGACCCGAGAGCACCTGCGCGCTCAGGTCGTTGCGGCGGCCGATCTCGATCACCTGCAGGCGGGCGGTGCCATCGGGGGCGGCGACGAACACCGCCCAGTCCTGCCCGCGCCGGAACATCGCGCCAAGCGGCACTTGCAGCACATCCGGAGCCTCCCATTCGACGATCCGAAGGAACACCGAAAACCCGTCTCCCAAGGCGGAGCGTTCGGCGATCGGCGTGTCGATGGAAAAGATCGCATCGACGCGCTGTTCCTCGATGCCAAGCGCGGAGACCTTGGTATAGCCAGACGGCTCGATCTTGGTCAGGGTCGCGGCAAGGGTGCCGGGGCCGCCCCAACGCTCGACCTCGGCGTGCATCCCGGCGGAGAGCCGCACGGCATCGGTGGAGAGAAGATCGGCGACGATCTCGAGATCGTCGGGCCGTCCGACCGAGACAAGCCGCGCACCGGCGGTGACGGGCCGTTCGCTGACCGTCTCGACGGTGAGCACGCGGCCATCGATGGGCGCGGTCAGGCGCACGCAGCACGACGCGGCGGGGCTGTCATCCGCGCCCGGTTCGATCAGGGCGGCGCGGGCACGGTCAAGCGCACTGTTGGCCCGTTCGAGATTCGACAGCGCGGCCTCGGCCCCGGCCTGCGCCGTGGCGAGGCGCTGCTCGGCGGTTTCGAGCCGGGCAACGGAAGCCACGCCGCGATCCACCAGCGTCTTGGTGCGCTGGTAGTCGCTGCGGGCGAAGGTCACTTCCTCTTCGGCCTGATCGAGCTGACTGCGGGCGACGTAGAGTGCCGCCTCGGCCTCGCGGACGGAGGCTTCGGCCTGAATGCGGCTGCGGGCATCCAGCAGGCTCGAGGCGGCAGGCTCGACGATCGCGACGACGGTTTCGCCGGCGATCACCGGATCCCCTTCGCGGACCGGGGAGCGTTGGGCGATGCCCGAGATGGGCGCGGCCACCTCGTATATCTCGGCGATGCGGGTGCGGGCGTCGGCATCGACCGTGACCTGCATCGGCGCACGCGCGACCGGGTGCAGATCGACCGGCACGGGATCGGTGCGAAACGCCACCCAGCCAAGACCAAGGGCGAGGGCTGCGCCAAGAGCGACGGTGAGACCGGTACGGGCCTTGAGGGCCATGGTGGATTACTCCCTTGTTTTCATGACGTCGACAAGATCGAGCCGGTCCAGCCTGCGGCGTACGATCAGCGAGGAGATCAGCGAGGCGGCCAGCACCACGAGGCTGGCGCGCGCAAAGCCCGACGGCTCCAGCACCAGCGGCACGGCATAGAGATCCGAGGTGGAGCCGCGCGCCAGCGCCTTGGCGATCAGCCCGCCAAGCGCCCAGCCAAGCGGTTGCGCCAGCACCGCCAGCAGCAGGGTTTCGCCCATCAGGACAAAGGACACCTCGGCGCGGGTGAAGCCGAGGATGCGCAGGCTGGCCAGTTCACGGGCGCGTTCCGACAGCTGGATGCGCGCGCCGTTATAGGCGACGCCGAAGGTGATCAGAACGGCGATGGTGATGTAGACGCTGGTCATGATGGTGACGTTCTCGCGGATCGTGTCCTGAAACGAGCGGCGCATTTCCGTCAGCATGATGAGCCCGCCGAGTTCAGGGGTCTGTTTGAGGACGGCGTGAAGCTCGGGCAGGCGCGCCTCGTCGATCAGCAGGTTGGCGACGGTGATGCGCGGGGCCTGTCGCTTGAGGCGGTTGAGCGTGGCGAGGTCCATATAGGCGCCGAGGCCCAGATATTGCTGCACGAGGCCCGCGACATGCACGCGGTGGGTTTCGCCACGCTCGCCAAGGAATGTCACCTCGATCACATCGCCGGGGCGGGCGGCGAGATGCATGGCCAGACGCTCGGACAGAAGGATGCCGCCGGGGGGCGCGTCGAGCACCGTGCCCGATCCGTCGATGATGCGCGACAGGTCGGTGCCGGGGCGGCGGGCCTCGATGGGGACGTCCTTTTCCAGATGACCGTGGCGCAGAACGGCGGCCTGGAACATCTGGCCCTCGGCGCGCAGGACACCGGGCAGGTTTGCCACCTCGGACAGCGCGGTTTCGGGGATGTCGGGGGTGAAGAGAAGGATCGCGTCCTGCCGGTTGGACTGGGTGAAGGCGCTGTCGATGATCCGGTCGAGCGCGTCGGAAAAGAAGCTCGAGGCCACGAGGATCGCCACCGCCAGAGACAGGCCGAGCGTCGTCATGGCGGCACGGAACGGCCAGCGCATCAGCGCGCGCAGGATCATCATCACCGGCTGGGAGAGGCGCAGACGCGACAAGAGCCGGTCAAGCGCGCTGCGCTTGAAGCGCGGAGGGGCGGGAGGGGCCATCGCAACGGCAGGCGGCATCCGCGCGGCATGCAGCGCGCTGCGCGCGGCCCCAAGCGCCGCGCTGAGCAGCGCAAGACCCGCCGAGATGGCATAGGCGTCATAGGCGACCCGGTAGATCAGGTAGGGAAAATCGAAGAATTGCGCATAAAGCCGGGCCAGTGCCTGAGACAGCCAGGTGCCCACGGCCCAGCCCAACCCCGTGCCCACCACCGAGATCAGCCCCGCCAGCATCAGGTAATGCACGCAGATTTCCACGTCGGAATAGCCGATGGCCTTGAGCAACCCGATTTCAGAGCGTTCCAAGGCGATGATCCGCCCAATCACCATGCTGACCAGAAAGGCAGTGATGCCGAAGAAGATCGGCGGCAGGATCAGGGCGGTGGTGCGCAGCTGCTCGATCTCGGCATCGACGAAACTGTGCGACACCTGGCTGTCACGCCCGTAAGCCCCCAGCCCGCCATAAGGTTCAAGCAGCCTGTCCAGACGGTCGATGACATCCTCGAGGCTCGCATGGGGATCGAGCCGGAGTGTGACGTTGTCGAAAGCGCCGTCCATGTCGAAGGCGGCATCGGCCATGCGCGCGGGCATCCACAGGATGCCGAAGGTTTCGTTGTCGGGCATCAGGGCGCCGGGGCCGATGGTGTAGATGAATTCGGGCGACAGCACCCTGCCGGTCACGGTCAGCTCGCGGCGCTGGCCGCCGAGATTGGCACTGAGCCGCGCGCCGGGGCGCAGATCGTTGGCGAGCGCAAAGGGATGATTGACCGCGATCTCGTCGGTGGCGGCGGGATCGGGCATGCGGCCTGAGCGCAGCAAGGGCAGATTGAGCAGCGGCGCGGAGGCCTCGGGCAGCGAGATCACGCGCGCGGTCACCGTCTCGGGCCGGCCCGGCACATCGAGGATCACATGCTCGATCACCCGAGCCTCGGCCTGACGGACGCCGGGAATGGCGCGGATATCGGTGAGCACACCGTCGGGCACGCGCCGCGCATCGGCGAAGACATCGGCAAAGCGGTTGCGGTCGTAATAGGCGTCGCGCGTGTCTTCGAGCGCGCCATACATGCCGAAACTCGTCATCAGGATCGCCACGCCGCAGGCCAGCACCAGAGCGATCGCCGCCGCCTGCGCCCAGAGGCGGCGAAAATCGCGCAAGAGTTTGCGATCAAGGGCTTTCATCGGCTCACCATGAAATCTCGGAGGGGGCGATGCGGGTATCGTTGCACTCGACCCGGTCGATCCGCCCGTCGCGGAACCAGATCACCCGATGCGCCATCCCCCGTATCGCGGCGTTATGGGTGATGACGGCGGTGGTGGTGCCGAGCGTGTCGTTGATGGATTTGAGCGCCTCGAGCACCTGCACGCCGGTCTGGCTGTCGAGCGCGCCGGTGGGCTCGTCGCAGAGCAGCACTTCGGGGCGTTTGGCGATGGCGCGGGCGATGGCGACGCGCTGCTGTTCGCCGCCCGACATCTCGGCGGGAAAGTGATCCATGCGATGCGTGAGGCCGACCTGTTCGAGCGCCTCTTCGGGGCGCATCGGATTGCGGGCGACATCGGTGACAAGCTGCACGTTTTCGCGCGCGGTGAGGCTGGCCACGAGGTTGTAGAACTGAAAGACGAAGCCCACGTGATCGCGCCGGTAGCGGGTCAGCCCCCGGTCGCCCAGTTGCGTCAATTCGGTGTCGCGGAACCAGACGCGGCCCGAGGTGGCGTGATCGAGCCCGCCAAGGATATTGAGAAGCGTGGATTTGCCGCTGCCGGAAGGGCCGAGCAGCACCGCCAATTCACCAGCATAAAGCTGGATATCCACACCGGCGAGGGCATGCACCTTGAGCGCGCCGGTGTCATAGACCTTGGTCAGCCCTTCGGTGCGGAAGATGACGGAAGGTTCGGACATGGCCTAGCTGCCTGCCCGGTCTGAAGGCGCCGCGTTCTGGGCCGTGTTCTGGGCCGTGTTCTGGGCCGAGATCGCGGCGGATGGATCGGCAGGAAAGATCACCGGGCAGCGCGCGGCATCGAGAAGGCGGCCAACCGGCGGCAATGCCGCGCGGGGGGCGGCGGCGATCACGGCGGCGGGGCGGCGGCGTTCCAGCTGCGCCAGAAGCGCCGACATGTCGGCGACGGGAACAAGCACAGGGGCGTGAGAGACAGCGGGCGCATGGGCGGCAAGAGCTGCCTTCAGCGCGGCATCCCCGCCTGGCGGGGCCAGCACCACCAGCGGCCTGTCCGGATAGGCGGCAAGCTGGGCCGCAAGCTCGAGCAGATCGGCGGCAGGCGCCGTGCCATCGGAGAGCAGCACCACGCAATCGGCACCGCGCTCGGGGCGGGCAAAACCATAGACCAGCAGATCGCCGGCCCCTGCGCCTTCGTCGAGCGCGGTCGCGAGCCGGCCTTGCGCCTGCCGGAACGCGGCATGGACAGAGGCCGCCTGAGCCGCGCGCAACAGCCCCTGTTCGAAGCGGCGCGCATCGGCGCGGAACGCATCGAGCATCCTTTCGGCGGTGATCGGCGCGATCTGCCCGCCGAAAAAGCCCACGGCACGGGCGCGCGGCCCAGAGGCCGCGGCGAGGATCGCCTCATCGGTGACCAGAAGGCCATAAAGGTCAGCGCCCCGGCGGCGGGCGATCTGCACGGCGATCTGCAAGGTGCCGATCGCATCGACCGAGCAGGTCGCCCCAAGGATCACCCGCGCGCGGCGGTCACCGGGCCTCATGGCGTGCCTCCGGGCTGCTCGGTCGCCTGTTTGACATAGGCACGCCGGGCTTCGGCGAAGGCGCGAAGGCGGGCTTCGACCCGGGCGTTGATGCTGCCTTCGGGATAGGCGCCGTCGGGGCCGCGCACTCCGGCACTGGCCCCCATCAGAACGGCGATGGCGTCCGAGACGCTGCGCATCGGGAGGATGCGGAAACGGCGGTCGCGGACCGCGTCGATCACCCGGGCGCGCAGGGCGAGATGCTTGACATTGGCGGCGGGGATCAGCACGCCTTGCCGCCCCGTCAGGCCACGGGCGGCGCAGATGTCGAAGAAGCCTTCGATCTTTTCATTGACCCCGCCGATGGCCTGAATGTCGCCGAACTGGTTGACCGATCCGGTGATCGCGAAGGACTGATCGATGGGCGCCTCGGCCAGCGAGGAGATCAGCGCCAGCAACTCGGCCGCCGAGGCGCTGTCGCCATCCACGCCGCCATAGCTTTGTTCGAACACGAGGCTGGCCCAGAGCGACATCGGCGCGTCGGTGGCGAAGCTGCTGGCAAGATAGCCCTGAAGGATCAGCACGCCCTTGGAGTGGATCGGACCGCCCAGCTCGGTCTCGCGTTCGATATCCACCAGTTTGCCGCTGCCCATCCGGGTGCGCGCGGTCAGCCGGGAGGGCCGCCCGAAGGTGGCGGCGCCGATCTGCAGCACCGAAAGCGCGTTGATCTGTCCGATGCGCGCCCCGTCGGTGTCGATCAGCACGGTCTGCCGGGTGATCGCCTCGTGGGAAAGATCGCGCAGGCGGCTGGCGCGGCGGTCGCGTTCAGCGATGGCGCGGTCGATATCGGCGGCGGTGATTGCGCTGTGGTCGTTGCCATCGGCCCAGTGATCCGCCTCGCGCAGGATGTCCGACAGGGTGTCGGTGTCGAGCGTGAAGCGTTCCGCATCGCCCGCAAGCCGGGTGCTTTCGCGCAAGGTGGCGGCCACGGCGCCCGGCTCGAGGGGACGAATGCCCGCGTCATGCGCCAGACTGCCCAGCATCCGCGCATAGCCCTGCCGGTGGTCTTCGCCCGCCGGCATGTGATCGTTGAGATCGGCCTGCAGCTTGAACAGATGCGCGAAATCCGGATCAAAGGCCGCCAGAAGGTAGTAATGCAGCCGCTCGCCCACCAGCACCACACGGGTCTTGAGGGGGATCGGATCGGGATCGAGCGACACGGTGGAAATCAGGCTGAGCCGCTCGCCGGGCGAATAGATCGAGATCTCACCGGTGCGCAGGCAGCGCTTGAGCGCGTCCCAGGCGAAGGGTTCCTGCAGCACATGCAGCGCATCCAGCACCAGAAACCCGCCATTGGCACGGTGCAGCGCACCGGGTTTTATCATGGTGAAATTGGTCACCAGCGCGCCCATCTCGGAGGCATATTCAATGCGCCCGATCAGATTGCCCAAGGTGGGCAGCGATTCCTCGATCACCGGGGCGCCTTGGGTGTCGTGGGCGGCATCCCCCTGCCCTGCCCCGTCATGCGCGACCATCACGTTGACGGCGTAGCGCTGAAACTGGGGCCGCGCGTAATGCTTGCTGGTGGGGCCGGGAAAGGGGCCGCCCTGCATCTGCTCGTCGCGGATCAGAAAAAGCTGGGCGTTCTCGATCAGATCGGCGCGCACGCGGTCGAGATGCGCGCGCACCGGGGCGTGATCGCGGAACGCCTCGGCCACTTCGGCGATGGCGGCATCCACCCCGGCGGTGGCCATCTCGACATTCAGGGTCTCGACGCGGGCGCGGTGCTGTTTCTCGCGCGCAGGCGCGGCCTTGAGCACCTCGGCCAGCTCACCTTGCGTCTGATCGACTGCGGCATCGACGCGGGCCTGCTCATCTTCGGAGAGCGCCTCGTATTTGTCGGGGGTGAGCACCTCGCCGCCATGCAGCCCGGCCACGGTGAAGCCCATCGGCGTGCGCAGGATGGCCACGCCCCGGCCGCGGGCGCGCTCGAAGAGCTGCGACATCTCGGCCTCGTGCAGATCGGCGAATTCCTGTTCGATGGCGTTGCGGCGGGTCTGGTAATCCTCGGATTCGAAGATCGCCGGGATGTCATTGGCCAATTCGTCGATCAGATGCTCCATCGCCTTGCAGAAGCGGCTGGCCTGACCGGGGGGCAGTTCGATCGCGCGCGGCTTGTCCGGCGCGTCGAAATTATTGACGTAAACCCAATCGCTTGGCCGCTCGCGGTCCTCGGCGGCCTGCGCCAGAATGGCGCGCACGATCCGGTGCCGACCGCTTCCGGGCGTCCCCAGCACGAAGGCGTTGAAATCGCCATGCGGTATGTCGGCGGCCATGCGGATCGCATCCACCGCGCGCTCCTGACCCAGCCAGCCGATATCGGGCGCGAGATCGGCGGTGGTGGCGAAGTCGAAATCCGCCGCCGTGACCGGGACACAGAGCCGCTCGGGCGCAAGCGGCTGCGGGAGTTCGGGACCATCGGCGGGATCTGAGGTATCGCTCATGATGCGGGTCGCAGCCTCCTGTTGCTGGAATGCCGGTAAACGGTGTGCGCAACGAGCTTAACGCAGGGCAAGCCGCCGGGAATTGACGTCAGTCAAAGCCGGGACCCGGTGTTTGCACTGGCAAGTCCGTGGCCGGCGCGATATTGCACCGGTTCAGCAGCGTTCGGGACGCGGGACAACAGGATGACGCCAGACAGCACAGCGATGGGACCGGTGCGCCTGACGGGGGTAAGCCACGGCTTCGGCGCCCGCACCGTGCTGCGCGACCTGAGCCTGACGCTGTCCGAACGGCGGATCGGCATCGTGGGGCGCAACGGCTCGGGCAAGACGACGCTGTCGCGGCTGATCGCGGGGCTGATCGCGCCCGATGCGGGACAGGTCACGGTGGCGGGCGTGGATGTCGCCCGCGACCGCAAGGCCGCGATCCGCACGGTGGGCATCCTGTTCCAGAACCCCGATCACCAGATCATCTTTCCCACCGTCGAGGAAGAGCTGGCCTTCGGCCTGCGCCAGCTGGGCCATGACAAGACCGCCGCGCGCGCCGAGGCGCATGCGATGCTGGCGCGGTTCGGGCGCGCTGACTGGTCCGAGCGCCCGGTGGCGACCCTGTCGCAAGGCCAGCGGCATCTGGTCTGCCTGATGTCGGTGCTGGCGATGGCGCCGCGCGTCATCGTGCTGGACGAGCCGTTTGCGGGGCTGGACCTGCCGACGACGCGGGCGCTGCGGCGCTATCTTGATGCGGTACCGGCACAGGTGATCCATGTCTCGCACGACATCTCGGCGCTTTCGGGCTATGATCGGGCGATCTGGCTTGAGGGGGGCGGTGTTGCCGCCGACGGCCCGGCCGAGGCGACGCTTGCGGCCTATCTGAAGGCGATGGAGGCGCTTGGCGATGCTGACGCTGACCTCTGAGATCCGCACACCTTATCACCGGCTGCGCGCCGGGGCCAAGCTGGCCGCGCTTTGCGCCGCGACGGTTGCGCTCTTCGTGCTCGACAGCGTCGCCGCGATGATGCTGGCCAATGCGGCGGTAGCGGGGCTTTACCTCGTGGCGGGGTGGCGGTTCCTGCACGCGGGGCTGGGCCTGCTCAAGCCGGTGTGGTTTTTCGTGGCGCTGGTGCTCGCGTGGCATGGGCTGACCGGCGATCTGCGGGCGGGCACGGTGATCGCACTGCGGCTGATCGCGGCGGTGGCGCTGGCCAATCTGGTGACCATGACCAGCCGCTTCGACGATCTGGTCGAGGTGGTGATGTGGGGGCTGTCGCCGCTCAGACGGCTGGGGGTCAGAACGGCGCCCATCGGCTTTGCCATCGTGCTGGTGGTGCGCTTCATCCCCGTGATGCTGGACAAGGCCCGGCTGCTGATCGACGCCTGGCGCGCGCGCAGCCCGCGGCGCCCCGGCTGGCAGGTGGCGCTGCCGATCACGCTGGTGGCGGTGGATGACGCCGAACATGTCGCCGAGGCGCTGCGCGCGCGCGGCGGATTCGATATGGATTGAACAGGACTGACAAGGAAGGGAACAGGACGCATGGAACGACAGGTCACACTCATCGCCCTTTTCGCGGCGCTGATCGCGGTGCTGGGGCTGGTGCCGAAATTCACGCTGGCCTCGGGGATCCCGATCACCGCGCAGGGCATGGGGATCATGCTCTGCGGCACGATCCTGGGCGCGCGACGCGGCGCGCTGGCGGTGCTGCTGTTTCTGGGGCTGGTGGCGCTTGGCCTGCCGCTTCTGGCGGGCGGGCGCGGCGGTCTGGGCGTCTTTGCCGGGCCGACGGTGGGCTTTCTGATCGGCTTTCCGATCGCGGCCTTCGTCACCGGGTGGATCATGGAACGGATGCGCGGCGCGCCGGTCTTTCCCGCCGCGATCTGCGCGGCGGTGATCGGCGGGATCCTGGTGCTCTATATCCCCGGCATCCTCGGGATGGTGGCGATGCTCGATCTCACCGTGACCCAGGCCACGCTGTCGATGGCGCCGTTCATCCCCGGCGATCTCATCAAGGCAGGTCTGGCGGCAGCGCTGACCGCGGCGCTTTACAAGGCGCGCCCCGCCAGCGTTCTGTCGCGCGCCTGAGCCTGCAGCCCTTTAGCCGCAGGTCTCAGCCTTTGTCGAGTGCAGCGAGATCGAGCCCCTGCTTGAACTCCAGCTCGACAAAGGCCATGGGCGCCGTGCCGCCATTGATGACGTTATGCTCCACGCCGACGGGCCGGTGATAGGTCCGGCCCGGCGGCAAGCTCACCTCATTGACGCTGCCATCGGGCATCTCGAGATGCATCTCGCAGGCGCTCAGTGCCACGATGACGTAATCGAAGCCGTGCACATGCCAGCCGGTCTCGGCGCCCGGTTCGAAATCGAACCTTGTGATGCGGTGGCTGTCATCATCGGCCAGGGTCGTGGGCTGCGCCTGCGGGCGGTCGGACATCGGGTCGGCTCCTTGCAGATGGACTGTCGCCGCAAAGCCTAATGCACCGGGTTTCTTCTGGCCAGAAATATCCCGGGGGAGTCGTTGAAATCCCTTCAGGATTTCAACGGCGGGGGCTGGCCCCCACCCGCGCGCCCATGGCGCGCAAACCCTGCCGCGCCAAAGGCGCGTCCATCGCAATGCCCGACCTCGGGTCTAGACGCCCCAGCTCGCGCATTTGCGGTCGATGGTCTTGCGCGACACGCCAAGGCGGCGGGCGGCCTCGGCGCGGTTGCCGCCGCAGGCGTCGAGCACGTTGAGGATATGGCGCTGCTCGACCAGCTCCAGCGTCTCGATGGCCTCGGGGCCGGTGATGCGCCCCTCGCCCGAAAACTCTGCCGGGAAGGCGCCGAGAATCACCGAGCGTTCGATCAGGTTGCGCAGCTCGCGCACATTGCCGGGCCAGTCGTAGCGGCTGAGCTTGAGGAACACCTCTTCGTTCAGCTCCAGCGCCGGCAGGCCGAGCGCGCGGGAAAACTCGCTCATGAAATAGGCCGCAAGCTCGACGATATCCTCGGTGCGGTCGCGCAGCAGCGGCATCTCGATGCGGAACACGTTGATCCGGTGGTAGAGATCGGCGCGGAAGCGGCCTTCGGCCACGGCGGCGTCGAGATCGGCATTGGTCGCGAACAAAAACCGCAGGTTGAGCGGGATCTCGCGCTCGGCGCCGGCGGGGCGGATGCGCTGATCTTCGAGCACGCGCAACAGCGTGGCCTGCGCCTGGACGGGTAGTTGCGCCACCTCGTCCAGAAAGAGCGTGCCGCCATCGGCATGCAGGAACAACCCTTCCTTGAGCGGCTGGCCGTCCTGCAGGACGCCGAACAGCTCTTCGGAGATCTTGTCGGGCGAGATGGCGGCGCAGTTGACGGCGACGAAGGGCGCCTCGGCCCGGTCCGACAGGCCGTGCAGCGTGCGCGCGGCCACTTCCTTGCCGGTGCCGCTGGCGCCGGTGAAGAGCACCGTGGTGCGCTGCGGCGCCACCTTGGCCAGCATGTCACGCACGTCCTGCACGGCGGGGGACTGGCCCAAAAGACGCCCCCGCGCGCTGATGCCGCCTTCGGAGAGTTCATGCTTGAGAAGGTAATTCTCGCGCCGCAGATATTTGCGGTCGAGCGCGCGCGCCACGGCATTGAGGATCTGGTTGGCGCGGAACGGCTTGAGCACGAAATCCGCCACCCCGGCGCGCAGCGCGCGAATGGCGGTGTCGAGATCGGCATAGGCGGTGATCAGGATCGCATCGGCAAAAAGCCCCACGCGGCGCTGCTCATCGAGCCAATCCAGACCGGCGGTTTCGGGCATGATGTTGTCGAGGATGATGAGATCGAAATGCGCCTGATCCAGCAGGTCCGACGCCTCGCGGGCCGAGCGCGCCTGTTCGACGCGCTTGCAGCGCGGCGTCAGAACCTTGGTCAGGAAGTTGCGCATTCCCGGCTCGTCATCGATCACGAGGATCGAGGCGACCTCGAGATTTTCGCCGTAATCGTCATCGGGCCGGGTGGCGCCGCTTGTCTGAACGCCGGCGACGGTCATTCCGACGCGTCATCGAGCCGGACGGAGTCGCTGGCAAAGGTCTGCCCGCTCGAGAAGCCCATCTCGCCGAGAATGTAGTAACCGGCGATCGAGATCACCACGGTGGCCGCAAAGGCCGCATACATCGCTTTCATCTCAGTTCTCCTTGTTTGGGCCCGCATCTGGGGCCGTATCCGGAGCCGTCGCCGAACGAAGGAAGGCGATCAGGTCCTGGCGGTCTGTCTCGGCCCGGATAACCTGCATCGGCATCCGGGACCCTGGTATGTAGTGGTCGGGGCCCATGTCGAACAGGGCATCAATAGTGTCGTCGGACCAGATGATGTCCGATGTGGCAAGGATGTCGGAATAGGGATAATCCGCGATCGCCCCCGCCTTGCGGCCAAAAAGATCATAGAGCGTCGGCCCCGCCTTGCGCGAGGGCGGCGGGGTCAGCGCGTGGCAGATCGAGCATTTGCGCATGAACTGCCGCTCGCCATTGGGCATGGTTTCAGGGTCGCGCAGGAAGCTTTGCCGCTGAGAGCTTCCGGCGGGATCGAATTCATCGAGCAGGGCAACGGGCCAGGAATAGACCACATCATCAAGCCCGCCTGCCAGGATCGAGGCCCCGTCGGCGGAGAAATCCAGCGCCCAGACCGGGCCGCGCTGCATGGCGCGGAAATCGCGGGTGATGCGCCACGTGCCGGTGTCAATCATCATGATATAGCCATGCCCGTCGCCCACCGCCATTTGGCTGGTCGCCTCGTGATGCGCCATTGCCAGCACTGGGCGCCGCTCGAGCGAGAAATCGTAGAGTTGCTCCCCGCTGACCGGGTCGATCACCCGCGTGACGCCATCGACCGCACCATAGGCCAGCCAGGCATCGTTCGGACCCAGCACAAGCCGGTTCACGCCGAAGCCCTGATCGGTCAGAACCCGGTCCTCGCCCGAGGCCACATCCCAGACGCGGATCGTACCATCGGCGGAGGCCGAAAAGAGCCGCGCGCCGTCCGAGGCGAAGGTCACGGCATTCACCCCCGATCCATGGCCGCGCAAGAAGCGCGGCGCACCGTCAGGCGCGACAAGCGGCCAGAGCCCGATGGAACCATCCCAACTGGCCGAGGCCAGAAGGGCGCCATCCGGCGAGACCGACAGCCCCGCGACCTTGCCCTGATGCCCGGTCAGACGGCTTGGTGTCCCGGCATCAAGGTCCCACAGGATCACGTTGAAATCATCGCCCCCCGATGCCGCACGGTCAGGCGCGAGGAAAAGCACCGTGTTCACGGCGGCGTCATGCCCTTCGAGCCAGCGCGGATCGCGTCCCTGCCAAAGCCCCACGGAATTGTCGAAGCTGCCCGAGATCACCCGGCCCGTCGCAGGATCGACCTGCACCCCCATGATCGGGCCGCCATGGCCCTTGAGCGTGGTAAAGTCCTGACTGGCGGCCGGGAGGGCCGCCAGCACAGACATGAGCAGGCCTGAGACCAGCGCGCGCATCCCTTATTCCGCGGGAGTGGGCGCCTTGCCGGGTGCGGGCGCCTGGCCTTTCTGCTGAAGCTCTTCGAGCCACAGGCCATGGTGTTCCCGCGCCCATTGCTCTTCGACCTCGCCCGAGCCCATGGCATCGAACGCGCCTTCCATGCCGACCGAGCCGATATAGATATGCGCGAGGATGATCGCCATCAGCACGAAGCTTACGATGGCATGCCAGGCTTGGGCCAGCTGCATCTCCTGATGCGGCGGCAGGTCGGTGGGCAGCACGCCCAGACCCACCATCTGCGGCAGGCCGGTATCGTTGAGGATCGCGAAGGTCTTGGCGAACATCGGCAGCTCGAACGGGAAGAGCAGCGACAGGCCCGAAGCCGAGATCGACGCGCCGAGGATGATGACCGACCAGAAGATCATCTTCTGGCCCGCATTGAACTTGCGCGCGGGCGGGTGAACGCCCTTTTTGAAGATCCCGCCGCCCACGGCCAGCCATTTCAGGTCTGTCTTGTTGGGGATATTGTGCACGACCCACAGCACGAAGGCCATGGCCAGCCCCAGCATGAAGGCCCAGGAAATGTTGTTGTGGATCCATTTCGACGCGATCGCGACGGTCGAGAACGCCTCGTGGCCGAACGCGGGAATGATGAACTTGCGGCCCATCAGCGTGATCAGCCCGGTGATGCCCAGCAAGATGAAGGAGCCGGCCATCAGCCAATGCGCGAAGCGTTCGATGAAGGCGAAGCGGGTGACAGTACGGCCGGATTTCTTGCCGTCGATGCGGATCTTGCCGCGGAACAGGTAGAAGATCACCAGCAGTCCGAGCGTGCCCAGAAGGGCGAGTCCGCCATAGGTGATCAGCGGACCTTCGCGGAATTGCAGCCAGGCCATGCCGCTGTCCTGCACCAGCACCTTGGCGACGGGGCCACCGGCCGAGACCTTGATATCGGCCTCGTTGAAGCGCAGATCGCGCCAGACATCGGAATTGGACATGCCGCCAAGCGTGCCGAGAGGGCCGGTCCCGGGGGCGGTGTCGGCGCTGCCGTCATCGGTGCCGCGGCGCCAGCTGTTGTCCACGGCCTCGCCGCGCTGGCGGGCCAGAATATCCTCGAGCGTAGGCGCCCCGCCGGTGGCGGAGCGGTCGATCTGGGGTGTCTCGGTGGCCTGTTGCGCGGTCACGGAGGACACCGGCGCGGCCAGCAGCAAAGACAAGAAGAGCGTGTACAGAAGCCGGGTCATGCGATCTGTCCTGTATCAAATTAAACCATGGTCGGATCGGGCCGCCTGATGCGGCGGCCCGACCTTGTCCGTGTGGCAGTGGATGCGCGAACGCCGCGCATCCCGTGGTCCCGAAGGGATCAGCCGCCCTTCTGCTCGTAGGCGGTGCCCCAGCCCCAGGCGCCGGAGCCGAAGCCCCGTGCGACCACGCGCTCGCGGTAGATATTGGCGACGACGTCGCCATCCCCCGCCAGCAGGGCCTTGGTCGAGCACATCTCGGCGCAGATGGGCAGTTTGCCCTCGGCGATCCGGTTGCGGCCGTATTTCTGGAACTCGGCCTGGCTGTGGTTTTCCTCGGGGCCACCGGCGCAGAAGGTACATTTGTCCATCTTGCCACGGCTTCCGAAGTTGCCTGCCTGCGGGAACTGCGGCGCACCGAACGGGCACGCGTAGAAGCAGTAACCGCAGCCGATGCACAGATCCTTGGAGTGCAGAACCACCCCGTCGGACGTCTGGTAGAAGCAGTCCACAGGGCAGACCGCCATACAGGGCGCATCCGAACAATGCATACAGGCGACCGAGATCGACCGTTCACCGGGCTTGCCATCCTCGATGGTCACGACCCGGCGCCGGTTGATACCCCAAGGCACCTCGTGCTCGTTCTTACAGGCGGTGACGCAAGCGTTGCATTCGATGCAGCGCTCGGCGTCGCAGAGAAATTTTGCTCTTGCCATTCTCTTGTCTCCTTACGCTGGCATGATCTTGCAGAGAGTCGCTTTGGTCTCCTGCATCTGGGTCACAGAGTCATAGCCATAGGTCTGGGCCGTGTTGGTCGATTCACCCAAGACATAGGGGTCTGCCCCGTCCGGATATTTCGACCGCTGGTCCTCGCCCTGGAAATGACCGCCGAAGTGGAAGGGCATGAAGGCGACGCCTTCGCCGACCCGTTCGGTGACCATGGCCATGACCTTGACCTTGCCGCCTTCGGGGCCTTCCACCCAGACCTGCTCGCCATCGCGCACACCAAGGTTGTTCGCATCCCTGGGGTTCACTTCGACGAACATGTCCTGCTGAAGTTCGGCAAGCCACGGGTTCGACCGTGTTTCGTCGCCACCGCCCTCGTATTCCACAAGGCGACCCGATGTCAGGATGATCGGGTAATCCTTGGAGAAGTCGTTCTTCTGGATCGACGCATAGAGGGTGGGCAGGCGGTAAGCATGCCGGTCTTCGTAGGTCGGGTAATCCGCCACCAGATCGCGCCGGTTCGTATAGAGCGGCTCGCGGTGCAGCGGCACCGGATCGGGGAAGGTCCAGACCACGGTCCGGGCCTTGGCGTTGCCGAAGGGCGCACAGCCATGTGCGATGGCAACCCGCTGGATACCGCCCGAAAGGTCGGTCTTCCAGTTGACGCCAGGCACCTTGTCGGCGCTGCCCGCGACCTTTTCGATCACGGCGCGTTCGTCCGCCGTCAGGTCACCGTCCCAGCCAAGATCCATCAGCATCTGCATGGTGAATTCGGGATATCCGTCCTGGATTTCCGAATCCTTCGAGTAGACGCCTTCGGCCAGCAGGTTTTCGCCATCCCGCTCCACGCCGAAACGGGCGCGGAAGGTCAGGCCGCCATCGGCCACCGACTTGGACATGTCATAGAGGTTCGGCGTGCCGGGGTGACGCATTTCCGGTGTTCCCCAGCAGGGCCAGGGCATCCCGTAATAATCACCATCGGCGGGGCCACCCAGAGCCTTCAGCGTCGTCCGGTCGAACGTGTGCTGGTTGGCCATGTGCAGCTTGATGCGCTCGGGCGACTGGCCGGTATAGCCGACGGTCCACATGCCGCGGTTGAACTCGCGGGTCGTGTCCTCGATATTCGGCGTGATGCCATCCGCTTCGAGCTGGATGTTGCGGAACATCCGGTCATGGAAGCCGAACTTCTTGGCGAAGAGACCGATGATCTCGTGGTCGGTCTTCGATTCGAACAGCGGATCGATGACCTTTTCGCGCCACTGGATCGAGCGGTTGGACGCCGTCACCGAGCCGTAGGTTTCGAACTGCGTGGTGGCCGGCAGCAGGTAGCAGCCATCGGTCCGGTCATGCAGCACGGCCGAGACGGTCGGGAACGGATCGACCACGACAAGCATGTCGAGCTTTTCCATCGCCGTCTTCATCTCGGTCATACGGGTCTGCGAGTTGGGCGCGTGGCCCCAGAGCACCATCGCACGGACCTTGTTGGGCTGGTCCATGTTCGCGGTGTCTTCGAGGACGCCGTCGATCCAGCGGCTGACCGGGATACCCGACAGGTTCTGCAGGGATTTTTCCTTGCCGTCCTTGCCGGTGATCTTGTCGAAGCGTGCCGCCAGCCATTCGGGATCTTCGCCCCAGACGCGAGCCCAATGCGCCCACGAGCCTGCGGCCAGACCGTAGTAGCCCGGCAGCGTGTGCGACAGAACACCAAGGTCCGTGGCGCCCTGCACGTTGTCATGGCCGCGGAAGATGTTGGTGCCGCCACCCGACACACCCATGTTGCCAAGAGCAAGCTGCAGGATGCAGTAGGCGCGGGTGTTGTTGTTGCCGTTGGTGTGCTGCGTGCCGCCCATGCACCAGATCACGGTGCCGGGACGGTTGTTGGCCAGAGTACGCGCGACGCGCTCGAGCTGGCTGCCGGGGGCGCCGGTGACGCGCTCGACCTCTTCGGGGGTCCACTTGGCGACTTCTTCCTTGATCTGGTCCATCCCCCACACGCGGGTGCGGATGAATTCCTTGTCTTCCCAGCCATTCTCGAAGATGTGCCACAGGATGCCCCAGACCAGAGCCACGTCCGAGCCCGGACGGAACCGGACATATTCATCGGCATGTGCGGCCGTGCGCGTGAAGCGCGGATCGCAGACGATGAGAGGCGCGTTGTTCTGTTCCTTGGCCTTCAGCACGTGCAGCAGCGAGACGGGGTGCGCCTCGGCAGGGTTGCCGCCGATGATGAAGATCGCCTGGGAATTGTGGATGTCGTTGTAGGAGTTGGTCATGGCGCCGTAGCCCCATGTGTTCGCAACGCCCGCAACGGTGGTCGAGTGACAAATCCGGGCCTGGTGATCCACGTTGTTCGTGCCCCAGTAGGCCGCGAACTTGCGGAACAGGTAGGCCTGTTCGTTGTTGTGCTTGGCGGAGCCCAGCCAATAGACGCTGTCGGGGCCGCTTTCTTCGCGGATCTGCATCATGCCGTCGCCGATCTCGTTGATCGCCTGTTCCCAGCTGATGCGCTTCCACTCGCCGTTCTCTTTTTTCATCGGATACTTGAGACGACGCTCGCCATGCGCGTGTTCACGCACCGACGCACCCTTGGCGCAATGGGCACCGAGGTTGAACGGGCTGTCCCAGCCGGGTTCCTGACCCGTCCAGACGCCGTTCTGCACTTCGGCGATGACCGTGCAGCCGACCGAGCAATGGGTGCAGACCGATTTCAGGGTCTGGACCGCGCCTTGCGCCGCGGTGGCGGCGCTGGCTTTCGTGACGGTGCCACCCATGGCACCGATCGCGGCAAGGCCACCGATGGCCAGACCGCTGCCGCGCAGAAACGCGCGGCGGTCGACGGATTTCCCGGCGACCTCAGACAGGATACTTGTCCGCTGGGGGCGTCTCGCAACCCCGTTGGTCTTTTTCCTAAGCATGTTTTCATCTCCTCCCGGGCGCGCCCCAAGGGGCTTGCTGGGTACTAAGGTTGATCACCGGACAGTCGGGCGTCACGCAACCGGTCGCCGGCATGGATGGGTGACCTTGTCCGGTTCAGAACCGGGCAGAGTCGAGATAGGCACGCGTATGCGCGGTGTCCTGAATCCGGCTGGATGCAAGATCGGGCTCGGCCGCTTCGGCCTGCCCACCGGTCACTGCCGTCACGACCGCAACAGCGGGCGCGCCGGAGGCGGCCAGTTTGAGAAAATCGCGACGGCTGGCGCCATCCTCGGTTTTCTTCGACATGAGAGTCCTCCTCTCGTTGGTGATGGCGGTTGCCCGCCGGGTCATGCGGATCACTCCGCGCTCATTCGGAAGCCTTGGGCCTCGATCTCCATGAAGACCCGGCCGACAGCGCCGACCGAGGCATAGAGAACCGAGTTCTTTGCAGCCTCCAAATCCGTGAAGAAATGCCCGGCCCAGGGGCCGATATGCTTGTTGTAGAACGTCTTTTGATCGGCCAGCGACGCGGGCTTGCCGAACCGTCCGGTAATCAGGCCCGCCATCATCTCCATCAGCGAGGCGATGTTGTCCTCGGGCTCATAGACATTGGGGGCGCGGGTCATGCCGCGCGCGGCCATGTCGCGGCGCAGGGCGGCCAGCGGTTTTTCGTTCAGGAACCCGGTCAGGTAATAGCTGGCATAGGGCAGAAGCTCGCCCCGGCCCAGACCGATGAACAGCGCGTTGAACTCGCGTTCGACAGCGGGTTCCTGCGTGTGGCGCGCGATGCGCGACAGCGCGGCGATGGCGGTGCCGAGGTCGGTGTCGTCACCCGACAGGCGCGCGGTCTGGTCGAGCAGGCCCTGATTGGGCGGACCGGCCAGCAGCACACCGAGATAGTCGTAAAGATCGGCGCGCAGCCGGTCTTCTTCGAGGATGGCGTGGCTCACTGCTGCTTGCTCCGTCACTGTGATGCTCCCGTCATGTCAAAGCCCTGACCGGCCGATGCCCGGTCATCGAAGGAAAACCGCAAACGTCGGCGCGGCGGGGCGGCAGGCTCGGGGCCGTTTTCCTGCCAGACATACGCCTCGCCGTGCTGATCGGGGTCGTCGTCTTGCTCGGTGTCGGCCTGTGCGGTCTCGGCATATGTTTGCGCGGCGTCGTCGGCGGGCTCTTCGGCGGTGGCGGCGTCGGTCGTATCTGCGGCCTCGGCGATGTCGGCTTCGGCGGCGGATTTCTCATCGGCCTGACGGGCCAGTTCCTCGACATGGGCCATCATGCCCTTGCCCACCTGATAGGCGGTCTGCAGGTTCTCGAGCACGGTGGCGCTGTCGGTGAAATCCTCGCCATAGTCGATCAGGCCATCGAGATTGGCCAGCGCCGGGTTGGACAGCCAAAGCCGCCGCAAGGCGCGGCGGCGGATCCGGTCGGGCACGGCCTTTTGCATGAAGGCGCGGAAATCGGCGCCCGGCTCGAGCGTGTCGGGATCGGGCAGGCCCAGTTCCTCGAGGATCTCGGCATCGGGCTTTTCCGCAAGCTCCTGCTCGCGGGCGGCCTCTTCGGCGGCCAGCGCGGCGCGGGCCTCGGCCTCCTGCTCGGCCTGAACCCTGGCCTTGCGGCGCGACCAGAAATCACCCCGGCTCATTGCATCCGTCCCTTGCGCTGCAGCGCCGGCGAGCGGAAGACATCGCGCATCTGGTGAATGCGCGGATCGCCCACACCATCCTCGACCACATCGATATCGACGCGGTCGCGGCGGCGCTTCTTGAATTCCTCTTCGACATGGTGGGTATCGACGAACTCGCTGACCCAGGCCAGCAAGCCTTCGGGCATGGCGACCTTCTCGACGATCTCTTCGCCGCTGTCGCAATAATCCTGAGCCTCATAGGGCGAGGCGGTGACCAGCAGCACCTCGAAGGGCGCCCCTTCGGTCGACGCGGTGGCGCGCAGCACGACGTAGATGCAAGGCACCTGAGCGGCGAGGCCGTGGACATAGGCATCGGTGTCGGCGCCGTGCAACTCGAGTGTGGGTGTCGCGGCATGGTATTCGGTCACGTCCCCTTCCGAGCGCAGCACACGCCAATCGGCCGGGCCGGCACCGGGCAGCACGGCCACGGCTTTCCAGGCCCAGGCCGCCCAACGGGTCGCGCCCGGCGTTTTCCGGATGACAACGCCAAGCGGCATGCTGGCGTATCTCGACGGATTGTGAACCACACCGATCCTCCCCAGTTTCGGTAGCCCATAGACTGGTACAGTTTCCGGACCACTCAAAGCGAAATCTGCATTCCATTGTCCACAATGGAGGGCTGCGGACAGAATGGGCAGCGGTGAAAGAGGCAAACCGCCGCATTGGACAAAAAGTCCCGGCGCGGCCCTTACACATGTCGGCGAAGCGCGCCCGGCGGAGCCATCAAGGAGAATCACTTGGGTGATTCGCGGCGCAACGCGCGGTCGGTCCGCTTTGGTAAATGATGTTTACCACGGCTGCGAATCATGTGTAATCTGTGGCTCGCCGAACGCTCTGAAGGCGTCTGGCATGGGGAGGCAGTCAAAGCGAGCGACATGGCTAAGCGATTGATTTTATGTAACTGTTCCGGCACCCAAGAGATCGACCGAGAGGGATTGGAACAGGCGACCGGGCTGACATGCTCTCAGGTGCATTCGGGGCTCTGCACGACCCAACTCGATCGCGCGGCCGAGGAAATCGCCGCCGGAGATGCGGTGATTTGCTGTCGTCAGGAGCAACGCATTTTCGAAGAGTTGGCCGCCGATTCGGAGGCGCCAAGCCCCGCATTCACCGACCTGCGCGACCGGGCCGGATGGTCCGACGACCCCCGGTCCAAACTACCCAAAATGGCCGCGCTGATGGCCGATGCGACGCTGAATGTTCCCGCCGAAAAGACGCTGGATGTGGTCTCGGAGGGGCTGTGCCTTGTGATCGGCGCGTCGGATGTGGCGCTGGAGGCGGGCCGCAAACTGGCCCCGATCCTTGGCGTGACGGTGTTGGTGACGGACGATACCGAGCCGCCCGAAAGCCGCGACTTCGACGTGATCCGGGGCAATTTGCGCAGCGCACAGGGTGCCCTTGGCCAGTTCCGCGTGCAGATCGATGCGCTGCGGCAGGTCAACCCGGCAGGCCGTGGCCCGCTGACATGGACCGAGCCGCGCGATGGCGCGGTCACCGAGTGCGACGTGATCCTCGATCTGACGGGTGGCACGGCGCTGTTTCCAGCCCCGCAAAAGCGCGAAGGCTATCTGCGGGCCGATCCCGGCAGCATCACGGCGGTGGCCGACGCGGTGCTGAACGCAGCGCAGATGATCGGCACGTTCGAAAAGCCGCTTTACGTGGCGATGGAGCCGCTCTTGTGCGCCCATAGCCGGGCTGGCAAGGTGGGCTGCAGCAATTGTCTTGATATCTGCCCCACGGGCGCGATCAGCCCGGCGGGCGAGCATGTGACCATCGACCCGATGATCTGTGCGGGCTGCGGGGCCTGTGCCGCGCGCTGCCCCTCGGGGGCGATCACCTATGACGCGCCCTCGCCCGACACCACGTTCCGGCGCATTCAGACGCTGGCCTCGGCCTATCGCAAGGCGGGGGGCATCGCCCCGCGCCTGCTGGTCTGCGACCGGGAGTTCGGCACCGAGATGATCCAGCTTGCGGCGCGGCATGGGCGCGGATTGCCAGCGGATGTGATCCCGATGGAGATCGATGTGATCTCGGGCTTCGGGCATGCCGAGATGCTGGCGGCGCTGGCCTCGGGCTTTGCGGATGTCACGATCCTGCTGGCCCCCACGACCGAGCGCGATGCGCTGGACAGCGAAGTGCCTTTGGCGCAAGCCATTGCGGGCGAAGGGAAAATAAAGCTGCTGGATGTGAACGATCCGGATGCGATGTGCGAGGCGCTCTATGCGCCGGGCGACCTGCCGCAGCCGGTGGAGGACACCGTGCTGCTGATGGGAAGCCGCCGGCAGGTGGCCCGGATGGCCGCCAAGGCGCTGAACCCGGCCGATGCGGTTCTGCCCCTGCCCGAAGATGCGCCCTATGGCGCGGTGTTGGTGGGTACCGATGCCTGCACGCTGTGCCTATCTTGCGTGTCGCTATGCCCGTCGGGCGCGCTGCTGGAGAATCCCGACAAGCCGCAGCTGCGCTTTCAGGAGGATGCCTGCCTGCAATGCGGGCTCTGCGCGAATGTCTGCCCCGAGACGGCGATCACTTATGAGCCGCGCCTGAACCTTGCCGATGCGGCGATGACCCAGGTGGTGCTCAACGAGGAAGAGCCGTTTGCCTGCGTGGAATGCGGTGGGCTTTTCGGGGTGAAGTCAACGGTCGAGCGGATCACCGAGAAGCTGGCCGGCAAGCACGCGATGTTCGCCAACGAACAGGCCGCGCGCATGATCCAGATGTGCGACAATTGCCGGGTGAAGGCGCAGTTCCATTCCAAGGACAACCCCTTTGCCGGGGGCGACCGCCCGCAGGTGCGCACAACGGACGACTATTTCAGCAAGCGCCGGGATCACTGATGTTCGATCGGCGCGCCCAGATCGGCCGGCTCGATATCCGAGACATAGGCCAGGATCGCCTCGAGCTGGTCGAGATCCATCTCGACCGGCACGATGGGCGACGGGCGGTCGATGGGAAAGGGCGGGGTCACGTCCTTGATCTGGGTGAAGGCGGGATGCGGGTTGAGCGCGAAAAAGCCCTGAAAGCGGCTGTCCCAGTCGCGCATGGCACGCAGCACGAAGAACGAGGGGGCGGAGCCGATATCGTTCATCCGCTTTTCGTCCATCACCACATGGCAGCGCCCGCACATTTCGTCCGACAGCGTCTTGCCCAGGGCCGCGTCACCGTCAAAGGTGACCGCCACCGCCTTGGCGCGGACCTCTTGCGGGAGGCTGAAGGGGGCGGTTCCATCGATCTCGAAGGCGGTGATCGTGCGGCGGCCGATCTCGCCGGTGAGCCAGTCGGCAAACCGCGCGGCATCCGCATTGCCGGTATCCAGCCGCATCAGGCTCCAGGTGGCGTTCGGGCCTTGAAACACGGGCGTTCCCGCTGTTTGGTTGGTCAGCGCCAGATCGGCGCTGTCCTGCGCACCGACCATGTCGATCCGAACCCCGGTTTTCAACGAGAACCGCGGCACCACATAGTCCAGCAGGCCCGAGTCCATCAGCGCCGGAGGCACGGCGAGCCGAACATCCTCGGCCGCCGCGACCGTGACGGGGCCAAGCACGCTTGCCAGGGCAAGGCAGGATGAAACAACGAGCCGACGCATGGGCCCAAGGTAGAAAGCCAAGGCCCACCGCGTCAACAATCTTGAGAGAGGGAGACGGAAATGAGCGACGATATCGGTGATTTCAACATGTCCATGCGCAAGTTCCTCAAGCAGGTGGGCGTCACCTCGCAGCAGGCGATCGAGGACGGTCTGCGCAAGGCGGGCGATCTGGACGGCAAGGAATTCAAGGCGCGCGTGGTTCTGACGGTCGACGGGCTGGATATCGAGCACGAAGTGACCGGCATCATCAAGGGGCAAGGCTGACCGTGGCTCTGACTAGAGAAACCGTTCTCGAGGCGCTGAAGGCGGTCAATGACCCCGTGAGCGGCTCGGATATCGTATCGGCAGGCGTGATGCGCGGGCTGAACGTCGAAGGCGACACCGTGCGCTTCGTGCTCGAGATCGACCCGGCAAAGGCCGATATCTACGAGCCGGTGCGCGCACAGGCCGAAGCCGCGGTCAAGGCGCTCGCGGGGGTGGCCAGCGTCTCGGCGGTGCTGACGGGGCATTCCTCCAAGGCGCCGCCGGACCTCAAGCCGCAGCGCAAGGCCGAACCGCAAGGGCCGCAGCATGTGCCCGGCGTCAATCACATCATCGCCATCGCCAGCGGCAAGGGCGGCGTGGGCAAATCCACCGTCTCGGCCAACCTGGCCTGTGCGCTGGCCGCCGAGGGGCGGCGCGTCGGTCTGCTGGATGCGGATGTCTATGGCCCCAGCCAGCCAAGGATGCTGGGCGTCTCGGGCCGTCCTGCCAGCCCCGATGGCAAGACCATCCTGCCGATGCGCAATCACGGCGTCACAATGATGTCGATCGGTCTGATGACCAACGAGGATCAGGCCGTGGTCTGGCGCGGTCCGATGCTGATGGGGGCGCTGCAGCAAATGCTGATGCAGGTCCAGTGGGGCGCGCTTGACGTGCTGCTGGTCGATCTGCCGCCCGGCACCGGCGACGTGCAGATGACCCTGGCGCAAAAGGCCGTGGTGGACGGGGCGATCATCGTCTCGACCCCGCAGGACGTGGCGCTTCTGGATGCGCGCAAGGGGATCGACATGTTCAATCAGCTGCATGTCCCGGTGCTGGGCATGATCGAGAACATGTCCACCCATATCTGCAGCCAGTGCGGCCATGAAGAACATGTCTTCGGGCATGGCGGCGTGAAGGCGGAATGCGAGAAGATCGGCGTGCCGCTTCTGGCGGAAGTGCCGTTGCATATCGACATCCGAACCGCCTCGGACGGGGGGGCGCCGATCGTGGTGTCGAAACCCGATGCGCCGCAGGCGCAGGCGTTCCGGGAAATCGCCCGCTATCTGGTGGCCCAGGGGGTTGCATGAGCGACGCCCCGGCCTTTCCACCGCTGATGTCGGGCCACCCGGTCGATGCCGGGATCGACCCGTTCGAAAAGGCCTGTGCCATGGCGGCGCTTGGCTGTGACGCGGGACTGATCGTGCACAACATCGGCGCCAACCGGTTGGCGGCGGCGCTGGTCATGGCGCCCGAGGTGCCGCTGGAGCAGGCGATGGCCATGCTGCCGCTATGCGGTGTGGGCTTCCAGAACGCCCTTGGCGCCCTTGGCCCGCCCGAAGTGGCGGTGCATCTGGAATGGGCAGGCGGGCTGCGGGTGAACGGCGCCTCCTGCGGCAAGCTGCGGGCGATGGCCAGCACGCCCGATGCCACCGCCCTGCCCGACTGGCTGGTGGTGGGGCTGGAGGTGCCGCTGTTGAGCGTCGGCCATGCCCCCGGCGAGCGCCCCGACGAAACGGCGCTTTATGACGAGGGGTGCGCCGATGTGGATGCGACCGAGCTGCTGGAAGCCTGGGCGCGGCACACGCTGGCCTGGATCACCCGTTGGGAAGAGGACGGTCCGCGCGCCCTGCATGCCGATTGGCGCGGTCTGGCCCATGGGATCGGCGAGGATATCACCTGCAACGGGCTGACCGGCACCTTTCTGGGGGTGGACGAGAATTTCGGGATGCTCTTGCGCGACGACACGAAAACGCATCTCATCCCGCTGAGCAGCGTTCTGGAGAAAAGCTCATGAAACTGGCCCGTGCGATCCATTTCGACGAAAGCGACATGCGTGTCTATGCAAGCCCGGCACGCACCGGGGAATGGTGCGTCGCGGGCGGGTTCGAGTTTTCGAACTGGTCCGAGGCCGATCTGACCGGCAAGCCGCGACAGGCATTTTCAAACGGCTGGCTTGGGGTGGAAACCTTTGGCCGGGTGACCTTTGTCGCCGTCACCCAGATCGAGCCGGCCGAGCGCGACGCGCTGGCTGATGCGCTGGCGCGGCATTTCGTCGATGTCTATGGCGCCCCAAGCCCCGAGGCGGCCCGCCCCGTGGCCGAGGCCGAGATCGACCACATGATCGAGCTGTGCGAGGATCACACCCCCAACACGCTGCTGACCGTGGCGCGGGAACTGACCCCGTCGGGCGTGCGCGAGACGTTTCGCGTGATCGAGGCGCAGGATGCCGGGCTCGAGCAATTCGCGATCCACGGATCGCTGGACGAATAGATCGGCGGCAGGGCGCATGATCTGCGCCCTGCCCCGTGCTTTTTCTCAGCCCACCAGATAGGCCAGCCGCAACCCGCCCCAATGGCGGCCATTGACCGTGATCGGGGCCGAGACATCCTTCATCATGCGGTATTCGCCACCGCCCATGTCGCGGCGATAGGCCTGCACCAGGAAGGGCCGCTGGCTTTGCCCCGCACGCAGCCCGACACGGTCATTGAAGATGCGCCGGTTGCGGGCGTTCTTGGCGTTCCACTCGACGGCCCCCGCTTCCTGCGGGCGGCTGAACTTGAGATTATGGGTGGCGATATAGCCGTTGCGGTCTGTCGCGGCACAGAACACGACCCGATCCGAGAAATTCAGCATCGGCTCCTGTATCCCGGGCAACACACGGTCGGTGAAGGTGACAAAGCGGGTCATGTGCTGTTGCGGGTCCGTGCCGGGAACCCCGACATAGGACTCGTCGAACAGATCATGCACCGATATGGCGCCGCGCGTCACCGCCTCTTCGAACGCGCGCGAGATATCGGCTGCCGCCTTGCTGACCGCCTTGATATAGGGCGTGTCCACGGTGTGAACCCCAAGACGGGCGGAAATCGCGGTGATCGTTTCGGAATCGTTGGTGATATCCTGCAGCTTGTCCGACGCCGTCGAAAGGCTGAGTGTGGATTGCTCGACCGTGTCGGTCAGGGTCTCGACCTGCTGCTGGGTGTCAATGATCGAGCTTTCGATGCTCTTGGAGGCCGCAACGATCTCTTCCTGTGCCCGACGGACGGTCGCGAAGGTTTCGGGCAGCGCGTGAACGTCGTCCTCGACCGCGCCGGTCACGTCACGGATCTTGTCGGCAAGGCCACCCGCATCGGTGACCTGACCGATCAGGGAATTCAGCTCCTCGGCCAGTTTGTCGACCGTGCTGGTGATCTCGGCGGTGGCCGAGCTGGCCTGTGTGGAGAGGTTCTTGACCTCGCCTGCCACCACGGCAAAGCCCCGGCCATATTCCCCGGCGCGCGCCGCCTCGACCGCCGCATTGAGCGACAGAAGGTTGGTGTGACGTGCGATCCCCGCCACGTGCTGCGACACCTTGGTGACGCTCTTGACCGTTTCGGCCACCCGCGTCAGCCGCTCGCTGATCACCGCGACCTGCTCGGTCAGATTAGCCACCTGCACGACCATCTGCGCCAGATGCGCACTGGTCAGGCCGATGCGTTCCTCGGCAGCCCCGGACTGTTCCAGCGCCGACGCGGCGGCGTCGCGCACCTGCAAGCCATGCGTGGCCATGTCGCGCATCCGGTCCTTGATGACCAGAAAGCCGTCGCGCTGGCGCACCGCCAGCTCTGATACATCCTGCACATCGCCCGAAGCCGCGGCGATGGACACCGCCAGATCACCGATACGACGCGCGATATCGGATACTGATGAAAGATCCATCGCTTCGCCGCCGGTCTCACCCTCGGCCTGCACGTCCAGGTCGAAATCCCGATCGAACATTCGTCGTCTCCCTCCAGATTGCACTTGTCCGGGAGATAACGGCGCAAAGCCCGACCCTATTAGGCGGGCCATGGCTGTTGCGGGAATTATATGGCCTCGGCCCGCAGCACCGCGCCGGGATTCATGATGCCGAAGGGATCGAGGGCTGCCTTGATCGCGCGCATCGCCGACAGCTTGGCAGGATCGCCATAGCGCTCGAGATCCGCCACCTTGAGCCGGCCGATCCCGTGTTCGGCGCTGACCGATCCGCCCATCTCGTCCACCAGATCATGCACCGCCTGCTTGATCGCAGAGCGTTCATCCATATGGTCATGGCGGCTGCGGCCCGGCATCGGGAACACGTTGTAATGCAGGTTCCCATCGCCCAGATGGCCGAAACAATTGATCCGGAACGCGCCGATCCGCGCGATGACATCCGGCGCGCGCGCGATGAAATCGGGGATCGCGCCAAGCGGCAACGAGATGTCGTGCGAACTGACCGAACCGATGCGACGGTTTGCCTCGGGGATCTGTTCGCGCACCTCCCAGAAGTCATGGCGCTGCGCCTCGGAACTGGCGATCATCCCGTCGCTGACCAGACCGGCCTCGAACGCCTCGGCAAAGAGTGTCTCAAGCGCCGTTGCCGGATCCAGCCCGCGCGCCAGACCCACATCGATCAGCACGAACCATTCCGGCGGATCAGCAAAGGGCTGGCGGATATCGGGCAGCGTTTCGGCCAGAAATTCCAGCCCGGCACGGTGCATCAGCTCGAAGGCGCTGACCCCCTCGCCCATGTGATCGCGCGCCATCGACAAAAGCGCGAGTGCGGCGGTGGGGCTGTCGACCACCATCAGCGCCGTCCCCTCGCCCGCAGGGCGCGGCGCCAGCCGCAGCGTGGCTGCCGTGATCACCCCCAACGTCCCTTCCGAGCCGATCAGCAAATCCCGCAGGTCATAGCCGGTGTTGTCCTTGCGCAACCGCTTGAGCCCGTGCCAGATCTGGCCATCGGGCAACACCGCCTCCAGCCCCACGCAAAGCTCGCGCGCATTGCCGTAGCGCAGCACGTTGACCCCACCCGCATTGGTGGCCAGCAACCCGCCGATCCGCGCGCTGCCCTTCGAGGCGATGCTGAGCGGGTAAAGCCGGTCCGCGCCAAGCGCCGCGTCATGCACATCCGACAGGATCGCACCGGCCTCGACGATCATCAGGTTCTCTTCGGGATAAAGACCCCGGATCGCGCGCATCCGCTCGAGGCTGAGCAGGATCGGGGCGGTGCCCTCGGCGCTGATCTGTCCCCCGACCAGCCCGGTCCCCCCGCCATAAGGCAGCACCGGCACGCGGTCATGTGCCGCCGCGCGGATCACGGCCGAGACCTGCTCGACGGTTTCGGGGGCCACGATCACCCCCGCCTGCCCGGCCCAACGGCCACGCGGCTCTTCAAGGTAATGCGGCGCCGCCTCGCGGAAGGCGGACGCGGGAAGCGCGCCCTGCAAGCGCGCGATGATGTCGGGTGTGACAGGGTTCAAAGCCATGCCGATTAGCTATCATGCCGGTCGGAATGGTCCAGCCCCCATCGCACCCGTGCTACTCGTCCTCGCGCAGATACGACGGGCGCAGCACCATGATCGTGGGCCGGTCCGGCAGATCGCGCAGCGACACGGTGATCTCGCTGCCGCCGGTTTCCACGATGTCGAACTCACCCTCCATCCCGGCGAGGAACCGCCCCAGAGAGCCATCGGCGAACCAATGCATCGGGATCACGATCCGCGCCTTCATCCGGTTGAGCACGTTGATCATGTTCTCGAGCGGCAGGGTAAAGCCGCCATCCACCGGCGCCATCACCACATCCATCCGGCCAAGAGCGGCATATTGCTCGTCGCTCGGCTCCTGATGCAGGTGCCCCAGATGGCCGATGCACAGGCCCGCCACCTCGAAGACGAAGATCGAATTGCCCTTCGGCTCGACCCCGCCATCCCAGCTTCGGATATCGGTCGAGACATTGCGCACCACCATGCCGCCCAGATCGAGATAATGCTCGATCCCCGCGCCGAACTCCTCGCCCCAGCCGGGCAGCACATGCGGGATCGCCGGATCGGGGTTCGGGGTCCAATGGGTCGAATGGGCGTGGTTCATCGTCACCACGTCGGGGATGAAATCCACATTGCCGACAAAGCCGGTGAAATCGGTGACCGCCGACAACCCGTCCTCGGTCTGGATCAGGAACGAGGCATGGGCGATATAGCGAAGCCGGGCCGAGAATTCGGGCACCGGCGCGCGGAAACTGGCCTTGTGCAGATATTCGATACCCGGCGTGTTTTGCGCGATGGCAATGCAATGGCTGGGCTGGCGCGCCTGCGCATGGGTCATGGTGGTCGCGCCCGCAAGGGACAGGACAAGAGCAAACAAAAGTCGGATCATGGAAGCACCCTCCGTTTACGCAACGAAAGGTAGCACGGAATCGCCCCGCGTCAGCCCCGGCTTTGCATGAGCGCCACGCGTCCGGTCTCAGCCGGTTTCCGTGCGGCCCCGCCGGTCACGGCGCAGCGACGCATAAAGCACATGCGTCCGCCAGCGCCCGTTGATCTGCAGATAGCTTTGCGCGACGCCTTCGTATTTGAAGCCGCATTTTTCCAGCAACCCGCGCGATGGCTGATTTTCGGGCAGGCACGCGGCTTCGATCCGGCTCAGATCCAGCCGGTCGAAGGCGTGATGCACCACCCCGAGGATCGCCTCGCGCATATAGCCTTGCCGCGCATGGGCCTCGCCGATCCAGTATCCCAGCGTGCCCGCCTGCGCCGGCCCGCGCCGGATATTGTCCAGCGTGATCGCGCCCACCATGGTGTTGTCTTCGCGCCGAATGAGAAACAGCGGCAGCGCCGTGCCTTGCGAGATGGACCGCTGCGCCCAGTAGACGCGGTTGGAAAACGCCTTGCGTGCAAGGTGATCCTCGGCCCATGTCGGCTCCCACGGGATCAGGAAGTCGGCACTTTGT
This sequence comes from Roseovarius litoreus, assembly GCF_900142765.1. Taxonomy (GTDB): domain Bacteria; phylum Pseudomonadota; class Alphaproteobacteria; order Rhodobacterales; family Rhodobacteraceae; genus Roseovarius; species Roseovarius litoreus. The sequence goes on from NZ_FRCB01000001.1 coordinate 59,863, forward strand.
TCGCGCAGCTCGGACCAGTCCCGGTAATCGGTCAGCACCGGCTGGCGCAGGGTCAGACGCTCGGTCTCGATCCTGACTTTCCGGCGTGGCAGGAACATCAGGCGGCGCGCCTGTCCTGAAGCGCCTCAAGGCTCGGGGCTGCCTCGACCGGACCGTAAAGCGCCATGGCCACCGGCGCGTCCGAAATCGTGGTTTGCGCAAGGCGTCGCACATCCTGCAGCGTGACCGCGTCGATGCGCTCGACCACCTCGGGCAGATCGGGCACACGGCCCCAGATCTGCAACATGCGCGCCAGACGCTCGGCCCGGTTCGAGGGGCTTTCCAGCCCCATCAGAAGCCCGGCTTTCATCTGCGCGCGCGCGCGCTCGATCTCTTCGGATGTGAAATCCTCTGCAGCGCGCTTCATCTCGTCCACGGTGATTTCCGCCAGATTGGCCATTTCGGCAGCCGAGGTGCCCGCATAGATCGTCAGCATCCCGGTATCCGAATAGGCGCCCGCCTGCGCGAAGATCGTGTAGCACAGCCCGCGCTGTTCGCGGATTTCCTGAAACAGCCGCGACGACATCGACCCGCCAAGCGCCGAGGCATAGATCTGCGCGGTGAAGATATCGGGATGCGCATAATCCGGCGCCTCGAAGGCCAGCGCGAAATGCGCCTGTTCCAGCGTCTTGACCCGCCGGCTTTCACCGCCCGAAAAGCGCGCGGCATCCGGGGTATAGGGCGCCTTGGGCATCATGTCGCCAAAGAGCTTTTCGGCATCGCGCACGATCGCGTGATGATCCACCGCACCGGCGGCGGCCAGAACCATCTGCCCCGGACCGTAATGCTCGTCCACAAAGCCCGTCAGATCGGCGCGCGAAAACGCGCCCACTCGCTCTTCGGGGCCAAGGATCGTGCGGCCGAGCGGATGATCGGGATAGGCCTTTTCCTGCAGCCAGTCGAAGATGATGTCGTCGGGCGTATCCAGCGCCTGACCGATCTCCTGCAGGATCACGCCGCGCTCGACCTCGATCTCGCGGCCCTCGAACAGCGGGTTGCGCAGGATATCGGCCACCACGTCCAGCGCCAGCGGCACATCGTCCTTCAACACGCGCGCGTAATAGGCCGTGACCTCGCGGCTGGTATAAGCGTTGATATAGCCGCCCACATCCTCGATCGCCTCGGCGATGGCCAGCGCGCTGCGGGTCTTGGTGCCCTTGAAGGCCATATGTTCAAGGAAATGGGCGATGCCGTTCTGTTCGGCGCGCTCATGGCGCGCGCCTGCATTCACCCAGATGCCGATGGCCGCCGATTGCAGGCCGGGCATCGCCTCGGTGACGATGCGAAATCCATTGTCCAGAGTGGTCAGGTTGACGGTCAATGCGCGGTCCGTTCCTTGATGAGTGTTTCGATCGCGGCAAGGTCGTTGGCGACCCGGGTCACGCGTTCGGACCGCTCATACAGGTCCGACATGCGCTCGGGCAAGGGGGGATGCACGCCCGACGCCTCTTCGACGGCGGCGGGGAACTTGGCGGGATGGGCCGTGGCCAGCGTGACCATCGGCACATCCGGGCGGCGCATCTCTTCGGCCACCTTGACGCCCACAGCGCTGTGCGGGCACAACAGCTCGCCCGTGCCGGCCCATGTCTGCAGGATCGTGGCGCGGGTTTCCTCCTCGTCGCAGCGCCCCGAGGCGAACGCCTCGCGCAGCGCCTCCAAGGCGCCCTGGCTCACGTGGAAGCCTCCGGCTTTCAGCTCGTCCATCAGCTGCGCCACCGCCGCGCCATCCTCGCCATACGCATAGAACAGCGCGCGTTCAAAGTTGGAACTCACCTGAATGTCCATCGACGGGCTGATCGACGGGATCACCCCATCGGGCACATACGCCCCCCCGCTCAGGCAGCGATGCAGGATGTCGTTCTGATTGGTGGCCACCACCAGCCGGTCGATCGGCAGGCCCATGCGCCGCGCGACATAGCCCGCGAACACATCGCCGAAATTGCCCGTGGGCACGGTGAAACTGACGGCGCGATGCGGCGCGCCAAGGCTCACCGCGGACGTGAAGTAATAGACCACCTGCGCCAGCACCCGCGCCCAGTTGATCGAGTTGACGCCGGCAAGCCCCACCGCATCGCGGAACTCGAAATCGTTGAACATATCCTTCACGCGCGCCTGCGCATCGTCGAAATGCCCGTCGATGGCCAGCGCGTGCACATTCGATTCGGTGGGCGTGGTCATCTGGCGGCGCTGCACCTCGGACACGCGCCCATGCGGATAGAGGATGAACACATCGACCGCATCCAGACCCCGGAACGCCTCGATCGCGGCGGATCCCGTGTCGCCGCTGGTGGCGCCCACGATGCAGACCCGCCGCCCGCTGCGCTTGAGCGAAGCCTCGAACATCTGCCCGATAAGCTGCATGGCGAAATCCTTGAACGCCAGCGTCGGGCCGTGGAACAGCTCGAGCAGGAAATGCGCGCTGTCCAATTGCTTGAGCGGCGCGCGCGCCACATGACCGAAGCCCGCATAGGCCCGGGCGATGATCTCGCGGAATTCGTCATCGGTGAAGGCGTCGCCGATGAACGGACGCATCACGCGAAACGCCACCTCTTCATAGCTCTGACCATCCAGCGCGGCGATCTCGGCAAAGCTCATATGCGGGATGCTCTGCGGCAGATAAAGCCCGCCATCACGCGCCAGCCCGGTCAGCATCGCCTCTTCGAAGCTCAGAACGGGGGCGGCGCCCCGGGTCGAGATGTATTTCATGCCGTGTCGCCTTTCGCTGTCTTGCGCGTGCGCCAAAGAAAGTAAGCGGTCATCGCGGCCCAGATCGCGGCCAGCGAGAACCATGTCATCGCATATTCGAAGTGATCGTTCGGAATGCTTGCCGTGTCCACCGGGAGCGGCGTCACCGGAGCATCGGAAAACGACGTCTCGCGCGCCACCACCAGAAGCGGTTCGGTGTCCAGCTCGCGCGCCATCTGATCCAGATCGCGGGCGAACCATGTGTTGTCCGCCACATCGTTTTCAGGCGTCGAATCGTTGCGGTCATCAGGCCAATGCAGGTTGCCGGTGATCGTCACCTCGCCCTCGGGCGGGGCGGGAATATCCTCGCTCACCCGGACGAAGCCGCGATCGACCAACAGCCGCCGCTCGCCTGTGTCGAGCGCCGAAATCACCCTGTAGCCCGCGCCGATCTGCTTCTGGCTGACCAGCACCCGCAAGGCGCGCTCGCCGATCTCGCCACTGATGCGCACCGGCAGATACTTGTCTGCCTCGGGATCGGCGGACGCCGGCAGGTCCACGGGATCGGCGGTGATCTTGGTTTCGATCTCGGCCAGAATCCCTTCCTTCCAGGCCAGGCGCTCCATCTGCCAGGTGCCCAGACTGACCAGAATGGCGATGCCGGTTCCGCCGAAGATCAGGATGAAGAGAAGTCGTGCCAAGCCTTGGCTCCGTTCAAAAGGAAAAGCGCGCGATAGCCCGCGCGCTTTGCTTTCTTGCGCCTCGGGGACGGAAATGCAACCGCCCCCGCGCAAGCCTCGTGCGTTTCGTAGGTCAGGCGCCCCAGACGTAGATCGCGGCGAACAGGAACAGCCACACCACGTCCACGAAGTGCCAGTACCATGCAGCCGCCTCGAACCCGATATGGTTTTCGGGGGTGAAATGGCCGCGCATCGTCCGCATCAGGCAGACGAACAGGAAGATCGTGCCGATCACCACATGCGCGCCGTGGAACCCGGTCGCCATGAAGAAGTTGGCGCCATAGATGTTCCCCGAGAAGCCGAAGCCTGCATGGGTATATTCGTAGATCTGGAACAGGGTGAAGATGAAGCCAAGCGCGATGGCGATGGCCAGACCCTGCTTGATGTCCTTGCGGTTGTTCTCATGGACCAGCGCGTGATGCGCCCATGTCGCCGCCGCACCCGAGCACAGCAGGATCAGCGTGTTGATCAGCGGCAGGTGCCAGGGATCGAATGTCTCGATGCCCGCAGGGGGCCACTGACCGTCGACCGCCGGGCTTTCGGGCCCCATCGGATACATGGCGTGCTTGAAGAAGCTCCAGAACCATGCGGCGAAGAACATGACTTCGGACATGATGAACATGATGAAGCCATAGCGCAGGCCGATCCGCACGACCGGGGTGTGATCCCCCGCCTGGTTTTCCGCCACCGTGTCCGACCACCAGCCGAACATGACATAAAGCACGCCGACAAGGCCGATCAGGAAGACCCAGGGCTGATTGTTGGACGCCTGCGGCGACATCCACAGCACGGCGCCGAACAGCATGACGAACCCCGCTAGAGAGCCGAGGAACGGCCAGATTGAGGGGTTCAGAATGTGGTAATCGTGGTTCTTTTCGTGTGCCATCTTGGTCGCAATCCCTCGTGAAGGCTTAGTTCTGTTTGTTGGTGGTTTCGCTGTCCGTTTCAACCGCCGCATGCTCTTCGGGCATGTCGATCTGGTAGAACGTATAGGACAGGGTAATGGTATGGGTCAGCTTGGCGTCGCGGTCATTGACCAGATCGGGGTCGACGAAGAAAGTGACCGGCATCTCGACGCGTTCGCCGGGCTGCAATACCTGCTCCTGAAAGCAGAAGCAGTCGATCTTGGTAAAGAACAGCCCCGCCTCGAACGGCGTCACGTTATAGCTCGACTGGCCCGCAATCGGCTTGTCCGTCGGGTTGTACGCCTCGTAGAAGGCCAGACCCGTCTCGCCGATCCGCACCTCCATCTCGCGCTGCATGGGGCGGAATTCCCACGGGAAATCGCGCTCCTTGCTGGCGTCGAAGCGGATCTTGATGGTCCGGTCAAGGATCTCGTCCGATCCGGTGGCCGATACATTGGTCGACCCGCCATAGCCGGTCACGCGGCAGAACCAGTCGTAAAGCGGCACCGACGCCCAGCCCAGACCGCCCATGAAGACGACCACGCCGACCAATTGCAAAACAGTCCGTGATTTACCGCTCAACGCCATCAGTTCTGCCCTCCGCTCGCCTGCGTTTCCACCGAGAAATCGTCATTGCTGACCTTGACCACGGTCAGCCCGAACACCAAAGCCACCAGCCCCGCCAGAATGACCCCAAGGCCAAGGTTCCGGCCGAAACGGCGCTTGTGCAGTTCGTGTTCCTGCCGAAAGCTCATCACCAGCCCCCGAAGCCGAAGGGCGCCAGCCCCGCCTCGAGCGCGATCGCCCCGAAATGCGCGAAGAGGTAATAGAGCGACAGGCGGAACACCTTCTTTTCGACGGCGTAATTGTCAGCCTCGGACATCACCTCGTCGCGCCGCCAGATGCGCACCGCACCGATCAGGAACATCACGTTCAGCACCACCGCGACCGCCAGATAGATCGGCCCGCCCACGGCGGTGAACCCTGTGCCGATGGCCAGCGCCGCCAGCAGGATCGTGTAGACAAGGATATGCACGCGGGTGGCCCGGCGACCATGCGTCACGGTCAGCATCGGCACCCCGGCCTCGTCGTAATCCGAGCGCATGAACAGCGCCAGCGCCCAGAAATGCGGCGGCGTCCACATGAAGATCAGCGCGAACATCAGCACCGATTCGATGCTGACCGTTCCGGTCGCGGCGGCCCAGCCGATCATCGGAGGGAACGCGCCAGCCGCCCCGCCGATCACGATGTTCTGCGGCGTCCACCGCTTGAGCCACATGGAGTAGATCACGACATAGAAGAAGATGGTGAAGGCCAGCAGCCCCGCCGCCACCCAATTGGTGGCCAGCGCCAGGAACACCACCGCAAAGGCCGACAGCGTCATGCCGATGGCAAAGGCCTCGTCCCCGGTGACCTTGCCGGACGGGATCGGCCGGCGCGCGGTGCGCTTCATCACCGCGTCGATATCGGCATCCCACCACATGTTGAGCGCGCCCGAGGCACCGCCGCCCACGGCGATGAACAGGATCGCCGCAAAGCCCACCACCGGATGCACCGACACCGGCGCCGCCAGCAGGCCCACCAGGGCGGTGAACACCACAAGCGTCATCACCCGCGGCTTGAGCAGGGCGAAGTAATCGCCGAAACCCGCTTCGCCGGTCTGGGTCGATGCTGTATTGAGGCTCGCGTCGGTCATTCACGTCTCCGTCTGCGGTGCGCTGGCGGGCACCCGTCGCAGGGGGTCGGCGGGCACGGTCACCGCGCCCACCGCAAGTGTCACAGGTCGATCACTGCGCCGAAGCCACCTTCAGGTCGCGCGGCTTGCCGGCATATTCCTCGATCGCGCCGTTCAGCCACATCTCATAGGCTTCCTCGCTCACGACCTTGACGGTGATCGGCATATAGGCGTGGTCCTTGCCGCACAATTCGCTGCACTGACCGAAATAGATGCCTTCCTTCTCGGCGTTGAACCACAGTTCCGCCAGACGGCCCGGCACCGCATCCTGCTTCACGCCGAAGGCGGGGATCGTCCAGCTGTGGATCACGTCTGCGGCGGTCACCTGCATCACGACGGTCTTGCCCACGGGCACGACCACGGCGGTGTTGGTGGCCAGCAGGTATTCATCCTGGCTGTAGCCGTATTCCTCGAGCTCGTCGCGCGCCAGCATGAAGCTGTCGAAGGCGAACTCGTGATCGGTATATTCATAGCCCCAGTACCACTGGTAGCCGGTCACCTTGATATTGATATCCGCCTCGGGAATTTCCTGCTGCTTGAACAGCACCGGCAGCGAGAACGCCCCGATGAAGACAAGGATCACGATCGGCACCACCGTCCACGCGACTTCCAGCGGCGAGTTGTGGGTAAAGCTGGCCGGGTTCGGGTTGGCCTTGCGGTTGTAGCGCACGATGACGATCGCCAGCAGCGCACAGACAAAGATCGTGATGATCGTGATGATCACCAGGATCATGCCGTCCAGCCACTGCAGATCGCGCGCCAGCTCCGTGGCGGCTGGCTGAAAGCCGATGCCGCCCGGTTTGGGAGCACCGATAATTTCAAGCCCGTCCTGCGCGCGCGCGGGCATGGCGGAGACGGCGGCCAAAGCTGCCAGAAGGCTGAGGAATCGTCGCATATTGCACCTTAGATCGGTTGAAGCGGTAGTTGTTTTGTTCCCGTCGAAATACCGCATACCGCGGAATCCCGTTGTTTCGTCGACGCTAGAAACCATATTCTGCCACAGACGACAAGAAAGACCGTTGCGGCAAACAGACGCTTTTTTGATTCAGATCAAATAAAATCGCCGCATGACAGCCGCCTCAAACAGGATGACCCGCATGACCGATACCGCCTTTCGCCCCTTCGACACGCTTCTGGACCGCGATACGGCGCTGCGCCGCCTGCAAGAGGCGACCGCCGGCGCCGATGACGGCGAGCTGTTCCTCGAGCGGCGCCACTCCGAGGCGCTGGTGTTCGATGATGGCCGCGTCAAGACGGCGTCTTTCGATGCCGCACAGGGCTTTGGCCTGCGCGCCGTGCGCGGCGAGGTCTCGGGATATGCCCATTCCTCGGATATCTCCGAAGCCGCCCTGACCCGTGCGGTCGACACCGCGCGGCTTGCGGTGGGCGATGGTGGCGGAACGATGGCCGCGCCGCCGCCGCGCACCAACCGGCATCTATATACCGATGCCGATCCGATCGCCGGAGCCAGCTTTCCCGTCAAGCTCGAGACCCTGCGCGAGATCGACGCCTTCGCCCGCGATCTCGACCCGCGCGTGGTGCAGGTGACGGCCACCCTCGCCGCTTCGCATCAGCAGGTGGTCATCCTGCGCCCCTGTGGCACCGAGGTCAGCGATTCGCGCCCGATGACGCGGCTCAACGTGTCGGTGATCGTCGAACAGGATGGCCGTCGCGAATCCGGCACTGCAGGCGGTGGCGGCCGGCTTGGCCTCGATGGGTTGATCGACCCCGCCGACTGGCAGGCCAAGACCCGCGAGGCGCTGCGCGTCGCATTGGTCAACCTGCGCGCCGAGCCTGCCCCGGCGGGCGTGATGGACGTGGTGCTTGGCCCCGGCTGGCCCGGCATCCTGCTGCACGAGGCGATCGGCCACGGGCTCGAGGGCGATTTCAACCGCAAGGGCAGCTCGGCCTTCGCCGGTCTCATGGGGCAGCGCATCGCCGCTCCCGGCGTGACGGTGCTGGATGACGGCACCATGCCCGACCGGCGCGGATCGATCACGGTGGATGACGAAGGCACGCCCAGCGCCCGCAACGTGCTGATCGAGGATGGCATCCTCGTGGGCTTCATGCAGGACCGCCAGAATGCCCGGCTGATGGGGGTCGATCCCACCGGCAACGGGCGCCGCGAAAGCTATGCCCATGCGCCGATGCCCCGGATGACCAACACCTACATGCTGGGCGGCGATGCGGATCCGGCCGATATCGTGGCCGATCTGAAGGACGGGATCTATGCCGTGGGCTTCGGCGGCGGGCAGGTCGACATCACCAATGGCAAATTCGTGTTCTCCTGCACCGAGGCGTATCGCGTGAAAGACGGCAAGGTGGGCGCGCCGGTCAAGGGGGCCACGCTGATCGGTGACGGGGCCACGGCGTTGCAGCATATCCGCGCCCTTGGCAACGACATGGCGCTCGATCCCGGCATGGGAAATTGCGGCAAGGCGGGCCAATGGGTCCCCGTCGGCGTGGGCCAGCCCACGGTGATGATCGGCGGACTGACGATCGGCGGGTCGGCGGCGGGCTGACCTCATTTGCCACCGGCGGCGCGGGGCGCAAGCCCGTTCGAACGGGCTTGCGCGTCTGGCAGGCGTCTCGCGCCAGTCATTCGGGCACATCTTGGCCCACGCAACGCGCGCTCTGGTCACGATTGGGCGCCTGCCTGCCCCTGCCGACATCCGCACCGACGCGATACCGACGTCATACCGACGCGATACCGACAGGCGGGCCAACGGCGTGTCGAAATTAATTAACGTTCCAGATCAATATCTTGGCTGATTTTTGGGAAAAATGCGCGACTCACCCCTCCTGAATTTACCCGTCGTTAACCAACCTCGCCGATAACGGTCAGGCAAGTTGGCGAGGCCGCGATGTCCGAGGATACCCATCCTTCTTCCACTCACCCCCCACTCCCACCCACCACGGAAGATGATCGGGTATCGTGGCTTCGCCTCTTGCGCTCCAGACGGGTCGGCCCCTCCACCTTCTACCGGCTTCTGGCCGAACACGGCTCGGCGCAGGCGGCGCTTGTCGCCCTGCCCGATGTCGCCGCCGCCGCCGGGGTTGCGGATTACAGCCCCTGCCCCGAAGGCGTCGTGCTGGCCGAACTCAAGGCCGCCCGTGCCGCGAACGCCCGGATGATCTGCCTCGGCGATCCCGACTATCCCCTTTTGCTGCAACAGATTTCCGACGCGCCCCCGGTCCTTTGGGCGGTGGGCGATCCGGCGGTTCTGACCCGTCCCACGCCGATGCTGGCCCTTGTGGGCGCGCGCAATGCCTCGTCTTTGGGGCTGCGTATGGCGCGCGCGCTTGCCGCCGATCTCGGGGCGCGCGGGCATGTCATCGCCTCGGGCCTCGCCCGCGGAATCGACACCGCCGCGCATCTGGCCAGCCTCGAGACGGGGACGGTCGCGATCATGGCGGGCGGCGTCGATGTCCCTTATCCCGCCGAAAATGCCCGACTGGCCGACGACATCACCAGATCAGGGCTACGCCTGTCGGAACAACCCATGGGCCTGATCCCACAGGCGCGGCATTTTCCAAGGCGAAACAGGATCATAAGCGGAATAGCCCAAGCCATCATCGTGGTCGAGGCAGCAGCCAAATCCGGCTCTCTCATCACCGCGCGCAGCGCTCTGGATCAGGGGCGGGAGGTGCTTGCCGTGCCGGGCCATCCCTTCGATGCCCGTGCCGCCGGGTGCAACATGCTGATCCGCGACGGCGCCACCCTCGTGCGCAAGGCCGACGACGTGATCGATGCACTGCCCGCAGTCCAGACCCCCGACAAACCCCTGCAAAAGCAGGGGGAACCCCAGCCGGCACCGCCCCCGCCGGACCGCCGCAGCCTGCAGGACATCGCGGCCCTGCACAGCCGGATCCTGTCGCGGCTCGGCCCCTCGCCGCTCGCCGAAGATCAGCTGATCCGCGATCTCGGCGCGCCTGCCGGTCAGGTCACGCCCGCGCTCACCGATCTCGAGCTTGATGGCCGTATCCGGCGCCAGCCCGGCGGCCTTCTGTCACTGGTCTGACAGCCCCAACTCCCGCATCAGCCAAGGCACCAAGCCTCTCGAGCCGCCCGATCCCGGCACTGTCAGCCTGCTCCGACAGGGCGCATTGACAAATGCTCTTGCCAGCCCACATGGTCCGCCGCCATAAGTCCCGACTCAAGTCGCAAGGAGTATTCATGCCAGTCGTTGTCGTCGAATCCCCGGCCAAGGCCAAGACAATCAACAAGTATCTGGGATCCGACTACACGGTTCTGGCGTCTTACGGTCACGTGCGCGACCTTCCTCCCAAGGACGGTTCGGTCGATCCCGAACATGATTTCGACATGAAATGGGAGATCGGCGTCGACTCCCGCAAGCATGTCAAGGCCATCGCCGACGCGCTCAAGGATGACGACACGCTGATCCTCGCGACCGACCCCGACCGCGAAGGCGAGGCAATCAGCTGGCACCTCGAAGAAGCCCTGCGCAAGCGCAAGGCCATCGGCAAGACCACCGCCGTCAGCCGCGTGGTGTTCAACGCGATCACCAAGACCGCCGTGACCGAGGCCATGAAAAACCCGCGCGAGATCGACGGTGATCTGGTCGAGGCCTATCTCGCTCGCCGCGCTCTGGATTACCTCGTGGGCTTCAACCTCAGCCCGGTGCTGTGGCGCAAGCTGCCCGGCGCCAGATCGGCGGGACGCGTGCAGTCGGTTTGCCTGCGCCTGATCGTCGAGCGTGAAATGGAGATCGAGGCCTTCAAGCCCCGCGAATACTGGTCGGTCAAGGCGCTGCTGTCCACGCCGCGCGGTCAGGATTTCGAGGCGCGGCTGACCTCGCTGGCGGGCAAGAAGCTCGACCGCTACGATATCGAGAACGCGACCCAGGCCGAAATGGCCGTGCAGGCGATCACCTCGCGCGATCTGACCGTTACCTCGGTCGAGGCCAAGCCCGCCTCGCGCAATCCCTCGCCGCCCTTCATGACATCGACCCTCCAGCAGGAAGCCAGCCGCAAGTTCGGCATGGGCGCGCGCCAGACCATGAGCGCCGCACAGCGCCTCTATGAGGCCGGCTACATCACCTATATGCGAACCGACGGGATCGACATGGCGCCCGAGGCGGTGCACGCCGCCCGCGACGCCATCAAGGAGCTTTATGGCGCCGAATACGTGCCCTCGAGCCCGCGCATGTACAAGAACAAGGCCAAGAACGCGCAGGAAGCGCATGAATGCATCCGCCCCACCGAGATGACGCGCGATGCTTCGGCCATCAAGACCACCGACGCCGATCAACGCAAGCTCTATGACCTGATCTGGAAACGCACGCTGGCCTGCCAGATGGAAAGCGCCCGTCTGGAACGCACCACCGTCGAGATCGGCAGCCGGGATGGTCAGGTCGGTCTGCGCGCCACCGGACAGGTCGTGCTGTTTGATGGTTTTCTCAAGATCTACGAGGAAGGCCGCGACGATCAGGCCGGGGATGACGACGACAATCGCCTGCCGCAGATCACCGAAGGCGACAAGACCGAAAAGCGCAGCGTCTCGCCCGAGCAGCATTTCACCCAGCCCCCGCCCCGCTATACCGAGGCGACGCTGGTCAAGAAGATGGAAGAGCTGGGCATCGGCCGCCCCTCGACCTATGCCAGCATCGTGACCACGATCCAGGACCGCGAATATGTCCGCAAGGACAAGAACCGCCTCATCCCCGAGGACAAGGGCCGCATCGTCACGATCTTCCTGCTCAATTTCTTCCGCAAATACGTGGGCTACGAGTTTACCGCCAATCTCGAGGACGAGCTGGACAAGGTCAGCGCCGGCGATCTGGACTACAAGCAGGTGCTCAACCGGTTCTGGCGCGATTTCTCGGCGGCGATCTCGGAAACTTCGGAATTGCGTATCACCGAGGTTCTGGATGTGCTGGACGAGGCGCTGGCGCCCCAACTGTATCCGCCGCGCGAGGATGGCAGCGATCCGCGCAGCTGCCCTGTCTGTGGCGAAGGCAGCCTGCATCTGAAGACGTCGCGTACCGGCGGCTTCGTTGGCTGTTCGCGTTATCCCGAATGCCGATACACGCGCCCCATCGGCGGTGAGGGTGCAGAAGGCGGCGACCGGGTTCTGGGCGAGGATCAGGGCGACGAGATTTCGCTGCGCTCAGGCCGGTTCGGCCCCTATGTGCAACGCGGCGAGGCCACCGAGGAGAACAAGAAACCGCCGCGCGCCAGCCTGCCCAAAGGCTGGAGGCCGGATGACATGGACCTGGAAAAGGCGCTGATGCTGCTGAACCTCCCGCGCGAGATCGGGCCGCACCCCGAAGACGGCGAGATGGTCGAGGCGGGTATCGGCCGCTACGGACCCTTCGTGAAGCATGGCAAGCTCTACGCCAATCTCAAGGATCCCGATGACGTGTTCACCATCGGCATGAACCGCGCCGTCGAGGAGCTGGCCAAGAAAGCCGCCTCGCGCGGACAGGGCCGCGCCGCGGCCAAGCCGATCAAGGAATTGGGGGAACATCCCGAAAGCGGTGGGGCCATCAACATCATGGACGGCCGCTATGGCCCCTATGTGAAATGGGAAAAGATCAACGCCACCCTGCCCAAGGGCACCGAGCCGCAGGATGTCACCCTCGACATGGCCCTGCAGCTGATCGCCGAGAAATCCGCCAAAAGCGGCAAGGGCAAGAAAGCGCCCGCCCGCAAGAAGGCCGCCGCCAAGAAATAGGGCCTCCTACGTAGTAATCCCTAGAGCGCCTCGATGCGGCGGGCTGGTCGTTGACTTTGACCCGCCCCTGACCGCATACCGGGGCCAACACGGGTTTTCGAGGAGGACGTCCTGATGAACAAGGTCTATGGCAGCGCAGCCGAAGCACTGGATGGTATTCTGCGTGACGACATGCTGATTGCGGCGGGCGGTTTCGGCCTGTGCGGCATTCCCGAACTGCTGCTGCAGGCGATCAAGGACAGCGGCGTCAAGAACCTGACCTTCGCGTCGAACAATGCGGGTGTGGACGATTTCGGCATCGGCATCCTGCTGCAGACCCGTCAGGTCAAGAAAATGCTCAGCTCTTATGTGGGTGAGAACGACACCTTCATGCAGCAATACCTGTCCGGTGAACTGGAGCTGGAATTCAACCCGCAAGGCACGCTCGCCGAGCGGATGCGCGCCGGCGGCGCGGGCATTCCGGGCTTCTACACCAAGACCGGCGTCGGCACGCAAATCGCCGAAGGCAAGGAACACAAGGAGTTCGACGGCGAGACCTATATTCTCGAACGCGGCATCTTTGCGGATCTGTCGATCGTCAAGGCATGGAAGGCCGACACCACGGGCAATGCGATTTTCCGCAAGACCTCGCGCAATTTCAATCCGCCGGCGGCGATGTGCGGCAAGATCTGCGTGATGGAAGTGGAAGAGATCGTCGAGCCGGGAACGCTGGACCCCGATCACATCCACCTGCCCGGCATCTATGTTCACCGCCTGATCGAAGGCAAGCACGAGAAACGCATCGAGAAGCGCACGACGCGCGCGGCCTGAGCCGGGACCGTGGGATGATATCGCCCTATCAAAACCTTGAGGACCGGGCATTCTGGCGGGCCAGCGTCGGGCGCGATGACGATGCCGCTTTGGCCCAGCTTTGGTCACCCAAGCTGGGGATGGACCGTGCGACGCCGCTGATGACCGCCGGAAGCTGCTTTGCACAGCATCTCCACCGCGCGCTGTTGCGTGGCGGATGGGCCGTGCTGCAGGGCGAAGACATGTCGACCCATCTGCCGAACCGTTTGTGCCACAGATACGGATACAACCTGTTTTCCGCGCGCTATGGCAATGTCTACACCGCGCGCCAATTCCGCCAATTGGTCGAGCATGCCTTGTCGGACGGGCCGCCTCCAACGCTGATCTGGGAGAAGGACAACCGGTATTTCGACGCCCTTCGGCCCGCAGTCGAACCCGAGGGGCTGGAAACACCGGAGCAGGTCAGACAGGCCCGCGCCGAGCATATGCGCGCCCTGCGCGAGGTTCTGGAGCAGGCCGCATGCATCGTGCTGACGCTTGGCCTGACGGAGTGCTGGATCGACCGGGAGACCGGGCTTGCACTGCCCACCGCGCCGGGAACGATCGCGGGACGCCATGATCCAGAGCGCGTGTTTTTGCATAATTTCACCCATGCCGAGGTGATCGAAGATCTGCGTGCAACGCGCGACCTCTTGGCCGCACATGGCCTGCAGGCCCGGTTCCTGCTGACGGTCTCGCCGGTGCCGCTGGTCGCAACGGCCAGCGGTGGGCATGTCGGACCGGCCTCGTGCTATTCCAAATCCGTCCTGCGCGCGGCCTGTGGCGAATTATGCATGAACGACGGAGATTTCGATTATTTCCCCGCCTATGAGATCATCACCACCGCAATCGCGGGCGGGCCGTATTTCGACGAACATGGCCGCCAGCCCACCGAGAAGGGCGTGCAACTTGTGCTCAAAGCCTTCGGGCTTGCCTTGGGCGATGACGCGGGCGGACCCCTGCAAGAGGCCTCCCCGCCCCTCTCGAGCATCGCGAGCGACGAAGAGACCATCTGCGAAGAGATCCTGCTCGAGGCATTCCGGAAATGATGCGCGTGGCGATCATAGGAAATTCCCATGTCGGCGCCTATCTGCAGGCCCAAGCCGCGATCGAGGCGGCTTTTCCCACGGTGGAACTGTCGTTTTTCGCGCTGCCGCGCCACAGCTTTTCGTCCTGTTCGCTTGATGACGACGGGGTGCTCAGCGCGCAAGAGCGTCCGGCAGGTGGGCTGCCGGACCGGATCGACCTGAGCAAAATGGATCATATCCTGATGGTCGGGCAAGGCTTCGGGCGCGAAGGGCTGGACAGTCTGGTGCAGGATTTCGACGTTCTGGGTCTTGCCCCACAGGGGCACGCGCGCAGCGTGTCGCTGCCGCTGGTGTCGGAATACACGAATTTCCGTGTCGAGCGCTATTGCCGCAAGCTGGCGCGTTTTCTGCATGAAGATCCGCGCTGTGTCGTGGCGCCCAGACCTTTTCCCACGCTGGACATGCCTCGATGGGCCCGCGAACAGGGCGGCTGGCTGGATCATCCCGACGCCGAGCGACTGACCGCAATCTGGCTGGATGCCGTGATTTGGCATATGTCGCGGCTGAAATACGGGCTGATGCCGCAACCCGCCTCACTTGTCGCAGCGCCCGGGCGCAGTCCGGCCGCTTACGCGCGCGCGGCAGCCCTGCCCGAGGGACAAACACCGACAGCGGCGGATTTCACCCATATGAACGCCGATTACGGCTTCGAGCATTTCAGCGCCTATGCGCAACACTGGCTGGGCCTTGCGCCGCAAAGCCGGAACACCTCACCTTCAAAGGAGCACCACAATGGCTTGGGACCGCAATGAAATGGCCGCCCGCGCGGCGCAGGAACTGCAAGACGGCACCTATGTGAACCTCGGGATCGGCATTCCGACGCTTGTTCCGAACTTCATTCCCGAAGGCGTGCATGTGACGCTTCAGTCCGAAAACGGGATGCTGGGCATGGGCCCTTTTCCGACCGAGGACGAGGTCGACCCCGATCTGATCAATGCCGGCAAGCAGACAATCACCGAATTGCCGCACACATCCTATTTCGACAGCGCCACCAGTTTCGGCATGATCCGTGGCGGCAAGATCGCCATGGCGATCCTCGGCGCGATGGAAGTGGCCGAAAACGGTGATCTGGCGAACTGGATGATCCCCGGCAAGCTGGTCAAGGGCATGGGCGGCGCCATGGACCTCGTCGCGGGCGTCGGCCGCGTGGTTGTGGTCATGGACCACACCAACAAGCATGGTGAAAGCAAGGTGTTGAAAGCATGCACCCTGCCGCTCACCGGAACCGGGGTGGTCAACCGCATCATCACCAATCTCGGCGTGCTGGACGTGGTCGAGGGTGGTCTGAAGATCGTCGAATGCGCGCCGGGCGTGACCGAGGACGAGTTGCGCGCCGCCACCGAAGCGACCATCGTCTGACAGTTTGGCGGCGCTGGCCTTGCGCGATCAGTTCAGCGCAAGGTCCAGCGCGCAACCATCGCTGATAAGCTCGGGGCTGGTCTTGCACAGGGCTCTGGCCACCTCGAATGCGGCCAGGACTTTGGGCACGTAATCACGGGTTTCGGCGAAGGGAGGAACGCCGTTGTGTTTCTTGACGGCGTTTTCGCCGGCGTTATAGCCGGCAAGAGCCAGCACCGCGTCGCCCTGAAATTCCGTCAAAAGCCAATCGAGATAGGCGACACCGCCACGGATGTTCTCGGCCTGAGAAAGACTGTCGGTCACACCGAAGCGCCGGGCCGTGTCGGGCATCAGCTGCATCAGGCCCTGCGCGCCTTTCGGGCTTTCCGCGGTCGGCTTGCCGCCGGACTCTACCGCGATGACCGCCAGAACCAGTGCCGGTGACACCTGTGTTCCGATCGTGGCACGCAGAACATGCGGCCCTTGGGCTGCCGCGATATCCTGCACCGTCTGCAGGCGCGGCCCGGAGACCGAAGCGCCCCCCGGCCCGTCTGACAGCATGACGAAGGCATCGCGCAGCCGGGCCACGCCATCCACGCCGATCTCGGGCGAGACCTTGTCCCAGAACCAGCCATACCGAGACACAGGCGGTGCAGCACCGTCATCGGAGGGTGCGGTCTGATCGAGGGCGGCGGCGGGCGCTTCGGGCTGAGGTTCGATCTGCACGGTGATGCGTCTCGCTGTGTCCGGCGACGGCGGCTTGCCCATCTTGAAGGTGAAGTCGGGGAATGGCGGCGGATCGCCGGCATGGGACAGGCCCGGCAACCAAAGGGCAAAGCCCAAGGCGACGATTCCAACACATTTCATGATTTCGATCTGCTCTGAATGTTCTGTTTCGCGCAGTATCGCAAAAGAATGGGTGATTTTCCATAATTGTGTGATTTACGGAAACGGCGCACCGGACGCAGAGGTGCAAAAGCCGTAAAATTCACGCCAAAATTCCAAGAAACAGATAAAATTTTCCTTCCAAATCAGACCATTAAACGCCAAAGCCCAAAAAACTCCGGCGGTCTCGAAAAACGTTCTAATCGCGCCAAATTCCTGCCTGAATTGATGGGCTTTATAGCGTCATACCGCAAGAGTGATGGGCCAAAGAGAGAGGCGGCCCGGACATGCTCAAACGGTTAAACCTGAGACAGTGATCCTATGGAGGGACCAACAATGAATAAGTTCATCAAGCAATTCCTGAAAGAAGAAGACGGCGCCGTGACAGTTGACTGGGTCGTTCTGACCGCAGCAGTCGTGGGCCTTGGCGTGGCCGGTGTGGCAACCGTCAAAGGCGGCGTTGATGGCCTGGCCGGCAGCGTGAGCACCGAACTGAGCGGCGCCAACGTGGTCAGCCTCGGCACCCTGGGTCAGTCGACCGGCACCGGCGGCGGCGGTGGCGGCGAAGAATAAGACATTCGCTCGAGCGACTATCGGATGACACAAAATCTGGCCGCAAGACCGCTTTGCGGCCAGATTTTTTTGGGGGCGGCGATCCTGTTTGCCTCACGCCGCAAGACACAAGAACGAGCAGGCATACAGCGCAGCGACGCAGTCGCACCAAGAAAAAGGAATGCGCCATGAACGAGTATCTGAAGACATTCATCTGTAACGAGGACGGCGCGGTAACGGTTGACTGGGTCGTCATCACCGCGGCTGTCGTGGGCCTTGGCGTCGGTGTCGTAACCACCCTGCTGGCGGCGAACAATTCCATAGGCAACAGGGTCGCAAGCACGATGAATGCCGCGGAAATCCAGAGCCTCAATCTGGAGTGATCGACATCACGGGCGACAAGACCCCGGCAAAAGCAAAGGGCTGATGCAGGGTTGCGTCGGCCTTTTCCGTGTCGAGGGTCTGTCACACGCGACTGCAACACATCCGAGCGTTGTGCATGATCCAGAAACGATCACCGGCTTTCCCTCATTTCGCCACAATAAACCGCCAGATTGCGATGGATTGACGGGCGATCGGATCGCTCCGGCACATAGGAATTATCGAGAGGACGGACCATGAGATTGGTATTTGGACTGGTGCTTGTCCTGGGTCTGGGTCTGGCGGGCTTCGCCGTTTACATGGCCAAGAGCTATATCCAGGGATATCAGAACCAGCTTGCGCTGGAACGGGCACAACGCGCGCCTCAGATCGAAACCGTCGAGGTTTTGGTCGCGAAGACACCACTGAAATACGGGCAAAAGCTGAAGCCTGACGCGGTGCGTCTGGTGAAATTCCCCAAAGACGCTCTTCCCGAGGGCGTGTTCACGACGATGGACGCGCTGTTTCCCAAGGGTGAGCAGGAGCCGCGCGCTGTGCGCCGCGCCATGGAAGTCAACGAGGCGATCATGGCGGTCAAGGTTACCGCACCGGGCGAGGATGCGGGCATTTCGTCCCAGTTGGCGCAAGGCATGCGCGCCTTCGCAATCAAGGTCGACGTGGCCAGCGGAGTGTCCGGCTTTCTGCGCCCGGGCGACCGGGTCGATGTCTATTGGACAGGCCAGGTGCGCGGCGGCAGCGACGTGCGGACCGAGGGTAATTCGATGGGCGATGTCACGAAACTCATCGAAACCGGCGTTCAGCTGATTGCCGTAGATCAGATCTCGGATGAGAACACCACTCAGGCGATCATTGCCCGCACCGTCACGGTCGCGGCCAGACCACAGCAGGTCGCCGCCCTGGCACAGGCCCAGGCGACTGGCCGCTTGTCACTGTCGCTGGTCGGCACGGACGAGGAATCCGTGGCCGAAGTGATCGAGGTCGACCAGAACCGCCTGTTGGGTCTATCGCGGGTCGAAGCGGCCCCGGCACCGCAACGCCAGGAGGTGTGCACCATCCGGACACGCCGCGGTGCGGAAGTGATCGTCAGCCAGATCCCCTGCACGAACTGACGGCCAGACAGTCAAGACATCATCGGGCGCCCGGGTTACGGGCGCCCGTTTTGGTGGGTGGCTGTTTTTGCGCCACATTCTTGGGAAAATTCGACAAAAAGTCGTTGATTCTTGAAAATTCGAAAGAAGTACCGCAGAGTAACAACCAAACCGGGCGACCAAAGACCCGACCAATGAGGCGTGATCGGAAAGGCAGGTCACATGAAAAACGCAGGCTTATTCAAAGCCGCCCTTTTGGGGCTGGCAGTGGTATTCAGTGGATTCGTTACCGAGCTTCAGGCAGAAAACCTACAGGTTGTCCGCAACGGTGCGGCGCGCGATCTCAACGTTACGATGAACCGGGCCGTTGTCGTCGAAAGCGATGTGCCATTCGCGGAACTGAGCATCGCGAACCCGTCCATCGCGGATTTCTCGACCTTGTCCGACAGAACGATTTACGTGCTTGGCAAGGCACCTGGGCGGACCACGCTGACGTTGCTGGACGATAGCGGGCGCCTGATCACCAACGTTGAAATCCACGTGTCGACGGACGTTTCGGAATTCAAGGAACGGCTTCAGCAAATCCTTCCGAACGAACGGATCGAGGTCCGCACGGCCAATGACGGCATTGTCCTGTCGGGCAGCGTATCGAGCACGGCGCGCATGGAGCGTGCGCTGTCTCTGGCGCAGCGCTATGCGCCGGATCGCGTATCGAACCTCATGGTCGTGGCGGGCAATCAACAGGTCATGTTGAAGGTACGGTTTGCGGAAATGCAGCGCAGCGTGTCCAAGCAGCTGTCCACATCGCTTGCGGTCGACGCTCTGGGGGTCACCGGAAACGGTGCCGCGCTTGCCGGCAGCAACCTGCCGTCAGCAGGCGCCAATCGGGTTGGAATCACCGCAAACAACAATGCCGGTGCCGCCTTCTTCGGCTTTGACATCGGGTCGGTCGAAATCGGCATCCTGCTCGAAGCGCTCGAAACCAAAGGGGTCGTGCGCACCCTCGCGGAACCGAACCTGACAGCCCTGTCGGGACAGGAGGCCAAGTTCCTCGCAGGTGGCGAATATCCCGTGCCCGTCGCGCAGGACAACAACACGACATCGATCGAATTCAAACCCTTCGGCGTTGAATTGAACTTCATTCCGCGGGTTGTGGATGGCGACATCATCAATCTTGAAATGGCCGCAGCCGTATCCTCGATCGATCCGACGAACGGCATCAACACCGGTGCATTCAACGTCGACGCCTTCCGTCGCCGCGATACGTCCACGACAGTGCAGTTGCGCGATGGTGAAAGCTTTGCGATCGCGGGACTGCTGCAGGACGATTTCCGGGATACGAATGCCCAAGTGCCGTGGCTTGGTGATGTGCCGGTGCTCGGCGCTCTTTTCCGCAGCGCAGATTATGCGCGCGCACAGACCGAACTGGTCATCATCGTAAGCGCGCATCTTGTAACACCGACCCGCGGCGAGGCTCTTGCCCTGCCCACGGACCGGGTGAGACTGCCCTCAGAAATGGATCTGTTCCTCAATGGGCGCGTACTGAACAGCAACATTCCCAGTGGCACTGCCGGCGAAGTCGCAAGACAGGATTTCACCGGCTCCTACGGCTACGTGATGGAATGAGCGAAAGGTAAGGGCCCATGAAACATCTTCTCGCAACTGCAAGTCTGGTCGCGATGGCGGCCTGCACCGGGCAAGGCGACTATCGGAGTTCCTTCTTTTCCGAGGCAGGATCGGTCGTGGACAGCGGGTCGTTCGGCAATGCCAACATGAACAACATTCTCGTCATGACGGGCGAAAAAGGATACGTCTCGGACTTGGCAAACCGCTTTGCCAGCGAGGTGCCCAGCACCGTCAATTTCGCCTTCGACTCGGCGCATCTGGATGCCGCCGCGCGCAATACGCTGAATGCACAGGCAAGCTGGATCAAGCAATTCCCCGAGGTCCGGTTCCGCGTTTATGGTCACACCGACAAGGTCGGATCGGAAAGCTACAACCGGCATCTCGGGCAACGCCGCGCCAATGCCGTGGTCAATTATCTCACGAGCCATGGCATCAGCCGGTCGCGCCTCGAAGCGGTGGTGTCTTATGGCGAGACGCAGCCTGTTGTCGTGACCGAAGGACGAGAACCCCGGAACCGTCGGACGGTGACCGAAGTCACGGGCTTCGTCGCCTCGCACCCCGACATCATCGAAGGCCGCTATGCGTCGGTCATCTACCGTGACTACGTGGCCAGCGCCAAACCCCCGACAGACCTGTCCATGGTGGCAGGCGACGAACAGATCGTCGGCGAATGATCCGCCAGATCTGAGTAAATCTCCCTGTCCGGTCACTGCCGGACCACCTGAAACCCGCCCCTTCGGCGGGTTTTATTTTGGCCTTCTCAAATCGCATAATTACGGTTTTTTGGCCCAAATGTTGCCTAGATTTTCAACGATTGTCTCCCAGTGGCAGATGCGTCTCCCGTGGTTCGGGATCGACCGCTGATGCCGGAAAATACACATAACAGACCCCTGGCAAACCCGGGGCAGCCCGCGAGGCGACTTGAAAAATGGGATCGACAAATGACGAGTAGTTCTACGCACATGCCAGAACCCAGCCCGATCCGGGCCTGCACCATCAGTCGTGATGTGCAGAACTTCGATCTTCTGATCGAAGATATGGAGACAGCGCTTGGCGAAAACTGGGGCGATCTCGGATTTTCGGAGGCACTGGCCTTTTTCAACCAGCCCGAAGCCAAGGCACTTGAATTCGTTGCCATCGCGATCGACGAGTCCGATGAGGACGATCTCGTCATGTTGGGCGAAATCATCGGGCTGGCGAATGCAAAGGGCATCAAGGTCATCCTGATTGCCGAGGACGTAAGCCCGGCGGCGCTCCATCAGTTGCTGCGAAAAGGTGCCGATGAATTCGTCCCCTACCCTCTCCCGGAAGGTGAACTCGAGGCCGCAATCGATCGGCTGAAGCGAATCGCCGAGCGCCCCGCCGCAGCCGTTGCCGGACGACATGCGCCCGGCCTTGAAGCGCCTGCCGACGGCGTGCTGCTTGCCGTTCAGGGCTTGGCCGGTGGGACCGGTGCGACGACGCTTGCGGTCAACCTTGCCTGGGAGCTGGCCACTGTCGACAAGAAGGATCCACCCCGCGTTTGCATTCTGGATTTCGGCCTGCAGAACGGAACCGTGGCGACTTATCTCGATTTGCCGCGCCGCGAAACGGTGTTCGAAATGTGGTCCGACACAGAGGCGGTGGATGACGATGTGTTCCGACAGGCCCTGACGCAGTTCGAGGAAAAGCTGTCGGTCCTGACCGCCCCGCCCGACATCCTGCCGCTCGACATGCTGACGCCGGACGATGTGCAGCGCATCCTCGATCAAGCCCGCCGCCGCTTCGATTACGTGGTCGTGGACATGCCCTCGACACTTGTCCAATGGACAGAGACCGTGCTGACCAATGCACAGGTCTATTTCACCACGCTCGAACTCGACATGCGGTCAGCGCAGAACGCCATCCGGCTGAAACGCGCATTGAGAGCCGAGGAGTTGCCGATCGAGCGACTGCGGTTCTGTCTGAACAGGGCGCCGAAATTCACCGATCTGCAAGGCAAGAGCCGGGTCAAACGCCTGTGCGAAAGCCTTGAAATCTCGATCGAAGTCCTGTTGCCCGATGGCGGAAGGCCAGTCACTCAGGCCGGCGATCACGGACAACCGCTTGCGCTTTCAGCAGGCAAGAACCCGCTTCGCAAGGAAATCGCGAAATTGGCCGGCTCGCTGCACCAATTGAGCAAGCGCGAAGCAGAGGCTGCATAAGCACGAAGGAACCCGACCATGTTTTCAAGATACAAGAAGGCTTCCTCCAATCAGGCAAAGCCCGCAGCCGCACCGGTCGAGGCCAAGGCCCCGCTTCCGAGAACGGCGCCCGTCGAGGATCCGGCAAAGTCCGTGTTGCGCCGCCCAACACCGCAATCGGCCGCGTTGCCGCAACCCGCCGACAAGGAACGCAAGCGCAAGGAACGTCTGGGGGAAATCAAGCTCGACCTGCACCGCGCACTTCTGGACAACCTCAATCTTTCCGCTCTCGACACAGCGACCGAGGCTGACCTGCGCGCCGAGATCAGCTCGATCGCGGCTGAGGTTCTGGAAGAACGCAGCATCGTGCTGAACCGCGAAGATCGCGCGACCCTGACGCAGGAACTCTATGACGAGGTGCGCGGCCTTGGTCCGCTCGAAACGCTGCTCAAGGACGACACGATCAACGACATCCTCGTCAACGGTCCGCATCAGATTTTCGTGGAACGCGCGGGCAAGCTCGAAATGAGCGATGTCACGTTCAAGGACGAAAAGCATCTGTTGCGGATCATCGACAAGATCGTTTCGGCCGTTGGCCGCCGCGTGGACGAATCCAACCCTTATGTGGACGCCCGCCTTGCGGATGGCTCGCGCTTCAACGCGATGGTTCCGCCTGTCGCGGTGGATGGCAGCCTCGTGTCGATCCGGAAGTTCAAGAAAGACAAGCTGGGGATCGACGATCTGGTCAGCTTTGGCGCCTTTTCCGAAGAGATGGCAGCCTATCTGCAAGCCGCTGTTGCCACGCGACTGAACATCATCGTGTCGGGCGGGACCGGTTCGGGCAAGACCACGACACTCAATGCGTTGTCCTCGTTCATCGACAATTCCGAACGTATCCTCACGATCGAGGATACCGCGGAACTGCAATTGCAGCAGACCCATGTGGGCCGAATGGAAAGCCGCCCGCCAAACGTCGAAGGCAAGGGCGAAGTCAGCGCCCGTGACTGCCTCAAGAACGCGCTGCGTATGCGACCGGATCGTATCATCGTCGGCGAAACGCGCGGCGAGGAAGTGATCGACATGCTTCAGGCCATGAACACCGGCCATGACGGGTCGATGACGACGATTCACGCGAACAACGCGCGCGACGCCATCAGCCGACTGGAAAACATGGTCGCCATGGCCGGGATCGAGATGCCTCTCAAGGCGGTGCGCTCACAGATCGCCTCGGCGGTGCATCTCATCGTACAGGCATCGCGCCTTCAGGATGGCTCGCGGCGGATGACCTCGATCACCGAAGTCACCGGCATGGAAGGCGAGGTGATCTCGATGCAGGAGATCTTCCGCTACCAGCGCGTTGGCCTCACACCGGAAAACAAGATCATCGGTCACTTCACCGGCACGGGTGTGCGCTCGAACTTCACCGAACGCTTCCGTCTGTGGGGATACGATTTGCCGTCCAGCATCTATGAACCCATCGCAGCGGAGTAACTCGCATGACATTGAGCGCAGAACCGATTATTTACGGTCTGATTTTCATAGGGGTTCTTGTCCTCGTTGAAGGCATTTACCTGACGGTGTTTGGCCGGTCGATCAGCCTCAACAACCGGGTGAATCGCCGGCTTGAAATGCTGGACAAGACCGGCAACCGCGAACAGGTGATGGAGAAATTGCGCAAGGAGATGCAGCAGCATCTCAAGGCACGCAACATCCCGATCTATGCAATCTTATCGGAAAAGGCCCAAAAGGCGGCCATCGCCTTTACACCGCAGCAGCTGATCATGCTGATGGCCGGGGTATCGGTGCTGGCCTTTCTTGGTCTGACGATCGGCACCGCCACCAGCGTTCCTGTCAGGGCGGTTGTGTCCATCGCCATGGGCGTCGGCGGTGTCTTTACCTGGATCACGATCAAGGCGAACAAGCGGATGGCGATGCTCGAAGAGCAGTTGCCAGACGCGATCGAACTGATGGTGCGCAGCTTGCGGGTGGGGCACCCCTTCACCTCGGCGATCTCGATCGTGGCCAGCGAAATGGCCGACCCGCTTGCCACCGAATTCGGGATCATCGCGGACGAGGCGGCTTATGGCCGCGACATCGGCGAAGCCCTCAAGGACATGGCCGAACGGCTGGACATGCAGGATCTGCGCTTTCTGGCCGTCGCCGTCACGATCCAGCAGCAATCCGGCGGCAACCTCGCCGAGATCCTAGACGGGCTGGCCAAGGTGATCCGGGCCCGTTTCCGACTGTTCCGGCGGGTCAAGGCGATCACCGCCGAAGCCAAGTGGTCCGGCAAGTTCCTGTCGGGTTTCCCGGTGCTGGCCCTGATCGGGATTCAGATCATCGACCCGAACTACTACGACAAGGCCATGCTCCACCCGTATTTCATTCCCGCCTGTCTGATCGTTGGAACGTTTCTCGTCGCCAACCTGTTCGTCATGCGTGCACTCGTGAACATCAAGGTCTGAAAAGGATCAAGCGATGCAGTTTTTCACCCAGATACAAGACATGCTCATCGGCGCCTTGGGTCCTTTCGGACCGGTGATCGCCGTTGGCACGCTTGGCATCGTTCTCGTGTTGCTGGTGATCCCGATCCTCATCAAGGATTCCAAGGACCCACTGGAAAAGCTCAAGAGAGATCAACGCGAGCGCGCAGGCGCGTCGGGTCCCGACACCGCCAGGCTTCGGACCAACCGCAAGAACGAAAAACTGGACAAATATGCCAGCTTTCTGGAACCGCAGGATGCAAAAGCCCTGTCGCAGGTACGGCTGACCCTGTTGCAGGCCGGCTACCGCACCCGGGACGCGGTGCGCTATTACCACTTCGCGCAACTGACCCTGGCGCTTGGTTTCCTGACCCTTGGCGTTCTTTATTTCCTGATCTTCAAATCAGGCGGTAAAACCTCGGCGCAACAAGCCATCATGTATATTCTCGGCCCGGGTGCCATTGGATACATGCTGCCCAAATATTGGGTGACCAAGCGTCTGCAACAGCGCCAGGAAGAGATCACCGACGGGTTCCCGGACAGTCTGGACATGATGCTCACATGCGTCGAGGCAGGCCAGTCCCTCGATCAATCAATCGTCAGGGTGTCCAATGAAATCGCCGCCTCCTACCCTGCGCTGGCCGAGGAATACCAGATCGTCGCCAACCAGATCAAAGCAGGCCGGGACAAGCCCTCGGTGCTGAACGAAATGGCAGAGCGATGCGGCGTGCAGGATATTTCGAGCTTCGTCACCGTGCTTGTCCAGTCGCAGACATTCGGCACATCCATCGCGGATGCACTGCGGGTCTATGCCGGCGAAATGCGTGATAAACGCGTCATGCGCGCAGAAGAAAAAGCCAACAAGCTTCCGACAAAGATGACATTGGCAACGATGATGCTTACAGTGCCGCCATTGCTTATCATTCTGGTCGGTCCATCGGTCATCGGCATCCTGGAGCTTTTCACGATGGCCGGCCAATAAAGGCGAGGCTGCATGATCCGGGCGGGGGCCGTTCTGACATTCGTTATCACCTTGGCTGCGTGCAGCGACGATGCATCCATTGACGGCAATCCATTTGCGCCGGGCTTGGCGTCGACCGGAGAGGCTGTGGATGGCATGATCGTCGGCCACAGGCTGATGGACGCGGGCGAGTATGAACTGGCGATCGACGCCTATTCGCGCGCTGCTCTGGAGCATGGCATGACAGCGGATGTGCTGTCTGGTCTGGGTAGTGCCAATCTGGGGCTTGGCCGTCTTGGCACCGCGGAACGGCTGCTGAGAGACGCGCTCGAGAAGGACGAAACATCACCGGAGATATGGAACAATCTCGGCGTCGTCCTCATGGAAAAAGGCGAAACCAGTGAAGCGGCGCAGGTCTTCCGGCGGGCCTATGCGCTGGACAATGGCGCTACGGACTCAATTCGCGACAATTTGCGCTTAGCACTCGCAAAATCCGAAAATTCCTATTATGATGAAGCACAAGAACAAGATTATAAGCTGGTTCGGCGCGGTACGGGAGATTACCTGATCCGCCGCATACCGGGATGAGGCGAAGGCAGTAAAAGGACGCAGAAAAATGCGCCACCTGATTATTCTTTCACTGTGCCTGGCAAGCACCGTAATGCTGGCGGGCTGCGAAGACCCGCAGGGTC
The DNA here is from genome assembly GCF_900142765.1 of Roseovarius litoreus. Classification (GTDB taxonomy): domain Bacteria; phylum Pseudomonadota; class Alphaproteobacteria; order Rhodobacterales; family Rhodobacteraceae; genus Roseovarius; species Roseovarius litoreus. The sequence continues at coordinate 86,748 of NZ_FRCB01000001.1, forward strand.
AGGACGTAGATCGCGCCTTTCAAGGCGTGAACGTCATTGACGAAAGCAACCTCAATGACGTGATGCTGAACGTGGCGGACCCGAATGAGGCGGTGTCATATTTCCAGCGGGCAACGGCAGAAAAACCCGACCGCATCGACCTGCAGCGTGGCCTTGCGCAATCATTGGTCCGGGCGCAGCGCAGCACCGAGGCGGTGTCGGCGTGGAAAAAAGTGGTCGAACACGCGGAGGCGACCAATGATGATCGCGTCGATTTTGCGGACGCCCTGATCCGCAACAACGACTGGGACCGCGCGGATGCCGTTCTGGACGGGATCCCTCCGACCTTCGAGACGTTCAAACGCTACCGGCTGGAAGCCATGATTGCCGACAGCCAGCAGGAATGGAGCAAGGCCGACAGTTTCTATGAAACGGCGATCGGGCTGACGACGCGGCCGGCCGGGGTCATGAACAACTGGGGCTATTCCAAGTTGACCCGCGGCGACTTCGCCGCGGCCGAACGCCTGTTCTCCGATGCTATCCGACAGGACAGCTCGCTTTTCACGGCCAAGAACAACCTTGTGCTGGCGCGCGGGGCGCAAAAGAAATACGCGCTTCCGGTCATTCCGACGACGCAGGAAGAACGTGCGCAGCTGCTGTACACGTTGGGCCTGTCGGCGGTGAAACAGGGCGATACGGAAATCGGCAAGGGCCTGCTGCGAGATGCGGTAGACACCCACCCTCAACATTTCGAAGCCGCTGTCCGCAGTCTGCGCGCACTTGAAGGTAACGTGACAAACTAGTTCGGGACCTGCCGATGCCGCTCCAGATCACCGCGATGCAGGCCGCATGGTTTCTGCCTTTCGTCCTGCCGATTTGCGTTTGGGTGATCTGGACGGACCTGAGCACCATGCGCATTCCGAATGCTTCCGTCATCGCGTTGACATGCGTGTTTCTTGTGGTCGGTCTGTTCGTATTGCCCTTGCAGGACTACCCATGGCGGCTGGTCAATCTGGCGATCGTGCTGCTGATCGGGATACTGCTCAATGCAGCCGGCATAATGGGGGCGGGCGATTCCAAGTTCCTCGCCGCTGCGGCACCTTTCATCGATCCGGGCGATGTCGTGCCCTTGTTCGTGATCTTCTCGGCCAACCTGCTGGCCTGTTTCGTCACGCACAGTCTGGTCAAGAAAAGCACCTTGCGGCAACTGGCGCCCGATTGGATCAGTTGGTCCAGGGAAGGCAAGTTTCCCATGGGTTTCGCGCTTGGCAGCTCATTGGTGATCTATCTCGGGATGGGGATCGCCCTGGGGCAGTAGGGTATCCGATGCCCCGGGCCTGCCCGACACTCTCCTTAATCTGCTCATATTTCGCTGGCACCTTTGCGGCGCGGGCCTTCTGATATGCAGAGGGCCTGATGACATGCAACTCCGGTAGTCGGGCAAATCCGTATGAACATGCAAACCACCCAAGGTGTCCAGCCACCGCCGCCACCGAGCGGACTTCAGGAAATGAAACTGCCCCTCGTGATGATGCGCGATATCCTGATTAAGACCATGTTCCGCAAGAATATCGATACCGCCAGCGAACTGGCCGAGGCGATCTGCCTGCCTCGCACCGTGACGCAGGAATTGATCGACATCGCGCGCGAACAGAAGCTGGTCGAGGCGACCGGGACGCTGAACGCCAATTCCGGCAGCGAAATGGGATATCAGCTGACGGATTCAGGCAAATCCCGGGCGCTCGATGCGCTCTCGCAATCGGAATATTACGGCGCCATGCCGGTGCCGCTCGAGGTTTACCGCGCTCAGGTCGCCCGCCAATCCATCCGCAACATTCAGATCACACGACAGGAATTGACCAATGCGATGGGACATCTGGTCTTGCCTGACAGCCTGCTGGATCATCTGGGCCCTGCCGTTTCCGCCGGCCGATCGATCCTGATGTATGGCCCTCCGGGGAACGGGAAATCGAGTATTTCGAACGGCATACGCGATGCCATGGGCGACAGGATCTATGTGCCGCGCGCCATTGAATATTCCGGTCAGGTCATCACCGTCTATGACCCGATCGTGCATTCCAAGGCCGAAAGCGAAACCGATGATCCCAACAGTCTGCGCCGCAAGCGGACCTTCGATACGCGATATGTGAGATGCGAACGACCGACCGTCATCACCGGCGGCGAGTTGAGTTTGAACATGCTGGATCTGGTTTATAATCCAACGGCGCGAACCTATCAGGCTCCGTTGCAGTTGAAATCGACCGGCGGCATTTTCATCGTCGACGACCTTGGCCGACAGACCGAGCCGCCGCAGGCCCTCGTCAACCGCTGGATCGTTCCGCTCGAGGAATCCAAGGACATCCTTGCCCTGCAGTCAGGCGAAAAATTTGAGGTGCCTTTCGACACGCTGGTCATCTTCTCGACCAACTTCCATCCCAACGAGATCTTCGACCAAGCCGCCCTGCGCCGGATCTTCTTCAAGATCAAGATCGACGGCCCCAATCAGGAGAATTTCCTCAAGATCTTTGCCATGGTGGCCAAGAAACGCCAGATGCCGCTGGATGAAGCCGCTTTGGTGCATCTGCTGAAGGCGAAATATCCAACCATCGACAATGTCTATGCGAATTACCAGCCGGTTTTCCTGATCGACCAGATGATCTCGATCTGCGAGTTCGAGGGCATCCCCTATCAGATGAGCCCCGAACTGATCGACAGGGCCTGGGCCAATATGTTCGTGAAGGACGAAAAGATCGTGAAGTAATCTCTGGCCGGGGCGTAGCCTTTCCCCTACCTCTGGGGCATGCGCTCCGTGCCCGATGTCTTCAACCGATGGTTTGCCTTGCGCGGGTGGTCGATCCACCCGCACCAGTTCGCCATGCTTGAGCGTGCGGACGACCCTGCCACCTTGCTCATCGCCCCGACAGGCGGGGGCAAGACGCTGGCGGGCTTTCTGCCGACGCTGGTCGATCTGGCACAAGGCGGGCATGACGGGCTGCATACGCTCTACATTTCGCCGCTCAAGGCGTTGGCTGCTGATATCAGGCGCAACCTGACCACGCCAATCACCGAAATGGACCTGCCCATCAGGGTCGAGGACCGGACCGGCGACACACCCGCAAGCCGCAAGCGCCGCCAGCGCGCCGATCCCCCCCATATTCTTCTGACAACCCCCGAGAGTCTGGCGCTGCTGACCTCGTATGAGGACGCGCCGCGCATCTTCAAGGGGCTGCGTCGGGTGGTGGTCGACGAAATCCATGCTCTGGCCGAGTCAAAACGCGGTGACCAGTTGATGCTGGCACTGGCGCGGCTGCAGACGCTCTGCCCCGATCTGCGCCGGGTGGGGCTTTCGGCGACCGTGGAAGACCCCGGCGCCATCGCGCGACTTCTGGCCCGCCATCCCGACCCCTGCGCGATCCTCGAGGCGGATCCCGGCCCGGAACCTGACATCTCGATGCTCGAAACAGATCAGGCGCCGCCTTGGGCCGGTGGTGGGGCCGCCTATGCGATCCCGGCGGTTCTGGAGCAGGTCAAGGCGCACACCACCACGCTGATCTTCCACAACACCCGCGCGCAGGCGGAGTTGTTCTTTCACAACCTCTGGCTGGCCAACGAGGACGCGCTACCGATCGGCATTCACCACGGGTCCCTCGATCGCCAACAGCGCGAACGGGTCGAAGGCGCCATGCAGCGCGGCGAGTTGAGAGCGATCGTCTGCACCGGCAGTCTGGATTTGGGGATCGATTGGGGCGATGTGGATCTGGTGATCCAGATTGGCGCACCGAAGAACGTCAAGCGGCTGGTACAGCGGATCGGGCGGGCCAACCACCGCTACAACGCGCCCTCAAAGGCGCTTCTGGTGCCGGCAAACCGCTTCGAAATCGTGGAATGTCGTGCCGCCCTGCAAGCCGTGCGCGATCACGATCTGGATGGCGAACCACGTGGCCCCGGACCGCGCGATGTTTTGTGCCAGCACATTCTGATCACCGCCTGCGCAGGACCGTTCGAGGCCGACGCGCTTTATGCCGAGGTCACAAGCGCCGGGGCCTATGCCGATCTGAGCCGCGCGGATTTCGATGCCTGTCTCGAGTTCTGCGCCACCGGCGGCTATGCCCTGCGCGCCTATGATCAGTGGCAGCGGCTCAAGCAGATGCCGGATGGGCGGTGGCACTTGCGCGACCCGCGCAGTGCACGGCTGATCCGGATGAATATCGGAACGATCCAGGACACCGATACGCTGAAGGTCCGGATGCGCCGCACGCGTGGCGGCAAACCATTGGGCGAAATCGAAGAAGGCTTTGCCGCGTCATTGACGCCCGGCGACACGTTCCTGATCGGCGGGCAGATCGTGCGGTTCGAATCCTTGCGTGAAATGGTCGTCGAAGTCAGCCGTGACAAAGGCCGGACCCCCAAGATCGCAACCTTCATGGGCACCAAATTCGCCACCTCCACCCAACTGAGCGATCGCATCCTGTCGATGCTCGCGCAGGACGACTGGCCAGAGCTGCCCACTCATGCAAGGGACTGGCTGCATCTGCAGCGCGACCTGTCCAGCCTGCCGGAAAAGGGCCGTCTGTTGATCGAAAGCTTTCCGCATGACGGGCGCGAGCATGTCTGCATCTATGGTTTCGCAGGGCGCAATGCGCAACAGACACTGGGGCTTCTGGTCACCAAGCGGATGGAAGAGATGGGCCTTGCCCCGCTTGGCTTCGTTTCGACGGACTATGCCACGCTGATCTGGGGGCTTGAGCCCATGACCGACCCTGCGCCGATCTTCGCCCCCGACGCCCTGCGCGACGGGCTTGAGCAATGGCTTGCCGGTAATGCGCTCATGAAAAGGACCTTTCGCGCCTCCGCCACGATTGCGGGCCTCATTCAGCGCAATACCCCTCAGGCTCGCAAGACCGGGCGGCAGGCGACGTTTTCCTCGGACATCCTCTATGACACGCTGGTCAAATACGATCCCGGCCACCTTCTGCTGGACATAACCCGCCAGGAGGCGATGCGCGGACTGATCGATTTCGGTCGCATCGAACAGATGCTGAGCCGCGTCGGCGGTCGGATCGACCTGTTGCGCCTCGCCCGGGTCACACCCTTCGCAGCCCCCCTATTTCTCGAGGCCGGGCGCACTCCGGTCGAGGGAGCGGCACAGGAACGGCTGCTGGCCGAAGAAACAGCAAAGCTCATGCAGCTCGCAGGCCTCGACCGCGAAGGCTTGCAATCCCGGGCATGACACGCGAAGAACGTTCCATGAACGGATATGACTTCACTCTTGCCGGACAACGCCTTGTGGCCCTGGGATCAGGCGCGCTTTACTGGCCATCCAAGGCGTTGATCTGTGTGTCGGACCTTCACTTGGGTAAATCCGAGCGCCGCGCCCGACGCGGCGAGGCGCCTTTGCCGCCCTACGAAACGCGCGACACCCTGACCCGGCTCGAGGCCGATCTCAACAAGACCGGAGCCACGACAGTCATTTGCCTTGGCGACAGTTTCGACGACGATGCCGCCGCACGCGGGCTGTCGGAAGACGACAAACTGTGGATCATCGCGCTGCAAGCGGGGCGTCGTTGGGTCTGGATCGAGGGCAATCACGATCCCGGCCCGGTCGAACTTGGCGGCGCGCATCTGGCCGAACTGCCCCTGCCGCCTCTGGTGTTCCGCCATATCGCGCAGCCCGGTCACAGCGGGGAAGTGTCAGGACATTACCACCCCAAGGCCACGATCCGGGCGCGGGGCCGCGCGATCACGCGCCCGGCTTTTCTGATCGATGGAGACAAGGTCGTTATGCCGGCTTACGGCACCTATACCGGCGGACTGCACAGTCATAATGCGGCTTTGGCCGGGCTGATGCGCTCCGAGGCACTGGCTGTCATGACCGGGCCAATGCCGCATCCCGTGCCGATGCCGCGCTGACATCTCGGCATCACGATCTACTGACCAGTTTGAGGTGCACCGCCGGATCACGCTCGATGACACCCACCTCTTCGAGAGCCGTCCGATATTTGCGGCTGACAGGCACCCTGTCACCATTGCTCAGCTGGAGAAAAAGCTTGTGCGCATTCTCACGCTCCACAGCCACGATGGCAGAGCGCGCCACCCAATGGGACCTGTGCACACAATATCCCTCGACCGGCTCCATCTCGTCGATCGCATCGGCGAACCTGAGCCGCAAGACCTCGGACCCTTCGGCAGTGACCACCTCGACATAATGATCGCTGGCGCTCAGCCGCAGAACATCGCCGACATGTTCATCTGACAGGCGCCTGAGCAATCTTGGTTCGTTGCCAGATTGCTCGCCCCCCATGTCGTCAATATGCAGGTAACTGCCCTGCTCGGCCATGCAAAGATGGCGGTAGAGAACAAAAATGCCGACCGACATGCAAAACACGTTGAAGGTCACCCGGGTCAGATGGACATCGACCCCGATCGCTTCGGGTTGGAAAATCGCGCGAAGACCAAACACGGTCGGCCCGAAGACCAAAGCCATCAGCAGTGCTGCAAAGCCATCGAACAGCACAGGCCGACCAGAACCGATCACCACGCGGGTGATCGCATGAGCCGAATAGCCGAACAGAAATGCGAGCGTGACAACGATGCTCCAATAGAGCAACCGTGTCGGCCAGTCGAAAGCACCAAATGTCCCGAACGGACCGGCGAGGGTCGCGACAACGATGCAAATGACCCAGACAAAGCCGTTGAGCGGAGAAATGAAATACCGGAACGTCTCTGAAAACGCCGACGTAACCTTGTCAGACAGCTTCATACTTTGCCCAAATGTAACCCCTGGTGCTTGATATAACGCCATTTCACGATCTGCCAACTATTCAAGCAACTAGCATCGCATTTCAGAGTGTGAGCAAATGACCGTGGAGAACAAGGAAACAGACACAATGGCGCCAGTGACCGAAGACCGAATTCGCCAAAGCTTCGCCGCTCAATCCCTTATGGCAACCTTCGGGGCGACGCTGGCTCGGGTCGAGGAAGGCGTGGTGGAGATCGAAGCGCCGATCCTGCCCGGCAGCCGCCAGCAGCACGGATTCGCCCATGCCGGGCTGACATTCGCGATCGGAGACAGTGCCGCAGGATATGCGGCCTTGTCAGTCCTTCCCGAGGGGTACGAAGTGCTGACCACCGAGATGAAGGTGAACCTGCTTGCCACCGGTCAAGGCGATCTGCTGGTCGCGAGGGGCAAGGTGATCAAGCCGGGGCGCAGGCTGGTCATCGTGCAGGCGGATGTCTTTGCCCTCACCGATGGCAAGGAGACCCATATCGCCCTGCTGACCGGGACGATGATGCCCGTAGCGCCCAAATGATATGCCCCTAAGCAGGGGTCTGGGGCACATCTGGGCAGATGATCGAGGCAGTCAGGCCGTCAATCCCTCGGGTTCTGACAAGCCATTGGCGCGGCAGCAGGCGGTGACCGTGTTGGCCAGAAGGCACGCAATCGTCATCGGCCCTACCCCGCCCGGCACTGGAGTGATGGCGCCCGCTACCTCTGCGCAGCTGTCGAAATGGCAATCGCCCACAAGGCGCGTCTGGCCCTCGCCCTTGTCCGGGGCGTCGATCCGATTGATGCCCACGTCGATCACGGTGGCGCCGGGCTTGATCCAGTCGCCTGTCACCATTTCCGGGCGCCCAACAGCTGCCACGACGATATCGGCGCGACGGGTCACATCCTGAATGTCCTTGGTGCGGCTATGCGCGATGGTCACCGTGCAGCTGTCCCCCAGCAAAAGCTGGGCCATCGGTTTGCCCACGATGTTCGAGCGCCCGATAACCACCGCATCCATCCCCGACAGACTACCGTGATAGTCGCGCAGCATCATCAGACAGCCAAGCGGGGTGCAGGGCACCATGGATTTCTGTCCGGTTCCCAACAGCCCGACATTCGAGATGTGGAACCCGTCCACATCCTTGGCCGGGTCAATGGAATTGATCACCAGATCCTCGTTCAGGTGTCCGGGCAGCGGTAATTGAACGAGAATGCCATGCACTTCGGGCGCATTGTTCAGCTTGTCGATCAGCGCCAGAAGGTCTTTTTCCGAAGTGTCAGCATCCAGCTTGTGCTCGTAGGAATTCATCCCCACCTCGACGGTCTGCTTGCCTTTCGAGCGCACATAGACCTGGCTGGCTGGATCCTCACCGACCAGAACCACGGCGAGGCCGGGGGTGATCGCATGTTCTTCCTTGAGCCGCGCGACATGGCCGGCCACTTTCTCACGCACCTTGGCCGCGAAGGCCTTGCCGTCGATGATCCGTGCCGTCATCGGTTTTCCCTTTCCGAAAATGGGTAAAGTTGCGCCCCGCATACAGGATACGGGGCGCATATGGTCAAGAGGCAGACCTTAGAACAGGCCTTCGATATCGCCGTCAGCGTTCAACTTGATCGCCTCGGCCGCGGGTTTGCTGGGCAGACCCGGCATGGTCATGATCTCGCCGCAGATCACGACGACGAAACCGGCACCCGCGCTCAGGCGGACTTCGCGGACCGGCACCGAATGGCCGGTGGGGGCGCCACGGCGTCTAGGGTCAGTGGTGAAGCTGTATTGTGTCTTGGCCATGCAGACAGGCAGATTGCCATAGCCTGCATCTTCCCATTCCTTGAGCTGGTTGCGGATCTTCTGATCCGCCAGCACCTCATCGGCGCGGTAAATCCGCTTGGCAATCGTCTCGACCTTTTGCAGCAGCGGCATGTCGTCGGGATATAGCGGGGCGAAATTCGCCTGACCCGCCTCGGCGATGGCGGCCACGCGGGTCGCCAGTTCCTCGGTGCCTTCCGACCCTTTGGCCCAGTGTTGGCACAGGATCGCCTCTGAGCCCTGCTCGGCCACGTAGTCCTTCACGGCCTGCACTTCGGCATCGGTATCGGTCACGAAATGGTTGATCGCCACCACCACCGGAACGCCAAAGGATTTGACGTTCTCGATATGGCGTCCAAGGTTCGGGCAGCCCTTCTTGACCGCCTCGACATTTTCCGCGCCCAGATCGGCCTTGGCCACACCGCCGTTCATCTTCATCGCGCGCACTGTCGCCACGACCACCACAACGGATGGCGCAAGCCCGGCCTTGCGGCACTTGATGTTCATGAATTTCTCGGCGCCCAGATCCGCCCCGAAGCCTGCTTCGGTCACGACATAGTCGGCCAGTTTCAGCGCCGTTGTCGTCGCCATGACCGAGTTGCAGCCATGCGCGATATTCGCGAAAGGGCCACCATGCACGAAGGCCGGGTTGTTTTCCAGCGTCTGCACGAGGTTGGGCTGCATCGCATCCTTCAGCAGCACGGTCATCGCACCGTCGGCCTTGATGTCACGGCAGGTGATGGGCTGCTTGTCACGCGTATAGGCGACGATGATGTTGCCAAGACGGTGCTCCAGATCCTCCAGATCGGTGGACAGGCACAAGATCGCCATGACTTCCGAAGCCACGGTGATATCGAACCCGGTTTGGCGCGGGAAGCCGTTCGCGACCCCACCAAGCGACGTGACGATATCGCGCAGCGCGCGATCGTTCATGTCGAGAACGCGGCGCCAGACGACCCGGCGTTCATCGATGCCCAGCTCGTTGCCCCAGTAGATGTGGTTGTCGATCATCGCGCTCAGCAGGTTGTGAGCCGTGGTGATCGCGTGGAAATCCCCGGTGAAATGCAGGTTCATTTCCTCCATCGGAACCACCTGTGCATAGCCACCGCCGGCCGCGCCGCCCTTCATGCCGAAGCACGGGCCAAGGCTTGCCTCGCGAATACAGACCGCCGCTTTCTTGCCGATCCGATTCAGGCCGTCTCCCAGACCCACCGTGGTCGTGGTCTTGCCCTCGCCGGCCGGCGTCGGGTTGATCGCCGTCACGAGAACCAGTTTGCCGTTCTTGTTGCCCTTCACCGAGTTGATGAAGTCCTGGCTGACCTTGGCCTTGTCATGGCCATAGGGCAGCAGGTGATCGCTAGGGATGCCAAGTTTCTCGCCAATTTCCTGAATCGGCTTCTTGTTGGCTTCACGGGCGATTTCGATGTCGGACTTGTAGCTCATTGTATTTCCTCGTGGTGGCCAAAGGCGGTGATGCTTTCCCGTCGCTCTTAGCTCGTCTGCGACAGTATACAGCACGCGATTCCGACATATCCGGTAGCTGTTGCGGCGGGCTGTCGCACCGCCGTTTCTGATCGGAAACAGCGCGCGACAGAAGGAAATCAGCGGCAACCGGCGGACAGGCGGAAGGATCAAGCCCGCGAAGAACAGGCCCGGGTCAAGCGATCAAGCGCCATGTATGGCTTTCATATGGGGCCAGGGCCTTTGATCCGGCACATGCAGCGTTACCGTGTCACCAACCCTCAAAATGCCTTCACGTTCGACCCATGCCGTCACGCCCCGTCGGCCCTTGGCCGCGGTTTTGAAGGCTTTGCCCTTGCCGGGCGCATCCTCGTCTATGACCTTGGCGGGCAGATGACAGGGGCGGTTTTCCATATCCACCACCAGCGTTGTGCCGGCAGAGCTCTGAAGCCGGGAGGATGGCGGCACATGAGTGAAGTCGGGGATGCCTTGCAGCACCATCGACGCCCCGACCCAGGCGGGGTTGATGGCCTCTATGCCCATCCGGGTGGCGATCGCATCAAGGTCTTCGGCGGAAAGGATGGAAAACTGACGAACGTTGCGAATTTCCGTGCCCCTTGGATACTGGCTTGTGACCCGGCTACAGGATGGTCGGGTCAGACCGGCATGCTCTTCACCCTCGACCCCGGCGAAAGTCGCCAGCACTTCATCAAGGGGCTCGGCCCGCAGGGTCGCATCGCGATACGACACGCGCCCCAGCCAGATGATCTTCGCGGTGAAGTCGGTGGGGATCAATGCCGGCATGTCATGTGTCTCCTTGCATCCTCAAACCAAACTCGTTGCAGAACGGGCAAGGCGCGGCCAAATGACGACATGCGCCCGGGCATGTGAGCCGCCGTCAGACGGTCAGCGTAAAGAACAACCGGCGGAACGGGAACAGCACCGATCCATCCGCTCGCACGGGATAGGCCGCATGCATGACCTCTTCATAGCGGCGGATCAACTCGGCTTTTTCAGCGTCGTCCAGAACTTCGAGCACCGGCCGCGCATAGGTGCTTTCGGTGAAGCGACGCACAGGGTGGCTGCCCGCCTCGGCCATCAGCCGTTGGTAATACTCGGTCTCCCACATACGGAACTGCCCGAGCGGCGTCAGAAGCTCTTCGTATTTCACGGGGGTCATGACGCCGGGCGTGCCCATCTTGTCCACGCGTCCCGGCACCAATTCTTCAACCAGACTCAGCCAGACGCGATGCGACGGGGCCTTGTTCTGATGCGGCATCTGCACCGCCAGAGTGCCACCTTTGCCCAGCATCCGTGCCAGACGGGGCATCAATTGCTCATGATTGCCGACCCAGTGCAACGCCGCGTTCGAAAAGATCAAACCCGGCGCGCGGCGCGGATGCCAGTCCTTGATATCCGCCTGCTGCACGCTGTCATACCCCATCGCTTGCCGGGCTTTTTGCAGCATTGCAGGCGATGCGTCCACGCCGATCACTTGACGACCACCGGCGCGGGCCTTCAGCGCCTCGCCGATGGACCCGTTGCCACAGCCCAGATCCACGACATCCCCGGCCCCCATCTGGCCGACCGCATTCAGCAGGTCCAACCCGGGTCGCAACCGCAAATCCCGGAACCTTGCATAGGCTCCGGGATTCCAGTCGGTTTTTACAGAAGACCCGCTCACGCTGAGGGCTCGGGCTCCGGCCCGCCTTCACCCAATCCAGGCGAGGATTTGGGTTTGGTCTTGGGTATTGCGGTCAACGAGGGCTTTTTCTTCTCTTCGGGGGCGCTGCCTTCGTCGTCACCGGCCTCGGGCGGCTCGCCACGGATGACGCGCGCGATTTCTTCGCCGGTGAGTGTCTCGTATTCCAGAAGACCCTGGGCAAGTCGCTCCCACTCGTCCTTACGCTCGGTCAGGATCTTGAAGGCCGAAGCGTAGGCTTCGTCGATCAGGCGCTTGACCTCGTCTTCTATGAGTTCCTTGGTATGGGCGGAAATCGAGAACCCACCCGCGCCATTGCCCATGTAGCCTTCGTGAGCCTGCTCGTAATCGACATTACCCACCTTGTCGGACATGCCCCACCGCAGGACCATCGCCCGTGCAAGGCCGCTGGCCTGCTGGATGTCACCCGCCGGACCGTTCGACACATCATCGGGTCCGTATTTGAGGATCTCGGCCGCTTTGCCCGCCATGGTCATAGCCAGCTTCTGCTCACATTCCGACTTGTGCCAGTTCAGGCGGTCGATCTCGGGCAGGCTGACCACCATGCCGAGCGCACCACCGCGCGGAATGATCGTTGCCTTGTAGACCGGATCGCATTTCGGCAGCGCCAGACCGACCACGGCGTGGCCTGCCTCGTGATAGGCGGTCTTTTCCTTCTGATCGTCGGTCAGCACCATCGACCGGCGCTCGGCACCCATCATGACCTTGTCCTTGGCGTTTTCGAAATCCTCCATCGTCACGAAACGACGGCCCACGCGCGCCGCCATCAAGGCAGCTTCGTTCACGAGGTTGGCAAGATCGGCACCCGAAAAGCCGGGGGTGCCGCGCGCAATGATCCGCAGGTCCACATCGGGACCAAGCGGGGTCTTGCGGGCATGCACGCCGAGGATCTTCTCGCGCCCTTTGATATCGGGGTTGGGAACGGTGATCTGACGGTCGAACCGGCCCGGACGCAGCAGCGCGGGATCAAGAACATCCTTGCGGTTGGTTGCCGCGATGATGATCACGCCCTCATTCGCCTCGAACCCGTCCATTTCAACTAGGAGCTGGTTGAGCGTCTGTTCACGCTCGTCATTCCCGCCGCCATAGCCTGCACCACGGTGCCGACCCACGGCGTCGATCTCGTCGATGAAGACAATGCAGGGCGCGTTCTTTTTGGCCTGTTCGAACATGTCGCGCACCCGGCTGGCACCGACGCCCACGAACATTTCCACGAAATCCGAGCCGGAGATGGTGAAGAACGGAACCCCGGCCTCCCCGGCGATGGCGCGCGCCAGCAGCGTCTTACCGGTGCCCGGAGGACCGACAAGCAAAGCGCCTTTGGGGATCTTGCCGCCAAGACGGCTGAACTTCTGCGGATTGCGCAGGAATTCCACGATCTCTTCCAGCTCTTCCTTGGCCTCGTCGATACCGGCCACATCGTCGAAGGTGACGCGCCCGTGCTTTTCGGTCAGCATCTTGGCCTTGGACTTGCCGAAGCCCATCGCGCCGCCCTTGCCGCCGCCCTGCATGCGGTTCATGAAATAGATCCACACGCCGATCAGCAGGATGAACGGCAATAGCGAGATCAGGAAGGTCTGAAAGCCCGACTGCTCCTGCGGCTCGGCATTGACCGGGATATCCGCCTCGATCAGCATGTTGGTCAGTTCAGCATCCTGGGGCTTGATGGTAACGTATTCTTTGCCATCCGCACCGCGGAAGCGCACGTTTTCGCCATCAAGCGTGACCTGGCTCACATTGCCGTCCTCGATCGCGGTCACGAACTCGGAATACTTGATCGCCTTGCTCTGGAGCGTGTTGCCCGGGCCGCTGAACAGATTGAACAGTGCCAATATCAGCAGGAACAGAACCAGCCAGAAGGCGATATTTCTTGCGTTGCCCAAGGAAACTCTCCTCAAAATTCGGATAGAGCGGACCTACCACGAGACCCACCCAACTAAAATAGAGATAACATCCATTACTTCAATGCGATAAAAAAGAGGTGAAGTATGCCTCTTCGTCGCGGATCAGAATGGTGCGCCACCCGTTTTCAAGACCGGCAAGCGGAGCGGCCAACAGCTCATCTCCTCGCCAGACCGAAGGGCCGGCGATCAGCGACGCAGCCGGCAAACCGGTTTCCCGGCGCCCGACACAATGTGAAAGGCCGTTTTTGCCCAAGGCGCGCAGCTCGGCGCCCGCGATGTCAGGCCCTTCAAGGCGCCATCGCCCATCCCAAAGATCCGTCACCTTGCACCGTTCCGAGGCGACCGCCTTCCATTCCCTCGTGATCCGCAGGTGGTCATTTCGCAGCGTCACAAGACACCCCTGCAACGTCATGTCGCGCCCCTCGGCAATGGCCTCGAGAAGATCATCGAGCGCCCGGCCACGGGGGACATATTCCGCGCCGCTGATCCATTTCAGCGAGGTCTGCAAGAGGCGACGGGCCGTTTCTCGGGGCAGGCCGTCGAAGCCAGACCTGTCGACAATCAGATCACCCGACTGGATGCGGACATGCTGTCGCGCCGCCTCAAGCGCATAGAGATAAAGGGTTTGCCGCACATCGGACATCCTATGCGCCACCGCGCCAAGACCCGCCGCCGTAATCCCGAGAGGGGCCAGTTCCCGCAAGGCCGCGCGCGCCTTGACGCGCTCATAGCGGGGATCTTCGTTACTGGGGTCCTCCACCCAAGTCATGCCCCGGCCTTCAAGTGCGGCGCGCAACTCGTGCCGAAAGACGGCAAGGGCCGGACGGCAAAAGGTCACGCCATGGCTTTCGAAGCGCTCCGACATGGCGGACAAGCCATCAACACCCGCGCCACGCGCCAGCCGCATCAGGAACGTCTCGGCCTGATCGTCCGCCGTATGGGCGATGGCGATACAGGCGATACCCTGGCCGCGTGCCCACTCCGCCAGCAGGCCATATCGCGCCCGGCGGGCCTGATCCGGCAGATTGCCCCGCCCGTCCCATTCCGTCCATTTCAGGATATCATGCGGTACGCCCAAACGCTCGCAATCTGCGGCGACCTTGGCAGCCTCCTGCGCAGCTTCGGGTCGCAGGCGATGATCCACGGTCACCGCATGGAGAGCAGGGCCCCCGGCCAACCGCCAGTCATTCAGCACGACCAGCAAGCCAAGCGAATCACTCCCCCCCGAGACGGCCACGGCCAGCCGCTCTGGTGCATTCGGAAGAAAATGACCGGCGATCCGGTCGCGCAGCGCGTCCGGATCCGTGGTCACTGACAGCCCAAAGAACTCATCGCCGCCTGGGCCTGTCCGACTGCGGAATCGCCCGGAAACCGGTTGCCGACCTCTGCCAGGGTGACACAGGCCTGCTCGGTCTGCCCCAGAGCGCCAAGCGCGGCCCCCAGACGGAACAGTGCCTCGGCGGCTTCGGGGCCATTGTTGTCGCTGCTGAACGTGTCGAGATAGGCGCGCGCGGCCTCTTTCATCTGTCCCCCAGCTTCCAGAGCCTGCCCGCGCAGCAGACCGGCCCGCGCGGTCAAGGGACCACCCGGATAACTCTGCTGAAACGTCGCGAATTGCTCTGCTGCCGCTGCGTGGTCACCTGCGTCAAGCGCCTCTTTGGCACGGTTGAAATCGGCCTCTTCGCTGACGGCGAGCTGGGGGGCTTCCGGCTCGCCGCCTTCTGACGGCTGAGCCGCGATCACAGCCCCGCTTGCGCCACTGGCCGACGTGTCGATGCCCCCGAGCGTGGTGCTGTCGCCAAGTGCTCCGATGTCGCAATCGGTTTCAAGCTCGCACAGCCGGAATTCGAGGTCGCCAATCCGGTTCGCCCCGTCCTCTGCCACGCGTTCCACCTTGAATTGCAGCTCTTCAGTCTTGGCTGTCAGGCGCTGCAACTCGCTTTCGATGGCGTTCACACGCTCGATCACCGTGCCGCTTCCGCTCAACTGACCTGCGGCGCCGGTGGTGTTCAGTTCCCGCTTGAGTTTCTGCAACTCGACAAACAGCACCGACAGTTCCTGCCGGATATCCGCCAGGGTTTCCGTGTTTGCCTGCGCCATGGCTTGCCCCGGAAGACTTAACGCAAGAACTGTCAGAATCGTCACGATCCGGTGCATCGGCACTCCCCTCATGCGCGTGGTGGCGTCAGCTGCTCGGGACGGCGGAAATGACCGTCACGGCGCGGCGGTTCTTGGCGTAACAGGCCTCGTTGCTGCACAGCTCGATGGGACGTTCCTTGCCGTAGCTGACCACCTTCAGGCGATTACCGGCAATGCCGCGGCTGACAAGATATTCCTGCACGGCATTGGCTCGGCGCGCGCCAAGCGCGAGGTTGTATTCCCGTGTGCCCTGCTCGTCGGCATGGCCTTCGATCACGGCCGAGTAATCGGTATTGGTCATCAACCACTGCGCCTGACCATCCAGAACGGCCTGCGCCTCGGACGACAGGGTGGATTGATCCACGGCGAACAGAACCCTGTCTCCGATGGTTTGCTGGAAATAGAGCGGCGAGGTGGGATCACTGGCGGATGCGGCCATGCCGGCGTTCATGCCGCCATTGTTGAAGCCCGCGCCCGTGCCATCGTCGAACCGGTCAGGGTTCGAGCAGGCCGCCAGCGCGAGCCCCGCGCATAGCAAAAGGGTCTTGCTCAGATAGGTCATTTGGATGCCTCGTTCTTTTCTGGTGTCGTTGCTGTTGTCAAATCTATCATAGCCACTGCATCTTGGAAATGCGCCGGTCCCGGGTGTCCTAGTCCTGCAGCGGCGACCATGACGGATCGCTGCCCCCGGCCTCGGTCGGCACCTTGCGCAGGTTGCGCCCGGAGATATCCACCGAATAGAGGCTGGCGCTGCCCTGTGCGCCCTGCGTTTCGCGGGTGAACATGATGACCCGCCCATTGGGTGACCATGTCGGCCCCTCGTCAAGAAACGATGCCGTGAGCAGGCGCTCTTCGCTGCCATCGGTGCGCATTACCCCTATATGGAACCGGCCCTTGGATTGCTTGGTGAAGGCGATCAGATCACCACGCGGAGACCAGACCGGCGTGCCATAACGCCCCTGCCCGAAGCTGATGCGCTGTGCCTCGCCGCCAGCTGCCGGCATGATATAGAGCTGCGGGCTGCCCGAGCGGTCGGATTCGAACACGATCCGGCTGCCATCGGGGCTGAAACTGGGTGCTGTCTCGATCGACGGCGCATTGGTCAGCCGGGTACTCGTCCCGCTGCCGATATCCATCATGTAGAGATCCGTATTGCCGCCACTCGACAGCGAATAGACCACCCTGCGCCCATCCGGCGCAAAGCGCGGCGCAAAACTCATGGTGCCGTCTTGCTGCTCGAGCACGCGGCGCTGCGCGGTGCCGACCTGCAGCACGTAAATCCGCGGAAAGCCGCTTTCGTAGCTGGTATAGAGCACCTGCCTGCCATCCGGCGAGAAGCGCGGCGCCAACACGATCGAGGCGCTGTCGGTCAGATAGCTGACATTGGCCCCATCATAATCCATGATCGCCAGCCGCTTGATCCGCTGGTCCTTGGGTCCGGTTTCCGCGACATACACCACACGGCTGTCGAAATACGGGGCCTCGCCGGTGATCCGGCTATAGATCTGATCGGCGACCTTGTGCGCGATGCGCCGCCAGCCGTCCTGCGTGCCGACGAGTTGCAGGCCCTGACCCAGTTCCTGCCCCGCGAACACATCATAAAGCCGGAAACGCACAACCAACTGGCCGCCTGCGTCGACCGACACAGCGCCGGTCACAAGTGCCTGCGCGTTGATCGCCTTCCAGTCGGCATATTGCACCGGACTGGAAAAACTGGTCACCCGGCTGATGAACGCCTCTGGCTGGATTTCGCGGAACAGGCCCGTACCCGTCAGGTCGGCCGCGATGACCTCGGCGATGCGCCGCCCGAATTCCGCCCCTGTCGTGCTATCGGACACGAAATCCGGCGCCGCGAAGGGCAAAGGTTCGATGACGCCTTCGGTGATCTCGATCCGAAGCGGGCCGTTTTGCGCCGTGGCAGGGAACGACCACAGCATAAGGACGGTCAGGAGGCTCAGTATATAACGCATCATTTGATCCTCATTCTCTCCGGATTGAACGTCATTTCAATATCACGCCAGTGATCGTATTTGTCTTTCGGCAAATCATAGCCGTTCGCGCCACAGCGGATGATTGCTCGTCGCGCGGCTTCATAGGCCTGTCGTGCCGCGGCATCACTGCCGCCCGACGAGCTGAGCAGTTCGATCGAGCCCGAGACCGGTTTTGCATCCTCACCCATGCGCACCTTCACAACCACGGTCGTGCGCAGCGCCTCGGAACTGAGCGATCCGACATTCCAGCACTGCTGGACCGAAACCCTGAGCGCGTCTTTTTCACCCGCCGTCAGAGGCGGCCCGGAGGGCGCGCCCTGATCCGCGCCACCGGCCTGACCGAGAGCTTCGGCCAGAGCGTCGTTGACCGCGCTTTCATCGGGCTGCGGCCTTGCGGCAGTCCGGGTGTCCTCGGCCGGCTGCGTCTGCTCGGCGGTCTGGGGTTGTGCAGTCTGGGGCTGTGCGGGCCGCGTCTTGGGCCGCAACGACCGCGACGGGGCGGCGCTGGCGGGATCGACCTGTTCGGCTTCGGTCACGATCTCGGTTGTGGCTTCCTCGGGGGCTGTGGCCTCGGTCTCGGGCTCGATGTTTTCTGCGGCCTCGGCATCGGGCACGGTCTCCTGACGCTCGACCTCGTCGATCGCGACATCCGGCTCGGGAGGGGCGACCGCCTCGGGGGCGACCCGCGGCGCGGGTCTGGGCTGCGGACGGGGCGAGACTTCGGGCACCAAAGCGGCGACGTCCTCTTGCGGGGGTTGCATCACCGGCGGCTCATCGCTGACCTCGGCCTCCGGCACGGGCACGGGATCGACAACCTCGGGGACATTGTCGGGCGGCGGGGTTTGCGTGACCTCGGGTTGCGAAAGATCCGGCGCCGCATCGCTGGTCGAGGTCAGCTCCGGCAGGCCCTGCCCTTCGGCGGGCGGTTCGGGCGTGTCCACATTCGCCACAGCTTCGGGCGCGCGCGGCGCATCAATCAAAGCGGCATACTCCTCGGCGGAAATCGCCGTAACGGAGGTGACTTCGAAAGGCAAAGGGTCCGATTTGAACGCCCCGCCGAACACCGCGAAGGCGATCAGCCCGATATGGGCCGTTCCGGATATGATCTGGCCGGTGTTCACCTGAGCGCCTTCAGCTGTCCTGCCCGTCGAGTTCGGGCCCACCCATATCCGTGACCAGCCCGATATCCGAGAAGCCGCCCCGGTTGAGCGCCCCCATGACCTGCATCACATCCGAATAGGGCACCGCGCCATCAGCACGCAGGAAGACACGGGTGCTGTCACGCTCAGCCGCGATCGCGCGCAGCCGCGTCACCAATTCCTCGCGCGGCACTTCGGATGTCTGAATGGTCACGACGCCTTCGGCAGTCAGAGTGACCGTCAGAGGCTCTTCCTCTTCCTCGCCCGGCAAGGCGTTGGCGGCGGTTTTCGGCAATTCGACCGGCACACCCACGGTCATCAGCGGGGCCGCCACCATGAAGATGATGAGCAGCACCATCATCACGTCCACGAAGGGCGTGACGTTGATCTCGGCCATCGGACGAGACCGGCCCCGTCCACGCCGCCTGCGGCCACTGCCGCCTGATTTCTCGGCTACACCTGCCCCCATCGGTCAGGAGTCCAGTTGGCGGCTGAGGATCGTCGCGAATTCATCGGCGAAGGCCTCGTAACTGCCCACGATGCGGTCGGAATCCGAACTCAGCTTGTTGTAGAAAATCACTGCGGGGATCGCGGCAAGAAGGCCAAGCCCGGTGGCCAGAAGCGCCTCGGCGATGCCGGGGGCGACAACGGCAAGGCTCGTGTTCTGCTGCTCGGCGATCTCGATGAAGGCGTTCATGATCCCCCAGACCGTGCCGAACAGGCCGATGAACGGCGTGGTCGATCCGATGGTGGCAAGGATTTGCAGACCGCTTTGAAGCTCTTCGGTTTCCTTGGAGATCGCCACGTCCATGCTGCGGTCGATACGGGCAGTGGCGCCGGCGATAAGTCCGCCGTCATTGCGATGGCTGCGGCGCCATTCCATCATCCCGGCGGCGAAGATCCGTTCGGAGCGCCCCGAAGGCTCGGGGCCGATTTCGTCGAACAGCTCATCCAGCGGCTCACCCGACCAGAAGCGGCGGTCGAAGGCGGCGGCATCGGCCCGCGCCTTGCGGTAAAGGATGATCTTCTGAATGATGATCGACCACGCCCAGAACGACGCGATCACAAGCATCCACATCACCAACTTCACGATGATCGTGGCGCGAGCGTAGAGGCCCCACAGTGAGAAATCTATCTCCTGTGCCAATGCCAGGGTTTCTGCTTCCATCTTGCCTGCTCTTTTTGGGGTGGCCTTGTTTTGCGGCCTTTATTGCGCGGCAAACTACCCGATTTTCAAAGGGAAAGCCAACAACATCCGCGTGACCATGCAGGGAAATGCGACCACGGGTCGGACACCGGCGGATAATCGCCGGATTTGCCGAGAGGGGTCAGTGCAGCAAAAGCCGGATATTCGCGGGAAGGCGGGCCGGGTGGCCGGTGTCGTTGATGCAGACAAGGGTCACAACGGCGGAAAAAAGAGTGTCCTTTCCGCGGGTTACCACCTGCTCCAGCACCAGCCGGGCACCTGTCACGGCCTGGATGCGGGTGCGGACCTCGAGCTCGTCGTCGAATTTCGCCGATGCAAGGTAGTCCGCCTCGAGACGGCGGACGGCGAAAACCAGCCCCTCGGTCTCGCGCATGGCGTTCTGATCGATGCCCAACTGCCGGACCCAGTCACTTCGGGCGCGCTCTATGTATTTGAGATAATTTGCATAATAGACGATACCGGCCATGTCGGTATCCTCGTAGTAAACGCGTATCGGAAAGCTGTGGGACATGGGGGAGAACCTTAGGGGCGCGCTGCGGGATCGTCCAGCATGTACTCGGCCAGCAGGTCATATTCCGGGCCGTCCGGACCAAGGGTTGAGCGATAAAGACCAAAGCGGTCGGTCCGGAAAGGATCGAGGCTGAAATCCCCGTGCGACTCGAGAAAAGCGCCCAGTTTGTCGAGCTCGAATTGCGGCAAGGCGCGGTTGAGCCGCGCGAGGGTGACATGCGGGCGAAACCGCTCGCGCGGCAGGTCGACCCCTGCGTCATGAACCGCCACACGAACTTTTTTGCGCAGGGAAACAAGGGCTTCGGGGCGGTCGCTTGCGGCGAAGACAAGCCGGGGTCTGGCGCGGTCGAACACATCCAGCCCGGCGATGCGCAGATCGAAGGCCGGGGCGCGGATGTCACCCAGCAATTCGTTAACGGTCTCGGCGGTGGGCAGGTCCTGTTCATCCAGAAACGCGAGGGTGAGATGCAGGTTGTCCGGCTCCACCAGACGGCCCACGCGCAGATCCGATTGCAGACGCGAGAGCGCCGCGCGCACCACATCGGGCAGACCTATGGCAACGAAAAGCCGCATGATACCAAACCTTTAGTTGGGCATGATCCGGGCCGCCAGACGCATCGCATGGCTGCTGTCCTGCGCGAAAACCGGCATCACCGAATCATAGGCGGCGCGAATGAGCGAGGCGATGTCGGGCCGCAGGATGACAGCGCCGGTCTCAGGCACGCGGGCCAGCGGAGAGGCGTCCTTGAAGGCGGTATCGGACCATAGGAGGATCGTCTGAACGACCTGCGACAGCGCCAGCGTTTCCGCCGGGACAGAGCTTAACTCCTTGTCCATCCTCAGAAAAACGAAGCTGGCCTTGATCGCACCGGCCGCATCGAAGCGAAAGATGCGATACTGGTTGGCATCGGCCGCGACAAGACGCGCGACCAGAGGCGCCAGATCGGGAATTAACCTATCCAGATCAGGGACTTGCAAAAGTTCTTCCCAATCGCGGAAAAAAAAGATCATGAGGTTGATGCCCAGTTCGGGATCGGTCTCGGCCATCTGGTGATTGGCCAGCGTGGCGACCGCCTCGATCGCGCCTTTGACGATGCCAAGTGTCTGATCATCCACACCAAAAACGACAGGTGCGATGGGCCGTCCCCAGCGGGCGAACATGTAGGAGCCATCGGAGCGGGTGAAAAGCCGTTCGATCTGTTCGGCGCTCAGAGATGCGGTCATTATCCCCCTCCTTTCACATGCCCCCCCCTTAGCAGAGCCCGGCGCCGAGGCAAATATCGCGAAAGGACGGTTTGTGTAGGACTCGTACGGAACAGACACGCGTTTGGGACGGAATGCGGGCGCAAACCCGCGATTTGTGTCCATCCCGTACGCAAATCACCGCAGCGCGCCCCCTTCGCACCCTGCGCGCTCCTTCCGGTAACGCGATCTTAATTAGTGCAGGCCAGTCTCGGGCCTCTGATCCCGGCGCGGTGCAATCGAAGGGAGGCCAGAATCGTGCATGTCGAGAACCAGCTTGTCCCCATCATAGCGCCCACGGATCACATGGCCGGGGCGGGTGAGTTCGGGATGGTCCTGCGCCCAGTCGCGGAACCGGTCGTTCGACACGACGCGCGCCCGCTTGTCGAGCGCCATGTCGAGGATTTCGGGATCGGCCGGGCAACCGCGGGGAACGACCCTGACCTGCGTTCCGGGCAGGCCCAGCATCCGGCCCAGCTCGTCCCCGCGAAGATACCGCCCCGCCAGCAGATACCCCGCATTGGCATCGAAGACGACATCCGGCGACAGGCCAAGTTGCTTGAGATGGTCGACCACCTCGCGCAGCGTTTCGGCGCTTGGGGTTTCATCGCGCCAATGCATGACGTTGGAGCCGTCCACCACCACCGGGACCACACGCGCGCGGCGGCGCAAGACCGCCTTGAGCAGCAACAGGAGCGCGGCGATGACCCAAGCCTCGGCCACAATGGCCATGCCTGGCATGACAGGCAGAACATGCGCAGTCACCAGAGCGACGATACCTATACTTAAGAGTAACCACTGAACAATCATGACGAGAGCATATTCTAACCTGAGGAAACTCGAAACACCCTTAATACAGATCGGCATATGGTCGCCTATGCGGCGATTTTGCGGCAAAGCCGTGGCAGGGATCCGGGCTGTGGGGCGTCTGGCGCAGGGCACGGCTGATGCGGGCCGGACCTTGTCAGGCAAGCTGCTGGTTCGGGGCATGTGGCCGGGCCGGAGTCTTGTGGGATTGCGACGGGTTGGCCGGGTTTGTGCCCAGCAGATCGGGCAGTGGGCGACCCTGCGGGATAGGCCCGCGATGCGGCGGGGCTCAGGGGGCGACGCGGGGCAAGGGCCGATCGAGCAGAGCCTGCGCCACGCGCCGCGCCCAGGCATCATAGACCGCCGGGCCGGGATGGAAGCCGTCTTCGGCCATGGCGGAGGGGTCAAGGGCGTCGCCCACGGAGAGGTGGATGACATCCGGGCGCAAGGCCGCGAGCTGCGCGAGTTCGTGATCGAGCAACATGGCCCGACGGCCCAGAACATCGCGCAGCAGGCGCGGCAGCAGCGGAAAGCGATCGAGCGGCGGCACACCCGATGCGACCCAGAGCGTCACGCCGAAGCGGGTGGCCAACGCATCGAGCAAGGCCTCATAGTCACGCCGCCAGCGCCCGGCAGAAAGGCCGTTCTTGGTGTCGTTCACCCCAAGCGCCAGCACGGCGGCGTCATAGGCGCCGGGCGGCAGGGTATCGAGGCTTTTGAGCGTACTGCGGGCGGTGGCTCCGCTACGGGCATGAAGCCGCCACTGCACCGAGCGATGCGGCGCGAGATGCGCCGCCAGCCGACCGGCAAGCGCCATGTCCTGATGGGCGACGCCGACCCCCGCGGCGGAACTGTCGCCCAGCACCAGCAGCCGAAGGGGGGTGCCATTGCCGGTCTGCCCCGACCGGGGGCCGCGCGCCTCGGGAAGGCGACGGGCGCGGGCGGCGACCCAGACGGCCTGCGCCGCGAGCAGCGGGATCAGAGGGGTGTCGACGAGGCGCAAAGCGGGCAGGTCCCGAAGCATGAGGAAAGGCACGGCGATAGCCGCGCAGGGCATGGCCCGCCGCGCGGGCCGTCGCGTGCCGGTATGGATGGGCCGGGGCGCATGGGGCTATTTGCCGAAAAGATCGCTTTGCCCGGCCGCGTTTGGCGGGGCCATGCCCAGATGCGCCCATGCGCGCTGCGCCAGCATCCGGCCACGCGGCGTGCGCTGGATGAGTCCCTGTTGCAGCAAGAACGGCTCGATCACCTCTTCGAGGGCATCGCGGCTTTCGCTGAGTGCTGCGCTGAGGGTTTCGATGCCGACGGGACCGCCCTGATAGGCCTCGGCGATCAGGCGCAGGTAGCGCCGGTCAGCCCCATCGAGGCCCAGCTTGTCGACGCCCAGACGGGTCAGCGCGTGATCGGCCAGATCGCGGGTGATGCGCCCGTCGCCCTCGACCAGCGCAAAATCCACCACCCGGCGCAGCAGGCGGCCCGCGATCCGGGGCGTGCCGCGCGCGCGTCGCGCGATCTCGCGCGCGCCGTCGGTGTCGGCAGGCGCATTGAGCAACACGGCATTGCGGGTGACGATCTCGTGGAGTTCGTCCTCGGTATAGAATTCGAGCCTTGTGGGGATGCCGAACCGGTCGCGCAGGGGGGTGGTCAGAAGGCCCAGCCGTGTCGTGGCACCAACAAGGGTGAAGGGCTGCAGCTCGATCCGGACGGTGCGCGCGGCAGGGCCTTCGCCGATCACCAGATCCAGTTCGAAATCCTCCATCGCGGGATAGAGCACCTCTTCGACGGCGGGGTTGAGGCGGTGGATCTCGTCAATAAAGAGAACGTCGTTGCGTTCGAGATTGGTCAGGATCGCCGCCAGATCGCCCGCCTTGGCCAGAACCGGCCCCGAGGTCATGCGGAACCCCACCCCAAGCTCGCGCGACATGATCTGCGCAAGAGTCGTCTTGCCAAGGCCGGGGGGGCCATGAAACAGGGTGTGGTCCATCGCCTCGCCGCGCTGGCGGGCGGATTGGATGAAAATGCGCAGATTGGCACGAGCCTCGGCCTGACCGATGAATTCACTCAGGGCCTGCGGCCGCAGGGAGCGGTCGGAATCCTCGGGAAGAGGATCGGGGCGCAGCGTGGGATCGGGGCTGTCCATGGCCTAGCCTTTCGGTGCCAGCAGCCTGAGGGCGGCGCGGATCATGGCGGCGGTCTCGGCTTGCGGGTCGGACTCGGCGGCCTGCGCCACAGCCCGCGCCGCCTCGCCGGGGGCATAGCCCAGATTGGTGAGGGCCGACAGCGCCTCGGCCTGCGCATCCGAGCGCGGCGGCGGGGGTGCCACGGCCAGGCTGGCGGGTTCGATGACCGCATCCTCGGCATCGGAGGGCAGTGCAGAGGCCGCAGCCGTCGGGGTCGTGCCCATGGCCATCAGCTCGGGCAGCTTGTCCTTGAGTTCGTTGACGACGCGCTGCGCGGTCTTGGGGCCGATCCCGCGGGCGGCCTTGATCGCGTTCCAGTCGCCCAGCGCGATCGCGCGGCCCACGCCATCGGGGCCAAGCGCGCCGAGAATGGCCAGCGACGCCTTGGCGCCGACGCCCTGCACACTCATCAACAGGCGGTGCCATTCCTTTTCGATGAGCGTGGGAAAGCCGAAAAGCTGAAGCAGGTCCTCGCGCACGACGAGATCGGTATAAAGGGCGGTATGCTCGCCCACGCGCGGCAGCGATTGCAGCGTGCGGTCGGAACAATAGACAAGATAGCCCACGCCGCGCACATCGATCAGCACATGGTCACTGGCGCGGTAGTCGATGCGCCCGGCGATGCGACCGATCATGCCCCCACCCTCCGGGCAAGCGCGGGCATCCGCGCATGATGCGCATGACAGATCGCGATGGCCAGCGCGTCGGCGGCATCGGCGCCGGCAAGCGTGATGCCGGGAAGCTGAACGCGCACCATATGGGCGATCTGGTCCTTGGTGGCATGGCCCACGCCGACCACGGTTTTCTTGACGGTATTGGGCGCATATTCGCCCACCGCCAGCCCGAATTGCGCCGGAACCAGCAAGGCGATCCCCCGCGCCTGCCCAAGCTTGAGCGTGCCCGCGCCGTCCTTGTTGACGAATGTCTGTTCCACTGCCGCTGTCTGAGGCGCGAATTGGCGGAAGATTTCGGTCAGTTGGACATGCAGGGACATCAGCCGCGCGGCCATATCCGTGCCCGAAGACTTGCAGATGCCGTTGGCGACATGTGACAGGCGGCTGCCATCCACGTCGATCACACCCCAGCCGAGGTTCCGCAATCCGGGGTCGATCCCCAATACCCGCATATGTCCTGCCCCGCTCTTCTGGCTTTTGCAGAGGATTAGCACGAAACGGGAACAAAGACCAAGAAGAATGCGTGATGGGCGCGACACGAGAGAGGCGCCGCAAGTCATGCACAAACTGCATAAGGATTATGCAAAAAGCCCAGCTTGTCAGCAAAGCGGCTTCGGCATACCTGCCGCTCAGACGCGGAGAACCCGCACAGAGCATTCATTCATCAAGGAACATGACCATGTCCGCCATCGACACCTCCCGCCCTGCCGCACCCGGCCTGCGCGGCGTGCTGGCCCATCTGCTGCACAGCTTCGCAAGCTGGAACGACGCTCGCGCGACCCGCTCGGCGCTGTCCAAACTGACCGACCGCGAACTGGACGATATCGGCCTGACACGCGGCGACATCGACACGGTTGCCCGCAACCTGTGACCGTGTGATCGATACACCGATCCGGGGATCCGGCGTTCCCCGGACCGGCGCTATCGGACGCAGCGACGTCCAAAGCCCTGTGCGCAGATCCGTGCAGGGCTTTTTCGCGAGCGTCGACGTGATCCCGGGCCAGGCTGCCGTGCGGCGCGCCGGTGCAGGGCACATCACCAGGCATGGACGGGCGAAGAAGCAGGCCGGCACTGCAGAGGGCCGGTGATCGAAGGGACGGGCGTCAGGACCACAAGGGATCTACAGGGCCTTCGGCGGGTTTCGCGGGTTCCGGAAACTTTGAAAGTTTCCGGTAGGATTTCTTTGAAAGAAATCCTCCGCCGGCGGCTATTGCAGGTAGGGGCGCATCTTCTCGGCCAGCCAAAGCGTCGCCGGGTCGGGCTGCATGACGAAGGCGCCGGCCTGTTCGACCAGCGAGCCGGCGCGCAGCGTATTGATCCGGTCCTGATAGAGCGCCATCCCCAGATGCGACACGATCAGCGCCTTGAAGAAGATGAAGGCGAAAACCACCATCGCGACGCCGCGCGGCGAGACCGAAAGGGCGCGGCGCTTGGGGCGGAACACGACGAGCCCGTTCTTGTCGACCCGGCCGACATAGCCATCGCGCATCTTCGCGCGTTTGTTGGTGATACGCTCGATCCGGTCGTCAAAATCCTTGAAAATCTCCGACATATCCAATCCTCTTGGTGTCGAGCCGTTCAAAATAATCAACATACATACTGAGAAAACACGGCGCTTTTATGGCAATTGCCACAATCTTGCCTTCATTTACCAAAAGATATCAAGGAGATATAAGGCCTATTTGGCCAGCGTTATCGTCGTCCAGTCACCAATCTCTTCGCGGTGCTCAAGACTGTTTCCTGCATCGCGATAAACCGCGATCACCTCGTCGGCCTGTTCGTTCAGAACCCCTGAGAGAATCACCCGCCCGCCCGGCGCCAGCGCGGCGGTCACATCCCCCGCCATGTCGATCAGCGGCCCCTTGAGGATATTGGCGAAGATCAGATCGAAGGGCGCGGCCGAGGCGATCACCGGATGATCGAGGCCCGTGGCCTCGAGGCAGGTGACGCGCCCGCCCAGATCGTTGGCGATCACATTGGCGCGCGCCACCTCGACCGCGACCTCGTCGATATCGCTGGCGAGAACCGTGCCCAGAACGCTGTCAGGCCAGACCCGCGCAGCACCCATCGCCAGAACCGCCGTGCCGCAGCCGATATCGATCACGGAATGCGCGACGAAACCCTGACCGGCCAGCCGGTCGAGGGCGCGCAGGCAGCCTTGGGTCGTGCCATGATGGCCGGTGCCGAAGGCCATCGCGGCCTCGATCAGCAGCGGCTCGGCATCGGCGGGCACCTTGTCGGCGTCGTGGCTGCCATAGACGAAGAAGCGCCCGGCCTCGACCGGGACAAGCTCGCGGCGGACCTTGGCGACCCAGTCGGTTTCCGGCAGTTCCGAGATCGCGAAGGGCCGCGCGCCATGCAGCGCCGCCAGAAGTGCCAGACCGGCCTGATCGGGGTCGGTGTCGAAATAGCCGCCGACCTCCCACAGACCGGAGCCGTCCTCCATCTCGAAGAGGCCGATGCCGGTGGGTTCCGGATCGAGCGTTTCGAGGGCCGCGGCCAAAGCCTCGGCCTGGTCCTTGCCGGTCAGGGTCGTCAGGGCGGTGAAGGTGGCCATGTCGTGTCGTGCCTTTTGTCAGGTCTGGATCATTCCGCGGGCGCGGGCGCCGGCGGGCTGAGAATGGTTTCATGCCCCGGCGCGGGATGGCGCGGGATCAGCATGGCCAGCAGGAAGGACACGCCCGCCATGCCCGCCGCCATGATGAAGACCGACGCCGGAGAGACCAGCCACAGATACCCCAGAAGTGCGGGCAGGAACACCGCCGCGATGTGGTTTATGGTGAAGGCCACGGCGGCGGTGGGCGCGATATCGCCGGGATCGGCGATCTTCTGGAAATAGGTCTTGAGCGCGAGGGCCAGCGCGAAAAGCAGGTGATCGACCACATAGAGTGCGGCCGCCAGCATCACGCCCCAGCCGAACATGTAGATCCCGCCATAGGCCAGGAACACCAGCGAAAGCCCGGCATATTCGAAGGTCAGGGTGGTGCGTTCGCCATAGACGCGCACGGCCCGGCCCATCAGCGGGGCGAACACCATGTTGGCCACGAGGGTGACCATGTAGAGCGCTGTCACCTCATGGACGGCGAAGCCGAATTTCTCGACCATCATGAAGCCGGCGAAGACCACGAAGATCTGCCGCCGGGCGCCGGCCATGAATTGCAGCGCGTAATAAAGCCAGTAGCGGCGGCGCAGCACCATGCGCTTGATCTGGGGGTTGGGCGCCTCGAACTGGGGATAGGCCAGAAGGCAGAACAGCGCCACCGCGGCGGTAAAGCCGCCGGCCAGCATGTAGACGGTGTTGTAGCTCAGATCGAGCGTTTCCCATGTCAGCACGATCAGCAGATAGGCCACGAGCGTGGCGGCCGACCCGGCGGCGATGAGCCAGCCCAGCACCTGCGGCGCGCGCAGCTTGTCGATCCATTGCAGTTGCAGCGACTGGTTGACCGTTTCGTAATAGTGAAAGCCGATCGAGCTGAGCATGGTGATGACAAGGATACCGCCCAGCGAGGGGAACCAGGCGGTCATCGCCGTGGCCACGCCCAGCAGGATGAGCGACACGAGCCCCAGCACCTGTTCGCGCATGAAGATGATGATCGCGATCACGCCGATGGCCAGAAAGCCGGGGATTTCGCGCACGGTGTGCAGCCAGCCGATATCCGAGCCGTCGAACTGCGCCGCCTCGATCACGAAATTGTTCAGAAGCGCCGACCATGTGGCGAAGGCCACCGGCATGGCGGCGGCCATCAGGAACAGCAATGTCACGGGACGGCGCCAGAACGGCAGGTGCCGTGCCTCGGCCAGGGGGACGATCCGGATCATGGGACTGCTTTACGCCCATCGCGCGGGCTTGGCGAGAGGCAAGCTGCGTTTTTGCGGGCCGGTTTTGCAGACTGGTTTTGCGGACTGGGCGCGAGCCAGGAGGCGCGGCGGCGCCTGATCTGGATCAAAGACATTCAGGGTTCTGTATGTCATGCACGCTATACGCGAACGGGCAGCACGAAAGGGCCGGGCCATGGATCTTCTGACACTCGTGGAACGCATCGGCGAAGCACCTGCGGCGGCCCTGCTGGGGTTGATGACCGGCGTGATCTTCGGCGTGGCGGCGCAGCGGTCACGGTTCTGCCTGCGCGCGGCGACGGTGGAATTCGCCCGCGGGCGGATGGGCGACAAGGTGGCGGTGTGGCTGCTGACCTTCTCGACCGCGGTGGTCTGGGTGCAGGGGGCGCAATATCTGGGCCTGTTTCGGGCCGAGGATGCGCGGATCATGGCGGTGCCGGGCAGTTGGTCGGGTGCGGTGATCGGCGGGCTTCTGTTCGGGGTGGGCATGGTGCTGGCGCGGGGCTGTTCGGGGCGTCTTTTGGTGCTGGCGGCGACGGGCAACCTGCGGTCGGTGGTGTCCGGGCTGGTCTTTGCGGTGGTGGCGCAGATGAGCCTGTCGGGTTGGCTGGCGCCGACGCGCGACAAGCTGGCGGCGCTGTCGGTCACGGCGGGCGGGCAGAACATGGATCTGCTGGCGGCCCTTGGCCTGCCGGATATCGCCGGGCTGATGTTCGGGATCGTGGTGGCGGGTGTTGCACTGGCGGTGGCGGCGCATAACCGGATCGGCGGATGGCGATTGATCTTTGCCTCGGGCGTGGGGTTCGCGGTGGCGGTGGGCTGGGTGTCGACCTATGCGCTGTCGCAGATCGCGTTCGATCCCGTGGCCATCGAGAGCGCCACCTTCACCGGGCCGTCGGCCAATACGCTGATGTTTTTCCTCGATCATACGACGGTGCTGGAGTTCGATATCGGGCTGGTGCCGGGGGTGTTTCTGGGCGCGTTCGTGGCCTCGTGGCTGACCGGGGAGTTCAAGTTCCAGGGGTTCGAGGACGAGGCCAACATGCGCCGCGCGCTGACCGGCGCGGCCCTGATGGGGTTCGGCGGCATGTTGGCGGGCGGCTGCGCCATCGGCAATGGCGTCACCGGCGGATCGGTCTTTGCGGGCACGGCATGGCTTGCGCTGGTCTGCATGTGGATGGGCGCGATGGTGACGGATGTTCTGGTGGATCAACGCGGCCTGCGCGCAACCGCGTGATCGGGGCGGACGCGCTGTGAACAGCGCGTGAAAGCGGCTTGAAAGCCGCTTGCCCGCGCGCAGATCACAGGAAGCTTTGCGGGTCGATGTCGATGCTCAGGCGCAGCTGTCCCGGCGGCTTGAGCTGCGCCACCCATTGCGCCACGGCCCCCTGTAGCGCCACGCCCCTTGCCGCCTTGACCAGAAGCCGCACCCGGTGCCGCCCGCGAATGCGCGCGATGGGCGCAGGCGCGGGGCCGAACACTTGCGCCCCCACGGCGCGCAAGGGCGCATCCCGGCGGGCAAGCTCGGTGGCGAAATCGAACACCTCGCGCGCATCGGTGGAGGACAGGATGATGCCCGCCATGCGCCCATAGGGCGGCACGCCCGCATGGCGGCGTTCCTCGGCCTCGGCGCGCCAGAAGCCTTCCTCGTCGCCCGACAGGATCGCGCGGATCACCGGATGTTCGGGCTGAAAGGTCTGCAACAGCGCCGTGCCCGGCTTTTCGGTGCGCCCCGCGCGCCCAGCCACCTGCCGCATCAGTTGGAAGGTGCGTTCGGCGGCGCGCAGATCCGAGCCTTGCAGGCCCAGATCGGCGTCGATCACCCCCACCAGCGTGAGGCGCGGGAAGTTGTGCCCCTTGGCGACAAGCTGTGTGCCGATGACGATGTCGGTATCGCCTTCGGCAATGGCGCGGATCTGTTCCTTGAGGGCGCGGGCCGATCCGAAGAGATCGGAACTGAGCGTGGCGATGCGGGCCTGCGGGAAAAGCGCCTGCGCCTCTTCGGTCAGACGCTCGACACCGGGCCCGACAGCGGCCAGCTTGTCTTCGACGCCACAGGAGGGGCATGCCTTGGGCACGGCTTTCGTCTCGCCGCATTGGTGGCAGACAAGGCGTTGCTGAAAGCGGTGTTCGACCATGCGCGCGTCGCAGTGATCGCAGCCGATCTGATGCCCGCAGGCCCGGCACAGCGTCACCGGCGCATAGCCCCGGCGGTTGATGAACAAGAGCGCCTGTTCGCCGACTTCAACGCGCGCGGTGACGGCGGCCTGAAGGCTGGGCGAGATCCAGCGGCTGGCGGGCAGCGTTTCGCTGCGCATGTCGATGGCGCGCATCTGCGGCATGACCGCCGCGCCGAACCGCGCGGTGAGGTCAAGCCTTGTGTATTTCCCGGCCTCGGCATTGGCCCAGCTTTCGAGCGACGGGGTGGCCGAGGCGAGCACCACCTGAGCGCCACAGATCGAGGCGCGCAAAACGGCCATGTCGCGCGCATTGTAGAGCACGCCGTCTTCCTGCTTGTAGGAGGTGTCGTGTTCCTCATCGACCACGATCAGCCCCAGATCGCGGAACGGCAGGAACAGCGCCGAGCGCGCACCGACGACAACCTGACAGCCCCCCTCGCCCAGCATTTTCCATGTGCGGCGGCGTTCGGTCATGGTGACGCCTGAATGCCATTCGGCGGGGCGCGCGCCAAAGCGCGCCTCGATCCGGGTGAGGAATTCCGAGGTCAGCGCGATCTCGGGCAGAAGCACCAGCGCCTGACGCCCCTGCCGCAGGGTTTCGGCCACGGCTTCGAGATAGACCTCGGTCTTGCCCGATCCGGTGACACCGCGCAGCAGCGTCGTGCCATAGCCCCCGCCGCGCAGTGCCGCGCAGAGCGTGGCGGCGGCGCTGGACTGATCGTCGGTCAGATCCTTGCCACCAAGGGCCGGATCAAGCTGCGGAAAGGGCAGATCGCGGGGGCAGTCCTCTTCCAGCACGGCGCCTTGCTTGACGAGCCCCTTGATGACGGATGTGGTGACGCCCGCCTGCTCGGCCAGCTCGCCCAGCGTGAACGAGAGCGCGCCATACTCGGACAGCACAGCCAGCACCCGGCGGCGCGCATCGGTCATGCGATCAGGCGCGGCTGGCCCCGAACGGTAGATCTTCTGCATCGAGGGCGGGTTCGACAGGCCCGGCGCACGGGTCGCGAGCCGCAGCATCGCGGGCATCGGCGTCAGGGTATAGTCGGCGGCGCGGCGCAGAAACTCCTGCAACTCGGCGCGCATCGGCGCCACGTCGAGCACGCGCAGCACCTGCCGGACCTTGGAGATGTCGAAATCCCCGCGCCCCGGCCCCCAGACCACCCCCGGCACCTTGCGCGGACCCAGTGGCACCTCGACGAAGGCGCCGACATGGCAGCCGCCTTCGGGCGCGCGGTAATCCAGCAGCCGGTCAAGCGGCTGGGTGGTGAGCACCCCCACAAGGTCGCCTTCGGCGAAAAAGTCCGGACCTGAGGGTGACACGGGGGCTGCGGCTCCAAGTGAGGGGTTTCGGCATGTCACTCTATGGGGTAAAGCCGGGGATGAAAAACCCCAACCCGCGCCAAGGGACCGCTGACATGAAATTCTTCGTAGATACCGCCGATGTCGATGCCATTGCCGAGCTGAACGATCTGGGCATGGTGGATGGTGTGACGACCAACCCCTCGCTGATCCTGAAATCGGGGCGCGACATCCTCGAAGTCACCCGCGAAATCGCCGAGATGGTCGATGGCCCGGTGAGCGCCGAGGTGGTCGCGCTGGAGGCGGATGCGATGATCGAGGAGGGCCGCAAGCTGGCCGCGATCGCCGAGAACATCGCCGTCAAGGTGCCGCTGACATGGGACGGGCTGAAGGCCTGCAAGGTGCTGTCGGGCGAAGGCCGGATGGTCAATGTCACGCTGTGCTTCTCGGCCAATCAGGCGCTGCTGGCGGCCAAGGCGGGGGCCACCTTCATCAGCCCGTTCATCGGGCGGCTGGACGACATCAATCTCGATGGCATGGAGCTGATCGCGGATATCCGCCAGATCTATGACAATTACGCGTTCGACACGCAGATTCTTGCCGCGTCGATCCGCACGGTCAATCACGCGTTCCAGTCGGCCCAGATCGGCGCCGATGTGATGACGGCGCCGCCCTCGGTCATCAAGGCGATGGCGTCGCACGTGCTGACCGACAAGGGGCTTGAGGCCTTCATGAAAGATTGGGAAAAAACAGGGCAGAAAATTCTGTGACCCATGTTATAACGCCGGGCAAACAAGACTGAGGCCAGTATGAGCGGTACGCCGGAAATGGAAGACAAGCTGCGTGAGCGTATCATCGCGCAGCCCAATGTGATTCTCGAGGATCAGGATCTGATGCGCGCGCTCATCGCGGCGAACGAGCGGACGATGGGCAACAATATCGTCGATCTGCGCGGCATCGCGATGGAACGTCTCGAGGCGCGTCTGGACCGGCTGGAGGACACCCACCGATCGGTGATCGCGGCGGCCTATGACAATCTTGCCGGCACGAATCAGGTGCATCGTGCGATCCTGCGGATGCTGGACCCGGTCGAATTCGAAGTGTTCCTGCGCGATCTGGGCGGAGAGGTGGCGGATATCCTGCGGGTGGACAGCATGAAGCTGGTTCTGGAAACCGTGCAGGATGAAAACGACCCCACGATCCAGCGCCTCGGAAATGTGCTGTCAGTGGCCGAAACGGGATTTGTGCGGCGCTACCTGACCGATGGGCGCAACGCCGCGCCGCGACAGGTGACCTTGCGCCAGATCCACGAGGGCGATCCGCGCGTCTATGGGCAGGAAGCGGCCTATCTGCGCTCGGAGGCCTGTTTGATGCTGGATTTCGGTGAGGGACGCTTGCCGGGCATGCTGGCCATGGGCGCCGAGGATCCGCATCAGTTCAGCCCGCAGCAGGGCACCGACCTTCTGGCGTTCTTCGCGGGCGTGTTCGAGCGCGCGATGCGGCGCTGGCTGTCATGATCAGCCCGGCGGCCCGCGATGCGTTGCAGGGCTGGCTGGAGACGCAAAAAGCCCTGAAGGGTGCAGCCGACAATACGCTCGAGGCCTACGGCCGGGATGTGGCCGGGTTTCTGGCCTTCATGACCGGGCACAAGGGCGAGATGCAGGGCATCGCGCCGCTGACCCGGATCGGCGTCACCGACATGCGCGCTTGGATGGCCTTTACCCGGGGTGAGAATGTCGGCCCCCGGTCCTTGGCGCGCAAGCTGTCGGCGGTGAAAAGCTTCTATCGCTGGCTTGCCGAGCGCGAGGGGTTCGACGCGACCGCCGTTCTGTCGGCGCGCGCGCCCAAGTTCCAGCGCAAGCTGCCGCGCCCGCTGGCGCCCGAGGCGGCACAGGACCTGATCGACACGCTCGAACTGCAATCGGCCACGCCATGGGTGGCGGCGCGCGATCAGGCGGTGGTGACGCTGCTTTACGGCTGCGGGCTGCGGATTTCCGAGGCGCTTGGCCTGACTGGCGGTGATCTGCCCATGGGCGAGGCGCTCAGGATCACCGGCAAGGGCGGCAAGGAACGGATCGTGCCGGTGATCGCGCCCGCGCGCGATGCGGTGGCGCATTATGCGCGGCTCTGCCCGTTCGATCTGCGCCCCGGCACGCCGCTTTTTCGCGGCATGCGGGGTGGCCCGCTGAACCCGAGGGCGGTGCAGAAGGTGACCGAGGCGGCCCGCACCCAGCTGGGCCTTCCCGCAACCGCCACGCCCCACGCGATGCGCCACAGCTTTGCCACCCATCTGTTGAATGCGGGCGGCGATCTGCGCGCCATTCAGGAGCTTTTGGGGCATGCCTCCCTGTCGACGACGCAAGCCTATACCGCGGTCGATACCAGCCGTCTGATGGAGGTTTATCGCAAGGCGCACCCCAAAGGGTGATTGCATCGGACGCGCAGCTGCGCGAAGAGGACGTCATGAGTTTGAGCTACAAGGCATTACTGGTCCATTTCCTGACGGCCTCGGGTGCGGTGTTTGCGATGCTGGCGCTGCTGGCGGCGATGGATCGCGAATGGGCGATGATGTTCCTGTGGCTGGTCGTGGCCTTTGCCGTGGACGGGGTCGACGGGCCGCTGGCGCGCCGCTATCTGGTCTGGCAGAACGCACCGCGCTTTGACGGGGTGTTGCTGGATCTGATCATCGATTATCTGACCTATGTGTTCATCCCGGCCTTCGCGCTGTTCAAGTCCGATCTGCTGCCGGGCTGGACGGGATGG
Source organism: Roseovarius litoreus (assembly GCF_900142765.1). Lineage (GTDB taxonomy): Bacteria > Pseudomonadota > Alphaproteobacteria > Rhodobacterales > Rhodobacteraceae > Roseovarius > Roseovarius litoreus. The sequence goes on from NZ_FRCB01000001.1 coordinate 122,362, forward strand.
GTGGCGATCATCATCATCACCTATGCCAGCGCGCTGTATTTCGCCGATACCAACATGAAAACGAAGGACAATTCGTTTTCCGGCTTTCCGGGATGCTGGCAGATGACCGTGCTGGTCATGTTCGCCGTGCAGCCGCCCACATGGCTGATCCTGCTGCTGGTCACGCTGTTGTCGGTGGCGATGTTCCTGCCGCTGAAATTCATCCATCCGGTGCGCACCGAACGCTGGCGGTGGCTGTCGCTGCCCATGACATTCGCCTGGACCTTCTTTGCGGGATGGGCGGCCTGGGTGGATTTCCACCCCGAAAGCTGGGCGCATTGGGGGCTGGTGGTGACCAGCGCCTACCTGCTGTTCGCGGGCATCGCGCAACAGCTTATCCCCGAGCGTCCGGGGGCCTGAACGCCCCCCGGCCGGGGATATTCGCGGTTCAGCGCGTCAGCGCATCAGCATCACCGGCACCTTGCACGAGCGGATCATCTCGGTCGTGGTGGAGCCGATCAGAAGCGTGCGCACCCGGCTGTGGCCATAAGCCCCCATCACCAGAAGATCATGACCCGCATCGGGCTGGGGCGCGCCGCCGGTGTCGGCGGTCATCGCCGCCAGCACCTTTTCCGGCTCGCCGGGACGGATCACCGTTTCGGGGTTGAAGCCACCGGCGCGCAGGGTCGCCGCAGCATCCTCGAGCGACCGGACGACGGCGGGGGTTTCGACCCCGGCAAAGACCACCGTCACCGTGAGCCCGGCAAAGATCGGGCTGCGCGCGATGTAATCCACCGCCCGAAGCGAGGACGCCCCCCCGTCGAAGGCCACCAGCACGCGTTTGATCGCGCGAAAGGCGCGGTTGGCCACAAAGACCGGCCTGTGGCTGGCCCGCACGATCCGTTCGAGGTTGGAGCCGAGATGCGCCGCGGCCAGTCCCGCCGCCTCGCCGCGCTTTCCGATCACGATCATGTCGCCGCTATCTTCCTTTGCGGTGACCGTTTCGACCAGATCGCCCTGGCGCAGACGGGTTTCCACGACGATGTCGCCCGCCCCTTCGATGATCGCGCGGGCATCGTCGAGGATCGCACGGCCCTGTTCATGGGCGAGCTTGGCGCGCTGCGCATCGAGATCCGAGAGCTGTTCCAGCAGCGCGCTGCGCGCCCCAAGCCGGATCGCGCCGCTCAGATCGCTTGTGGCGGGCGCATCGCGCCGGCCCAGCACGTGATAGACCTTGACGCTCCAGCCGGCGCGCGCGGCGATCCATGCGGCATGGTGGCAGACGCTTTCGGAATAGGCCGAGCCGTCGACAAGGGCGATGAGTGTGTCGGTTGTCATGATCCTGTCCTTCCTCAATGGCCCAGCAACTTGTCCATCGCGCCGGGCTTGTCATGCACGGCAAGCTGATCGACGATGGTCTCGGAGGCTTCGTTCATGCCGATGATCTCGACCTCGGCCCCCTCGCGGCGGAACTTGAGCACGGCCATGTCCACCGCCGCAACCGAGGAAATGTCCCAGATATGCGCGCGGCTGACATCGATGGTCACTTTCCGGGGGGCTTCCCGGAAGTCGAACGCTTTCATGAAGTCCTCGGTCGAGGCGAAGAACAGCTGGCCCTCGACGATATAGGTGCGGTGGGTGCCGTCGGCGGTGATCTCAGAGCGGACGCGGAACAGCTGCGCGATCTTCCACGCAAAGAAGATGCCCGACAGCAGCACGCCGACCAGAACCCCGATGGCAAGGTTATGGGTGTAGATCACGAAGAACACCGTCGCCAGCATCACGATCGAGGACGAGCGCGGATGATCGCGCAGGTTCTTGATCGAGGACCACGAGAAGGTGCCGATCGACACCATGATCATGATCGCCACCAGCGCGGCCATCGGGATGATCGCCACGATATCGCCCAGCACCACGCACAGGATCAGCAGAAAAATCCCCGCAACAAAGCACGACAGCCGCCCCCGCCCGCCGGATTTCACGTTGATGATCGACTGCCCGATCATCGCACAGCCCGCCATCCCGCCGATAAAGCCGGTGGCGGTATTGGCCAGACCCTGCCCGATGCATTCCTGATTGCGATCCGAGCTGGTGTCGGTCAGGTCATCGACGATCTGCTGGGTCATCAGGCTTTCCAGCAGACCGACGACAGCCACCGCCAGCGCATAGGGGAAGATGATCTGCAGCGTCTCGAAATTCAGCGGGATGTCGGGGATCAGGAAGACCGGCAGCGTGTCGGGCAGCGCGCCCATGTCGCCCACGGTGCGCACATCCCAGCCCATGACCACCACCAGCACGGTCAGCACGATGATCGTCACCAGAGGCGAGGGGATCACGGTTGTGATGGTCGGAAACAGGTAGATGATCGCCAGCCCGAGTGCCACCAGAGCATAGGTCAGCATCGGCACCCTCGTGGGGTCGAGCTCGGGCAGCTGCGCGATGAAGATCAGGATCGCCAGAGCGTTCACGAAACCGGTCATCACCGAGCGTGACACGAAGCGCATCACATAGCCCAGCCGCAACAGCCCTGCGCCGATCTGCAGAAGACCGGCCAGCACGGTGGCGGCCAGCAGATATTCCAGCCCGTGATCGCGCACCAGCGTGACCATCAGCACCGCCGTCGCGGCGGTCGCCGCCGAGATCATGCCGGGCCGCCCGCCAGTGATCGCGGTGATCACCGCAATCGAGAAGCTGGCATAAAGCCCCACTTTGGGGTCAACGCCCGCGATGATCGAAAAGGCGATGGCTTCGGGGATCAGGGCAAGGGCCACGACAAGGCCGGACAAGAGATCAGCACGGATATTCCCGGTCCAGTCGCGCCGGTAGGCGGAGAGAGAGATCATGAGACTTAGGTTCCCTTGAGCCGTGCCGGCGCAGCAGGAACGGCGCGGTTATGGCTTTTGGTCTTGTTGTCCGGCGGATCGGCGGCCGGAAGAGCCAGCCGGGGGTCGCACCCGGCTCCATGTTCGCTGCGATGCGGCATAGCGCAAGGCGCCCGCGGACGCAACCGCTCGCCCGGTGATCGCGCAAAAGGCGCGCGCAAAGGGCCGAGGTTACTGTGTGTTCAGAAGCACCGCCTCGACGCGGCGGTTGGCGTCGCGGCCGGTATCGGTGCGGTTCGAGGCGATGGGCGCGAGATAGCCCACGCCGCGCGCCTCGAGCTGCTCGGGGCGCACGCCGTATGTATCGATCAGCCGGGTCATCACCGCAGCGGCGCGGGCGCGCGACAGGTCGATATTCGGCTCCAGCGCGCCCACGGAATCGGTATGCCCCACAAGGGCGACACGCCTGCCATCGTCTTCGTTCAGAAAGGCGGCAAGCGCCGCGAGCGAGGCGAACGGCCCCTGCCCCAGAGCCGAGCGTCCGGTTTCGAATTCGAGATCGGCCAAGCGGACGTGACCCCAGGCAAGCAGGGCCTCGGCCAGGGGCAGATCCTGCGCCGGGGAAGGGATGGCCGTGCCCGTGCCACTGGCCGTAACAGTGCCACCCGCCGTACCAGTGCCAGTTCCGGTGCCCGCGTTGCTGGCCGCGTTGGTGCCGGCCTCGTCGGAAAGGCCGATCCGCGCACCGCCGGCATGGATCACCTGGATATAGCCGCTGGCGCCCGAGCGGCTGACCAGCAGGGATACATACTGCCCCACGCCGTTCGGGCCATCGCGCCGCGCCGCCAGAAACCGGTAATCGAGCAGGTCCACGAACATGTCGGGCGCGGCCATGACGCGCGTGTTGAAGCGGAAATCGAACCCGCCACAGGCGGTCGCCGCACAGTCGTACAGAATGTTGAACCCGGCGCCGGTCAGCTGGTCGCGCAAGGGTGCCAGCATTTGCAGCGTGGTCATGCCCTGCGCCTCGATCCGCCAAGCCTGTTGCACGATGCGGCCCTCGACCCTGAGGGTGCGCATGATGCCATCGCTGAACGGTCCCACCGGAAGCCGGTAGCTGCCCGCCTCTTCGACAAGTTCACGGGTCAGAACCGCCGTGCCCGGCATCGACAGCCCGGCGACCGGGGTCTGGGCCGAAGTTTGGGCCGAACTTTGGGCCTGTGCGCCGACCGAAGGAAAGGAAAGGCACAGCAGCAGAAGGACCAGCCGCGCCAGCATCAGCCCTGACGTGCCTGAGCGTGATATTCGGGGTTGGGCTGCATGCCCGTCGCGCTGGCCACGCGGTTGGTCATGTTGAAAAATCCCGCAACGCTGGCGATGTCCCAGATGTCGCGATCCGAAAAGCCCGCATCGCGCAAGCCCTGCCGGTCCGCCTCGGAAATCTCGGCGCTGGCGCGGGTGATCTTTTCGGCAAAGCCCAGCATGGCGGTCTGGCGCGCGTCCAGATCGGCGGCGCGCCAGTTCATCACCATCGCCTCGCCCAGTTCGGGACGGCCCGACAACTGCCGCACCGCAGCACCATGCGCCACCTGGCAATACCAGCAGCGATTGATCGAGCTGACCACAACCGCGATCATCTCGCGTTCCAGTTTGCTCAGGCCGCTGTCGGCCAGCATCAGGTCGTTATACATCGCGGTGAATGTGTCGAGCTTGGCGATGTCGAAGGCATAGGCCTTGAGCACATTGGGCACCATGCCCAGCTTGTCCTGACAGATGTCGAAATATTTCCGCGTCGCATCGGGAAGCGGATCGGCCATCGGCAGATCCAGCGCCGTGGGTCGTGAAGTGTCGGTCATCGGCGGGGCGCCTCCTTGGGTGGTTCAGGTCTTGATCCGGTAATGATACTGTCCCACAGGCGTCAGCCCGAGGGAAGCAAAGAGCGCGTTCGAGCCCTGATTGGCCTGCGTGCACAGGGCCGTCATGCGCGTGGCGCCATTGGCCCGCGCCCAGATCGCGGCCTGCTGCACCGCGTGCCGGCCCATGCCGCGGCGACGACAGGAGGCGCGCACTTCGAGCGCATGGATCATCGCCACCCCGTCATGCATCGCGCAAAAGGCGGTGGCGGCGGGACGCTGACCGTCACGCACCAGAATGGAGGTCTTGGGAAAGCTGGCGCGGCGCATCACGTCGATCCGGGCGGGGCCGATGCCGCCCTCGGCCCAGATCTCGAGCTGAATCGCCAGCGGCTCCCATATGGCAAAGCTGGTGGCGTGCGGCGGCGGCACGGCGATGGTGTCGATCGGACCGGCATACATGTTGACCGGGTCGACCACGTCATAGCCATAGCCTTCGAGCATCGCATCCAGCCCCAGATCGCCGTTGCGAATGAGAAAAAGCGGCGTCTGGCCCAAGGCGCGCATTTCCGCCTCGGCAAGGGGGAGGTCGGCCGCCGTCACCGGCTGCCGGGCGGTGGCCGCCGAGACACGCTTGCCGCCGCCCTGCCCGTTGCGGATGGTCCATGGACCCTGCGGCATGGTTTCGGCGGCAGGCCATGTGGCCTCGATCACGGCATGGAACGTCTCGGGCGTCATGCGGGGAACATCGCGTTCAACTCGGTCATGGCGGCATCCAGACGCGCGCCGTCCTGACCTCGGATCACGACCTGCGCGCCATAGGCGCCATCGCGCTGGAACGGATAGGAGCCGAAGGACAGATCGGGATAGCGTTCCGCCAAGGCCCGCAGCGGCCCGGCGATATCGCCCTCGCCGCGATGGATCATCAGCGATTGCGACAGCACCGGCGCGCCGCCCGTCAGGCTGGGCAGCACGCCGGCCAGCATCGCGTTGAAGATCGAGGGCACGCCCGCCATCACATGCACATTGCCAAGGATAAAGCCCGGCGCGGCGCTCACCGGATTGTCGATCAGCTTTGCGCCTTCGGGGATGCGGGCCATGCGCAGCCGGGCCTCGTTCAGCTCGAGCCCCTGACGATCGTAATGCGCCTGCAGGATCGCGCGGGCATCCTCGCGCACATCGATCGGCACGCCGAAGGCGCGCGCCACGTTGTCGGCGGTGATGTCGTCATGGGTGGGGCCGATCCCGCCCGAGGTGAACACATGGGTGTAGGCCGCGCTGAGCGCCTTGACCGCATCGGTGATCGCATCGGCCTTGTCGCTGACCACCCGCACCTCGCACAGGTCGATGCCCACATGGGTCAGTTCCTTGGCCAGATGATGCATATTGGCGTCGCGGGTGCGCCCCGAGAGGATCTCGTCTCCGATGACCAGCATGGCGGCGGTGGGGTTGGGCATGAGGCGCGCTCCTTGATGGGATGGTGGCTTCGGTATAGGCCTGTCGCCATGCGCTTTCAAACCCCTCTTGAGCCGGCGACCCTGATCCGGCGCTACAAACGCTTCCTGGCCGATATCCGGCTGGAGGACGGGCGCGAGGTGACGGCGCATTGCGCCAATCCCGGCTCGATGATGGGGCTGGCCGATCCCGGCATGCGCATCTGGGTCGAGCCGAATGACGACCCGAAGAAGAAGCTGAAATACGGCTGGCGCCTTGTGGATCACGGGAACGGGCATTTCACCGGCATCGACACATCCGTGCCCAACCGCGCGCTGCGCGCAGCACTCGAGGCAGGCGAGGTGCCCGAGCTTGCCGGCTATGAGCGCCTGCGCGCCGAGGTGGCCTATGGCACCGGCAGCCGGATCGATTTCCTGTTGCAGGGCACGGGACGGCGGGATGCCTATGTCGAGGTCAAGTCGGTGACCCTGCAGCGCCAGCCCGGCATCGCCGAGTTTCCCGACAGCGTGACCGCGCGCGGCACCAAACACCTGGCAGAGCTGGCGCAGATGGTCCGAGAGGGGCACCGCGCGGTGATGTTCTATCTGGTGCAGCGCACCGATGCCCGCGCCTTCCGGCTGGCCTCGGATATCGACCCGGCCTATGCGGCGGGCTTCGACGCCGCCCGCGCCGCCGGGGTCGAGGTGCTGATCTACGACACGCGGATCACGCCCGAGGCGGTCACGCTTGGCCGCGCTCTCGCATTGGGCTGACCCCGGCGCATCCCTCTTGTGCGCGACCTTTGCGGGCTAAAGCGGTCTGCCTTTGACCTCAGGCATCCGCTCAAGGCGGACCGCCTGCAACGATTGAACGGCGCACCGCATTTCGCGAAACGCTTTATTTCCCCTTCCAGACCGGATCGCGCTTTTCGGCGAAGGCGCGCGCGCCCTCCAGCTGATCCTCGGACGCGTAAAGCCTGTCGACCGTCTCGAACTGCCGCCGCGTGATCCGGTTCATCGCGTCCTGAAAGGTCATCGCCTCGGCCTCGCGCACGATTTCCTTGATCGCGGCGTAAACCAGCGGCGGCCCCGAGGCCAGGTGATCGGCCAGCGCGCGCGCCTTCTCCATCAGCGCATCCGCCGGATGGATCTGGTTGATGAGCCCCCAGCGGGCGGCCTCTTCGGCATCGATCCAGCGCCCGGTCAGCAGCATTTCCATGGCGATGTGATAGGGGATGCGCTTGGGCAGCTTGACGCTCGCCGCGTCCGCCACGGTGCCCGAGCGGATTTCGGGCAGGGCGAATTGCGCGTGATCCGCGGCCAGGATGATATCCGCCGACAGCGCCCATTCCAGCCCCCCGCCACAGCAGATCCCGTTGACAGCGGCCACGATGGGCTTGTTCATCGCGCGCATCTCCTGCAGCCCGCCGAACCCGCCGACACCGTAATCGCCATCCACCGCATCGCCATCAGCCGCGGCCTTGAGATCCCAGCCGGGACAGAAGAACTTGTCCCCCGCGCCGGTGATCAGCGCCACGCGCAGATCCGGATCGTCGCGGAAATCTCGGAACACCTCTCCCATTATGCGGCTGGTGGCGAGATCGATGGCATTGGCCTTGGGCCGGTCCAGCGTCACCTCCAGCACATGGCCTCGGCGGTGGGTCTTGACGGGGCTGTCGGTCATGTCGGCTCTCCGATGGTGATAAGCGCATCCACGGCGACCGCGCGATCGGGCGTGCAGATGAGCGGGTTGATTTCCACCTCCTCGAGGCGATGGGCTTGGGCGATGACGTAATCCTGCACCGCCAGAACGGCGCGGACAATCGCCTCGCGATCCGCAGCCGGCTTGCCGCGATAGCCCTCAAGCAGGCGCGCGATGCGCAAGGTGTCCAGCGCCGCGTCGATGTCCTGCGCCTCGACGGGCAGCAAAAGCTGCGTGCTGTCGGCGATGATCTCGGTCAGCGTACCGCCCGCGGCAAGCGTCAGCACGAAGCCATGCGCGGGATCGCGCAGCACCCCGATCAAGAGCTCGGCCACGGCACCGGTGACCATCTCCTCCACCAGCCAGCTGTCGCAGGGCATCCTTCGGGCGGCGGCCAGCGCGGCTTGCGGATCGTCGGGCGCCAGAACGACACCGCCCATATCGGATTTATGCGCCAGACCTTCGGCCTTGATGACGAGCGGCGCACCGATCCGATGGGCCGCCGCTGCAAGCGCGCCGGCTTGCGTCGCGCGCTCGGCGCGCGGCACCGCCAGGCCGTGCCCGGCAAGTTCGGCCTTGGCCTCGGCCTCGCTCAGGGTCCGGAGCGCCGCCGGCGTTCCGGGCAAAAGCAGCGGCGCGGGGTCGCGGCGCGCCTCGCCCAGAAAGGCCGCCGCCTCGATGGCGCTCAGCGCATCATCAAGCCCCAGAAGCGGGATCAGCCCGGCATCGATGCAGCGCTGCGCCACCGGCTCGGACATGCCCTCCGGCAAGGTCGCGATCAGCGCCAGAGGCGTGGTGCTGCCGCCCGCCGCAAGGCGGCTGGCCTCGATCGCGCAATCCCATGCGGCCATGCTGCAGCGGTCGGTGCGCGGAAAATCGACGATCAGACAGCCAAGCCCCAGATCCCCCGACAGCATCGCCGCAAAGGCGCGCGCCATGGCGGCTGTGTCCCCCCAGATATAGGTGTGGTAATCCAGCGGATTGGCCAGCGCCACCTTCGGCCCAAGGGCTGCGCGCAACCCGTCGCGTTGGCGCGCGCTCAGCGGTGGCAGGACGATGTCGCGCCCCTCGGCGCTGTCGGCCACAAGGCTCGCCTCGCCACCCGAACAGGACATCGACGCGATCCGGTTCGAGCGCAGCGGCCCCGCGAAATGCACCAGCTTGAGCGTCTCCAGGAGCGCGGGCAGGCTCGCCACCCGGGCGATGCCAAGACGGTCCAAAAGCGCCCGCCCCCCCGCATCGCTGCCCGCCATCGACGCGGTATGCGACACCGCCGCCGCCCTTGCATGGTCCGATCTCCCGGCCTTGAGCGCGACAATCGGCTTGCCCCTTGCCCGCGCCTCTGCGGCCAACGCTTCGAAGGCGCGCAGATCGCCGATCCCCTCGATATGAAGTCCAAGCGCGCTGACCCGGTCATCGGCCAAGAGCGCGCGGCCCAGATCGGCCAGCCCGGTCTGCGCCTGGTTGCCCGCGGTCACCACATAAGCGATGGGCAGGCCACGCGCCTGCATGGTCAGGTTGATCGCGATATTGGAGCTTTGGGTGACGATCGCGACGCCCCGGTCGCAGCGCTGCCCGCCATGCTGATCGGGCCAGAGCAACGCCCCGTCGAGATAGTTGATCATCCCATAGCAGTTCGGCCCGAGGATCGGCATCCCGCCGGCCGCCTGCAAGAGCGCCTCCTGCAGCCCCGCGCCGTCGCCGGTCTCAGCCTGCGCCTCGCGAAAACCGCTGGCGAAACACACCGCCCCGCCCGCGCCGATCCCCGCAAGGTGCCGGACGATCTCGACCGTGGCATGCCGGTTCACACCGATGAAGGCGGCATCCGGCACGCCCGGCACATCTTCGATGCCCGCGAAGGCCGGCACGTCGGCCAGCGTGTCGCGCGTCGGATGCACCGGCCAGATCGTCCCGTCAAAGCCCATCTTGCGGCATTGCTCGACGACATTGGCGCACCATGCCCCACCGCCGATCACCGCGATCGAGCGCGGCCGCAGCAGACGTTTGAGGTCGCGCCTCATCTGCGCCCCTTCACGCGCACGGAGCCGACGGGAGCCTCCGGCGGGGATATTTTCAGCCAGAAGAAACAAGGGTTTCTTAACCATTCCATGCCAGTCTCACGGGGCGGTACAGGCGGGGACGCCGATGACCGCGCCAGGAGAAACGCCCCCCAGCGTTTCGCAGGACGGGGAAGGGCCGCGCGCGCTTCCCCGTTTCTTCTGGCTGAAAATATCCCCGCCGGAGGCATGAAATCTCTTGTCACCGGGGTCGGCCTCAGGCGCCCAGCGGTCGCAGCAACTCGCGACTGATGATGTGGCGCTGGATCTCGCTGGTGCCGTCCCAGATCCGCTCGACCCGCGCATCGCGCCAGAACCGTTCGATCGGCAGATCATCCATCAATCCCATCCCGCCATGGATCTGCAGGGTGGCATCGCTCACCCGTGCCAGCATCTCGGTCGCATAGAGCTTGGCGCTGGCGATCTCGCGATTGGCGGGCAGGCCCTGATCCAGCCGCCAGGCGGCGGCGAGGGTCAGGAAATCGGCCGCGTCGATCTCGGTGATCATGTCGGCGATCTGGAAGCCGACGCCCTGGAACCTGCCGATCGGCTGACCAAACTGGCGCCGCTCTGCGGCCTGGCCCAGCGCATAATCGAAACAGCGCCGCGCCCGCCCGACGCTCATCGTGGCCACGGTGATCCGCGTGGCATAGAGCCATTCGTTCATCACCGCGAACCCGCCATCCACCTCGCCCAGCACCTGATCATCCGGCAGCCGGCAATCGTCGAACTCGAGGATCATGTTCTTGTAGCCGCGATGACTGACCGAGCGATAGCCGTCGCGGATCGTGAAGCCCGGCGTGCCGCGATCCACGAGGAAGGTGGTGATGCGCTTCTTCGGCCCCCGGTCGGTCATGTCTTCGCCGGTGGCCACGAAGACGATCACGAAATCCGCGTGATCCGCCCCCGAGATGAAATGCTTGGTGCCATTGAGCACCCAGTCGCCACCCTCGCGCCGGGCCGAGCATTTCATCCCCCGCACATCCGATCCGGCATCGGGTTCGGTCATCGCCAGCGCGTCCATCCGCTCGCCGCGCACCGCCGGCAGCAGGTACCGGTCGCGCTGCGCCCCGGTGCAGGCCATCAGGATGTTCTGCGGCCGCCCGAAAAAATGCGTGAGCGCCATCGACCCCCGGCCCAATTCCCGTTCCACCAGCGCGAAATCCACATGCCCCAGCCCGGCGCCACCCACCTCTTGCGGGAAGTTGCAGGCATAAAATCCCAGCTCGAGCGTCTTGCGGCGGATCTCGTCGGCCAGCTCGCGGGGCACCTCGCCCGTGCGCTCGACCTCGGCCTCATGGGGATAGATCTCTTTCTCGACAAAGCTGCGCACCGTCGAGACGATCATCTCCTGTTCTTCGCTCAGTCCGAAATGCATCGCTCAGCCCTCCGTCTCGGGCGCGGCATGCGCTGCCGCCAGCGCCGCCATCCGCGTGGCCACATCCTCGGGCGGCACGCAGCTGCGCCGCGTTGCCAGATCCACATGCAGCATGAACTGGTCCGACGTGGCCAGCACCGCGCCATCCGCCACCCGCCGCATCTCGTGCAGGCAGCGCAGCTTCTTGCCCTCGGCCTGCGTCACGCGGCTATGCACCTCGATCTTCTCGCCGGCATGGGTTTCTTCGAGAAAGCGGATCGTGTTCTCGACGGTGAAAAAGCTTTTGCCACCCGCGATATAGGCATCATCGGCGCCCACCGCCGCCATCACCGTCTCGGACGCATCGCTGAAAAGCTGCCCGTAGCGCCCCTCGTTCATATGGCCGTTATTGTCGGTCCAGTCGAGCGGGATCACCCGGCGCGCCGACACCATGGGGCAGGCCATCTCGGGCGCGGGCCGCAGCGCTGATTGATGCTCGAGGATCAGCCGCCCCGCCGCATGCCCCTGCTGCTTGAGCGCGCGCATCATCGCAATGAGGTTACCGTCGCGCTTGCGCTCGAGCTCGCGGATCGACAGATGGCCCGACTGCGCGTCCGACTGGCTGGCGATCTTGTCGATCAGCGCGTCGGTCATCTCGGGCACATCCATCAGCTTTGTCCAGGGCCAGGCCAAAGCCGGGCCGAACTGGGCGATGAAATGGCGCATCCCCGCCTCGCCACCGGCAATGCGGAACGTCTCGAACAGGCCCATCTGCCCCCAGCGCAGGCCAAAGGCATAGCGGATCGCATTGTCGATCTCTTCGGTGGTGGCGATGTCGTCATTGACCAGCCACAGCCCCTCGCGCCAGACCGCCTCCATCAGCCGGTCGGCGATATGGGCGTCGATCTCCTTGCGGATATGCAAGGGATAAAGCCCGACCGAACGCAGGATATCCTTGCAGGTCTCGACAGCACCCGCATCCGTCACAGCCGACGGCACCAGCTCGATCAGCGGCAAAAGATAGACCGGGTTGAACGGATGGGTCACCATGATCCGCGCGGGATCGATCGCCCCCTCCTGCAACTGAGATGGTTTGAAGCCGCTGGTCGAAGACCCGATCAGCGCGGCGGGATCGGCCGACTGGATTTCGGCAAAGACCCGGTGCTTGAGATCCAGCCGTTCGGTCACGCTTTCCTGCACCCATGTCGCCCCCGTCACCGCCTCGGCGATCGAGGGGCAGAAGATCAGCGCGCCTTCCTCGGGCATGGCGACATCATAGAGCATCGGCAGCGCGCGGCGCGCATTCTCCAGCACCTCACCGATCTTGCGTTCGGCCTGCGGGTCGGGGTCGAACACCCGGACGTTCCAGCCATTGAGCAGGAAGCGTGCGGCCCATCCGCCGCCGATGACGCCGCCCCCGATGATCGCTGCAGTTCTGGTCATGTGTCGCCTCCCGTGCCGCGCGCTCGCAGGGCGCCGGCGCTGTATCCATTGAATTCGAGTATCTCGCGCGCGGCGGTGATCCGGTCTGCGCCGCCTGTGGCGGCCCGGTCGAGGATCCAGCCAAAGCTGCCATCCGGCGTGCCGATCGCGGCGGTGCGATAGCCTTCATCGACCCAGACAACCCAGATCTCCCGAGGCGTCTCGTCGCCCGCCAGCCGCCAGCGGTTCATGCCAAGGGGCATGGCCGCACGGGTGCTGCGGCGCAGCTCGCAGCGGGCGTTTTCGTCGCAGACCCGCCGCGTCAGGGCAAACGCCTCGCCCCTATCGGCCCCGGTCCGGCCAAGATAGGTGACATGGGTCAGCCCCGCCTCGTCCGGGGTGGCGCTGCGCACCACCCAGTCGCCCGCCAGCCGCGACGCATCGCTGCGCGTGGTGACCGACAAAGGCTGGCCCGTGTCGCGATAGACGCCATTTCCGGGCGGTTGCGCACAGGCCGTCAGCATCACACAGGCCAGCATGGCCGAGAGGAACGCGCGCATCAGGGCACCATGCTTTCGGTATGGCCATCCACCGCCAGCACCTGCCCGCTGATGCGGGCGGCGGCGGGCGAGGCCAGAAACAGCGCCATATCGGCGATATCGTCGGCGGTGACCCATGTGCGCAGGCTGGTGCCTTTGACATAGATCTGGCGCACCGCGTCCTCGGTCAGGCCGCTGGCGGCGGCCTCCATCGCCACGACGCGATCCATTCGGTCGCCCGTCACGGCGCCGGGGGCTATGGCGTTGACGCGCACACCCGCAGGGCCAAGCTCCATCGCCAGCGTCTTGGTCAGCCCGATCAGCCCCCATTTCGCCGCCACATAGGGGCTGCGATAAGGCACGCCATGCAGCCCCGAGGTGGACGAGGTGATCAGGATCAGCCCCGCGCCCTGCGCCCGCATCACCCGCGCGGCCCACCGGCAGGTCAGGAACGCACCATTCAGGTTCACGTCCAGACAGGCGCGCCAGGCGTCATAGTCCAGATCTTCGATCCGGCCCGCAGGTCCGCCCGTCCCGGCATTGGCGCAGACCACATCGACCCCGCCCCAGGATGTTTCGACCTCGGACAGGAACGCCTCCATGCCGGCGGCGTCTGTCACATCGACATGGCGCGCGATGGTGTCGGGCAGCGCTTCCTGCGCCGCCGCGACCGCCGCCGCATCCGCATCGCACAGCGCGACCCGGTCGCCGCGCGCCGCAAAGCGCCGCGCCAGCGTCAGACCGATGCCCGACGCGCCGCCGGTGATGACGACCCGCTGCGCGCTCATCGGGGGTCGGTTCCGGGCTGCGCGCACCGACACGATACCGACGTGATACCGACGTGATACCGACGCGCGATTTTCACGCTGGCGCCTGTTTGCGAAGGTTCAGCTTGCGGCGCACATCCTCGGGCCCGATGACCCGCGCGCCGAGGTTCTCGATGATGCTCACGGCCCGCTCGACCAGCTGGGCATTGGTCGCCAGCACGCCGCGATCCAGCATCAGATTGTCCTCCAGCCCCACGCGCACATTGCCGCCCGCCAGCACGCTCGCGGCCACGTAAGGCATCTGGTTGCGCCCCAGCGAGAAGGCCGAAAAGGTCCATTCGGGCGGCACATTGTTGACCATCGCCATAAAGGTATTGAGATCATCCGGCGCACCCCATGGCACGCCCATACACAGCTGCACCAGCGCGTCAGGTTCCAGAATACCATCCGCAACCAGTTGTTTTGCATACCATAAATGGCCCGTGTCAAAGGCTTCGATCTCGGGCTTCACGCCAAGATCGGTCATCATGCGGCCCATCGCCTGCAACATGCCGGGGGTGTTGGTCATGACGTAATCGGCCTCGGCGAAGTTCATCGTGCCGCAATCGAGCGTGCATATTTCCGGCAGGCATTCGGCCACATGCGCCACCCGTTCCGTGGCCCCCGCCATGTCGGTTCCGGCGGCATTGACCGGCAACGGCGCCTCGACCCCGCCAAAGGTGATGTCGCCACCCATGCCCGCTGTCAGGTTCAGCACCACATCCGTTTCCGCATCCCTGATCCGCTCCGTCACCTCGCGGAACAACCCCAGATCCCGCGACGGCGCCCCCGTCTCGGGGTCGCGCACATGGCAATGCACCACCGCCGCCCCCGCCTTGGCCGCCGCGATCGCGGCATCCGCGATCTGCTTTGGAGACCGGGGCACATGGGGGCTGCGATCCTGCGTGGCACCAGATCCGGTGACGGCACAGGTGATGAAAACCTCGCGGTTCATGGCTAACGGCATCGACCCCTCCTGTTCTCGATCAAGCTCAGCGTATCGCGCTGGTGCGCGGCCATGTTTTGCTGTATCGGACAAATATCATGCCGGAATGGACCAAATCAGCCGACGCGCCCGTGCGCATCACCTTCCTTCTGTTCGACGAGTTCTCGAACCTGTGCCTGGCAAACTGCCTTGAGCCGCTGCGCGCCGCCAATACGATCACCCGAACCCGGGCCTTCGACTGGCAGATCGTGACGCCATCTGGCGCGCCGGTGCTGTCCTCGAGCGGAATGCAGGTGATGCCCCATGCCGCCCTGTCCGACATGCGCGAGAGGGATTATCTTTTCGTTCTCGCCAGTTATCACCACGAGGCCCACGATTCGCGACAGAACCGGCAGGCGCTTCGCATGGCGGCGAAAAAGGCGCGCACAGTGGTGGGACTGGATGCGGGGCCATGGCTTCTGGCGTCGGCGGGGCTGCTGAGCGGTCGACGTGTGACAGTGCATTGGGATTTGCTGGATGCCTTCACCGAACGGTTTCTGGATAGCGAGGCCGAACGCGCACGGGTGCTGCGCGACGGGCCATGGTGGACCTGTGCGGGCGCGATGTCGGCGCTGGACCTCACGCTTGGGCTGATCGCCGATCATCTGGGGATCGCTGCCCGGCTGGATGTGGAATCGCTGTTCATTCATGGCGATCCGCCGGTCACCATGCCGCGCGAACGGCAGGCGATCAGCGATCCTCTGGTGCATCGCGCGCTTGGGCTGATGCGCGAAACCGTCGAACGCCCCCTGCCGCTGGCCAGCCTGGCGCAAGCGCTTTCGTGCCAGCCCCGCACCCTTGATCGCCGCTTTCGGTCACGGCTGGGCGCCGCTCCGGGAACGGTCTACCGGCATCTGCGGCTGGCTGCGGCACGGCGGATGCTGGAGGCCACGGCACTCGGCATCGCCGAGATCAGCCTGCGCTGCGGCTATGACAGCCCGGCGGCTCTGGCCCGGGCTTTCAGGCAGGTCTACGACACGACACCCTCGGCGCTGCGCAAGGGATCATAGGGCATTCGGGCGGCTTGTGCCGGACCTTATTTCAGCGCAAGGTCAGGGACATGACCCAAGGCAGTCCCCATGATCCGCGCTTTCGCCTGCGCCTTGTCTTTGCCCCCGGCGAGATGCTTGGGCCGGGCAAGGCCGATCTTCTGGAGGGGATCGCGCGCACCGGGTCCATCGCAGCCGCCGGGCGCGACATGGGCATGAGCTACAAGCGGGCATGGCAATTGGTCGAGACCATGAATGCCATGTTCCGCGAACCGCTGGTGGAAAGCACCCGCGGCGGCGCCAAGGGCGGTGGCGCGGTTCTGACAGAAGCGGGACAGGCCGTGTTGACCGAATTCCGCAGCCTCGAAGCGGTGGCCGAAAAGGCCGGCGCCGCGCATATCGACCGGCTGCAAGCCATGCTACGCGATATTCCCGACCAGAAATAACGCTTGCCAGACCGGTGGAGCATTCGATATTCCCATGTGGATATATCGCATGTGGGAAAGACCTTGATGATCGCGCCAGCCCTTCGCCAGACGCTTCTTGCCGCCTCCGTGCTGGTCAGTCTGCAGCCCGGCGCGGCGCTGGCGGACAGGGTCACGGTCTTTGCCGCCGCCAGCATGACCAACGCCCTGCAGGAGATCGAACAGCTGTTCGAGGCCGACACCGGGCATGACCTTGTCGTGTCATTGGCGGGGTCTTCGGCACTGGCGCGGCAGATACAGCAAGGCGCCCCGGCAGATGTGTTCATATCGGCCAATAGCGATTGGATGGACGCGCTGGAATCCGATGGGTTGATCGAACCGGGCACAAGGGTCGATCTTCTGGGCAACCGGATCGTGCTTGTCGCTCATGGATCGGATGCAGCCCCTTCGGACATCGGGCAGATCAGCCCCGAACTTGATCTTGCAGCGCTTCTGGATGGCGGCAAACTGGCCATGGCGTTGATCGAGGCGGTGCCAGCGGGGATCTACGGCAAAGCGGCGCTGAGCAGTCTGGGCTTGTGGGACAGCGTGGCGGCCGACGTGGCGCAAACCGACAATGTGCGCGCGGCTCTGGCCCTCGTCGCCACCGGCGAAGCGCCCTATGGGATCGTCTATGCAACCGATGCCGCAGCCGATGAAGCGGTAGTCATCCTTGGCGTCTTTCCCGAAGACAGCCATCCACCCATCATCTATCCCGCCGCGAGGGTCGCCGGTCGCGAACCACAGGCCCCGGCAGATTTCATGGACTTCCTGCGCAGCCCTGAGGCACGCCGGGTCTTCGAGCAGCAAGGATTCACAGTCCTTGACCCATAGGCGGCATTGATCATGGGGTGGCTTGGCCCACAGGAATGGGAGGCGGTCGCCTTGTCGCTGCGGGTGTCGTTCTGGGCGACGCTGGTATCGCTGCCGCTTGGCATCTTCATGGCGCATGCGCTGGCGCGCTGGTCCTTTCCCGGCAAGCAGGTCTTGAACGGGCTGGTGCACCTGCCGCTGATCCTGCCGCCGGTCGTCACCGGGTACCTGCTGCTCTTGACCTTCGGCACCAAAGGCCCAATCGGCAGCGTTCTGCAGGATCTGGGCATCGTTCTGGCCTTTCGCTGGACAGGGGCCGCGCTTGCGGCGGGGGTGATGGGGTTCCCCTTGATGGTGCGCGCGATCCGCCTGTCGATCGAAGCGGTCGATCCCAAACTGGAACAGGCGGCCTCGACCCTGGGGGCGTCGCGCCCTTGGGTGTTCGCGACGGTGACGCTGCCGCTGATCCTGCCCGGGATCATCGCGGGCAGCATCCTTGGCTTTGCCAAGGCGATGGGCGAATTCGGCGCGACGATCACTTTCGTCTCCAATATCCCCGGCGAGACGCGCACGGTGCCATCAGCGATCTATGCGTTCCTGCAGGTGCCGGGGGGCGAGTCTTCGGCGATGCGGCTGGTGGTGGTGTCGGTCGTGGTGGCGATGGGGGCGCTGCTGCTGTCGGAGTGGTTGGCACGCAGGGCTGCAAAAAGGATGTCGGGCTGATGACCCTGTCGGTTGATATCAGACATGCCTTCGGTGACTTCACACTGGATGTCAGTTTCGAGGCGCCGCCGGGCCTGACGGTGCTGTTCGGGCGCTCCGGATCGGGCAAATCGACCGTGATCAATGCGGTCGCGGGGCTGCTGAGCCCGGAAACGGGGCGCATCACGGTCGAGGGCAAGACGCTGTTCGACCGGGCCCAAGGCATCGATCTTGCGCCGCATCGCCGGGGACTTGGATATGTCTTTCAGGAGGGGCGGCTGTTTCCGCATATGACGGTGCGCCAGAACCTCATGTTCAGCCGCTGGTTCCGCAAGGGCGCCAGATCCGATTTCCACGAGGTGGTGGAAATGCTGGGGATCGGCGCGCTACTGGATCGCCGGCCACTTGCCCTCTCGGGGGGCGAAAAGCAGCGCGTGGCGATCGGGCGCGCCCTGCTGGGCGATCCTCGGATCATTCTGGCGGACGAGCCGCTGGCCGCACTCGACGAGCCGCGCAAAGCCGAGATCCTACCCTATTTCGAAAGGCTGCGAGACGAGGTCTCGGTGCCGATCCTCTATGTCAGCCATTCCGCCACCGAGGTGGCGCGTCTGGCGACCACGGTGGTGACGCTGGAAAACGGACGGGTCACAGGCCAGGGTCCGGCGACCGGGATCCTGGGCGATCCGATGCTGACACCGCTTGGCGCGCGCGCGGCGGGTGCCGTGCTGGAAACCAAAGTGGCGCGGCACCATGACGACGGGCTGACCGAACTGAGTGCCGGGGGCGTGGCGCTGTTCGTGCCGCGTGTGGCGCAGCAGGTGGGGCAACCGCTGCGGATCAGGATCGCGGCGCAAGAGGTGATCCTGTCGCGCTCCCGGCCCGAGGGGCTGTCGGCTTTGAATATCTTGCCGGGGCAGATCACGACGATCCGCTCGGGCGCCGGACCGGGTGCGCTTGTTTCCGTGGCCACGCCGGCAGGCATCCTTCTGGCGCGCATCACCCAGAGATCGGCGCGACTGCTCGATCTGACCGAAGGCGCGTCCTGTTATGCCATCGTCAAATCCGTGGCTATCGCGCCCGAGGATGTGGGCGGTCCGGACAGGGTATCGAAGGCGCTCTGATCCGGGCCGGTTGATCAATCAGGACAATTCGCTCAGCAGACCATGTGCGACAGCGTGCCCATCATGTAATCGCGACTGTATCTCAGGGGCTGAACCCGGGGATCATCGGATGAGCACCGCATCACGGTCTCATAATCGGCAAGGCAGATGATCTGCGCACCGTTCTGGACGATGCGGAAATTGCGGCCTTCGAGAAACGCCGTGCGGAACGCATCCGCCAGGGACGCGGTCGGAAAGTTGAGGATGGTCGTCGTCCCTCCGGCGGCGTTCTGCAGGCCGTAACACACCACCTTTTTCCGGTCGAAAATGAAATTCGCAAACTCGAGCGCGCTTTCATCAAATTGCGTCATTGCGATCCCCCATCGGTGTCATAATTTATTTGTGTAAGCCGATCAGCCGAAGACAAGATGATTCGCGCTGCAGTGCAGCAAAATCGTTGCGCAGCCACTCGATCTGCACAATCCGAAGGCAGGTCTTGTACGGGTCATGGCCCAAGCAAGGCGCGCGGATCGGCACGGCCATGCAATGACGGCCAAGATGCAGGGCAGAACACGCTCGGGCGAGGCGATGGGTTCTGCCCGAAAGCGCTTGTGCCGACCCGCGCAAGATGCAGATTTATAGTTCAGATACGGTCATCTGGGCGTCCTTGCTCGAAGACCTTCGCACCCACTGGAGCATGCCGATGTCCCCTGCCCCCCAACTGACCCTTCTTCCTGCCCGAAAAGGGCGCGCCGTTCGCCTGACCAAAGGCGAGGCCATAGAGATCATCAACACCCATGGATCACAGGTGGTGGACACATGGGCCTTCAATGCGGAAGACATCTCGGAGTTCCTGTCGAACGAGCATATGCGCGCGAGCCTTGGCAAGCTGTGGCCGGCCAAGGGCGATCCGTTGATCACGAACCGGCGCCGCCCCATCCTCATTCTGGAAGAAGACACGTCTCCGGGCCGGCACGATACGCTGATCGCGGCATGTGACGATTATCGCTACGGGCTTCTGGGCTGTCGTGACTATCACGACAACTGCACCGACAACCTGCACGCCGCGATGCGCAGGATCGGGGTCATCACGCATGACTGCCCAAGCCCGCTGAACCTGTGGATGAATATTCCCGTGGCGCAGGATGGCACTACCAGCTGGGGCGAGCCCTTGTCGAAACCCGGGGATGTCGTGGTCTTGCGCGCACAGATGGATTGCATTGTGGCGATGTCCGCCTGCCCGCAGGACATGCTGCCGATCAATGGCGCCGACTGCGTGCCAACCGATGCGCATTACCGCATTCTGCCGGTCGCATGACCCGGTACCCGCCCGGATGCCCTCCGCATCGGACCCTGGCCTTTGGCGGCGGGCCAGGCTCATGCCGCATTGGCCCGACCGCCCCCCGGAACACATAGCCAAAACGCTCTGGAGACGCCCCTTATGTCAGCCCTTTTTCATCGAACATGCGACGCGAACCTTCCATGGGCGGAAAGCGGCGACGGGTGCTATATCATCGACCGGCATGGCAAACGTTATCTGGATGCCTGCGGTGGGGCTGCGATTTCATGCCTTGGCCACTCCGACGAAGCGGTCAAGACCGCCATCCGAGATCAGCTCGAGAAGCTGCCCTTCGCACATACATCCTTTTTCACCACGGAGGCAGCCGAAACCTTTGCGGACCTGCTGATATCCAAGGCTCCGGCCGGGCTGAACAGGGTGTATCCCGTATCCGGGGGATCAGAGGCGATCGAGGCCGCCCTCAAGTTGGCGCGACAGTATTTTCTCGAACGCGGCGAACCTCAGCGGACACGGCTTATCGCGCGGCACCAAAGCTATCACGGGGCGACGCTTGGGGCGCTGTCCGCAGGCGGAAACGCCTGGCGACGCGAGGCTTTCGCGCCCCTGATGATCGAGACCAGTCATATCTCGCCCTGCTTCGAATATCGCGGGCGCGCCGAAGGCGAAACACCCCTGTCGTACGGTCTGCGCATGGCCGATGAGCTGGAACATGAACTGCAGCGCGTGGGTCCCGAGACTGTCATCGCCTTTATCGCCGAGCCGGTTGTGGGCGCGTCTCTGGGCGCGGTGCCGGCAGCGCCCGGCTATTTCAAGCGCATCCGCGAGATCTGTGACCGTCACGGCGTGCTGCTGATCCTGGACGAGGTGATGTGCGGCATGGGACGCACCGGCACGTTATTCGCCTGTGAACAGGACGGGATCGTGCCGGATATCGTGACCATCGCCAAGGGCTTGGGGGCAGGATATCAGCCGGTGGGCGCGATGCTGTGTTCTGCGGAGCTTCACGATACCATTGCCGCAGGGTCCGGCTTTTTCCAGCACGGGCACAGCTATCTGGGGCATCCGATGGCCATGGCTGCCGCCACCGCTGTTCTGAGGCGGCTGACGGATGGCGAAACGCTTCGCCATGTGGCGCATATGGGGGACATGCTGCGCGCCCGCCTGCAGGACGTTTTCGGACAACACCCCAATATCGGAGATATCCGCGGCAGGGGCCTGTTCATCGGGGTCGAACTGGTCAATGACCGCGAGACGAAAACCCCGTTCGATCCCTCCCTGAACCTGCACAAGCGCGTCAAATCGGCGGCGATGGACGCCGGTTTGATGTGCTACCCGATGGGAGGAACGATCGACGGACGGCAGGGGGATCACATTCTGCTGGCCCCACCCTTCATTCTGAGCGCGGATCAAACCGGGGAGCTGGTGGACAAGCTGTCGCAAGCCATCGGCGCGGCGCTTCCATGACGGCGCTGCCACGTCTGATGGTCGCACCGAACGGGGCGCGGCGCGTGAAATCGGATCATCCGGCCATTCCGCTGACGCTGCCGGAGATTATCGAAACGGCGCGCGATTGCGCCGCGGCGGGAGCAGACGGTATGCACCTGCATTTGCGCGATGCGGCTGGTCGTCATCTGCTGGATGCGGGACTGTACCGCGAAGCGCTTGGCGAATTGCAGAGCGCCCTGCCGGGCCTCGTGGTTCAGATCACCACGGAAGCGGTAGGCATCTATGACGCACCGCATCAACGGCACGTCGCCCTTCATTCTGGCGCAACTCTTGTTTCGGCCGCCTTGCGGGAAATGACGCATCAAACCGAAGACGCGATGGCCACGGCCTTTTACCTAAGCTGTGCTGAGCAGGGCATCGCGGTTCAGCATATCTTATATGATACCAGTGACTTCGACCTGTTGACCCGCCTTCTGCCCGAAAACCTGCTTCGGGATCCGGGCTTGCAGCTGATCTTTGTGCTGGGGCGCTACAGTCGCGATCAGGAAAGCGCGCCATCAGACCTTGTGCCGTTCACAAAGCGTTTGTCAGACGTGAACCCCGAGGCGGATTGGGCCGTCTGCGCTTTCGGCAGGGGCGAAACGGCCTGCCTTGTGGAGGCGCACAAACGCGGGGGCAAACTCCGCGTCGGATTCGAAAATTCGCTGTGGCATGGCGATGGCCGACAAGCGACCGACAACGCCGAAAGAGTGCGGGATGTCCTGCGCGCTTGCGGGCAGCACGGCGATGCGATCGCGACACGGGAAGGGGGGTGATGGTAGCGGAGGAGGGACTTGAACCCCCGACACGCGGATTATGATTCCGCTGCTCTAACCAACTGAGCTACTCCGCCAGAACGAGGCGCTAGTTATGACAGCCGCTGGATCAGGTCAAGGCGAAAAAGCCCGATCCGATCCGGCAGATCATCCCCCGGACAAAAGCGCTTCGATCCGGCTGGTGATTTTCGCCGAGTCCGGTTTGACGACCGATCCGAAGGTCTCGACGACCGAACCATCCGGGCCGAGCAGGATCTTGTTGAAATTCCACGCCGGCTCGAACCCCGAGGTGCTGGCCACCCATTTGTAGAACGGATGCGCCTGCGGGCCGCGCACATGGGTGATCGTGGTCATCGGCAGATCGAGTCCGAAATTGATCTCGCAGAACTCGGCCACTTCCTCGTTGCTGGACAGCTCTTGCTTGAAATCCTGCGACGGCACGGCCAGCACGACCAGTCCGCGATCACGATACCGATCATAAAGCGCCTGCAGCCCGTCATATTGCGGTGTGAAGCCGCAGCGCGAGGCGGTGTTCACCACCAGCACGGGTTGCCCTTGCCACTGTTTCAGCGACAGCGTGCCGCCATCTATCGACTCGAACCGCCAGTCTTCCTGTGCGGCCAAGGCGGGCAAAGCAAGCAAACCGGCGCCAAGGCCGATCCCCAAAAGAACGGTGCGGCGAAGCATATTCGACATTCCATCAAACTCCGTGGCGAGATGTATCCCATAAACTTAGGCTAGGCTGCGGCAAGGTCCAGATGCGCCGGTGATGAGGCCTTGTATCCGTTCCGGGGCTGGCGCATCTTCGCCGACATGACCGAAACGACATCCTCACAAATTCTCCGGGACCTGATCGAGATCGTTGGCGCAGGCCATGTCGCGACCGGCCCGGATGCCGCCCCCTGGAGCCAGGAATGGACAGGGCAGACCCAATGGACGCCGCTTGCCGTGGTGCGCCCCGCCGACACGCAGCAGGTGTCGGAGATCGTCAAGCTCGCCAACCGCACGGGAACCGCCATCGTGCCGGTCTCAGGCAATACGGGTCTGGTGCAAGGCACCGTGGCCCAAGATGTGATCATGCTGTCACTGGACCGGATGTCGGCCATCCGCGAGTTGCGCGCAGATGCACGGATCGCCATCGTGGAGGCCGGTGCAATCCTGTCGCGCATCCATGACGCCGCCGAGCAGGAGGGGCTGATCTTTCCGCTGTTTTTCGGCGCGCGCGGCTCTGCGATGATCGGCGGCGCGCTGTCGACCAATGCGGGCGGCTCGAACGTGGTGCGCTATGGCAGCGCGCGGCATCTGTGCCTCGGGATCGAGGCGGTGCTGCCCACGGGCGAGATCGTCGATCTGATGAGCGAGCTGCACAAGGACAATTCGGGCTATGACCTGCGCGATCTGCTGATCGGCGCGGAAGGCACGTTGGGGATCATCACCGCCGCCGTGCTCAAGCTGCATCCCAAGCCGCTGGCCTATGCCACGGCGATGGTGGCGGTGCCGTCGCTGAATGACGGGCTGGCGCTGCTCAACCGGCTGCAGCGCGAAACAGGCGGCGCGGTCGAGGCTTTCGAGTTCATGCCGGGCATCTTCATCGAAGCATATCTGGAACGCTATCCCGAGGCGCGCGCACCCTTCGATACGCCGCATGACGTCAATATTCTGGTCGAGGTTGGCGCGCTGTCGCCGCGCGACGCCACCCCCGGTCCGGATGGCAAGGTGCCTGTCGCAGCCCATCTGGAGGAGGTTCTGGAGGGGCTGTTCGAGGAGGGCAAGCTGCTTGATGCGGTCGTGGCGCAATCGGATACGCAGCGTCAGGAAATGTGGGCACGGCGCGAAGCCTCGGCCAGTGTGGCGCGGCTGCGGCCCAATGTGGTGGACAATGACATCGCCGTGCCGCTGGACAAGATGCAGGCGCTGGTCGAAGGGGTGACCGCCCGCGCGCTCGAGATCGATCCCGGCCTGCGCCCGATCTGTGTGGCGCATCTGGGGGATGGCAATCTGCATTTCGCAGGCTGGCCCTCGACCGAGGACCCAGGCCTGCAGAAGGCCGTCAAGGAAGCGGTCGACGCCGAGGCGATCCGACTGGGCGGCAGCATATCCGCCGAACATGGCATCGGGCTGGCGAAACGCCCTTCGATGGCCCGCTACAAGGATCCTGTGGCACTGATGGCGATGCGGGCGATCAAGCAGGCCCTGGACCCCAAGGGCATCATGAACCCCGGCAAGGTGCTTCCCGCCGGGGACCAAAGCGTTCCGCCTTCAACCTGAGACATCGGCGCCAGATGGAACGCGCCCCACGATCGGATGCAGCACAGCGTTTCGCGAAAGACCGACAGTCAGGTTTTTCGCGGAACGCTCTGGATCAGCCGCGCCAGTCGAAGAAGCCCGGGCCGGCCCGCTCCAGAAGCTTGCGCCCCATCTCGTGGCCCAGCTTTGCGCCATCCTCGATCAGAGCGGATTGATCGTCATCGAGCGCCTCGCTGCCATCGGGGCGCAGCACCTGACCACGCAGGCGCAGCGTGCCGCCATCCAATTCGGCCAGACCGGCGATCGGGGTTTCGCAAGAGCCGTCGAGCGCCGCCAGGAAAGCACGCTCGGCGGCAAGGCGCTGGCCGGTCGGCGTGTGGTGGATCGCCTCGAGCATTTCGGCGGTGCGGGTATCGTCGCGGCGCCGCTCGATACCGATGGCGCCCTGTGCGACGGCGGGCAGCATCTCGTCGGTCTCGATTGCGGCGGTGGCCACTTCTGACCGGCCAAGACGATTGAGCCCGGCCATCGCCAGGAAGGTACAGGCCGCCACGCCATCCTGGAGTTTCTTCAACCGTGTCTGGACGTTGCCCCGGAACTCGACCACATCGAGATGCGGATAGGCGACCAGAACCTGGGCCTTGCGCCGCAAGGACGAGGTCCCCACCTTGGCGCCCGGTTCCAGATCGGCCAGCCCGCCCACATGCGGCGAGACGAACGCATCGCGCACATCCTCACGCGGCAGATAGGTGTCCAGCACCAGCCCCTCGGGCTGCAGCACCGGCATGTCCTTCATCGAGTGGATGGCGATGTCGATCTCGCCGCTCAGCATCGCCTCCTCGATCTCGCGGGTGAACAGGCCCTTGCCGCCGATCTCCTTGAGAGGGCGGTCGATGATCCTGTCACCGGTCGTCTTGATGACCACGATCTCGAAGGCCTCGGGCGGCAGATCGAAGGCAGCGGAAAGCCGGCTGCGTGTCTCATACGCCTGCGCAAGCGCCAGCGGAGAGCCGCGCGTGCCAAGCTTCATGGGTGTGTCGGGTGTCGGTAAATCACGTGTCATGACAACGGTCTAGACGTGTAAACCGCGCCTGACAAGCGCAGGGTGCTTGACATTGTGTCGCCTTGAGGTGACCACCAAGGCAAACGGAGGGCGACATGGCTGTGGAAAAGACGATACTCAAGGCACTTGCAGGGGAAAAACAGACCACCCCTCCGATCTGGATGATGCGCCAGGCAGGCCGCTATCTGCCGGAATACCGCGCCACCCGGGCCGAGGCCGGAGACTTCCTTTCCTTGTGTTATAACAGTGACTTGGCAACCGAAGTCACGCTCCAGCCGATCCGCCGCTATGGCTTTGACGCAGCCATCCTGTTTGCCGATATCCTGCTGGTTCCGCAAGCGCTTGGCGCCGATCTTTGGTTCGTGACGGGTGAGGGGCCGCGCCTGTCGACGATCACCGACCAAGCCGGGCTGAACGCGCTGAAACCGGCCAGCGACATCCACGAAACCCTTAATCCGGTTTACCAGACCGTGCGCAATCTGTCGCAGGCACTGCCGCGTGAGACGACGCTCATCGGATTCGCCGGCGCGCCCTGGACGGTGGCCACCTACATGATCGCCGGGCGCGGCACCCCGGATCAAGGCCCCGCCCATGCGCTCAAGGCTGAAAACAAAGCGGTTTTCGAAGCCCTGCTGGAGCGGATCACCGAAGCCACGATCGAATATCTCTCGGCCCAGATCGAGGCTGGCGCCGAGTGCGTCAAGCTCTTCGACAGCTGGGCAGGATCGCTCAAGGGTGAAGATTTCGATACCTATGCGACCGCCCCCGCCAAACGCATCATCGCCGAACTCAAGGCGCGTCATGGCGATATCCCGATCATCGCCTTTCCGCGCGAAGCCGGTGACAAGTATATCGGATTCCACGAGAAAACCGGCGCCGACTGTGTCGCGCTCGATGATTCGGTCACGCCTGAATGGGCCGCCGAACATGTGCAGGTCTCGGGCTGCGTGCAGGGAAATCTGGCGTCGAAACATATGGTGACCGGAGGAGATGACCTCGTGCGCGAGACCCGCCGCATCGTCGAGGCGTTCCGGGGCGGGCCGCATATCTTCAACCTCGGCCATGGCATCACCCCCGAGGCTGACCCCGACAACGTGCAGCTGATGATCGACACGGTGCGCGGCGCCTGAGCCCGTACGAGTCGTACGAAACCGACACGGCTTTGGGACCAAATCCGGCGCCCCGGCGCGGATTTGTGTCCATCCCGTACGCAAGTCGCCGATCACGCCCCGCCGCGCGCCGCCTTCAGACAATCCTAACCTTTTTGACCCAATCTGACCTTTCCCGACACCCGGAGGTCACACCATGGTCATCGAAGTTTCCAGCGACAGGCTGCGCAGCCAGCTTTCGGCGCATGTCGATCATCTGCTGGCCACCGGCGAACGGCTGATCCTGACGCGCCATGGGCGCAGCGTCGCGGCGCTGGTGCGGATGAAGGACCTCGAAGCGCTGGAATCGGTCGACCAGAACCGTGAGATCTTTCTCGAACAGCGCCATGCCGAGCGGATGCGCGAATTCCGGATGCTTCGGGATGGGCTTCTGTGAGGCCGGCGCTTCTTCTGGCCGGAAATATCCCGGGGGAGACGGTGAAATCCCCCTCGGGATTTCACCGGCGGGGGCAGAGCCCCCTGATCATGAAAACAGCGCGCGCGCCCAAGGCGCGCGCACCGCTGAACCGACCGCTGCGGTCAGTCCAGACCGAAGCAATTGGCGTAATATGTCGTCGTGGCGGGCCAATCGCTGAACACGCCCTCGACCCCCACCTTGTCATGCAGGGCGTGCAGGATCGTGAAATAGTCGCCATCCGTGTCGGTCACGTCCTTGACCGACTGGAAATACCACCCGCCCCCCGATGTGAGCGGCCCCGAGCGTTCCAGCGTCCAGGTGATCAGCTTCAGCCCCGCCTCTTTCGCCGCCAGCGCATAGGGCGACGGCACCATCTCGCCCTCTTGCGTGGTCAGCAGCATCCACATCGGCGGCGCGATATAGACAACGCCCATATCGGCGAGCGCCTGCATGGAGGGCTCGAACGTGGCGGGGGTCATGTAATCGAAGCCTTCCACGCCATAGCGCCCGTCAAGATAGACGGCCTGCGCGCCGAAGTCGGGCTCGTTCTCGATCCAGTAGAGCACATCGTCGAGATTGAAACTTTGCGGCCAGACATCGGATGCGGGGATGCCCGCGGCCTTGTATTCGTCGATCAGCTTCTGGGCATAATCGGCCTGGCTGAAGCCGTTATGCGGCATCTCGACCGACGGGGATTTCAGCTCGGGCGTGAATTTCGCGCCGAGCGCCTTGAAAAGCGCGATCGATTCGGCATGGGTCATCAGCGTGCCGCCTTCGGTCGCATAAAGATCGGTGCGCCATTTGGCGGTGCCGTCCATGTAGCCCTCGACCGTGGTGGCGCTGGTATCGGCGGCGTCCATCTTGCCGGTCAGCGTGCGGAATTGCGCCAGCGTGATCTCGGACGTGCGGCATTCGGCAGTGGCCGGCGTGTCGCCCTGCGCCGGCGTAAAGGGTGTTACGCAGGTCTGGGCCAGATCCGAGGCGAGGATATCGGTCGTCGTGTGCAGATCGTTCTGCGCATGGCGGCAGACCAGTTCATGATCGGCGGTGAAGGTCACGTCGCATTCAAGGATGCCCGCCCCCATGCGCGCCGCGGCACGGTTGGATTCGACCGTATGTTCGGGAAACATGAGCGGCGCGCCACGGTGTCCGATGGAAAAATCCGAACGCTTGGGCGTCTGCCCCATGCAGGACGCGAGCTTGTCCTTGAGCGGGCCATCGGCCATCCGGTCGATCAGATAGGCAGGACGCGGCCCATACCCAAGGCCGTCAGCGGCAAGGGCGGCGCTGGCGCAAAGGGCAAGGGCCATGGCGGTGGACGTGGCGGATATCAGGCGCATGAAAATCTCTCCGAGT
Organism: Roseovarius litoreus; assembly: GCF_900142765.1. Classification (GTDB taxonomy): domain Bacteria; phylum Pseudomonadota; class Alphaproteobacteria; order Rhodobacterales; family Rhodobacteraceae; genus Roseovarius; species Roseovarius litoreus. The sequence goes on from NZ_FRCB01000001.1 coordinate 151,178, forward strand.
GGTGTTGGTCCATGGGATTTCACATGACCGGGCCATGTCGACCGTCATGTGACGGTTTGGACAAATTCCTGTGACAATGCCCCTTCGCGACACCGCCCTGCCCCAGCCCCCCGGATCGCCGCGACGATCCGGCAGGATCGGCAAGGGGCAGCCCTGCCGCGGCGGATCACGCGGTGCCGAGCGCGCCGCCGAGCGCACCGAAAACGCGCCCCTGTCGGATAAAGCCAGACTTCACCACTGCGTGACGGATCCGTCACATGGCTGGCAGCGGGCGATGGCAGGACCTAGGTTGAGGGGAAAGAGCACGAAAGGATGCGCCATGCCGACCGAGCGTTTCACCTTCACCGGCCATTCCGGCGAGGCTTTGGCCGCACGGCTCGACCTGCCGGAAGGGCCGCATCTGGCGACCGCTGTGCTGGCGCATTGCTTCACCTGTTCCAAGGACATTCCCGCCGCGCGCCGGATCGCGGCGCGTCTGGCCGGGGCCGGGATTGCAGTGCTGCGCTTCGATTTCACGGGCCTCGGCCATTCGCAGGGCGAATTCGCCAATACCTCCTTCACCTCGAACATCACCGATCTGGAACTGGCCGCCAAGGCGCTGGCGGCGCGCGGCATGGCGCCGGGGCTGCTGATCGGGCATTCGCTTGGCGGGGCAGCCGTTCTGGCCGCGGCCCGGCGGATCGAGAGTGTGACGGCGGTGGTCACCATCGGTGCGCCCTATGATCCGGGCCATGTGATGCATAATTTCCACGATGCGCTGGAGCAGATCGACAGCGAGGGCCGCGCCGATGTGGATCTGGGCGGGCGCAAGGTGACGATCGGGCGCGACTTCGTGGAGAGCGTCAAGGCCGAGAGCCTGACCGACGAGATCGCGCATCTGCACCGCGCGCTTCTGGTCTTGCACGCGCCGCGCGACACGGTGGTGGGCATCGACAATGCCGCCGAGATCTTCATGGCCGCCCGGCATCCCAAGAGCTTTGTCACGCTGGACGACGCCGATCACCTGATCTCGGAGGCGGAGGATGCCGAATATGCCGCCTCGGTGATCGCCGCTTGGGCCACCCGCTATCTCGAGCTCAAGGCCCCTGCCCCGCCGCCCGGCGCGCCCGAGGGGATCGTGCGCGTGACCGAGGCGGATCCGGGCGGGTTCCTGCAGGACATCCAGTCCGGCCCGCGGCACCATGTGCAGGCCGACGAGCCCGAAGCCTATGGCGGCACCGACCGGGGCATGTCGCCCTATGGGTTTCTGGCGGCGGGGCTTGGGGCCTGCACGTCGATGACGATCCGGATGTATGCGCGGCGCAAGGGCTGGCCCCTGACGCATGTGAGCGTGGATGTGAGCCATGACAAGGTGCATGCGCAGGATGCCAATACCCGCAGCGAGGCCAAGGCGGACCGGTTCACGAGGGTGGTGCGTCTGAAGGGTGATCTGGATGACGCGCAACGCGAAAGGCTGCTCGAGATCGCGGATCGTTGCCCGGTGCATCGCACGCTGGAGCGTCATTCGGAGATCGTGACGAAAGCGGGCTGAGACAGCGCGACGCCGCAAGGCTCAGGCAAAACGCCCGTAATGTTCGACCATCGCCGTCAGATCTTCGGGCGGGGTGTCGGATTGCAGGAAGGCGCAGGCGTTCTTGCTGATCGCAAAGATCGAGCCATCCGAGAAAAAGGCGCTGTTGGTGACGAAGATCACCCGCGTGTCGGGATGGCGGTAGCTGGCCAGGTCAGACACCGCGAGCGCGCTGCCCTGATCCAGCATCAGATCGAGGATGATGACATCGAAGCGCCGCGCGCCAAGCGCCGATGCGGCACCTGACTGGCTGGTTTCAACGCGCACGGCCATGCCTTGCCGTTGCATATGGCGCTGCCAGAGCGCGCCGAGCGCCGGATCGCTTTCGACGATCAGAACTTGCATTCTTTCCCCCTGCCCCGCCGGTTTGTGCGACGCGGTCCCCCTCTTGTCTTGCCCAAAGTATTAACAAATCGTTAACGCGGGCGTGGAGGATCCCGGTACAGGCCAAACCCCGCTTGTCACCGCGCCCGAATCCGGGTTTGAAAGGCACCGAACCGCAAAAGAGGCATGACATGACCACCTGGATCACGATCTGCGACACCTGCAAGCGCGACGATTGGGACGAGGCGACACACTCGCGCAGTCATGGCGAAGACCTGGCTGAGCGGGTCGAGCGCCAGGCCGAGGGGCGCAATGTAAGGACCCGGCGGGTGTCGTGCCTGATGGGCTGCGGGCATGGCTGCAACGTGGCTGTTCAGGCCGAGGGCAAGCTGGCCTATACGCTGGGCCGCTTCATCCCGGATGACGAGGCCGCGGCGGCGATCGTCGATTATGCCGAGTTGCACGCGCAAAGCGAAACCGGGCAGGTGCCGTTCAAGCAGTGGCCACAGGGGGTGAAGGGCCATTTCGTGACCCGCCACCCGCCGCTGCCGCACACCGGAGACTGACCGGCGTGACGACCCCGCGCGATCATGGCGGAGGTCTGGATGCGGCCGTGGCGCGCCATGGCGGCACGCGGGAGGCTTGGGTCGATCTCTCGACCGGGATCAACCCGGTGCCCTATCCGTTACCCGATCTGCCGAACGACGCCTGGACCGCCCTGCCCGACCGGGGCGCGCAGGAGGCGCTGATCGCGGCGGCCCGCGATTTCTGGGATGTGCCCGCGGGGGCGGCTGTGCTGGCAGCACCCGGCGCCTCGGCGCTGATTGCGCGGCTGCCGGGGTTGATGGCTGCGGGGCGGGTGCATGTTCCGGGACCGACCTATAACGAACATGCCGCAGCCTTTGCCGCGCATGGCTGGGAGGTGATCGAAACCGATGGGCCGGCAGCACAGGCAAGGGTGATCGTGCATCCCAACAATCCCACCGGGCTTTGGCATGACGCGGCAAGCCTCGATGCGGGGCTGATGGTGGTGGATGAAAGTTTCGCCGATATCGCACCCGACCGGTCGCTGATCGGCCATGCGGCAAGGCGCGGTGTCATCGTGCTGAAAAGCTTTGGCAAGTTCTGGGGTCTGGCGGGGCTGAGGCTGGGTTTCGCGATTGGCGACCCCGAGCTGATCGCCCGGCTGGAGACGCTGCTGGGGCCGTGGCCGGTCTCTGGCCCGGCGCTGAGGATCGGGCGCGCGGCGCTGTGCGACAGGGTCTGGGCGGATCAGACGCGCGCCCGCCTGACCGAGGACGCGGCGCGTCTGGATCGGCTGGTGACGGGGGCCGGGGCGGAGCTTGTCGGCGGCTGCGCGCTCTTTCGGCTCTATGATGTGGGCGATGCCGCCGGCTGGCAGGAGCGGCTGGCCGGGCATCACATCTGGAGCCGGGTGTTTCCCTATTCCGACACCTGGCTGCGCCTCGGGCTGCCCGGACCGGACCAGTGGACCCAGCTGGAGGCGGCGCTATGAGCACGGCACTGGTGCTGGCGATGGCCATGGTTCTGGATGCGGCATTCGGTGAGCCGCGCTGGCTGTGGGAGCGGGCGCCGCATCCGGCGGTCCTGATGGGGCGCGCGGTGGGCTGGCTGGATTCGCGTTGGAATGCAGGGCCTGCGCGTCGCGCCAAGGGCATCGCGGCGATGGCAACGCTTGCGGGCGGTGCCATCGTGCTGGGCTGGGTGCTGGGGCTGGCGGGCTGGCCGGTGGAGCTGCTGGTGGCGGCGATTCTGCTGGCGCAAAGATCGCTGGTGGATCATGTGCGCGCGGTGGCCGATGGGCTGCGGCTGTCGCTGGGCGAGGGCAAGCGCGCGGTGGCTATGATCGTAGGGCGCGACACCCAAGACATGGGCCGGGCCGATGTCGCCCGCGCGGCCATCGAATCGGCGGCCGAGAACCTGAGCGACGGGGTGATCGCCCCGGCCTTCTGGTTTCTGGTGGCAGGGCTGCCGGGGCTGCTTTTGTACAAGATCACCAACACCGCCGATTCGATGATCGGCTATCGCACGCCGCGCCACGAGGCGTTCGGCTGGGCGGCGGCCCGGCTGGACGATGTGCTGAACGTGATCCCCGCGCGGCTGACCACGGTGCTGATCGCGGTGACGCATGGCGGGCTATCGGGCGCGCGGGCAGACTGGAGCGGGATTACGGCGGATGCCCGAAAGCACCGCTCGCCCAATGCAGGCTGGCCCGAGGCGGCGATGGCGCGCGCGCTCAATGTGGCGCTGTCGGGACCGCGATCCTATGACGGGCGGTTGCAGCATTTCGACTATGTGCACCGTTTCGGAGAGAAAGAGATCGGCGCGCCGAGCATCGAGGCGGCCTGTGCCGCGCTGTGGCGGACATGGGCGGCGGCGCTGGCGCTGGTTGTGGTGATCGGGGTGATCGCGGGCTGAGTGGCCTGTCGGTTTTGTGATGCTTGGGAGTGTTTGCGGGCGTATCCGGTTGGCTTAGGGTGTGCCGTGTCGGTTAAAGGAAAGTCCTGCCATGCGTATCTTGCCCCTGATCTGTGTTCTGGCCCTGACTGCGGGGCCGCTGAGTGCCGAGGAGTGCGGCGGCAGTTTTGCCGGTTTCATCGGAGCGATGAAGCAAGAGGCGGTGGCGCGCGGCCATGCGCCCGCTACGGTCGAGAGGTTCTTTGCCGGGGTCCGGCAGGATCCTGCGGTTCTGCAGGCGGACCGGAGGCAGGGCGTGTTCCAGATGCCCTTCACCGATTTCGCCCGCCGCCTGATCAGTCAGAACCGCATGACCAAGGGCCGCGATCTGGCACAGCGGCATGATGCGATCTTCGACAGGATCGAGCGCGATTACGGGATCGACCGGGGTGTGCTCTTGGCCTTCTGGGCGTTCGAGACGGATTACGGCGCGTTTCAGGGCGATTACAACACGGTCAACGCGCTGGTCACGCTGGCGCATGATTGCCGGCGCCCGGAGCTGTTCCGGCCACAGGTCTTTGCGGCGCTGGAACTCTATGAGAACGGCGATCTGGACCCGGCGACCACCACGGGGGCCTGGGCCGGTGAGATCGGCATGGTGCAGATGCTGCCGCGCGACATCATCGAGCACGGCTCGGACGGGGATGGCGACGGGCATGTGAGCCTGACCAGTTCGCCCGAGGATGCGCTGTTGTCGGGGGCACGGATGCTGAGCGCGCTTGGCTGGCGGCCCAATGAGCCGTGGTTGCAGGAGGTGACGGTGCCGGGCGATCTGGATTGGTCGCAGAGCGGGCTGCGCACGCAAAGGCCGGGGGCCGACTGGGCGGCGATGGGTGTGCGCCCGAGGCATGGCGAGATTGCGGGGGGCCTGCAGGCGAGCCTGTTGCTGCCACAGGGGCGCGGCGGTCCGGCCTTTCTGGCCTATCCGAATTTCCGCGTCTATTTCGAGTGGAACCAGAGCTTTGTCTATGTGATGACCGCCGCCTATTTCGCCAACCGGCTGCAGGGTGCGCCGGTGTTCGAGGCGGGCAAGCCCGCCGAAGGGCTGTCTGGCGAGGACATGAAAGCGCTGCAGCGCAAGCTGGCGGCGCGCGGGTATGATGTGGGCGGGATCGACGGGATCCTGGGCGCGGGCACACGCGCCGCGGTGCAGGATGTCCAGCAGGAGCTGGGCCTGCCCGCCGATGCCTGGCCGACGCGGGCCTTGCTGAACCGGCTTTAGGCCAAAGGCGTCAGTTGATCGGGGGCGCGGTGACGCGCGGCGTGTCGATGGTTTCGCCGATCGTCGCCAGAAGCGCCTGCGCGCGGTCATGGCCCAGCTTGGCGGCCAGAACCTCGTTGCGGGGATACCAGTCGTAGCGGGTGTCGTCGGGCAGGCGCGCCCAGAACAGCACGCCCCCCTTGCGCCACGGATCCAGAACAAGGCCGTCATACATGCTGTCGCCCGCGCGGCTGATGATGGCGGTGGAATGCTCGAGCCGGATATTATCGGCATTAGCGATAGCGCGGTGCATCTGGAGCGTGGCGAAGTTTTCGCGGTTGAGCCGCTCTTCGATATCCTTGGCCCAGTGCCAGCACAGGCCGCGCGGCTTGAGACCCATGTTGACCTTCGTATTATGAACGATGGGCGGATCGGTGATCTGGTACTCGCGCGAAAGTTGATGGGTGTAGTCATAGGCGATCTGCGCGGCGCGGTTGGCCTCGACGGGGTCGATGCCGGGGCCAAGCGCGAGGATGGCCTGTTCGAGACGCGCCTTGTCCTGCGGCGTGCCGGGGGGCGGGCCGTCGGGATGCGCGGCACAGGCGGCGAGCAACGGCAGGGCCAGCAGCGCGACAAGGCGGATCAGCAGGGTCATCGGGGCGCAGTCTCCGGCATGGGTGCGATAGGTCAAGGTGCTAGCCCGAGAGGTTCTTCTTGTCGAGATTTTCCGGATGGAAGACCCGGCGGATGTGGCACGGGAAAGACAGCCGGTTGCGCCGCAGAAGGCGGTTAACCAAGGGCGTGGGGACGGGTTTACTTTTTGGCAAGGTTTGTACAGGATACTGGGCATACGAAAGTTTGGTCAGTTTCACCACTGAACCAGATGGCCCGGCAGAGCTGCTACTCTGCCGGGCCTGACTTTTTCAAGGGGTCATCGCCCTATCCAAAGCCGGATGATGGCGATCAACAGCGATCCCGCTGCAATGGCCACCATCCATTTACGAAAGTTCCTTGCGGTCAGGTCCACCACCTCCTCTCGCTGCAAAGGATTGCAGCCCTTTGAGGGGGGCATAAGGTGATGAAGAAACACTTAACGCAGCCTGTTGCGCCAAGGCGAGGGGAGGCAAACCAAAGCTGCGCGGGCGGGTTTACTTTTTGGCAAGGTTTGTGCATGATACTGGCCATGCGGAAAGTCTTTCGGATCATCACCGAAAACGTGGCCCTGCAGAGCGGTAACTCTGCCGGGCCTTTCCTTTTTCAAGGGTGGTTTACCCTATCCAAAGGCGAATGATCGCGACCAGCAGCGAACCTGCTGCAAGCCAGACCATCCATTTGCGGAAAGTGGTTTCCTTCAGATCTATCACCTCCTTCCACCGCAAAGGATTGCAGCCTGTGCAGTGGACGGCAGCGGAATTAAGGAAAGGTAAATTCTGTTGAGGACGGGCCACGCGTCCGACGTCAGGCGACCATCGCCTCGGCCTTCTTGAGATCGACCGAGACCAGCTGGCTGACGCCCTGTTCGGCCATTGTCACGCCAAAGAGGCGGTCCATGCGGCTCATGGTGACAGCGTGGTGGGTGATGATGAGAAAGCGGGTTTCGGTGCGGCGGCACATTTCGTCCAAGAGGTCGCAGAAGCGGCCCACATTGGCGTCGTCAAGCGGGGCGTCGACCTCGTCCAGCACGCAGATCGGGGCGGGATTGGCGAGGAACACCGCGAAGATCAGCGCCAGCGCCGTGAGGGTCTGTTCACCCCCCGACAAAAGCGAGAGCGTGGCCAGTTTCTTGCCCGGCGGCTGGCACATGATCTCGAGCCCGGCATCGAGCGGGTCATCGCTTTCGACCATTACCAGATTGGCCTCGCCGCCACCAAAAAGGTGGGTGAAGAGCATTGCGAAGTTGGAATTGACCTGCTCGAAGGCCGTCAGAAGGCGTTCGCGCCCTTCGCGATTGAGACCGGCGATGCCGTTGCGCAATTCGCGGATCGCCTGTTCGAGATCATCTTTCTCGGCGACGAGGGTGTCGTGTTCCTGCTGCACCTCGCGGGCGTCCTCTTCGGCGCGCAGGTTCACGGCGCCGAGCGCGTCGCGCTGACGTTTGAGGCGGTTCACATCGGCTTCGATCGCATCCGAGGCGGGCATGCTGTCAGGGTCGGCGCCGAGCTGTTCCAGCAGCTTGTCGGGTGTGGTGTCCTGATCCTCGGCGATGCGTTCGGCGGCATAGGCGACGCCTTCGCGGGCGGCGTCGGCGCGGGCCTCAGAGCGGGCGCGCGCCTCGCGGGCCTCGGAGGCCTGCCGTTCGGCCTCGCGTTCGGCGGCGATGGCGTCGCGGGCGGCACCTTCGGCGACCGACAGCGCATCAGCGGCGGCGGCGCGGCGCGCTTCGGCCTTGTCGATCTCGCTGCCCAGTTCGGCGCGTTTGGCGGCCAGTTCTTCGGGGCGGGCGGAGGCTTCGGTCAGCTCGGCCTGCGCGGCTTCCTTGCGTTCGGCCAGTTCGGCGCTGCGCTTTTCGGCGGTGTCCAGACGGTGCCGCCAGCCGCTGATTTCCTTGGTGACTTCCTGCGAGCGCCGGATACGCGCTTCGCCTTCGCGGCGCAGTTCGTCATGGGCAGAGCGCTTGGCCATCATGGTCATGCGCGCGGCTTCGACCGTCATCTTGACATCTTCGACCTCGGCGCGGGCGGCATCGAGATCGCCCAGATCCTTGACGCCTTTTTCGGCCTCGGCCAGTTGGGCGCGGGCGGCGAGCGCCTCTTCCTCGTGGCGGGTGACGGCAAGACCCAGGGATTCGAGCTTGGACTCGGCGAGGTTGCGATCGGCCTCGGCACGGCTGAGGGCGCGGTTGGCCTGTGTCATCGCGGCATCGGCGGCGCGGCGGGCCTCGCGGGCCTGCCTGTCGGCCTCGGTCAGATCGGCAAGGCGCTGGCGGAGGGTTTCATGGGCCTGCACCGCGCCTTCGGCGCGGGCGGAGGCATGGGCCATCTGCTGCTTGAGCTCTTCCAGACGGTTGAGCTGCTGGAGACGCAGGGCGGCGGCGGAGGGCGCATCCTCGGCCCAGGCGCGGAACCCGTCCCACCGCCACAGATCGCCCTCGGTGGTCACAAGGCGCTGACCGGGCTTGAGCAGGGGTTGCAGGCGGGGACCATCCTCGGGATCGACAAGGCCGATCTGGGACATGCGGCGCACCAGAACTTCGGGCACGTTGACATGGGCCGACAGGGCGGTGACGCCATCGGGAAGGGTCTGAGACTGCGGATAGCCGGGAAGGACGGCCCAGCCTGAGGGGCCATCGGCATCGACCTGGGGCGCGCGCAAATCATCGGCCAGAGCCGCGCCGAGCGCCTTTTCATAGCCGGGTGCCACCTGCAGAAGGTCGAGGATCTGGCCGCCTTCGGCGGTGTCGCGCTGCACGAGCCGCGCCAGCGCCGTGACTTCGGCGGAGAGCGCGTTCAGCTCGCCCTCGGCCTCGGAGCGTTCAGAGCGGGCGGTGGCTTCGCGGCTCTGGGTTTCAGAGCGTGCGTCGTCGGCGGCATTGAGCGCCTCTTCGGCGGCGGCAGCCTTGGCGACGGCCTCGGCCTCGGCGGCTTGGGCGGTTTCGAAATCGCGGGCGGCCTGCGAGAGCGCGTCGCGCGCGGTGCCTGCGGCATCGCGGGCGCGGGCGGCTTCGGTTTCGCTTTTCTCGAGCGTCTTGCGGCTGTCGGACAGGAACCGCTGAGCCGATTGGTGGCGGGCGGCAAGGCGGGCCACATCCTCGGTCAGTTCGCTGAGATGGGTTTCGCGGTCCTGAAGGATTTGCGCGGCGTCACGGGCATCCTCGGCGGCGGCGGTGAGGCGGTCCTGATGCCCCTCGCCGGCCTTGGCCAACTCGCGGGCTTCCCATTCGAGCCGGGCGATGGTTTCGCCCGCGTCGCGGTTGAGCCCGGCTTCACGCTCCATGTCACGGGTCAGTTGCTCGATCCGGCCCTGCAGGGTTTCGATCCGGGCGCGGGCGTTTTCCTCTTGTTCGTTGAGCGTGTCGCGATGGACCTGAAGGCGCTGCAGGATCGCGGCGGCAATCGCCTCTTCCTCGCGGCGGGGCGGCAGGGCGTCATCGGCGGCGGCACGGGCCTTGGCGGCGGCACGGGCGGCGGCCTCGGCCTGAGCGGCGGCGGAGGTGCGCTCGCGGAGTTCCTGCTCGGCGCGGGCGCGGGACTCATCGGCTTCTTTCCAGCGGCGATAGAGCAAAAGGCCCTCGGCGAGGCGCAATTCGTCACCGATGGCGCGGTAGCGGGCCGCTTGGCGGGCTTGCCGGGCAAGCTGTGCAAGCTGATTGGCGAGTTGTTCGATCACGTCATCGACGCGCGCGAGGTTCTGTTCGGCGCCGCGCAGTTTGAGTTCGGCCTCGTGGCGGCGCTGATAGAGGCCCGAGATCCCCGCGGCCTCTTCGAGGATGCGGCGGCGGGATTTCGGCTTGGCGTTGATCAGCTCGGAGATCTGGCCCTGACGCACCAGAGCAGGCGAATGCGCGCCGGTCGAGGCATCGGCAAACAGCATCTGCACATCGCGCGCGCGCACGTCCTTGCCGTTGACCTTGTAGGCGCTGCCCACGTCGCGGGTGATGCGGCGGACGATTTCGAGGTGATCGCTGTCGTTGAAGCCCGAGGGCGCCAGACGGTCGGAATTGTCGATATGGATCGACACTTCGGCGAAATTGCGGGCCGAGCGAGAGGCGGCGCCGGCGAAGATCACATCCTCCATCCCGCCGCCACGCATGGCCGTGGGGCGGTTTTCGCCCATCACCCAGCGCAGCGCCTCGAGCAGGTTGGACTTGCCGCAGCCGTTCGGCCCCACCACCCCGGTCAGACCATGCTTGATATGCAGGTCGGTCGGGTCGACGAAGCTTTTGAAGCCGGTCAGTCTGAGCTTGGTGAACTGCAAGGGCACCTCGGGGGATGATTCCGCGATATGGGATAAAGTGTGGAGGGCGGTTGGCGCGTCTGTCAACGACAAACCCCACGATATGGGTGCTCAAGAACAGTTATCCACAAGATATATGCCTCGAATGGCAGATTTCCGCCCGAGGGCGACAGCGATCGGGAAGCGGGCGGCGCGCGGCGGCGCATGGCGCGGATGGGCCGGCAGCGGTCGGAATCGTTCTTGACGGAAATGACCGGCGCGGTCATACCGGAAAGCGTATGGTTCCCACTAATGGTGCAAAGCATCAGGGATGAAACAGGGAATGACGTGATGGCGGACCCATGTCGGGCGCCCAATCGTCAGCCGCCCCCGCGACTGTGTGCGGAGAGCGGGCATCACTTTGCCACTGGGCGTGTCCCGGGAAGGCCGATGCCCGCAGTGACCCGCGAGCCAGGAGACCGGCCATGCAACGGGCGTTCGCGCCCGGCCCACAAACAACGGACGGGGTGTGCCGTTGAGGGACCGAGACAGGCGCAGTGCGTCTGGCGGACCTTCGGACGCTACCCCCCTTCAGCAAAGACCCGAAGGGGACAGACATGAAGAAATACATCACCATCGCCGCCGCGACGCTTGCCGCGACACCTGCCCTGGCGCATCACCCTATGGCCGGACAGCCCATGGACACGTTCGTGCAGGGCCTGTTGTCGGGCGTCGGGCATCCGGTTCTGGGCTTCGACCATCTGTTTTTCGTGATCGCCATGGGCGTCGCGGCGCTGTTCACCACACGTCGTCTGATGGCGCCGGCGGCCTATGTCGCCGCCATGCTGGCGGGCTGCGGCCTGATGTATGCCGGGATCGCGATGCCGGTGAAGGAAGCGATGATCGCGGTTTCGCTGCTGGCGGTTGGCGGCATCGTGCTGTCGGGGCGGACCTTGGGCGCAGGCACGGCTGTGGCGCTGTTCGCGGCCTTCGGCCTGTTCCACGGCTCGGCCTTTGGCGACAGCATCGCGGCACAGGAAGGCGGCGTGAACGCGGCCGTACTGAGCGGATACCTGATCGGTCTGGGCGTGATCCAGTATGCCGTGGCGATCGCTGCGGGCTGGGCGGCTGAAAAGCTGCTTGGCGCGACCGAGGCGGCGTCGGTGAATGCGCGCCTTGTCGGAGCGATGGTTGCCGGTGTCGGCGTGTTCCTGTGCCTCGAGATCGCGGAAGGCCCGCTGGTGGGCATGATCGCCGGCTGACAAGGATGTGTCACGGGCGGGTGCGGGCCATGACCGCACCGCACCTGCCCCGTTCCGGTTGATGAGAGAGCCATGCCGCGGAGCGTGATCCTTTTGGCGACAGGTCTGTTTCTGGGGGTCGGTCTGGGCTTTGTGCTGGGTGCTGGAACGTCACCGCAGGAGACGCCGGACACCATGCCTTCGGCGGCGGCGGATATCGCACATGACCACGCGGCCCACGATCATGGACAGGACGGCAGCCACGATCACAAGACCCTCACCGAAGTGGGGGACGCGGCGCCGGTATTGACGCTGAGCATTCACCCCGACGGGCCACAGAGCCGGAACCTCCATATAGGTGTGACCGGCTTCACCTTTGATCCTAAGGGGGTGAACGGCCGGCATGTGCCGGGTCACGGTCACGCCCATGTCTATGTCAACGGGGTCAAGATGCCCCGCGCCTACAGCCCCTGGGTGCAGCTTCTGGCGCTGCCGAAAGGGACACATGCAATCCGCGTCACGCTGAACGCGAACGACCATTCACAGCTGGCCCGCAACGGCCAGCCCATCGAAGCCACGATACCCGTGGTGATCGACTGAGCGCAGATCGCGCATGTCCATTTATCAAGGAGAGACCCTGATGCCCGCCAAGATCCCCGCAACGGTCGTGACCGGTTTCCTTGGGGCCGGCAAGACCACCCTGATCCGGCACATGCTGGAGAACGCCAACGGCAAGCGCATCGCGCTGATCATCAATGAATTCGGCGATCTTGGCGTCGATGGCGGCATCCTCAAGGGCTGTGGCATCGAGGGCTGTGCGGAAGAGGATGTGATGGAATTGAGCAACGGCTGCATCTGCTGCACCGTGGCCGATGATTTCATTCCCACCATGCAAAAGCTGCTGGACCGCGAGACCGCGCCCGATCACATCGTGATCGAGACGAGTGGGCTGGCCCTGCCGCAACCCTTGGTTCGGGCGTTCAACTGGCCCGAGATTTCCACCCGCGTCACCGTGGACGGGGTGGTGACGGTGGTCGATGGCAAGGCGGTGACCGAGGGCCGCTTTGCGCATGATGTGGCCGCCGTGGATGCACAGCGCGCAAGGGACGAGAACCTGGACCATGAGACGCCGCTATCCGAGCTGTTCGCCGATCAGGTGGCCTGCGCCGACATGATCGTGGTGAACAAGGCCGATCTTCTGGGCGAGGCCGAGGCGGCCGATCTGGTGGAGAAGCTGCGCCGCGACAGCCGCGACGGGGTGCAGGTGATCAAGGCCACGATGGGGGCGCTGCCGCTGGATGTTCTGCTGGGTCAGGGTGTGGGCGCCGAGACCGATATGGAAGCGCGCCACGAGATCCATCATCACCACGGCCATGACGACGATCATCACGACGATCACGATCATGATCATGATCATGACCACGATGACCATGACCATCATCACCATGACCACGATCACGACGCGTTCGAATCCTTTGTCGTGACCCGTCCCGAGATTGCAGATCCGACCCGTTTCGCGGCACAGGTGGCCGAGGTGATCCGCGCGCATGATATCCTGCGTCTCAAGGGTTTTGCCGCGGTCGAGGGCAAGCCCATGCGCCTGACACTGCAGGCGGTGGGGCCAAGGGTGGACAGCTATTTCGACCGCCCCTTCGGCACGGAGGCCCGCGAAACGCGGCTGGTGGTGATCGGTCAGGCGGGGCTTGACCGGGCCGCGATCGAACGGGCGCTGTCGGCCTGATGCTGATTGTCGAGCCGGGTGATCCGCGCGCGCCCGGCCCGCGCGCCCTGCTGGAGGCGAGCCATGCTTTGATGCATGCGCTGTTTCCGGCCGAGGATTGCTATGGCTTGTCCATCGACGATCTGTGCGGCGAGGATGTGGCGTTCTTTACCGCGCGGGCCAATCGCGCCACGGCGATCCTTGGGGTCGGGGCGCTGGCGATCCGGCCCGGATATGGCGAGGTGAAGGCGATGTTCACCGCACCGGAGGCCCGGGGACAGGGTGTGGGCGCGGCGCTGCTGCGGCGGATCGAGGATGAGGCGCGCGCGCGTGCCCTGCCGATGATCCGGCTGGAAACCGGCAAGGGGCTTGATGACGCGGTGCGGCTTTACGAGCGGCACGGGTTTGCGCCCTGCGGGATTTTCGGCGACTACAGGCCCAACACCACAAGCGTGTTCATGGAAAAACAACTGAGCGCGTGCTGATCCGATCCCGGTCTGCATGCCACCGGACAGGCGGAGCGACCGCCGCAACAGAAAGGCCCAAGACAGATGCATCTGCTCGCTGCCACACCCGGCTCGATCGACGATGGCAAGGAACCGGTCGATCTGGGCCAAAGCCCGGCAGATGTGATTTTCATCTCGGCCGCCGATACCGAATTGGCGGCATTGAGCACGGCGCGCGCCGAGATGGCAGCACCGCCCGGTCTGCGGCTGGCCAACCTGACGCATCTGCAACATCCGATGTCGGTCGATCTGCATCTGGATCAATGCGCCACACGCGCGCGGCTGGTGATCGCGCGGGTGCTGGGCGGCGTGGGCTACTGGAAATACGGCGCCGAGCAATATGCCGCCCGCTGCGTCGAAGCGGGGGTGCCGCTGGCGCTGTTGCCCGGCGATGACAAGCCCGATGCCGAGCTGCGCGACCTGTCGACGGTAGAGGATGAAGATTACGATGCGCTTTGGGGCTATCTGGTGGAAGGCGGGCCGGAGAACGCGGCCAATTTCCTGAGTTATGCAAAGGCCATGCTGGAGGATGGGCCCCGGCCCGAGGCGGCGCGGCCCCTGCTGCGGGCCGGCGTCTATTGGCCCGGTGCCGGTGTCGCCGATCTGACGGCGGCGCAGGCCAATTGGCGCACAGGCGCGCCGGTGGTGCCGTTGGTGTTTTACCGGGCACTGGTGCAGGGCGCGGGACTCAATCCGATCAACCGGCTGGTGAAATCGCTGTTGCGCGCGGGGCTGAACCCGTTGCCGGTGTTCGTGGCCTCGCTCAAGGATCCGGTATCGGTGGCGACGCTGGAGCATCTGTTCATCCAAGCGCCGCCGTCGGTGATCCTGAACTGCACCTCGTTCGCGGTGGGATCGCCACATGAGGGCGACAGCGGTCCGGCAAACCCGCTGACGATGGCTGCGGCGCAGGCGGCGCCGGTGTTTCAGGTGGTGCTGGCAGGATCGAGCGAAGAGGCATGGGCCGAGGGCTTGAGCGGGCTATCGGCGCGCGACATCGCGATGAACGTGGCCTTGCCCGAGGTGGATGGCCGGATCCTGAGCCGGGCGGTCAGCTTCAAGGGCGAGGCGTTCTTCGATGAGGCCACGGAATGCCCCATCGCCACCTACCGCGCGCAAGGCGACCGGGTGGAGTTCGTGGCCGAGCTGGCGCGCAACTGGACCAGTTTGCGCGCGACGCCAGAGGCAGAGCGCAAGGTGGCGCTGGTGCTGGCGAACTACCCCAACAAGGACGGGCGGCTGGCCAATGGCGTGGGCCTTGATACACCTGCGGGCACGGTGCATGTGCTGCGCCTTCTGGAGGAGGCCGGATACCGGGTGACGGACGCCCCCGAGGACAGCGACGCGCTGATGCGCGCGGTGATGGCGGGACCGACCAACTGGCTGACCGACCGGGCCGAGCGCAAGGGGGGCGTGCGCCTGCCCTTGGCCGAGTACCGAAACGCCTATGGTCAATTGCCATGGGCCTTGCGCGAGGCGATGGAAACCCGCTGGGGCCCGCCCGAGGCCGATCCGTTCCATATCCCAGGAGAGGAGGATGGCGGGCATTTCGCGCTGTCGGTGCTGGAATTCGGCAATGTCGTGGTGGGCGTGCAACCGGCGCGCGGTTACAATATCGATCCGACCGACACCTATCATTCCCCTGATCTGGTGCCGCCGCATAACTATCTGGCGTTCTATATCTGGCTGCGTCATCAGTTCGGCGCGCAGGCGATCGTGCATATGGGCAAGCATGGCAATCTGGAATGGCTGCCGGGCAAGGCCGTGGCGCTGTCGGCGGAGTGCTGGCCCGAGGCGGTGCTGGGGCCGGTGCCGCATGTCTATCCGTTCATCGTCAACGATCCCGGCGAGGGCACGCAGGCCAAGCGGCGCGCGCAGGCGGTGATCGTGGATCACCTGACCCCGCCGCTGACCCGCGCGGAAACCTACGGGCCGCTGCGCGATCTGGAGGCGCTGGTCGATGAATATTACGAGGCGGCGGGCGTCGATCCGCGCCGGATCACCCATCTGCGGCGCGAGATCCTGAGCCTGAGTGCAGCCACGGGGCTCGACAAGGATGTGGGCCTGACCGGCGAGGATGAGGACGGCGATCTGGCCCGGCTCGACGCCTATCTGTGCGAGTTGAAAGAGGCGCAGATCCGCGACGGGCTGCATGTGTTCGGCCAGTCGCCCGAGGGGCGGCTGGAGCGAGACCTGACGATTGCGTTGCTGCGGGTGCCGCGTGGTCAGGGCAAGGGGGGAGATGCCTCGATCATCCGGGCGCTGGCGGAGGATCTGGAGCTGGGTTTCGATCCGCTGGAGTGCGATATGGCGGCACGGTGGGACGGGCCGCGCCCCGAGGTGCTGACCAAGCTGGCCGAAGGCGCATGGCGCAGCGCGGGCGATACGGTGGAGCGGCTGGAGGCGCTGGCGGCGCTGATCATGGAGGGCGAGGCGTGCCCTCAAGGGCCGCAAAGCGGCGCGGTGATGGCGCATGTGGAGACGCATGTGCGCCCGGCCCTGCGCGCCTGCGGACCGGACGAGGGACGCGGATTGCTGACCGCGCTTGCGGGGCGCTTTGTGGCGCCCGGCCCATCGGGTGCGCCGACGCGCGGCCGGCTCGATACCCTGCCGACGGGGCGGAATTTCTATAGCGTGGACAGTCGCGCGGTGCCGACACCGACGGCCTGGGCCTTGGGATGGAAATCGGCCAACCTGCTGATTGAAAAGCATCTTCAGACACATGGGGACTGGCCGCGCACGATGCTGCTGACCGCCTGGGGCACGGCGAACATGCGCACGGGCGGTGATGACATCGCGCAGGCCATGGCGCTGATGGGCGTCAAGCCCCGATGGGACAGCGCCAATCGCCGCGTCACCGGCTTCGAGGTCTTGCCGCAAGGGGTGCTGGGACGGCCAAGGGTGGATGTGACGCTGCGCATTTCGGGGTTTTTCCGGGACGCCTTTCCGCAGCTGATCGCAGTTTTCGACAGTGCCGCGCGCGCCGTGATGGAGATGGACGAGCCCGAGGATCTGAACCCCGCCGCCGCCCGCGCGCGCAGCGAGGGCATGACCGCGCGGGTCTATGGCGCCAAGCCCGGCGCCTATGGCGCGGGGCTGCAGGCGATGATCGACGAGCGGCTCTGGGCGGACAAGGCCGATCTGGCGGAGGCTTATCTGACCTGGGGCAGCTATGCTTACGGCGCCGCCGAAGAGGGCCGGCCCGACCGCGAGGGGTTCGAGGCGCGGCTGCGGCAGACCGAAGCGATCGTGCAGAACCAGGATAACCGAGAGCATGACCTGCTGGACAGCGACGATTACTACCAGTTCGAGGGCGGGGCTGCGGCCGCCGTCAGCACGCTGCAGGGGCAGGATCGGCCGATCTATCACAACGATCATTCGCGGCCCGAACGCCCGGTGATCCGCACGCTCGAGGACGAGATCGGGCGCGTGGTGCGATCACGCGTGGTCAATCCGAAATGGATCGAGGGCGTGAAGCGGCACGGCTACAAGGGCGCGTTCGAGATCGCGGCGACGGTGGATTATCTGTTTGCCTTCGCGGCCACCACAGGCGCGGTGCGGAGCCATCATTTCGATCTGGTCGAGGCGGCCTTTGTCGAGGATGAGGACACGCGCGATTTCATCGCAGAGCACAATGCGCCCGCCCTGCGGGAGATCGCGGAACGGTTGGCGGAAGCGATTGAGCGCGGGCTTTGGATGCCGCGCTCGAACTCGGCGCGAGCGCGGATCGAGGCATTGCGGGGCGGCGTTGCTTCTGCGTCCTGACGGACGGTGTCGCGGGACCCGCTGGCGATCAGCGGACCGGGTCGCAGAAAAGGTCGGCCTCGGCGCCACCGACGAAGACGACTTCGCAATCGAGGCTGGTCGGGTCCGGCACGGCGGGAGGGGCGCCGCCGCCGCAGTCCAGCCGCGCGACGATCACCGCCTGATCCCCGTCAAGACGGCTGACACTGCAACCACTGACCTGTTCGATGGCCGCAACCGCACGCGGCGCCACCGCATCGCGGCGCGGCGCCCATTCCATGTTGAGGCGGATCGCCTGAGCCCGCAGCCCATCGACACGCACATCGAAGGTGCTTTGCCCCACTGCGACACGCACCGGATCGATCCCGCGAAAGGCGGGACCCGGCGTATTGCAGGCGGCAAGGGCCAACAGGCCCGGGACGGCGATGACGCGGATCAGATACATGGCACCAGCCTGATGCAAATCGGGTTAAGGAAGGGTTAAGGGCCGGATGAAGGACCGATTGACAAGCGGCACTGCAAGGGGGGCGGGCCGAACTATGCTGGCTGCAGCCAAGACAGAGAAAGGACGCGCATGATCCTGAATATCGCAATCATACTGGGGTTTCAGCTGGCCGGTGAGGTGCTGGCCCGCGCGCTTGCCCTGCCGGTGCCCGGGCCGGTGATCGGCATGGCGCTTCTGCTGGCGGGGTTCCTGATCCAGCCCAAGCTGGCCGAGCGGGTTCTGCCCACGTCGCAAGGCATCCTGAAGCATCTGTCCTTGCTGTTCGTGCCGGCGGGTGTCGGCGTCATCAGCCATGCCGAGGCGCTTGGACAGTCCGGCCCTGCCCTGCTGGCGGCCTTGGTGGGCAGCACGGTGCTGGCGCTGGCCGCAGGCGCGCTGACCTTCGTGGGGCTGGCGCGGCTGATCGGCGATGGTGGAAAGGACAGCGCATGACCGAGTTCCCCGAGATCTGGTCCTATCTGCGAGAGGGACCGCTTTTGTGGCTGACAGCGACGCTGGTGGCCTATCTGCTGGGGGATGCGGCCTATCGCGCCAGCGGGCAAAATCCGGTGGTTAATCCGGTGCTGGTGGCGATGCTGGTGCTGGCGGGGGTGCTGTGGGCGACGGCAACGCCCTACGGCACCTATTTCGAAGGGGCGCAATTCGTGCATTTCATGCTGGGGCCGGCGACCGTGGCGCTGGCGGGGCCGCTTTATGCCAACCTGCACCATGTGCGCCGGGCGCTGCTGCCCATGGCGGGCGCGCTGATCGTGGGGTCGGTGACGGCGGTGGCGTCGGCCTTGTGGATCGCCTCGGCGCTCGGGGTCGAGGGGGCGACGCTGGCTTCGCTCGCGCCGAAATCGACGACGGCACCGGTGGCCATCGGCATCGCGGAACAGCTGGGCGGGTTGCCGACATTGACCGCAGCGCTGGTGATACTGACCGGGATCATCGGTGCGGTGGTGGTCACGCCGCTGATGAACGCGCTGCGCATCACCGACTGGCGCGCGCGCGGTTTCGCGGTGGGCACGGCGGCGCATGGCATCGGCACGGCGCGCGCGTTTCAGGTGAATGAGACCGCGGGCGCCTTTGCGGGGATCGGAATGGGGCTGAATGCCTTGCTTACCGCCCTCATTGCGCCTTATGTCTTGGGCCTGTTCCAATAGGGAGACGCGCGCCAGATGACCGATGACAGCGACCGCCACGCCGCCAAGATGGCCAAGAAGAAAGCCGCCCGCGACAAGATCATGGCCACCAAGACCGATGAAAAGGGCCTGATCATCGTCCACACAGGAAAGGGCAAGGGCAAATCCTCGGCTGCGTTCGGGATGATCTTCCGCTGCATCGCGCATGACATGAAATGCGCGGTCGTGCAGTTCATCAAGGGCGGCATGAGCACCGGCGAGCGCGATCTGATCCTGTCGAAATTCGGCGATATCTGCGCGTTTCACACCATGGGCGAGGGCTTCACCTGGGAGACGCAGGACCGCGACCGCGACATCGAAATGGCGCAGGCGGCATGGGAGAAGGCCAAGGAGCTTATCCGCGACGAGAGCCACAAGATGGTGCTGCTGGACGAGATCAACATCGCGCTGCGCTATGATTATCTGGATATCAACGAAGTGGTGCAGTTTCTGGCCGAGGAAAAGCCGCATATGACGCATGTCGTGCTGACGGGCCGCAACGCCAAGGACGACCTGATCGAGATCGCGGACCTGGTGACCGAGATGGAGCTGATCAAGCATCCGTTCCGATCCGGAATAAAGGCCCAGATCGGCGTCGAATTCTAAGAAAAAATTCCTGAAACTTCAGGTAAATGAAGCCAGTTTTCCGGCGCTGCACAGGGCGACGGTCGGGAAACCGTTGGTGGATTCGAAAATCCGTGGCAGGATTTCCCTTGGACGCGTCACGCGCAAAGCGGCGAAAAGCGTCACCATAGGGAGGATGGAATAATGAATTTGCGCCCGGATCCGACATTTCACGCCACACCAAAACTGGCCATGGAGGCCCCTGCCGAAACACTGGCCTTTACCCTGATGCTGAGCCCTGACGGAAGCCGGCCCGACGGGCTGGCGGTTGTCGATGTGGACCCGACATCCAAGACCTATGGCCAGATCGTGCATCAGGTCATCATGCCCAATACCGGCGACGAGTTTCACCATTTCGGGTGGAACGCCTGTTCTTCGTCGCTCTCGCCGCTGAGTGGTCACGCCTTTCTGGAGCGGCGCTATCTGATCATTCCCGGCATCCGGTCGAGCCGGATCTACATCATCGACGTGAAAGAGCCGCTCAAGGCCAAGATCCACAAGATCATCGAACCCGAAGAGGTGTTCGCCAAGACCGGCTATTCCCGCCCCCACACCATCCATTGCGGCCCGGAGGGCATCTATGTCAGCACCCTTGGCGGCGGCGGCCCGGACGGCACCGATGGCCCGCCGGGCATCTTCATCATGGATTGCGAAACCTTCGAGATTCTCGGCCGCTACGAGATGGACCGGGGCGCGCAGGACAAGCAGTATGATTTCTGGTGGAACCTGCCGCGCAATTACATGGTCAGCTCCGAATGGGGCCTTCCACCGCAATACGAGAACGGCATCGTGCCCGAGGATCTTCTGTCCAACAAATACGGCCACAGCATCCATTTCTGGGACCTGCGGGCGCGCAAGAACGTGCAGACCATCGATCTGGGCGAAAATCACCAGATGGCGCTGGAAATCCGCCCGGCGCATGACCCGGCCAAGGAATACGGGTTCTGTGGCGTGGTGGTGGATACCACCAATCTAGAAGGGTCGATCTGGACATGGTGGCGCAAGGAGGACGGCACCTTCGAGGCCAAGAAAACCGTGACCATCCCGCCCCAGCCTGCCGCCGCCGACGATCTGCCGGAGCTTCTGAAGGGGTTCGAGGCGGTGCCGCCGCTGGTCACCGATATCGACCTGAGCCTTGATGACAGGTTCCTTTACGTGGCCTGCTGGGGCACGGGCGAAATGCATCAATATGACGTCAGCGATCCGATGGCGCCCAAGCTGGCCGGCAAGGTGGAGCTTGGCGGGATCGTGAAGGGCACCAAGCATCCCAACGGCAAGGCGTTCGGCTATGGGCCGCAGATGGTCGAGATCAGCCGCGACGGCAAGCGGGTCTATTGGACCAATTCGCTCTATTCGACATGGGACGATCAGTTCTATCCCGGAGAGCGCGGGGCAGCGATGGTCAAGGCCGATGTGGGCGCCGATGGGGGTCTGACGCTGGACAAGGACTTCTGGGTGGAGTTCCCCGAGGGCTACCGCGCACATCAGATCCGCCTTGAAGGCGGGGACTGCTCGACCGACAGCTTCTGCTACCCGTCCGTCTGAGGCGTGGAGGACGCAAGCACGGCAACGGCCCTTTGGTGGGCCGTTGTCGCCTCGGGGGTATATCACGGCATCAATCCCGGCATGGGCTGGCCGCTGGCGGTGTCCGCCGCTCTGATGGAGCGCGGCGCGGGGGCGCTTTACAAGGCGCTGCTGGCCTTGGCGGCGGGACATCTGCTGGCGATGGCGATGGTGCTGTTTCCGTTCTCGGTGATGGTGACGCTGGTCGAGTGGCAGCGCGAATTGCGCATCGGCGCGGCGGTGCTGGTGATCGGGTTGGGGGTCTACCTGCTGATCAACAGACGGCATCCGAGGTTTCTGGCGCGGGTGCCGCCCTCGCGGCTGATGCTGTGGTCGTTCCTGGCGGCGATGGCGCATGGCGCGGGGCTTATGCTGGTGCCGATCTATCTGGGCCTGTGCGATGCGGCGGCCCAAGAGGCCGGGCATGTCGCCGCCGCCCGGCTGATGGGCAGCGACGCGCTGCGCGCAGGGCTTGTGGCGCTGGCGCATACGCTGGCGATGGCGGCATCCGGCGGGGCGATCGCGGTTGGCGTCTATTATTGGCTGGGCTTGGCCTTTTTGAAGAAAAGCTGGTTCAATCTGGATGTTGTCTGGGCGCTGAGCCTGATCGTGGTGGGGGCTGTGGCGTTGTTTGCCTCGCATTGACGAGGGCCGGCGAAACGGGCAATCAGGCAGGGCAACCGCCAAGGGGGGTGACATGACCAAGCACCGCGTATTGACAGAATTCGGCATGGGCACGTCCCTGCGCCGGCGCGATTACACGCAGGCCGCGACGCGCGCCGTGCAGGACGCGCTGTGGCGCAACTCGATCAACATGGCCGAGCTTTATGGCTTCGACAAATCGGCGATGATCATCGACGTGGACATCGCGGTGCAAGACCCCGACGCCGTTGATTGCGCGGCGGTGGCCAAGGTCTTTCCCTATGGGCAAATCAGCGTCAGGGCCGCCCATGGCGGGCTGAATATCCCGCGCCCTGATGGCGACGGCAACCCCACGGTCATCGCGAATGCTGCGATCTCGGTGAGTTTCGACATGGAGCGGGCAGATGACTGAACGGCGTGTGATCATCGAGATGGGCATGGGCAACGATCTGCACGGCATGGATTACCAGAAGGCCGCAGCACGGGCCATCGAGGACGCGATCCGGCATTCCACCCTGCCGATCTTCGAGACGACGGGGCTGGAGCATGGCCAGATGCGGGTGCAGGTCACCGTGGGCGTGCAGAACCCCGACCGGCTGGATACGACGGCGCTGGCGCAGGGGCTGCCACGCGGCAGGGCCGAGGTGCGCGCGGTCAAGGGCGGGCAGAACGTGACCAACCCCGAAACCGGCGAGACCCTGGTCATCGCGACCGCGGCGGTCGAGGCGTTTCTGCCCGAACAGATCGGGCGCTGGCGGCTGTCGAAAACCTGACCACCGCGACGCTTGCCGCATGAATGATCCGGTCATATGATCTGACCAGTTTGTTCAGGACAGCCCTATGCCATTCGAAAGAGTCACGCCCGAAAAACTGTCGACCGCGGTCACACGCCAGATCGAAAAGCTGATTCTTCGCGGCATCCTGCGCCCCGGCGAGCGCCTGCCATCCGAACGCGAGCTGGCCGAGCGGCTTGGAGTCTCGCGCCCGTCGCTGCGCGAGGCGGTGGCTGAATTGCAGGACAAGGGGCTTCTGAGCACGCGTGCCGGTGCGGGCATTTTCGTGGCCGACGTTCTGGGCAGTGCGTTTTCCCCGGCGCTGATCCGCCTCTTCGCGGGTCATGACGAAGCGGTGTTCGATTACATCGCCTTTCGCCGCGACATGGAGGGGCTGGCGGCGGAACGGGCCGCGCGGCTGGCATCGGATACCGATCTCAAGGTCATCCAGACCGTGTTCGAGAAGATGGAAATGGCGCATGACAAGCCCAACCCCAAGGACGAGGCCCGTCTGGATGCCGAATTTCACATGGGCATCATCGAGGCCAGTCACAACGTGGTCATGCTGCATATGATGCGCTCGATGTATCAGCTGTTGCAGGAAGGCGTGTTCTATAACCGTCAGGTCATGTTCAAGCAGCGCACCACGCGCGGCGCGCTGCTGGATCAGCACCGCCAGATCAACAGCGCATTGCAGGCCCGCGACGCCACCGGCGCCCGAGACGCGGTGATCGCGCATATGAACTATGTCGAAAAGGCGCTGGCCGATCAGCAAAAGGCCGAGCGCAACGAGGCCATCGCGCGCCAGCGGTTCGACCACGAAAAGTCGCGCTGACACGGCCGGGGGCCGAAGCCGAAGGCAAGCCCATCCTGTGCACACCAACGCCAATTGGCAAGCCAAGCCATTGGGATTCCAATACCTTTTTCGCTATATTTTTACCGTTTGATAAAAAACAAAATCGTGGAATACTGAGGAAAACACACACCAACTTGTGGAGGTTCCCTTGAGTGACACTTCGCTGACCCCCGGTATCGTCGCCGGCCGGCTTGACCCCAAGGCCTATACCGAGAATTTCTCGGACCTGCATCCGAGGCTGGAGGGGCATGAGGCGCGTGTCGCGGCGGATCGGTGCTATTTCTGCCATGACGCGCCCTGCATCGCCGCCTGCCCCACCGAGATCGACATACCGCTGTTCATCCGGCAGATCGCCACCGGCACGCCCGAGGCGGCAGCCGAAACGATCCTGAGCCAAAATATCCTCGGCGGCATGTGCGCGCGCGTCTGCCCCACCGAAACGCTGTGCGAACAGGCCTGTGTGCGCGAGGCGGCCGAGGGCAAGCCGGTGCTGATCGGGCAATTGCAACGCTATGCGACCGATACGCTGATGGAGGCGGGGACACATCCGTTTACCCGCGCCGCCCCCACGGGCAAGCGGATCGCGGTGGTGGGTGCGGGGCCGGCAGGACTGGCCTGTGCGCATCGGCTGGCGATGAAGGGCCACGACGTGACCATGTATGACGGGCGCGACAAGCCCGGCGGGCTGAATGAATACGGCATCGCCGCCTACAAGACCGTGGAGGGGTTTGCCGAGCGCGAAGTGGAGTGGCTGCTCAAGATCGGCGGCATCACGGTCGAGACCGGCAAACGGCTTGGGCGCGACATGACGCTGGCCGAGATGAGGGGCGCGCATGACGCGGTGTTCCTCGGCATCGGTCTGGGTGGCGTGAACGCGCTTGGGCTGGAGGCCGAGGACAAGGACGGCATCGCCAACGCTGTGGATTTCATCGCAGAGTTGCGGCAGACCGGCGATCTGGCCAGCCTGCCCGTGGGCCGCGACGTGGTGGTGATCGGCGGGGGCATGACGGCGGTGGATGCCGCCGTACAGGCGAAGCTGCTGGGCGCGCTGAATGTGAGCCTCGTCTATCGCCGGGGCCGCGACCGGATGAACGCCAGCCCCTATGAGCAGGATCTGGCGGCCTCGAAAGGGGTGCGGATCATCACCAATGCGCAGCCCGTGGCGATCCATGGCAATGGTGCGGTCCGCGAGATCGAGTTCGAATATACCGACAACGATCTGACCCCGACTGGCCAGACCTTCCGTCTGGCCGCCGATCAGGTGTTCAAGGCAATCGGCCAGACGCTCGAGGGCGGCGATCTGCCGGACCTCGAGGGGCGCAAGATCAAGGTCAGCGGCGCAGGCCGCACCAGTCTGGACGGGGTCTGGGCCGGTGGCGACTGCGCTGTGGGCGGCGACGACCTGACCGTGACGGCGGTGGCGCAAGGCCGTGACGCCGCAGAAGACATTCATGCCAGCCTGATGGGCTGAAACGCACCGGATCACAGGGAGATCAGCAAGATGGCCAATCTCGAAACGACATTCGTCGGCATCAAGTCACCCAACCCGTTCTGGCTGGCCTCGGCGCCGCCCACGGACAAAGAATACAACGTGCGCCGCGCCTTCGAGGCGGGATGGGGCGGCGTGGTCTGGAAAACACTTGGCGAGGACGGCCCGCCGGTCGTCAATGTCAACGGGCCGCGCTATGGGGCGATCTGGGGCGCCGATCGGCGGCTTCTGGGGCTCAACAATATCGAGTTGATCACCGACCGACCGCTACAGACCAATCTCGACGAGATGACCCGCGTGAAGCGCGACTATCCGGACCGCGCCTTGATCGCGAGCCTGATGGTGCCGGTGAACGAGGACAGCTGGAAAGCGATCCTCGAGCGGGTGCTCGAAACCGGCTGCGACGGGGTCGAGCTGAATTTCGGCTGTCCGCACGGAATGAGCGAGCGCGGTATGGGCAGCGCCGTGGGGCAGGTTCCGGAATATGTCCAGCAGGTTACCGAATGGTGCAAGAAACACTCGGACCTGCCGGTTATCGTGAAACTGACGCCGAATATCGCCGATATCCGCAAGCCCGCACAGGCCGCCAAGGAGGGCGGCGCGGATGCGGTGAGCCTGATCAACACGATCAATTCGATCACCTCGGTCGATCTGGATCTGTTCTCGCCGGAGCCGATGATCGACGGGCAAGGCGCGCATGGCGGGTATTGCGGCCCGGCGGTCAAGCCGATCGCGCTCAACATGGTGGCCGAGATCGCCCGCGATCCGGGCCTGCGGGGCCTGCCCATTTCAGGGATCGGCGGGGTCACCACATGGCGCGACGCGGCCGAGTTCATGGCGCTTGGCGCGGGCAATGTGCAGGTCTGCACGGCGGCGATGACCTATGGGTTCAAGATCGTTCAGGAGATGATCTCGGGTCTGTCGCAATATATGGACGAAAAGGGCTTCGCCTCGATCGACGATCTGGTGGGTCGTGCGGTGCCGAATGTGGTCAACTGGCAGGACCTGAACCTGAACTATGTCACCAAGGCACGGATCGATCAGGAGGCCTGCATCAAATGCGGGCGCTGCTATGCGGCTTGCGAGGATACCAGCCATCAGGCGATTTCGATGTCCGAGGATCGGGTGTTCGAGGTGATCGACGCCGAATGCGTTGCGTGCAATCTGTGCGTGAATGTCTGTCCGGTGGATAGCTGCATCACGATGGAGCGGCTGGCGGCAGGCGAGGTCGATCCGCGCACCGGGCTGACCGTGTCGGACAGCTATGCCAACTGGACGACGCATCCCAACAACCCGATGAAATGCGCGGCCGAGTGAGATTTTTCGCTGAAAAATCACAGGGGGAGAAAATTCTGCGAATTTTCTCCCCCTGACCTACAGATCAGAAGAGAATGCGGATCGGTCCGTTGTGGCAGACAACGACAAACTGATCCGCGGTTTCGATCAGGTGGAAACCGCGGTAGCGCACCTCCTGCATGAAACGGTCGCGTCCGACCTCGCGATCGACCCAGGCCAAAGACCGGCGCACAACGCCACCCTTGCGGGCCGCCTGTGCGGAAAACATCTGATCGATCCAGATATCGGGACTGTTATGGCGCGTGACGCTCTGCATCGGGCAAGCTTGGCCGACAACGGTTAAAAACCGCTTAAGGCGCAAGCATCCGTCGATACAGCGTATCGAGAAACTCGGATGCGCCCTTGTGCACATCCCGGCCCTCCATCAGCACCTGAACCTGCGCATCGAAATCCGCGTAATGCTGGGTCGTGGCCCAGATCGAAAAGATCAGGTGACGCGGATCGACCGGCGCCAGCCGGCCTTGGGCGATCCAGTCTTCGATCACGCGCGCAGTGTCATCCACCAACTCTTTGAGACCGGTTTCCAGATGCGGGCCCATGCGCGGCGCGCCTTGCAGCACCTCATTGGCGAAGAGCCTGCTTTCACGGGGAAATTCGCGGCTCATCTCAAGCTTGCGGTGCACATAGCGCAGGATTTCCTCGAGCGGGTCGCCATGCGGGTCGATATGGCGCAGCGGGTCCAGCCAGGCATCCATCAGCTTGTTGAGCAGCGTGACATGAATGTCTTCCTTGCCCTCGAAATAATAGAGGATATTGGGCTTGGACAGGCCCGCCTCGGCGGCGATCTGATCGAGCGTGGCGCCGCGATAACCATGCTGCGAGAACACATCCAGCGCCGCATCGAGAATTCGTTTGCGGTTGCGCAGCTGAATGCGCGTCGGCTTTTTCGCGGTGATCCCCTCGGCCATGCAGCCCTCCCCCTGCCCTCTTGCCCTGCCCCTGAGGCCCTGCTCTGAGGCCCTGCTCTGAGGCCCTGACGCAGATTGCGGTATTTTTCCGGGCGGCGAAAGGTCTGTCACACCCTGTTCAGCCCGAAGGCCGCGCGCCGATGCCTTTGAGGATCACTGTCTTGACCGAGTGTTTCGCCGCCTCCCATTGCGTGTCGGACAGGGGCTGCCCGCCATTCAGGGTTTCGATCTGGTGGCCGAAATCGGCATAATGCTGCGTGGTCGCCCAGAGCATATACAGCAAGTGGCGCGGATCGATCGGGTCCATCTTGCCCTCGTCGATCCAGCGCCGGACCACGGCCATGCGCCCCTCGGTCCATTCGACGAGCGTGGTTTCCAGATAGTCCTGGATGACCGGAGCGCGGTGCATCACCTCGGAGGCCCAGACCTTGGAGCCGGCGGGATGCCGGCGGCTGATTTCCATTTTGGCGTCGATATAGGCGCCCAAACCCTCGACCGGACCCGGAGCGGCATCGAAGACGTCCGCCGCCATGAGCCAATCATGAAAGATATTCTGCACTACGCGCCGGTAGAGAGATTCCTTGGTTGGGAAATAATAGTGCAGATTGGCCTTGGGCAGACCGGCCATATCGGCGATCAGCTGCATTGTGGCACCGCCAAACCCCGCCTCTGCAAAGACTTTTTCAGCTGCCTCAAGAATGAGCTTTTCATTCTCGCGGCGGATGTCTTTCTTGCTGGAGGGTCGGGCGGACGGGGTCATGCCAGGCGGGTTCCAGAAATTTCTTGACCGGTTGGTCAACGTGTGGTGCGATCAACCTGACCATATGGTCAGGATAAGACCCTTGGCAAGAGGCCTGCGACAAGGCCCGTATCCAGGATGACACAGGGAGACATGCATCATGGCCGCACCCGGCGAGAACCTCAGGATCAATGGCGACCGGCTGTGGGACAGCCTGATGGAGATGGCGCGCATCGGTCCCGGCGTAGCGGGAGGAAACAACCGTCAGACCCTGACCGATGCCGATGCCGAGGGCCGCGCCCTGTTCCTGAGCTGGTGCGAGGCCGCGGGCTGTACCATGGGGCTGGACAGCCTGGGCAATATGTTCGCGCGGCGCGAGGGCACCGATCCCGAGGCGCTGCCGGTCTATGTGGGCAGCCATCTCGACACCCAGCCGACGGGCGGAAAATATGACGGCGTGCTGGGCGTTCTGGGAGGGCTCGAGGTGATCAGGACCCTGAACGATCTGGGCATCCGGACAAAACACCCCATCGTGGTGACCAACTGGACCAACGAGGAAGGCACACGATTTGCGCCGGCCATGCTGGCCTCGGGGGTGTTCGCAGGCGTGCATGAGCAGGACTGGGCCGAGGACCGCCGCGATGCCGAAGGCAAGCGCTTCGGCGACGAATTGGACCGCATCGGCTGGCGCGGCGAGGAACCTGTAGGCGCGCGCAAGATGCGTGCGTTTTTCGAGCTGCATATCGAGCAGGGACCGATCCTCGAAGCGCAAGGCAAGGATATCGGCGTGGTCACCCATGGGCAGGGCCTGAGCTGGACGCAAGTGACGATCACCGGCAAGGAAAGCCACACCGGCTCTACCCCGATGCCGATGCGCCGCAATGCGGGCCTCGGCATGGCGCGGGTGCTGGAGAAGGTGGAAGAGATCGCCCTGAGCCATGCGCCCCATGCGGTCGGCGCCGCGGGTCACATCGAGGTCTTCCCCAACTCGCGCAACGTGATCCCCGGCAAGGCGGTTTTCACCGTCGATTTCCGGTCGCCGGATCTTGCCGTCATTCAGGACATGGAAACACGTCTGAAAGCGGCGGCAACGGAAATCTGCGAGGCCATGGGGCTCGAGGTGGCCTTCGAGAAGGCGGGCGGTTTCGACCCGGTGGAATTCGACGAAACTTGCGTCGAGGCCGTGCGCAACGCCGCCGAACGGCTGGGATACAGCCATATGAACATTGTCTCGGGTGCGGGGCATGACGCATGCTGGATCAATCGCGTGGCCCCGACGGCCATGGTCATGTGTCCCTGTGTCGGCGGGCTGAGCCACAACGAGGCCGAAGAGATCTCGAGAGACTGGGCGGCGGCGGGAACGGATGTCCTCATGCATGCGGTCGTCGAGACCGCGGAGATCGTGGATTAGGGGGCTCTGCCCCCAACGGTGAAAATGCGGGCATTTTCACCGCCTCCCCCGGGATATTTCGGGCCAGAAGAAACAGGGAGATAGGACATGACCACCAAAGTGATCAAGAACGGCACGGTCTGCACAGCGGATCGCACCTGGAAAGCCGATGTGCTGATCGAGGACGAGACGATCTCGAGGATCGGCGAAGATCTGAAGGGGGATGAGTATATCGATGCCGAAGGCGCCTATGTGATCCCGGGTGGCATCGATCCGCATACCCATCTGGAAATGCCCTTCATGGGGACGACGGCAGCCGAAACCTTCGAGACCGGCACCTGGGCTGCGGCCTGCGGGGGCACGACGATGCTGGTTGATTTCTGCCTGCCCGGTGCGGATGGCTCGATCAAGAATGCGATCACAGAATGGCACCGCAAATCGGCGCCGCAGATCTGCAGTGATATCGGGTATCACATGGCGATCACCGGTTGGAACGAGCAGATCTTCGACGAGATGAAGGATGCCGTCGATATGGGGGTCAACTCGTTCAAGCATTTCATGGCCTACAAGGGGGCCTTGATGATCGAGGATGACGAGATGTTCGCCTCGTTCAAGCGCTGCAAGGAACTGGGCGCCCTGCCGATGGTCCATGCCGAGAACGGCGATATCGTGGCCGATCTGCAGCAGCAGATGCTGGAGCGTGGGATTACAGGCCCCGAGGGTCACGCCTATTCCCGCCCGCCCGAGGTGGAAGGCGAGGCCGCGAACCGCGCGATCATGATCGCCGATGCCGCCGGAGTGCCGCTCTATATCGTGCATGTCAGCTGCGAACAGGCACATGAGGCGATCCGGCGGGCGCGCCAGAAGGGCATGCGCGTCTATGGCGAGCCGCTGATCCAATTCCTGACACTCGACGAAAGCGAGTATTTCAACACCGACTGGGACCACGCCGCGCGCCGCGTGATGAGCCCGCCCTTCCGTTCGAAAGAGCACCAGGATGGGCTGTGGGCCGGGCTTCAGGCCGGCAGCCTGCAGGTCGTTGCGACCGATCACGCCGCCTTCTCGAGCGCGCAAAAGCGCATGGGTGTGGGCGATTTCACCAAGATCCCCAATGGCTCGAACGGGGTGGAAGAAAGGATGGCCGTTCTGTGGACCCATGGGGTCGAGACCGGTCGCCTGACACCGAACGAATTCGTCGCCGCCACCTCGACCAACGTGGCGAAGATCCTCAACATCTATCCCAAGAAGGGCGCGCTGGTGGAAGGCGCGGATGCCGATATCGTGGTGTGGGATCCGAAAATCAGCAAGACGATCAGCGCCGCCAACCATCATTCGATCCTGGATTACAACGTCTTCGAGGGGTTCGAGGTCAGCGCGCAGGCCCGTTACACGATCAGCCGCGGCGAGGTGATCTGGGCCTGGGGTCAGAACAGCCAGCCACAGCCCGGGCGTGGCCGCTTCGTGCCGCGTCCCGCGTTCCCGTCGGCGCATCAGGCGCTCAGCCGCTGGAAAGAGTTGACGGCGCCCAAACAGATCAAGCGCGATCCGATGAATATTCCGGCAGGTATCTAGAAAAATCATGCCGCCTCTTGCCGTTGGCGGAGGCGGCCCATTGACAACGACATGCCAGCACGGCGCAATACGACCGGTGCAATCGGGGGACTTGGATTGACAGACGAGACAGTGATCAGCGCAAAGGATCTGTCGCTGACCTTCCAGACCAATGATGGCCCGGTTCATGCGCTCAAGGACGTGACCCTGGATGTCAGGAAAGGCGATTTCGTCAGTTTCATCGGGCCGTCGGGCTGCGGCAAGACCACGTTTCTGCGCTGCATGGCAGATCTGGAGCATCCCACGGGCGGCACGATCACCGTCAACGGGGTGAGCCCGGAAGAGGCCCGCAAATCGCGGGCTTACGGGTATGTGTTCCAGGCGGCGGGCCTCTATCCCTGGCGAACGATCGGGGGCAATATCCGGATGCCTCTGGAAATCATGGGATATGCCAAGGCGGAACAGGATCAGCGGGTGGCCCGCGTGCTCGAGCTGGTCGATCTGGCCGGCTTCGAAAAGAAATTCCCGTGGCAGCTCTCGGGTGGCATGCAGCAAAGGGCGTCGATCGCGCGCGCGCTCTCGTTCGATGCGGACATTTTGCTGATGGATGAACCTTTCGGTGCACTGGATGAAATCGTGCGCGACCATCTGAATGAACAGCTTCTGAGCTTGTGGGACAGAACCGACAAGACGATCTGCTTTGTCACCCATTCGATCCCGGAGGCTGTCTATCTGAGCACGAAAATCGTGGTCATGAGTCCCCGCCCGGGCCGGATCACGGATGTCATCGAAAGCCCTCTGCCCCGTGAAAGGCCGCTGGATATCCGGGACACACCCGAGTTCATCGAGATCGCCCATCGCGTTCGAGACGGGCTGCGCGCGGGGTATGGCGATGCGATTTGAGGCCCTCAATTCGCCAAATGCCCCCGCCCGTTTGATCGGGCGAGGGACTTTCACCGTTCACGGTCATCGGCTCTCCAGCCTGTACCGCGGCCACAGGACACCACACAATCCTTTCATCGTTCTTAAAATACTCATTTGCCACGCCCGAAATTCAGCGCGTGCTTCGAGTATTTTTGGAACGGTGAAACGAGGGGCGGTGTGATGCGGAATGTGGTGCCCATTCTGACCGTGGTCTGCACCCTTTTGGTGATCTGGTATGCGGCGGCGGTCTGGTTGAATGCGCCCTGGGCCTACAACAAGGCCGAACGGGCAGGCATCGAACTGAACTTTGCCGATCTGGTGAGCGACACCTGGAGCCAGGACAAGCCGAAACTGCCGGCGCCGCATCAGGTCGGCGCCGAGATTTGGAAGACGACAGGCGAGATGGTGTTGAACGGGCGCGGTTTTTCCAAGCGCTCCCTTATCTATCACAGCTGGGTCACCTTCAGTGCGACCGCGCTCGGGTTCTTGCTCGGGACGGGTCTGGGCATCGCACTGGCGATCGGTATCGTCTATAACCGGACGATGGATATGAGCGTGATGCCATGGGTGATCGCATCCCAGACCATCCCGATTCTCGCCATTGCGCCGATGATCATCGTGGTGCTGAACGCAGTGGGCATCTCGGGTTTGCTGCCCAAGGCGATGATCTCGATGTATCTGAGCTTTTTCCCGGTGGTCGTCGGCATGGTCAAGGGATTGCGCAGCCCCGCGCCCATGCAGCTTGATCAGATGCGGACCTGGAGCGCCACGCCGGCGCAGACATTCTGGCGGCTGCGGCTGCCGTCGTCCATGCCGTATCTGTTCGCCTCGCTCAAGATCGGCATGGCGGCGAGCCTTGTGGGTGCGATCGTGGGCGAGTTGCCGACCGGTGCTGTGGCGGGGCTTGGCGCGCGACTGCTGGCGGGTAGCTATTACGGGCAGACCATCCAGATCTGGAGCGCGCTCATCATGGCCGCCACGCTGGCGGCGATCCTGGTCGGTTTGATCGGCGTTCTGCAGCGCATCACCCTCAAGCGGATGGGGATGGCGTGATGGGCTGGCTTGTTTTCGCGCTTGGCGTCTGGGCCGGGGGCTGGTGGCTCAACCATGTGCTGGCGCATAGGCCGAAGACCCGGCTCACCCGTCTGGCGGTTCCGGTCATCTTCGGCGTCACGATCCTCATGATCTGGGAGGCGGTGGTGCATGGGCTTGAGATCTCGCCCATACTTCTTCCCCCGCCCAGCCAGATCGCGGTCACCTTCGCCGCGAAAACGGACATCCTTTGGGAGGATTTCGTACAGACCGTCATCAAGGGCGCGCTGACCGGATATGTCATCGGATGCGGCGCCGCCTTTCTCATCGCGGTGGCGATCGACCGCTTTCCGTTTCTGCAACGAGGATTGCTGCCGGTGGGCAATTTCGTGGCGGCCCTGCCGATCATCGGCATGGCCCCCATTCTGGTCATGTGGTTCGGTTTCGACTGGCAATCCAAGGCCGCGGTCGTGGTGGTCATGGTGTTCTTCCCGATGCTGGTGAACACCGTGCAGGGTTTGCAGGACACCAACGCCATGCAGCGCGATCTGATGCGCACCTATGCGGCAGGTTACTGGATGACGCTTCTGAAACTGCGGTTGCCGGCCGCGATGCCGTTCATCTTCAACGGTCTCAAGATCGGATCGACCCTGGCGCTGATCGGGGCGATCGTGGCAGAGTTTTTCGGCTCGCCCATCAAGGGAATGGGCTTCCGTATCTCGACATCAGTCGGGCAACTTGCGCTGGATCTGGTCTGGGCAGAAATCGCGGTGGCAGCGATGGCCGGGTCGGCCTTCTATGGAGGGATCGCCCTGCTGGAGAAGGCGATGACCTTCTGGCATCCGTCCCAAAGAGGCAGGACATGACAATAACGAGAAACCGATTTCAACACGGGAGAAAAGACATGAAGACAGTCGCAACCACACTGGCCCTTGGGGCCGCAAGCCTTTGGGCGGGCATGGCGCAGGCCGCAGATGACCTGACCCTGCAGCTCAAATGGGTCACGCAGGCGCAATTCGCGGGCTACTACGTGGCCCAGGATCAGGGCTTTTACGAGGAAGAGAACCTGAACGTCACGATCAAGCCGGGCGGCCCGGACATCGCGCCGACGCAGGTCATCGCCGGAGGTGGCGCCGATGTGACCGTGGAATGGATGCCCGCGGCGCTTTCGGCACGCGAAAAGGGCCTACCGCTGGTCAATATCGCACAGCCTTTCAAAAGCTCGGGCATGATGCTCACCTGCCTGAAAAGCACCGGCGTCACCGGGCCCGAGGATTTCCCGGGCCGGACCTTGGGCGTCTGGTTCTTCGGCAACGAGTTTCCCTTTCTCAGCTGGATGAGCCAGCTTGGCGTTCCGACCGAAGGCGGCGATGACGGGGTGACCGTGCTCAAGCAGGGGTTCAATGTCGATCCGCTGCTTCAGGGGCAGGCCGATTGCATCTCGACCATGACCTATAACGAGTACTGGCAGGTCATCGACGCCGGCATCACACCGGAAGAACTGATCACGTTCAAATACGAGGATCAGGGCGTCGCCACCCTCGAGGACGGTCTCTATGTCATGGAAGACAAGCTGCAGGACCCTGCCGAGGTGGACAAGCTGGTGCGTTTCGTGCGCGCATCGATGAAAGGCTGGAAATGGGCCGAGGAAAACCCCGAAGAGGCCGCGATGATCGTCCTCGATAACGATGCGACCGGCGCGCAGACCGAAGAACACCAGATCCGCATGATGGGCGAGGTGGCGAAGTTGACGGCAGGCTCGAATGGCGCGCTTGACCCGGCGGATTTCGAACGCACGGTCCAGTCGCTGCTGTCGGGTGGATCGGCACCGGTGATCACCGAGCATCCCGGGGACGCCGCATGGACCCATGCGATCACCGACAAGGCTCTGAACTGAGACCGCGTCTTTGCATTACATGATCGGCCGGGGCGCAAGCGCGCCCCGGTTCAGCCTCGGGCCTCGGGCACGCTGACCGCAGAAAACCGGTCGCCACATTCTTGCCTCAATCGCCGGTCTTGCGACAAGCGGCAACGCACCCCCAAGATGTTGACGGCTTGATGCAAAAATCCCTTTGAAATAAGGACTTTTCAGGACTCCGCGTCCATGCTACAATTTTCGGTAATATATAAAAGGCCAGTCGGATAACCGGCGGCGCGAGAGGCAGAAAAGAGTAGTTCCATGAAACTTTGGAGCAGCCAGCGCACCCGCTGGAGTGTGATAGCATTTGCGACGATCTGGATGCTTGTGGTCGTACCCCTGAGTGCGATCGCAGCCCCCTATGCCGCGATGGTCATGGACGCGCGATCCGGCGAAGTCCTGCACGCGCATAATGCGGATACAAGACTGCATCCCGCCTCCCTGACAAAGATGATGACGCTTTACGTTGTGTTCGAGGCCGTCGAAAACGGAGAGATCGGGCTGGATACGATGGTCACGATCTCTCAGCACGCGGCCAGCGAACCGCCGAGCAAGCTGGGGCTGCGGGCCGGCCAGCAGATCCGCCTGCGCCACCTGATCCGCGCGGCGGCGATCAAGTCGGCCAATGACGCCGCCACCGCTCTTGCCGAAGCGATCGAGGGCTCCGAGGCCCGCTTCGCGCGCCGGATGAACCGCACCGCCAAGGCGATGGGGATGACCCGCACGACCTTCAAGAACGCTCATGGCCTGACGGAGAACGGGCATCTGTCCACCGCTCGGGACATGACGATTCTCGGGCGGCACGTGTTCTACGACTATCCCGAGTATTACAACTTGTTCTCGCGGATCACTGCAGATGCTGGCGTGCGCAAGGTATATCACACCAACCGGGCGCTGCTGAACAGCTACCGTGGTGCCGACGGCATCAAGACGGGCTATACCCGCGCGGCCGGCTTCAACCTTGTCGCAAGTGCCGAGCGCGGCGGCGAGCGCATTATCGCAACAGTGTTCGGCGGCAATTCCACCGCCTCTCGCAACGCCAAGGTCGCCGAGCTTCTGGACCTCGGCTTCCGCAAGGCGCCAAGCCGCGTGGCCCTGCACAAGCCGCGCCGTCCTGCCTATGCGGGCCGGATGCAGGACAGTGCACCAGACGGCGCCTTCGGCAAGACGGTGCGGCTGGCCACGGCCGCGGCGGTCAAGCGCAGCCTGCGCCCGCAGATGCGCCCATCGGCCGAACCGGCGCCGGTCGTCCTGGCCTCGAAGGAAGATATCGAACAGGCGATCATGGCGGCGCAAGAAACCCGCCTGCCCGTAGAAGAGCCGAAAATCGCCAAAGGATCAGCGACGCCGCCGCTCCCGAAGATCAACCCCGAGCCACGTCCCGCCGATCTGGTCCTGACCCGGACATCCGAGCCTGCT
The DNA here is from genome assembly GCF_900142765.1 of Roseovarius litoreus. Classification (GTDB taxonomy): domain Bacteria; phylum Pseudomonadota; class Alphaproteobacteria; order Rhodobacterales; family Rhodobacteraceae; genus Roseovarius; species Roseovarius litoreus. Next base: position 187,686 of record NZ_FRCB01000001.1, read on the forward strand.
GCAGATCCCATTCAGGAGGTGGTGACCCGGGTGTCGACCTCGGGCGGGCGCAACTGGGGCATCAATATCGGGCGCTATCAAAGTCAGTATGAAGCGCAAAAGGTCCTTCTCCAGACGGCGCTCAACGAGATGAGCACGCTGGATGGCAGCCTGCGCAAAGTCGTGCGGCGCCCCACCGGATTCGACGCGAATTTCATGGGCCTCTCGCGCGAAACCGCGGATCTTGCCTGTCGCCGTCTGGCTGCAAAACAGGTCACCTGTTTCATGATCCAACCCGGCGGTGGTGCCTGAGGGCAGATGCTGCCGGGGGCTCTGCCCCCGACGTTGAAATCCTGAAGGATTTCACCGCCTCCCCCGGGATATCTCCGGCCAGAAGAAGCCGCACCCCGCGCAGATCGAAGGGACGGCCCAGGGCTTCTTCTGGCTATAAATATCCTGAAACACTCGACCTTTGACCCGAGGCATCAGCGAAGGGTAGAACGCGCGCCGTGATCGAATGCCTCTCAGCTTGTCGCGAAACACTTCAGGCCGAGGAGGCAAGGCCCCCTCACACCGCCCGATAGACACAGCACCATCAGGGTTTGGGGTGATCGTCGTATTCGTCGCTCAGAATGCGGCGCGCATCGCCTTCCGGATCGTCGTACTGGTTGCTGCGCACCGTGTAGACGAAAAACACCAGTCCAAGCGCGCCCAGGAAAAGCGAAATCGGAATGAGATAGGCGAGGATGGTCATGCGGTCACCTCAATCGCAGCGCGTTCAGCGACACGGTAATGGAACTCGCAGACATCGCCAAGGCCGCGATCAGCGGCGAGCAGAGCCCCGCCATGGCCAGGGGAACCGCAATGATGTTGTAGATCGTGGCGATGCGGAAGTTTTCCCTGATCCGGCGCGTCGCCGCGCCGGCGGTCGCACAGGCCGAGGCAATCGGCGCAAGGTCGCTACCGAGCAGCACGATATCCGAGGCGACGCGCGCTGCATCGAGCGCGGAGGCCGGTGAGATCGAGACATGGGCGGCAGCGAGTGCCGCCGTATCATTAAGCCCGTCGCCCACCATGAGCACCTTGGCGCCGCGCGCGGACATCGCCTGAATGCGCGAGGATTTGTCAGCCGGCACGGCCTCGGCCAGCCAGTGAGTGATCCCCAGCCGCTCGGCCAGCGCCTCGACCGCGGGGGTGGTATCTCCGGACATGAGATACACGTCCTTGCCCGCATCCTTGAGAGATTGCACCGCTTCAGCCGCGCCTTCGCGCAGACGGTCGGTGAAGGTGAACGCCACCGGCGCGCCCTCGCCCCTGTCAAGGAAGGTAGCGGTTTCGGCGCGACCCTGTGCGCCGATCCAGCTGGCACGGCCAAGCCGCACCTCGCGGCCATCAACGAGGGCGCGGGTGCCATAGCCGGGCACTTCGCTCAGGTCGCTCACCGGGGCCGGGGCGAAACCGGCCTCACGCGCGGCGCGCGTGATGGCTTGCGCCAGCGGATGGGACGAGCCCTGCGCCAGCGCCAGAGCGAGTTCCGCATCGCGGCGCGGGATGTCGGCGAGATTGGTCAATTCGGGCGTGCCTGCCGTCAGGGTGCCGGTCTTGTCGAACACCACGGTGTCGACCTGGGCCAGCCGCTCGAGCGCGGTCTCGTGCTTGATGAGCATCCCGCGCCGGAACAGCTTGCCCGAGGCGGCCGTGGTCACCGCCGGCACCGCAAGGCCAAGCGCACAGGGGCAGGTGATGATCAGCACCGCTGCGGCGATATTGAGCGCCGTGCGCATGTCGAACGTGTAGAGATACCAGCCCACAAAGGCCAAGGCCGACAGGATATGCACCCCCGGCGCATAGAGTTTCGCGGCACTGTCGGCCAGCGAGGTATAGCGAGAGCGCCCCGATTCCGCGATGGCCACCAGATCGGCCATCTGGTGCAGCGACGTGTCCTGTCCCACGGCCGAGGCGCGGATGGTCAGCGGGCCGGTCAGGTTCACCTCGCCCGCCGACACGGTCTGACCTTCGGCGGCGAAAACGGGTAGCGTCTCGCCGGTAAGCAATGAGCGGTCAAGCTCCGAAGTGCCGGAGACGATCTCGCCATCCACGGGCATCCGCCCACCGGGACGCACAAGCAGCAGATCGCCCACGGCAAGTTCGGCCACGTTCACGATCTCTTCGGTGCCGTCAGCGCGCAGGCGGGTGGCACGGGGCACTTCGAGAGCGGTCAGTTCCTCGGCAGCGGAGCGGGCGATGGCACGGGTCCGGTGATCGAGATAGCGGCCCGCAAGCAGGAAGAATGTCAACGCGAGAGCCGCGTCGAAATAGGCGTGCTTGCCCGAGAGCGAGGTTTCCCAAAGCGAGGTGACCACCGCCAGCACGATCGCCAGCGTGATCGGCACATCCATATTGAGCTGCCGATTGCTGAGCGCGGCCCAGGCGTTGCGAAAGAACGGCTGGCCGGAAAAGGCAATGGTGGGCAGGGCGATGGCCGCCGAGATCCAGTGAAAGAGATCCCGGGTCGCATCTGCGGCACCGGACCAGACCGAGACCGACAGCAGCATCACGTTCATCGATGCAAAGCCCGCCACCGCCAGCCGCATCAGCAATTCGCGTCCGGCACGATCGTTCGCCGTCGCGTTGAGCGTGCCCGCATCCAGTTCATGCGCCTCGAAGCCAAGGGCCTCCACAAGGGTTTTCATCTCTTGCGCGGTCACATCGGGATCGGCCTCGATGCTGGCGCGTTTCAACGTCAGGTTCACTCGCGCCGATCTGACACCGGGATGCGCGTTGAGCGCCTTTTCTATCTTGGTGATGCAGGCCGAACAGTGGATTGTCGGCAGCGACAGGGCGATCTGCGCCCCGCCCTGCGCATGCAGGGCGGTGGCGGCCAGTTTGTCCGCGGCAGGAGCGGCTGCACAGGCCGGGCAAGCCGAAGCGGTCGGGCGCATGGTGGCTGTCATCGCCGTCAATCCTTGATGAGCACGACCCGCTGCTGAAACTCGGTGCCGTCATCGGCCAGCGCGGTCATGCGAATGTTCCAGTTGCCATCGCCAAGCGGCACGGGTGCCACATAGGCCTGACCATCGAAGCGGAAATCGGGGGTCACATCCTCGGCCACATGGGTGGCGCGCCCGACGGTGGCGTCGAGCATCGCCACTTCAACGGGACGACCCGCTTCATCGGTGATCGACAGGGTCAGCGTCCCGTCCTTGTGATGCGCGCCGATGGTCCAGCCAAGCGCCTCCTGGGCGGCCTTGCGATCGTCGAAGGTCTGGCTTGCGACATAGGAATTGCGCACTTCCAGCCCGGGGAAGGTGTTCACCGCCGAATAGGCCAGCACCAGATTGACGCTGATGATGACGCCGAATGCCCCTCCGAAAATGGCGAATACGTGCTTGCCGGTCAGTTTGCGTTCGGCCATCAGTTGTCCCTCCCATTGAATACGGTGTCTTCATAGGCCCGGTCGCCTGTCGAAATATCCTCGACCCACAGGCGCACCTCGGTGCGTTCGTTTTGCGCCGGGGCCGAGCCCGGAGGCGCCACCAGATAGACCCGTTGCAGCATCGTGCTGTCGGCAGGCACATCGACGGTGGCATAGGGCGTGCCCTCAAGCGCGAGGCGGATCGTCGGATCGCCCTTGACCGACAGGTTGTAGGGGCGGTCCTCGCCATGCTTGTTGCGCAGACGCACCTCATAGACATTGCGGATCGAGCCGTCGGACAGGGTCACATAGGTCGGGTTGCGGACCGGTGCTACGGTCATGTCCACCTCGGGCCGGATGAACAGCGCAAAGACCAGCCCGATACCGACAAGTGCCCAAAGCGTGGTATAGAGGATCGTGCGCGGTCGCAGGATGTGCTGGATGATCGGCTTTGGCTTGCCCCCGGCGCGTTCTGATTGCTCGTCGGTCAGGGCCATGTAGTCGATCAACCCGCGGGGCTTGCCGATCTTGGCCATGATGTCGTCGCAGGCGTCGATGCACAGGGCACAGGTGATGCATTCAAGCTGCTGGCCGTCGCGGATGTCGATGCCCACCGGGCAGACATTGACGCAGGCCATGCAATCGATGCAGTCGCCCTGCTCTTGTCCGGCCTTCACCTCGTTCGAGTTCTTGCGCGGCTCGCCGCGCCATTCGCGGTACCCCACGGTCAGCGTATCTTCGTCCATCATCGCGGCCTGAATACGCGGCCAGGGGCAGGCATAGATGCAGATCTGTTCGCGTGCGAACCCGCCGAACACAAAGGTGGTGCCGGTCAGGATGGCGATCGTGGTATAGGCGATCGGGTGCGCGTTGAGTGTGAACAGATCGACCAGCAGCGTGGGCGCATCGGTGAAATAGAACACCCAGGCGCCCCCGGTGGCCACCGCGATCAAGAGCCAAGTGATCCATTTGGTGAGCCGCAGGCGGATCTTGCGGGCGTCCAGCTTTTTCTGACGGTGCAGCCGCAAGCGGGCGTTGCGGTCGCCCTCTATCCAGCGCTCCACGAGGATGAAAAGATCGGTCCAGACGGTCTGCGGGCAGGCATAGCCGCACCACACCCGGCCAAGCGCCGAGGTGAACAGGAACAACCCCAGACCCGCCATCACCAGAAGACCGGCGACGAAATAGAACTCATGCGGCCAGATCTCGATCCAGAAGAAGAAGAAACGCCGGTTCGCCAGATCCAGCAGCACGGCCTGATCCGGCAGGTTCGGCCCGCGATCCCAGCGAATCCATGGCGTGACGTAATAGATGCCAAGCGTGACGATCAGGATCGCCCATTTCAGATTGCGGAACTTGCCATAGACTTTCTTGGGAAAGACCGGTTCTCGTGCGGCGTAAAGGCTGGGTGCGGCATCGGGTTGGGTGTCGGACACGGAATCACTCCGGTATTCGTGTTCTTGTTCCCCTGTCTTGTCTCAGGTGACGGCCGCACCAGCCTTGACCTGTGTCAAATTCTGACTCTGAAAGTGATCAATTCGCCGATGCCGCGGCCTGCTTGCGCAGCCATCCGATAAAGGCCTTGGCCTTGCTGCGCGGCGCACCGGGCCGTGTGACGATGTAATAAGCGGTGTCCTCGGGTTCTTCGAACAGCAATTTCAGGCGGCCCGCCGCCACGTCATCCTCGACCCATTGCCGCACGGTCAGCGAAACGCCCTGCCCCTGGCGCACCCCTTCCAGCAGCAGGTTGCCGGGCACCTGCGTCATGCCACCGATGCGGAACGAGGCAAGCCCCTTGCGGCTCAGCCAATCGGTCGACTCGGACGTGCCGTATTCCTGCACCCAAGGCAGGTCGATCAGATCCTCGGGCCGCCTGATGCTGCGGCCCGCCACCAGCGACGGCGCGGCCACCACCACCAGCGGCGAGGAAAACAGCCGCTCGGCCTCGACACCGGGCCAATGGCCCATACCGTGCCGGATGGCGATATCGATGCCACCGGGTTCGAGTGCGACACGTTCAGGGGTGGGATTGATCATCACATCCACGTCCGGATGCCGGTTCCGGAAATCCAGAAGCCGAGGCATCAGCCACTGCGCGGCAAAACCCGGCGTGGTCGAAATCTGCAACGGTCGGTCGGCATCCGCGCCGGTCAGCGCTTCGACCGTGCGCGCAATAGCACCAAAGCCCGCGCGCAGCGCATCGGCCAGATCGCGCCCCGCAGGCGTCAGCGCCAAATGCCGACCGGACCGATCCACCAGCGCGACGCCCATATGCCCTTCGAGCGCCTTGACCTGCTGGCTGATCGCGGCATGGCTGACATTGAGCGCAGCGCCAGCGGCGCTGGCCGATCCGGTCTCGGCCAGTGCGGAAAAGGCGCGCAAGGCAGTCAAAGGCGGCATGGAAAGCCAATCCATAATGTAATCTCAGCTTACAGGTTGCAATTTTTCCTGAGTCGCAGAATGGCAGATTTATCCCCATATTCACAGGACAAATCACCCCACGAAAGGGCACGCCATGCTGAACGTATTTGCAAAATCTTTCATGACAGCCACACGCAACGCACCCAACGATCGCTGGGGGCCGCCAAGCCACTGGTCCCGCTCCGAACGCTTCGACAACCGCCGCCGCGCCGAAATCGAGGCTCATCTCGAAGCGCGCAGACGGGATTGAACACGTCTGGTCATGGTCTGATTGTCGGGGGCATCTTGATGCTTGCGCGCGCAAAAATCATGGTGCCGGGCGTGACCTGATCGGGGCAAGCTCTGCCGCCTCACGGTCACGAAATTGGCACCGGCCTTCCTGGAAACGCGCGAACAGGACGGAAGGCCGGTGCCTGACCCCACGGGCGGCGAACCACCCGCGGGTATCTTTTTGTCAGAGTCGCAGGATCATTCCCCGCCACCCAGCTGGTGGACATAGGTGGCCACAGCGCGGATCTCGGCCTCGTTCAACTCGGCACCGCCCATCGGAGGCATGACACCGAAGCGCGAATAGGTGACCGTTTGCTGCAACGTGTCGTAATCCCCGCCATAGAGCCAGATCGCGTCCGAGAGGTTGGGCGCACCCTGATAGATGTCGCCCTCCCCGCCGTCACCATGACAGACCGCGCAATTGTCGAGATAGACCTGCTCTCCGGCGGCGACCAGCGTTGCGTCGCGCGGCTCATAGCTGGGCGACATGGACATCACGTAGTTGACCACCTGATCGATCTGCTCGGCTTCGAGGATCTCACCGAAGGCGGGCATCTGCGAATAGCGCGCATCGGGGTCTTCCTCATTCCGGATGCCATGCTTGATCGAATAATGGATATCCTCGATCGTGCCGCCCCAAAGCCATGCGTCATCCTGCAGGTTGGGATATCCCTTGGCACCCGCCGCGCCCGAGCCGTGGCACTGGGCGCACCATGTCTTGAAGACAGAAGCACCGGCCGAGCGCGCATAGGTGGCAAGCTCGGGATCGTTGGCGATCGCGGTCAATTCCACCGAAGCCAGCTGTGCGTTGATGCCGGCATTGGCGGCCTCGGCCTCGGCGATCTCCTGGGCGACATTCTCGCGCGTGGACCAACCCATATAGCCCGATGTCGCCCCCGAGATCATCGGCCATGCCGGATAGGCGATCGAGTACCAGATGCCCCAGACGATGGTTGCATAGAAGATCCACAGCCACCAGCGCGGCAGGGGGTTGTTGTACTCTTCGATACCGTCCCACTCATGGCCGGTGGTTTCGACCTCGTGCTTCTTGTCGGATTTCTTAGCCATGTCTCTCACGCCTCCTTGGCGTCGGCCTCACCCTCGCGGGCGGGTTTGTCTTCGTGCCGGAAGGGGATGCCTGACGGATCTTCGTATGTTTCGGTCGCGCCGGGCCGAAAGACCCAAAGCACCACACCGATGAAGAAAAGGAACAGGAACAGCAGCATCCAGCTGTCGGCGAATTCGCGGAGCAGGGAATAGGTTTCCATGATCTGTCCTCCTTATCGGCTGGCCACGGGCGTGAAGGTCGAGAAATCGACCAGCGTGCCAAGCATCTGCAGATAGGCGATCAGCGCATCCGCCTCGGAAATCCCGGCCTGACCGTCGAAATTACGCACATTGACCTTCTCGCCATAGCGCTCGATCAACCCGTCATAATCGCCGAACGGATCGATCTGCGCGCGGAAATCCGCAGCTGCGTTCTCGATCATCTCGTCGGTATAGGGCACACCGACAAGCGCATGGGTCTTGAGCAGGTCTGCCGTATATTCCGGCTCGATCAGGCGGTTTTCGAGGTAGCCGTATTTCGGCATGACCGATTCCGGCACCACGGATTGCGGATCGCGCAGGTGGTCCACGTGCCAGTCATCCGAGTAGCGGCCACCGACACGGGCCAGATCCGGCCCGGTCCGCTTGGACCCCCACTGGAACGGATGGTCATACTGCGACTCCGCCGCCAGGCTGTAATGGCCATAGCGTTCCACCTCGTCACGCATGGGCCGGATCATCTGGCTGTGGCAGACATAGCAGCCTTCGCGGATATAGATATCCCGGCCCGTCAGCTCCAGCGGGGTGTAGGGGCGCATGCCCTCTACATCCTCGATGGTGTTTTCCAGCCAGAACAGCGGTGCGATCTGCACGATGCCGCCGATGGTGACCACCAGGAAGGCAAAGATCGCAAGAAGAGTGACGTTCTTCTCAAGGATCTTGTGTTTGTCGAGAATTGCCATTGGTCGGTCCCTTTCTTATTCGGCCGGGACAACGGAGTTGCGGGCATCTACTGCCGGGCTCCGTTTGACGGTCATGAAGAGGTTGTAGCACATGATGATTGCGCCAGTGATGTAGAGCACCCCGCCCAGACCGCGCACCACATACATGGGCAGCTTGGCGTCCACGGTGTCGGCGAACGAGTTCACGAGGAAACCGTTGGCATCGACTTCGCGCCACATCAGGCCCTCCATGATGCCGGTCACCCACATGGACGCCGCGTAGAGGATGATGCCGATCGTGGCGAGCCAGAAGTGCCAGCTGACCATCGACAGCGAATAGAGCCGCTCCCGATTCCACAGACGCGGCACAAGGAAGTAGAGCGCGCCGAAGGTGATCATGCCGTTCCAGCCAAGTGCGCCGGAATGCACATGCCCGATCGTCCAGTCGGTGTAATGCGACAGTGAGTTGACCGCGCGGATCGACATCATCGGGCCTTCGAAGGTCGACATGCCGTAAAAGCCGATGGAGATCACCATCATCCGGATGATCGGATCGGTGCGCAGCTTGTCCCATGCGCCCGACAGCGTCATCAGGCCGTTGATCATCCCGCCCCAGGACGGCATCCAAAGAACGATCGAGAACACCATGCCAAGCGTCGACGCCCAGTCAGGCAGCGCGGTGTAGTGCAGATGGTGCGGACCGGCCCAGATATAGATGAAGATCAGCGCCCAGAAGTGGATGATCGACAGCTTGTAGCTATAGACAGGGCGCTCGGCCTGTTTCGGGACGAAATAGTACATCATCCCCAGAAAGCCCGCCGTCAGGAAGAAGCCCACGGCGTTATGGCCATACCACCACTGGGTCATCGCATCCTGCACGCCCGAGAAGACCTGCACTGATTTCGAGCCGAAGATCGAGACCGGGATCGACAGGTTGTTGACCACATGCAGCATCGCCACCGTGATGATGAAGCTCAGGTAGAACCAGTTGGCCACGTAGATATGCGGCTCCTTGCGGCGCACGATCGTGCCCAGGAACACCGCCAGATAGGCCAGCCAGACGATGGTCAGCCACCAGTCCACATACCATTCAGGCTCGGCATATTCCTTGGACTGCGTGGCACCCAGAATATATCCGGTCGCCGCCAGCACGATGACCAGCTGATATCCCCAGAAGACGAACCATGCGAGGTTCCCACCCCAGAGCCGCGCCGCCGATGTCCGCTGCACCACATAGAACGAGGTGGCGATCAGGGCGTTGCCGCCGAAGGCGAAGATCACAGCGCTGGTATGCAAAGGACGCAGTCGGCCAAAATTCATATAGCCCTGGGCCCAATCGAAATTCAGCTGCGGGAACGCAAGCTGGAAGGCGATGAACGTGCCGGCCAGAAAACCGACGACACCCCACAGGGCGGTCGCTATGACCCCGGCGCGTATGACGCCATCCATGTATTCACCGGACAGGTCGACCTTGGTCACCGGCTCTTCCGTCTGGCGCAGCGTCCACAGGAAGAGGCCGGCAGCCACAAGCGCCACTGTCAGCGCATTGACCAGATAGGCCAGATCGCGCGCATAATTGGCGGCGATCAGCGCAAGCAGCGTGATAACCCCCAGCACGATCAGTTTGAAATAGTTCGTCATTTTGCGTCCCTTCGTCTCTTTCCACGCGATTCGAACACATCGCGCAGGCGCGTTTAGACTGGTCCGTTAATGAAGCTCACAGCCCAGGGCCGCCTTGATCTGCATCAAAGCTAAGCGGCTGATTTGTTGACGCGTATCAAGGCAGACAGGGCCGCGACGTGATTTGCGTAAAGACAGAGATTTCAAGGAAGGAACACGATATGTCCTATAATTGCTTGTTCAGCGTAGTTACCGCCGAAGACCTGGTCGATGATGTCATGGCCCATGCCGTGGCCATGGCCGCTGCGCATGACGCGCATCTGGACGTGCTGTGCCTTGGCGTGGATCGCAGCCAGACAGGATACTACTACGCCGGGGCCAGCGCGGTGATCCTGCAAGAGACCATCGCCCGCGCCCATACCGAATCCGAAGCGGTCGAGAAACGCGTCATCAAGGCGCTCGACGGGTCGGGCATCCGTTGGGCGACCGAAACCGGCGTGGCACAACTGGCCGATCTTGGGCGGCATGTGTCGGCACGGGCGCGGTTCTCGGATCTGGTGATCCTGCCCCGGCCCTATGGCGAAGGGCGCGGCATCGAGCTCGAGCCGGTCACGGAATCCGCACTCTTCGAAGGACACACGCCCGCGCTGATCGTGCCGCCGGGGATCGCACCGGTTCCATCGCCCAAGCGCGTCATGATCGGCTGGAACGAAGGCGCCGAAGCGCTCAGCGCCGTACGCGCGGCCATGCCGCTGCTAGTTCAGGCCGACACCGTGCATGTGGTGGTGATCGATCCACCCAGTCACGGGCCGAACCGCTCGGATCCGGGCGGGCTCTTGTCGCAGTATCTGGCGCGGCACGACGTGAAGGTGGAAATCGACGTTCTGACCAAAACGCTGCCCCGCATATCGGACGTGATGCTGCGCCATGCCGCCGATATCAACGCCGACATGGTGGTGATGGGCGCCTATGGCCATTCACGCTTCCGCGAAGCGGTGTTCGGTGGCGCCACACGCTACATGCTGGAGCAGGCCGAAATGCCGGTCTTCATGTCGCACTGACCCATTGCGCGACACCCACATCGCAAAAGAATGGCGCGCCCCGACCGGGCGCGCCTTTTCACGTGACATCCTGTGCAGAAGCTGCGCTGCTGCCTCAGGCTAGCATACCGCCGTCGCTGTCGTCGCCCGCCTCGTCCAGCAGCCGGTTGAAATCCGGCACCGTCACATGGCGCTTGCCTTCCAGCACAATGACCCCGTCGCGCTTGAGCGCCGAGATCTGCCGGCTCACCGTCTCCAGCGTCAGACCCAGATAATCGGCCATCGCCTCGCGGGTCAGCGGCAGATCGAACACCATCGGCCCCGTTCGGCCCACCATGTTGAGCGCCGCATCCCGACGCGCGATGATCGACAGCAGGCTCGCGATCTTCTCGCGCGCGGTCTTGCGCCCCAGCACCAGCATCCATTCGCGGGCGGCATCCAGCTCATCGAGCGTCATCTCCAGAAGGCGCTGCGCGATATGCGGGGTGCGGTTGAGCATGTCCTCGAACGGCTGCTTGCGGAAACAGCACATCACCAGATCGGTTGTGGCCACCACGTCATACGCCGCCGTGACACGCCCCGGACGCCCCACGAAGTCACTCGGCAGCAACAGCCCGACCATCTGGGTCCGGCCATCTTCCATCGCCTGTGTCAGCGTGGCGATACCCGACACGACCGATCCGACGAAATCCATCTTGTCCCCGGCCCAGATCACGGTCTGCCCCGCCTCGAAGTTCCTGTAATATTTGATCTGATCCAGACGCTCCAGCTCATCGGCTTCGCAGCGTGCGCAAACGGCACGATGGCGGATAGGACAATCACCGCATTCGCGCGGCATGGCCTTTGTATCTTCGTTGAGCATGGCGGTTCTCTTAAAGGTGTTGATCTGAATCAAGGCCGGACCTGTAAACTAAATTTAACACTTCATACATGATTACGAAAGCACAACTCGCCACATTGGGACTGTTTGACGCGAAGGTACCGCGTTACACCAGTTATCCAACGGCACCTCATTTCGGGCGCGACATCGGCGCCGGGGATTTCATCCGCTGGATCGAGGCGATTCCGCAGGGCTCAAAGATATCGCTTTACGTGCATGTCCCGTTCTGCAGGAGGCTCTGCTGGTTCTGTGCCTGCCGCACTCAGGGCACGCAGACCGACAAACCGGTCATCGCCTATCTCGAAACCCTGAAGACCGAATTGCAGATGCTGGGCAAGCACCTGCCCCGTGGCGTGCAATTGTCTCGTCTGCACTGGGGCGGTGGCACGCCGACCCTGCTTCAGCCGTCGATGATGCAGGATCTGGCCGAGGCCATAAAGAAGATCGCGCCCTTCACCGACGAGACCGAATTCTCGGTCGAAATCGACCCCAACGAGATCGACGGTCCGCGCCTCGATGCCCTTGCCGCAGCCGGGATGAACCGCGCCTCGATCGGGGTGCAGGATTTCAACGATGACATCCAGCGCTCGATCGGCAGGCTTCAGGGCTATGACATCACGAAATGGGCCGCGGACGAGATTCGCGCCCGTGGCGTCGCCAGCCTGAATGCCGATATCCTTTACGGCCTGCCCCATCAGAGCAAGGCGCGGATCACCGAAAGCGTGCAAAAGCTGCTGTCGCTCAATCCCGATCGCGTGGCGCTTTATGGCTATGCCCATGTGCCTTGGATGGCCAAGCGCCAGCAGATGCTGCCCTCGGACGCGCTGCCCACCCCCGAGGAACGGCTCGAGCTTTACGAAACCGCGCGCCGCCTCTTCTTGTGGGACAATTACGCCGAGATCGGGATCGACCATTTCGCCACGCAGGATGACGGGTTGACCATCGCGCTCAAGGCCGGACGGCTTCGGCGCAACTTCCAGGGCTATACCGATGATACCGCCGATGTGCTGATCGGTGTCGGCGCGTCCTCGATCTCGAAATTCCCGCAAGGCTTTGCCCAGAACGCCCCCGCCACGGGCGCCCATACCGGTGCGATCCGCGAGGGGCAGTTTTCCACCGCCCGCGGCCATGCCTTCAGCGACGAAGATCGCCTGCGCAGCCGGATGATCGAACAGCTGATGTGCGAGTTCCGCATCGACGCCGCCGAGATGTCGGACAGCTTCGGTGTCAGCCCGCAACGCGTCCGCAAGATGCTCGAGGCAGGTGCCGCGCCGTTCAAAGGGCTTGTCAAAGTCGACGAAAACGGCCTTTTTGTTCCGCCCGAGGCGCGCCCCTTGACGCGGATGATCGCGCGCAGCTTCGATGCCTATGAACTCAGCAAGGCCGGCCACAGCTCGGCCATCTGAGCCGGATGCGCATCGCCACGTTCAACGTCCAGTCGCTGCGCCTGCGCGGCGACCACTTGAGCGGGGCGCATGACGACGACACGCCCGAACGCGCCGATCCCTCTCTCGATCATCGCGACCGTCTTCTGACGGCGCAGGTGATCCGCGATCTAGATGCCGATGTGCTGGCCCTGCAAGAGGTGTTCGACAGCGCGGCGCTGGATCATTTCCACGACCATTACCTGATCCCCGCCGGCATGCCTCCCTATCCGCATCGCATCTGCCTGCCCGGCAATGACGGGCGCGGTCTGGATATCGCGCTTCTGTCGCGCATGACGCCGTGCGACGTGGTCAGCCATGCCGCCCTTCGCCCCGCCGATCTGGGGCTCGCCGTGCCACCGCGCCTGCATGCCGAAACGCCGATTTTCCGGCGCGACTGCCTTCGGGTGGAATTGGCGGGGCTCACGCTTTTCCTTGTGCATTTCAAGGCGCCCACACCCGATCCCGACGCCGCGCGCCCGGTCCGTGCCCTCGAAGCCGCCGCGCTGCGCGCCCTGATCGAGGCCCGGTTCGATGACCCCGCTCGCGCCATGTGGCTGATCCTCGGCGATCTGAACGATCCTTGGGACGCGAAGGATCCGCCCTCCACGGCGCCTGTCCTGCCGCCTTTCTCGGTCAATCTGATGGACCGATTGCCCGAGGATGCGCGCTGGTCCTACCATGATGCCTGGTCAGACCGATATGGCCGCCCGGATCAGATCCTCGCCAGCCCCGCACTGGCCCGCGCCTGCCCGGATGCCATGCCCGAAATCCTGCGTCATGGCATGGCTCTGGAAGCTGCGCGCAATGATGGCCCCCACCTGCCGGATGTGGGTCGGCACCGCCCCCATGCCAGCGATCACGCGGCGCTCGTCATTGATATCGGTCGTGTCGCCAGCCCTCCCGGGACGCCATACTGACCTTTTATAGCAGGAGGCCCGCATGTCCCGCCTGAAGACATGGTTAACGGCAGCTTTACTGGCAGGCCCGGCCATCTCCGAACCGCTTGCCTGTCCCGGACCGGGACCGACGATCACCGTCACCGCCGGCACGACAGACCATGCGGTGCATCTATGCAGCGTCGCACGGGCGGCGCGTAGCAGGCTGGCCGCCTGCCACATGCCACAGATCGCACCGATCGATATCCGCATTGTGACCGAACTGCCTGCCCAGCATGCGAAATGCATGGGCCTCTATCACTGTGACACCGAGATCATCGAGATCCTCGATCTTGCCGGCCTGCGCCGGAGCGTCTCCCCTTCCAGTGCCTTCGCCCGAATTCCCCCTGAAGCCCTGCAAGACAGCTTGGTCGCCCACGAAATGGTCCATGCCCTGATCCATCAGCGCCTTGGTGCAGACAGCGGCCCTCCGGTACAAAACGAATATATCGCCTATGCCATGCAACTGGACCTGATGTCCGACCCGGCGCGTCAGGCCCTGCTTGCCGCGCGCGACATCACGGCTCCGATTCCTCCCGAAGGTCTGAATGAGATAATCCTGCTCATGGCGCCTGATGTCTTCGCGATCTTCTCATGGCACCACTTTCGACAAGAAGGCCATGGCTGCACCCTGATCGGCAAGCTGCTCGACGGCGCGCCCGGACCCTTCCCGAACATATCACCCTGAACACCGCCGCGCACCCCGCCTCAGGCCGGCACGTCCAATGCGGCCTGCAGCAATGTCTTGGCATAATCGGTCTGCGGACGCTCGAACAGATCCTCAGCGGTGCCGTATTCCACGATATCGCCCTGTTTCATCACCGCCACCCGATGGCTCATGGCCCGCACCACCGTCAGGTCATGGCTGATGAACAGATAGGCCAACCCGTATTTCACCTGCAGACGGCGCAGCAGATCGACGATCTGCACTTGCACCGTCATGTCGAGCGCCGATGTCGGCTCGTCCAGAACGACCATCTTTGGCCGCAGGATCATGGCGCGCGCAATGGCGATGCGCTGCCGCTGACCCCCGGAAAATTCATGCGGATAGCGATCCATCGTGACCGGATCAAGATCCACCTCCTGCATCACCTCGGCCACCAGCTCCCGCACGGGTCGGCCATCCGGATTGCCATGCACGCCCAGACCTTCCGCGATGATCTGCTCGCAGGTCATGCGCGGGCTCAGACTGCCGAAGGGATCCTGGAACACGATCTGCATGTCCCGCCGCCTGCGGCGCAGCGCCCGTGTCGACCAGCCATGCACATCCTCGCCATCGAATGTGATGCCGCCCTCGGACTGGATCAGCCGCATGATCGCCAAAGCCAGCGTCGTCTTGCCCGATCCACTTTCGCCCACGATGCCAAGCGTCTCACCGGCGCGCACATTGATCGTGGCCGCGTTGACCGCCTTCACATGGCCCACCGTGCGGCGCAAGAAGCCCTGCTGGATCGGGAACCACACGCGCAGCCCATCGGTGCGCACAACCTCTCTTGCCTCCTGGCGCACCGGCTCCGGTCGTCCCGAGGGCCGCGCCGCCAGAAGCTTCTGCGTATAGGGATGCTGCGGGTTGTCGAAGATCTCGCGCACCGGCCCGCTTTCCACGATCCGTCCGTCCTTCATAACGCAGACCTTGTCGGCGATCCGCGACACCACGTTGAGGTCATGGGTGATGAACAACAACCCCATGCCCTCCTCGCGCTTGAGCTCTGCCAGCAGCTCGAGGATCTGCGCCTGAATGGTGACATCCAGCGCCGTGGTCGGCTCGTCCGCGATCAGGATGTCTGGCTTGTTGGCCAGCGCCATGGCGATCATCACCCTCTGGCGCTGCCCGCCCGACAATTGATGCGGATAGGCCGTCAGCCGGCTTTCCGCGTCCCGGATGCCCACCCGTTCCAGCAATTCCACGATGCGTGCGCGCGCCTCGGCCCCGGTCAGCCCCTGATGCAGCTCCAGACTTTCGGTGATCTGCTTTTCCAGAGTGTGCAGCGGGTTGAGGCTCGTCATCGGCTCCTGGAAAATGAAGCTGATGTCATTGCCCCGCACCTTGCGCAGCCGCTTGTCCGGCGCGCCGATCATCTCCTGTCCGTCATAGGTGACGCTGCCCTCGACCTGCGCCGATGCGCCCAGCAAGGACACCGTGCTCAGCGCCGTGACCGATTTGCCCGAGCCCGATTCGCCCACCAGCGCCACCGTCTCGCCCCGGTCCACCGTGAACGAGACACCATGCACCGCCTGCACGATCCGCCCGTCCTGCCGAAAACCGACCTTCAGATCCGTCACCGTCAACACACTCATTCGAAGGTCTTCCTCGGATCGAACGCGTCGCGCACCCCCTCGAAGATGAAGACCAGCAGCGACAACATGATTGCAAAGGCGAAGAACGCCGTGAAGGCCAGCCACGGCGCCTGCAGGTTCTGCTTGGCCTGCAGCGTCAGCTCTCCCAGGCTGGGCGCACTCGACGGCAGACCGAATCCCAGGAAATCCAGACCCGCCAGAAGCGAGATCGTGCCCGTGATCACGAACGGCAGCATGGTCAGCGTGGCCACCATCGCATTGGGCAGCATATGGCGGAACATGATGGTCAGGTTGCTCACGCCAAGCGCCTTGGCCGCGCGCACATATTCAAGGTTGCGCGCCCTCAGGAACTCGGCCCGCACCACGCCCACCAGAGCCATCCAGCCGAACAGAACGGTGATCGCCACCAGCAGCCAGAAACTTCGCGGCAGAATGGCAAAGAGGATGATGATGACATAGATCTGCGGCGTCGCCGCCCAGATCTCGATGATCCGCTGGAAAATCAGATCCAGCCGCCCACCGAAATACCCCTGCAGCGCGCCCGCGAAAATCCCGATCACCGAACACAGCGCCGTCACGATCAGCGTGAACATCACCGACAATCGGAACCCGTAAAGCACCCGCGCCAGCACATCGCGTTTGGTGTCGTCCGTGCCCAGCCAGTTCTGCGCATTGGGCGGCAACGGCGCGGCACCCGGACGATCCACCGTGGTGTCATAGCTGTAGGGAATGAGCGGCCAAACCGTCCACCCCTTCTCGATCTGCGCGCCATCCACCACGCCGTCCTGCGCATCCTCCAGAACGCCCTCCGGATCGTCGAAACAGATATCCAGCCCCCCCGACACGATCAGACATTCCACCTCCGGATCGCGATAGATCGCCTCGGTCTCGAAATCCCCGCCAAAGGCGGTTTCGGGATAGAAGGTGAAGATCGGCATATAAAGCTCGCCGCGATACTTCAGCACGATCGGCTTGTCATTGGCCACGAACTCGGCAAAGAGCGTGATCGTGAAGATCACCCCGAAGATCAGCAGCGACCAGAACGCGCGCCTGTTGCGCTTGAAATTCCGCCAGCGCCGCTGGTTGAGCGGCGACAGGCTCAACACCCCGCCGCGCTTTCTTCTGGCCGGAAATATCCCGGGGGAGGCGTTGAAATCCCCCTGGATTTCAACGTCGGGGGCAGGGCCCCCATCCTTGCCTGCCACGGCCATTCGCTCACGGTCCGGCATCGCTCAGCCCTCCCGCTTTTCGAAATCGATCCTGGGATCGACCAGCACATACATCAGGTCGCTCAGGATATTGACCAAAAGACCGATCAGCCCGAACAGGAACAGCGTGCCGAACATCACCGGATAATCGCGCCCCACCGCCGCCTCGAAGCCAAGCCGCCCAAGCCCGTCCAGCGAGAAGATCGTCTCGATCAGCACCGAACCGCCGAAAAACACCCCGATGAACACCGCCGGAAAGCCCGCGATCACGATCAGCATCGCGTTTCGGAACACATGACCGTAAAGCACCCGCCCCTCGCTCAGGCCCTTGGCCCGCGCGGTCATCACGTAATGCTTCTTGATCTCGTCAAGGAAACTGTTCTTCGTCAGCAGCGTCAGCGTCGCAAAGGCCGAAATCGTCGAGGCCAGAACCGGCAGCGCAATATGCCACAGATAATCCAGGATCTTGCCCGTCACGCTCAGCTGCTCCCAATTGTCCGAGGTCAGCCCCCTGAGCGGGAAAATCTGCCAATAGCTGCCGCCCGCAAACAGCACCAGCAGCATGATCGCAAACAGAAAGGCCGGGATCGCATAGGCCACGATGATCACCGCACTTGTCCATGTGTCAAAGCCCGACCCGTCGCGCACCGCCTTGCGGATCCCAAGCGGGATCGAAATGAGATAGGCGATCACCGTCGACCACAGGCCAAGCGTGATCGACACCGGCATCTTTTCCAGCACCAGATCCGTCACCTCGATCTTTCGGAAATAGCTCTCTCCGAAATCGAAGCGCATGTAATTCCACATCATGTTGAGGAATCGCTCCAGCGGCGGCTTGTCCAGCCCGAATTGCCGCTCCAATTCCTCGATCAGTTCGGGCGGCAGGCCGCGCGCGCCCAGATACTTGTCACCCCCGGCACCGGCGGCGGTCATGTCCTGTCCCGCATCGCTGCCCGAACCGGAAAAGCTTTCGAACACATCGCCCTGCCCTTGCATGTTGGCGATGACCTGCTCCACCGGCCCGCCCGGCACGAACTGCACCAGCGCGAAATTGATGACCATGATCCCCAGCAAGGTGGGGATGATGAGCAAGAGCCTGCGCAGGATATACGCACCCATTCAGACGCCCCCCCCGGTCCCGTTCATGGCCGCGCAGGGCCATGCCCGCGCATCGCGCGGCACCCGTGGCGCGCGCCTGATCGCAAGATCGGTTCGCACGGCACCGCCTTCACAGCGCCCCCGCCTCTTGCAGCGCCTTGGCCTTGTCGGCGTTGTACCACCAGAAATCCAGCACGCCCAACGCATAGGGCGGAAGGGTTTCGGGATGCTCGTACATGTCCCAATAGGCCACCCAGTTGCTGTCATTGTACCAGACCGGCACCATGAAGAACTCATAGCGCAGCGCCCGGTCCAACGCGGTCAGCGCCACCTGTTCCTGTTCGCGCGTCTCCGACTCGAGCGCCGCGTTGATGATCGCATCGACCATCGGGCTCGCCAGACCGGCGGGATTGAAGAGGCTGAACTCGGCCTCCTGACTGCCATAGCGCTGCATCAGCCCCGTACCAGCGGCCAGAAAAGACGAATAGCTGTCGAACACCAGATCATAATCGCGGTCGCGGTTGCGCATCGTGTATTGCGACGGGTCCACATTCTCGAACTGCGCATCGATGCCCATCAGCTGCAGATTGCTCACGAAGCTTTCCACCACCGCACCCAATGTGGCCGACCCCGAGGACGGGATCGGAAATTCCAGCGTCAGCAACTCGCCTTGCGCATTGCGCCGCTTGCCATCAGACCCCACGGCCCAGCCCGCCTCGTCCAACAGCGCCATCGCGCGGCGCAGGTTGCGCCGGTCGTTCAGACGCTCGCCATTCGATGTATGCGCCATCACCGCCGGTTCGCTCAGAACCGCCTCGGGGATCACGTCGCCAAGGCTCTGCAGCAACTCCAGCTCGGCGCCTTCGGGCACGCCCTCGGCCTGCAGCGGCGTGTCCTGCACGAAGGAATGCCGCTGATTGAACAGCCCGAATTGCAGCGATTGGTTGGTCCATTCGAAGTTGTAGCCCAGCGCAACCGCCTGCCGCACGCGCTTGTCCTTCAAGGGCTCGCTGGCAAGGTTGAACACGATCCCGTTGGGTGTGGGCGGATTGCCATCGGGCAACTCGTCCAGCGTGACCCAGCCCTTGTCCACCGCCGGGAAATCATATCCCGTGGCCCATGTCTTGGAATTCGTCTCCGCGCGGAAGGTGTATTCGCCGGCCTTGAACGCCTCGAAGGCCGCGTTGTCATCGGCGAAATACTCGATCCTGATGCGGTCGAAATTATGCCGCCCCCGGTTGATCGGCAAATCCTTCGCCCAATAGTCGGGGTTGCGCGCATAGACGACGCGACGATTCACGTCATAGCTTTCGACCTGATAGGGGCCTGACCCCGGCGCCGCATCCAGCCTCGGCTCATCGAGCCTTGCCTCGTTGGCCTCGTACCATGCCTTCGGAAACACCGGCGTGCTGCCCACCTGATCGATCAGCGACCGGCGCGAAATACCTTCGGCAAATGTGAACTTTACCCGGTGATCGTCCAGCGCCTCGGCACTCAAGACCCTCCGGCTCACCGCCTGCGCATAGGACGGCAGACCCTGTTCCAGAAACAGGTTATGCGAAAAGACGACATCATGCGCCGTGACCGGCGTCCCATCGGCGAACCGCGCCTCGGGGCGCATGTTGAAAATCACCCAGGTTTTTCCGGCGTCATACTCCAGACTTTCGGCCAGCAACCCGTACATCTCGCCATAGACATCCGCAGGGGCCGGGCCACCGCTGGCCGGCATCTCGCCCAGCAGGCTTTCATAGACCATCCACGACAACCGCGCCGCACGGCCCTTGCGCGAATAGGGGTTCATCGAATCAAACGTCCCCGGCGCGTAAAGCGAGATTTCACCCCCCTTGGGCGCCTCCGGATTGACGTAGTTGAAATGCTCGAAATCGGGCGGATAGCTCAATTCGCCGTAATAGGAATAGCCATGCGACCGGATCACCTGATCTTCGGCCATGGCCTTTTGCGCCACAAGCGCCGCGATCGTCAGGCCGATCATGCCCGCCACCCCCAGCAGGCTGCGGCGCAAGTCACTCAAGGGGATCATCCGGGCTCTCGCCCGGTTGCGGTATCCGGTCATGCCGTGCTCCTTGTCAGACGATCTCAAATGTGGCGCTGAACTCGTCATTTGCAAGCTACCGGAGGGCGCCACCCTCATACAAGCGCTGAAATTGCCGTGATCGGTCATTCGGCCGCCACCCGCCTCGCCGCCATCTTCCCATGCAAAAGGCCGCCGTCCCGGCTGGGTCGGCGGCCTCTCGATAGGCGCGTAACGCTTTTTGCGTTACTGAGCGACGCTCTGCAGGTACGAGACCACGGCGGCGCGGTCCTCTTCCTTGCGCAGACCGGCAAAGCTCATCTTGTTGCCCGGCGCATACTCCTTGGGATTCTCAAGGAAGGCGTTCAGCTCGTCGGCGGTCCACACACCGCCATGATCCTGCAGCGCGTTGGAATACCGGAAGCCCTCGACGCTGCCGATCTCACGACCAACCACACCATAGAGGTACGGACCGACACCGTTCGCGCCCTCTTCCAGCTTGTGGCAAGCGGCACAGCGGCGGAACAGGCTTTCGCCTTCCGACGGATCGGTTGCGGCAACCAGTTGCGCAAAGGCCGACTCGGCACCGCCGGCATCCGCCGTCGCTGCGGCGGCTTCAGCCGCAGGTGTGGCCTCGGCCTGAGTCGTCGCCGGCTCTTCTGCGGTCACGGCCTCGGCAGGGGCGGCTTCGGCCTGCGCGGTCTCGGCAGGGGCAGCTTCCGCCTGCGCGGTCTCTGTCGCCGCCGGTTCGGCAGCCGGCTCGGCGGCGGCCTCTTCCTGTGCGGCGGGGGCGGCTGCGGACACTTCGGTCATGTCACCATCGGTCATGTCGAGGAACGCGATCAAGTTCGCGCGATCCTCTGCCTTCGGCAAACCGGCAAAGCCCATCGTGGTGCCCGGCGCATACCCCTTGGGGTTGGCAAGGAACGCATCCAGCTCTTCGGGTGTCCACACATCGTTCACCGCGATCAGGTTGCCCGAATAGCTAAAGCCCTGCGACGCGGCCACGTCACGTCCGACCACACCATAAAGATAGGGGCCAGTGCCGTTCGCACCCTGCTCCAGCTTGTGACAGGCCGCGCATTTGTTGTAGACGCGCTCGCCCTTGCCGACATCGGCTGCGGCGTAAAGCTCGGCAAAGCTGGGGCCTTCCTCGGCCACTTCCTCGGCGCCTTCGCCCTCACCCGTATCGATCACGTAGCCCTGCGCATGATCTTCCCCATGCTTGCCGCCCGTGTGATACAGCGATTCCGCCGCCCAACTGCCCAGAAGGAAGATCAGAAGCGCGCCGCAAAAGCTGCCAAGGACCTTCGTGAATGTCATCGTGTCGAACATGTGCCCGTTTCCCGTTAGGTATCCGTCGCGGCGTATCTATCCGCTTCCCCTCATGTGGCGCAAGGTGTAGTTTGCGCGACCAATCGACCGACCCCGGACCAATCCACAGGAACCACCCATCATGACCAAGCGCATTGCCTTCCAGGGCGAGCCAGGCGCCTATTCCCATCAGGCCTGCCGCGAAACCTATCCCGACATGGAGGCCATGCCCTGCCGCACGTTCGAAGACGCCATTCAGGCGGTGCGCGGTCACGAAGCGGACCTCGCCATGCTGCCGGTCGAGAACTCGACCTTCGGACGAGTCGCCGACATTCACCACCTGCTGCCCGATTCCGGCCTGCACATCATCGCCGAAGCCTTCGTGCGCGTGCATATCAACCTTCTGGCCCTGCCGGGCGCATCGCTTGCCGATATCGACCGCGCCATGAGCCATACGATGCTTCTGGGCCAGTGCCGCGAATTCCTGCACGAACACGGCATCCATCGTGTCACCGGCGCCGACACCGCAGGCTCGGCCCGTCAGGTCGCCGAAACCGGCGATCCGTCCCTGGCCGCTCTGGCCAGCGAACTCGCAGGCGAGATTTATGGTCTGGATGTCATCGCCCGCAACATCGAGGACGAGGGCAACAACACGACGCGCTTTCTCGTGATGTCCCGCGATCCCGACTATTCACGGCGCGGCGACGACGGGATGATGACGACATTCGTCTTTCAGGTCCGCAACATCCCCGCCGCTCTCTACAAGGCGATGGGCGGTTTCGCGACGAACGGCGTCAACATGACCAAGCTGGAAAGCTACATGGTGGGAGGATCGTTCAACGCCACGCAATTCTATGCCGATATCGAAGGCCACCCCGAAGATCCCGCCGTCAGGCGCGCGCTCGACGAACTGGATTACTTCACCTCTGAGGTGCGGATGCTCGGTGTCTACCCGGCCGATCCGGGCCGCCACTGACAGGACCGCCCGGTCGGGCGGGTCCTCATCTCACGACACGCGGCTTTGGCGCTCTTCCAATTCCTGTGCATACTGGGACACGCGCTTGCGCAGGCGGCGTGTGATCGTCTTGCGCGCCAGCTTGAGCGACTGCACCAGCAAGCGCGCCGTCAGGTTCTTGGGCACCAGCTCGATGTCCAGATTGAGCCGCGTGCGATTGCGTGACAGCGCCACAAGCTCCACCACCATCTGTCCACCCATTGTGGGCGAACGCGAGGCCATGGTCAGCCCGTTGGGCGGGTCCAGACGTGCCAGTTCGATCTGCACCTCGCGCTGTTTGCCGCGCAGCATGAACGTTATATCCCAGGCCATGCCCGGCCCATCCGCCTTGAGATCGTCGACCCTCAGCACCTCGGCGCCGCGCCGCATGGCACGACGCTCGAACGCCTGAAAATCCGTAATCTGTTCATAGACGAAATCGATCGGAGCCTCGACATCCTCCCGGGCGTTCATTTTCATTGCTGTTCACACTCCAATGCATGGCACTTTTACCCACCAGCCGGCATTCTTGCCTCAATCCAGCGTATCCGCAAGCCAGTTGCGCAAGAGGAACTGGGCGATCGCCCCCTGTCTGGCAGCCGCCAGAAACGGGTGCTCCTTCGCAAAGGCCCGCAGGATATCCTCCCGCGTGAACCATTGCGCATCCTCGATCTCATGCGGGTCTATGGTGATCTCGTCGCTCAGCGCTTCGCCCCGGCATCCCATCATCAGCGAGGACGGAAAGGCCCAGGGCTGGCTGGCGAGGTACCCCACCTCCCCGACACGCACCGACGTTTCCTCGAACACTTCGCGCCGCACCGCGGCCTCCATCGTCTCGCCCGGTTCGATGAACCCCGCCAGCAGCGAATACATCCCCTCGGGCCAGCCCGGCGACCGGCCCAGCAACACCCGGTTGCCGCGCGTGATCAGCATGATGACAACTGGATCAGTGCGCGGGAAATGATGCCCGCCACAGGCTCCGCAGACCCGCTGCCAGCCCGATTGCGCCATCTCGCTTTCCGCCCCGCAGCGCGCGCAGAACCGATGGCTCAGATGCCAGCCCAGAACGGCCTTTCCCGTCGCCGCCAACTCTGCATCGCGCGGGCTGAGCCCGCTCATGATCCGGCGCAATTCGGCAAAGGCCATGCTTTGGGCCAGCGCCGGATGGCGCTGCTCGGTCGGGTCCAGAAAACGGTCCAGCTGGCTGTCATCCAGATCCTCGGGCGTCCAGCTCGACAGGTCATGCGCAAAGACCAGCCGCCCCTCTTCACGCCCCAGCAGCACCGGCGCGCCATCGGCCTCGGCCAGCACCGGATGATCCAGATCCAACCGCACCAGCCGGTCCAGACCGTCCCCTTCCACAAGCGGCTTGCCACGCCAGAACAGCACCGCACAGGCCCCGTCCCGCTCGATCGCCCGGGCCAGCTCCGCCATGTCCCCGCGCAGCTCCGCGGCCCGGTCCAGCCCCGATCCCCCGAAGGTCACTGTTTCGGCATGTCTCATATCGCGTCTCCTTCGCGCTTCAGGTGCCATGTTCCCGCAGCCCCGACAAGCCGCTCCGGGCACGCGACGTCATGCCGCATCGCCGCAATACACGTTATAATTGTTTAATATGTTTACATTTCCCGCTAAATGCGTTATTATCCATTTGTTAACCATAACTATTAACCCGTGATCGCCCGGCCTTTGGCTCCGGTCGTCTCGTCTCGTGCCCTTGATGCGGTTGCGCCCCGTTGAAAAACCATTCCTCTTCCACTCCCTTCCGGACCACCGGTTCCTCTGCGACCCTCCGCCTCAGACTGCTCGAAACCACCGACATTCACGGACATATCGCGCCCTTCGACTATCTCGACCACCGCAACCAGCGGCATGGCGGGCTGGCGCGTGTCGCCACGCTGATCCGTGCCGCCCGTGCCGAGGCGCGCAATTGCCTGCTGTTCGACAATGGCGATTTCCTGCAGGGCAGCGCGCTCAGCGATCTGCTGCACGACCCCGTTGGCTGGCACGGCCCGCATCCCGTCATCGCGGCGATGAACGCTCTGGATTACGACGGCGCGGCGCTTGGCAATCACGAATTCGACTTCGGCCTCGATTTCCTCTGCGATGCCCTGTCCCAGGCCCGCTTTCCCGTCGTCTGCGCCAATCTGCACCCAATGGGCACGACCCGGCTTCCCGCCACCCCGACCCTTCTGCTCGAACGCCGGCTCGAAGATGAGGCAGGACAACTGCGCGATCTCAGGATCGGGGTGATCGGCGTGGTGGTGCCCCAGGTCGCCAAATGGAACCGCGATCACCTCGAGGGCCGGGTCGCGGCCGCCGGCATCGCCGAAACCGCGCGCCTGCAAGCCCCGGCCTTGCGGGCCGCCGGGGCCGATCTGGTGGTCATGCTGGCCCATACCGGGATCGACGCCGCCGCCGATCATCCGGGGCTGGAAAACGCGGCGCTGCCGCTGGCTTCGGTTTCCGGGGTCGACGTGGTTCTGGCAGGCCACAGCCACCGGGTCTTTCCCGGCCCCGATCACGATGGCCTCCCCGGCGTGGACACCGCTCTTGGCACGCTCCATGGCATTCCCGCGGTGATGGCCGGTTTCGCCGGATCGCATCTCGGCATCGTCGATCTTGACCTCAGGCAAGACGCGCGCGGCTGGCGCATCACGCACCACCACTGCGAGGCGCGCCCGGTCCAGCACGCCCCGGGAACACCGCCCACACCTCCCGATCCGGCGATCCTCAGGGTGGTGGGTCGTGCCCATCACCGAACCGTCTCGGCGATGCGCAAGCCCCTCAACACCACCCGCACGCCCCTGCACAGCTATCTGGCGCTGATCCGCGACGATCCGGTGACCGCGCTCGTGAACGCAGCCCAGACCGCCGCCATCGCACGCGCACTCCTTGGCACCAGGGCCGAGGGCCTGCCGGTCCTGTCCGCCACGGCGCCCTTTCGCACCGGCGGGCGCGCCGGCCCCTATCATTACATCGACATCACGCCCGGTCCGTTCCGCATGGGGGATGCCGTCAATCTCTATCCCTTCCCCAACACCCTGACCTGTGCGCGCATCACAGGCGCCCGGCTGCGCGACTGGCTCGAACGCGCCGCCAGCTGCTTTCACCAGATCCGGCCGGGCCTTGCCGATCAGCCGCTGCTCGACCCCAGATTTCCCGGCCATGCCTTCGACACCGTCTCCGGCGTCACCTACCGCATCGATCCGGGCCAGCCCGCGCGCTTTGGGCCGGACGGCACCCTGATCGACGCCGAAGCATGGCGCATCCGCGATCTGCAGATCTTCGGCAGAGCCGTCAGGGATACCGACCTCTTCGTGCTCGCCACAAACACATACCGCGCCTCCGGCAGCGGCCCCTATCCTATGCTGACCGACCACGACATCCTCGACGCTCCCGCCCTGCAGGTGCGCGATGCTCTGGTCAACCATGTGCGCCGTGGCCCCCCGATCGACGCCCGCCGCGGCACCGGCTGGGCCTTGCGCCCGGTCTGCGGGGCCAGCGTGCTGGTCGATACAGGCCCCGGACTGCGACGCCACCCGTGGGATATCCGCGCACTCGGCGCCGAAGAGCTGGGCTGCGACGCCAAAGGGTTCCTGCGCCTGCGCCTGCCTCTGGGCGCCGATGCGCCCCTTGCGAATCCGCCGCAAGACCCCTAGATAGCTCCACGAGAGGTTGGCGCGGGCAGGCGCCTCGCCAACCCGGTCAGGTCCGGAAGGAAGCAGCCGTAACGAGCCCCGCTTGGGTCGTTGTCCAACCTCTCACCTTCCCTCCCTTCCCTGTTCTGTGCCGCTTTTGCCGGGCATCGGCCAATTGGTCGCACCTTCAGGGCCGATTTCCCTCAACTTGTCGGGGTTTTCGGCCTTTCCTCCCGGCAGCACCGTCCTATCTGCACCCCGTGGCATTCAATCGGAGGCAAAGATGGACGGACAAACAGTCGACACGGATCGCCGCACCGCCGAGGCGCTGCGCCAGCAGGACGTGTATGAAAAAGCGATGGCCTCTCTCAAGCTCGAGCGCCGCAAATCCGAGGCGATGGGCTATGCCGTGATGGCGACCCTCGACAGCTTCGAGCCGGCAAGCCGTGGCGAAGGCTGGCTGGGACGCGCCGTGTTCTGGTCCAAGATCGGCTGCATCACCTTTGTCTGTGTCGTTCCCAATTATCTGGTCTGGCGCCTGCTTCTGTAGCCTGCAGCGCGTCCCCCGTGACACCTGAGACGGAAACACCCTTCATTCGGCTCTTGCGCCTTGTGACGGGCCTTTTTCGTGCGCCCCCCGGCGCCGGGCGCATCGCCTTGGCCGTGGCTTATGGCGTGGTCTGTCACGCCGTCTTCGCCGTGGCGGTGATCGCGATGATCGTGGCGATGTTCTTCGGCATGAGCGAAAGCCTGGGCCGCGTGCCCGCCCCTTGGTACATTCTGGCCAATGCGCTTTTGATCCTGCAATTCCCTCTGGCGCATTCGGTATTGCTCACGGCGCGGGGGCGCGCCTTTCTGGCCCGGCTCGCGCCACGGCCATACGGGGCGACACTGGCCACCACCACCTATGCGATCATCGCCTCTGCACAGCTGGCCGCGCTCTTTGTGTTCTGGACCCCAAGCGGCATCGTCTGGTGGCGCGCCGAGGGCGCGGCCTTCTGGGCTCTGTGCACCGCCTACGCCTGTGCATGGCTCATCCTCATCAAGGCCAGCTATGACGCCGGCGCCGAGGTGCAGTCCGGTGCGCTTGGCTGGATGTCACTGGTTCAGAAAATCAGCCCCCGATTTCCCGACATGCCTGAAACGGGCCTCTTCCGGGTGATCCGGCAACCGATCTATGTGGGCTTCGCACTGACCTTGTGGACCGTGCCGGTCTGGACACCCGATCAACTGGCGCTGGCGCTTGGCTATACCGCCTATTGCCTGCTTGCCCCCCGGCTCAAGGAACGCCGCTTCGCCGCTCTCTATGGCGACCGCTTCCGCCGGTACCAGACCCGCACACCCTACATCCTGCCGCGCTTGCCCCGCTCCCGCTGACAGCGCGCCGATCCGAGCGCCCCTCTCCTGCGGCGCAACGCACGCAGCCTTAACCACGGCATCTGCCGATATCCGCACCGACGCGATACCGACGTAATACCGACGTGATACCGAACAGCGTTTTCATTTGTTATTCAGCGCCTTAACCCTGATTCGCGGCCCTCACACCCGCCGCGCCCATGCCAACTGCGCCTCCGTCTCCACGGCGCAGGGCCGGATCGCCCTGAGCCGCGCCAGCGCCGCCTCCGGCGCCTCGCCCGCCTCGATCATCAGCCGCAGCGCCGCCATCCCCGACCGCCCGCAGCCCCCCATGCAATGGATCAACACCCGGCCCCGCCCCTGCAGCGCCGACAGCGCGGCATTGCTGGCCACATGCCAGGCCTCCTCGCCTTCGGGGTCGGGAATGTCCATATCCGTCACCGGCACATGCATCCACCTCGTGCCCATATCCTGCACATCGCTCCCCAGATCGCCCGCCCCTTGCGAGACAAGCTCCGGCAGGGTGACCATCGAGACCACCAGCGCCGGCTTCCAGTCGCGCAGATGAGCGATGTCCTCGGTATAATGCCCGCCCCGCCCCGGCATCGGCGCCAGGGCCAGTATCCCATCTGCGACCTGCAAGGCGTGAATGATAAATCCTGTCATGATTACAATGCTCTAAGTTATATTCCGGGCCTCGTCTCCCGGCGCTCCGAAAGCGCTCTGTCCTGCCCTTCCACCCGCATATCCTTGCCTCAAGCCCATCCAAAAGCAAGCCAAACGGCACTGCCCGCTTTAGACGGTGGACGCCCCCCGCCCCCCGCTTTAGGCTGGCAGCGATCTCCGAATCCGACAGGCTCCGCATGACCGACACACCCACCAGACCCTATCAGGTGCTCGCCCGGAAATACCGGCCCGAAACCTTTGCCGATCTGGTGGGTCAGGACGCGATGGTGCGGACGCTGAAAAACGCGTTCAAGGCCGACCGGATCGCGCAGGCCTTCATCATGACAGGCATCCGCGGCACCGGGAAGACCACCACCGCCCGGATCATCGCCAAAGGCATGAACTGCATCGGCCCCGACGGTCAGGGCGGCCCCACCACCGAGCCATGTGGCCAGTGCGAACATTGCACCGCCATCATGGAAGGCCGCCATGTCGACGTGCTGGAAATGGACGCCGCCTCCCGCACCGGCGTCGGCGACGTCCGCGAAATCATTGATTCCGTTCACTATCGTGCCGCTTCAGCGCGCTACAAGATCTACATCATCGACGAGGTGCACATGCTCTCGACCAGCGCGTTCAACGCGCTGCTCAAGACGCTCGAAGAACCTCCCGCGCATGTGAAATTCATCTTCGCCACCACCGAAATCCGCAAGGTGCCGGTGACCGTCCTCAGCCGCTGCCAGCGCTTCGATCTGCGCCGGATCGAACCCGAGGTCATGATCGCGCTCCTGCGCCGGATCGCCGACGCCGAAGGCGCGCAGATCACCGATGACGCCCTTGCCCTCATCACCCGCGCTGCCGAAGGCTCGGCCCGGGACGCCACATCGCTGCTGGATCAGGCGATCAGTCATGGCGCCGGCGAAACCAGCGCCGACGAAGTGCGCGCCATGCTGGGCCTTGCCGATCGCGGGCGGGTGCTCGACCTGTTCGACCTGATCATGAAGGGCGATGCCGCGGGCGCCCTGACCGAGCTGGGCGGCCAATATGCCGAAGGCGCCGATCCGATGGCGGTGCTGCGGGATCTGGCCGAGATCACCCACTGGATTTCCGTGGTCAAGATCACCCCCGAAGCCGCCGACGATCCTACCATCGGCCCCGACGAACGCGCCCGCGGCCAGCAGATGGCCGAGGCGCTTGCGATGCGCGTCCTGACCCGGATGTGGCAGATGCTGCTCAAGGCGCTCGACGAGGTGGCCGAGGCGCCAAACGCCATGATGGCCGCCGAAATGGCCGTGATCCGACTGACCCACGTGGCCGATCTTCCCACGCCCGAAGAACTCGTGCGCAAACTGCGCGACGCACCGCCCCCCGCAGCCCCGTCGCCCGGCTCGGGTGTCGGCGCTGGCGGCTCCGCGTCCCACGGCGGCACCTGCCGCGCAACCGCCGCGCAAACCACCACCATGCCCGCGGCACCCCATCCCGGCCCCTCCGCTCCCGGCGCGCGTGCCCCAGGCGGCCAACAGGCCATCGCACTCGCCGCCGAGACCGCCCTTGCCCTTTACCCGACCTTCGAGCATGTGGTCGAACTCATCCGCGCCCACCGCGACGTCAAGCTGCTGGTCGAGGTGGAAACCAATATGCGGCTCGTCTCCTACCGACCCGGCCGCATCACCTTCCAGCCCACCGGCAACGCGCCTCAGGACCTGTCCCAACGTCTCGGCGCCGCGCTGCAACGCTGGACGGGAAATCGCTGGGGGATCAGCATCGTCAACGAGGGTGGCGCCGAGACGATCGCCGAAAAGCGCGACGCCGCCGAGACCGCCCTGCGCCACGAGGTCAGCCGCCATCCGCTGGTGCAGGCGGTGCTTTCGGCCTTTCCAAAGGCGCAGATCACCTCGATCCGCACCGAGGCCGACATCGCCGCCGAAGCCGGCGCCGAGGCACTGCCCGAAGTCGAGGATGAATGGGACCCCTTCGAGGAAGACTGAATTGCGCGGAACGGCTTGCCAGTCGCCATCCGCCGACCGATATGATGTAACGACACCAAACACCCAGATGTGCCGGGCCGCCCCGGCCCTGCCACCAAGGAGAAGACAATGTTCAAGGGATTGGGCCAAATGGGCGACATGGCCAAGATGATGAAGGCCGCTCAGGAAATGCAGCAGAAGATGGCCGATCTGCAGGAAGACATGCACAACATGATGGTCGAAGGCGTTTCCGGCGCTGGCCTCGTCAAGGCGACATGCAGCGCCAAGGGCGAACTCAAGGCCCTCGATATCGACCCCTCCATCTTCAATTCGGACGACAAGGAAGTGGTCGAGGATCTCATCCTCGCCGCGATCAAGGACGCGCAGCAAAAGGCCAGCGACCGCGCCCAGGAAGAAATGGGCAAGCTCACCGAAGGCCTGGGCCTTCCCAAGGACATGAAGCTGCCCTTCTAAAGCATTGCCCCTTTGACCTGAGGCACCAGCGAAAGGCGGAACGCGTGCAACGATTGAACGGAGCACTGCATTTCGCGAAACCCTTTAGGTTTCTTCTGGCCTTAAATATCCCGGGGAGCGCGAGGGGCTGGCCCCTCGCTTCCTCCCCTACAGCCCTTGTATCGGCCTGAACAATGTCATCGAACCGCGACATAGACGCCCTGATCGAGATGATGGCCAAGCTGCCCGGGCTCGGGCCGCGCTCGGCCCGGCGTGCTGTGCTGCATCTCATCGCCAAGCGCGATCTGCAACTGATCCCGCTGGCCGACCTGATGCAGCGCGTCGCCGCCACCGCCCGTGAATGCCTCAACTGCGGCAATATCGGCACCACCGAGATCTGCGATATCTGCGCTGCCGAAAAACGCGCCAACGGACAGATCTGCGTGGTCGAGGATGTGGCCGATCTGTGGGCGATGGAGCGCGGTCATGCCTTCAAGGGCCGCTATCATGTGCTTGGCGGCACGCTCAGCGCCCTCGATCAGGTGGGCCCGGAACAATTGCGCATCCCGCAGCTGATCGACCGGGTCACCGCCGAATCCATCAACGAGGTCATCCTGGCCCTCAACGCCACGGTCGAGGGCCAGACAACCGCGCATTATATCGCCGATCAGTTGGATGGCCGGGTGACCCTGACATCGCTGGCCCAAGGCGTCCCCATCGGTGGCGAGCTGGATTATCTGGACGACGGCACGATCAGTGCCGCGCTCGCCGCACGCAAGCAGGTCTGACGCGCGCACTCCTGCACCACCACAACAAAAAACCCGACCGCATCAAGCGGCCGGGCCTTTTCGGGGACAACGACGCGGTGCTTACCGGCGATCGTCGTCCTCATCCTCGTCATCGTCGCTGTCAGGCAGGTTGAAGAAGCTGTCAGCGTCGTATTTCTGTTCTCTTTCATCATCCTCGTCGCGCGGATCGCCACTGAGGCTGAAGGTTTCCAGCCCTTCGATCGCCGTGGGCATGCGCGGCTCGGCACTGGCTTCGAGGCTCTGCTCGGTGCTCAGCAGCTTGCGGCGCTCGTCATCGCTCAGCGCCTCGCCTTCCTTGGCGCGTTTCGCGGCGGCCTTCTGCACCGCCGCGTCCAGCTCGGACTGTTTGCACAGACCAAGGGCAACCGGATCGATCGGCTGCATGTTCGCGATGTTCCAATGGGTACGCTCACGGATCGTCTGGATGGTCGGCTTGGTGGTGCCCACCAGCTTGGCGATCTGGCTGTCGACCAGCTCGGGATGGAACTTGACCAGCCAGAGGATCGCGTTCGGACGGTCCTGTCGCTTGCTCAGCGGCGTATAGCGCGGGCCACGGCGTTTTTCCTCGCCGACGGCGGCGGGGTTGAACTTGAGCTGCAGCTTGTGCAGCGGGTCCTTTTCGGCCTTTTCGATCTCGGCCTGGGTCAACTGGTTGTTGGCCACAGGGTCGAACCCCTTCACGCCCGATGCCACATCGCCATCGGCGATTCCCTGAATCTCAAGCTCGTGCAGCCCGCAGAAATCGGCGATCTGCTTGAAGCTGAGCGTCGTATTGTCCACCAGCCAGACGGCGGTGGCCTTTGCCATAAGCGGTTTAGCCATGTGTTTCGGGCCTCCTTCACGCATATCTTCCCCGTCGCCGGACTCGGCGGCACCTGACCAGGTGCGGGTTTCCGTTGTCGGGGAACTTGGCGGCTATATAGTGTCCCACGTGACAAATTGAAAGTCCTAAACATGCGTGTGTTCCTGTTGCTCCTGTTGATCCTCGGCACGACCGCCCGCGCCGAAGCCGACCGCCCGGGAGAGTTCGACTATTACGTTCTGGCGCTGAGCTGGTCGCCGACCTGGTGCGCCCTCGAAGGCGACGCGCGCGGCTCGCCGCAATGCGATGCCAGCCGCGATCACGGATGGGTGCTGCATGGGCTATGGCCGCAATATCACCGTGGCTGGCCGGACCATTGCCAGACCTCCGAAAGACCGCCCTCGCGCGCTATGACGGCGCAGATGGCCGATATCATGGGCACACCGGGCCTTGCCTGGTATCAGTGGAAAAAGCATGGCACCTGCTCGGGCCTCTCGGCCCCTGCCTATTTCGCCCTGTCACGCGAGGCCTACGAGGCGGTGAACCGCCCCGAGGTGTTCCGCAAGCTGAAAGATCCCGTCAAGGTGCCGGCCCGCGTGATCGAAGAAGCTTTTCTCAAGGCCAACCCCGAGTGGGAGCCGGACATGCTGACCATCACCTGCCGCAGCGGCCGCATACAGGAAGCGCGGCTTTGCCTGTCGCGCGATCTGCGTCCCGTGCCCTGTGGCCGCGACACGGTTCGGGATTGTTCGATGAAAGACGCGCTCTTCGATCCCATCCGCTGATCTCTGCAGGCGGGGTACACGCTCAGAACAGGCGCGTCACCAACACAACCGCAACCACCGGCACCAGCAGCACATGGGTCACATGATCGAACCAATTGCTGCTGCCCCAGCCCAAGACCCAAAAGGCTTGTCCCAAAACGGCCACCAGCGGCAGGAACCAATTGCCGGTCGCCAGACCGTAAAGGCACACCGCCAGAACCATTCCTGCCACCGGCAGCGGCGCATAACCGATGCGATAGATATCCACCGGCACCGCCCCCATGGCGCTGGCCAGAAACAGCACATAGACCAGCAGGAACGCCCCCAGCTCCAGCGCCGAGAAGGGCACAACCGGCAGACCCAGCTTAGCCCCCATATGCCGCAGCGCCAGAGCCGGCAGCATCACCCCGAACGGCGCCAGCAGCGCCACCATTCCGCGTAGCGGCAGCGTATCGCGGAACGCCAGAACCGCCGCGGCCCCCACGACCCCACCGATCCAGACCGAAGCAGGCGCGCCCGCGACCCAGCCGGCCAAAGCAAAAACCAGCCACGCCAGGATCACCGCCAGCCAGACACTCGCCAGAACACCGGTCATTGCGCCGCCACCCATGCTTCGTTGAAGACATGCGCGCGCAGACCTTTCTTGGTGCCATGTGAATAGGCCAGCAGGATCTGCCCATCAGGCAACCGCCTCAACATCGGATAGCGCGCATCGCCCGGTTGCCGGTCAAGGCTGTGGATCACCCGCCAGCTGCCCCCCTCATCCTCGGACAGCGCCAGATGCAAGAGATCGGCACTGTCTGCGCCACCATTCATCGCCATCAGGATACGCCCCCCCGACACCGGCAGCGCCGCCACCGGCGCGCTTGGATGGGCAATTCCCGTCGCCTCGGCCTCGCTCCATGTGCGGCCGCCATCTTGGGTGCGGCTGACATAGACCTGCCCGCTATTGTCGAAGTCGCGCAAAAAAGCCAGCGCACGCGCGCCGTCCAGCACCACAATCATCGGCTGTATGGGCTTGATCCGCTTGCCTGTCATCCGTCGCAGATCGCGGGCCCGACCCTGCGCGTCGGTTCGGACAAGCACGCCATAGGTTGACCCCATCTCGAAATAGGCAGGCAGCGCCATCGACCCGTCCGAATAGGCGACCATCGGCGATTTCACCAGCATGGACCGGTTGAGAAAGGGCGACAGGTTCAGCTTGCGCGCCCAGACCGGATTGCCCTTGTCCATGCGCACATCGGCCACCGACGCCATCGCCCATCCACCAACCGACACGACCGTCGCATAAAGCGCGTCATGCGCGGCTTCGTTCTGCACCGTGTTGCCAAGCGTCACCACAAGTTGCCGCGGCTCGAACGCATCGCCAAGCGCGGCGCTGGTCAGATAGGGCTCAGGGGGGGCAGCCTGCCAGCCGGTCTCGTCACGCCTCAGCACGACGCGATGGATTTCGACATCGGGCTGCGCCTCGGACGAACCCTGAAACCACAAGATGCCCACCTCGTCGCCATTGATCGTGATCGCGGGCGAATGGGCCATGCCTTCGCTTGGTGTATGATCGAAGACCGTGTCGAACACAGGCGCTCCGGTCGGAGGCGGGCTTTCGGGAACGGCGAAGGTCCAGTTCAGCGTCTCGTCACGCCACAACGCATACCCGCTCAGGCCAATGCTGAGCACCGCCATGGCCAGAATGGCAACCTGCACCAGCCCCACCGGCTTACCCCACTTTCAAGACGATCTTGCCGATATGGGTACTCTTTTCCATATGGGCATGGGCCAGCGCGGCATTGGCAAGCTCGTATTCGGAATCCATCACCGGCGCGACCTGCCCCGAGGCCAGCAGCGGCCAGACATGCGCGCGCAGCGCCTCGGCGATCATCGCCTTGGCCTGATCGCTTTGCGGGCGCAAGGTCGAGCCGGTGATCGTCAGCCGGCGCATCATGACCTGGGCAAAGTTCAACTCCACTTTGGGACCCTGCAGAAACGCGATCTGCACCAGCCGCCCCTCATCCGCGAGACATTTGACATTGCGCGGCAGGTAATCGCCCCCCACCATATCGAGGATCAGATCGGCGCCACCCTCGGCGCGCATCACATCGACGAAATCCTCGGCGCGGTAATTGATCGCCCGCTCCGCACCCAGATCAACGCATTTGGCGCATTTTTCATCCGATCCCGCCGTGGTGAAGACCCGCGCGCCAAAGGCATTCGCCAGCTGGATCGCCGTCGTGCCGATCCCGGACGAGCCGCCATGCACAAGGAACCTCTCGCCCGCCTTGAGGGCGCCACGGCCAAAGACATTGGACCAGACCGTGAAGAATGTCTCGGGCAGGCAGGCCGCTTCGCGCAGGCCCATGCCCGCGGGGATCGGCAGGCAATGTGCAGCAGGCGTGGCGACATACTCGGCGTAACCGCCCCCGGGCAGCAAGGCGCAGACCTTGTCGCCCACACTCCAGTCGCTCACACCATCACCGATGGCGACGATCTCGCCGGCGGCTTCCAGCCCCGGCAGGTCGCTGGCGGTCGGCGGCGGCGCGTAAAGCCCGGCGCGCTGCAAGGCATCGGGGCGATTGACCCCGGCATAGGCCACCTTGATCACCACATCGCCCGCGGCCGGCGCCGGGACGGGACGGCTTGTCAGCCTCAGGACATCCGGGCCGCCGGGTTCAGTGATTTCCACGGCGTTCATCATATCGGTCATGCGTGTCTCCCTGGCTTGGTCGCGGCCTGTTTACGCCTGTCTGTTCCAGCGGCCCGGCATCCCGGCCTGCTGGCGGCGCTGTGCCTGTGGCGCGCGCACCTTGCCGAACACCCTCAGCGGACCCGCCATCAGCCCGCTCAGGACCTTGTTGTCGCGCATCTGCGCCTTGAGCTTCTCGAACGACATCACATTGTCGATCCGGCGATCCAGAAACGCCCAGGTTGCCTCATGGCCCGGGCTGTCATCGCCCAGCCAATACAACAGCGTCGTGCTGTAAACGCCCGACAGGGTGGCGCGTTTGGTATACCAGTTCACATCGTCCGATGTGTCGCCAAGCGCGGTCCAGATCAGATCGCATGTGCCCCAGACCGCCTTCGCCCCATCCGCGGCATACATGGGCAGCGAAAACAGCGTCATGCCCCGCCGCACCAGCTCCTTGTCGTCGACCGCCTCCAAGCGGTAGCGCACCGCGGCCGCGACACGGTCGCGAAAGCGCAGCTGGCTCAGATCTTCGGTCGTCAGGCGCTCCAGCATCAGCGCGTCACCCTCGGCGTGATAGGCCAGCGCCAGATCCACCGCACCGCGCGGACAGACCGCCCGCGCCAGGCCCGGCTCGATCCCCGTGTCGCGAATCGCCGCCTGAAAGGCATCCTCGCTCCAGCCGTCGAAGGGCACGTGCATCTTGGCTGCATCCAGCAGCTTTGCCTTGATATCCGGGTCGGTCATCGCTTGCCTCCATTCGATCGGCGCCACCCTAGACAAAGGAAAGACGCTTTGCTATACGGCCACTTCCTGCAAACTTACGCAACTTCAACTTGGAAAGGTGGTGACACCACATGCAGGTTAGTGTTCGCGACAACAATGTCGATCAGGCGCTTCGTGCCCTGAAGAAAAAGCTGCAGCGCGAAGGCGTTTTCCGTGAAATGAAGCTTCGGCAGCATTTCGAGAAACCGTCCGAGAAGAAAGCGCGCGAAAAAGCCGAGGCAATCCGCCGCGCTCGTAAACTGGCGCGCAAGAAAGCCCAACGCGAAGGCCTTCTCTGAAGACCGCAGCACGCCGAACG
The DNA here is from genome assembly GCF_900142765.1 of Roseovarius litoreus. Taxonomy (GTDB): domain Bacteria; phylum Pseudomonadota; class Alphaproteobacteria; order Rhodobacterales; family Rhodobacteraceae; genus Roseovarius; species Roseovarius litoreus. The sequence continues at coordinate 224,824 of NZ_FRCB01000001.1, forward strand.
CGACACAAGAACGACGACCCCCGGGCAGCCGCTTCGGGGGTTTGTCTTTTCTGAAATCACGTGCATGGAAAAAGCGTCGTGGTCAAAGCCGTGTCGGCCGGATCTGCAAGCCACCGCGCCTTGGCCATTTCGTGAAATCGAAGGCAGGGGAAAAGACATCTGGTCTGATCCCGTTTCCGCGCGTCGTAGCGTCATAAACGAGGATCGCTTGCATCCTTGGCTGCTTGAATATACCCAGCGGTCATACATGACAAACTTATGACGGACCCAAAATGATCAGGCTCAGTCCAATTGACCAAATCCTTTTTGGACTGATGAACGCCACACTGCTTTTCACATTGGCGTACAGCGTTTTGGGAATGAGCCTGCAATACGAGGCGGGTTTCGGCGCCGAGGACGGCCCGGTTGAATACGGCACGGCCATTTGTCTCTTCCTCTCGTGCTTGATCCTGATGAGCCAGGCAATCCGCACGGCGCGTTTCAGCGGAGCATCCTCGCTCTGGCTTGTTCTTTATTCGGCAGCCTTTCTGTTTGGCGCCGGCGAAGAGATTTCTTGGGGACAGCGGATCATCGGCTGGGAAACCACCGGCTTTTTTGCCGAACACAACGTGCAGAACGAAACCACGCTGCATAACCTGGCTTTTGGCGACGAACAGCTGACGAAATCCCTTTTCGGATCCTATCTGACGGTTGCCATCCTGTTGTATCTCGTCGTTCTGCCTCTGCTTTATTCCCGCGTCTCGCTCGTCGCGCGCCTTGTTGATCGGATCATGCTGCCTTTGCCGTCGGCGCGTCACGGGATCACTGCGGTCGGGGCCAGTCTTGTCATCGGCCTGCTTGCGACCGTGTCCCGCAAGTGGGAGGCCTACGAGTTCATCTTCAGCCTGCTGACGATGTCGATCTTCCTGCATCCGGCCAATGCGCATCGGTTCACAAAGCGTAATCCCGACACCAAGACCTGACGTCAGATAATCTCGTCCTCGTCGAACATCGGCATCGGCGCCATATGCGCCGTGATTCCGCGCGCCACATCCTCGGGGCTCGAGGTTTGCGCCACATGGAACAGTGCGTCGCCCTCATAGACCACGGGCATGTTCGTTCGACCGATGATGATGCCTTGCTGATCGGCAACGACCTCGGCCTCGAATTCGCCAAACGGGTCCGAAATCGCGCCCATCACCGTCCCCGGCTCCACCATGTCACCTGTCGCCAGATAGCCGCGCAGCAATCCGCCCGCAGGCGCGCGATACCAGGTCGACTCGCTGCAATAGAGCGGTTCGGCACGCTTGCGCGGCACTCCCTTGCCACTGATCATGCCCAGATGGTTCATCACCCGCAAGATCCCCGCAACGCCGGTGCGCGCGGCAAACTCGTCGAACCTCAACCCCTCACCGGCTTCATAGAGCAGCACGTCGACGCCCTCATGTTCAGCCGCCATCCTGAGCGAGCCGTCGCGCAGGTTCGAGGGCATCACCACAGGTGGCGCGAACACATCCGCCAACGCGCGCAGCCGGTCATTGCCCGAGGTCAGACGCAACTGCGGCAGATTGGTGCGCCGGATCGCAGCGGAGTGCAGGTCGATCCCGATATCCGAGCGCCTGACCACTTCGGTCATGAAGATATGCGCCAGCCGCGACGCCATCGACCCTGTCGCATGGCCCGGAAAGCAGCGATTCAGATCCCGCCTGTCCGGCAGGTATCGCGAATGATTGAGAAATCCGAAGGTATTCACGATGGGCACCGCAAGAAGCGTGCCCGAAAGCTGCGCCAGCGCCTTGGAATTCAACAGTCGCCGCACGATCTCGGCGCCGATCACCTCATCGCCGTGAACAGCCGCCGACACGAACATCACAGGCCCCGGCTTGCGCCCATGCACCACGCGCACCGACAAATGCACCGGCGTGTGATCCGACAACTCGCTCACGGGCACATCCACGGTGCGGCGCGTGCCCGGTGGCACCGTCACGCCCGCGATATCGAACGGTTTGCGTCTGGCCATCTCACGCCCTTCCCGGCTGCGTCCCTCTCTGCAGGCTTCCCCTTGCAGGTTGCAGTTGCTATGCAGCCCTAGTTTCGTTCACACGCCAAAAGGCTGTTTTCCAGCGCCGATGTCAATTCCAGTCGCCCCAGAACGTGTGACCGTGGTCACCGTCGCCCATAACAGCCTTGCGGTCCTGCCCAAGATGCTGGCGTCAGTGCCACGCGGCAGCACGGCCATCGTGGTCGACAATGCCTCGCGCGATGCCGCGGCCCTGGCCGATCTGGCGCGGACTCATGGTGCGCAGCTGCTCCGCAACGAGGACAATCGCGGCTTCGGTCCCGCCTGCAATATCGGCGCGGCCGAGGCCCCGAGCGAATTCGTGCTGTTCCTGAACCCCGATGCCCGGCTTGGCGATGGCGCGATCGAGGCGCTTGTCGCAGCGGCTGACGCGCATCCCGAGGCCGTGGCCTTCAACCCGGCGATCACGGATGGCAAGGGACGCCCCTATTTCAAGCGCGGCAGCGTTCTTTTGCCCGCCTCTGCGCGCTTGCCCGCCGGATGGCCCGACGCAGACCGCGAAGTGCCTGTTCTGACCGGCGCTGCGTTTTTCGTGCGCCGCGCGGCGTTCGAGGCGGTAGGCGGCTTCGATCCCGCGATCTTCCTTTATCACGAAGATGATGATCTTGCCCTTCGCCTCAAGACGGTCGGCTCCCTCATGTTCGTGCATGGCGCGCGCGTGACCCATGACGCAGGCAACTCCACTGTCCGATCCCCCGCCTCTGCCGCGTTCAAGGCCTTTCACATGGGCCGCTCACGGGTCTATGCCGCGCGCAAGCACCAGTTGCCCGGCGCGGGGCGCAAGGCGCTTGTCTCGGCACTGGTGCAACTAATCTCGCCGCTCACTCTCTTGTCGGCCCGCAAGCGCGCCAAACAACTGGCCTTCCTTCGCGGCGTTCTGGACGGGCTGCGCACCCCCGGCTCGGACCGACAAAGCCCCAAAGGATCACAATGACATCGCAGTCATTGCCCAAAGACACCGCATTTTGCTTTGATCTGGACGGCACGATCACGCAGACCGAACTGCTGCCGCTGATCGCCGCCGAAATCGGGCTTGAGCGGGATATGGCCGCGCTGACCAAGGCGGCGATGGAGGGCCGGACCGCGTTCGAGCCCTCGTTCCGCCATAGATGCCAGCTTTTGAGCGAGATACCGCCAGACACGATAAGGCGTGTGATATCCGACGCGCCACTTGATCCGCATATTCTGGGATTCATCCATGAGAACCGGGAGGATTGCTTCATTCTGACCGGCAATCTCGACATCTGGATCGCGCCCATCATCGAGCGCTGTGGATGCCGCGCCTATGCGTCCGAAGGCATGTATACTCATGGCACGCTCGAGCTGACGACAATCCTGAACAAGGCGGCAACCCTGCGCCGTATCGCAGAGACGTTTGACTACAGGCGCATCATCGCCATCGGCGATGGCGCCAATGATGCCGACATGCTGTCCGAAGCCACGATCGCGATCGCCTTCGGCGGCGTGCATCCTCCCGCAGCATCGGCAATCCACGCCGCGGACCATGTGGTGTATGACGGGAAGGCATTGTGCAGCCTGCTGAAGTCGCTTTGAAGATATGCCAGGACATCGGCAGATCCCGAACCGGGTCCACACATCTGCCAGCGGGACAAGAACGAAAATTGACTTCACGAAGACCGGCCAATAAAAGCCCGACATCGTTGGGTCAGAGCCAACCGTGACATTTTTCGGAATACTGGAGCCCGCCTGATGGGAAAATCCTCCCAAAAACAACCGATGTTCAGTCCAACCGACATCGACAACATCAAGTGGTTTTGGCGGAATTACCTGAAGGACAAGTCGCCCTGGTTGCTGTTGGTCCTCGCAATGGTCTCGGCGCAGGCCCTTGTTTATCAACAGTTCCTGTCGCTCACCGAAAACGGGCTTCGGGTCATCTTCGAGGATGGCTCACTGTCCCAATTGATCAAGGTCTGCGCATTCGTGTTCCTTCTCTTCGGCACGCGTGCCGTGTTGTCTTATGTGACGCCCCGCATTTCGGTCTGGCTTGCCAGCAACGCGGTTCGCTCCATGCGGCAGGATCTCATCAAGCATTTGTTGCGGCTGGACCTATCTTACTTTGAAAAGACAAAATCGGGCGATATCATCCTGCGCCTGGTCAGTCAGGTCGACAGCCTCAGTCATTTTGTGGGACAGGGCACTGTCGCCGCCGTGAGGGATTTGGCCACGGTCATCGTGGTATCAGGGTATTTGATCTATAAATCCCCCCTGCTCTTTACGGCTGCCATGATCGTGATACCGGTTCTCGTTCTGATGATGCGCGGGATCTCCGGCAAGATCAAAGAGGTCCAGCAAAGCGCGGAAAACGCGTTTGGCAACTACATGTCGGGCATCGAAGAGATGACCAACGGCATGCGCACGGTGAAAATCTCGGGTCAGGAAGATCGCGAGCGGGATCGGCTGTTCGAGGCAACCAACGGCATCCGTGATCTGATGATCAGACTGAATGCCGTGCAGGCTCTGTTCCCACCTTCGATCGATGTCGTGTCTGCCTTTGTCTATGTGTTGGTCATCGGCGGCGGCGGCTACATGGTGATCCAGGGCGGGTTCGGCATGGATGCCGCCGGGATCATCGCGTTTTTGCTGGGCCTCGTGATCATGTTCGATCCGCTGCGCCTGCTGGCCAGTTTCTTTGCCCAGTTGCAAGCCAGCCTGATTCTGCTGGACAGCATTCGCGGGGTCTACCGCGAGAAAATGCGCATCACGGATCACGAAGGCTCGGTCGCAGAGTTCAACACCGAAGGTGACATCAAATTCGATCAGGTCAAATTCGCATATGACCCGCAGCACCCCCTGTTCGAGGATCTGGACCTGATGATCGAAGGGGGCAAGAAAACCGCCATCGTGGGCGCGACCGGGTCGGGCAAGACCACGGTCCTCAGCCTTATCACCCGGCTTTACGATGTGGATGGCGGCAAGATCACCATAGACGGGCTCGATGTCCGGGACATCAAGGTCAAGTCACTGCGCAGCTCGTTTTCGGTCGTGGCTCAGGACATCGTGATCTTCAACGACACGATCTATGAAAACATCCGTTACGTCGCCCCGAACGCAACGGAAGAAGAAATCTGGGCCGCTGCGGAAGCCGCTGAAATCGCAGACCTCATGCGCGCAAGAGGAAGTGCGCCGCTTGGCCCCAAGGGCAGCCAGCTGTCCGGCGGACAAAAGCAACGCATCGCCATCGCCCGCGCTTTCCTGCGCTCGGCGCCCATACTCCTCTTGGACGAGGCCACATCGGCCCTCGACCAGAAAACCGAAGAAAAGATCCAAGGCGCCCTCCAGCGCCTGTCCAAAGACAAGACGACGATCATCGTGGCGCACCGCCTGTCATCAGTCGTCGCGGCGGACAAGATCTATGTCCTGGATATGGGGCAAGTCGTGGAACAGGGCTCTCACGCCGAACTGATTGCCAAACAGGGTCTCTATGCGGCCATGTACGCCTCTCAGAAAGAAGGGTATGCGACCTGACGAAGTGTCGAAGAGAGAGCGGCCGCAACATCGAAGCATCCACCTACCTGCACTTGAAGCCAAGGCGCGCGCGTCAAGCTGCACCGGATGCCGCCTTTCACATCTTGCGCCTCGACTTCCAAGCCAGACAGAGATGCATACTATCCACACCGCGCGGCTACCGCATCGCTCCACCCGAAATGGTAACGCCCTGTCATACCGCGCCGCAAAGACAGCCTGCCCGCCATCATCCGATGGACCCGCGCCGGATCATCGACTAAGCATCATGCGCGGCCTTCCATAAGGCGCCCAAGGATCAACGTCAGGTAATCAGGATTTCAGCCGATGCGGAAATTTCCTCTTTGGAAACTCAAGCGCGAGATCCTGCGCTTCGGCCGACAGATCGCCGAACTGCCGGGCCTGACATGGGAATATTTCGACCTGCGCACCAGCTATGACCGCAAGGCGGCTGCCATGCGCAAGACCCATGAGGGTGATCTGCCGATGGGCCGCGAGGTGGCCATCTACCTGATCTTTCCGGCGGGCGGCATCCTGGCGTCGCATCTCGACGCGCTGCGCCTGATGATCGACGAGGGCATCAGCCCGGTCGTTGTTTCGAACCTTCCGCTCTCCACGGACGATCTGGCAACACTGGCGCCCCTGACCACCCGGATCATTGAACGTCCCAACCTGGGCTATGATTTCGGCGGCTACAGGGACGGTATTCTGGCGCTCGAAAGCACCCTGCCCGATCTGGACCGGCTCTATATCCTCAACGATTCCGCCTGGATGGTGGAGGCGCCGCAAAGCTGGTTCGACGACGTGCGCACCAAGGGCGTGGATTTCTGCGGGGCCACGTCGAATTACGGGATCAAGCGCCATGACGCAGACGATTTCCGCGACCTACGCTGGCAATACACGATCCATCACCGGAATTTCCATTACGCCTCTTATGCGTTGGCCATCGGACGGACCATTCTACAGGATCCGGCCTTCGTGACCTTCTGGAAACGCTTTCGCCTGTCGAACCAGAAAAAGCGCACCGTCCGGCGCGGCGAGATCGGTCTCACGCAATGGGTTATGCGGCATGGTTTCAGCCATGAGGCCACCTGTTCCGTCATGGACCTCGACACGGAAATCGCGGCGCTGGACACGGCCGAGCTTGACGCCGTGACGCGCAACCTCATCATCCCTGAACGCCCCCGGATCCGGGCAAAGCGCGACGAGGTACTGCTCAGCGATCCAGCAACCCCCGAGGGCCGGCGCGACCGTATCCAGATCATCCTGACTGCGGTCTCGGCGCAGGCCATGGGCTATGTGATGCCCTATTACACGCTGCGCCATCGCGGCTTTCAGTTCGTCAAGAAGTCACCCCTGTGGATATCAGCGGCGGGATCGCAAACGACGCTCGACATCCTGTCGTCCCTGCCCGGTCCGATGGGCCAGACAGCCTATGCCGAGGCGCTGCAGATCGTGGCAAACCGTCCCCCGGCCGAGTGATCCCTCGCTGACGCCCGGATCAGCTTGCCGCCTATGGGACATGATTCAGTTGGCGGAAGATCATCGGGTCAGTTCAGAAGGGACCCTTGATGGTCCTGCAACTAGCTGGTAACGCTTTTGAGCGTCCACCCGCAGGTGAGTTTGGCTGCTATATCGATGTTCAAAAGACTAAGGGATAAGGCTTGGAGGACCGAGCAGGAAAACTACGGAAAGCCGGACGCCGACTGTGGAAAACTTCCAGTTCAAGAATGGCGACCCGTGCAGATGGGCGAACGCATCAGGGTCGTATTCTTGGTGATGACGCCCCAGATTTGGCCATCCGTGGAGCCTGTTTGGCGCAAGGTCGCGACTGACGAAAGGTTCCATTCGAAAGTCGTTGTCATCGAGAAAAACTCGGATGTCGACGCGCTTTCAGGGCTGCAGGGTGCACATGAGCTTCTGACAGCGCGAGGCGTCCCTTTTGCGAAAGGTGCTTCTTTCTCGCTCGCGGCATACGAGCCGCATATTGTTTTCTACCCACTTCCTTACGACCACTTCTATCCGCCAGAATTTGCACCGGAATTGGCGCAGTCGATTGGCGCCCGTATCGCGTACGTTCACTATGGTCTTGAAGTTGGGGGAGGTGCCTACAACGCTAAGTACCAGCACGATGAGCCCATTCTCCGCAACGCCTGGCGGATTTTTGCGCGATCCCGACACCAGATGTCGAATTTCGCAAAATACTGCGAAAACGGAAACGCCCATGTCGTCCTTACCGGGCATCCACGCGGGGATAAATCGCCTGCTGATGAAGGGCAATTACCTACGGATGCAATATCAAGGGCCAACGGACGCAAAATTGTTTTGTGGACACCACATTTCTCTGTGGCAGGTCGGCGGAAATGGTCTTCGTTTCTGGAGAACCATGCGACGATCGCAGAAGAAATTGAAAAACGGAAAAATCTTTTCTTCATCTTCAGGCCACACCCCTTCTTGGAGAGCACCTTGAGGACCGCAGAAGGCTGGGACACAGAAACAGTCAATCAGCTTTTTGACCGCTTCCGAAAAATGGAAAACCTGTATTTCGACACAAGCCCCGACTATTGGCCTACATTCAACGGTTCGGATGCGTTGATGACTGACCCCGGGTCGTTTTTGGTGGAGTTTTTGTTGCTTGATCGACCGATCTGCTTGTTGGAAAGCAAGGACGGCATAGGGCTTTCGCAAGAGGTTGCAGGTTTCACGGCCTTTGAAGCTGGAGCAACTGGCCAAGAAATAGCAGCGTTTCTTGATTTGGTGGAGCAGGGCAAGGACGAGAAATCCGCTGCGCGCCAGAATGCAAGACAACAATATTTCGGGTCAAGCGATGGTTTGGTCGCGCAACGTATCGTCGACGAGATGGTGCATGGCATCTCTGACCGGCCTTACACGATCGCGCGCGTGAAAGAGAACGAAAAACACGAGGCGGCGTTCCGTTATTGGAAACAGGCCAAAACGACGTTTCTCGCCCCCGAAGAGTACTATGCGAAGCAAGAGGTTTTGTTGAAGCAGCTTCTTGAACGTTTGCAACCGGCCGGATTTGCGCTTGATGCAGGGTGCGGAAATGGACGCTTTACAGAAGTCTTCGCAAGGTTTTTCGAATTCGTCGAGGGGTTCGATCCAGGGGAAGAACTCATCAAGCAAGCACGTGCAAACGCCCAAGATAACGGCATCTCGAACATCGAATACCGGATTGACAGCCTGGAGACCCCCTCTCTGATGTCAACCTACGACTTGGTGTCCTGCATGGGGGTCCTGTCTGGAGTTATCGATAACGAACGTTTTCTGCAGATTACACATTGGCTGCGCGCAGCTTGCAAACCAGACGGACTGCTATTGTTGAAAGACAGTCTGAGCGTCGGCTCTGCTCAATCCATAGAAGCTGACGGCTACGTGGCGGTGTACAGGAACATAAGTGACTACCTGGCGGCATTTCGTGCAGCGGGTTTCTCATTGGAAGAAGAAATTGTCATCGCTCCAACGAATGACAAGGGCCTGACCAATCGGCTGTTTGTCCTGCAAGCTGTCGCTTCTCGGGTTGGTGCATGATGCAAAATGGAAGCCAAAAGCAGCGCGCGGTCATCTTACTTGCCGCTGGCCAAGGATCGCGCCTGCGTCCACTTACTGAAACGTGCCCTAAATCGCTTTTGAAGATGGGGCAAAAAACCGTTCTGGAAACGATCCTCGATTCCGTGCTTGAAACCGGCCCCCGTGAGATCGTGGTTGTTACCGGGTTCGAAAGCGAACAAATGTCCGAATTCGTTGCCGCAAGATATCGCGGAAAAGACGTGCGTACGATTGAAAACGTTGACTACCTGTCAGACACGAATATCCTTTCCGCCCAAGTTGGCGTTTCAGCCCTGTCAACCCCTGAAAATGGGTATTTCCTCATCGAAACAGACATCATTACAACCCCGGATGTATGGAAATCCATCATAGCACAGGAAGCACGCCTTGGCAGTTTCTGGGTCACGCGTGGTGTCTACGGTGCAGATCTGACCGGAGGCATTGTGCAAGTGGACGGGACCGGCATGGTTACTGATATCCGATATGAGCCGCTCTACGATCCTCGTTTTGATGGTTGGCCCAAGATGCTGGGCGTCTTGAGCGTTGGGCCCGACGAAGTTGCCGCAGATATAGAAACGCGACTCTTGGTGTCTGAGCAATCGACTTTCAATTACTACATGGTGCCCTGGATTACTTATTCCGAGCGCCTTCCGTGTCGGATATTTGATCTGAAAGATCATTTTGCGATGTCATTCAATACAATGGACGACTATCAAGCAGCCCAAATTGCTTTTGCATCCCAACAGCGAGGCTCAACTTGATGGACGTCAGCTTCTTTCCCGTCGCCGAACTCAAGCACATTGAAGGGTTCAGTCAAAAGCGCGTCGATTGGCTGACGCAAAAAATCCTGGATGAAGGCGTTTGGACGAAACCCCTCGCCCTTGATGATGAACATGGATTGGTGCTCGATGGACAGCATCGCATGGAAGCCGCACTTGCGCTAAACCTCAAGCGCGTGCCTGTTGTCCGGTTTATCTATGCTGACGTGCCTTTGCGTTCGTTGCGTCCGAACAATCATACGTTCACCTGGGAGACTGTTGTTGACCGCGCGCTGTCAGGCGACATTTACCCTTACAAAACAGTCAAACATGACTTCTCGGATCCCCTTCCCCAAATCAACATCAATCTCGAGGATCTGCGCACATGACGGTGTCACGCGCAATCATATTGGCCGCCGGTCAAGGCTTCCAACTGGATGGAATCTGCAAGGTTTTGTTGCGTCATCCGACAACTGGAAAAACCATTCTCCAGACGGCGATAGAAGCGTTCAACGGAAAAGAGATCACAGTTGTCGTTGGCTATAAAGCAATCGACATCATGCAGGATTACCCCCAACTCGACTATGTGATTAATCCGGATTGGGCCGCGTCCAGCAATGCACTGAGCCTGGGCCTGGCATTGGATGACCGGCCGGCATATGTCGTTTCCGGTGATATCTTTCTTAGCCGGGACCTTATCGCCGAGTTGGATCAGTCGGCACCTGACCTTGTCTTGTGCGAAGGTCGAGAGAACCGCAGCCTTACAGCAGTCCATTGTGTATTCGACGAGGCTGGAGTTCTGGAAGAAACATATCACGGCCCGGTGCGAGATCATAAGCACCCCGAAGCCATCGGTCTCTTCAAGGCCTCCAGCTCGGCTTTGCTGCAACGCTGGAAGAAACAGTGTCTGAAACACTCGAACCTGTTTGTAGGCGAAACACTCCCGTTTGATTCCGCACCGATCCACCGCCACGACTTGGGCGAACATGCCTTCGACGAGATCAACACGCATGTGGACTATCTGAACCTGCTCCAGAGGTGCAGAGAACCATGATCCGCGCAATTACAATCGGCCTGCCAATCTATGACATGCCATTGCCTGAAATTCGTGCTCAGGTCAGCGAATTTTCTCAAGCGATGGGCGATGCCATCAACGAACGCCAATGGCCGATGCGGACGACCAGATACTGTCTGCCGCCACTACCTACATCTTTCGAAGCGGAAGCACACAAAATCCCGGCCTTGATCGGCTCCGTCGCCCGGTTGTCAGATGAAACCGGCGTCCGATGGTTTTGCTTACCCGTTGATCTGACAGACGACACCCCGCACAAGGCGCGCCTGGACGCGCTATTGTCCACGCTATTGCGAGAAGAGCGTTTGTTTACAAACCTGATCGTCGCAAAGGACAAGACCATATCCCTGCGCGGCGCCCGGTCAACGGCTGAGTTCATCCTGTCTGTATCGCGCAAAAGCCGAAAAGGTTATGACAATTTCCGTTTGGGCGCCTCATGCGAGTGCCTTCCGAACACGCCCTTCTTTCCCTTTTCGCGCCACGAAGGGTTGGATCTTGCGTTTAGCCTTGCGCTTGAAACGACTGAAATCGCTTTGGAAGTGGCTCGAGGAACCAGGTCACTCGAGCAGTTTCAATCCGAGTTCGTCGAGCGGTTGTCAGAGCGGTTGGTTGAAACGGATCGGTTCGCATCGGAACTGTCAACGAAAACCGGTGCTCGCTATGCTGGCTTGGATTGTTCTCTTGCACCATTCCCGGACGGCAAGACCTCGGTTGGGCGATTATTAGAACTGCTGGGGGCGGATCCGTTCGGCAGCCATGGCACAGTCTTTCTGACAGCGCTTTTGACCGATTGCCTCAAAACCTCGATCTCTTCGACCGGGGTTCGTTCGACAGGATTCAATGGCGTCATGTACTCGGTCCTGGAAGATGACATCCTGTCAAGGGCAAGCCGCCGCCGCCGCCTTGATATCTCGGCGTTGAATCTGTTTGCCACGATGTGCGGATGTGGCCTGGACATGATACCCGTGCCAGGGGACGTGCTTGTTGATGACATCGAACTGGCAATTCTGGATACTGCCACGTTGGCGGTCAGGCTCAACAAGCCGCTCGGCGTCCGTTTGTTGCCGATCCCTGAGCATACGCTTAATGAGATGACCGAATTCAACATGGACTTTCTGTGCGACGCCAGGGTTTTCAATCTTCCCGGATCTGATTCCCACCTAGTGTTTGACGAAACGCAATGGGCATTTCAGAGCCCGCACGCCATAGGTAAGCAAAAATGATCGACGCCGAAAAAGTCAAAGCATTTTGGGAAAATCGTGCCGCCAAAATGGGCGAGGTTGCGTTCGAGAGCATTGTGAACTTGGAGGAAGACCAGGAAGCTCTTGCCGAGAAGATCCGGGTTGAGAAGGAAAATGTCTTCAAAACTCTTGGAGATGTCACAGGCAAATCGATCCTGGATCTCGGTGCTGGCATCGGGCAGTGGGCGTTTCGCTTCGTGGAGCACGGCGCCAAGCATGTAACAGCTGTTGAATATGCTGCGAACCTTGTGCGCATTGGTCGAGAGGAAGCAAAACGCCGGGACGTTTCATGCATAGACTTCATTGAATCGCCCGCGGAAAAATTCACTTCGGCACAAAGATTTGATATTGTTTTCATCTCTGGATTGTTCGTGTATCTGAACGACGATCAGGTGGAGGAATTGATGCCACATCTGCGCGAGATGACCGCCCATAGCGGTGTCGTTGTGCTACGCGATGGCACAGGGGTCCCCGAGCGCCACGAGATCAACCAAAAAATGTCAGATCATCTGGGGCTTGAGTATTCGGCCATTTACCGTACCCGAGAAGACTACATGCAGCTTTTTCTCGATATCGGGCTCGAATGCCGGCATGAACAGAACATGTTTCCAGAGGGGCACCCGCTGAATAAATATCCCGAGACAAGGCTGCGGCTTTACAGGTTTGAAAAAGGGTAATGCCACGTATTTATCCGACACTACCAGACGTGAGGTGGCCTTCGGAAGAAGGAGCCATAGGTGTCGTCGGAGTGGCCCCATGGGCCACCGTGGATTTTCTTTCGCAAGTATACAAACACACTACGGCATCGAAGGATTGGCAATTTCCTCGCGTTTTGGTGGATGCCAACTCCAAAATCCCCAGCCGAGGTCGATATTTCGATCTGAATGAAACCGATCCGTCGCCTTACATTGCAGCAACAATAGATGAGCTGATAGCAGCCGGCGCTTCGGTCGTGGTTGTACCATGCAACACCGCACATATTCTTTTCGATCGCTGGTGCTCTCCGGAACGAACCGAGGTCGAAAGCATCATTGACGCGACGCTAGCGGAATTGTCAAAGGACGATCCAGATCGCGTCGCAGTGCTTGGGTCAGTGCATTTGGTGCGTCACAGAACCTATCTCGAGCCGTTGGAGAACTCCGGTTTTCTGTGCCACGATGTCACGGATGATGAACAGCGCTTGATCAACATGATCATCAGCGAAATCAAAATTTCAAATACACTTCAAGAAACGACATCTGTCGGGTTCAGGTTGATTCTGGAAAATCTTGAAGACTTGGGCACAAAAACCATCATTCTCGGATGCACAGAGCTGGCGCAAGCTTTGCGCTGCGTGACTGATCATCGGTTCACTGGTCAGATCATTGACTCGAACGCTGCCTTGGCAAAAGCGGCACTTCTTCGATTGGTTCAGGCTGGGTGAAAGCTCAGTGGCAGGCCACAAGAAATCACCCCTGTGGATATCGTCGGCGGGATCGCGAACGACCCTCGACATCCTGTCGGCCCTGCCCGGTCCGATGGGCCAGACAGCCTATGCCGAGGCGCTGCAGATCGTGGCAAACCGCCCCCCGCCGGAGTAATGCGGCGAGGGTGCTCAGACCAGTTCGCGCACAGCCGAGATGACCTCATCGCACTGGGCTTCAGTCATCTGCGGGCCAATGGGCAGGCTGATGACCTCGCGCGCAAGACGACTGGCCAGTGGCAGGTCCGCATCCGACAAACCCATCGGGCCATAAGCCGCCTGCGCATGCGGCGCGATCGGATAATGCACCAGGGTCTGGACCCCACGCTCGGCCAGCCGCGCAATGAACGCATCGCGCTCGGGATGGCGCACCACGAACAGGTGCCAGACCGGATCGACACCGGCTGCCACCTGCGGAAGGATCAGCCCGGTATCTGCGAAAGCGTAAAGATAGCGCGCGGCAATTCCCGCCCGGCGCGCGTTCCATTCGTCCAAAACCCTCAGCTTTACCGACAGGAACGCCGCCTGCACCGGATCAAGCCGGCTGTTCAGGCCCGGCTCTTCATTGCGGTATTTCTCGCGTGAGCCGTAGTTGCGCAACAGCCGCAGCCGGTCGGCGATCTCCGGATCATCGGTGGTGATCCCACCACCATCGCCGAGCGCACCAAGGTTCTTGCCGGGATAGAAGCTCCAGCAGACCGCGTCGCCATGCGCCCCGATCCTGCGCCCCCCCGACCGCGCGCCATGGGCCTGCGCGGCATCTTCGATCACCTTGAGGCCCAGCTCGCGCGCCACCGGCATGATCGCGCCCATATCGGCCGGCTGACCATAGAGATGCACGGGGATCACCGCCTTGACGCCAGGCTGCATCGCGGCACGAATGCCTTCGGCAGTGATGTTATGCGTGGCCTCGTCCGGCTCGACCGGCACCGGCACCGCGCCGCATTGCGACACCGCCAGCCACGTCGCGATATAGGTATTCGACGGCACCAGGACCTTGTCGCCCGGCCCGATATCCAGCGCCATCAGCGACAAACGCAGGGCATCCAGCCCGTTGGCCACACCAATGGCATATTCCGCCTCGCAATAGCTGGCGAAAGCGGTCTCGAACCGCTCCACATCCGGCCCGAGGATATACCAGCCCGACCGCAACGAAGCGAGCATCGCGCCTTCGGCCTCGGCGGCCAGCTCGTCATAGGCGGCTTTGAGATCCAGAAACGGCACCACCATGTCAGCCGCGCACTTCTTTGATGAACTGATCGTGGTCGCGAATATAATCGCCCTCATCGTAAAACGCCGATGCCATCACCATGCACACCGCACCCGATGAAAAGTTGTCCAGATAGCGCCACATCATCGGGCAGATATAAATTCCGAAATATGACCGGTTCAGGTGGAACGTCTTTTCCTCATACCCGTCGCTCAGCGTCAGATCGAAACTGCCCGACATGGCGATCATGAACTGATGCAGGTTGCGATGCGCATGCGCGCCCCGATCCGATCCGCCAGGCACATCATAAAGATAATAGACACGCTTGATGTCGAAAGGGATGTGGTTGCCGCCCTCGACAAAGGTCAGGTTGCCCCGTGCGTCTTCGATCTTGGGCAGGTTGATGATCCTGCATTGGCTCAGCGACAAGAATTTCCCTCCTCGTGGGCAAGACGATGCGCCCTGCCATGTCCCTCAAAATCGACGCGCTGCGATTCGGTCACTCACTGACGTCGGGATAGCGAATTTTATGGCACCCGACCAGCGGCCGACCTGCAAAGCCGCCACAGGCCAGACCTTTGCAAGCCTCCGGTAAAGACGACGCTTTGACAATGGAGGTTTGAACAGCAAAACAACACCATGTCTTGCAGTTTCAGATCAAACCGGACCCGAACATGAAATACCGCCCCGAAATCGACGGTCTACGCACCGTCGCCGTGATGCCGGTCATTTTCTTTCATGCCGGTCTGGACCTCTTTTCGGGCGGGTTTGTCGGCGTCGATGTTTTCTTCGTCATCAGCGGATATCTCATCACGTCCATCCTGATCGACGATCTGCAAAAGGGCACATTCTCGATCGCGCGCTTCTACGAACGCCGCGCAAGACGCATTCTGCCCGCGCTGTTCTTCGTCATGCTGTGTTGTGCGCCCTTCGCATGGGCCTGGATGCTGCCATCGCAGATGGAGGATTTCGGCAGGTCCGTGATCGCCGTGGTGTTCTTTGCCTCGAACATCCTCTTCTGGCAGAACATCGATTATTTCGCGCCCGCGGCCGAAGATAATCCCCTGCTGCACACATGGTCTCTGGCCGTGGAGGAGCAGTTTTACATCTTCTTCCCGCTCCTGCTCTTGTGGCTCTGGCGCTTTGGCCGCAATCCAGCCTTCTACGCGGTTCTTGGGATTTGCGTCGTGAGCCTTTTGCTGGCGGAACTGGGCTCGCGGACGGCCCCTGGCGCCACATTCTACCTGCTGCATACCCGCGCCTGGGAATTGGGTGCGGGGTCGCTCTGTGCCTTCGTGCTGCACCGTCGCGGCCCACTTGCGAATGGCTATCTTGCGGCTGCGGGTCTGTTGGCCGTGCTCATGGCGGCGACACTCTATGACAAGACGATTCCCTTTCCGTCGCTCTATGCGCTCTTGCCGGTTGTCGGCACCGCACTGATCATCCTTTATGCAGGCCCGTCGACAGTGGTCGGAAAGCTTCTTTCGCTGCGCGGCATGGTGGCGATCGGCCTGATCAGCTACAGCGCCTATCTGTGGCACCAGCCGCTTTTCGCCTTCGCGCGCATCCGCAGCCTGACCACCCCATCCGAGCCTCTGATGATCGGCCTGAGTCTTTTGTCACTCGGCCTTGCCTATCTCAGCTGGAGGTTCGTCGAAGCCCCCTTCCGGCGTAAAACCGGGATGTGGCTTCCAGCCCGCCGCCACGTCTTTGCCGCCAGCCTGCTGGCAAGTCTGACCATTTGCATCGCAGGCGGCATTGTCGTGTCCCGCGAGGGGGCGGTGCTGCGCGCGGATGCCGAAGAGATGCGCGGGCTTGATGACCGCATCGCCATAAATCCGGGCCTGCATATCGACTGCACTGCGGACTTCACGCTTTCCGAGAAATGCCGGACATCCGACACGTCCGAAATCCTGCTTTGGGGCGACAGTTTCGCGATGCACTTGGCCCAGGGGCTTTTGGCCAGCGATCCGGAAATGAAGCTGCAACAGCACACCAAATCACAATGCGCCCCGATGCTTGGCATCGCCCTGAACCTGTCGACGGCAGGATATGGCGAGCAATGGGCGCGCGACTGCATGGCCTTCAACGATCAGGTGCTGGAGTGGCTCGAGGCCAATGACAGCGTGACCCATGTCGTTCTGTCATCCCCGTTTTCCATCATCTTTTACGATCTGTTCGACCGCGAGGGCACTACATATTCCGCGTCTCAGGATCGCGTTCTGGCCGCTTTGCGCGAAACCTTGGCGCGGATCCGTGACACCGGCGCCGAGGTTGTCCTCTTCGCCCCGACACCCGGCAGCGGTTACGACACAGGAGCCTGCGCCATGCGCAGTGCAAGGTTCGGTCTTGATGAGGCCACCTGCGATTTCCCGCCTGGTGATGAACTGGACAAGATAGTGGCAGACTTTCTGGCGCAGGTGGCCGATGAGGTGAAGATCTTGGACCTGACAGACATGATTTGCGGCACCGGCACATGCGATGTCATTCAGGACGGCGCTTTGATTTACCGCGACAGGTTTCATCTCTCCAAAGAGGGATCGGCCTATCTGGGTGCGAAATGGGATTGGGCCGGGATGCTGCGATAGGGCGAAAAACAAGGCGAACGGGCAGGTGCAGCCACCGGAACCAGACATAGTACGGGGCTGAGCTCAACCACGGCATCCATGGGAAAAGCTGTCAGGATGGATGATCCGCACGCCGCTTTCTGAAAGAAAGCTTCATATATGGAATGAGGTTCGGAGCCAGTTTGATAAATCTCAAAAATCCGATCTTTCGGAGAAACAAACCGATTGTTCCTATGAACCTTTGCCTTTTCCGAAATTCTTCGTCCTCGACGACACGGCTGACGATATCGTCGATGATTTCTGTTTCATCACTGAGATCCAAATTGAGCACTGTTCGATTTTCTCGAATGAACTTTTTAACGTCCCGTTTTTTGACGAAATTGAGAGAAGCCCACAGTCCAAAGGACTGAGTATCCTGCTCTAATTTGTCGATGTGGCGCTTGAAAAATTGGTACGTCAAGGCCTTGGTTCCCAATACCGGAATACGGAAATGACTTTCATACGGGAAACTGTAGTTGGGGCATAACACCAGAAACACACCATCGTCCTTGAGCTTCTCTGAAACCCATTCCAAAAAGTGTCTCCAATTCTCAACGTGCTCAAACACGTTAACGCAATAGATCAGGTCATACTTTTTATCGGTTTCGTAATTTTCGTATGAGCATGGATTTATATCTACGCCACTTTCCTGGACGAGCGCGTTAAGCTCTTTAAGAGAAGAAAAGCCGTCTCCGAATGGCTCTATCCCGTCAAAAAGATGATTGGGATACATTTCAGAAAAGACAGACAATAAAATACCACTGCCGCAGCCGACCTCGAGAATGTTTGAGTGATCCTTAAGCACCAATATCTTTTCATTGACATAGCGAAAGCCGAATTTTGCTTCGGCCACCCATAAAGCAGAGTTTGGGATATCAGAACTCTCTACAAAAGTGATGACTTTGGAGTTCATGGATTGTCCATTCTCTTGCACGACAGTTTTCACGACGCGTCCGGTGTCCGATAATATTCTGCGTTCATGCGAAAAATTTTCTTACTGCTTCTATTATCCGGTCTTGGTGCTCCTTGACGCCGTAATAAACAGGCAAACGTACAAGTCTCGAACTCAAGACATCAGTGTTTTCAAGACTACCGTGCGTCTTGCCAAATCTTGTTCCGGCAGGAGAGGAGTGCAGGGGGACATAGTGAAACGGCGTCATTACACCCTCTGCCGACATTTTTTCAATGAAACGATCTCGATCGCCGGGAGTTCTTAGGACGATATAAAACATGTGCCCATTAGACACACAGTTTTCTGGGCAAAACGGAAGTCCCACAAGGCCTTCATCGCTTAGCTCAGAAAAGCTCTCACGATAACGATTGCAGACCTCTATTCTGTACTTAGTCACGTCTTGCGCGGTTTCGAGCTGCGCGAACAAATATGCCGCGACCAATTCAGATGGCAGATAAGAAGAACCGATATCCACCCATGTGTATTTGTCCGTTGCACCGCGGAAAAACTTCTTCCGGTTGGTCCCCTTCTCACGCAAAATCTCGGCTCTTTCTAAATATGAACGATTATTTACGATGAGCGCCCCGCCTTCGCCCGAAAGGATATTTTTGGTCTCATGGAAACTGAACGCGGAGAAGTCCGAAAGCGTTCCCGCCAGCCTCCCCTTGTAGGTCGACAGCATTGCCTGCGCCGCGTCTTCGATGACGAATAGGTTGTGTTTGGACGCGATGTCATTGATGACATCCATTTCGGCGCAGACACCAGCATAGTGAACCGCAATTATGGCCTTGGTTCTTGGCGTAATCGCATCCTCGATCAACGTTTCGTCTAAATTCAGAGTGTCCTTGCGTATATCGACGAATACCGGAACGGCACCTCTCAAAACGACGGCGTTGGCAGTGGAGACGAAGGTGTATGATGGAAGAATGACCTCATCGCCGGGCTGCAGATCTGCAAGCATGGCAGCCATCTCCAGAGCCCCGGTGCAGGAATGCGTCAAAAGAGCCGGACTTTCGAACGTCTGTTCAAGCCATTCGTGACAGCGTTCTGTGAAGGGTCCATCGCCGGAAAGTTTGCTGCTGTTGACGGCCTCCGTTAGGTACTCCAACTCGCGGCCAGTCATCGAAGGGCGATTGAACGGCAGCTTTTCCATTGTTCTGAGACCTTTGTCTGTTTCTCGTGGTCTCATTAAAGAGACACATGGCCGTTTGAAAATCGCATGTTCAGGATTGCCTACTAACAAGGTCAATGAATCTCAAGACCATTGATATCAAGCCGGGCTTGATTTTACCTCGGATCAGCCCGCTGCGACGCCCCTGAAAACTGCGCTAGCTGCATTCAAGGAATAAATGCGTGTATGGAAAGCGAAGCCTATTGGGTGCAACCGTCGCCTTTACATTGGAAAACACTTTTGAGGCGATCTCCAAGTATTGCTCTTTCGTACGAACATACTCCCCTCGGTCTTTTGAAAGCATGTAACGCGCAATTGGGCTTTGCCCGTCCACGTAACAGCCGTCAAAAGAAACGAAGCGAGCATCCTTCGAGAACATGGATTTGCTCCATTTAAGCATCTCAATCGCTTGGTGGTCATCAAGATGATGCAGCACGCCCATCGAAGCCACAAGATCAAAGGGCTCGACATTCAACTGCTCCGGGGAGCCCGTCGATTCAAACTGCAGATGGATAAATTCACCCCGGTCGCCATGTGCTTCGCGGGCGCGAGCAATATACTTCTCGCTGCCATCGACACCGACATAATGCATGCTGTCAGGCAGATATCTGAGAATGTCTGCCGGGCCGCATCCCACATCAAGCATCCGCATGCCGGGATAGGGGCGGATCAAACTATCCCTGAATTCACGACGCAAGTTGCCGGCACCAACGCACCATTGAAAAAACGAATATACGTTTGAATTTTCCAAATAGCTTCTGGCGTCTAGTGTCATCAAGTTACCACCTGTGAATTGCAAACCGTGCAAATTGTCAGCGTTGCCGGACTATGTTCCAGTGTAATGTTACGGCTGATTTTTCCCGCCATAGACTTTCCATTTTCATACTCGGCGGCATTGCCGCGCCTTCCAAATATGAAAGATGTGCTGCGTGTTTCCCCATCGTGACTTCATGCGTCGATAGGATTTCATATTGCTCTTTCACGATAGGGTCGAGCGCATTGAGTTGTTCAGTGCTCATAATCTTGTATTTTGTATCGCACAGTTGGGGGGCCCATTCGCACCACCAGTACGGAACAAGCTGGGTCACATTAGGATCAAGCGTTTCGGAGCTGACAGCAAGCACCCATCCCCCGCCATTATCTACGATAACACCGGGTATTTGCCCTGCAACATTTGCCATCTCATACATACCACTATAGCCCATGTCGTGGGACAATTTTTGAGCTTGGAAAACAAACAGAATGGCAGAAAGCCCTATGAGCGCATTTCGCACTATCGTGTTCGGGATCCGCGCCAATCCAACGGCGAAGAATATTGCAATCCAAGGCAGGCTCGGGCTGAGTAGCTTTACGCCGCGCAAGGCATAAAACGTGTGAAAAAGAGCAGGTAATACAGAGATCACAACAAGCAGCTGGTATCTGGGTTCGCTCAGTCTGCTGATTGCAGTGTTTATACATCTGCGCCACGAACTCAATTTTAACAAGGCAAATACCACTACATACAGCGCAACGGGGGTAAAATAAAATATGAGTACATGCAGGTAATAAATGGGATCAACATTGATCATGCCTGTGCCGGCCTCCCTCGGATACAGGAAGGCCAGATTGAACATCTGGTCGAGAAAATCGAACTCGACATGAAACAAAACGACTGGAAACAGGGCGGCAAGAACCGCCAAAAACGTCTTGGTCTTCAGCTTTACGTCGTTGGCCCTGAGTCTAAACAAAGTGATGAGGCATACCACCACCACCGCTGCCAAGACCGGTGCGACACGGTAGCTGCCAACTGTCACAAAATACCCTGCAAAAAAGCCGGCCGCCAGAAGCCATCCCTGACTTACGTCTTGGGTCTTTTGCCGGATTTTCCCTGACTCTGATATGCATGGCACAATGGCTTGCAGGAAAAACATGATACTGGCCAACAGCAAGCCTGCGGCCAGCACATCAGGATAAATGAGCCGCCCATAATACACATTGAGTGGCAGAACGGCGAAGACGATTACAGCGATGTTTCTTGCTGTTTTCCCATAAATCCTACCGACGAATACCCAAAGTATGAGCATCGACGCCACAAAGGAGATCAGGGTTACTGCTCTTGCCGAAGCAATGGGATCGTCCCACAAAAGACGAAAACCGGCGATTAGCGTCACATAGCCCGGCCTGGCATAGTACAGAGGCGCCGAAGGCTCATAGCCTGCAATATTAGCGCCTTCCAGTATGTAGGCAGCCTCGTCAAAGGAAGACAGCGCCTGTTCAGCCAGCCCGTTCAACCTGAGCGCCAGTCCAACAAGGAGAGACAACACAAACAGCACTAGACCCTTATCTATTTCAGAAAATCTGCCCATGTTTCCCGATTTTTTCTTGGTCTGTGCATGATGTTGGTGATGCGTGGGTCTAGCGTGGCTTGGCGTCGGAGGCAAATACCCAATACCTTTGAATTTGAAAAAAGCTGATCGAGGCGATTACGAGTCCTACCAGCACAACCCATTGATGCGCGAAACCGAGCAAGTCCGTCCCGACATAAAGTATAAGCCATTGAAGAGAGTAGCTCGCCACATAGCCGACGAGATAGCGCAGGCTGGAATGATATCTCTTGGTCGACGAATTAAATGTCCACGTGCTGTTCGCAAGATAATTCAGCACAAGGCCCAGCAAGGTTGCGAAGAACAAAGCACTTTTCGGCCCGACACCGACAAACAACGTGAGCGAATAATATACTGCAAGTACGGACACATTCGTGATCAAACCAACAAATATGTACCTAGCGTGGACCAACCCAAACTTCATGACAATCAACCTGAAGGGGTTGCGTCAGGGGTGACTGGGCGTTCAGCCTCGCGAATAAATCTAGCCGGAACACCTGCGACCACCGTGAAATCCGCAACATCACGGGTTACGACCGCGCCAGCACCGATGACTGCGCCTTCACCGATGGAGATGTCTGGAAGTACGGTTGCGTTGGTGCCTATCGATGCAAACCGACCGATTGAAACCCGCCCGGCAATGGCCGCGCCGCCCATGATGTGAACGCCGTCAGCGATGATGCATTCATGATCCACGGTGCAGCCTGTATTCAAGATGACGCCGTCTCCCAACCTGACAAAATGATTGACCTGCACACCTTGCAGCGCGACCAACATGCTTCCAGGCTCTACGGTTTGTTTAAGGTTTGCAGATGCATCGATCAGGTTTAAAGGCGTGTGTCCACGAAGTCGCAAGTCGTTGAGGAGATGAGTTCGGACTGCTCCGTGTAAGCCACCTATGGCAACAATGAACCGGGACTTCGTGGCCAACAAGTCTGCGAGCTCGTCCCGATCGCGCATGATTGGAAAACACGACGCCCATTCAGGCACGGTTTGCGACACCAGATCCACAAGCGTGATGTTTGTGTACCCTCGGCTCAAAAGTTCCTGGGTGTATATCCTGGCCTGAGATCCGGTCCCCCAGACTATCGTTGGCTCCATAGACAAACTGTCTTCAGTCTTTTCTAGCGATTTCATCGACGATAAAGATCGGACGGTGCTTGGCCTCTGCCAGAACCCGTCCGACATACAGCCCGACGACGCTGATCACAAACAGATGAGCGCCACCCAAAAAAGTTGTCAAAATGGCAAGCGTGGCAAACCCGGCCACCTCGATTACTCCAATTGCATATTGGATCATTATGACGAAGCCAAAGACAAGGGCTCCCAGACATACCGCAAGCCCCAAACCCGCAATCCACCATAGCGGACGTTCCGAGTATGCAATTATGGCTTCCAAGGCAAGAGAAGCGAGCTTCAGATAAGTGTATGACGACTTGCCTTCCGGCCTTGTTGATCGCGGGACGCGGATTGAGCCTGTAGCGAAACCAACTTGAGCCATGATCGCCGGGAAAAGACGCAGTTGCTCGGGGTAGGCGCGATATGCGTCCGCCACCTTATGTGAAAACAACCTGAAATTACCAATCTCAGAGGACACTTCCAGACCTGAAACCCAGCGAAACATGCCGTAGAACAATCTGGACCCGTAACTGCGGCGGCGTCCATGCCCGGAGGCAGAACGTTCAGCGATCACCACATCCAATTGGTTGTCCACAGCATGTTGGTAAAGTGCGGGTATCTGCTCGGGGGGATCCTGAAGGTCACAATCCATAACGACGTACCACCGCGCCTGAGCATATGCGATCCCGGCGGAAATGGCTGCGTGTTGGCCGAAATTCCGGCTAAGGCGTATGCCTACGACGCGGCTATCCGCGGCGGCGACGGCTTCGATTTCAGTCCAGTCGTTTCCGGGGCTTCGATCATCTACCAACACCAGCTGGAAAGACAGTCCCTGCTTTTCGAGTGCTTGATGAGTTCTGTCCACCAACTCCGAAACAAATACCGCCCCCTTGTAAAAGGGTACTATGACCGCGACGTCACATGCCTCCTTTTCGTCGGTCAACCCGACGTGAGGTGCTGCGATCCTGGCCGTGAAATCCGTCATGTTGCGTTTGCTTCGCCCGGTCGGAATTTGGTCTTTGAGCTGCATAGCGCGGATCACTAGTCACTCCAAGTCACCTTGTCACCATTTTAGTTAGGCAATTAGCAACGCACGCTGACGGCGACACACCTCAACGCGTACTCATACATTGAATTGTATCGCAAACCGACACGCAACCAACGAAAACCCCTTTGTGGTAATCCTATCTGCCTATAGCGCGACACACGATCTTTACAGGCTCGCAGGTGATCTTGCGAGTGCCCGAGTGACGACGATGTTTCCCGATGAGGAACGGATGAACGTCACTCCGCCCGTTGCCGAACTTGTTGAAGTCATGAAATCACATTCATATGCCGGCCCAGAAGCCGAGGCACCAACGGTATTTGACTTCACAGGTCAATTACCCATCGCGGTCCACTTCCTGAATGGGCGTGCTCCCGGCGCACCGTGGTTCCTTGATTATTTCGGGCCCGGCTTCAGCCGTGCAATATTTGCCGAACTCGACAACAGCGTTTTCGTTAATGGCTGGGTCCTTGTTCGACAGGACGAAACGGGCGCAGTGGATCAAAACGCCCCCCACTTTCGTATGTTTCTGGAGCGCCTTGACGGTCTTGGTATTGTCTTCGAGGAGCTGTTCGAACGGGTCGCTATAGTATCTGCTCCGAATTGGGGAAGGTCTGATGAGACGTTCACCGTCAAACATTTCAAACCAGTGTCCCTGGATGCGACAAAAAACGGTGTTCCTTCCTCTCGTTGATTGGCGCTAATCGCCCCCGACCAAGCATATCATGGCACTTTCGCTTCCAGCCCTCGGGCCAATGCACCAAGACCCTGGCCAGGTTAATAACGAAGAAGCAGCTGGAAATACGCGTCGCATGGCGCCAGAAATCAACCTTCAGACATTTCGAAAATCCTGCCTCGACAGACGACTGTACTCATTTGCAATAGACTTTTATCCAATCGGGATAGTCGGCCTATGGTCTTATACAGACCTGAGGCAGGAATAAACTTCTAGATGTCCCTAATAAGTTCTCGGTTCCAATCTGGTATGGATAAAGTATCGCGTATTGTGAACCAGTTGCCGATTTTTGATATAATGCTGTTCACAGCGAATGCACGACGAGATAGCTTATGCCGGTGATGCCCAACCTCGTCTCCGTCCTCTGCGTCTCCTACAATCAAGCGGCCTATTCGGCGGCAGCATTGCGTTCGATTTTCGACCAGAGTTGCCGCGATCTCGAACTCGTCATCGTGGATGACGGATCGACAGACGGCAATCCTAACGTAATACGCGAAACCCTGAAAGACAGCCCCTTTCCCGCGCGCTTCATCGAACAGGCCAATACCGCAAACGTGCCGGGAAATTTCAACACCGCGCTCCGCGCAAGCACGGGCAGGTTCGTCACCTTCCTGTCGCTTGACGATCTGCTGCTGCCCGATTGCATCGACCGCAAGCTTGCGGTGATGCAGGCCGATGACAGCATCACCTTCGTGGCCGACCGCACCAATCGCGAGATCGACCCACAGGGCGCCACGATCACCGAACAGGCGCCGATGCCGATCAACGATGATGCTATCCAGACGGCGGATGATCTTCTGGATGTCGAATATGCCAATGCCCACAGCTTCTATATCCAGGGGCAGCTCTTCCGCCGCGATGCCATCGACGCGATAGGGGGCTTCGACGACACGCTGACCGGCGATGACATCATCCTGCGCACGCGCCTGTTTCGCCATCTCGCCGCACATCCCGAAAAGACATTCGCACTACTCCCCGGTCCCGGCTTCGCCTATCGCAAACATGGTGACAACCTGCATCGTAACAGCTTCAGACAGGTCAAGACGCTGGTCGAATGGCATGGCGCGTTCTTTGCCGACAGACCCGCCCCGGAGGTCTTGCTTAAACTGCTCGATTCCTATTTCGAAGAGCTTCTGGCCTCGGGCAACCAAAGCGCGCTCGATGCCGCCTGCGCCTATCATCCGTTGGTCGCCCAAAGGCTGCATGACTACCGCACATCCTGGAAAGGCCGACGCCGCGCGATCAAGCGCGGGATGCGCAAGCTTCTGTCGAAACCCTGAGGATCAGGCCCGCGTGCCGGGACGTTGACGCGCAGGATTTCCCGTCACGACGGCACCTGCAGGCACGTTTTTGGTCACTACGGCCCCGGCCCCGATCATGGCCCCCGCGCCAATGGTCAGGCCGGGAAGGATCGTGGCGCCCCCCCCGATCGAGGCTCCGACCCCCACGCGCGTCTTGAGAAACGCCTCGGGATACTCCTTGGATCGTGGGGTCTTGTCATTCGTGAAGGTGACATTGGGTCCGACGAACACGCGATCTTCAAGGGTCAGCCCATCGTAAAGCCGCACACCATTCTTGACGGTCACATCATCACCGATCGAGACGTCGTTCTCGATGAAGCAATGCGAACAGATATTGACGTTTCGCCCGATACTCGCCCCTTCCAGCACAACACAGAACTGCCAGATGCGGGTGCCCGATCCGATCTGTGCCGTATGCACATCCGACAACGGATGGATGAAAACGCCGTCTTCTTCCTTGTGGACCATCCTTCACCCTCCGCCCCGGACCTCTCCAAGCCGTGCCATAACATGCCGCCATGTGCAACGGGCAGGGCCTGTGCCCCGCGTCTCGTCCATGGTATGTTCGGCGCTTGCCGCGCATCTGCGGCTTGCCCGATGTCACAGCGGACCGATCTGTGCCGCCACACCGGCCATGGACTTGAAAAATCGAAGATTTGGCAAGTGACAGCGACGTGCCGCATGACTAAAAGGCCTCGGAATACCCCGATGACCGGTCTTTGACGATATGTTCCTTAAGAAGTATGAAAACACGATGGGCCCGCATTCGGCCGGGCAGATCTCGGATCGAGATCTTCTCGCGATGCGCAGCATTACCCTGTCCATCGGCATCCGAGTGAAAACTCATGCCCAAGCGCTCTATCGGCATTCCACAACGGAAAACCGTGTGACAAGAATGTCGTGAAAGGGCCTTTGTAGATGTTCAACTTCCTGGTCAGAAAATATCAGCGCAAAACCTACAAGCTATGCGTGCGATCGCTGGCAAGGTTCTTTACCTATGAGGCGGATGAAGGCGACTTTCGCTGGTATCATCACCTGTTTCTGAAACTCGCCTCCTTTCCGTCCCAGGGATTTCGCCACTGGCACATCCACGGCGCGCTCGAGCTGTCTAAACCCGTTGCCGATCTCGCCCCCGAAGAAGCTTACGAGTCGCGCGCGCCCACGCCTGTCGGCAAGGACAGCGCCGTCCACGATGGAGTATTCCCACCGATCAAGGCCCGCCAGCTCGACAATATCGCGGCATCCGCCCTCAGCTCGTCTTTCCTCAAGTCGAAAACCGTCTACGTGCCGGATTATTACCTCGGCAAGAAAGGCCCGGTCATCGCCGACGGCAACGTGCTGTTCTGGTATGGCGTCCATGGGGAAGGCTTGGTCCATGAAGGCCCTCGGCATCCGCAACCAAAAGGTATCAAGGTCTTCGGCATGGGGGCCAATAACTGGTACCATTGGCTTCTGGACATCCTTCCATCGGCCTATCTTGCCCAATCCCTTCCCGACCGGTTCAAGACATATCCGCTGATCGTCCCGCAGGCGGCTTTGGATATGCCGCAGTTCCGGGAAAGTGTGGAGCTGTTCAAGGGCACGCGCGAGCTGATTGGTATAGACACAGATCTCTATGACTTCGAAGACCTGATTTCGATCGATCCGATCCTGCACGAACCGATCAACATGCGGCCCGGCTATTGGCCCGAAACAAGCGACTACTCATTCAACCCTCGTGTTCTGATGGCGTATCGTCAGGACATTCTGGACAAGCTCCACATCAGCGAGCCAACCGGTCCCACCCGGCTTTTCCTTGCGCGCGGAAATGATCGCAGGCCCTACAATCAGGATGAACTTCTGTCGATTGCCGAGGCGCGCGGCTTCGAGGCGGTTTATCCCGAACTTCTGTCCTTTCGCGAACAGGTCGCTTTATTTGCCGGGGCGCGGTTCATCATGGGCCCGTCAGGTGCCGCTTTCGCAAATTCGCTCTTTTGCACCCCGGGCTGCCGGTTACTGAGCTGGCTCGTGCCGCAATATTCCGGCTTTTGTTCCTATTCCAATATCGCCAGCACGGTCGGAACCGAGCTGAGATACCTCTTCGGGAACCACACCACGCCCATTCACAGCACATTCGATGCGTTTCGCGCCACCTACACCATCGATGTAGCCGAGTTTGAAACCGCGCTCGACAGGATGCTGAACGCGGACGATTTCTGAAAGATCGCTACCAAGGCGCCCTGTCCTGCGCGCTTCCATCGGGCCGAACCCCGACCGCCATCACAATTTGATCAAATTCCACCCATCACCGCCTCTCCCGCCTTGCGGTCCCCGGATCCGCCTGACAAGCTGCTCCCAAATTCAAGGAGGTCAGCCAATGATCGAAAAACGGCAATTCTACATTGATGGCGCCTGGGTCAACCCGCGCGCCGGCACCGATTACCACGTGATCGACCCTTCCACCGAAGATCCCTGCGCTGTGATCTCGCTTGGCGGTCAGGCCGACACCGATGCGGCCGTCGCCGCCGCGCACGCGGCCTTTCCCTCATGGCGCCGCACCAGCAAGGCCGAGAGGCTGGCGCTCGTCGAAAAGCTCTATGACGTCTACAAGTCCCGCTCCGAAGAGATGGCCCAGGCCATCAGCATGGAAATGGGCGCGCCCATCGACATGGCCCGCCAGCAACAGGCCGGCGCGGGCCTCGGGCATATCAAGGCGTTCCTGACGGTGGCGAAGGATTTCGAATTCATCGAACCGCTCGGCGATCACGCCCCCAATGACCGGATCGTGCATGAACCGATTGGCGTGGTGGCGATGATCACGCCCTGGAACTGGCCCATGAACCAGGTCACGCTCAAGGTGATCGCGGGCGCCATCGCGGGCTGCACCATGGTCCTCAAACCGTCCGAGGAATCGCCGCTCTCGGCCATGCTCTTCGCCGAGATGATGCATGAGGCGGGATTTCCCAAGGGGGTGTTCAACCTGGTGAATGGCGACGGCGCGGGCGTGGGCACGCAGCTGTCGACCCATGAGCATGTCGACATGGTCAGCTTCACGGGCTCCTCGCGCGCCGGCAAGCTCATTTCCAAGGCCGCTGCCGACACGCTCAAGCGGGTCAGTCTCGAACTGGGCGGCAAGGGCGCGAACCTGATCTTTGCGGATGCCGACGACAAGGCCGTGAAGCGCGGTGTCCTGCATTGCATGAACAATTCCGGTCAGTCCTGTAACGCACCCACCCGAATGCTCGTTCAACGCGACATCTACGATCAGGCCGTCGAAACCGCAGCCGAAGTCGCCAATTCTGTTCAGGTCGGCTCGGGCCATGACGAAGGCCGGCACATGGGCCCCGTCGTCAACGAGGTGCAGTTCAACAAGATCCAGGACCTGATCCAGAAGGGCATCGACGAAGGCGCGCGCCTTGTCGCGGGCGGCGTCGGGCGCCCCGACGGGCTCAATCGCGGCTTCTATGTGCGCCCCACGGTCTTTGCGGATGTCACCAACGACATGACCATCGCCCGCGAGGAAATCTTCGGCCCCGTCCTGTCGATCATGGCCTTCGACACCGAGGAAGAGGCGCTCGCCATCGCCAATGACACGCCCTACGGGCTGACCAACTATGTCCAGACACAGGATCCCGCCCGCGCCAATCGCTGCGCGCTGGCCCTGCGATCGGGCATGGTCGAGATGAATGGCCAGAGCCGCGGTCTCGGCTCGCCCTTCGGCGGCATGAAACAGTCCGGCAATGGCCGCGAGGGCGGCAAATGGGGCATCGAGGACTTCCTCGAGGTCAAGGCCGTCTCCGGCTGGACCGAAGGCGCCTGACCCAAGGCACCGATCCGCGCGCGGGGTCGCCCAAAAGGCCCCGCGCGCGGTCACAGCTGCGTCAAAGCGGCGTTTTTTCGCCCGGCCCGGCTTGCAAGCTGCCCCCACGTGGCTAATGAGGGGGCGCAACACGGATCAAACGGGAGCGTCGCGGCGCGCCATGAAATACAGAGCTGAGATCGACGGGCTGCGCACGGTGGCGGTGGTGCCGGTGGTGCTGTTCCATGCCGGATGGGACGTGTTCTCGGGCGGCTATGTCGGCGTCGATGTGTTCTTCGTGATCTCGGGCTTTCTCATCACCTCGATCATCATCGGCGAACGCGCCGAGGGCCGTTTCTCGATCCTGCGCTTTTACGAGCGCCGCGCGCGCCGCATCCTGCCCGCCCTTTTCGTCGTGCTCGCCGCCACCCTGCCCTTCGCATGGGCCTGGATGCCACCCGACGCGTTCGAGGATTTCCTGCGCAGCCTCGCCTTTGCAGCGCTCTTCATCTCGAACGTTCATTTCTGGGAATATTCGGGCTATTTCGCGCAAGCCTCAGAAATGCGCCCGCTTCTGCACACCTGGAGCCTCGCGGTCGAGGAACAATACTACCTCCTCTTCCCGCTGCTGATGGCCGCTCTTGGCGCCTTCAGCCGCCGCAAGCATATCGCGGTGATCGGGGTTCTGGCCTTCCTGTCGCTCGCGCTCAGCGAATGGGGCTGGCGGAACTATCCGGAAGAAAACTTCTTCTTCACATTCTCCCGCATGTGGGAGCTGTTTGCAGGCTCGCTTTGCGCCTTCATCGCCTTCCGCCGCGAGCTGCGCGGCAACCAGATCCTGTCGCTCATCGGCATGGGCCTGATCCTGTGGTCGGTCTTCGCCTATGACGCCTCGGTGCCTTTTCCCTCGGTCTACACTTTGGTGCCGGTGGTGGGCACTGCCCTCGTTCTGCTCTTCGCACAACAAGGCACGGCCGTCGCATGGGTCCTGTCGCGCAAACTGCCCGTCGTGATCGGGCTGATCAGCTATTCGGCTTACCTTTGGCACCAGCCGCTTCTGGCCTTCGCCCGCATCCGCAGCCTGCATGAGCCATCCCTTTGGCTCATGAGCGGGCTGGCTCTCGCCAGTTTCGCGCTCGCCGCCCTCACCTGGCGCTATGTCGAACAGCCCTTCCGCTCGGGCCCCCACCGCATGCTCCTGCCCGCTCGCCCCGCGCTCTTCGGCGCCAGCCTCGCCGGCATCGCCGCCTTCGCCGCCTTCGGCTTCACCGGCCTCGCCGCCGACTGGAGCAACGCGCGCCTCACCGCGAAAATGACGCCGTTCTACAGCACCGCGCTTTATCCGTCGGTCGATCTGCGCCCCATTCCCAACTGCTACGACCTGAATGCCAATCCCGATCTCGATTCCTATAGCGAGGTCATCTGCCGCGTCTACGAAGCAGAGGGCGCCCCCTCCAGCACCATCGCCGTCTTCGGCGACAGCCATGCGCAGGCGATCCTGCCCGCGCTGGACAAATACGCCGCGACCCACAACGCCACCGTTCTCAAATCCGGCCTTCCCGGCTGTCCGCCGCTCTTGGACACCTATATCTGGGGCGGTCCCCTGAACCTCGGCACCTGTTACGCCACCGCCCGCGCGCAGGCCCGGTTCGTGGCGGAAAACGATGTCGATACCGTGATCCTCGTGGCCCGCTGGTCGGTCTATTCCCACGGCGAATACAACCCCGCCGACAACCTCATCTTCCTCACCGAAGAGCCGACACCCCAATCCTGGGGGATCGAGTCCTCGCATGACGTACTCAGCCGCAGCCTTCCCGCCACGGTGAGGCACTACCGCGACCTCGGCGTGAATGTGGTGGTCGTCGAGCAAGTGCCCCAGCAAAAGGCCGTGCCCGTCGACGTAACCTACAAGGCGATCTTCCGCCAATTGGACGAGAC
The DNA here is from genome assembly GCF_900142765.1 of Roseovarius litoreus. GTDB lineage: Bacteria > Pseudomonadota > Alphaproteobacteria > Rhodobacterales > Rhodobacteraceae > Roseovarius > Roseovarius litoreus. The sequence continues at coordinate 256,685 of NZ_FRCB01000001.1, forward strand.
CGAGGCACAGGCATATTTCCACGACACCGCCGTCAACGCCGATGAAAACGACCGCCTGCAGCAATCGGCCTCCGACATCATCCGCGCCCTCGATGGCGTCACCGTGATCGAAACCTCCGCACCCTTCATGCGGGACGGCAAATACCAGTGGTTCCTCGATGGCGCGCTGGCCTATACCGACGATGACCACCTGTCGACCTATGGCGCGGCCCTCCTGCAGGACACCTTCGCCGACGCCTTGCGCTCGCTCTCCGAGGTCAGCCAGACAACGGGGGGCAATTGACGCGGTCATGGTGCTTTCATCGCTCAAACGCTACATCGCCTCGCTGCCGAAACGGCGGATCGAGGCGCGTCTCGCCCAAACGGGCAACCGGCTTTGTGTCCTCGGCATCGTCAAAAACGAGGTCGAGGCGATCGACGAGTGGGTCGAACATTACCTTTGGCAGGGCGCCGCCGGGATTTTCGTGATCGACAATGGCAGCGATGACGGCACCCTCGAGGCCCTGCAGAAATGGGTCGAGCGCGGCAAGGTCGAGCTTATCCAACTGAACAAACCGCACCGCCAGCGCCAGCATTACTGGACCGCGATCAAGGCTTTTCGGCTGCGCCAGCGATTTGAATGGCTGCTCATCGCCGATGCCGATGAATTCTGGTTCTGCCGCGATGGCAGCACCCTGCAGCACAAGCTCGACACGCTCGAGGGCATCGACTGGGTCAAGCTGATCTATGCCCGCTGGACACTCTTCGGCAGTTCCGGCCATGACGAACAGCCCGCCAGCATCCGCAAGGGCTTTGTCCATCGGCAAGAGGCGTTTGGCTCGCTGCTTCATGCGAAATGGATCTGCCGTACCGCCGATCTCAAACGCTTCGGCATGCTCGACATCCACCGTGTGCGCGGCATCTGCTCGTCCAAGACCGTGATGCTGGACGATATCTTCCAGGTCAACCATTATCAGATCCAGAGCCGCTCATTCTACACGCGCAAGAAGCTTACACGCGGAGATGTGATTTCTGCACGCAATATTCGTCACATACAAAATTTCGAGGAGCTGGACCAAAGATGCACTGTCCGGGACGATACGCTCGCCAATAGGGTGCCAGACGACTCCAGAAACACGTAAGACCAGACATCATGCGAAACTTGGGCTTTATACTCGGTGCGCACGAAACTATGAGGGCGCAACACGGATCAAACGGGAGCGTCGCGGCGCGCCATGAAATACAGAGCTGAGATCGACGGGCTGCGCACGGTGGCGGTGGTGCCGGTGGTGCTGTTCCATGCCGGCTGGGACGTGTTCTCGGGCGGTTATGTCGGCGTCGATGTGTTCTTCGTGATCTCGGGCTTTCTCATCACCTCGATCATCATCGGCGAACGCGCCGAGGGGCGTTTCTCCATCCTGCGCTTTTACGAGCGCCGCGCCCGCCGCATCCTGCCCGCCCTTTTCGTCGTGCTCGCCGCCACCCTGCCCTTCGCATGGGCCTGGATGCCGCCCGACGCGTTCGAGGATTTCCTGCGCAGCCTCGCTTTCGCAGCCCTTTTCATCTCGAACGTGCATTTCTGGGAATATTCGGGCTATTTCGCGCAAGCCTCGGAAATGCGCCCGCTTCTGCACACCTGGAGCCTCGCGGTCGAGGAGCAATATTACGTCTTTTTCCCGCTCCTGATGGCCGCCCTCGGCGCCTTCAGCCGCCGCAAGCATATCGCGGTGATCGGGGTTCTGGCCTTCCTGTCGCTCGCGCTCAGCGAATGGGGCTGGCGGAACTATCCGGAAGAAAACTTCTTCTTCACATTCTCCCGCATGTGGGAGCTGTTTGCAGGCTCGCTTTGCGCCTTCATCGCCTTCCGCCGCGAGCTGCGGGGCAACCAGATCCTGTCGCTCATCGGCATGGGCCTGATCCTGTGGTCAGTCTTCGCCTATGACGCCTCGGTGCCCTTTCCTTCGGTCTATACGCTGGTGCCGGTCATCGGCACGGCCCTAGTTCTGCTCTTTGCCCAACAGGGTACGGCGGTCGCCTGGGTCCTGTCGCGCAAGCTGCCGGTGGCCATCGGGCTGATCAGCTATTCGGCCTATCTCTGGCACCAGCCGCTTCTGGCCTTCGCGCGCATCCGCAGCCTGCATGAGCCATCCCTTTGGCTGATGAGCGGGCTAGCGCTGGCCAGTTTCGCGCTCGCCGCCCTTACCTGGCACTATGTCGAACAGCCCTTCCGCTCGGGCCCCCACCGCATGCTCCTGCCCGCGCGCCCCGCCCTCTTCGGCGCCAGCCTCGCCGGCATCGCCGCCTTCGCGGCAATCGGCATGGCCGGAAAATCCACCGACTGGAGCAATGCCGCATTCGCCAGCCCGATGATGCGCGCCTATGGGCAATCCCTTCGCATCAATCACGGGCTGAACGATGCCTGCGCCGACAGTTTCAAGGCCCCCGAAGCCTGCCGCACCGGCGACGCGCCCGAGCTTCTGATCTGGGGCGACAGCTATGCCATGCATCTGGTGCCGGGCTTTCTGGCCTCGGACCCCGCCCCAGTTCTCAAGCAAAGCACGATCTATTCCTGCAGCCCCGTCCTCGGCGTGACCGCCACGACCGACCGGGCCACAGAACACGCGCTGCATTGTCTGAATTTCAACGCGCGCACCCTTGATTGGCTGGCGGGCCAGGACAGCGTCACACATGTGGTGCTGTCCTCACCCTTCCATCTGGTCGGCACCAATCTGCTCACCTCCGAGGGCAAGATCATCCCTGCAGGCGACAACACCGACCTGCTGATCGCGGCCATGCAGAATACCGTCACCGCCATTCGCGCGCTTGGCAAGAAGGTCATCGTCTTTGCCCCCACGCCCAGCCTCGGCACGGATCTTGGCACTTGTGCGGTCAAGGCGATCGCCTATCTCAACGACGAAGCCTATTGCGACTTCGATCAGGCCAGCGCCCGCAACGCGGCACTCGAGACATTCTTCGACCGGCTGGCGCAAGTGGTGCCGGTCGTGACCCTCGAAGACATGATTTGCGACGGTACGCGCTGCGATGTGGTGCAGGACGGCGTCGTGCTCTATCGCGATGCGGGCCACCTGTCGATCCCCGGATCACGGTGGCTGGGTGCCCGACATGATTTCTGGGGCCTCACCCGTAACCGGGCCGAGTGAGCGAGCGACATGATGAGCAACGAGACATCCAAAAGGCCCGCGCCATGAAGTACAGAGCTGAGATCGACGGGCTGCGCACGGTGGCGGTGGTGCCGGTGGTGCTGTTCCATGCCGGCTGGGACGTGTTCTCGGGCGGCTATGTCGGCGTCGATGTGTTCTTCGTGATCTCGGGCTTTCTCATCACCTCGATCATCATCGGCGAACGCGCCGAGGGCCGTTTCTCCATCCTGCGCTTTTACGAGCGCCGCGCCCGGCGCATTCTGCCCGCACTTTTCGTGGTGCTCGCCGCGACGCTACCCTTTGCATGGGCCTGGATGCCGCCCGACGCGTTCGAGGATTTCCTGCGCAGCCTCGCTTTCGCAGCCCTTTTCATCTCGAACGTGCATTTCTGGGAATATTCCGGCTATTTCGCCCAGGCCTCGGAAATGCGCCCACTTCTGCACACCTGGAGCCTCGCGGTCGAGGAACAATATTACCTTCTCTTCCCGCTCTTGATGGCCGCCCTTGGCGCCTTCAGCCGCCGCAAGCATATCGCGGTGATCGGGGTGCTGGCCTTCCTGTCGCTCGCGCTTAGCGAATGGGGCTGGCGCAACTACCCGGAAGAAAACTTCTTCTTCACCTTCTCGCGCATGTGGGAGCTGTTTGCAGGCTCGCTTTGCGCCTTCATCGCCTTTCGCCGCGAGCTGCGCGGCAACCAGATCCTGTCGCTCATCGGCATGGGCCTGATCCTGTGGTCGGTCTTCGCCTATGACGCCTCGGTGCCCTTTCCTTCGGTCTACACACTGGTGCCGGTCATCGGCACAGCGCTGGTGCTGCTCTTTGCCCAACAGGGTACGGCCGTCGCCTGGGTGCTGTCGCGCAAGCTGCCCGTCGCAATCGGACTGATCAGCTATTCGGCCTATCTCTGGCACCAGCCGCTTCTGGCCTTCGCGCGCATCCGCAGCCTGCATGAGCCCTCACTCTGGCTCATGAGCGGGCTGGCGCTGGCCAGTTTCGCGCTTGCCGCCCTCACCTGGCGCTATGTCGAACAGCCCTTCCGCTCGGGCCCCCACCGCATGCTCCTGCCCGCTCGCCCCGCCCTCTTCGGCGCCAGCCTCGCCGGAATCGCCGCCTTCGCCGCCTTCGGCTTCACCGGCCTCGCCGCCGACTGGAGCAACGCGCGCCTCACCGCGAAAATGACGCCGTTCTACTCGGAATTTCTGCAAACTACCCACGGCATGTCCCACCCGGAAGGCTGCACCGGCTTTGGCGATGTCGGACAGGCGCCGCAACTGGTGTGCCCTGTCCATGATTACGCGGATGCGACGCAAACCATCGCCGTGTTCGGCGACAGCCATGCCGACGCGATCCTGCCCGCCTTCGAGGCTTTTGCCGACAACACACGAACCAAGGTGGTCAAGATGGGAACGGCCGGCTGCCCGCCCCTTCTGGGCGTCTATGTTTGGAACGGAAATTATGCGCTTGGCGTTTGCCACGCAGCCGCCGAGGCACAGGCAAAATTCGTTCAGGAAAACGATATCTCGGCTGTGGTGCTGGTCGCCCGTTGGTCACTTTATACGCAAGCCGGTTACGAGGGGCATGGTCGGCACTATCTGCTCAATGACGAAAACGCACTGCAAACCGGCGGGCCGTCGGCCTCGCGCGCCGTATTCGAGGCAGCAGTCCGGCGCACCGCCGAGTTCTATGCGGGACTTGGCGTCAAGCTCTTCGTCGTCGAACAGATCCCTCAACTGACCTTCGAGCCGAAGGACATCGTCTATGCGGCCCTGTTCCAGGACCGGAGCGGCGAAAGCGCCTTGAGCTTCTTTGATCTGCAAACCCTGCCCGCAGAGCGTCACCAGACCTTGCAAAGCTACAACTTGGGCGTTTTTCAGAGCGTCGAAGACCTGACGCTTGTATCCTTCGGAGATGCCTTCCTGCGCGATGGCGCCTTCCATTGGGCCTTTGACGGCAAAAGCGCCTATAGCGATGCCAATCACCTCTCGATCCACGGCGCACGCATGTTGCAGGATCGGGTCCAACACATGCTCCAGAGCACACGGCAAGCCCCGGCCGTTACCGACTGACGCGGTTCTGCATATGGCGGCCCTCGCATACTCTTTCCCTGTCCGGCGAAAACCCCTAAGACAATCGCGATGAGCACGCGCCCCGATATCGCAATCAAAGCCTTCGTGCCCGAAACCGTGCACAAACGCGACATCTTCTCCGAGACCATCTCGGGGCATCTCGAAGGCGTCAGCGATTTTCCGGTCGTCCTGCGCAAACTCGACACCGTGCCGATCTATGCCCGTGCAATCGCGTGGGCGCTCGCGCGTCGCGAGACCCGTGCCCTGCGCGCCGTCACCGGGATCGAAGGCTGCCCCCTGCTGATCCGCGTCGATCGCAGTGGCCTGCTGCGCAGCTGGACCCAAGGGACACCGCTGCAGCTGGCAAAGCCCTCCGATCCGGCGTGGTACCGCGACGCAAAACGCCTGCTGCGCCAGATGCGCCGCGCCGGTGTGACCCATAACGACATCGCCAAACCGCAGAACTGGCTGATGACACCCGCAGGCCGCGCCGCAGTGATCGATTTTCAGCTGGCCACCGTGCATCGCCGCCGGGGCAAGCTCTTCCGGATCATGGCCCGCGAGGATCTGCGCCATCTGCTCAAGCAGAAACGCGCCTATGCCCCGGATCTGCTCACCCCTTCCGAATCCCGGATGCTGGCGCAAAAAGCGCTGCCTGCGCAAATCTGGATGGCCACCGGCAAGCGCCTTTACAATTTCATCACCCGACGCCTGATGAACTGGTCGGATGGGGAAGGCACCGAGGACCGGATCGAACGCGATGGCCCCGGCCTGCGCGCGGCGCTCCTGAAACACCCGAATGTCACGGATATCGCGCTTTACACCTACGCACGCCCTGCCAAGGGTGTGGGGCTTTACGCTTTCGTGGAAACCGATCTCGATGCCGGTCGCATCTCGGCGCTGACCCCCGATCCCGCCCCCGATCTCATGCAGCCGGTCGCAAGACTGCCGCGCGACGCCGCCGGCGCCATCCGCCATGACGCCTTGCAGCTTGTCGCCACGAACCGGCTCGACGAGCTCACCGGCCTGACCGCCACAGACCCCGAGCTCGAGCGCGTGCTGAAACCGATCGTCGCGGACCGGCTCAACCTGACCGACCGTGTGCTTCGGTCCTGACCGGGTTTGGGGGCCTTGCCCCCGACATTGAAATCCTTGCGGGATTTCAATGCCTCCCCCAGGATATTTCCAGCCAGAAGAAACATGAGCGCGGCGCGTCTTTCATCGTTCCCCAAATACTCCCGCCGGAGGCCCCCACCCGCCCGAAGCACGCCGCTCAGAAAGGGGTCTTGGCCCGAAACCGCAGGCCCATGCCGCCATCGGGATGACGCAGGCGCAATTCTTCGGAATGCAGCATCAAGCGGGGATGATCCGCGGCGGCACCGCTGGCATAGAGCGGATCGCCCAGGATGGGATGCCCAAGCGCCAGCATATGCACTCGCAACTGGTGGCTGCGCCCGGTCTTCGGCGCCAGCCGCACCCTTGTCTCGCCTTGCGCATGGCGCAGCACCCGCCAATCGGTCAGCGCGGGTTTGCCGGTCTCGTGGCACACTTTCTGCAGCGGACGGTTCGGCCAGTCGACGATCAGCGGCAGATCCACCGTGCCGGCCTTCGGCTCAAGCATCCCCCAGACCCGGGCCACATAGGTCTTCTTCATCTGCCGTTTTTCGAATTGCAGGCCCAGATGCCGTTGCGCATGCGGGCTCAGCGCAAAGACCATGACACCCGATGTGTCGCGGTCCAGACGATGCACCAGCAGCGCATTCGGAAACGCCTCCTGCACCCGCGCGATCAGGCAATCGGCCAGATGCGGCCCCTTGCCCGGCACCGACAGAAGACCCGCAGGCTTGTTGACCACGAGGATCTCGTGATCATCGTGCAGCACCTCGAGAGGCACCTGTGGCGGTGAGTATGCACTGTCCATGCGCGGCGCTCTACAGCACCTTGAGCGGTGATGCCACAGCCCTCTGGTCTCGTGGCGCGGCCTGTGGCATGAGAGGACCCATGCGCATCGATTATCCCACCATCTCGAAAACCATTGCAGCCCTGACCGAAGGCGAAACCGATGCCATCGCCCTGATGGCCACGATCGTCTGCGAGCTGCATCATGCAGATGACCGCTTCGACTGGACCGGGTTCTACAGGGTCACCGCTCCCGAGCTTTTGAAGATCGGCCCCTATCAGGGCGGGCATGGCTGTCTTGTGATCCCCTTCTCGCGGGGGGTTTGCGGGGCTGCGGCCCGCACGCGAGAGGTGCAGCTTGTCGACGATGTCGATGCGTTCGCCGATCACATCGCCTGTTCCAGCTCGACCCGTTCGGAAATCGTGCTGCCTGTCTTCGATGGCGCTGGCCGGGTCATCGCCGTTCTGGATATCGACAGCGACCGTCCCGCCGCTTTCGATCAGGCCGATGCCGACGGGCTGGCCGCGATCCTGAGCGACGTGTTCGGCAAGCTCTGAACCAGCCTTCCGCGCAACGCCTGTACCCGGTCCACCGACATCTCGCATGCGCTGCAGCGCGGCGTGAAATTTCCTTTGATTTTTTCACGGAATCGCGCCACCGTGAAATTCGACGCCGATTTTTCACAGCCGACCGAAAGCCGCCACCGCATGCATCAGACAGATGTCAGCCGCGCCCAGACCCTCGGGGCCGATCTGCGCGCCCTGCGCAAGGCGCGCGGCCTGACGCTGGCCGAGCTTGCCGACAGTCTCGGTCGCTCGGTCGGCTGGCTCAGCCAGGTGGAGCGCGATCTTTCCGAGCCGTCGATCTCGGATCTGCGCCTGATCGCCGAGCAGCTTGGTGTGCCGATGTCCCTGCTTTTCGGCCATGCAAGCGCGCCCGCCAATGAACAGGGCTATGTGGTGCGCGCCGGCGCCCGCCGCCCCATGGGATCGGGCGAGGAAGGGCTGATCGAGGAATTGCTCTCGCCCGATCTCACCGATGATTTCGAGGTCATTCACTCCACCTTCCGGCCCGGCTCGCGCATGCAATCCCCGGCCCAACGCCCGACGCAGGAAGTGGGCTACATCATCTCGGGTCGGCTGGAGCTGAGCATCGGCAATCGCCGCTTCAGCGTGGGTCCGGGCGACAGTTTCCGCTTTCGTGGCGAGCCCTACAGCTGGGCCAATCCGCATGACACCCCCTGCGTTGCGATCTGGGTCATCGCGCCGCCGGTTTATTGAGAGCGCGCGCATGAGCTTCGAGGCATGGACCATTTTCGCGATGTTCTGGGTGGTGTTCGTGGTGACACCGGGACCGAACCATCTCAATTGCATCCAGACCGGCATGGCGCATGGGATGCGCCGGGGTCTGTGGGCGGTGGCGGCGATCCTCACCCAGGCGGTGCTGTTCCTGACCCTGTCGGCGGCGGGCATCACGGCGCTGATCGCGGCCTTGCCCCTGGCTTTCGACGCCGCAAGACTGCTTGGCGCGGCGGTGCTCATATGGCTCGGCCTGCGCGGCTGGCTGCTGGCGCGGCGGCCGGTCACGGCCGACATGGCGCCGTCCGGATCGATCTATTGGCGCGCCTTCGCAATCGCCACGATCAATCCCAAAAGCGTCGCGGGCTATCTCGCGGCCTTCAGTCAGTTCGTCCAACCCGATGTGCCGATCTGGACCCAGATGTGGGTGATCTTTCCCACCGCCCTCACGATCACCGCGCTCAGCTATACGGGCTTCACCGCCCTTGGCGCGGGGCTGGGGCGCGCGGCCCTGGGGGCTATCTTCAACATCTGGCTGCGGCGCGCATTGGCCAGCTGTTTCATCGCCTACGGCGTGCTTCTGGGCAGCGCCGCCACAGCGGCGGGGAGGGCGTAGGCCATGCACCACGGATCATGCCTCTGCGGCGACATCGCCTTTACGGTGCGCGGCCAGCCGCAAGGCGCCTCGGTGTGTCATTGCAGCCAGTGTCGCAAGCAATCGGGGCATCTATGGGCCTCGGCCCATGTGCCGCGGGCGGACATCACCATCACCGGCCCTGTTCGCTGGTTCGAGGCGACGCCCACCGCCACACGCGGCTTTTGTCCGCGCTGCGGGTCTTCGCTCTTCTGGGCGGCCCATGACGAGGACAGGATCAGTTTCGCGCTCGGCGCTTTGAACGCGCCCACGGGCCTCACGCTGACCAAGCATATCTTCACCGCCTCCAAGGGCGATTACTACGACATCGCGGACGATCTGCCGCAAATCGATCACTAGAAAACCAAACGGGGAGGCACCCAAACCATGGCCGATTTTCCGACAACAGCCCGCGTGGTCATCATCGGCGGCGGCGCCGTGGGCGCATCCTGTCTCTATCATCTGGCCAAGGCCGGATGGTCCGACAGCGTGCTGCTGGAAAAGAACGAGCTCACCGCAGGCTCCACATGGCACGCGGCAGGCAATGTGCCCACCTTCTCGACCTCATGGTCGGTGATGAACATGCAGCGCTATTCGACCGAGCTTTATGCCCGCCTGGGCGACGAGGTGGATTACCCGATGAACTACCACCAGACCGGCTCGATCCGGCTGGGCCATAGCCGCGAACGCATGCAGGAATTCGAACGCGCCCGCGGCATGGGCCGCTATCAGGGGATGGATCTCGAGATCCTCGCCACCGACGAGATCAAGGCCCGCTACCCGTTCATCGAAACCCACGATCTGCAAGGCGCGCTCTATGATCCCAACGATGGCGATATCGACCCCGCACAGCTGACACAGGCGCTGGCCAAGGGCGCGCGCGACATGGGCGCCACCATCCTGCGCTTCTGCCCGGCCACCGGCGTCAGCCGCGAGAATGGCGAATGGATCGTGCATACCGACAAGGGCGACATTCGCTGCGAATACGTGGTCAACGCCGCCGGGTACTATGCGCAGCGCGTCGGAGAATGGTTCAAGCCCTTCGGTGGGCGCACCGTGCCGATGATGGTGATGAGCCACCAATACCTGCTGACCGACGAAATCCCCGAGCTCGAAGCCTGGAGCCGCGAGGCCGGTCACAAGCTGCCCCTGCTGCGCGATGTCGACAGCTCCTATTATCTGCGACAGGAAAAATACGGGCTAAACCTCGGCCCCTACGAACGGCACGGCCGCGCGCATTGGGTCGATCCTTCGGATCCGATGCCCGACGATTTCAGCTTCCAGCTCTATCCTGACGATCTCGATCGCATCGAATGGTATGTCGAAGACGCCATGGCCCGCGTCCCGCTTCTGGGCACCGGTGGCGTCAACAAGGTGATCAACGGCCCGATCCCCTATGCCCCCGATGGCCTGCCCCTGATCGGCCCGATGCCCGGTGTGCCCAACGCCTTCGAGGCCTGCGTCTTCACCTTCGGCATCGCTCAGGGCGGCGGCGCCGGCAAGGTGCTGGCCGAATGGGTCACAGAAGGCGCCACCGAATGGGATATGTGGGCCTGCGATCCGCGCCGCTACACCGACTACACCGATACCGAGTACTGCATCGCCAAGGGGCTCGAGGTCTACGGCCATGAATACGCTATGCATTTCCCCTGGCACGAATGGCCCGCAGGCCGCGACCGCAAGCTCTCGCCGGTGCATGATCGCATCAAGGACCTCGGCGGGGTGATGGGCGCCTATAACGGCTGGGAACGGGCCAACTGGTTCGCCAAACCCGGCGACGACACCTCCGAAGAGGCGACCCAGACCTGGAACCGCGCCGGCCCCTGGGAGCCGCGCATCGCCGAAGAATGTGCCGCCGTGCGCGACGCCTGCGGCGTGCTCGACCTGCCCGGCTTCACCCGCCTCTGGATCGAAGGTGCGGGCGCCGATGACTGGCTGCGCGGCTTCGTCACCGGCGGCCTGCCCAAGGTGGGCCGCATAAACCTCGTCTACGTGGCCGATGCCCGCGGCCGTGTCCTGACCGAATTCTCCTGCATCCGCCTTGCGCCCGACAGCTTCGTGCTGATCACCGCCGCCACCGCCCAATGGCATGACGGCGAGCTGGTGCGTAACGCGCTGCCCGGAGGCCTCAGCTTGCGCGAAACCACCGCCGAGCGCGACGCGCTCCTGCTGGCTGGCCCCACCTCCCGCGCGGTTCTCGGCCCGCTCACCGATGCCGATCTCTCGCTGCCATGGCTCAGCCATCAGCACTGCACCGTGGCGGGGCAAAAGGCCTTCCTGATCCGCGTCAGTTTCACCGGCGAACTGGGCTGGGAAATCCACGCCGAGAACGCCGCCATCCCCGCGATCTACGATGCGCTGCTGGCGGCAGGGGCCAAACCCTTCGGCATGTATGCGCTCAATTCCCTGCGCATCGAAAAAGGCTACCGCGCCTGGAAGGGCGATCTGTCGACCGATTATTCAATGCTCGAAGCCGGGCTCGAGCGGTTCGTCAAATTCGACAAGCCTCAGGACTTCCCCGGCAAGGCCGCCCTGCGCGCCGAACAGCAGCGTGGCCCTTCCAAGCGCTTCGTCACCCTGATCGTCGAGGCAGGCGAGGCCGACGCCCCCTATATGTCGACCCTCTGGCATGACGGGCAGATCGTCGGCGAGACGACATCGGGCGCCTGGGGCTACCGGGTCGGGGCCTCGGTGGCTCTGGCCATGGTCCGCGCCGATCTGGCGCAGCCCGGCACCACGCTCGAGGTCGAGATCTACGGCACCCGCCACCGTGCCACCGTACAACCCGACGGCTCGCTCTGGGATCCGTCCAATGAAAGACTGCGCGCATGACAGCGATCACGCTTCTCGACGGCTCCATCGGACAGGAACTGGTCCGCCGCGCAGGGGATCCGCCCACCCCGCTCTGGTCGACGCAGACAATGCTCGATCACCCTCATCTCGTCCGCGAGGTGCATGACGCCTATTTCTCTGCAGGGGCCACGGTCGCCACGACCAACACCTATGCCGTGCTCGAAGACCGGCTGGCGCGCGTCGGGCTCGAAGCGCGCATGGCCGACCTGACCCAGACCGCCGTCATGGCGGCGCGCGCCGCGCGCGAAGCGGCGGGCAAGGGCCGTGTGGCCGGTGTCGTCGGCCCGCTCATCGCCTCCTATCGCCCCGACATCTGCCCCGCGCCCGACATCGCGGCCGGGATCTATGACCGCCCCGTGGGGTTGCTGGCCGATGCCGGCGTCGATCTGCTGCTGCTGGAAACCATGTCCTCGGTCGCGCAGGCCGACGGCGCGCTGCGCGCCGCCTGCGGGCGCGGCCTGCCGGTATGGCTCGCCCTCACCGTAAACGACACCGACGGCACATGCCTGCGCTCGGGCGAGCCGCTCGGCGCCATCGCGCCCCTGATCGACCGCTTCGCTCCCGATGCCCTGCTGATCAACTGCTCCCGCCCCGAGGCGATCGCGCCCGCGCTCGACATCCTCGGCAAGTTCGGGCTGCCCTTCGGTGCCTATGCCAACGGCTTCACCGAAATCAGCACGGACTTCCTGACCGACGCGCCCACCGTGGACGCGCTCGACGCCCGCACCGATCTCGGCCCTGCGCGCTATGCCGAGGCGGCGATGGGCTGGCTGTCCCAAGGCGCCACGATCCTCGGCGGCTGCTGCGAAATCGGCCCCGCTCATATCGCCGAGCTGGCGCGCCGCCTGACCGCGGCGGGGCATCGCCTGCAATGACCGGGCGTTTCTTCTGGCCCCAAATATCCAGGGGGGTCCGGGGGGCCGCGCCCCCCGGTCGCCTCGCCCCGATCTCCACCGCTCCCTCATGCGTCCAACCCAAGGCTCACCCATGACCGATATCCCGACCAAAGCCCGCGCCGTCATCATCGGCGGCGGCGTCATCGGCTGCTCCGTTGCCTATCACCTGACGAAACTCGGCTGGCAGGATGTGGTCCTGCTGGAACGCAAGCAGCTCACCTCCGGCACCACATGGCATGCCGCGGGCCTGATCGCACAGCTGCGCGCCACCGCGAACATGACGAAGCTCGCGAAATATTCCCAGGAACTCTACGGCAATCTCGAAGCCGAAACCGGCGTCGCCACCGGGTTCAAGCGCGTGGGCTCGATCACCGTGGCCCTGACCGAGGAACGCCGCGAGGAAATCTGGCGACAGGCCGCCATGGCCCGCGCCTTCGGCGTCGCGGTCGAGGAAATCTCGCCCGCCGAGGTCAAGGCCAAATACCCCCACCTGAATATCGAGGGCGTGACCGGCGCGGTCTATCTCGACAAGGACGGTCAGGGCGATCCGGCCAATATCGCACTGGCCATGGCCAAGGGCGCGCGCCTGCGCGGCGCCGTGGTGACTGAGCGCACCCGCGCCACCGGCGTGACCCGTCAGGGCCGGCGCATCACCGGCGTGGACTGGCAGGCCGAAGATGGGCGGTCCGGCCATATCGAGGCCGAACACGTGGTCAATTGCGCCGGCATGTGGGGCCGCGAGCTTGGCGCGATGCTGGGCGTCAACGTGCCCTTGCAGGCCTGCGAGCATTTCTACATCGTTTCCGAGCCGATCGCAGGCCTTGGCCCCCTGCCCGTGCTGCGCGTGCCCGATGAATGCGCCTATTACAAGGAAGACGCGGGCAAGATGATGCTCGGCGCCTTCGAGCCGGTCTCCAAACCCTGGGCGCTCTCGGGCATCCCCGCGGATTTCGAATTCGACCAGCTGCCCGAGGATTTCGACCATTTCGAACCGATCCTGGAATGGGCCGTGAAGCGTATGCCCATGCTGGGCGAGGCCGGCATTCACACCTTCTTCAACGGCCCTGAATCCTTCACCCCCGATGACGCCTATCATCTCGGGCTGTGCCCCGAGATGGACAATGTCTGGGTCGCCGCCGGGTTCAACTCCATCGGCATCCAGTCGGCGGGCGGCGCGGGAATGGCGCTGGCGCAATGGATGGAGGATGGCGCGAAACCCTTCGATCTGGGCGACGTGGACATCTCGCGCATGCAGCCCTTTCAGGGCAACCGCACCTATCTTGCGCGCCGCTCCACCGAAACGCTGGGGCTGCTCTACGCCGATCACTTCCCCTACCGCCAGAAAGCCACCGCGCGCGGCGTGCGCCGCAGCCCGCTGCATGCCCATCTGCTCGACCATGGCGCCGTCATGGGCGAGATCGCCGGCTGGGAGCGTGCCAACTGGTTCGCCACTCCCGGTCAGGACCGCGAATATGCCTATTCCTGGGGCCGGCAGAACTGGTTCGCCAATGCCGCCGCCGAACATGCCGCGATCCGGGGCGGCGTGGGGATGTATGACATGTCCTCCTTCGGCAAGCTGCGCGTCGAAGGCCCCGAGGCCGAGGCGTTTCTCAACCATGTCTGCGGCGCGGATATCTCGGTGCCGGTGGGCCGCATCGTCTATACCCAGTTCCTCAATCCTCTCGGCGGGATCGAGGCAGATGTGACCGTCACCCGCCTCTCCGAGAGCGCCTGGATGGTGGTCACCCCCGCCGCCACGCGGCTGGCCGATGAAACCTGGCTGCGCCGCCATCTTTCGGGGCGCATGGCGGTCATCACCGATGTCACCGCCGCCGAGGCCGTGCTGGCCGTGATGGGGCCCAAGGCGCGCGATGTGATGCGCGCCGTCTCACCGGATGACTTTTCAAACGACGCGCATCCTTTCGGCATGGCCCGCCAGATCGAAATCGGCATGGCGCTCGCGCGCGCGCACCGCGTGTCCTATGTGGGCGAGCTTGGGTGGGAGATCTACATCTCCGCCGACATGGCCGGCCATGTCTTCGAAACCCTGATCGAGGCCGGGGCTGATCACGGGCTGAAGCTCTGCGGGATGCATGTGATGGACAGCTGCCGCATCGAAAAGGGCTTTCGCCATTTCGGCCATGACATTACCTGCGAGGATCATGTGCTCGAGGCCGGTCTCGGCTTTGCGGTGTCAAAGACCAAGCCCGATTTCATCGGCCGCGACGCGGTCGCGCACAAGCGCGACGCAGGGCTCGACACCCGCATGATGCAATTCCGCCTGACCGATCCCGAACCGCTGCTCTATCATAACGAGCCGATCCTTCGCGACGGGCAGATCGTGGGCTTTCTCAGCTCCGGCAGCTACGGCCACCACCTGGGCGGGGCGATCGGGCTGGGCTATGTCCCCTGCAAGGGCGAAACCCCCGATCAGCTTCTCGCCTCCAGCTACGAGATCGACGTGGCGGGTACCCGCGTGCAGGCCGAGGCCAGCCTCAAACCGCTCTACGATCCAACCGGCGCCCACGTGAAAGCCTGACAGTGACCGCCCCCGACCCGGATCATCGGTCGGGGGCACGTCCCCTTACATCCGCTCGATCGCGATCGCCGTGCCCTCTCCGCCGCCGATGCAGATCGCCGCGACCCCGCGCCTGAGCCCACGCTTTTCTAGCGCATTGAGCAGCGTCACCATGATCCGCGCTCCGCTGGCGCCGATCGGATGACCAAGCGCACAGGCCCCGCCATTCACGTTCACGATATCGCGCGGCAAACCCATTTCGCGCATGAAGGCCATCGGCACCACCGCGAAGGCCTCATTCACCTCCCACAGGTCCACATCGCCCACGCTCCAGCCGATCCGCTCCAGCAGCTTTTTCGCTGCGGGCACCGGCGCCGTGGTGAACCAGCCGGGCGCCTGCGCATGGCTGGCATGGCCAACAATACGCGCACGTATGTTCAGCCCCGTCTCCTCGGCCGCAGCACGTGAGGCCAGCACAAGCGCCGCCGCCCCATCGCTGATCGAGCTGGAATTGGCCGGCGTCACCGTGCCGTCCTTGCGGAACGCGGGCTTCAGATGCGGGATCTTTTCGGGCCGCGCCTTGCCGGGCTGTTCGTCCTCGGTCACCGTCACCTCGCCCTTGCGGGTGGCAATGGTCACTGGCGTGATCTCGCCCTCGAACGCGCCCGACGCCTGCGCCGCCAGCGCCCCCTCGAGCGACGCGATGGCATAGGCATCCTGCGCCTCTCGGGTGAACTGGAAATGCTCGGCGCAATCCTCGGCGAAGGTCCCCATCAGCCGACCCGTATCATAGGCATCCTCCAACCCGTCGAGAAACATGTGGTCGATCACCTGCGCATGGCCAAGCCGCGCGCCGCCGCGCATCTTGGGCAAAAGATACGGCGCACAGGACATACTCTCCATGCCGCCCGCAATCATGCTGTCCGCATGGCCAAGCGCGATCCGGTCAAAGCCCAGCATCGCCGCCTTCATCCCCGACCCGCACATCTTGTTGAGCGTGGTGGCCGGCACCTCCTCGCCCAGACCGCCGGCGAAACCCGCCTGCCGTGCCGGCGCCTGCCCCTGCCCTGCGGGCAGAACGCAGCCCATCAGCACCTCGTCCACACTCTGGGCGCGCGCATCCGCCAGCGCCGCCGCGATCGACGCCCCCCCCAGAACCGAGGCCGCGACACCGTCGAAATCCCCCTGAAACCCGCCCATGGGCGTGCGGGATGCCCCCGCGATGACAACCTCTTTCATTCTGCGTCCTCCTGTTTCTGGGTCTTGAATACCGAATGGTAAGGAATGGGGTCTAGCCTCGCCCGTATTACTACCTACCGCCCGGAGGCATCATGAACCTGCACAGCACCTATAACAATGACATCAATCTCATCGCCGTCAGCGAAACCCGAATCGATTCCGGCGTCGCGATTCGCTTCAAGGATCTCATGCGCAGCTTGACCGAAACAGGCCCCGATCATGTGATCCTCGATCTCTCCGCCGTCACCTTCATCGATTCCAGCGGGCTTGGGGCGCTCGTCGGCGCGCTCAAGCAAATGCCCACCGGCAAGCGGCTTGAACTGGCCGGGCTGACGCGCGATGTCGCAAAGGTGTTCCGCCTGACCCGGATGGATACCGTGTTCACCATTCATGCCGATACAACGCACTGCCTGTCTCGTGCTGCGGGCTGATCCCGCCATGGGCGCGGCGAAAGCGGCTGAAACCGGTTCGGGCTCTGCTTCGGGCGACAGCTCGGGCTCGGACCGGGGCTCCGGCGATCCCCCCACACGGGCCACGAAGGGAAAGCTGACGCTGCGCTTTTCCGGCGCCACGGACAATATCCGCGCAGCATTGCGGCAGGCCCGGCGCCATCTGGCCAGCCTCCCCGTACCCGAGGACCGGCTGGCCACCATCGAACTGGTGCTGGCCGAGGCGCTGAACAACGTGGCCGAACACGCCTATGCCGGCACGCGGCCCGGTCCGGTCACCCTGAACGCGCGCCATGATGGCGACCGGCTGTGCATCGTGCTGCGCGATATGGGCCGTCCCTTGCCGGGGCTTGTCCCCCCGATCGGCACGCCGCCGGATGTGAACCGGCCCGTCGACGATCTGCCCGAGGGCGGATTTGGCTGGTTTCTGATTCGCGACCTCACAGACCATGTGGACTATGTGCGCCACGGCTCGGAAAACCGTCTGACCCTCGAATTTTCGACACCCTGACAGGGATTTTTCGACCTTCGGGGCCGAAGACACCGTATTGCCCCATTCTACCCGAAATGCTGCCTGAAAGACCGCGCATAAATGATCCTGTAGCTGCATATGGCTTCCCTCGGCGCCGCGTTTTACAGCCCCCACCCAGTGCGCGGCGTCGAGGTCTTGAACTTCCTTCCCCGGATTGGCATTCCCCCGACACGCCCCTAATGTGCGGCCCGCCACGAGCTGAAGGATTTTCCATGCGCGATTTCCACCAACCCGGCCGCTCGGCCGTCTACGCCACCAACGGCATGTGCGCCACGTCGCACCCTCTGGCCGCAAAAACCGCCATCGACATTCTCGAACGGGGCGGCAACGCCATGGACGCGGCCATCGCCGGCGCCGTGCTTCTCGGCATTTGCGAGCCTCAGATGACCGGGATCGGCGGCGATTGCTTTGCCCTGTTCACCAAACCCGGCAGCGATGAGATCCACGCGCTCAACGGCTCGGGCCGGGCGCCCGCCGCCGCCAGTGCCGCCGCCCTGCGCGATCAGGGCCATGACACCGTGCCCCTCAACAGCCCCGCCGCCGTCACCATCCCCGGCGCCATCGACGCCTTCTGCCGCCTGTCCGACGATCACGGCAAACTGGGCCTCGACACGCTTCTGGCACCCGCGATCCGCTATGCCGAAGACGGCGTGCCCGTGGCACCCCGTGTGGCCTTCGACTGGCCCGACGCCGCCAAGGCGCTGCAGGGGCATGGCCTGACCCATTTCTCCATCGCGGGCGCACCGCTGAGCGTTGGGCAGATGTTCCGCGCCCCCGGTCAGGCCGAGGTGCTGCGCCGCATCGCCGCCCAGGGCCGCGACGGGTTCTACAAGGGCGACGTGGCCGAGGATATGATTGCCGCTCTCACCGCCCTTGGCGGGGTACACACGGCCGATGATTTCGCCGCAACCGCCTGCGACTACACCACCCCCATCTCCGGCGACTACAAGGGCGTCGATCTGGTCGAGCATCCGCCCAATGGCCACGGCGCCACCGCGATCCTGATGCTCAACATACTGAAACACTTCGATATTGCGCGGATGGACCCGTTCGGCAGCCAGCGCGCCCATATCGAAGCCGAGGCCACGAAACTGGCCTATGACGCGCGCAACCGGATCATCGCGGACCCCGATCATACGACGCGGCTTGCCCATATGCTCGCCCCGGAAACCGCCGCCAAACTGGCCGCCCTCATCGATCCGTCGAACGCCATGCCCGCCGCGGCCCCGCTCACCGAAGAGGTCCATCGCGAAACCGTCTACATCACCGTGGTCGACCGTGACCGCATGGCCGTGTCGCTGATCTATTCGATCTTCCACGGCTTTGGCTCAGGCATTGCATCGGAAAAATTCGGCGTCCTTTTCCAGAACCGTGGCGCGGGGTTCAACCTGACGCCGGGCCACCCCAACGAGCTGGCAGGCGGCAAGCGCCCGATGCACACCATCATCCCCGGCATGCTGCGCGAAGATGGCCGCGCCTCCATGCCCTTCGGCGTGATGGGCGGCGCCTATCAGCCCACCGGCCATGCCCGTGTCGTGTCGAACCTGCGCGATTTCGGGATGGCGCCTCAAGCCGCGCTCGACGCCCCCCGCAGCTATGCCGAGGCCGGTCAGCTGCGCGTCGAAAGCGGATATGCCGACACCGTGCGCGCCGAACTGGCCGAGCTGGGCCATGACGTCATCGTGCCCAAGGGGCCGATCGGCGGCGCTCAGGCCATCGTCATCCGTCCCGATGGCGTGCTCGAAGGGGCCAGCGATCCACGCAAGGATGGCTGCGCTCTTGGCTACTGATCACGGCTCAGGGGCGCGGCCAATCGGTCGCGCCTCGCCCGGGTCACCCGGTTGTGCAAGCTCAGTTCAGTTGGAAATGCAGCGGATAGTGACCGTCCTCGAACGGTCCGAAGAGATCCGGAATATCGGGATGATCCACCGGCTCCCCGGAATAGTCCGCCACAAGGTTCTGCTCCGAGACATAGGCCACGTAATAGCTCTGTTCGTTCTCGGCCAGCAGATGATAGAACGGCTGCTGGCGCGACGGACGGCTGTCCTCGGGGATGGCGTGATACCATTCCTCGGTATTCGCGAATTCGGGATCCACATCAAAAACCACCCCGCGGAACGGGTGTTTCTTGTGCCGGACCACTTGGCCCAGAGAATATTTAGCGCGTGCTTTCATCATCACATTGTAGCCCCTACTCGCCAAGACTAATGGTTTCAAGGGGCGTTTGTCCAACCCCAGAAGAGAAAAACACGGGAAACAGTTTGTGAGCCTTGCCTTTACAGTCCTCGAAATCGTCGCTCCGGTTTTCCTGCTGGCGGCCTGCGGTTTCCTCTGGGTGAAACTGGGATTCGAATACCGCGTGGAGTTCGTCACACGGATGGCGATGACCCTGTCGGTACCCTGCCTGATCTTCGTCTCGCTCATGCAGACCGAGATCGCACCCGCCGCCCTTACGGCGCTGTCGGCGGCCGCGATGGCCGGCTATGGCGCCCTGACCGTGACGACATGGCTTCTGACCCGCGCTCTGCGGCTGGAAACCCGGACCTACACCGCACCGCTGATCTTCGGCAATACAGGCAATCTGGGCCTGCCTCTGGCGCTGTTCGCCTTCGGCGAAATCGGGCTGGACTATGCCGTGGTGGTCTTTGCCGTCATGGCGATCTGCTCGTTCACCTACGGGATCTGGCTTGTCTCGGGCGGCGGGTCGATACTCAAGGTCCTGAAAGAGCCCCTTGTCGGTGCAACCGTTCTTGGCGGCCTGTTCCTGTGGCAGGGCTGGCAAACCCCGACTTTCCTTACAAATACCCTGAGCCTCTGCGGCCAGATGGCGATCCCGCTGATGCTGATCACATTGGGCGTTGCGGTGGCCCGCTTGACACCGGGGCGCCTTGGACAGGCCGCTGCCTTGTCACTCGTCAAGGTCTGCCTGTGTGCCGGAATCGGCTGGGCGATCGGCACGTGGTTCACCCTCGACAAGACGGCTTTTGCCGTTCTGGTTCTGCAACTGGCGACCCCGGTGGCCGTCACATCCTACCTGCTGGCCGAGAAATACGGCGCTGATTCAGATGCCGTCGCCGGGCTGGTCGTCGCCTCTACGCTGATGTCCGTCGTGGCGTTGCCACTACTTCTTGCCGTTTTGCTCTGACACCCCCTGATTTCTTGTTTCCCACGCGCGCCTGTTTCCGCTAAAGTTGCAGAAAAACAAATCAAAGCGAGAGGCAGATGAGCAGAACTCTTCGCGCAGTCATGATCATTCTTCTGGTGGCGTCCTGCGGTCAACGGGGCGGCCCGCCGCCCAGCAACCTCGACAACGCCTGCTCGATCATCGAGCAGCGTCCTAATTACCTGCGCGCCTTCAACGCGGCCGAACGCCGTTGGGGCGTGCCCATCCATGTGCAGATGGCCACGATCCACCAGGAAAGCAGCTTCCGCAGCGATGCGCGCACACCGTTCCGCTGGACACTCGGCGTGATCCCGATGGGCCGGCAAAGTTCGGCCTATGGCTACAGTCAGGCGCTCGACGGCACCTGGGACGAATACCGCCGGGAAACCCGCCGCTTCGGGGCGCGCCGGGACGACATCTTCGACGCCACGGATTTCATGGGCTGGTACATGACCCAGTCCAACCGCCGCCTCGGCATCGCGCTCAACGACACGCGCAACCAGTATCTCGCCTATCACGAAGGCCGGACCGGCTTTGCGCGCGGCACCTATAACAGCAAACCATGGCTGTTGCGCGTGGCCGACCGGGTCGAGGATCGCTCCCGCATGTACGAAGCACAATTGCGGGCCTGCAATGGCCGGGGCTTCGGCGTCTTCTGACGACGGCCCCCGGCCCTTTGCCCTCATGACCGCCGTGCCGGCTCAGCCCGGCGCGGGTTTTACCTGTCCTGACGGATTTCCGGGCCCTTGCCGGGAATGACGAACCGGTCATTCGCCAACTGCATGCCCGTCCGCAAATCGCCCAGCACGACCGTGGTGCGCCCGCCGCCGCTGTCGTTGATGACCCATTGGCGCAGCTCTATCGGGTCGGCGGTGAACACCAGATCGATACTGCCATATTCGGGATTGTCGGGGTCTTGTGCACGGATCGTGGTGCTCTTGCCGTCGCTCGCATGCCCGGTGACCATGCGCTCCCGCGTCAGATCGACATTGCGCGCCAGAATGATCTTCAGCGGCGTGCGATGCAGCGGATAGGCTTCCGGCCCCGTGTTCGACTTGGGATCGACGATGCCCACCGTATCGCCATCCGCCACCACCAGCGTCTCATCCGGCGGATCATATTCGAACCGCACCCGTCCGGGCCGCTTGATATAGATGCGCCCGGTGCTGATCGTGCCGTCATCATTGATCTGGGTGAACGCACCCTGCGCCGTCTGCAATCCATTCAGATAGCCCGAGATCGCCCCCAAAGACAGCTTTTCCGCCGCCGCAGGCAGCGCTATCGCCACGCTCAGCGCGATGGATGTCAGGAAAGCCAGAGTTTTCATACGGTCAGGTTCCTCTCGATCAGACGGGGCATTTCGATCAACTTAATGCCCTATCACGGCCTGCTATGCGATATCAGGCCGGTGAAGACCGTAATCAAGCCCACGAGGTCCCGTCAGCGCGTCCGACGGCATCAACTTGCCGTCAGACGCTGCCGCACCCCGGAAGATTACTGCTCGGGAACAAGGATTTCGCGTTTGCCCACATGGTTGGCAGGTGTCACGACGCCCTGTTCCTCCATCTGCTCGACCAGCCTTGCCGCCTTGTTATAGCCGATCGCCAACTTGCGCTGGATATACGAGGTGGAACATTTGCGATCCTTGATCACGATCGCGACCGCCTGATCGTAAAGCGCATCCTCGCCATCCGTGTTGCCGCCGGTGTTCAGGCCCAGCACCGCGTCGATACTGTCGGCGCGATCCTCGTCGGGTCCATCCTGCACACCGTTCACATAGGTCGGCGGGCCATAGGCTTTCAGATGGTTGACCACCTCCTCGACCTCTTCATCGCTGACGAACGGCCCGTGGCAGCGGGTGATCTTGCCACCGCCCGCCATATAGAGCATGTCGCCCATCCCCAACAGCTGCTCGGCGCCCATCTCGCCCAGAATGGTGCGGCTGTCGATCTTGCTGGTGACCTGGAAACTGATCCGCGTCGGGAAGTTCGCCTTGATCGTGCCGGTGATGACATCCACCGACGGGCGCTGCGTCGCCATGATCAGGTGAATGCCGCTGGCGCGGGCCATCTGTGCCAGACGCTGGATGCAGGCCTCGATCTCCTTGCCCGCGACCATCATCAGATCGGCCATCTCGTCGACGATCACGACGATATAGGGCATCTTCTCGGGCGCGAATTCCTCGGTCTCGAAAACGGGCTCCCCGGTCTCGTCATCAAAGCCCGTCTGCACCGTGCGGCTGAACAATTCGCCCTTGCGCTGCGCATCCGCCACCCGGCCATTATAGCCGTCGATGTTGCGGACACCCATCTTGGACATCTTGCGATACCGCTCCTCCATCTCGGCCACGACCCATTTCAGGGCAACGACCGCTTTCTTGGGATCGGTCACAACCGGACTCAGAAGATGCGGAATGCCGTCATACACGCTCAGTTCCAGCATCTTGGGGTCGATCATGATCAGCCGGCATTCATCCGGCGTCAGCTTGTAGAGCAAGCTCAGGATCATCGTGTTGATCGCCACCGACTTGCCCGACCCCGTCGTGCCCGCGATCAGCAGATGGGGCATCTTGGCCAGGTTCTGCACCACCGGATCGCCGCCGATATCCTTGCCAAGCGCCAGCGGCAGCTTGTGGTTGCCATCGCCATAATCCCGGCTCGACAGGATTTCGCGGAAACTCACCATCTCGCGGTGATCGTTGGGCAGTTCGATCCCGATCACGCTGCGCCCCGGCACCGTCGAAACCCGCGCCGACAGCGCCGACATCGAGCGCGCGATATCATCCGCCAGCCCGATCACCCGGCTCGCCTTCAGACCCGGTGCAGGCTCCAGCTCGTACATGGTGACCACCGGTCCGGGCCGCACACTGACGATCTCGCCCTTGACGCCGTAATCGTCCAGCACGTTCTCCAGCATCCGCGCGTTTT
The DNA here is from genome assembly GCF_900142765.1 of Roseovarius litoreus. Lineage (GTDB taxonomy): Bacteria > Pseudomonadota > Alphaproteobacteria > Rhodobacterales > Rhodobacteraceae > Roseovarius > Roseovarius litoreus. The sequence continues at coordinate 280,300 of NZ_FRCB01000001.1, forward strand.
CCTCGAGCGCATCATCGCTCAGATGATGCCGCGTGATGTTCTCGGGACTGGACAGAAGGCTCAGCGGCGGCAGGTCGTAATCGGCCTGCGCGCTCTCCTCGAATTGCAACCGGGGCTGCGCCTCGGCCAAGGCCCGCGTCGAGGGCTGCGGCGCCCGGCGCGGCGCGTGCTGCACGACCTTTTTCGGCTCGGCCACAGGAATCCTCGGCGCCTCCGCGGTCTGATAGCCGCGCTCGCGCTCGGACAACTCCATCTCCGCCCCATAGGCATCATATGCATCGTAAGCATCATCCGACCCATAGGGATCATCCACCATCACATACGGATCGGCCTGCAGATATGCATCGGTCGGCATCGCGGCATGGGCGGCGGTCAGCGGCGGCTCGGGCGGCAATCCTCCCGCGCTGCGCGCGGTGTTCAGCACCAGAGGTTCCGGCCCCCGGCCCCGCCCCTTGGTAAGCGGCGCCACCGATGGCACCTGCACCGCCGGGCTCTGACGCACGCGGGTCTTGATGACATCCGCGATCTTGGCGCGGATGCGATCATCCCCCGGCGCTTCCACATCGCCCTCCGGCCCGTAACTCTCGATCAGTTCCGGCTCGGGATCGGCACGCCGCGTCAGCGACGGCAAACGCGACAGCAAGCCACCCGATTTCTCCTCGGGCGCGGCTGTCCTCGCGCTCAATGGCGGCTCGGCGGCATATGTGGCCGCAGGGCGGCGCACCACCGGCTGAACCGGAATGGCGGCCTCTGCGCGGGCATAGGCATCGGCCTCCGCCTGCTCGGCCGCACGGCGCGCACGCGCATCCGCGGCCTTGTCCTTCAAACCCTGCGCCGCACCAAGCGCCCCCGTGGCGCCGCGCCCCGCCAGCGTCATCAGCCAGGCATAGGTCATGATGACACCCACCATCAGGAACCGCGCCAGCCGCATCAATTCGCCCCGCGTGAAGCCCAGCACGAAGGCGCCCAGCATCAGCATCCCAAGCCCCAGCACCACAGACAGAAGCTTCAGCCCAAGGCTCGCCCCGAGCGGCAAAATGCCCAGCATGGCCCCAAGGATCGTATCCCCGAACAAGCCGCCAAGCCCGAAACTATGGGTCGTGGCCCAGGCGTCGCCCGGCGCCAGCGACGATGCATGAAGCGACAGCAGCGCAATCCAGATCGGCGCAAAGATCAGACGGCCCACCGCGCGCTCCTGCCCGCGATGCAGCACGAATCTCAGCCCCCAGGCGCCCAGCACGATCGCCAGCCCCCAGGCGCCCCATCCCACGATCATGAAAAGCGGCGCCGCGATCGAGGCGCCCATCCGCCCCATCCAGTTCTGCACCGGCGCATCGGTGGCCGACATCCAGCTCGGATCGTCGGGGTGATACGAGGCGATCATCGCCGCCGCCATGGCCCCCAGCACCAACAAGGCAAGCCCCAGCAATTCCTTGCCGCGCTTCTCGATCGCCTCGGCCATGGTGCTGTCAAGCAGCGGGTCGCGCCCACGTGTCTGATATGCCATCTTGTCCCTCGTCCTCACTTCATGCGTAAAGACAGTCGCGCAAGGCACCAAGCCCGCGCGCCATCTCGTCTTTCGGGGCCACAAGCGCGACCCGGATGAATCCCTGTCCCGGATTATGTCCCGCAACCTCCCGGCTCAGATAGGCACCGGGCAGAACCCTCACGCCGGTCTCCTGCCACAGCTTTAGCGCCGCCGCCTCGCCATCCTCGACCGGCAACCACAGGAAAAACCCCGCCTCCGGGCTGACATAGCCGGGCACATCGCCCAGGATGCTGTCCGCCAGGGCGTATTTCTCGGCATAAAGCCTGCGGTTGTCCTCGACATGCGCCTCATCGGCCCAGACCCGCTCGGCCACACGCTGCAGCGGCAGCGGCAAGGGCGCGCCCGCGTAATTGCGCAACTGCTTGATGCGGGCCATGCTCTGCGGCCCCGCCGCCACGAAGCCCGACCGCAGCCCCGGCAGGTTCGAGCGTTTCGACAGGCTGTGAAAGATCGCCACGCGCTCGGGGTCGGCGCCCATCGCATGGGCCACGTCCAGCGCCCCCGCAGGCGGCGTGCCTCGATAGATCTCCGAATAGCACTCATCGGCGAAGACCTGGAAATCGTGCCGCTCCGCCAAACCAATGAGATCGCGCCAATAGGACGCGCTCGCCACAGCCCCCTGCGGGTTCGAGGGCGAGCAGAGATAAACGACCGCCGTGCGCTCCAGCACCGCCTCGGGCACCGCCGCGAAATCCGGCAGATGCCCGGTCTCGGGCGTGGCCGGCAGCAACACAGGCTCGGCACCCACGCTCAGGGCTGCCACCATGTAGACCTGGTAGAACGGGTTGGGCAACAAGACCACGGGCCGCCCGCCCGCCTTCTCTTCGGGGCACAGCGCCATCATGGCATTATAGAGCCCCTCGCGCGTGCCGTTCAGCGCCATGACATGCCGCTCCGGCTCCAGCGTCACGCCATAGCGCCGCTGCGTCCAGTCGCAGATCGCCTGCCGCAGCTCGATCGTGCCCTCGTTCGCCGGGTAGCGGCCGAACTCATGCGCGTGCTCGGCCACCACATCGCCCACCCAGTCCGGAAAGGGATGCGTCGGCTCGCCGATGGTCATATGCAAGACCTCGCCGCCCGGCGCATGGGCGTCGAGCAGGCTCCGCAGGCGCGGAAACGCATAGGCCGGTAGGTTCGAAAACCGCTCGGGAAACATCTGTTACTGCCTCAAGCTTCGGGATCGTTGCGTCCCGATTTGCCATGAATCTACTCAAGCACCCGGCTTGCGTCCAGCAAAACCAATGCCTTGACAGCGTGATTGTGGCATTTTCGCAGAGGCCTGCGCGGGCATCCGGGTTTCTTCTGGCCGCAAATATCCCGGGGGGGCGGTCAAATCCCGCGGATTTGACCTGCGGGGGCAGAGCCCCCACCCCGCTCCGGTTCAGCCCAAAGCCGCCTCGGCGGCCTTGCACAGGCGCAAAAGCCGCTCTTCCTGCATCGGTGCGCCGCACAGCATCACCCCGCAGGAGGGCCGCCCCGCAGGCAGGCTCACCGCCGGAAGCCCCATCAGGTTGCCCACTCGGGTGTTGCGCAATGTCAACAGGTTCTCGGTGACGTAATAGGCATCGTCCTGCATCAGCTTGGCCGCATCGGGCGGCAGGTTGGGCGCCGTGGGCATGATGACCGCATCATATCCCGCCATCCGCGCGTGCCATGCGCAGCGCAACTCCTCGAGCCTGCGCCACGCGGCCACATACTCCGCCGCCGGCACGTCTCGTCCGCCCCTGAACCGCTCGAGGATCGGCGCGAACATCTTGTCCGGGGCGGCCTCGATCACCTCCGACCAAGTGCCATAGGCCTCCGCCGTATAGAGCGCCGCCGACATCGGCATCGCCTCGAGCAGTTCCGGCGCCTCCACCGGCTCGACGATCGCACCTGCCGCCTCCAGCCGGGCAACCGCCGCCTCATAGGCCGCCAGCGGCTCGGGGCGGATGTCGTCCAGCACCACGGTCCGCAACGCCGCCAGCCGCCGCCCCTTGAGGCTCGCGCCGCGCAGATCGGCGGCACGCCCGTGCCCCTCCAGCGCCGCCAGCATCAGCGCCGCGTCCTCGACCGTGCGCGCAAGCGGCCCCACCGTGTCGAACTTTTCGGCCAGCGGCACGACCCCTTCCAGGGACACCCGGCCAGCGGTGGTCTTCAATCCCACAAGATCGTTCCATGCGGCGGGAATGCGCACCGACCCGCCCGTGTCGCTGCCGATGCCGCAGGCCGCAAGCCCAAAGGCGACGCTGGCCGCGGCCCCCGAGCTTGAGCCACCGGGCACCGCCTCTGCATCGTTCACGCAAGGCGGCGTCGCCGTCATCGGATTGAGCCCCAGCCCCGAAAAGGCCAGCTCGCTCATATGCGTCTTGCCCAGACAGACCAGCCCGGCCCTCGTGGCATTGCGCAGCACCCGCGCATCGCGCTCCGGCACACGGCCCGCCAGCAGGCGCGTGCCCGCCTCGGTGGCCACGCCTGCCGTGTCAAAAAGGTCCTTCCAGCTGATCGGCACCCCGTCGAGCGGCCCCAGCCGCAGGCCTGCCCTCGCCCGATCGGACGCTGCGCGCGCCTCGGCCCGGGCGCGCTCGGCGGTCACCACCGAATAGATGCGGTCGCGCGCGGCATGGCCCTCGATGGCGTCAAGATAGGTCTCGGTCAGTGCCACCGGATCGATATCCCCCTTGCCGATACCGCGCCCCAATTCCGCAGCACTCATGCTCAGCCACTCGGTCATCCTGATGCTCCCCGCGTTCTTGTGATTGATCCCTGCCCCGCGACGGTAGCGGCACCGCGGCGCATGGACAATCCCGCGCGAACCGCCATATTGCCGGCTATGATGCATGACACCGATATCGCGATCGTCGGCGGCGGGCTGAACGGCCCGGCCCTCGCCCTTGCCCTGGCGCAGACAGGCCTGTCTGTGACCGTGATCGACGCGCTGCCCGAAACCGTCCGCAAGAACGCCGCCTTCGACGGGCGGTCCTATGCGCTGGCGCTGGCCTCGACCCGGCTTCTGGCCGCCATCGGCATCTGGGACAGGGTCCGCGACAACGCCCAGCCGATGCTCGAGATCAAGGTGAGCGACGGGCGCGCCGGCGAAGGCCCTTCGCCGTTCTTTCTGCATTTCGACCATGCCGAGATCGAGGAAGGCCCGATGGGCCATATGCTCGAGGATCGCTTCCTGCGCCGCGCCTTTCTCGAGGCCATGGCCGACCACCCCGGCATCACCCAGATCCGCGACACCGTCGTGGCGCAGCAGGCCGAAGCGCAGGGCGCCAGCCTGACACTGGTCTCGGGCGATACGGTCCACGCAAGGCTGATCGTCGGCTCGGACGGGCGCGCCTCGGGCACGGCGCGGCGCGCGGGCATCAGGCGCACCGGCTGGGGCTATGGCCAGACCGCCCTTGTGGCCGCCATCGAGCACGAGCTGCCCCATAATGGCATCGCACATCAGTTCTTCATGCCGCCCGGCCCACTGGCGATCCTGCCGCTGCCGGGCAATGTGAGCTCGATCGTCTGGAGCGAGAGCGACCAGACCGCCCGCGAGTTCGTCGCCCTGGATGACGCGGATTTCCTCAAGGTGCTGCGCCCGCGCTTCGGCGATTTTCTGGGCGACATCCGCCTGCGCGGCAAACGCTATACCTATCCGCTGAACCTGACGCTGGCCAACAGCCTCGTGGCCCCGCGCGTGGCGCTGATCGGTGACGCGGCCCATGGGTTGCACCCGATCGCCGGTCAGGGGCTGAACGCGGGCCTGCGCGATGTCGGCGCCTTGGCGCAGGTGATCGCCGACGCGCGCCACAGGGGCGAGGATTTCGCCGCTGCGGACGTGCTGGCGCGCTACCAGCAATGGCGCCGCTTTGACACCGCGACACTGGCGCTGGTGACCGATGCCACCAACCGGCTGTTTTCCAACGACAACCCGCTCCTGCGTCTGGGGCGCGATCTTGGCATGGGCGCGCTCAACGCATGGCCCAAACTGCGCCGCGGCTTCATCCGCGAGGCCGCGGGGCTGACCGGCGATCTGCCTGACCTGATGAAAGGCTGAAGGGCTGCGGCGGCAGGGGGCCAGCCCCCGCCGTCGAAATCCCGATAGGGGATTTCAACGGCTCCCCTAAAGCGTTTCGCGAAATGCAGTGCTCCGTTCAATCGTTGCGCGTGTTCCGCCTCCAGCTGATGCCTCAGGTTAAAGGCGGAACGCTTTAGGATATTTTCGGCCAGAAGAAACCGCAGGGTCAGGCGTTCTGGAAGATGCGGATCACGGTATCGCCATGGCGCCGCTCGTCCTGCAGAGCAAGGCCGGCGGGCGGCGTGATGGCGGCACTTTCCTCCCAGACGATCAACGCGCCCGGCGCGATCCAGCCCGCGTCCAGCGCCGCCGCCATCGCCGCCTCTCCGAGGGCCTTGCCATAGGGCGGATCGAGAAACACCAGCGTCGCCGCCTGACCCGGGCAGGCGCCGATCTTGCGCGCGTCGCGCTGCAGGATGCGCGCCCGGTCCGCGACATCGCACAGGGCGATATTCTGGCGCAAGAGGCCCAGCGCCGTGCGACCGTTTTCCACGAAGACAGCGCTTGCCGCGCCGCGCGACAGCGCCTCGAGCCCCAGCGCCCCGGTGCCGGCGAAAAGATCGAGCACAACCGCGCCCGAGCAGGGATCGTCGAACCGGCTGGTGAGCACGTTGAACAGGCTTTCGCGGACCCTGTCGGCCGTGGGGCGCAGATGCGCGCCCGCGTCGCCCTTGCCCACACTGGCCAGCCGTCGGCCCCGGAATGCGCCCGCGATGATCCTCACGCGCTCAGCAATGCCTTGAGGTCGGTGGCAGGATCGGCCACGAGCGCGGGATCGGCCGATTTGCCCGCATCGATCAGCCGCTTGCCCACCATATAGGCGCGCGGCTCGTTCATGGCGTCGACCGCAAGCAGCCGGTCGCCCTTGTAATACCAGAACGACACATGCCCCGCGCCATCGCCCGGCCGCGTGACGATCCGGTCATAGCCGGTGTTCAGCCCGGCGATCTGCAGCTTGACGTCATACTGATCCGACCAGAACCACGGCTGCGGCACATAGGGCGTCTCGGCGCCGAGAATGTTCGCCGCGACGCATTCGGCCATGTCGATCGCATTGGGCACGCTTTCCAGCCGGAGGCGCCCGTCCTCATGCGGGAAAGACGCGCAATCGCCCGCCGCCCAGATATGCGGATCGCTGGTGCGCCCGAACGCATCGGTGCGGATGCCGTTCTCGATCTCGAGCCCCGCCATTTCGGCCAGTTCCGTCGCCGGCGTGATGCCCACCCCCACGATCACGAAATCCACGTCGATCTCTGTGCCGTCGCTCAGCCGCGCTGCGGTCACCCGGGTTTCGCCCAGCAAGGTCTCGAGCCCGATCCCTTCGCGGATATCGACCCCGTGCGCGCGGTGCAGCGCGCGGAAATACTCCGAGGTTTCCGGCGCGGCCACCCGTTGCAGGATGCGCGCGCCCATTTCCACCAGCGTCACCTTCAGACCCCGGCTCGCCGCCACCGCCGCCGCCTCGAGCCCGATATAGCCGCCACCGACGATCAGCACATGGCGGCCCGCCACGAATTCGGGCGCCATGCTGTCGGCATCCCTGAGATCGCGCACCACATGGACACCCGCCAATTCGCCACCGATGCGCCCCGGCAGGCGGCGCGGCACCGAGCCTGTGGTGAGCACCAGATCGTCATAGCCGATGGCCTGCCCACCTGCGATCACCACCCGGTCCTTGCGGTCGATCGCCGTCACGGTGCAATTGAGATGCAAGGCGATATCCGCCTCGGCGTAAAAGCTCTCGGGCCGCAGAAAGAGCCGCTCGAGCGCCATCTCGCCTAGCAGGTATTTCTTGCTGAGCGGCGGGCGCTGATAGGGCGGCACGGGTTCCTCGCCGATCAGGGTGATCGGGCCGTCATGCCCAAGGGCGCGCAGTTTCGCCGCACAGGACGCCCCCGCCTGCCCTGCCCCGATCACAACGATACCGGCCATCTTGAATCTCCTGATTTTTCGTGGTCACCCGATCCTGCTGACCCTATAACCAGCTTCAGTCGAAACGCAATTCACAGACAGGGACGAACCATGACAATTTCCAAAGGCGACAAACTCCCCGACGCGACACTTCTTCAGATGGGCGAGAACGGCCCCGAGAGCGTGACGCTGTCCGACAAGACCGCGGGCCGCAAGGTGGTGATCTTCGCCGTGCCGGGTGCCTTTACGCCGACATGCCATTCCGCACATGTGCCCAGCTTCATACGCACCAAGGACCAGTTCGCCGAAAAGGGCGTGGACGAGATCATGTGCATCTCGGTCAATGACCCGTTCGTGATGCGCGCCTGGGGCAAGGACACCGGCGCTGCGGATGCCGGGATCACCATGCTGGGCGATCCTGATTCGGCCTTCACCAAAGCCATCGGCATGGATTTCGACGCCCCGCCCGCAGGCCTCGTGGCACGCTCGAAGCGCTACGCGATGCTGGTCGAGGATGGGACCGTGACCGTGCTGCATCAGGAAGAAAGCCCCGGCACCTGTGAGGTCAGCGGCGGCGAGGCGATGCTTGCGGCGCTGTAAGCCCGGGCTATCAAAACCCGATGACATTCACCGGCGGCCCTTGGGCCGCCGGTTTCGTTTTTGCCGCCGATGGCGTCAGTTGTGTACGGAATGGACACAAATCCACGTAACGCTTGCGAGGGTTGTACAAAACCCGCGTAGGTTTCGTACGGATCGTACGGATCTCACCCCTGGCCAGCCAGCAGGTCGAACTTGCGCGCCAGCTTGACATCCAGCGCGCTCAGACCGCCCACATCATGGGTCGTCAGGGTCACGTCGACCTTGTTGTAGACATTGAACCATTCGGGATGGTGGTTCCACTTCTCGGCCCAGATGGCGGCGCGGGTCATGAAACCGAACGCTTCGGTGAAGTCACTGAATTTATAGGATTTTGTCATGGCATCCCGGGTGTCATCCAGGCTCCAGCCCGCCTCCAGAAGGGGGCGCAGGGTGGTGTCTCGAGCCGTCTCGCTGAGTTTCTCTGTCATTGGTGCTCCTCCACTTCGGTTTTCTTGAATGGTCCAAAACTCGTAAGAATTTCAATGTCTTCTTCGACAGCGGCGCGTTCCGCCTCAAGGTACCGGTCAATCGCCGCGCGCAATCCGGGATCGTTGATCCAGTGCAGCGAATGGGTCGGCGTGGGCAGGTAGCCGCGGGCCAGCTTGTGTTCCCCCTGGGCTCCGGCCTCGACGGTCTTCAAGCCATGGGCAATCGAAAAATCCATTGCCTGGTAATAACATAGCTCGAAATGCAGGCAGGGGTGATGCTCGGAACAGCCCCAGTACCGCCCATAAAGCCGGTCCCGACCGATGAGGTTCATCGCCCCAGCAACCGGCCTTCCATCGCGTTCAGCCAGCACCAGAAGGATGTCATCGCGCAAATCCCGGTGGGCGATATCGAAGAAGGCCCGCGTGAGATAGGGCATCCCCCATTTGCGCGCGCCGGTGTCCTGATAGAATTGCCAGATGGCATCCCAATGGTGCCTTTCGATGGCATCCCCGGTCAACTGTTTGATTTCACCTCCGAATTCCTGCGCAACGCGCCGCTCTTTTCGGATGGTCTTGCGCTTGCGCGAGCTCAGCGAGTCCAGAAACCCTTCGAAATCCGGGTAGTTGCGGTTGACCCAGTGGTATTGCTGCGTGCGCCGGGGCATCAGGCCCATGGCGGCGCCAGCGTCGAGTTCCTCTTGGGTGCAAAAGGTCACGTGAAGCGAGGAAAGCCCATTGTTTTCCGCCAGTTGCACAGCCCCCTGGACCAGCGCGGCACGGCCTTGCTGCTCGAAACCGGGCCGGGTCAGGAAGCGCCGCCCGGTGACCGGTGTAAACGGAACCGCGATTTGCAGCTTGGGGTAATAGCGCCCGCCTGCCCGTTCATAGGCATGGCCCCAATTATGGTCGAAGATATATTCGCCCTGACTGTGGGACTTGAGAAAAAGTGGCGCAACTCCAATGGTTTGACCGTCGCACTCGGCGGTCATGTAATAGGGCGTCCAACCGGTTCCCGTGCCCACTGACCGGCTGTCCTCGAGCGCCTTGAGGAAGCGATATGTGGTGAACGGATCGAAAGGCCTGCCGCCATCCGCCGCTTCGGGACAGGCGCAAGCATCCCAGACCTCGGCATCGACCTGCGCAAGGCTGTGGTGGATTGTGATCTCGACCTGATGCTCTGCCATGACCGTTCGCTTTGTGACCCTTGCCTGCAATCTGTGGCCGGCGCGGTGCGGATCAAGATGGAATTTCAGGCAAATAGCCCTCGAACGTGATGTTGTCGGCCACCTTGCGCGCCTGTGTTTCTTCAGCGCCGGAACGAACGGTCCAGCACAAGACAGCCGCGCCCGCCGCCTTGAGTTCCGCAACCCTCGGCTGATCCAGCCCTTTCGCGGAATGGCTGATGAAGCTGGCGTCCACGCGGTCATAGTCCGGAATGTCGCGCAGCCGGTGCCGCACCCCGCGCCTGAGCAGCGGCCAGTCGATACGGCGATACCGGCAAGTGACCAGCCCACGCGGCACATCCGGCACCAGATCACGCAGCAGGGCCACGCAATGCGGATTGAACGACATCAGCGCAACAGGCCCGGCATATCCCTGCAGGTCTCTTGCGACAGCCTGCTCAAGCTGCCCATCGGTTTCACCCATCTGACCGTGCTGATCCTTGAGTTCGACCAGCAATGGCGCGCGCCCCGCAACGTGATCGAGCAGCGCTGCAAAGGTCGGAATGCCCCCGGTTCCGCCAAGCAGGGGCATGGCGGTCAGGTCCTGCGCTGTTCTTTGGCGGATCGGCCCCTTGATACCAGTCAGCCGGGTCAGGTCGTAATCATGAAAGACCATCGCCCTTGCATCGGAGGAAAGCTGCAGGTCGATCTCGATCCCGTAGCCGGCCTCGATCGCGGCACTGACAGCCTCGACCGAGTTTTCCGGCCGCCCGGATCGCACATCATGCAATCCGCGATGGGCCATGGGCAGGCGGCGGAAAACCTCGGGAAGAGTGCTCATCCGATCTGGAATATCCCTTCGATTTCAACAGCTACGCCAAAGGGAAGCGCCGCCGCCGACACCGCCGAGCGTGAATGTTTGCCCGCATCCCCAAGCGCTGCACCAATGAAATCCGAGGCGCCGTTGATGACCTGCGGCTGTTCAGTGTACTCCGGGGTGGAGTTGACGAAACCGGTGAGTTTGACCACCCGCTTCAACCGGTCCAGATCACCACCGCACGCCGCCTTGACCTGCGCCAGCAGAGCGATGGCGCAAACCTTGGCAGCCTCGGCGCCTGCTGCCGTGTCCATGTCCTGCCCGAGCTTTCCGGTGATCAACGTGTCACCGTCCTTTGAAATCTGGCCGGAGACGAACAGCATGTCGCCCACCTGCACATAAGGGACATAATTGGCCGCCGGCGCCGGAGCATCGGGCAATGTCACGCCAAGCTCGGCCAGTTTCGCTTCGAATGTTCCCATAGTCATGTCCTCGCTTGTTCAGGTTTCGCCGGACGCTAGCCCGTGAACCGCAGGAAGGAAATCAAAAAAATGCCTTGAAAAAGGGCGCGGCCAGCGGAAATGCCGCTCAATCGGGGGTGGGGCGTTGTCACTTGATTGCAACAACAAAAATGACTCGCTTTACGGCTTTATGGGCATCATGCTTGGATGCGTTATGTACGCCCTACGTTGCATTTGAATTGGTCTTATCCTTGTCTGCTGCCCTGACCCTTATATCCCGTCCTTTCCGACTGGCTCCCGCATTGGGAGCTTTGCTGCTTATGGCTGCTTGCGCGGCACCCGGCCCCGGACATTCCCCCGAAGAGCCGTTCGATCCTTATGAAAAGACGAATCGCAAGATCCATGAATTCAACAGATCGCTCGACCGCGCGGTGATCCGTCCGGCGGGGCGGGGGTATTCCAACTTTCTTCCGGACGATATCGAAACGCTGATCGGGCGTTTCGCCTTCAACCTTTCGCTGCCGGGATCCATTGTTAACAATATCTTGCAGGGCAATGGCCGGGGCGCGACGGAGGACACCTATCGCTTCGTGGTGAACTCGACCATGGGGCTTGGCGGGTTCTTCGATCCGGCAACCGAAATTGGCATGCCCGAAGCGACGGACGCCGATTTCGGTGAGACGCTTTATGTATGGGGCGTGCGCGAGGGGGGCTATGTGGAATTGCCGCTGCTTGGCCCGTCGACCGAACGGGCGGCATGGGGCAAGGTCGTGGATGTTTTCACCAATCCCCTGACCTATGCGCTGGATTCGCCGGAAAACTATTACGGAACAGTGGCTTCGGTATCGTCGCGGCTGAGTGACCGGGGGCGGTTCTCGGATACGATCGATTCCATTCTTTACGAGAGTGCCGACAGCTACGCACAGGCCCGATCACTTTATCTTCAGAATCGACGGTTCGAGCTAGGCCAGGGCCGGGAGGGTTCTTATCTGGACCCCTATGATGCACCATACGGAACGGCGGAGGATCCGTACGACCTGCCGACCGGAAGTTACGGGGACCCTTATGATGAATGATCTATCGAGACGCGGTTTTATCGTGACAGGGCTTGCGCTTACGGGGCTTGTGACCGCACCCGGCGCAGCGCTTGCGTTGACCGATGCCAAAGCCAAGGCGCTGGTGAACCAGGTTGTGGACGAGATCAACCGCGTGATCAGCTCGGGCAAGCCTGTGGGCGCGATGATCAGCGACTTCGAGCGCATTTTCTCGCGCTATGCGGATGTGAACATCATCGCTCAATCGACGCTCGGGCCGGATTCGCGGCGGTTGAGCTCGGGGCAGATGCGGGCCTTCGTGGACGCCTTCCGTGGCTACATTGCGCGGAAATATGGCAAGCGTTTCAATGAGTTCGTCGGGGGCCGGATCGAGGTCAAGGGCGTGCGTCAGGTCAAGTCCTGGCACGAGGTCGCCTCGACGGTCTACCTGCGCGGAGAGTCGCCCTTCGAGGTGCGTTTCCTCGTGTCGGACCGGTCTGGACAGGATCTTTTCTTCGATATGGTGATCGAAGGGGTCAGCCTGCGTCTGAGCGAACGGACCGAGATCGGCGCGATGCTGGACCGCCGCCGAGGCGATATCGACGGGCTGATTCAAGACCTGCGCAGCGCCGGATAGGTCCGTACGAACCGTACGAAACCTACGCGCGTTTAGGACGAAGAACCGCTCCGAAACCCGAATTTGTGTCCACAAGTCCCTCAGCGCCGGATTATCCGGGCTGTAAGGACACCGCCGTCATTGCGCGCCGAACAGACCGCGCAGCAGATTTTCGATCGCGTTGCCGCTTTGAGGCTCTCGGCGGACCGGCTGGGAGGGGGCCGGTTTGGGAGCGGGGCGCAGCATGGGCAGTGGGCGCGGTTCGACCCCCTCGTGCACCCGCAGCATCGTCTCGTGCCAGATTTCAGCCGGAAGCCCGCTTCCGGTGACACCGGTCAGCGGCGTGTTGTCGTCATAGCCCATCCAGACCCCGGCGACATAATCGGCGGTGAAGCCAAGGAACCATGCATCGCGCGCAGCCTGTGTCGTGCCCGTCTTGCCCGCCACTTCACGGTCGGGCAGTTTTGCGCGCCCGCCCGTGCCGCTTTGGACCACCTGATGCATCATCCAGATCAGCTCGCGCGCGGCGTCTTCCTGAATGACGCGCTCGCGGATGCCGCCCGTGGTTCCCATCAGCGACTCCTCATCGCCCAGAAGGCGCAATTCGACCAGACCATAGGGCGTGACCGACGAGCCGCCGTTCAGGATGCCGGCATAGGCGCCGGTCATTTCGATCAGCGTGCTTTCCGACGTGCCGAGCGCGAGTGCCGGACCTGCGTCCAGATCGCTTTCGATCCCGAAATCGCTGGCCACCTTGCGCACCAGATCACGGCCCACGCTTTCCGAGATCTTCACAGCCGGAATGTTGAGCGAGTTCTTGAGCGCGTCGGTCAGCGTGACGCGGCCGTAATAGTTTCGGGTGTAGTTTTCCGGGCACCAGCGGCCGGAGCCGGGAACATCGAGGCAGAAGGGCTCATCCACCACCGTCGAATCGTGCGAGTAGCCCAATTCGAGCGCCGTGGCATAGATGAAGGGCTTGAAGGCCGAGCCGGTCTGGCGCTTGGCTTGCGTGGCGCGGTTGAAGGCGCCGGTGACGCGGGTCTTGCGCCCGCCCACCATCGCCCGCACAGCGCCATCCGCCGACATCACCACGATCGCCGCCTGCGCCTTGGAGCCTTCGCGCACCTTGTTTTCGAAGATGTAGCTGAGCGCCTCTTCGGCGGCGGTCTGCATGCGTTGATCGAGCGTGGTGCGGATAATCACGTCTTCGGTGGTGTCGCGGGTGAAGAATTCCGGCCCTGACGACATTACCCAATCGGCGAAATAGCCGCCCGCCTGCCGTTCGGCGGCTTCGCTGAGTTCGGCGGGTTGGGCCAGGGCCGTGGCCGCGTCAGAGGCCGAGATATACCCCTGATCGCGCATCAGCCGGACCACGACCGAGGCGCGGTTCTGCGAGCGTTCCAGATTGGCGGTCGGCGCAAGGGTAGACGGCGCGGTCAGAAGACCCGCCAGCATCGCGCCTTCGGAAATCGACAATTGCGCGGCGCCCTTGCCGAAAAACCTCTGGGACGCGGCCTCGGCGCCGTAAGCCCCGCCGCCCAGATAGGCCCGGTTGAGATAGATCGAGAGGATCTCGTCCTTGGTATACTTGGCCTCCATGGCCATCGCATAGACCGCTTCCTTGAGCTTGCGCGCAAGCGAGGTGCGGCGGCAGTCGCGGATATAGGCGGCTTCGCTTTCCCATTGGGTGCGGTCGTATTTGACCCCGAAGCAGAGCAGTTTCGCGGCCTGTTGCGTGATGGTCGAGCCGCCATGGCCCTGAAGCGGGCCGCGCCCTTCGCTCAGGTTGATTCGGATGGCGCTGGCGATGCCGATGGGATCGACGCCGGGATGCATGTAGAAGCGCTTGTCCTCGGTGGCGATGACGGCATTCTTGAGATGCGGGCTGACGGTGTCGGCGGTGACCACGCCACCGAACTGATCGCCCCGCCACGCAAAGACATCGCCTTCGCGGTCCAGAAGCGTGACCGAGCCGCGCGCACGCCCGTCGAGGAATTCATCGACCTCGGGCAAGGTGGTGTAGGTATAGCCCACGGCGAGGCCGAGAAGCAGAAAAACAACGGCTCCGAGCCGCCAGCCGATGCCCCAGACCAGCCGGAACACCCAGGAAAAGACGCCCGAGACAAAGCGCACGATCGGATTGCGCGACCGCGATTTGCGGGGCCGCGCCGCGCGCTTGGGCGAGGGTTTACGCGGTTTGGCGCCGGAGGACGCCTTGGGCGCGCCATAGCGCTTGTCCGCCACGAGACGGGGTTTCTTGCGACCTGAATTACTCATGTGGGTCCTGCCCGGGACTTGTCTGTTTTGGGGATATTATACCGTCGAAAAACAAAAGTAGACCCCTGCCGAACAGGGGGGCCGCCTTCCATATTTGATTATTTTATGTGCATTTTAATTTTATTGCACATTATTTAATCATTTAGTCCTGAGAAGTAACGATCTTTCCGCCGAGTCGCCTTCCGGATTCGAGATTCACGGCATTTGCTGCAAGTGCAAACCGCACAGGGTGAACGTAACCGAAAGGGACACCAGTGAAACTCATCATTGCGACAATCAAACCGTTCAAGCTGGAGGAGGTCCGCGAGGCGCTGACCGAGATCGGCGTACGCGGGATGATGGTGACGGAAATCAAGGGCTTCGGCTCGCAGTCGGGTCACACGGAAATCTATCGCGGCGCCGAATACGCCGTGAATTTCGTGCCCAAGGTCAAACTTGAAATCGCGGTCTCGGCGTCGATGGCGGATCAGGTGATCGAGACGATCACGAATACGGCCCGCACCGGCAAGATCGGCGACGGCAAGATTTTCGTTCTCGACATCCAGCAGGCCGTGCGCGTGCGCACCGGCGAAACCAACGAAGACGCGCTTTGAGACGCGTGGGGGAAAGGATAATGGACATGAAACGATACACGAAGACCGGCCTTGCGGCTGCGGCCCTGACCGCGCTGCCGACGCTGGCGCTTGCGCAGGACGCGGCACCCAGCTTCGACGAGATTGGCCCTTATATCATGACGACCCTGCTGTTCTGCATGGCGGGCTTTCTGGTCTTCTTCATGGCCGCGGGCTTTGCGATGCTCGAAGGCGGGCTGGTGCGGTCGAAGAACGTCACCATGCAGATGACGAAGAACATCGCGCTCTATTCCTTTGCAGCGATCATGTACTGGCTCATCGGCTTCAACCTGATGTATCCGGGCGATGGCTGGATGGTTGCAGGCTGGGTCGGGCCGTTCTTCTCGACCACGGTTCTGGATCCGGTGGGTGTCGCGGCGGCCGATGCGGCGCTGGACTATGCCTCGATCGGGTCGGATTTCTTCTTCCAGCTGGTGTTCGTCGCCGCCACGGCCTCGATCGTGTCGGGCGCGCTGGCCGAGCGGATCAAGCTGTGGCCCTTCCTGATCTTCGTGATCCTGCTGACCGGTGTCATGTACCCGATCTCGGGCTCGTGGCAGTGGGGCGGCGGCTGGCTGTCGGAAGCCGGGTTCTCGGACTTCGCCGGCTCGACCGTCGTGCACTCGGTGGGTGGCTGGGCCGCTCTGGCGGGCGCCATCGTGCTGGGACCGCGTCTTGGCAAGTACAGCAAGGACGGCAAGGTCAACCCGATGCCGGGTTCCAACCTGGCGCTGGCCACTCTGGGCACGTTCATCCTGTGGCTGGGCTGGTTCGGGTTCAATGGCGGCTCGCAGCTGGCCATGGGCACCGTGGGTGACGTGTCGGACGTGTCGCGCATCTTCGCCAACACCAACATGGCGGCTGCGGCCGGTGCGGTGACCGCGCTGATCCTGACGCAGGTTGTCTATAAGAAGCCCGACCTGACCATGGTGCTCAACGGCGCGCTGGCTGGTCTGGTGTCGATCACGGCCGAGCCTCTGGCGCCCTCGCTCTTCGGTGCGCTTTGGATCGGTGCCATCGGTGGTGTGATCGTGGTCTTCACGGTGCCGCTGCTGGACAAGCTGAAGATCGACGACGTTGTCGGCGCGATCCCGGTGCACCTGTTCGCAGGTATCTGGGGCACGATCGCGGTGATCTTCTACGGCGAGGCCAGCCTGGGCACACAGCTGATGGGCATCATCGCCTATGGTGTGTTCACCTTCGTCGGCAGCCTGATCCTGTGGTTCATCCTCAAGGCCGTGATGGGCATTCGCGTCAGCGAAGAAGCCGAGATCAACGGTCTGGACAAGGCCGAACTGGGGATGGAAGCCTATCCCGAATTCTCGAAAGGCTGATATCCTTCCGATCAGCGACTTGCGAGAGAGAGATCCCGGGCGTCAGCGCCCGGGATTTTTCTTGTCTGACGCCGAAGCGATCAGCCGTTGACGCGCTGCGGTGCGCCGGTGGCCATGTTGGTGCCGATGAAGGGCAGCCCCGCTTGTTTCCAAGCGGCGAACCCGCCTTCCATATGGGCGATCCGGTCGATCCCGGCGTCGAGAGCCGCGCGCGCCACCTTGTCCGAGCGTATGCCCGAGCCGCAATGAAACACGATCTTCTTGTCGCTCTGTCCCGGCAGCTTTTCGGCGTTGAAGAACGGCAAGGGCAGAAGCAGCGCGCCTTCGATATGCTCGAACATGTATTCCTGCGGCGTACGCACGTCGATCAGCACGATCTCGTTGCGCGCCCAGGCCTGCGCCACCTCGTCGACGGTCCAGATCTGCAATTCGGCGGAACCTATGGTTTCGGTTTTCATTCTTGGTCCTTTCGGGTCTCAGAAACGGTTTGCGGGGATCTTGAAGTAGCGATACCCGTCGCCTTCGGGATCGGGCAGGCGACCGCCGCGCAGGTTGATCTGCAAGGCGTAGAGCATCCTGTCCGGCAGGCCGAGCGTGGCATCGCGATCATCGCGCAGCCGGGTGAAGGCTTCCCGCGTCGCCTTGCCCCCGACATGCGGATTGTCGGCCTTGTGGCTGGCCACGGTCGCTTCCCACGCAGGCTCTGTGCGATCCCTGACGGGCGGGTAATCATGGCCGATGAAGAGCCGTGTCTGATCGGGCAGCGCCAGGATCGCCTGCAGGCTGTCGTAAAGCTCGTTCGACGATCCGCCGGGGAAATCCGCACGAGAGGTGCCGACATCCACATGCATCAGCGTGTCATGCACGAAAGCCGCGTCATCGCCCACCACATAGGTGATCGAGCCAAGCGTGTGCCCCGGCGAGAGCATCACGCGCACATCCAGATTGCCCAGCTTGAAGGTGTCGCCATCCTCGAACAGGCGGTCGAAATCGCGGTCGGGATCGAAGGCACCGGGCGTGTTGTAGATCTTTTCCCAAAGCCGGGCGATGTCGCGCACACGCGCGCCGATGGCGGCGGGCGCGCCAAGCTGTTCCTTGAGCCAGGCCGAAGCCATGAGGTGATCGGCATGCGGGTGGGTGTCCAGAATCCACTCGACCTCGAGCCCTTCGCTGCGGACGAAATCCACGATCTCCTGCGCCGAGTCGTGGCGGGTGCGGGCCTCGGCCGGGTCGAAATCAAGCACCACGTCGATCAGGGCCGCCTTCTTGGTGCTGTCATCCGCAACGACATACTGGATCGATCCGGTGGCGGGGTCGTGAAACCCGGTCACGGTGGGAGAGTGTGCGCCCGTGCCGGGGCTGGTGCGGCTGAACATCGGCATGTCCTCCATGTGGTTGAATGAATGGTCATCAAACAGCTTTGCATTCACATAATTGAATACAATAGCATTCCAACCCGCAACGTGGGTCTTTTTCGACCACCGCGGCAGACCCAAGAGTGATCTGGCAGAATCGGCGTCACCCATGCTAGGTATTGGGGCATGAACACAGTCAGCCCCAATATAAGCCAGTCGCAGCCGGTGATCCGGCAGCTCGACGACGCGGCGATCAACCGCATCGCGGCGGGCGAGGTTGTGGAAAGACCGGCCTCGGCGGTCAAGGAACTGGTGGAAAACGCGCTGGACGCAGGCGCGCGGCGAATCGACGTGGCCTATGCGGATGGCGGCAAGACGCTGATCCGGGTGACCGATGATGGCTGCGGCATCGCGCCTGACAGCCTGGCGCTTGCGCTGTCGCGGCACGCCACATCGAAGATCGACGGCTCGGACCTGCTCAACATCCACACATTCGGGTTTCGCGGCGAGGCGCTGCCCAGCCTTGGGGCGGTGGGGCGTCTGACGATCACCTCGCGCGCGAGGGGTCACGAGGCCGCCGAGATCGCCGTCAGCGGCGGACAGATGGGCAAGGTGAAGCCCGCAGCGTTGAATGGCGGCACGATCGTCACGCTGCGCGATCTGTTTCATGCCACGCCTGCGCGGCTGAAATTCATGCGCTCGGACCGGGCCGAGGCCCAGGCAATCGGCGATATCGTGCGACGGCTGGCGATGGCCGAGCCCTTCGTGGGCTTTACCCTGCGCGATGTGTCGGGCGGCGGCGAGGGACGGATGGTGTTTCGCGCCGATGCCGAAACGGGCGATATGTTCGATGCGCTGCACGGGCGGTTGGGGCGGATCCTGGGCAGCGATTTCGCGGATAACGCTCTGAGGATCGATGCCACGCGCGACGGGCTGCGGATGACGGGCTATGCCGCGCTGCCCACCTATTCGCGGGGATCGGCGGTGGCGCAATACCTGTTCGTGAATGGCAGGCCGGTGCGCGACCGGATGATGATCGGCGCGCTGCGCGCGGCCTATATGGATGTGCTGAGCCGGGATCGGCACCCGGCGGCGGCGCTGTTTGTGGAGTGCGATCCGATGCTGGTGGATGTGAACGTGCATCCCGCGAAATCCGAGGTACGGTTCCGCGATCCGGGTCTGGCGCGCGGGCTGATCGTGTCGGGGCTGCGTCATGCGCTGGCCGAGGCGGGGCATCGCGCCTCGAGCACCGTGGCGGGCGCTACGCTTGGCGCGATGCGGCCCCAACCGGCAGGGCCGGCCCGGGTCTATCAGATGGACCGCCCGTCGGCACAGGCGCGCGTCGCGGCCTATCAGGCGCAGGCGCCGGGCTTTGCCGAGATGACAGGCGCATTCAGCGCGCGGGTCGAGCCGGTGAACGATCCGGCCGACGAGACCGCGCCCGATGACGTGCCACCCGAGGCGCTGCCGCTTGGCGCGGCGCGCGCGCAGCTTCATGAAAATTACATCCTTGCGCAGACGACGGACGGGATCGTGATCGTCGATGCCCATGCCGCGCATGAGCGGATCGTCTATGAAAAGCTCAAGCGGCAGATGGCCGAGACCGGCGTGGCCAGCCAGGCGCTCTTGATCCCCGAGATCGTCGAGATGTCGGCGGAGGATGCCGCGAGCCTGCTGGAGCTGGCCGAGGATCTGGCGCGTCTGGGGCTGGTGATCGAGCCGTTCGGCGGCGGCGCGGTGGCGGTGCGAGAAACACCGGCGATCCTTGGGGCCTGCGATGCGCGGGCGATGCTGCTGGATATCCTCGATGAGCTGGCCGATCAGGGCGACAGCGGATCGGTGCAGGCGCGGATCGAGGCGATCCTGAGCCGGGTCGCCTGTCACGGATCGGTGCGCAGCGGGCGGCGGCTGCGGGCCGAGGAGATGAACGCCCTGCTGCGCGAGATGGAGGCGACGCCCCATTCGGGACAGTGCAACCATGGCCGGCCCACCTATGTGGATCTCAAGCTGGCCGATATCGAGAGGCTGTTCGGACGCACATGATCCAGATCGGCGAGACAAGCTATGCCTTCGATGATCCCGTGGTGCTGGCGGCTATGGCGGCGGCGGGGCTGATCGTGCTGGTGCTGATCCTGCTGATGATGGCCGTCCGCATGGCGGCGCGCACGGCACGGATGACCGAACCGCTGGCGCAGCAGGTGGGCCAGCTGGGGCAGAACGTGCAGATGCTGAGCCATGGGCAACAGCAGCTTGCGGGCGGGTTGAACCACGTGTCCGAGGCACAGGCGGCGGCGCAGTCGCATCTGCTGCAGCTGATGGAAAAGCGGTTGTCGGACGTGTCGGGGCAGATGGCCGAGAACCTGCAAGGCTCGGCCCGGCGCACGGCGCAATCGCTGGGGGATCTGCAGCAACGGCTGATGGCGATCGACAAGGCGCAGGAGAACATCACCAAGCTGTCGGGCGATGTGCTGAGCCTGCAGGATATCCTGTCGAACAAGCAGACGCGCGGCGCGTTCGGGGAAATCCAGCTGCATGACATCGTGACCAAGGCGCTGCCCTCGGACAGCTACACGTTGCAGGCGACCTTGAGCAACGGGCGGCGGGCGGATTGCCTGATCCATCTGCCCAACCCGCCGGGGCCGATCTGCATCGACAGCAAGTTCCCGCTGGAGGCCTATGAGGCGCTGCGCCGGGCCAAGACCGACTGGGAGGTGAACGAGGCCGCCAAGTTCCTGCGCGTCTCGGTGCGCAAGCACCTGCGGGACATTTCCGAGAAATACATCCTCGATGGCGAGACGGCGGATGGGGCGCTGATGTTCCTGCCCTCCGAGGCGGTCTATGCCGAGTTGCACGCCAATTTCCCCGAACTGGTGCGCGAGGGCTTTGACAAGCGGGTGTGGATCGTGTCGCCGACCACCTGCATGGCGACGCTGAACACGATGCGTGCGATCCTCAAGGACGCGCGGATGCGCGAACAGGCCGGGGCGATCCGGCGCGAATTGGGGCTGCTTTTCGGGGATGTGGAACGGCTGGGGACGCGGGTGGAGAACCTCGACCGGCATTTCAGCCAGGCCGCCAAGGATATCAGCGAGATCAAGATCTCGGCCGACAAGGCCGGCCGCCGCGCCCGCCGTCTGGACAATTTCGACTTCGAGGAACTGGCCCCCGAGACCGAACCCACGATCGTTTCCCTGCCCAAGGGGGGGTGATTGGGGGGTGGTCCTGATGGCAGAGGTGGGTGGGAAAACGACTTTCGCGGCACTGGATACGAACGCCTGCTCTGCGAGGTAAGCTCATGTTGCAGTATGTAACCGATCACATATCACTAAATTTGAGAGCACTGGCTTTCATCACAAAGCTTGATACACTTTGGCACCAACGCGGTTGAGACTGGGTACCCATGCAACTTATAAAGAAAGTAGAAATCCACTACTTGCGTTCGATATACTCAACGTCACTTGACACCGTAGGCGACCTTAACCTGTTTTTTGGCCGAAACGATTCTGGAAAGTCAAACATCCTCCGTGGCCTCAACCTGTTCTTCAATGAACAAACTGATCCAGGTTCAGGTTTTGATTTCGATATTGATATGTCTGACCTGCGAAAGCGAAAAGCTACGGAAGCCAAGGGGCGGCAGTTTGTATGGATCAAAGTCACATTCAACGTGCCGCCTAATTATCAGAAATCTCTTGGCCGCGAGATAAGTGTAAAAAAACAATGGAATCGGTATGGTGGTGACGTAAATGTTTCCTCATATCCTGCGCTTTCCGGCGGGAAAACATCAATACTCACTCGCTTTCTTAATCAAATTGACTTCACGTATATTCCAGCAATCAAAGATCTTGAAGTATATGCTGACCTCATCGAGCGAATGTATTCGTCAGCTTCAGAAAACACCGCTATGTTAGACGCCACCAAACAATTCATCGACGCTATTGGTGAGCAAACCGAGACTCTAACACAGCAGTTGCGAAGGATTTTCGCGGCCAAAGCATCACTGTCAGCGCCTACCAACATGGCAGTTTTATTTCGAAATCTCGATTTTGTTCACGGTGAGGATGGGCATTCTTTGTTCAAACAAAAGGGAGATGGAGTCAAAGCGCGACACCTTCCAGAGCTTCTCCGGTTCATAAACGAGAATGAAGCAAGCAAGAAATACTTCCTTTGGGGTTTCGAAGAGCCAGAAAATTCGCTCGATTTGTCCGCCGCCTCTCTCGAAGCGCAAAGGTTTGCTTCGTTTGCGTCTCGTAGCGACACGCAGATTTTCATAAGCAGTCATTCACCGGCCTTCTATTTGGCACCTTCCGAGGAGGGGTGCAGCACCAAGAGGTTCTTTGTTGAAAAACAATTTTTGGACGAAGAAAACGAGATAACGCCTGATCGCGCGACATCCGCAATAGACAAATTGGAAGATGCAGACAGAACAATGCGCGCGGCTGGATTGATGCAACTCCCTTACGTCATTAGATCTCTAAAGGATCAGCAAGACGCATTTAGTAGAAGCCAAAAGGAAATCCAAGATTTAACAGCACAGCTCGCAACCTTGTCAAAGCCAACACTATTTGTAGAAGGTAAACACGATGTTAAGTCTTATCCGAGACTTTTGTCCGCGTTCGGCGTGAATGACTTTTTCGAGGTAAGGCAATTTTCGGGAACGCCCAAGAATACGAAAGAAATCATCAGCGCTATCTCTCTGGCAGGTGGACTTTCGCCAAGTTCAAGAACGCTCTTTCTATTTGATAATGATCCAGCGGGAAGAAGTTCTCTAGCGGCTTTTGCAGGGAACGGTTCTGATACTTCTGGTTCGCCGGTAAATATTGGTAACGGAAACCTGTATGCGGCAGTGCTGCCATACCAGACTGATCCGTTCGAACAATTCATGATTGAGTGTGGCTTGAAAGAGTCCGAAATCAAGTTTCCATTTGAGATGCTGTTCGTAAACGAAGAGACGCTGAATTTCGTTGAAGAGAAGACAAAAGACGACACGGATTGGCTCGATAGTATTCACGATGATTACTATCGCAGGCCGCAAGCCTTCACCAATAAATTGCGGAAGTTTGCTCCGGGAACTCCTGGCTGGCTGTATGCACGTATGGTTCCAGATGGTCTCAAATCAAAATTCATCACTATAGCATTGCAATCACCAAACAAGAATTGTGAGGCCTTGAAGAAGCTGACTGACACAGTGAGCGACGCACTTCAACTTTCCCACGATCAGTGAAAATGTCCTGTTCAGCCTGGTATCAATCGTGTAAATAGGGCGGCCCCAACGGCAGCAAAGGCCCCACTCCCCCCTTTCACAATCCCCCAAGACACTGTAGGCATCGCGATCTTTGCAGGGTCGGGACATCGCATGGCGCAGAATGCTACCATTTATAAAGTCGAGCTGTCGGTCAGTGACATGGATCGTCACTATTACGAGACCCACAAGCTGACCATCGCCAGGCACCCTTCGGAAACCGATGAGCGGATGATGCTGCGCATCGTCGCCTTTGCGCTCAATGCCCATGAGCATCTGGAGATGACACGCGGGCTGTCCACCGATGACGAGCCGGATATCTGGCAAAAAAGCCTGAGCGGGGAGCTGGATGTCTGGGTCACGCTCGGGCTGCCCAGTGACAAGGTGGTGCGGCAATCCTGCAGCAAGGCGGGGCGGGTGATCCTCTATCCTTATGGCGGCAGGACCGCCGAGATCTGGTGGGACAAGATCAAGGGCAGCACCGCGCGCTTCGACAATCTGCAGGTGATCGGGTTTTCCGAAGCGGAGACCGGCGCCTTGGCGAAGCTTGCCAGGCGCGCGATGAAGATTCAGGTCAATATCCAGGACGGCGAGGTGATGGTGAGTGTCGGGGACGGCATGGTGTATCTCACGCCGCTGACATGGAAGGGGGCGGCGTAGGCCCCCCGATCCGGCACCGGCCCGGCCCGAGCCTTACATCGTCTCGAGGCAATGCCGGCGGAAGGCGCGTTTGAGCATGTCGAGTTCCTCGCGCAGGAGCGTCACCTCGGCGCGGATGTCGTCGCTCAGCGCGTCGCCGGCGATCAGCGTGAAGCTGTCCAGTGTCTCGCCGGTCTTGCGGTCGAGGATCAGGAAGGTCTGCACCCCGTCGGCGATCTTTTCCGGGGGGATCGGGATGCGGAGGGTCCAGAGCTTTTGCTCGGGGTTTTCCACGATCTCGACGCCGGGGATATCCTCTTGCAGGTGGGTCACCTGAATATCGGGCTGGTAATTGCCCTCGCCCTCGCAGGTCAGGACGCCTTGCCAGACGCCTTCGAGCAGCCGTGTCTTGGTCAGTGTGAGCTTGGACATGCGAAACCTCTGGATCAGAACTCGGCGCGGGGGTGACGGCAGAAGGTCAGGTCGCGGATGATCACCTGACTCATCTGCGGGTTCTCGAAGATCAGATCGACCCATGCGCGCTCGACCCGCTTTTCGTTGATGTTGGAATAGGCCAGATCGAATTCGACGGCGATCTCGTCTTCGTGCAGGGGCAATTCGCGCACGAGCTGTTCGGTGTTCGGGCCGTGCTTGATGTTGAGACGGATGAAGATCTCGATCGGCTTTTCCAGTTCGATGATCGTGTCGAGCCGGATCAGGTGGCGGCGTTGGAGGCCCATCATCGCCTGCTCGGGCAGATCCAGCAACAGCGACAGGAAAGAGCCGTCGAAGCGGAACACGTCCATGCGCAGCCCGAACGGGGCAAGATCGGCCTCGCTCTGGTTTCGGACCTGGCGCAGGGTGAGTTCGGATTGTTCGCAATCGTGATACAATGTCACCACATCGCCGAGGCGGGTCTTGCTGGCCACGGTGGACATGCCGGGCATCGCCAGAGGCTGGCACCAGAGGTTCGGGCGCCATGACCAGTCGGTGCCATGCGGCTTGTGAAAGATGTTCGAGCCGATCATCGGCAAGGCCAGACGGTTGTCGGCCACCGAGATCACCTCGTTCAGACTGTGCCGCAGGTGACGGGCGCGCCCACGCTCGATGCGCAATTGCGACAGGCTGAGGTCATGAGCCTTGCGGGCCACCTTGCGCCAGCGACGCAAATTGCGCCGATGCATGAGCCAGTCCAGAACGGCAGTGCCCTTGTAAATCATGCAGATGTCATCCCGGCTCGACCCGCCCAACTTGTCCCGACACGATCTGTCATAGCACTAACCTGAATTCCGAAACAATCCACTCAATAGCGAGCGCAACCCGGTTGGGCGCGGGTCGGTATCGGGATCGGTGGAGGATGTGTCCGCGCCTGAGTCGTCCGATGGCTCGGGAGCGGCGTCCGGGGTCTGGGCGGGAGGCTCTGATGTCGCGCTCTCGGAGGCCGAAACGAGGACCAGATCGGGGCTACCCGCCTGCAGCGCCTGAGCCAGATCCGACAAAAGGCGCCGCCCGTCCGTGCCGGCAAGAGAGCTGCCCGCGGGTCCGTAGACCGAAAGGCCCAGAAGATGCCCGTTGATGACCATACCGCCCCGCCAGTAGCGCGGATCGCCGCCCGGCAGGAGCTGCCCGCCGCCCATGGCGAAGCGGACCATCGACAGATCCGGGCCGTCGATCACGTCAAGCGCCTCGATGGGTGCCATCGAGGCGGCAATCTCTTGCGCGGTGGGACGTTGGGCGGGGGCGCCTGTGCGCGGCAGCACCGACACGGTCATCAGAGCCGCCTGCACGGGCACGCCCGGCGTACCTGTCAGGCTTTCGCAACTGGCCATCGGAACGAAGGCCCCCGAGGCACCGCGCCGGATATGCGCGCCATCGATGCAATAGCCCGGCGGCCCGGAGACCACCACTTCGCCATCATAAAGCGCCACCTGCTGCAACACATCCGACTGCGACCGGGTCTGAGGCGCGATCACGCAACCCGCAAGTGACAGACACACACCAAGCACAAAGGCCCGGCGCACCATGCGCCGGGCCGCTGGCCCGTCAAAGGTCCATGTAGACATGCCGCTCGGCCTTGCCGCCGGGATGGGTCACAGCCCCCTTGTAGGTCTCGCCCACAAGCTTCGCGAATTTCCAGATCGCACCGGTGGCATAGATCGTCTCGCGCGGGCCGGCCCAGTTTTCCTTGCGCTTGGCCAGTTCCTCGTCCGAGAGATCGACGCTCAGTTCGCCCTTGATCGCGTCGATGGTGACCACATCGCCGGTCTGGATCAGGGCGATCGGGCCGCCATGCGCCGCTTCGGGGCCGACATGGCCCACACAGAACCCGCGTGTGGCGCCCGAAAAGCGCCCATCGGTGATCAGAGCGACCTTCTTGCCCATGCCCTGCCCGGACAGCGCGGCGGTCGTGGACAGCATCTCGCGCATACCGGGGCCGCCTGCGGGGCCTTCGTTGCGGATCACGATGACCTCGCCTTCCTTGTACTGGCGTGCCTTGACCGCCTCGAACGCGTCCTCTTCGCATTCGAACACGCGCGCCGGGCCGGTGAAGACCTGATGCTCGGGGGCGATGCCCGCGACCTTCACGATGGCGCCCTGCGGCGCAAGATTGCCCTTGAGGCCGACGACGCCGCCGGTCTTGGTGATCGGCTTTTCGATCGGATAGATCACGCGGCCATCGGCCTCGCGTTCGATCAGGTCAAGCTCTTCGCCGATGGAACGGCCCGAGGCGGTGATGCAATCCTCGTGGATGAGCCCGGCCTTGCGCAGCTCTTTCATCACGACGGGAATGCCGCCCGCATCATAGAGATCCTTGGCCACATACTGACCACCGGGCTTGAGATCGACGAAATAGGGCGTGTCGCGGAAAATCTCGCAGACATCTTCGAGGAAGAAGTCGATCCCCGCCTCATGGGCGATGGCCGGAAGGTGCAGGCCCGCATTGGTGGAGCCGCCGGTGCAGGCCACGACGCGTGCGGCGTTCTGCAGGCTCTTGAGCGTGACCACGTCCCGCGCACGGATGTTCTTTTCCAGAAGGTTCATCACCGCGCGGCCCGATGCCTCGGCATATTGGTCGCGGGATTCGTAGGGCGCGGGCATGCCGGAGCTGTTCATCAGCGCAAGGCCGATCGCCTCGGAGACGCAGGCCATTGTGTTGGCGGTGAACTGCCCGCCGCAAGCGCCGGCCGAGGGGCAGGCGACGCGTTCGAGCATATCGAGCGCCTTGTCGGACATCTGATCATTCTGGTGCCAACCGACGGCTTCGAACATGTCCTGCACCGTCAGATCACGGTTGCGGAATTCTTCGGGGATTTCGTTCACCTGAGGCGCCTTGCCCGGCAGGATCGACCCGCCATAGATGAACACCGACGGC
Source organism: Roseovarius litoreus (assembly GCF_900142765.1). Lineage (GTDB taxonomy): Bacteria > Pseudomonadota > Alphaproteobacteria > Rhodobacterales > Rhodobacteraceae > Roseovarius > Roseovarius litoreus. The sequence continues at coordinate 307,794 of NZ_FRCB01000001.1, forward strand.
ACATTGAGCCGCACCATCGCCATCATCATGCCCGGCAGCGACTTGTCACAGCCCGCAAGACCCACAAGCGCGTCATAGCAATGGCCCCGCATGGTCAGCTCGACGGTGTCGGCAATCGCCTCGCGGCTGGCAAGCGAGCTGCGCATCCCTTCATGGCCCATGGCGATCCCGTCGGTCACGGTGATCGTGGTGAATTCACGCGGGCTGCCATGCGCTTCCTTGACGCCGCCCTTGACGGCCTGCGCCTGACGGTTGAGCGCGATGTTGCAGGGGGCTGCCTCGTTCCAGCAGGTGGCCACGCCGACCAGCGGCTGATGGATCTCGGTCTCGGTCATGCCCATGGCGTAGTAATAGGACCGATGCGGCGCGCGGGCCGGTCCTTCGGTCACGTAACGGCTGGGCAGTTTGGATTTGTCGAATTTGGTCATCAGGGCCTCCCGGACAATGTTGCAACCCGGTTTAAGTGACGCGGCATCGCTGGACAAGGGCGACTTGGCGCGTGGCGCGATGACTGTTTCGCGCGGCCCCGCGATGCTTTAGCGTCCAAGCATGAGCTATGAGCCCCATGAACAGCTGGTCGTCCCGGCGCGACCCTCGGCGCATCCCTTGCGGCTTTTGGCCGGGGTCGTGCTGACGGCGGTGCTGTTCATCAGCTTAAGCCGGCTTTGGTCGCGGCTCTATCGTGCGGTGATTGGTCCGGAAGCCTGGGACAGGCTGGCAGACGGGATGATGCAGGGCGCAACGCCGGCGGGTGTGCTCATCAACCTGTTCCTGTTCGGGCTGCTGATTGTAGCGCTGGCGATCACGCTGAAGGTGCTGCACCGGCGCAGGCTGCGCGAGCTGATCGGGCCGCCCGCGCTGGCGCTGCGGCAGTTCCGACAGGTGACGGTGGCGCTGCTGATGCTGTTCGCGGTGGTCATGCTGCTGCCGGGCGATGCCAGCACCGCCCCCCAGCCCAACATGCCCTTCGGGCGCTGGCTGCTGTTGCTGCCGCTGGGGCTGATCGGACTGATGATCCAGACCAGCGCCGAAGAGATTGCCTTTCGCGGCTATCTGCAAAGCCAGCTTGCCGCATGGGTCAGCCATCCGGCGGTCTGGATGGGGGTGCCTTCGGCGCTTTTCGCGATGCTGCATTACGATCCGGTGACAAACGGGACGAACACCTGGCTGGTGGTGGGCTGGGCCTTTGGTTTCGGGCTGGCGGCGGCGGATCTCACGGCGCGGTCGGGCACGCTTGGACCAGCGATCGCGCTGCATCTGGTGAACAATTTTGGCGCGGTGCTGATCGCGGCGCCGGGGGGCAATTTCGATGGGCTGGCGCTGTATGTCTATCCGTTCTCATTGGGCGATGACGACGTGCTGTGGCAGTGGTTTCCCATCGACCTGATGATGCTGGCGTGCAGCTGGCTGGCGGCGCGGGTCGCGATGCGCTGCTGATTGCATTCCGCGCATCAGCCCATTATCTGAAGGCAGCGAGGCAAAAGGGGACACCGCCGCATGAACTGGATCACGAATTACGTGCGCCCGCGCATCAACTCGATCTTCTCGCGGCGCGAGATGCCCGAGAACTTGTGGTCCAAATGCGATGACTGCGGCACCATGCTGTTTCACCGCGAATTGAGCGACAATCTGAACGTCTGCACGAATTGCGGCCACCATATGCCGATCAGCCCGCGCGACCGGTTCAAGGCGCTGTTCGACGGCGGGATTTTCTCGGAGATCGCGGTGCCTGCGCCTGTGGTCGATCCGCTGCAATTCCGCGACCAGAAGAAATATCCCGACCGCATGAAAGCCGCGCAGAAAGCCACCGGCGAGAAAGAGGCCATGCTGGTCGCCCATGGCGAGATGGGCCGCACGCCAATCGTGGCGGCGGCGCAGGATTTCAGCTTCATGGGCGGCTCGATGGGGATGTATGTGGGCAATGCCATCATCGCCGCCGCGCAGGAAGCGGTGAAGATGAACCGCCCGCTGATTCTGTTTTCCGCCGCCGGGGGCGCCCGGATGCAGGAAGGGATCCTGAGCCTGATGCAGATGCCGCGCAGCACGGTGGCGATCCAGATGCTCAAGGAGGCAGGGCTGCCGTATATCGTGGTGCTGACCCATCCCACGACGGGGGGCGTCACCGCGTCCTATGCGATGCTGGGCGATGTGCATATCGCCGAACCCAATGCGCTGATCTGCTTTGCCGGGCCGCGCGTGATCGAGCAGACCATCCGCGAGAAACTGCCCGAAGGGTTCCAGCGCGCCGAATACCTGCTGGATCACGGGATGCTGGACCGGGTGACGCCGCGCGGCCAGATGCGCAACGAACTGATCACCATCACCCGGATGCTTCTGGGCCTGTCCCCTGCTGTCAGGGGCGAATTGCCAGCGCCCGAAGCCGATGCCGATGCCGGGAACGAGGCCGCAACCGGCGGCGCCGAGACGCAGACGGCTGACGTGCAGACCGACAAGCCAAACGCCACCGAATGAGCGGCCTTCATTCCGACGCCATCCTTGAACGGATGATGGCGCTGCACCCCAAGATCATCGACCTCACGCTGGACCGGGTCTGGCGTCTGCTGGAGCGGCTGGACAACCCACAGGACCGCTTGCCGCCGGTGATCCATATCGCAGGCACCAACGGCAAGGGCTCGACGCTGGCGATGATCCGCGCCGGGATCGAGGGGGCGGGGCTGCGCGCCCATGCCTATACCTCGCCGCATCTGGCGCGGTTTCACGAACGTATCCGGCTGGCCGGAGAGCTGATTTCGGAACCCGATCTGAGCGCCGTTCTCGACGAATGCTATGCCGCCAATGGCGGCGAGCCGATCACCTATTTCGAGATCACCACCTGTGCCGCGTTCCTGGCGATGTCGCGCATCGAAGCCGATTACACCCTGCTCGAGGTGGGTCTTGGCGGGCGGCTGGATGCGACGAATGTGATCCCGCGCCCTGCCCTCACAGTCATCACCCCGGTGTCGATGGATCACGAGCAATATCTGGGCGACACGATTGCCAAGATCGCAGGCGAAAAGGCCGGGATCCTCAAGCGCGGCGTTCCTTGCGTCGTCGGCCCGCAGGAAGAGGCGGCGGAGGCCGCGATCGAGGCCCGCGCGCAGGCGCTTGGCGCGCCCTTGATCGCGCAGGGGCAGCATTGGCATGTCAGCGAGGATCACGGGCGGCTGGTGTTTCAGGACGAAACCGGGCTGGCCGATCTGCCGCTGCCCAATCTTCCGGGCGCGCACCAGATCGACAATGCCGGCGCCGCGCTGGCGGCGCTGCGCCATCTGGGTCTGGGAGAGGCTGCACAGGAGGCTGCGGTCACCCGCGCCGAATGGCCCGCCCGGATGCAGAAGCTGCGGCACGGCCCGCTGATCGAGGCCGCGCCCGAGGCCGAGCTGTGGCTTGATGGCGGGCATAACGCGGCGGCGGGACAGGCGCTCGGGCGACATCTGGCCACCCTGCCCGCACGGCCCACGCATCTGATCTGCGGGATGCTGAACACCAAGGATATCGCGGGCTACCTGGCGCCGCTGGCGGCGCAGGCGGCCAGCCTGACCGCAGTGTCGATACCCGGCGAGGCCAATACCCTGCCCGCCGAGACGACCGCCGCCGCCGCCCGCGCCGCCGGGATGGAAGCGCATGTGGCAAACACCGTGCTGGACGCGGTGAAGCGGATCACGTCCGCGGACCCCAAGGCACGCATCCTGATTTGCGGCTCGCTCTATCTGGCGGGCGGTGTTCTGCGCGAGAACGGCTGACAGGGGACCGGCAACGCGCCTGCCGGTCACAACCGCGCCTCTCTCGAGAGCGTTTTGCAGGTCACTTTCGCGCTCATGCGGGAAATTTCGTACAATCGAATCACTAGGCGTTGACCGATTCGATCTGAGTCGCCAATATCTTCGCAACGGTTCCGATACGGGACGACCGGGCAGCACTCGGAACATGCCCTCTCGCGTATCACAAGGTGTTCAGTGTCAACGTGGCAGGAATGATCGAGGGGCCGAACCAACGGCCCCCTTTCATTTTCGGCGCCCGACAAATGAGCCCCCGCTCACCGCTCCCCCCGGCCCAAAAGAAAAAGCCCGGTCACTCAGGACCGGGCTTGTTCATTCCTGGACTGCGGCAAGCGTCAGTGCAGCTTGGCGTCGACCTGTCCGATGGCGTCGTCGATCAGCTTGTTGCCGTCGGCGGCGGTCATGTTCTTGGCGATCACATCGGTGGCGGCGGCCACGGCGATGCGGATGGCTTCGTTGCGAACATCGCGGATCGCGTTGGCTTCGGCCGATGCGATCTGATCCTCGGCCGCTTTCAGGCGGCGCTTGATCGATGCCTTGAGGTCCAGCTTGGCCTGCTCGGCGGCCTCGGCGGCCTCCTGCTTGGCGGCGGCGATGATGCGCTCGGACTGTTCCTGCACTTCCTTTTGCTTGCGCTCGTAGCCCGCAAGCAGGGTCTGTGCCTCATCGCGAAGCGCGCGCGCCTCGTCGAGTTCGGCCTTGATACCCTCGGCGCGCTTGTCGAGAAGCCCACCCAGAAGCGACGGCACCTTGAAGTAGAGCAGGATGCCGATGAACACCAGAAAGCCGAGCGTCACGACGAAATCGGTATTCTCGAGCGAGAAGAAGGGCTTGCCCGCAGCCGCCAGCGCGGGGCTGGCAGAGACCGTGGCGGCAAGCGCGATCAGCATGGAAGATCCTCTCATGGCGCTTATCCCTTCATCTTTGCAGTGACAGCCGAGGTGATCGACCGCGCATCGGCGCTGCCACCCAAAGCGGCGACGAGTTCCTTGGCGGTGTCCTTGGCCACCTCCTTGACGCTGTCCATCGCCCCGTCGCGGATCGCAGCGATCGTCTTTTCGCTTTCGGCCAGCTTGGCGGCGATTTCGGCGTCGGCCTTGGCGGTCGCATCATCCAGGTCCGCCTGGATTTCGGCCTTGGCCTGAGCGATGATCTTCTGCGCCTCGGCGCGGGCATTGGCCAGCGCCTTGTTATAAGCCTCTTCGGCCTCGACGGCCTTGACCTTGAGATCCTCGGCTGCGGCGAGATCGTTGGTGATGGTTCCCTGACGCTCGGCCAGAACGGCCGCGATGCGCGGAAGGGCCACGCGCGACAGGAAGAAGAAGATCACGACCAGCGTGACCGTGAGCCAGAAGATCTGGTTGGGCCACCAGTCGAAGCACAGCTGGGGCATGCCGACGGCAGAGCCGTCAACGACACAGGTGCTTACAGTCTGCCCGGTTGTTTCGGTCGCCATTGCGTCCTCCGTCGGAACTTGGTCTCACTATCGGGCGGCCAGTCGTGCCAGCCGCCCGCACGTAAGGAAAGGTTCCGTAAGGCTTAGACGGCGAACATCAGCAGCAGAGCGACCAGGAACGAGAAGATGCCCAGTGCTTCTGCGAATGCGATGCCGATGAACAGGGTCGCGGTCTGACCGGCCGCTGCCGAGGGGTTGCGCAGAGCGCCGGACAGGAAGTTGCCTGCCACGTTGCCCACACCGATTGCGGCTGCGCCGGAACCGATTGCTGCGAGACCTGCGCCGATATGTGCGAGTTCACCTTCCATGATGTATTCTCCTTACGATTGGAAGTTGTAGGTATGTTTGAGCGGTTCGACCTTAGTGCGAGGGATGCAGCGCATCCTTGAGATACACGCAGGTCAGGATCGTGAAGACATAGGCCTGGATGAAGGACACCAGGATTTCGAGCCCGTACATCGCGGTCACACCGAGGATCGCCAGCGGGCTGACCGCCGCGATCGCGGCGAAGCCGGCGAACACCTTGATCACCGCGTGACCGGCCATCAGGTTGCCGGCAAGACGGATCGAGTGGCTGACGGGACGCACGAAGTAGGAAATCACCTCGATGATGGCGAGGATCGGGCGCAGCGGCAGAGGCGCGCTGCTAACCCAGAAGAGGCCAAGGAAGGCCGCGCCGTTCTTGACGAAGCCCACGACGGTGACGGTGATGAACACCAGCAGCGCCAGCACGACCGTCACGGCGAAATGCGACGTGGTGGTGAACGAGCCGGGGATCAGGCCAAGGAAGTTGGCGAAGACGATGAACATGAACAGCGTCATGATATACGGGAAGAAGCCCACGGCGTCCTTGCCGGCGACATCCTCGACCATCTTGTAGATGAAGCCGTAAGCCAGCTCGCCGATCGACTGCATCCGACCCGGAATGGTCGAGCGCCCGGAGGTGCCCAGAACCATCAGCGCGATGACGGCGATGATGGTCAGCGCCATCCAGAGTGTCACATTGGTGATCGTGAAAAGACCCACCGGGCCGTCTCCGAACAGCGGGCTCACGATGAACTGATCCATCGGGTGGAACACCAGACCGCCTGCTTCGCCCTTCGCTTCAGTCGCCATCTTTCGTCCTCTTGTCGTCGCCCGACCCGGGCGCAATGTCTTCGGCCTCTTCGGCCAGCTTCTTGCGCTGGATTTCGTCTGCGCTGCGCATCATCGTCTTGATGCCCGCGGCCAGACCCAGCAATGTGAACAGCACGAGGAAGATCGGGATCGTCCCGAACAGGCTATCAAGCCCGTATCCCATGCCGAAGCCGATCATCAGACCGGCCACAAGTTCCGTTACCATCCGCCAGGCGACCTGCGCCTGACTGTAGTGTTCCTCGGAATGGTGACGCGGCTCTTTCTTCTTTTTCAGAGCCGCGATCCTGTCCTCAAGCTGCGCCAGGCGCTCGCTTTGGTCGGGATCTGTCACGATGGTTTACCCCTTGGAACGGTTGTGCCTTTGCTATGCGGCGGATGGCAGTGAGTCAAGCGCGCGTGAAGACCCGCAAGGGCAGCGTTAAGTATCTGAAAAAATTTAATAAAGATCAGCGCCACAAGAGCCGGGGTATTGTGCCGCAGCCGCCTGCAGCGCCGTTCCGGTCGTTTCGGCATATTCAACCAAATGGTTGACGAATGACAGGCGCCGCGCTTTATGGCCTGCATGTCCGAACAGCTCGATATCACCTTTCAGGCCTTGGCCGACCCCACCAGACGGGCAATCCTGTCGATGCTTCTCGAGGATGACATGGCCGTGACCGACGTGGCCGAACCGTTCGAGATGTCGCTGACCGCGATTTCCAAGCATCTGGGGATTCTCAGCCGCGCGGGGCTTATCAGCCAGGAACGGCGCGGGCGGGTGAAATGGTGCAAGCTGGAACCCGACGCCCTGCGCGACGCGAGCATCTGGATGCAGAGCTTCGGGCAGTTCGAGGCGGTGAACCTCGATGCGTTCGAGAAATTCCTGGCGGCCGAGCTGTCCGGCGGTGACGCGGCCCTGCCCAACGAGGACTGACTAGGCCGGGTGCTCGTCCTTGAGCAGCAGCACAAGCGCCGTCAGGATCATCGCCACGCCGATCATCACCATCACAGGCGGCACGCCATTGCCCAAAGCCGCCTCCCAGCAGATCACCCAGACCGGGGTCAGATAGGTATAGGCCATCACCTTGGCGCTTGGCAGCCTGAGCGACGCGTATTGCAGCAGAACGAAGGTGATCGCCGTCGCCGCCACCGTCACATAGGCCAGCGTGATCCAGACGATCGGCGGCAATGCCCCCCAGTCGGTCGCGCGCAGCGCGGGCCAGCCCGCGCCCGTGACCAGAAGGGCCGCGGCCACCATGGCGCCAAAGGAGAACACGACCGGCGGCTCGCCCCGGTTCAGCTTGCGCACCATCGGCGTATAAAAGGCATGGGCCACACAGCCGAGGAAATAGATCGCCTCGCCGCGACCCACCTGAAAGGCCGCCAAAGCCGCCCAATCCGCCTCGAAGATCACCCAGAGCGCGCCCGCGCCCCCGACGCTGAGCGCAAGCGCCATGCGCCGGGTCATCGCCTGACGCAGCAGCAGATAGCCGAAGAGCCCCGCGATCATCGGCGTCAGGGTGAACACCGCCGCCGCCGACACAGGGCGCGCGGTTTTCAGCCCCTCGAACATCAGCACGAAGTACAGCCCCATCGACCCGCCAAGGATCAGATAGCGCCACGGCGCCCGGAACGCGGGCCGCGACAGGCCATGGGTGGCATGGGCCGCCGCCCCCAGAAGGCAGGCGGCGATCACGAAGCGCACCGCATTCAGAGCCGTCGGCGCGATCTCGTTCGCCGCCATGGAGCCAAGCGCGAAAGACCCCGCGATCAGCGCCGAGAAGGTGAGCATCGCAAGATGGCCGCGAAGCCGGTCGCTCATGCGTCATCCCAATCGCGGGCGCGTTTCTTGAGAAAGGACAGGAAGGATTGCACCTTGGTGGTGCGGTGCAGGTCCATATGGGTCACCAGCCACAGGGGTGCGGCCCAGTCCTCGCGCGGGGGGACCACCTCGATCAGGCCGCCCATCTCGCGCGCCTGCAGCCGCGACATGAAGCCGATGCCTGCGCCTTCCTTGATCGCGCGGCGCTGCGCATGCACGTCGCCGCTGCGGAACACGATATTGGCCGCCGGGATCGTCTCGCGCATCCAGCGAAAGAACGGCGCGCGGGAATTGGGGTCATCGGCCCCGACGAAACGGTGCCCGGACATCTCGGCCTCGGATTGCGGCAGACCGTGGCGCGCAGCATAGGAGTCAGAGGCGAAAAGCGTGATCTTCTGATGAAAGAAGGGCTGTACCACGTTGTCGGGCTGATCGGGTACGGCACCGGCGCGGATCGCCACATGCGCCTCGCCATATTCCAGCCGAAAGAGCCGGTCACCGGTCAGGTAGCGCACGATGATATCAGGGAATTCGGCCTGAAACTCGGTCAGGACCGGAACCAGAAGATGACTGAGCCCGCCAAGCGAGGTAACCACCAGCTCGCCCGAGACATCGTTGCCACGCCCCTTGATGCGCCCGACAAGCTGCGAGAACTGGTCATCGGTGGCCTGCGCCACGCGCAACAGATCCTCGCCCGCCTCGGTCGGGGTATAGCCGCGCGCGTGCCGTTGAAACAGCTTGACCCCAAGGCGCTGCTCCAGCGCGTCGATATGGCGGATGACCGTGGCGTGATGCACGCCAAGCACCTCGGCGGCACCACTGACCGTACCGATGCGGGCCACGTTGAAGGCGGTGCGGATTTCATCCCAGTTGTCCATGAAGGCTCCGATAACAAATGTGCAAATCTCAACACTTAATGTTTCTCACGAAAGATTGCGTTTGAAAAGGCACAGGCTAATTAACGCGGTGACGCAATACACCCCCAATCGCACAGGACCACACTGATGACCCATAGCATTCTTCGTATCGACGCCTCGGCGCGCGCCCAAGGCTCTGTCACCCGCGATCTGACCGGGCGCATCGCCGCCCTTTGGCCCGCCGCCCATGTGCGGCATCGCGATCTGGCCGCGGACCCGCTGCCGCATCTGACCGAGGACTGGGTGAGCGCCAATTTCACCCCCGAGGCCAACCGCACCGCCACACAAGCGAAGGCGCTTGCGCTGTCCGACAGCCTGATCGACGAGCTGCGCGCCGCCGATAAGCTGGTGATCGGGCTGCCGGTCTACAATTTCGGCGTGCCTTCGGCGCTGAAGGCATGGATCGACCATGTGGCGCGCGCCGGTGTTACCTTCCGCTATACCGAAACCGGCCCGGAAGGTCTGTTGACCGGCAAGCGCGCGATCCTTGCGATGGCCTCGGGCGGCACGCAGGCGGGCGCCGAGATCGACTACGCCTCGACCTATATGCGCCACATCCTCGGCTTTGTCGGGATCACCGACGTGACCGTGGTGGCCGCCGATCAGCTGGCGCTGGACGCCGACGCAAGCCTTGCCCGCGCGCTGGACCAGATCGGCGAGCTGCAGGCCGCCTGAGCCGCCGCCAGATGCGCCCGGTCTTGACAGGGCCGGGCGCGCGCAGTAACAGCGCGCATTAATCCGGAAGTCCATCGAGCTTCCGGTCCCATGGCCTTTGGCCGGGATCGCCCCCCGTCAGCGCGTTGCGCCCACGGGGGAGATTGGCATTTGAGGCGGTTCTTCTTATCTGAAGGATCAGAACGAAACGGGCGAAAGAAGGAGCGCTTGGGATGTTTGAAAATCTGTCAGACCGCCTGTCCGGCGTTCTCGATCGCCTGACCAAACAGGGCGCGCTGAGCGACGACGACGTCAAGACCGCCCTGCGTGAGGTGCGTGTCGCGCTGCTGGAGGCCGATGTCTCGCTGCCGGTGGCGCGCGACTTCATCAAGAAGGTGCAGGATCAGGCCACCGGTCAGGCGGTGACCCGTTCGGTCACGCCGGGCCAGCAGGTGGTCAAGATCGTGCATGACGCGCTGGTCGAGACCCTGACCGGCGAAGGCGAGCCCGGCGCGCTCAAGATCGACAATCCGCCCGCCCCGATCCTGATGGTGGGCCTGCAAGGCTCGGGCAAGACGACCACGACCGCGAAACTGGCCAAGCGCCTCAAGGATCGCGACGGCAAGCGCGTGCTGATGGCCTCGCTCGACGTGAACCGCCCCGCCGCGATGGAACAGCTCGAGATCCTTGGCCGCCAGATCGGCGTCGACACGCTGCCGATCGTCAAGGGCGAAGACCCGGTGACCATCGCCAAGCGCGCCAAGACCCAGGCCAGCCTTGGCGGCTATGATGTCTACCTGCTGGACACCGCGGGCCGGCTGCATATCGACGCCGACCTGATCGCGCAGGCCGCCGCCGTGCGCGACGTGGCCAACCCACGCGAAACGCTGCTGGTCGTCGATGGCCTGACCGGTCAGGACGCGGTCAACGTGGCCGAGGAATTCGACGACAAGATCGGCGTCTCCGGCGTGGTGCTGACCCGGATGGATGGCGACGGGCGCGGCGGTGCCGCGCTGTCGATGCGCGCGGTCACCGGCAAGCCGATCAAGTTCGTCGGTCTTGGCGAGAAGATGGACGCGCTCGAAACCTTCGAACCCGAGCGCATCGCCGGCCGCATCCTTGGCATGGGCGACATCGTCAGCCTTGTGGAAAAGGCCCAGCAAACCATCGAGGCCGAACAAGCCGAACGCATGATGCGCCGCTTCCAGAAGGGTCAGTTCAACATGAACGACCTCAAGATGCAGCTGGAACAGATGCAGAAGATGGGCGGCATGGAAGGCGTGATGGGCATGATGCCCGGCATGGGCAAGATGGCCAAGCAGATGGAAACCGCCGGCATAGACGACAAGGTTCTGTCGCGGCAGGTCGCGCTGATCCAGTCGATGACCAAGTCTGAGCGCGCCAATCCCAAGATCCTGCAGGCCAGCCGCAAGAAGCGCATCGCGCGCGGCGCGGGCCTCGAAGTGTCCGAGCTGAACAAACTGCTCAAGATGCAGCGCCAGATGTCGGACATGATGAAGCAGATGGGCAAGATGGGTAAGGGCGGCATGCTGAAACAGGCCATGAAAGGCATGTTCGGCAAGGGCGGCCCCAGCCCCGAGGATCTGCAAGGCATGGACCCCAAGGCGCTGGAACAGGCGGCCAAACAGATGGGCGGCGGCCTGCCCGGTGGTCTGGGTGGGCTTGGTGGCCTGGGCGGATTGGGCGGCGGCAAGGGCCTGCCCTCGGGCCTGTCGGGATTTGGCAAGAAGAAATGATGCCGATGCTGACCGATCATCTGACCGCAGGGCAAGGCGCCGGTGACATGGCGCGGGGAGGTGTCTGACATGGCCACCCGCGACATTCCCGTGCTCGAGACCCGCCGCCTTGTGCTGCGCGCGCCCGAGCCCGAGGATTACCCCGATTTCAAGGCGACGTTCAGCTCTTACCGGTCGCGTTTCATGGGCGGGCCATTGAACCGCTACGAGGCATGGATGCTCTATGCCGCCGAGATCGGCCATTGGAACATCCGTGGCTTCGGCATGTGGATGATCCACGACAAGGTGACCGATGCCACCTATGGCATGGCAGGCGGCTGGTTTCCCGCCGGCTGGCCCGAACGCGAGATCGCCTGGATCATCTGGCCCGACAAGGCGGGGCACGGCTTCGCGCTCGAGGCCACCCATGCCGCGCGCGCCCATCTCTATGGCCCCGGCGGCTGGGACGGCGCAGTGAGCTATATCGACCCCAAGAACCTCGATTCGATCCGGCTTGCCGAACGGCTGGGCGCCAAAAAGGATCACGGCGCCGCCACCATCGACGGCAATGACGCGGTCTACCGCCACCCCTCGCCCGCCATTCTGAAATCCGGCCAGCTGGCCGACGGGATCGAGCTGGAGATCAGCCACTATTGCGACCCGCTGTTCAAACCGAAAGGGTTTCCGCTTGACTGAAGACGCCCCCACCCGCGCCGCAAGGCTGCTCAAAGAGCACCGCGAGAGCATCGACCGGCTCGACGCGATCCTTGTCTATACGCTTGGCGAACGCTTCAAGCACACGCAGGCGGTGGGCCGTCTGAAAGCCGAACACGACCTTCCCCCGTCCGATCCTGCCCGCGAAGCGCAGCAGATCGCACGTCTCGAAGACCTGGCGCACCAGGCCGATCTCGACCCGGAATTCGCCAAGAAGTTCCTCAACTTCATCATCGCTGAAGTCATTCAGCACCACAAACAGCACCAGTCGTAACGGTGCGCTTTCATCGCACCGACAAAACGCCATTCGAAAAGGAGACCTAACCGATGGCCATGAAAATTCGTCTCGCCCGTGGCGGCAGCAAGAAACGCCCCCATTACAGCATCGTTGCCGCCGACAGCCGCATGCCGCGCGACGGCCGCTTCATCGAGAAGCTGGGCACCTACAACCCGCTTCTGCCGAAAGACAGCGAAGAGCGCGTCAAGATGAAGATGGAGCGCGTGCAATACTGGCTGGATCAGGGCGCACAGCCGTCTGACCGCGTGAGCCGCATGCTCGAAGCCGCCGGCGTTCTGGCCAAGAAGGAACGTGCCAACCTCAAGAAGGGCGAGCCGGGCACCAAGGCCAAGGAACGCGTCGAGGAAAAAGCCGCCAAGGCAGCTGCCGCCGCCGAAGCCGCCGCAGCCCCCGCCGAAGAGGCCCCGGTCGCCGAGGCCACCGAAGAGGCGCCCGCCGAGGACGCCGCTCAGGGCTGAGCACGGGCGGGGCGCGGATCATGTCGCGTTTCACCCCGGACTTCCGGTCCGACCTGACCGATCTGATGCGGTGGCGGCGCGACGTGCGCCGCTTCCGCAGCGATCCGGTGGACGAGGCGGTGCTGCGCGCCTGCCTCGACACCTTTCTGCTGGCCCCCTCCGTGGGCCTGAGCGAACCCTGGCGCGTGATCCGCGTCACCAGCCCGGCCGCGCGCCGGGCGGCGCTCGACAATTATACAGATGCCAACGCGGCGGCCCTCTCGGGCTATGACGGCGACCGTGCACAGCTTTACAGCGGCCTGAAACTCTCGGGCATGACCGACGCTCCGGTGCAGCTCGCCATCTTCTGTGACGAGACGACCGACAAGGGCGCCGGCCTTGGCGCCGGCACCATGCCCGAAATGCGCCGCTATTCGGTGGTGGGCGCGATCACGCAGTTCTGGCTGATGGCGCGCAGTCATGGCCTCGGTGTGGGCTGGGTGTCGATCCTCGACCCTGACCGCCTGTCGCGTGATCTCGATGTGCCGCAAGGCTGGGAGCTGGTCGGCTATCTCTGCGTCGGCTGGCCCGAAACCGAGGACGACACCCCGGAACTCGAGCGCGCCGGCTGGGAAGATCGCAGCGCCTCGCTGACGATCGAGGAACGGTGACACGCATGTTTCGACCTGTCCGCACCCTCGTCCTGATGGCCGTCATCTTCCTGGTCGGTCTGTTCTACGAACGTCACCAGCACCAGGAACGCTGCGCCGCCGCAGGCGGCACGGTACAGGACGGCCTTTGCCGCGGAGAGACCGAATGACCGACAATACCCGCATTTGCCTCGGCGCGATCGCCGGCGCGTTCGGCGTGCACGGCGAATTGCGCCTCAAGAGCTTCACCGCCACACCTGAGGACATCGCCGCTTATGGCCCGCTGGAAACTGAGGACGGCGCCCGCAGCTTCGAGATCACGCTGAGCGGACAAAGCGCCAAGGGCGGGCTGATCGCGCGCCTGTCTGGCGTGACCACGAAAGAACAGGCCGACGCGCTGCGCGGTGTGCGCCTTTATACCGAGCGCGACCGCCTGCCCGCCCTTCCCGACGAGGAATATTACCACGCCGACCTGATCGGTCTGGAGGTCTATGACACCGGCGGCACCTTGCTCGGACGGGTAAAGGCGGTGCTCAACCACGGCGCGGGCGATATCCTCGAGCTGCACGGTCAAGGGCTGACCTCGACCGTGCTTTTGCCGTTCACGCGGCAGGCCGTGCCGACCGTGGACCTCGCTGCGGGGCGTATTGTCGCGGACCCGCCCGAAGGCCTGTTCTGACCCCGCCCGCGACTGGGGGCCCTGCCCCCAGACCCCCGGGATATTTCCGGCCAGAAGAAACGGCACGCGCGGCGCGTCTTTCATCGTTCCACAAATACTCCCGCCGGAGGCATCCCGCGGCCCGCCCCGGGCACCGCGCGCGGATGTCAGCGCCTCTTGCCTCGGGAGAGCGCGGGAGCTAAGGCCTCGAACCATGACGGACGCACCCAAATCCCACGGTCGCAAGACCATCACGGTCAGCCTGAAACCGCAGGAGCTGATGACGCACAATCCGCGTCTCGCGAGAGCCTGGACGGCGCAGGTGATCACCCTTCTGCCGGAGGCGTTTCCCGGTGTGCTGGGAGAAAGCCTGACCGGGCGGGCGCTGAAGGACGGGCTGTGGCAGCTGGACACGATCGATCTGCGCCTGTTTGGCGAGGGGCGACACCGCAATGTCGATGACACGCCTGCGGGCGGTGGCGCGGGCATGGTTCTGCGCGCGGACGTGATGGGACGCGCCATCGATCATGCGCGCGCGCGCATGCCCAAGGAGGCGCCGCTGATCTATCTCAGCCCGCGCGGCAAGCGGCTCGATCAGGCCATGGCGCAGCGCCTCTCGCAAGGTCCGGGCGTCACCCTGATCTGCGGCCGCTTCGAGGGGCTCGACGAGCGCGTGATCGCGCACTACGGCATTCAGGAGGTCTCGATCGGGGATTTCGTGCTCTCCGGAGGCGAGATCGCCGCTCAGGCCTTGATTGATGCGGCTGTCCGACTTATACCGCGCGTGCTTGGGAATCAGGCGTCGACGGAGGAGGAGTCCTTTTCCGAAGGCCTGCTTGAACACCCCCAGTACACAAGACCTGCCATCTGGAACGGCCTTGCGATCCCTGAAATTCTTCTTTCGGGGCATCATGGCCATATCACTTCCTGGCGGCGGAAAGAGGCCGAACGGCTGACAAAGGAACGACGACCTGATCTCTGGCGGGCTTACTGTGCGGCGCATGGTAGGGACCCGGACGAAGACCAAGAGCTCTGAGGCGGCATCAATCTTTGCGGAACGAACCGCAAGCATATAGGAGACGAAGCGATGGACATTATCGCTCAACTGGACGCCGAGCAGGTTGCAGAGCTTGGCAAAACCATCCCGGATTTCAAGGCCGGGGACACGCTGCGCGTCGGCTACAAGGTGACCGAGGGCACCCGCTCGCGCGTGCAGAATTTCGAAGGCGTCTGCATCAGCCGCAAGAACGGCTCGGGCATCGCCGGGAGCTTCACGGTCCGCAAGATTTCCTTCGGGGAAGGCGTCGAACGTGTGTTCCCGCTTCACTCGACCAATATCGACAGCATCACCGTCGTGCGCCGTGGCCGCGTGCGCCGCGCCAAGCTGTATTATCTGCGCTCGCGTCGCGGCAAGTCGGCCCGGATCGCCGAGGACGCCACCTACAAACCCCAATCCGGCACGTCGGCATAAGGAGCGGCACGATGAGAAAAGATATCCACCCCGATTATCACGTCATCGACGTCAAGCTGACCGATGGCACCGTGGTTCAGATGCGCTCGACCTATGGCGCCGAGGGCGACAGCCTGTCGCTCGACGTCGATCCGTCCGTGCACCCGGCCTGGACCGGTGGCGGCACCCGCCTGATGGATACCGGCGGCCGCGTGTCGAAGTTCAAGAACAAATACGCAGGTCTCGGCTTCTGATTGCCGGACACAGCCTGCAGGCCTTGGCGCCGCCCTCCGGGGCGGCGTTTTTCATGAGAAGCGGCCTCGGTGCAACAGGGGGCGCAAAGCATCGCGGCAACGCAACGGAATCTTTCCAACTGCAGGCCCCGAGGCTAGAGTGTGACACAAGAAAAACAGCCCGGAACAGGGACAGGGGAACAGGTCATGGCCCATATCATCGTCGTCGGCAACGAGAAGGGGGGCGCCGGCAAATCGACCGTCTCGATGCATGTGGCCACCGCGCTTGCGCGCATGGGCCACAAGGTCAGCGCGCTGGATCTGGACCTGCGGCAAAAGACCTTCGGGCGCTATGCCAGCAATCGGAAGACCTTTCTGGACAAGGCCGGGCTTGATCTGCCCAGCCCCCGGTATCACGACCTTCCCGACATCGACCAGTCCAGTCTGAAGCCCGGCGAGAACCTCTATGATCGCCGCCTCTCGGCCGCCGTGGCGCAGCTCGAGCCTGACAGCGACTTCATCGTGATCGACTGCCCCGGATCGCATACCCGGCTGAGCCAGGTCGCCCATAGCCTTGCCGACACGCTCATCACGCCGTTGAACGACAGTTTCGTGGATTTCGACCTGCTGGCCCATGTGGACAGCGACGGGAAGCGGATCATCGGGCCGTCGGTCTATTCGGAAATGGTGTGGAATGCGCGGCAGTTGCGCGCGCAGGCCGGGCTGAAGCCGATCGACTGGGTGGTGGTGCGCAACCGGCTCGGCGCGCAACAGATGGTCAACAAGCAGAAAATGGGCACGGCGCTGGAAACGCTGGCGCGCCGCATCGGATTTCGCACGGCCCCCGGCTTCAACGAACGGGTCATCTTCCGCGAGCTGTTTCCGCGCGGGCTGACGCTTCTGGATCTCAAGGATGTGGGCGTCAAGCAGCTCAATATCTCGAACATCGCCGCAAGGCAGGAATTGCGCGATCTGATCAAGGCGCTCAACCTGCCCGGTGTGAACGCCGATTTCTGAGGCTGCCCTACTCCACCGGCGGCCCGACACGCGGCTGGGGCGCATTACGCATCCGGTGGCGGGCGCGCAGCGCCCAGAGGTTCGAGGCAAAGAGCACGCCGATCACCACCACGCCCCCTGCCAGCGCCCAAGGCCCCGGATCCTCGCCGATCACCGCCCAGACCAAGAGCGGCGCCAGAACCGACTCGAGCAGGATCAGCAGCGCCACCTCGGCCGAGCCGATATAGCGCGGGCCAAGCGTCAGAAGACAGGTGGACACGGTGATGAACGCCCCATGCCCCAGCAGAAGATGCCATTGCGCGGCCACCGGCGCCACCGGATCGGCCAGGGGCCAGATCACCAGTGACGCCCCGAGATAGGCCAGCGGTATCGCCGGGATCATCGAGGTCGCCCTGAGCTTGCGCGCCGTCGTCATGGCGCCCGCGAAACTGGCCGAGACGCCAAGCGCCACCAGATCCCCTTGCCATGAGGCCCCTTCCGTCTCGCCCGATCCCCAGGCGATGATACCAAGGCCCACGAACACCCCCGCCATCGTCAGCACCATGCGCTTGCTGATCGCCTCACCCAGAAAGATCCGGCTGAAGATCGCCGCGAAAACCGGCATCGAGGCGATGATGAACACCACATTCGCGACGCTGGTCCATTTCACCGCCAGCACGAAACCCGGCGCCGTGGCCCCGATCAGCACCGTATAGAGCAGCCCCGGAAGCCCGGTGCGCGCCACCTCGCGGAACCCGCGCAGGCCCATGACCGCAATCACCCCCAGAAGGATGAACGACCCCGAGGTCAACCCGCGCCAGAAGGTGATCGTGGGCGCCGAGGCGTCGATCAGCCGGATAAAGAGTGAATCCGGCACCACGAAAAGGACGCCGATCGCAGTGATGAGAAGGCCCTTGGCTTGATCGTTCATGCCCAAGCTCTCGGCGGTTTCACAACGAAAGTAAAGCCCCCGGCAAACCCTGAGCGCCGCGTGCCTACCCCGCCTGCTGCCACTCCAGCACCGCCTCCAGCGGCCAGACGAACATCAGGATGTTGAGCGCCAGACCATCACGGATAAGAAAAGCGGTCAGCACCTCGAACCCCACCAAGAGGGCGATGCTGGCCCAAACCGGCAGCACCCGCGCCAGTCCGAACCCCAGCAGCATGACCGCGATATCCGACAGCGAATTGACCACGCTGTCACCGATATACTCGCCCGACACGGTATTGGCCCGGTAATAGCCGATCACCGCATCGGTGTTTTCCAAAAGCTCCCATGCACATTCCAAAGCCGTCGCCAGCACCAGCCGCCAGCCCACCGAAAGCCGCGGCAGAACCGCCCAAAGCCCGGCATAAAACAACAGCCCATGCAGCAGGTGGCTGGGGGTATACCAGTCGGCCAGTTGCATATTGGCCTCGGCACTGCCCACCGCCCCCCACAGATCTATATACCCGCAAGGGCAGATCATCACCCGACCCATCGCCAAAAGGCACATGGCGGTGGCCAGGATCATCATCCCTGTGACAAGATAGGGCAGGCGGGCGTCGCGGATCATGCCACCAGCACAGCACAGCGTCCCGCAGCTGTCCACGCGATAAAGGAGCCATCGCATGAGCAAATACGGACCCGGTCCCGGCGAGCTGAAATTCCGTCTGGCCGTGGGCATTCTCGGACTGCTCGGGCTTGTCGGGGTGGTGGCCTGGCGCGGCATGCCCTCCGGGCCCGCGTTTTTCGAGATCATCCTGATCGGCGGCGCTTTTTTCGGCGGCACGGCGGTGCTGAGCTACCGGGCGCTGCGCCGGCTTGACCGCGAGGATAGCGACGCCTGAGACCGACGGCGCATGTCGCGGGCCGCGAAACGCTTTCACCTTGCCCCGCTGCCGGTCTAATCTCGGGCCAAATCACGCAGGAGACAGCCCATGCCCGCCCCCGAAAACCGCTTCAAATCCGCACTGGCACGCGGCGACATGCTCTATGGATGCTGGGCGGGCTTTGCCGATGCCTATGCCACGGAAATGCTCGCCACAGCCGGGTTCGACTGGCTGGTGATCGACGGCGAACACGCCCCCAACGATCTGCCCAGCATCATGCGCCAGCTGCAGGTGCTCGAAGGCCGCCACAGCGCGCCCGTGGTGCGCCTGCCCATGGGCGAGCCTTGGGCGATCAAGCAGGTGCTCGACGCGGGCGCGCAGACCCTGCTGATCCCGATGGTCGACAGCGCCGATCAGGCGCGCGCGCTGGTGCGCGCCACCCGCTACCCCCCCGAGGGCATCCGGGGGTCAGGCGCGGCGCTGGCGCGGGCCACACAGTTCTCGGCCATCCCCGACTACATCTCGACCGCCAACGCACAGATCTGCCTGCTGGTGCAGGTGGAAACCCGCGCCGGGATCGACGCACTGGACGACATCCTCAAGGTGGAGGGCGTGGATGGCGTGTTTATCGGCCCCTCCGATCTGGCCGCCGATATGGGGTATCTGGGCGACAGCGATCAGCCCGAGGTCCGCGCCGTGATCCGCGACGCGCTGACGCGCATCGCCGCTTCCGACAAGGCGGCGGGCATCCTGTCGCTCGACCATGACACCGCGCTCAGCTATCGCGACTGGGGCGCGCAGTTCCTCGCCGTGGGGATCGACGTGGTGATGCTGGCCCAGACCGCCCGCGCCACCATGGCCCGCTGGCGCGATGGCTGACCTGCACCTGCTTGCCGATGTGGGCGGCACCAATACGCGCGTGGGGCTGGCCGATCCGGGCAATGGCCTGATCGCCGGCACGGCGCGCAGCTTTCCCAACGCCGATTTTGCGGGCCTCGCCCCGCTGCTGGCCGCCTATCTGGCGGACATCGGCACAGGCCCCATCGCAGCGCTTTGCGCCGGGGTCGCAGGCCCGGTGCGCGGCGACGCCGCACAGCTCACCAATCACGACTGGCACATCACCAGCGCGGCGCTGCGCGCCTCCACGGGGGCGGCGCATGTCCATCTGCTGAATGATCTGCAGGCGCAGGCGCTGGCCCTTGACGACCTGCCCCCCGATGCGCTCACCCCCATGCGCCCCGGCACGCCCGATACCGGCCCCCGCCTTGTGCTGGGCCTTGGCACCGGCTGCAACGTGGCCGTGGCGCATCGCATCGGCGACAGGCTGTTCGTGCCCGCCGCCGAATCGGGCCACTCGGCCCTGCCGCATCTCGACCCTGCGCTCAACGCGCTGACCCGCCATCTCGCCCGCGATCACCCCCACAAACCGATCGAGGCCGCGCTCAGCGGTCCGGGCCTTCAGCGCATCTACCACTGGCACTCCGGCACCACGCTCGACACACACCGCATCATCGCAGGCCACGCCACCGGCACCGATCCCCATGCCACCGCCGCGCTGACCCTTTTCTCGCGGCTTCTGGGGGCGGTGGCGGGCAATCTGTGCCTGCATCACATGGCCACCGGCGGGCTTTACCTGATCGGTGGGGCGGCCCGTGCCACCGCACCCCATCTGATCGCCCTCGGCTTCGATGCGAGTTTCGCCGCCCGTGGCCCCTATGCCGCGATCATCGATGCCATCCCCGTCCACCTGATATCGGACGACACCGCCGCACTCCGGGGCTGCGCGCGCCACCTGCGCGATGCGCTGACAGCCCCCTGACCGCCACAAGCCCTTCCCCCGCCCCGGCGCCTCTGGCATACTGTGCGACAACCACAAAAATGAGCAGCATCCCATGGCCGACGATCTTCTCTCCGCCACAGACAGTTCCGACTACGACGCCTCCTCGATCGAGGTGCTCGAAGGGCTGGAACCCGTCCGCAAACGCCCCGGCATGTATATCGGCGGCACCGACGAGCGCGCGCTGCATCACCTTGTGGCGGAAATCCTCGACAACTCCATGGACGAGGCCGTCGCCGGCCATGCCAACCGGATCGAGGTGGAACTGCACGAGGACTATTCGCTCACCGTGCGCGACAATGGCCGCGGCATCCCGATCGACCCGCACCCCAAGTTTCCCGACAAATCCGCGCTCGAGGTGATCCTGTGCACGCTGCATGCCGGCGGCAAGTTCGGCGGCAAGGCCTATCAGACCTCCGGTGGCCTGCATGGCGTGGGCGCTTCGGTGGTCAACGCGCTGTCGGATTCCATGGTGGTGCAGGTGGCCCGCAACAAGGAGCTTTACGAACAGCGCTTTTCGCGTGGCATCCCGCTTGGCCCGATCCAGAAGATCGGACAGGCCCCCAACCGGCGCGGCACCACCATCACCTTTCACGCCGA
The DNA here is from genome assembly GCF_900142765.1 of Roseovarius litoreus. Lineage (GTDB taxonomy): Bacteria > Pseudomonadota > Alphaproteobacteria > Rhodobacterales > Rhodobacteraceae > Roseovarius > Roseovarius litoreus. The sequence continues at coordinate 328,959 of NZ_FRCB01000001.1, forward strand.
TGAACAGATCTTCGGTTCGCACCGTTTCAAGCCCGCTCGGCTGTTCAATTCGATCCGATCCAAGGCCTATCTTTTCTCGGGCGTCGAGATCCGCTGGAAATCCGCGATCCCCGATGGCGACACCCCCACCGAGGCCACGTTCCATTTCCCCGGCGGCCTGTCGGATTACCTGCGCGAAACCATGAACGGCGCCTCCACCTATGCCGACCAGCCCTTTGCAGGCACCGTCGATTTTCAGGAACGCTTCGGCATGCCCGGCAAGGTGGAATGGGCGATCAACTGGACACCCTCGCGCGATGGATCGCTGCAAAGCTACTGCAACACCGTCCCCACCCCCGAAGGCGGCACCCATGTCGCCGGGTTCTGGGCCGCGATCCTCAAGGGCATCAAGGGCTATGGCGAGCTGGTGAACAACCGCAAGGCCACCAACATCACCCGCGAGGATCTGATGGCGGGCGGCTGCGCCCTGGTCTCGTGCTTCATCCGCGAGCCGGAATTCGTGGGCCAGACCAAGGACCGTCTTGCCACAACCGAGGCGCAGCGGTTGGTGGAAAACGCCGTGCGCGACCATTTCGACAACTGGCTCGCCGCCGATACGAAATCCGCAGGCGCAATCCTCGATTTCCTGGTGCTGCGCGCCGAAGAACGGCTGCGCCGACGTCAGGAAAAGGAAACGCAGCGCAAGACCGCCACCAAGAAACTGCGCCTGCCTGGCAAGCTGGTGGATTGCTCATCGAACACGCGCGACGGCACCGAGCTGTTCATCGTCGAGGGCGACAGCGCCGGTGGCTCGGCCAAGATGGGCCGCGACCGCAAGACACAGGCGCTCTTGCCGCTGCGCGGCAAGATCCTCAACGTGCTGGGGGCGGCCAGTTCAAAGCTCGGCTCGAACCAGGAAATCGCCGATCTGACACAGGCGCTTGGCGTCGGGCTTGGCAGCAAGTTCAACATCGACGATCTGCGCTATGACAAGGTCATCATCATGACCGATGCCGATGTCGACGGCGCGCATATCGCCTCGCTCTTGATGACGTTCTTCTTCACCCAGATGCGCCCGATGATCGACGCGGGCCACCTGTATCTGGCCTGCCCGCCGCTTTATCGCCTGACCCAAGGGGCGAAACGCGTCTATTGCCTCGATCAGGCCGAGCGGGACGCCTGGATGAAAAAGGGTCTCGGCGGCAAGGGCAAGATCGACGTGAGCCGATTCAAGGGCCTGGGCGAAATGGACGCCAAGGACCTCAAGGAAACCACGATGGACCCCAAAACCCGCAAGCTCATCCGCGTCACCATCGACGAGGACGAGCCCGGCGAAACCGGCGATCTGGTGGAACGGCTGATGGGCAAGAAGCCGGAACTGCGGTTCCAGTATATCTCCGAGAATGCTCGGTTCGTGGAAGAGTTGGATGTTTGAGTGGGGTAAGGCACGGGCCACCACACGCCAAATCCTGCGCCAACCTCTCGCTTTGCCACCATGCGAATAGCGCCAAAGGCGCCGCGCAATCTCCACATTTCCCGTCGCACCAAAGGTACGCCAACGATACTCGGCACGTCTGCGGCGTGACGGGCTGGCGATTTGGCTGCCATCAGCGCCCCGCGCAAACGACCGCCTGACACCGCCACCATAAAGCGCCCTTGAGCGTCGCTTGCATCGCCATCCCGCGGTCTGGCAATCGCGTCCCTGCGTCAGATGCGCCCCGGCAACCAGACCCCTTACCGCTTCTTGCCGTTCTCCTCGTCGCTCAGCGACCACGCGACCGCCAGCCGCGCTTCGGAATTGGCGCGCTTGACCGAGTCCTGAACCGCCGCGAACAGGAAATTCACCGGCGCGAAAAACATGTCGCGGGCAAAGACGAATTCCGAGTCGAGCAATTGCCAGAAACGCCGTCTGGCCGTGTTTTTCTGACCCGTGCTCATTTGTACTCTCTCCAGATTTCGACCATCAATTTGTAACCCGCCATGACCACCAGAAAAGCAAAGCATACCACGTCGACCGCAAACAGACCATATTCCAGAAAGGTTAAGCCTTTGATAACCGGCGCCGGCACAACATCGAACGACTCCAGCCACTTGACGAATTTTCCGATCAAAAGCGCCGCGATCCCGATCAGGACCAGAAAGAAGATCCCCACGGCGATATCCACCAGGAACCTAAGCAGCAGCACCGCTGTTTTCAACCACTCCCCCGACACGCCGACCCCCTGACCATACCCTTGCGTACAGCACATGTTCTAACGCACAGGTTGACCGCGTCGCAAGACTTTCGCCGCCACCCCCACCGCACGCCGCGTTAACCCGGCCCGATACAGCCCCCGATACCGACGCGATACCGATGCGATACCGATGCGATACCGACGCGATACAGATCCCGGTTTTTCCCTATTAACCAACGCCTTGCCCCCCGATTCGCGCCAAGGTGCGACCGGACGGCCACAGCGCGCCACGCACTCCGGCCCGGACCGCATCTTAGCTCAAGTCACAAGCCACGGATCATGCTATAATGTCAGCGGTAACATCGTATGGACTGACCATGTTGGATCGTATCACCGTTGACGAGTACCTGACCGAAGCAGACATCACCGCGCTCGGCTTCAAGACCCGCAGCCTGTCCGACAGGGCCGTTGCCCTGATCGGCTTCCAGCGCACCAAGACAATCAGCCCCCGCTCCCGCAAGACCTATATGGCCGGCGATCCGGCGCCCCTTCTGCAAGAGGTCGGCGAGCGCCGCGACGCCATTCTCACCGGCGCCCTGCGCGAGGCCGCCTGCGAATACCAGCCGGTCAAGGCACATCTGGATGCGATTGATTTCAAACCGAAATCCGTGATCGACATCGGCTGCGGGCAGGCCATACCCGACCTGTTTTTCCAGCGTGATTACAAGCCGCGCTTCACCCTTGTGGACATCGAACAGACCGATGAGCTTTACCACAACTGGGCTGGCGCAGGCAGCGGTTATGCGAGCCTGCCCTGCGCCAAGGAACTGCTGCATGACAACGGTGCTGCCAAGACCAAGGTCACCACGATCAACCCCCTCAAAGACCCGGCCGCGATGGAGGGTCTCAAGGCGGACATGCTCATCAGCTTCTATTCCTGCGGGTTTCATTACCCGGTCGATGCCTATGCCGATCTGATGATCGACACGATCACCGACGGAGGTGTCGTCTGTCTGGACCTGCGCAAACGCTATCTGCGCCGCCGCCCCGAGCCCCTGGCCCGCGTTCTGGACGCAGGCACCATGACCGAGCTGTTCGAGGATCCCCGATCCTTCCGCGTCGTCCTGCGCGCCGGCTGAAGCGCTGCCCTCTCGCGCGGCGATCCAGCCAGTGATAGGATCTGCCCCATGCGCTGGTTATGGCTTCTGCTGCCCTTGTTTTTATTGTCTTGCGGTCGTCCCCTGACGCCGACCGAATCCGCTTTCGCCACGCAGATCCACGGCGACAGCATTGACACCTCGCGCATTCGGCTGGTGGATGGCGCGCTTATCGGCAAGGTCACCTATCCGCGCGCCACGCGCCCGCGCCTCACCTGCCGCGAACGTATCCTGCCCGAGCCGACAACCCCGACCGTCACCGTCGCCCCGGCAGCCGTGGTGGTTCACAACAAGGTGTTCTATGCGCGCGATTGGTACGAGCCGGATTTCATGCCGCGCTATCCCGAGTTCATGTCACTGTTGCATGCGATGATCTTCGCGCATGAGATGACCCATGTCTGGCAATGGCAGAACCGTCGCCTGACCGGCTATTCTCCGCTGCGTGCCGCCAGCGAACACCGCGTCAGCGATGACCCTTACCTCTTCGATATCTCGACCAATCACGATTTCCTGGACTACGGGTTCGAGCAGCAGGCCTCCATCGTCGAGGAATATGTCTGCTGCGCCACGCTGGACCCGGATGCGCCGCGCACCGCCCGCCTGCGCGAGATGCTGGAAGGCACGTTCCCGATAGGAGACATGCCAAAACCTCGCACCGTGCTGCTCCCGTGGAAGGACGCCGAGGTGCAGGGGATTTGCCGGATCTGAGCCGTGCGTCAGTCCTGAATGCTTTCCAGATAATAGAGCAACGCCGCCAGCGGCCGTGGTGTCGGCGTCAGCACCCCGTCGCCCACATCAACGGGCACGGTCTCACCCTCCAGAAGCAGACCGAACTCGGGCATCTCCTGTCCCGGCAGGCCGGTGCGGTCATAGCCGTCGATCACACTCAGGACGCGGGCGCGCGGAAAGGCGCCATCCTCGCTCAGCGCCGTGAGATCCGCCGGAGCGGGCGACAGCCCCTCGGCCCACGGGCCGCCGCCCTCGCCAGAAGCCCCGTGGCACTGCGCGCAATTCGCGTCATAGATCGCGCGCCCCTCGGGCGGTTCTGGCATGGAGACTTCGGCACAGGCCACAACAAGCCCAAGAAGACCAAGTGAAATCAGCGCGATACGTGTCATGCTCTTGCCCCTCGTTTTGCGTAGCCTAAAGCGTTTCGCGAAAAAACTGAAACACAGATTTTCGCGAGATGCAGTGCTTCGTTCAATCGTTGCACGCGTTCCGCCCTTAGCTGATGCCTCGGGTCAAAGGCGGAACGCTTTAGCAAGCGCCTTCCGATGCCGCCAACTGCGCGGATTACGCCAGCTTGCCCGCCAGCGCCTCGTCGATCAGCGCGATCGTCTCATCGACACCGTAAAGCGCGATAAACCCGCCGAAACGCGGCCCCTGGCTGGCACCAAGAAGCACCTCGTAAAGCGCCTTGAACCAGTCGCGCATCGGATCGAACCGCTCGCGCCCGCAGGCAAAGACAAGGCCCTGCAACTCTTCCGCATCGGCCGGTCCGTCCCATGCCTTCAGCCCGTCGCGCAACGCCTCCAGCGCCTCGCGCTCCAGATCGGTGGGCGCGCGATAGGTCTTTTCGGGCTTCACGAAGTCATTGTAATAGCGCACCGCGAATTCGGCGGCAGCATCCAGATCGGCATGGGTCTCAGGCGTGGCCTCGGGCGCATAGCGGCGAATGAAGCCCCATAGCGTGTCCTTGTCCTCGGCCCCGGCGACCGACGCAAGATTGAGCAGCATCGAGAACGGCACCACCATCCGGCTTTCGGGCACATCGCCGCCATGCACATGGAACACCGGGTTGTTCAGTTGCTGCGTCACATCCTGATCGGGATAGGCGCGCAATTGCTGGTGATACTCGTCCACCGCCTTGGGAATCACATCGAAATAGAGCCGCTTGGCGGTCTTCGGCTTGAGATACATGAAATACGACAGGCTTTCCGGCGCGGCATAGCGCAGCCATTCCTCCATGCTCAGGCCATTGCCCTTCGACTTCGAGATCTTCTGCCCAAGCTCGTCGTTGAACAACTCATAAGACAGCGACTCGGGCGGGAGTTTTCCAAGCGCCTGACAGATTCGCGTGGATTGCCGCACGCTGTCGATCAGATCCTTGCCCGACATCTCGTAATCCACGCCAAGCGCGGCCCACCGCAGCGCCCAATCGGGCTTCCACTGCATCTTGACATGACCGCCCGTCACCGGAACCTCGACGCGCTCGCCATCGGGCTCTTCATAGACGATGGTGCCTTTCGCGACATTGCGCTCCAGCGTCGGCACCTGCAGCACATGCCCGGTCTTGGGGCTGACCGGCAGGAAGGGCGAATAGGTCTGCTGACGCTCTGCGCCAAGCGTCGGCAGCATGATCTCCATGATCTTGTCGAACCGTTCCAGCGCCACCAGCAGCATCTCGTCGAACTTGCCCGAGGTGTAATACTCGGTGGCCGAGGCGAATTCATACTCGAACCCGAAACTGTCCAGAAACGCGCAAAGACGGGCGTTGTTGTGCTGCGCGAAACCTTCATGGGTGCCGAACGGATCGCGCACCTTGGTCAGCGGCAGGTTCAGGTCTTCGCGCATCTGCTCCTGATTGGGAACATTGCCCGGCACCTTGCGCAGCCCGTCCATATCGTCCGAGAAACAAAGCAGCTTGGTGGGAATGTCGCTCAGCATCTCGAAGGCGCGGCGCACCATCGTGGTGCGCGCCACCTCTCCGAATGTCCCGATATGCGGCAGGCCCGACGGGCCATAGCCGGTCTGGAACAGCACATATCCCTTTTCCGGCGGCGCCTTCTCATAGCGTTTGAGAACGCGGCGGGCTTCTTCAAAAGGCCAGGCTTTCGAATTCATCGCGGCGTCGCGCATCTCGGACATGATAATTTCCTTTGTTAGCCCCGGTGCGGAACGCGACCATGGGTCGCCCGCTTCCTATTGCCGAGGGGCGGGACAGTCAATATTCTGCACTGCAACACGCCCCTTTGAAAGGCCACCCAGATGCCCGACACGATCCCCCATCCCATGACCCCTCAGGACTGCCTTGTGGCGGTCATGATCGCGGTCTCGGCCTCGGATGAAAACATCCGCACCGCCGAACTGGTCAAGATCGAGTCGGCGGTCAACAACCTGCCGATCTTCGGCGATTACGATGTGGACCGCGTTCAAATCATGGCCCAGACCGTATTCGACCTCTTCAGCGAGGAAGACGGGCTTGACGCGCTGTTCGGTCTGGTGCGCGCCAACCTGCCAGAACGGCTTTATGAAACCGCCTATGCGTTGGCCTGCGACGTGGCCGCCGCCGATGGCTCGATCCAGCACACCGAACTGCGCCTGCTCGAAGAAATCCGCTACGAGCTCGAACTGGATCGCCTCCACGCCGCCGCCATCGAACGCGGTGCGCGCGCGCGCCACATGACGGTGTGATGCTCCGGCAGGCTGCCGTCTCAATGCTTGTGCTGTGGGGCTGTGCCGCCCATGCCGCAGAGCTTTTGGTGCGCATCGACCTGTCGGATCAGGAAATGACGGTGCTGCTCGACAATGCCCCGGCCCATAGCTGGCCCGTGTCCACCGCGCGGGCCGGTAAATTCACGCCGACGGGGCTTTATTCGGTGCAGTCCATGGTGCCGATGCACTACTCGACGCTTTATGACAATGCGCCGATGCCGTGGTCGATCTTCTTTTCCGGCAACTTCGCCATTCATGGCACCACCCAGACCGACCGGCTTGGCACACCCGCCTCGGCCGGCTGCGTCCGCCTGCACCCGGATGACGCAAGAATGCTCTATGACCTCGTGCAGTCTTATGGCGTGGACAAGACGCTGATCGAAATCGTCGACTGAGCTTTCGCGCCACCCCAAAGCGCCGGCCCTTGACCTTCCCGTCACTGGAAGCCTTATGTGAAGGTGCGAAGGGAAACACCATGGCACAAGACAAACTCCGCATCGAAGTTCAGAACCTGTCCTGCGCCGGCTGCGCCGGTCGCGCCGAACGCGCGCTGCAGGCTGTGCCGGGTGTCTCCGACGTGTCGATCAATTTTGCGACCGGCACCGCCCAGATGCAGATCGACGGTGCCGATCTGCACGACATCACCAACGCCCTGCAGGCCGCCAACTATCCGGCCCGCGAAGCGACGCTGACGCTCGCCGTGTCCGGCATGACCTGTGCCTCCTGCGTGGGCCGGGTCGAAGACGCGCTGCGCGCGCGCCCCGGCGTGCTGGAAGCGTCGGTCAACCTTGCCACCGAACAGGCGCAGGTCCGCTACCTGCCCGGCGCCACCGATCCCACCGAGCTTGCCCGCGCCGTGACCGAAACCGGGTATCCCGCACGCCCCGCCGAAGACCTCTCCGACGATCAGGCGACCCGCCGCGCCGCCGAGATCACCCATGCCCGCCGACTGACCCTTGTCGCGGGCCTCCTGACCCTGCCGGTGTTCATTCTGGAAATGGGCGGGCATGTGATCCCGGGCTTTCACGCCCTCGTGCATCAGACGATCGGCCATCAAAGCTCGTGGATGATCCAGTTCACACTGACGACGCTCGTGCTTGTCTGGCCCGGTCGTGGCTTTTTCACCCGTGGCGTGCCCGCCCTTCTCAAGGGGGCGCCGGACATGAACAGCCTTGTCGCGCTCGGAACCTCGGCGGCATGGGGCTTTTCGACCATCGCCCTCTTTGCCCCCGGTCTTTTGCCCTCGGGCGCGCGCGCCGTCTATTTCGAAGCGGCCGCCGTGATCGTCACCCTGATCCTTCTGGGCCGCTGGCTCGAAGCGCGCGCCAAGGGCCGCACCGGCGCCGCGATCCAGAAACTCATCGGCCTGCAGGCTCATACCGCCCGCGTCGAGCGCAAGGGCAAGGTGACTGAGGTGGCCATAGACACGCTCGGCGTCGGCGATATCGTCCATGTCCGCCCCGGTGAGAAGATCGCCATCGATGGCGAGATCACCTCGGGCCACAGCCATGTCGACGAAAGCATGATCTCGGGCGAGCCGATCCCCGTCGGCAAGGCCCCGGGCGACAGCGTGATCGGCGGCACGATCAACGGCGAAGGCGCGCTCATCTTCCGCGCCACCAAGGTGGGCCGCGACACGATGCTGTCGCAGATCATCTCGATGGTCGAAGAGGCTCAGGGCGCCAAGCTGCCGATCCAGTCGCTCGCGGATCGCGTGGTACGCATCTTCGTACCGGCGGTGATCGCCGTGGCGCTGACGACCATCGCCGCCTGGCTGTTCTTCGGCCCCGATCCCGCGCTGACCTTCGCGTTGGTGGCGGGTGTGTCGGTGCTCATCATCGCCTGCCCCTGCGCTATGGGCCTGGCCACGCCCACCTCGATCATGGTGGGCACCGGGCGCGCTGCGGAACTGGGTGTGCTTTTCCGCAAGGGCGATGCCCTGCAAAAACTGGACGAGGCCAAGGTCGTCGCCTTCGACAAGACCGGCACCCTGACCGAGGGCCGCCCCCGCCTCACCCGGATCGACACCGCCAATGGCCATGAGCGGGACGCGACACTGGCCCTGATCGCCGCCGTCGAAAGCCAGTCCGAACATCCCATCGCCCGCAGCATCGAACAGGCCGCCCGCGACCGTGGCCTGACCCTGCCGCAGGCCCGCCAGGTCAAGGCGATCACCGGCTTCGGCCTGTCGGCGAACGTGGACGGCCACGACGTTCTGATCGGCGCCGAACGACTGATGCGCCGCGAGGGGATCGACACAACACCGCTTGCCACCGCCCTTGCCCGCATCGCCGCCGACGGCCAAACCCCGGTCTTCGCGGCCATCGACGGGCGGCTTGCCGCCCTTCTCGCCGTGGCCGACCCGGTCAAGCCCACCAGCCGCGCGGTGATCGACAGCCTGCATGCCAGCGGCCTCAAGGTGGCGATGATCACCGGCGACACGCAGGCCACCGCACAGGCCATCGCCGCCGAGCTGGGCATCGACCATGTCGAGGCCGAAACCCTGCCCGATGGCAAGGTCGCCGCAATCGACACGCTGCGCGCGCGCTTCGGCAGCGTGGCTTTCGTGGGCGACGGCATCAACGACGCCCCGGCCCTCGCCGCGGCCGATACCGGCATCGCCGTGGGCAGCGGCACCGATGTCGCGATCGAAGCCGCCGATATCGTGCTGATCTCCGGGGATCTGTCGGGCGTGGTCAACGCGCTGCACCTGTCGCGGGCCACCATGCGCAACATCCGCCAGAACCTGTTCTGGGCCTTCGCCTATAACACCGCGCTCATTCCGGTCGCGGCGGGGGCGCTCTATCCCGTCGCCGGTCTCATGCTGTCACCGATGCTGGCCGCAGGCGCCATGGCCCTCAGCTCGGTCTTCGTGCTGTCGAACGCGCTGCGTCTGCGCCGCGTCGGCGCCGCCATGGACCGCCCCGACGCCTCGCATCCGCCCACACCATCGGCACAGCCCATGCCCTTGCATCAATGAGGTCCGCCATGAATATCGGGGATATCGCCAAACGCACTGGCCTGCCCGCCAAGACCATCCGCTATTACGAAGAGATCGGCCTTGTCACACCGCATCGCGAAGCCAATGGCTACCGTGTCTTCGACGACAAGGACATGCACCGCCTGACCTTTCTGGCGCGGGCCCGTGCGCTCGGCTTCCCGATCGAGGATTGCCGCACGCTCCTTGCCCTCTACAAGGACGACACCCGCGCCAGCGCCGATGTCAAACGCATCGCCCAGGACCATCTTGCCCAGATCGAGGACAAGATCCTGCAGCTTCAATCCATGCGCGATACGCTCACCCATCTGGTCCGCGAATGCGCCGGCGACAACCGCCCCGATTGCCCCATCCTCAAGGATCTCGCCAAGGGCTGAGGGACACCCCCCTCACAAGGCCGGCGGCGTCGGCGGGACGCGTGCGCCCCTCTCACATCCCGTACACGGATGGGAACTCACTCAACCAGACTGTAGCGTATGGGAAGCCGCACAGCACCCGTATTGCCACTATCGGGAAGCCATTCCGGCCCTGAACCATACGCCACCGTCTTGAATGTCCGCCGCAACGCGCGCAGCGCCGCGGCCATGTCGGTGCGCGCCACGAAATGCCCGATGCAATGATGCGCGCCGCCCCCGAACCCGAAATGCAGCTTGCGCTTAGCGGTGATGTCGAAACCGGGATCGTCACAAACCAGAGGATCACGGGCCGAGGCATGGACCAGCAGATGCAGCACCGTGCCCGCCTTGATCTTCTGCCCGTTCACCTCGACATCTTCCACCGCCTCGCGCGTCGCCCATGTGGTGGTGGGCCGGGCGCGGATGAATTCCTCGATCGCCGCCGGGATCAGCCCCTCATCCTCGCGCAGCGCCTGCCATTGCGCAGGGTTCTCGATGAACAGCGACAGCCCAAGCCCCAGAAGCGCCCGCGTCGTATCGACCCCGCCGAAGATCGAAATCACGATGGTGTTCAGCAGCTCCTCATGGATGCAATCGCCATTGGCGTCGAACTCCGCCACCATCCGCGCCACGTAACTGGAGTCATCCTCGCCGCGCCGCACCCGTGTCACCAGCTGATCGGCCAATTGAAAGAGCGTCTCGCAGGCCGCGTTGAACCGGGCTTCATGGCGCTTGGCCTCGATCCCCATCGCCAGCCCCAGATCGGCGGCATTATGCGCCACAAGCGGCCAGGCCTCGCGCTCCATACCCAGAAGCGTGGTGATCGCCTGACCGGCGAAGGGCGTGCAGAACGCCTCCTGAAATTCGCACCTGTCCGTCTCGCGCAGCGTGGCGCACAGATCCTCGGCGATGCGATCGAACGCCGGGATCAGGCTTTCGACATAGCCCTCCGACAGCGCCGGCACCGCCAGCGCGCGCAGCCGCTTGTGATCCTCGCCCTCGCGCCCGATCACCGACTGCCGCCAGAATTCCGCGAACCGCCCTTCGATCCCCACGGTCGCGGGCCAGTTGTGACTGCCTTGCCGAAACCGCCGGTCTCGCAGGATGCGCCCCACCTCCATGTAGCGCAGCACCGCCAGCCCATAAGGCGTGCGCGCGCACCAATGCGCCTCCCTCGCCGCCACGACTTCGGGCCCCCGGGTGGAAACGGCAGGATCGCTCAGATCCAGATAGGGCAAGGCGTCGGTCATGACGTATCCTCGTTCAACACACCGCTCGCGAGAATATCACGCTCTCCCCGGTCTACATAGTCGCGGATCGGCCTGCCCTGATCTCTGCGCTCGCCTTGGCTGCGGCAGACACAGGTTCAGTTGGGACAGTGAAGGGGGCAGTTCGGGATGGCGCAGACCCTCCCCTCGTTTCGGTAAGCAGACGCAAACGGCCCTGAGCGGACGGTCGTGTTGTGTGCAGCGAACGGCAGTTAGGAGCCCAGAGTCGCAAATGCTGCGCACCTCACCAACGACTGCTTTAGCGTCGCACCTTTAGCTTAGGACAGGTTCATCCGCTCTCGGTATTTGATCGGAGGCACACCAATCAATTTGCGGAACTCTCTACGAAAGGTTTCAGGCGATCCGAAGCCACAGGCTTGCGCTACATCGGACAAGGGAATGGCGGCATTCTCAAGCAATTCGGCAGCGCGGAACACGCGCTCGGCTCTAAGCCATTGCATGGGCGTCACTGCTGATTCTTCATGGAAACGCCGCGCCAGCGACCGCGCACTTGTTCCAGCGACCTTTGCCATCCGGGCAATGGGCCAGCTTTCGTCCAGTGATGTTCTGATTTTGTCTTGAAGGGCGGCAAGGTTCGAGCCGCCCCGCGCACGTGGTTCCGGTCTGGGCACGAACTGGCGCTGTCCTCCGTCGCGTTGGGCAGGCAGGACCAGTCTTCTGGCGACACTGGTCGCGACTTGCGCACCGTAATCCTGACGGATGATATGCAGCCCGAGGTCCAAGCCCGCGGCAGACCCGGCGGATGTGTAGATTCCGTCTTTGCCGACAAACAGGACGTCCGGATCCACAGTCAATTCAGGGAACCGGGACGTCAGCAGATCGGTGTAGCGCCAGTGTGTCGTGACCGTTTTCCCATCAAGCAATCCTGCGGCGGCGAGGACAAAAACTCCCGAACAGATCGACGCGATCCGCGCGCCCTTCCTATGTGCCGCGCGCAAGGCGGAGCATAGCGCCGGGGGCACGGGTGAATCGACGCCACGCCAGCCCGGCACGATGATCAAGCTGGCCTCTTGCAACGCGGCCAGATCGCTTTCGGCGTCAACCGCAATCCCGCCCATCGCCCGCAACGGCCCAGGCTCCGCCTTCACCGTCGCGAACCGATACCACTGTTTGAATTCAGGACGCGGAAGCGCAAACAACTCGACCGCGATGCCGAATTCGAAAGTGCAAAGCCCGTCATACGCAATGGCGCATACAAGAGGGTCGCGCGCCGCCATTTGCAATCTGGCAGAATCTGGCCGAACATTGTCCATTTTGCCAGTATCGCCTTTGATCCCGAAATGGCAAGTCTGTTTCAACAATTTAAATGGAGACCCTCAATGACTGCACCAAACGATCTTATCGCCGCCGTGAACCTTTACCTCGACGGCATCCATGAGTGTGACACCGAAAAACTGAACACTGTCTTCCACTCAACGTCGAGCCTGTTCGATTCCGACAAAGGTACGGTCTTCGCCGAGCCTATCGAAAGTTTCGTGCAAGACGTCGGCACGCGGACGTCACCGGCAAGTGTCGGCCAAGACCGAGACGCTGAAATTCTGCTGATCGACTACCTGTCCCCGATCAACGCCACCGTGAAAATCCGCATCCGCGCCCATTGCAATGTATTCGTCGACCACCTTGGCTTCGTCAAAGGAGAAGCAGGTTGGCAGATCGTTTCCAAAATCTGGCATCTCGAGAGCGTTGTCGAAGGCGTCGCAGATCCGAACGCGGCCTGACTTTAAACACGGCGGAGCAGTCGTTCAGCAGTTGCAGATGAATGACCGCTCTGTCCTGCATAGCGGACCTTCGTGGTGAGCGCGGCGAACTTCTGCTTTCCGCCCTTGTCGCCAAATGCGGCGCCCAACACCATGGTCCGAGAAGGACCCAAACGCACCATCCACCACCCCAGACAGCCAAACGGCCTGACCAAAGGACGCTACCCCTATCCACTCCCCCCCACAAAGAAAAAGCCCCGCCGGACCAAGGGAAGGCCGGACGGGGCAAGTCGCTGAATTTTATCAGGTTTATGTCGCCGCCTTTCAGGCGGCTTTCTTCTTCGGCTTCAGCTCCGCCACCTCGGCAGCGGGCAGGAGCGCGCCGTGCAGCGCACCGATTGAAGCCGCCAGCGATTCTCTGGGAACGACGAATTGCACATCGACCGAGCGGGTCGTCTGATGCGCGGCCAGCACCTCGACACCGTCCGTGGCCAGCGCCTTGAGCCCCTCGCCCAACACGTTCAACCCCGACAGATCGCGCCCGATCACCGCAGCGATGGCCAGCGGCTGGATCGTCAACTCGGCGCTTGGATAGACCTTGTTCAGATCCCTTTCTACCTTGCGCAACTCGCGCAGGGGCGCATCCACGTAATGCGTGATCGTGTTGGCGTTCGAGGTTTTCGAAACGATCCGGATCCCGTGCCGCGTCAGCAATTCGAGGATCTTGGCGTCATATCCCTTCACGCCAACCATATCCTGTTCGAACAACTCCAGCGCATGCGCTTCAAGCCCGGTGACGATCTCGGCGCCCGGCGCGTCGGCGGGCTGATCGTCGATCAGCGTGCCGGGATCATGCGGCTCGAACGCGTTGGTCACCCGCAGCGCCACATCCGCCTGACGCAGGGTCTTGGCCGCCTTGGGGTGGATCGCCTCCATCCCCATGTTCGACAGCTGATCGGCCACGTCGTAATTCGTGTGGCCCAGCTTGCGCACCTTGCCCTTGACCAGCTTCGGATCGGCCGAGGACAGGTGGAACTCCTTGTGGATGATCGCCTCATGCGCGCCGGTCAGCGCCGCGATGCGGCTGAACGTCACCTCGGAATAACCGCGATCGAACTCGGCCATCAGCCCTTCGCGGCATTGCGCATAGCCGGTGACGATGGGCATTTCCTCGGAAAGGTCCACATCGTTCAGACCGTCGCGGATCCGCTCTTCCAGAGTCATTTCCCGCTCATCGCGCCAGCCCGACAGATCGACGAACCGCGCATTGATGCCCGCCCGGCGCAGCGCCAGCGTGGCCACATAGGCCGAATGCGCCTCGCCCAGACCGGACAGCAATTCGCGCGTCAGCATCATGTGCTGGCTCAGGCGGAAATGCCCGTAGGAACACAACCGCTGCAAATCGATCAGGCAGTTGCGCACACCCTCGACACGGTCGCGCACGAAATCATCCGCATCGCTCAGATCGGCGGGATTGCCCAGAACCGCGCCATGCGCCTCGCGCATGCCCTTGGCCACGCCCGACAGCGCATCGAGCCAGCCGTGATCGTCCTCGTCATTGGCAAAGCGCGCATAGACGCCCGCCTCTCCGGTCTTCTTGTGCTCCAGCAGCAGGTCTGTAATGCCGCCAAAGGCCGAAACAACGAAAATCCGGTCATAGATCTTCGCGGGATCGTCGCGCTTGAACAGCGTTCCGATCAATTCGTCCAGCCGCGACATCGATGTGCCGCCGATCTTTTCGACTGTATGGGTCGATTGGGTCATCTTTGCTCACCCCCGGGCTTGCGCCCAGGGGCGCCTCTGAGTTCAGGATACTTCTTCGGGCGCCGCGTAAGAGCCGTCCTCGCGGTGCACTTCCCGACCGGTCACCGGCGGGTTGAACACGCAGGCCATCACCAGCTCTTCCTCGGCGCGCAGCGTGTGCCGGTCATGCTCGTTCAGGGCATACATGGTGCCCGGCTTGATCTGATGGGTCTCCCCCGTCTTCAGATCGGTGATCGAGCCTTTGCCCTGCACGCAATACACGCTTTCGAAGTGGTTCTTGTATTCGAACGTGTGTTCGCTGCCCGCTTCCAGGAACGTGATATGAAACGAAAACCCCATTCCATCATCGGCCAGCAGCATCCTCACGGATGTCCAGCGCGCATCTGAAACCGAGTTTGCGGCCTTCACCACATCATCGAAATGTCTGACGATCATCTTATTTTCACTCCGCTGCGATCTTGTTTTGCACCGTCGCATTTCGGGCGGCATCCAGCAGGATGTCCAGTCCCTTGCGCAACGTCTCTTCGGGGATGGTCAGCGGTGCCAGCACCTTGACCACCTCGTCATCCGCGCCCGATGTCTCGATGATCAGGCCGTTCTCGAAGGCGCGCGCACAGATATCGCCCGCCATCTCGCCCGAACCCACATCGACACCCTGCATCATGCCGCGCCCCTTCAGACGCGCACCCGGCACCACATCGGCAATCGCCTGCAGCCCAGCCGTCAGGATCGCCGACTTGTGCTGCACCTCGTTCTGGAACGTATCATCGGCCCAGAACTTCTCGAGCGCGACGCGCCCGGTGACAAAGGCATGGGTATTGCCGCGGAAGGTGCCATTATGCTCGGCGGGCTTCCAGATGTCATGCTCGCGCTTGATGAGCAACGCGGCGAACGGCAGGCCAAAGCCCGACAGCGATTTCGCCTGTGTCACCATATCCGGCTCGATCCCGGCGCTTTCAAAGGCAAAATAGGTGCCCGTGCGTCCGCACCCCGACTGGATGTCATCGACGATGAGCAGCGCGCCCAGCTTCTTGGCCAGACGGGCGACACCCTGCATCCATTCATCGGATGCGGCGTTCAGGCCGCCCTCGCCCTGCACCGGCTCAAAGATGAACGCCGCAGGCGCATCGACACCCGATGACGGGTTGTCGAACATCATTTCCATCTGGCGCAGCGTGTCCATCTCGTCGCCGAATGCGCCATCGAACGGCATCCGCGTCACGCCACACAGCGATCCACAGCCCGCACCGGCCCGCTTGCCGGCATTACCGGTCAGCGACAGCGCGCCCATGGTCATGCCGTGAAAGCCATTGGTGAAAGCCACGATATTGCGGCGCCCCGTGACCTTGCGCGCCAGCTTCATCGCTGCTTCCACGGCGTTCGTGCCGGTCGGCCCGGTCATCATCACCTTGTAGTCCATGCCCCGCGGCTTGAGGATATTCTCCTCATAGGCCTCCAGGAACCGGGCCTTTTCCTGCGTATACATATCCAGACCATGCGCGATCCCGTCGCCCGCGATATGAGCGACCAGCGCCTCTTTCATGTCCGGATCGTTATGCCCGTAATTCAAGGACGAGCATCCGGCCAGAAAGTCGATATAGGTGGTGCCGTCGGCGGCCGTCATTTCGGCGCCCTTGGCCTTGGTGAACACCGTCTCGAAGCTGCGGCAATAGCTGCGCGCTTCCGATTCACGGCGTGTAAAGATTTCAAAGTCGGCTGACATGTCAGTCGGCATGGCGTTTCCTTTATGTCTGGTGGGTTGAAGGCTGGCGCAGGCCGCGATCAGGCGGCGCGCTTCAGCGCTTCGGCGAAGTCGATCGTGACCATATGCTCTGTGGCATGGCGTCCGTCGAAATGGTCCTCGCGGGTGTAATGTGGCTGGCTCTTCAGCTTGCCACCGATTGTTTTCGAGAATTTCCCGAACAGCGCCCAGGAGGCATCATTGCTCAGCGTGATCGTGGTCTGCAGACGGTTGACCGTCTCGCATTCCTCGCGCTCGGTCAGCGTCTTCAGCATCCGCGAGCCAAGCCCCTGGCCGCGCGCCTTTTCAGACACGGCAACTTGCCACACGAACAACGTCTCCTCGTCCGACGGCATCACATAGGCCGAGATCCAGCCCACCGGCACGCCGTCCATCTCTGCAAGGATACAGGTGTCGCGGAAATGGTCGCACTGGATCAGATTGCAATACATCGAATTCTCATCCAGCGGATGACAGGACGCGATCAATTCCCAGATCGCCGCACCATCCTCGCGGCATGGCTTGCGGAACGTGATCTTCGGTTTTTGTTTCGATCCTTCGATTGTATGCACGGCTCTGATCCCTTGTTGTTAGCATGACTAAGTATATACCTCCGACATTCTATTTCAACCGTCTAAGTATTTTTACGCGCTATATGCGGCAAATCGCGCATATTGAATGAAATTACCCTTAGTATTATATGTGTGTCATGGCACAAACAGTTAGACATATGAACCAAACTACTTCGCGGATTGCGGATTTCCGCAAAAAAAGTAATCTGTCGCGATCCTTGACGGAGATTGATTTGGACCGGACAGATATCAGCCTCATCGCCCTGCGACGCATCCTGCGCGCCACCGAGATGTATTCGCGCGATCTCGCACGCGAGGCGGGCCTGACAGCGGTGCAGTTGCGCGTGCTGCAGATCGTATCGGAAAAAGGCTACGCCACCCCGACCGAGCTTTCGCAGCGCATGGGCGTGACGCAGGCAACGATTTCGGTGCTCATCAAGAAACTGGAATCAAAGGGCCTGCTGACGCGGCAGCAATCCGAACAGGATCGCCGCCAGACCCGGCTTGGCATCACCCCCGAAGGCATCGCCAAGGTGCGCGCCGCCCCCGATGCGCTGCAACAGCGCTACGTCAAGCAGTTCGAGGCGCTCGACGATTGGGAACAGGCGATGATCGTCGCCGTTCTTGAGCGTGTGTCAACCATGCTCGACGCCAAGGATATCGACGCCTCCCCAGTGCTGGCCGTGGGAGATATCGACCGCTCCCACTGACCGGCTGACCGCGCAGCGCGGCGGGTCAGCGGATGGCCGGATCGGCGCTGCTCTGCGCCCAGTCCGGCTCGAAGCCCAAGACCTCCGTATCCGGCGGCAGCGCCGGATTGAACAGCTTGTTATGCGCCACCGTCGCCTGGTGCAGAAGGTTGTGCGGCGCCAGCCTCCAGACCTTGCACGACAGATCGAACCGCTGCGCGTAAGCGTCGAAAATCAAACGGCACCGCCCCGCCGCATGGATCTGCGCCGCCCCCGGTGATCCCGGCGGAAAGGTCGCCGTCAGGATATCCGAAAACTCCTCGGGCTTCTGGTAATAGGCCGATGACAGGAACCGGATCGCCTGATCGCGGATCTGCGCGGGATCGTTCGTCTTTGCCGCCATATGCTGCAACTCGGGCGTCACCGAATAGCCCGGCGCCTTGTTCATCACCGTGATGATATGGCCAAGCGGCTCCGCCTGATCCGGCAACAGCACCGCCGGCATGATCGGATCGCCGGGGCGCCCATCTTCATCGCGCATCGACATCTGCCTGACGCGGCATTGCCACTTCATGAAGGCCTTGCGCAGGGGATGGTCCGAAAAACTCTGTCCGAACTGTGCCGCCAACGAACTCATGCGACGCTCCTTCTGGGTTGGGTCAGGGTGAATGGCCGGTCGGCGGTCAGGCTCGGGATGCGTCCCTCGGCCCGGGCGATGTCATCAAGGTCGATACGGGCCTGCACCACGCCGGGCAGCGTGCCGCCATCGCAGATCACCTCGCCCCAGGGGCTGACGACCAGCGAATGGCCATAGCTTTCTCCGCCCCCCGGCACCGGCCCAATGGCGCAGGCCGAGACGACGAAGCGCGTGGTCTCGATCGCCCGCGCACGGTTCAGCACATGCCAATGCGCCTCTCCGGTCTTGCGGGTAAAGGCGGCAGGGCACAGCAGGATATCCGCCCCGCCCTGCGCCAGACTGCGGAAGAGGTGTGCAAACCGCAGGTCGTAACAAATCGTATGGCCGATCCTGCCGAACGGCGTGTCATGGATCACCGCGCGATGACCGGGGCTGACATGCGCGCTTTCGCGGTAGACCTCGGCCTCGGACAGCTGCACGTCAAAGAGGTGGATCTTGTCATAGCGCCCCCGGATCTCGCCCCGATCATCCAGCATCAGGCCACGATTGATGATCCGCCCGTCCGGCCCATCCACCGCGATCGACCCGATATTGATCCAGACTCTCCGCTTGGCCGCGAAATCCCGCATCGCCGCCAGAAACGGATGGCTCTCCTCGGGTGCGCTCGGCGGGGCCAGCGCACCATCTTCGGTGCGCAGACCGCCGCAATATTCCGGCAGAAACAGGATATCCGCGCCCGCCTTGACCGCGGCTTCGGCCAGCGGCATCGCCTCGGCCACGGCTCCGGCGAAATCGGGCCGGGGCCGTGTCTGCAGACAGGCGATATCAAGCGGGCGCGGCATATGCGTCAGAACTTCATATAGGCCTTGCGCAACGTGACCAGCGGATGCCGGTCGGACATCTGGAACTTGATGAGCATTTCACGTGCGATCATGTCCCTGTCCTGCTGGTTGTCGGGCAGCTCGATACTGTCGGGCACCCGCACCCAGCCATTGTTGTTGCGGTCAAAGACGGCAGGCGCGCCCTCTTCGTACCCCATATGCACATCCTCCAGCCAGTTCAGATCGTCCCAGCCCATCACCTCCATGTATTTCGTCAGGAAGGGCGTGATCCGGTCGTAATCCGGCACAAGGTTCACGTCATAACGATAGCCGATATGCTGGCCGATTTCCTTTTCGCGCTCGGATTCAAGTCCGGCGGCATCCTTCAGGAACTGGTCGACATCCTTGATCTCGGAGCCGCGATACTGTGTTCCAGCCATGGTTTAGTCCTCCTTTGGCGGGGTGGTGCCCTGCGCCACGGATCACGCGGCGCAGGGGCGGCCCACCTTAAAAGTGGTGATAGTCCTCGACGCCGACCGTATAGTTGGTCCCGGCCAGCGGCACCCCGGCCATCGCCGACGCCTCCATCGTCAACGCGGCCAGATCCTCGGGCTCCAACGAATGGATATAGGTCTTGCCGCAGGCGCGGGCGAAGAGCTGCGCCTCGATGGTGAGCGTGTGCAGGAAGTTGTAGACACGCTCCGCCGCCGCATCCGGGTCCAGACGTTCGCGCAGCTTGGGGTCTTGCGTGGCCACACCCACCGGGCAACGGCCCGTATGGCAATGGTAGCAATAACCCGGCTCGACGCCCATCTCTTCCTGGTAATTGGCCTCGGGGATGTCCTTGTTGCAGTTCAGCGCCATCATCGCCGAATGACCGATGGCGATGGCATCCGCGCCCAGCGCGATCGCCTTGGCCACATCGGCGCCGTTGCGGATGCCGCCCGCATAGACAAGGCTGATCTCGCCGCGCTTGCCCAGATCGTCGATGGCCTTGCGCGCCTGACGGATCGCCGCCATGCCCGGCACACCGGTATCCTCGGTGGCAAGGTGCGGACCGGCGCCCGTCCCGCCTTCCATCCCGTCGATATAGATCGAATCCGGGTCGCATTTCACGGCCATGCGCACGTCGTCATAAACCCGTGCCGCCCCCAGCTTGAGCTGGATCGGGATCTGCCAATCGGTCGCTTCGCGGATCTCCTGGATCTTCAGCGCAAGGTCATCCGGCCCCAGCCAGTCGGGGTGACGGGCGGGCGAACGCTGGTCGATACCTGCGGGCAGGCTGCGCATCTCGGCCACCTGGTCGGTCACTTTCTGACCCATCAGATGCCCGCCAAGACCCACTTTGCAGCCCTGACCGATGAAGAACTCGCACCCGTCCGCCAGAACCAGGTGATGCGGGTTGAAGCCATAGCGCGACTGGATGCACTGGTAGAACCATTTCGAGCTGTAGCGCCGCTCGTCGGGGATCATGCCACCCTCGCCCGAACAGGTTGCCGTGCCTGCCATCGTGGCGCCACGCGCCAGCGCGGTCTTGGCCTCATAGCTCAGCGCGCCAAAGCTCATGCCGGTGATATAGACCGGGATATCCAGAACCAGCGGCTTTTTCGCGCGCGGTCCGATCACGGTGCGGGTTTCGCATTTCTCGCGGTAGCCCTCGATAACGAAACGCGTCAGCGTGCCGGGAAGGAAGGTCAGGTCATCCCAATGCGGGATCTTCTTGAAAAGGGAAAACCCCCGCATCCGGTAGCGTCCAAGCTCGGACTTGATGTGGATGTCATCCATGACGCGCGGCGGGAAGATAAAGGAATCTCCCAGCCTGTAGGTGTCGCGCGCAAGGGGCTTCTTGGTGGGCAGATCGCCATCAGCCATGTGTCTGTTCCTTTTTGCGGGTAACGGAAGGCGCCGGGCGCCGTTCCATTACAGAATGAGTTTCTTCTCGGACGGCTCGAGGTTGTCGTAGTTCCACAACTGCTTGCCAGCCACGATCTTGGTGAAATGATCCACGCCCTTGTCGGGCATCAGCCCGTATTGCGTGAGCTTCCGGGTCAGCCATTGCCGGTCAAGATCGGTCAACTCGGCCTCGACCGCGTCAACGCCCAGCGACTTGATTTCGCCACCCACGAAGATCATCCCGTCATACATCGAATCGCCAAGGTTCTTGCCGGCATTGCCGCACACCACCATGCGTCCGCGCTGCATCATGAAGCCTGACAGCGCGCCGGTGTCGCCACCCACGATGATCGTGCCGCCCTTCTGGTCGATGCCCGTGCGCGATCCGACCGAGCCACGGCACACCAGATCGCCACCGCGCATCGCCGCGCCAAAGGTGGAGCCTGCGTTCTTCTCGATCACGATGGTGCCGGACATCATGTTCTCGCCGCAGGACCAGCCCACGCGCCCGGTGATCCGCACGTTCGGACCGTCGATCAGACCGACACCGAAATAGCCGCACGACCCCTCGATGATGAGATTCAGCTTGTTCAGGATGCCGACGCCAAGGCTGTGCTTGCCGCGCGGATTCTGCAGCACGATCGTGCCATAGCCTTCCTTCATCTTCTCGCGGATCGCGATATTCACCTCGGTCGTGGTCAGGTTGTCGGTGTCGATCTCGGTGCGCTTGTTGAAATCGACATCATACGCCCACGGATAGGTGTAGCGATCGGTGGCCTCGGGATCGAACTCGATATAGAGCGACTTGCCCGTCAGCTGCTCCGTGGTCATTCCAAGCGCCTTGGCGCGCTCGTCCTGACTCATCTGTTTCAATTCTGCGTCGGTTACGCTTGCCATACCCGGACCTCCTCGTCGTAAGGGTCATAAGTGTCGATTTCTTCCGGAAGGATCGCGCGGATCGCCACCTCTTCCGAGGCCATCGCGATCAGATCGTCGGATTCGTAGAGAACCAGCGGCTTCGCCGCCATCGTGTCCTTGGCCATGCCCAGCTGATCCTTGGTCGCCACCAGATAGGTGAACACCCCGTCGATCTCGCCGATGGACTTGCGCAGGCTGTCTTCGAGCGACATGCCGTTTGCCAGGTTATGCGCGGTATAGACCGCCAGCAACTCGCTGTCGCAATTCGACATGAACCGGTGGCCCTTGCGCTCCATCTCGCGGCGCATGATCCAGTAATTGGTGATCTGGCCGTTATGCACCACGCTCACGTCGTTATAGGGAAACGCCCAATAGGGATGCGCCGACTTGATGTCGACATCCGATTCCGTGGCCATCCGCGTGTGCCCGATACCGTGGGTGCCCACGAAATCGTTCAGCCCGTAAAGCCCTGATACGACCGATGCATCGCCCAGGTCCTTGATCAGTTCCAGACCCCGACCGATCGACAGGATCTCGACGCCGTCGACCTCTTCGATCATCTTGGCCATCTCGCCGATGCTCGCCTCGTCGCCGTCATGGCCCAGCACATAGCGATGGGCATATTTCGTGGCGCTCTGGCGGTCCTTCACGGTGGCTCCGCACTCGGACATGATCTCTTCGACCTCGCGCACGCGCGTCTCGAGGATCTGCGTGATCCCCCGGCCCTTGGCCATGTCCTCGGCCTCGGCCACCTTCAGCCGCAGGATATAGTCGCCATCCTTCGGTTCGCCGTAGACAGCATATCCGGTGCTGTCCGGCCCCCGGTGTTTCAGGGCTTGAAGCATCGCGGTCATCTCGGACCCGACATTCGCGCTCTTGCCCTTGTGGATCAATCCAGCAATTCCGCACATCTTGAATGCGCCTCCTCAGTTTGCGTCGTTCAGGGGGGCGGCAGGCATAATCGCCTGCCGCCAAGACATCGAATGCCTCAGGGCAGACACTCCATGTACATCTCTTTGTCCCACTCGGTGACGGTGGACATGAATCTCGCGACCTCGTCGCGCTTGTATTCGTCGTAAAGCCGGTACATCTCGCCGGGCAGGCCGCGCTGCACGGCCTCGTCCGCCGCCAGCTTGTCCAGCGCCTCACCCAGCGACATCGGCAGCTTCTTGACGTCCTTGCCCTCGGCCATCGCCGCATAGATGTTGCGCTCTTCGGGCTCGCCGGGATCGAGATTGTTCTCCAGCCCGTCATCCATCGCCGCCAGCAGGGTCGTGCCCATCAGATAGGGGTTCACCATCGAATCCACCGACCGATACTCGAACCGCCCCGGCGCCGACACGCGCAGACCCGTGGTGCGGTTCTGGAAGCCCCAGTCACTGAACACCGGCGCCCAGAAGCCCGTATCCCAAAGCCGGCGATAGGAATTCACCGTCGAACAGCCGATCGCGGTCAGTGCCTGCAGGTGATGCACCACACCGCCGATCGCCTTCAGCCCTTCCTTGCCCGGCATCTGCGGATCGTCCGTGTCGGGCATGAACGTGTTCTCGCCACCCTTCACATACATGTAGTTGTCGACCATCCCCGGAAGGTTGTCCGGGTCGTTGCCGCATCTGACGAACTCATCCTCGCCGCCATACCACAGGCTCATGTTGTGGTGGCAGCCAGACGCCGACACGCCCATGAACGGCTTGGTCATGAAACAGGCGAAAATCCCGTTCTCCCGCGCCACCTGCGCACAGATCTGGCGATAGGTGGTCAACCGGTCCGCATTGCGCAGCACATCGTCGAACATCCAGTTCAGCTCGAGCTGCCCCGGCGCGTCCTCGTGATCGCCCTGGATCATGTCCAGACCCATCTTGCGCGCATAGCGGATCACCTGCAGCGACACGGGCCGCAGACTTTCGAACTGGTCGATATGATAGCAATAGGGCTTCGAGAACCCGTCGCGCGGCTTGCCGTTCTCGTCGAACTTCAGCCACATCATCTCGGGCTCGGTGCCGATCCGCAGCTTGGTGCCGTGCTTCTTGGTGAATTCATCATGCAAGCGGCGCAGGTTGCCCCGGCAATCCGCCGTCAGATAGCCACCGGGATTTTCCTTTTCCTCACGGTTGCGGAAGAGCGTGCAATAGAAGCGGCCGATCTCGGGCGCCCAGGGCAGCTGCATGAAGGTTTCCGGCTCGGGGATGCCAATGAGTTCGGCAGCCTCAGGCCCATAGCCCATGTAATCGCCCGCGCGGTTGGTGAACAGGTTCATCGTGGCGCCATAGACCAGCTGGAACCCCTTCTTGGCGACACTTTCCCAGTGATCCGCCGGAATGCCCTTGCCCATGATCTTGCCGGTGACCGACACGAATTGCAGGTAAAGATACTCGATCCCCAGCTCGTCGATCTTCTTGCGTACTTGCTTGATCTTCTCGTCGCGCCCCGGCGCCTCTACGAATCTTTCCAGATCTGTCTCAGCCACTTTCATTCTCCCTGATGGTTCCGCCGCGGCCGGGTCTGACGCCCGCTTTACGGCTCTGTGATTGTCGCTCCACGCAGATGGGTAGAAGCGGCTCGGGCCGGGGTGGAGCCCCCCCATGCCGGACCCGCGGGATAAGGTCCTCGGCGGGACAGACTGCCCGCACTTGGTCCATTTTTGGTCAGTCCCCGCGCAGACCCGCCCGATGCGGCCCATATGGCCACGGCTTTGGCAAACTGTCGTTTTACGGTATCAGGAAACACCATTTGTGTTTGTCCCAGTCTTTGCCTGCCTGCCGTGACGCCCTATGTGTCACGCCGGTCGGTGGAGCGCGGATAAGCAAAGTGTTTCCGATGGCCGATCCAAAAGTCAACCACTTTTGATCCAATGCCAAATGAGTAGGTGAAATTTCCAAGGCTCTGGTATATTATTGGTTCAAAATCGAGAGGAAATGATGAACGCTTTAGCAGATCAGAAACTCGGTGCCGCGGATATCGCGGCTTTGATCCGACGCGAAATTTCCAAGGGCAGCCTGCAACTTCATGACCGCCTGCCCCCCGAACGCGTCCTCTCCGAGACCTACGGCGCCGCCCGTGGCACGATCCGCAAAGCCTTGACGCATCTGGAAAAAGAGGGCTTCGTCGAAACCCGCGCCGGCAGCGGAACCTATGTCGTTCACAAGCCCGACGAGACCTCGACCAACGCGATCCGCAACGCCACCCCCCTCGAACTAATGGACACCCGATTCGCGCTCGAGCCGCATATCTGCCGTCTCGCCGTGCTGCACGGACGCCATGCCGATTTCGACCGCATGGAAGATCTCTGCAACCGCATGGAAGAGTGCCTCGACGATCCCGTGGCCTTTTCCGAGGCCGACACCGATTTCCACCGTGCGCTCGCTGAATGCACCCGCAACGGCCTGCTGATCTGGATTCTGGACCAGATCGCCAATGTCCGCTCCGAAGACGACTGGACCCGGATGCGCCATCTCACGCTCGATTCGCGCACCATCGGGATCTACAACGTGCAGCACCGCCAGATCCTCAACGCGGTCCGCACCCGCGAGCCCGAACGCGCCGCGAACATCATGAAAGAGCATCTGGAAACCGCGCGCCTGTCGCTCACCCGCGCCTCTGAAACCTGACCGGCGCCCCGCTGAAACGGGCCTGCGCCGCCGGTTGCGCATATTTTTTTGCGATAATGGGCATAAAAAAGCCCTGTTTTACTGTAATATAACTGATCTATCCGGCATAATAGCCGTTAAGTGATGAGTTACGTCTTAACCAAACCCCGCTCAAGAGGGTGAGGACAGAGCAGTATCGGAGCAAGTGGATGCTCGAATTCGACATGGTGAGCAAGTCCTTCTGGACGGGCACGCAGCGCAAGGTGATCCTTGACCGCGTGTCCTTTCGTGTCGAGCTCGGCCATTCTCTCGGCATCCTCGCTCCCAACGGCACCGGCAAGACGACCCTCATCAACATGATGGCCGGTCTGGAAAAACCCGACGAGGGCGAAATACGGCGCGGCTGCCGGATCAGCTTTCCGCTCGGCTTCATGGGCGGCGTCGTCCCCAAGATCTCCGCTATGGAAAACGCGCGCTACATCGCGCGGCTTTACGGCCTCGATCCCGACTACATCGAAGCCTTCTGCCGCTGGCTGTGCAATCTGGGCGAATATTTCGACCAGCCCCTCGGCACCTATTCCTCGGGGATGCGTGCGCGCTTCTCCTTCGCGCTGATGCTGGCGCTCGATTTCGACATCTACCTGATCGACGAAGGGATGCCCGGCTCCACGGATGTCGAATTCAACCGCAAGGCCGGCGAGATCCTGCGCGAGCGGCTGGCGACCACCACCGTCATCATCGTCTCCCACAGCCCCGATATCCTCGAGAAATTCGCGCGCTCGGCGGCGGTTCTGATGAACGGCAAATTGTATATGTTTGACACCTTGGAAGAGGCAAAAGAACTCTATGACTACGAAACCCAAGGCTAGAAAGTTCCGTATCCGCCGCAGCCCCCAGCCGGGCATGGTCGACGCGCATGGCGACAACACCCCGGTCACGGCGCCGGCCGCTGCCAACACGCCCGACGACACCCTTCGCCAGGGCGAGCTGCTCTCCAGAGCCGAGCTGTCATCCGAAGAAACCATCGAAGACATCCGCAAGCAGGGCCTCACCGGGCGCGAGCTTCGCATGGCCCGTCGCCTCGCCCAGAAACACGGGCTGGCGCCCACCTCGGATTTCGACGCGGTGCGCCTCCTGCGCGCGCGCGGCATCGACCCGTTTCAACGTGGCTCCATGCTCGAGCTGGTCTCCGCCAAGGTTGGTCTGGGCGGCAGCGGCGGCGGCGGCAATGACGACGGCGGCGCGCAACTTCTGAGCGGCCATCCCGACAGCGAACCGGGCGACAGCGGCCGCGTCCAGCTGCCCCAGACCATCCAGACCGCGAAACAGACCCTGCCCGCCCACGGCCTCAGCCCCGCGGATCGCCGCGCCGCCGAGATCACCAGCATCCAGCGCGACATCGCCCGCCGCCGCCGCCGCAAGATGGCGCTGCTCTTCACCCGGCTTATGGCCTTCGTCTTCCTGCCCACCCTGATCGCCGGCTACTACTTCTATGCCGTCGCGACCCCGATGTATTCCACCAAGTCCGAATTCCTGATCCTCACCGCCGATGGCAGCGGCAGCGGCGGAGGCGGGCTTGGCGGCCTTCTGCCCAGCCAGTTCGCCACCGGACAGGATTCCATCGCCACCCAATCCTATCTGCAATCCAAGGACGCCATGCTGCGCCTCGACGAGGATCTGGGCTTCCGCGACCATTTCAGCCAGCCCTGGATCGACCCGATCCAGCGCCTCGCCCCCGACGCCTCGAACGAGGACGCCTACAAGCTCTACCGCAAATACGTCAAACTGGGCTACGACCCCACCGAAGGCGTGATCCGCATGGAGCTGTCGACCGCCGACCCCGAGCTGTCCGCGCGCTTCTCCGAGCAGCTCATCGACTATGCCGAGGAACGCGTCGATGAACTCAGCGTCGAAAAACGTCAGGACGCCGTGCGCACCGCCGTCGAAAGCCTGGAACAGGCCAAGGAAGAACGCCGCGCCGCACAGGAACGGCTGGTCAGCCTGCAGGAAGGCACCATTCTCGACCCCGAAGGCGAGGTGGCCAATATCCGCCAGCTGATCGGCAGCGCAGAAATGCAGCTGCAGGAAAAACAGCTCGCCCTCAACACGCAGCTCAACAACCCGCGCCCCAACGAGGCCCGCGTCGCCGCCCTGCGCAGCGAGGTCGATGTGCTCACCACCGAGCTTGCCAAACAGAAGGCCCGCCTGACCGAAGCCTCCGCCGGCAACGCCTCGCTCGCCTCTCAGGCCGCCGCGATCCAGATGGCGCAGGCCGATCTCGCCACCTCCGACATGGTGCTGCAGGCCGCCCTCGAAGCCAAGCGCCAGTCCGAGATCGAGGCCAACAAACAGGTCCGCTACCTCACCGTCAGCGTGCGCCCCGTCCCGTCCGAGGATCCCTCCTATCCGCGGTCCTTCGAAAATACGATCCTTGCGTTCCTGATCTTCGCCGGTATCTACCTGATGCTGTCACTCACCGCATCCATCCTCCGCGAACAGGTATCCCAATGACGCAGCGACAGGTCGACATCAAAGGGCTGCATGTCGGCAACGACCAGCCCCTGACCCTCATCGCAGGCCCCTGCCAACTGGAATCCGCCGATCACGCCCAGATGATCGCCGGCACCATGCAGGCGGCCTGTGCCGCGCATGGGCTGCAATTCATCTTCAAGGGCAGCTTCGACAAGGCCAACCGCACCTCGCTGTCCGGCAAGCGCGGCCTTGGTCTGGATGAGGGGCTGAAGGTGCTGCAATCGGTCAAGGACGCGCTCGGCGTGCCCGTGCTCACCGACATTCACCTGCCCGATCAATGCGCCCCCGTGGCGCAGGTGGCCGATGTGCTGCAAATCCCCGCCTTCCTGTGCCGGCAAACCGATCTGCTGATCGCCGCCGGCGAAACCGGCGCCGCAGTCAACGTCAAGAAGGGGCAGTTCCTCGCCCCCTGGGACATGCCCAACGTGATCTCCAAGATCGAAAGCACCGGCAACACCCGCATCCTGCTCACCGAACGGGGCACCTCGTTCGGCTACAACACCCTTGTCGCCGACATGCGTGCCCTGCCTCAAATGGCCGCCACCGGCTATCCCGTCGTGATGGACGCCACCCATTCCGTGCAGCAACCCGGCGGTCAGGGCGGCAGCAGCGGCGGCCAGCGGGAATTCGCCCCCGTGATGGCCCGCGCCGCCGTGGCCCTTGGCGTGGCGGCGGTGTTCATCGAAACCCACGAAGCGCCCGACACAGCACCCTCGGACGGGCCGAACATGATCCCGCTCGCCCAGATGGACGAGCTGTTGCGTGTCCTCAAGGCGCTCGACACAGTGGCCAAGGCCAACCCGCTCAGCATCTGACCACGCCTGACAAAGAGATTTCGCAATGACCAAACCCTTGCCCACCGTCACCCCCAACACATGGGAATTCCTGCGCGATGCGATGATCGCCCCCACGGGCTTTCGCGAATATGACGCGCGCTGGAAATACCCCGACGAAATCAACCTGCCCGGCATGACCGCGCTTGGCCTCGGCCTCGGCACCCAGATGCAGCGCCGTGGCATCCGCCCCGAAATCGCCGTCGGCAACGATTACCGCGACTATTCGCTGGCCATCAAGCACGCGCTCATCATCGGCCTGATGCAGGCCGGCATCCGGGTGCGCGATATCGGCCCGGCCCTGTCGCCGATGGCCTATTTCGCCCAGTTCCACCTCGATGCGCCCGCCGTCGCGATGGTCACCGCCAGCCACAATCCCAACGGCTGGACAGGCGTCAAGATGGGCTTCGATCGCCCCCTGACACACGGCCCCGATGAAATGGCCGAACTGCGCGACATCGTGCTGAGCGGCGAGGGTCAGCCCGCCCCCGGCGGGTCCTATGAATTCGTCGATGGCGTGCGCGAGGCCTATCTCGATGATCTGGTCGGCGATTTCCGCATGACCCGCAAACTGCGCGTCGTCTGCGCCACCGGCAACGGCACCGCCTCGGCCTTCGCGCCCGAACTGTTCAAGCGTATCGGGGTCGAGGTGATCGCCTCCCATAACGAGCTTGATTACACCTTCCCCAACTACAACCCCAACCCCGAAGCCATGGAAATGCTGCACGACATGGCCGACAGCGTGCGCGCCACCGGCGCTGATTTCGCGCTCGGCTTCGATGGGGATGGCGATCGCTGCGGCGTCGTCGATGACGAGGGCGAGGAAATCTTCGCCGACAAGGTCGGCGTCATCATGGCCCGCGACCTGTCGCGCCTCTATCCCGGCTCCACCTTCGTGGCCGATGTGAAATCCACCGGCCTTTTCGCCAGCGATCCCGAATTGCACAAGAACGGCGCCAAGGCCGATTACTGGAAAACCGGTCACAGCCACATGAAGCGCCGGGTCAAGGAAATCGGCGCCCTCGCCGGGTTCGAAAAATCCGGTCACTACTTCCTCGCCGAACCGGTGGGCCGGGGCTATGATTGCGGAATGCGTGTCGCGGTCGAGATTTGCAAACTGATGGACCGCAATCCCGACATGTCGATGTCCGACCTGCGCCGCGCCCTGCCGCAGACATGGTCGACCCCCACCATGTCGCCCTATTGCGCCGACACCGAGAAATACGCGGTGCTGGACCGGATCGTGGCCAAGCTCGCCGCCAAGGCCGATGCCGGCGACACGCTCGCCGGTCGCCCCATCAAGGAGGTGGTCACCGTCAACGGCGCCCGCGTGATCCTCGACAACGGCTCATGGGGGCTGGTGCGCGCCTCCTCCAACACCCCCAATCTCGTGGTGGTCTGCGAAAGCAGCGACAGCGACGCCGAGATGCGCGCGATCTTCGCCGATCTCGATGCCGTCATCCGGACCGAGCCCTTGGTGGGTGACTACGACCAGACGATCTGAAATCCGGGTTTGGGGCGCGTTTGTGTACGGAAGGGACACAAATCGCGCTCCGGCCTTCCTGTTTCGTCCCAAAGCCGCGTAGGTTTCGTACGACTCGTACGAAACTCACGCCGCCAGCCCGCGCCCCTTCAGCAGCGCCTCGACACCGGGCAACCGCCCCCGGAACGCGGTATAAAGCGCCTCCGGGTCGGCCGATCCACCGCGCGAAAGAATGTGCGTTTCCAATGACTTGGCAGCATCCTCGTCAAACGGGCCGGCCTCGAAGGCGGCAAAGGCATCCGCATCCATCACTTCCGACCACATATAGCTGTAATATCCGCTCGAATACCCGTCTCCGGAAAAGACATGCGCGAAATGTGGTGTTGCGTGACGCATGGTGATTGCGCTCGGCATGCCCATTTTCTCCAATGTTTCCTGTTGCTTGGTCATTGGATCATCGGGCGCCTCCCCCTCGTGGAACGCCAGATCGACCATCGCCGAGGCGACATATTCCACCGTCTGGAACCCCTGGTCAAAATTCGCCGCCTTCAGCATTTTATCCAGCAATTCCCGTGGCATAGCCTCTCCGGTGCGGTAATGCCGGGCATAGGTCTCCAACACCTCGGGCACCTCCAGCCAGTGTTCATACAGCTGGCTTGGCAGCTCCACAAAGTCCCTCGCCACCGAAGTCCCTGAAATACTTTCATAATTTACGTCCGACAGCAGATGATGCAGCGCATGCCCGAACTCGTGAAACAAGGTCCGCGCATCGTCATACCCCAACAACGCCGGCTCCCCCTTGGCAAAATTGCACACATTGATCACCACCGGCCCCTGCACCTTCGGTTGCTTCGCCTGCCCCCGCATCGCCGAGCACCACGCCCCCGAACGCTTGGAGGCGCGCGCGAAATAATCTCCAATGAAAACAGCAACATGCCGCCCGTTTCGCGTGACTTCCCAAGCCCTGCAATCCGGGTGATAGAGCGCGATATCCAACGGCTGGAACTCCAATCCGAACAGCCGGTTCGCCACCCCGAACGCCGCCGCGATCATATTGTCGAGCGTCAGATACGGCTTCAGCGCCGCCTCATCCAGATCGTGCTCCGCCAGGCGCCGTTTCTCGGCATAGTAACGCCAATCCCAGGGCCGTAATTCTCCATTGATTCCATCGGCTTGCATCATTTCTGTCAGGATCGCCGCATCCTTTTCCGCCTGCGCGCAGGCCGGCTCCCAGACCTGCATCAGCAAGTCGCGCACCCGCTCCGGCGTCTTGGCCATCTCGGTTTCCAGCTTATAGGCGGCAAAGCTTTCATACCCCAGAAGTTGCGCCCGCTCTTGCCGCAACCGCAATATCTCGGCTGTGATCGCGCGATTATCTGTTTCACCACCCATCGCACCCCGGGCCTCCCACGCCCGAAATGCCCGCTCGCGCAGATCCCGCCGATCGGAAAACTGCAGGAACGGCACCACCAGCGACCGCGACAAGGTAATGACCGGCGCCTCCACGCCCTTCTCCCGACCCGCAGACCGCGCCGCATCGACAAGAAAATCAGGAAGTTTTTCAAGGGCTTGCTCATCCAATTCCATGAACCATTCCGCCTCGTCCGCCAGCAGGTTCTGGCTGAACTGCGTGCCAAGCTCGGCCAGCCGCGACATGATCTCGCGCATCCGGGCCTCCGCCTGCCCCTCCAACGCAGCCCCGGCCCGAACGAACCGCCGATGCGTCAACATCAACAACCGCGCCTGTTCATGGGTCAGATCAAGTGTGTCTCGCGCGTCCCAAAGGCTTTGCACACGCTGGAAAAGGGATTTGTTTCCAGTAACTTCCGATGAATATGCCGCCAGCTTCGGCCCAAATTCCCGCTGCAATTTCTGCCGCTCGGGATTGCTGTCCGCCCCAGCCACCGTGAAAAACACCGACAGCACCTTGTCCAACCGATCCCCGCTTGCCTCAAGCGCCTCTATCGTATTGGCAAAGCTTGGCTTTTCCGCTTGCTCGGCAATCTCTCGCACATCCTGGCGGGCCATCTCCAACGCCTCGTCGAACGCCGGGGCGAAATGTGCATCTTCAATCAGGTCGAAGGGCGCGATCGCGAATGGCGTTGCCCAGTCCGACAGCAAGGGATTGCTCATGCCTGTGATCCTTTTTGTTTTATTTTCATGCAGATAGGGCAGTCTTCGCGCGGCTTCACCGCGATCTTGCGGGTCTCGCCCCACAAGGCATCATAGATCAGCATCTCTCCCGACAAGGGCTGCCCCGCCCCCGCGATCAGCTTGACCGCCTCGACCGCCATCATCGACCCCAGCACACCGGGTAATGGCCCAACAACGCCAGCCTCGGCACAAGACGGCGCCAGCCCCGGCGCAGGCCGTTCGGGAAAGACACATTGATAACAAGGCCCACCCTGCAGGGGATGAAAGACGCTGATCTGCCCCTCCCACTGCGAAAGAGCACCGGAAATCAGAGGCTTACCCTGCATCACAGCCGCCGCGTTCGCCATGTAGCGGGTGTCGAAATTGTCCGTCCCGTCCAGAATGACATCATACTCCGCGAACAGATCCTCCGCGATCTCTTCCGTCAGCCGCCGCTGATAGGGCCGCACCTCGACATAAGGATTTTGCGCCTGCATCGCCGCCATGGCGGATTGCACCTTGGGCAGACCGATATCGGCATCCCGGTGGATCACCTGCCGCTGCAGGTTGGAATTGTCGACCGTGTCCTCGTCGATCACCCCGATCGTCCCGACCCCGGCCGCTGCCAGATACATCAACGCAGGCGAGCCAAGCCCTCCGGCGCCGATCACCAGAATCTTGGCTTCTTTCAAGGCCTTCTGCCCTGGTCCGCCAATCTCGCGCAGAACGATATGACGCGCGTAACGCTCCAGCTCCACCGCGGAGAACAGGCCCCTGCGCTGAGGTTCGGGCGCTTGCCGCGCCTCGGCCTGCCCGCGCAAGCCCTTCAACCCCCAACGATAGACCAAAACGATCGCCGCGAACGCCCCGATCATCAGCCAAAGCGCCGCACTTTCCCCCGTCGCCAGCCTGAGCGGATGTCCTTGAGGCAGGATCAGATGCAGCGTGACAACGCCCAGCCACAAAAACCCGATCATCCGCCAGCGTAGCGCCTTGGGCGTACCCAACATCGCACCGACGCCCCACAGCGCGGCAGCCATCACCAGCACCAACAGCATCAGTTTTGCCCCGTAGAGCCGAAGCCACCCGCACCGCGTGCGGTCTCCTCCAGCCTGTCCACCACCGCGAAATCCGTCCGCAGCACCGGCGCCACGACAATCTGCGCGATCCGCATCCCATGTGTGATCTCGAACGGCTCGGTTCCGGCATTCATGACGATCACCCCCAAAGGACCGCGATAATCACTGTCGATCGTGCCGGGGCTGTTGGGCAAGGTGATCCCATGCTTCAAGGCAAGGCCGGACCGCGGCCTCACCTGCACCTCGTAGCCTTCGGGAATGCCCAGCTTCAACCCGGTCGGCACCAGGGCCCGCTCTCCGGGCGCAAGGCACAGGCCGGCCCGCGCATCAGGCGCGAAATTCGCCCGAAGATCGGCCCCCGCAGCGCCTTGCGTCGCATATTCAGGAAGTCCAAGCGCAGTGTCGGCCCAATCCTCCCACACGATATGTATCAGGACCATGTGCGCCCCTTCGTATTGGTAAAAGGTCTAACGTTCTCAGGCCAGCGCCTGTGCGATCCGGTCGGCGAGCCTTGCGGCAACATCGGTCTTGGACATGCGCGGCCAGTCCTCGGCACCGTCCTTGGTGATCAATGTAATGTCGTTTTCCGTCCCGCCCATGATTCCGGTGCTTTCGCTGACATCATTCGCCACGATCCAGTCGCACCCCTTGCGCTCACGCTTGGCGGTGGCATGGGCGATCACGTCATCGGTCTCGGCGGCAAAGCCCACCACCAGCCCCGGCCGCCCGGCCTTCATCGCGCTGACCGTGGCGAGGATATCGGGGTTTTCCGCAAATTGCAGGCTTGGCATCCCGCCCTTGGTTTTCTTGATCTTGCTCGCACTCGCACCCGTCACATGCCAGTCAGCCACAGCAGCGGCAAAGATGGCGGCATCGGCGGGCAAAGCCGTTTCGACAGCCTGCAGCATCTCGCGTGCGGTGCGCACGCGGATCACCTCGACACCTTCAGGCGGGGGCACATCGGCCGGTCCGGTGACGAACACCACATGCGCGCCAAGCGCTGCGATCGCCCGCGCAATCGCGCTGCCCTGCGCCCCGGACGAGCGATTGGCGATATAGCGCACCGGATCAATCGGCTCATGTGTCGGACCAGAGGTGACCAGCACGCGCTTGCCCGCCAAGGGGCCAGCCATCAGCGCCCTGTCCACCGCCGCCACGATCTCGAGCGGTTCGGACATGCGCCCCGGCCCATGCTCGCCACAGGCCATGTCACCGTGCTCAGGCCCGACAAACCCGATCCCATCCGCCTTGAGCGTGGCGATATTGCGTTGCGTCGCCGGATGCTGCCACATCCGCACATTCATCGCCGGCGCAATCAGAACGGGCGTATCCGTGGCCAGCAACAGGGTCGAGGCCAGATCATTCGCCAGCCCCCCCGCCATCTTCGCCATCAGATCCGCCGTCGCCGGGGCGACCACGATCAGATCGGCGCTACGGCTCAGCTCGATATGGCCCATCTCGGCCTCATCGGTCAGATCGAAGAGGTCGCGAAACACCTTTTGCCCCGCCAACGCCGAGACCGACAGCGGCGTGACGAATTCCTCGCCGGCGCGGGTCAAAACCGGCGTCACCTCGGCGCCGCGGTCCCGCAAGCGCCGGATCAGGTCCAGCGATTTGAAGGCCGCGATCCCGCCACCAATGATCAAGAGAATGCGTTTCGATGCCAGCATGGGCCGCGGTCCTTTCCCGGTTGCGCATCCAGCAGGACGGAAAACCGCCTGCGGGCCTGTGTCGCGCGCCCCAAGTCTTAGGCGCCTGCCCGGTCTGAGGCAAGCGCACAGCAGGACCCTTCATGCACCCTTGCACCGGATGGCCTAATGGCCCGAGCATCTGCGAGCGTAAGGATCGGCGTGATCGGCAAACGATGGTCTGGCGCGCAAGTGCTGGGTTTACTTGAACGCCGCGCAAGGATCCGGGCGGTCCACGGCAGGCGCAGAAACCACTTCGTCAAAGACGCCCTGCAAGGGCGCATCGTCTTCGGTCTGGCCAACCACATGCAGATCAAGATCAGGGGCTGCATGCGCAAGATAAACCGGAAGCCCCCAATCTCGGCGTGCATGGCCATTTCCGGTGATCACCGCCACCGGCCCGCCCGTTTCCGCAATGGCCTGCAGAACGGCATGGGCCAGTTCGGCATCGCGCAACCTTTGGATCTGCACCATTCCCGGCAGGATATCCTCGGGCAAGGCGTTGCAATGCGCCGACATCTGCAAGGCCTCGCGGGTCTTCTGTTGGTCTTCGGGCAATGGAGCGTCCAGCCCGTAAACCGCCGGATCGCCGCTGAACGCCTGTTCGATCCCGGTTTCGAAGGCTGCACGCGCCGCATCACGCGGCACCTGCGCCCCGAAAATGCGTGCCTCCGGCGCTGCCGTGAAAATCGGATGATACATTGCGAAATGCGGCCAGCCGGACTTGGCCCATTTCAAGACTGTCGCAAGCAACGCAGGATCGTCGCGATTGTCTGGTGTCACCAATTCCGCCTGTTCCGGCGTCAGCATTTCAAACACGAGGGCGGCAGGCGCAAAGTCGGCAACCCGTTCAGCCTGCAGGATATGGTGCGCCGGATTGTCGTGCACTTCGCCCAGTATCAGCACATCCTGTGCCGATACCGAGCTTGCCATGGTCAACAGCGCAAAGGCAGCAATCACACTCTTCATGCGAGAAGGTTTTGCACCTCTGATCCATGACGTTCAAGATGCTTCCGCATCTTCTGAAACGCCGCCGCTTCAAGCTGGCGCACCCGCTCCTTGGACAGGTTCAGCTCTTCGCCAAGGCTTTCCAGCGTCCGGGGCACGTCCCGCAGCTTGCGTTCGCGCACGATGAAGCGTTCGCGGTCGTTGAGCTTGCTCATTGCATCGCCCAGCCACTCGCGCAGCGCCATGAGGTCATGATCCTGCTCGACCAGCTGATCGCCGCGCGGCCCTTCGTCTTCGATCGTATCGATCCACTCGCGGCCTTCATCTTCGACCGATTGCGTTGCGTTCAACGAAAAATCCGTGCCCGAAAGACGGCCTTCCATCATCTCGACATCGCGCAGAGGCACGCCGACCTCATGCGCGATCATCTCGCGCAGCTGATGACCGTCAAGCTGTTCGCCCTTGGCCATGGCTTCGCGCTCGATCCGGGCCTGGACCCGGCGCATGTTGAAGAACAGCGACTTCTGTGACGAGGTCGATCCGGTGCGCACCATCGACCAGTTGCGCATCACGTAATCCTGGATCGAAGCCTTGATCCACCACACCGCATAGGTCGAGAAACGCACACCCCGATCCGGGTCGAACTTGTCCGCTGCCTTCATGAGGCCCAGACCGGCCTCCTGGATCAGGTCGTTCATCGGCGCACCGTAGCGTCGGAACTTGGACGCCATCGAAATCGCGAGCCGCATATAGGCGGTGATAAGACGGTGCAGCGCCTCTTCGTCGCGCTGGTCGCGCCACGCATAGGCCAGTTTCAACTCTGTTTCTGCGTCCAGAAGCTCTGCGCGCATTGCGGTGCGTGACATGCTGCTGGTCTGCGGTGCATCAAGTGCCATTTCGGACCCCCCGACCTGCCGGTCTGTGTTTTGTTCCTTTTGCGGTCTTTCACGAGGTGTTACGAAAGGCATCTCCATCCGGATCAATTCGGGAAGATAAAAAAATGTTGCCGGGACTTACCTTGGTTCTGGGCGGGGCCGCTTCGGGCAAGTCCGCCTTCGCCGAAACGCTTGTCGCACGGACCGGTCGCGAACGGGTCTATCTGGCGACCGCGCAAGCCTTCGACGACGAGATGCGCGACAAGATCGACCACCATCAGCAGATGCGTGGTCAGGGGTGGCGCACGATCGAGGCGCCTCTCGATCTGGGCCGGGCGCTGGCCGCGATCAGCGGCGATCAGGCCGTGCTGCTCGATTGCGCGACCATGTGGCTGTCCAACCAGATGCTCGCCGAAAATGATCTGCCGCAGGCCGAGGCCGAACTGATGGCCGGGCTTGCCCTGTGCAGCGCGCCCGTGGTGATCGTCTCGAACGAGGTGGGGCTGTCTGTCGTGCCCGAAAACGCGCTGGCCCGTCGGTTCCGTCAGGCACAGGGCGAACTGAACCAGAAACTTGCCGCCAAGGCCGGGCTGGTGGTCAATGTCATCGCCGGGCTGCCGCAAGTGCTCAAGGGCGAGCTGCCATGAGCCGCGTGTTCTGGGTCCGGCATGGGCCGACCCATGCGCGCTCCATGGTGGGCTGGTCGGATCTTCCCGCCGACCTCAGCGATGCCGCCCGGATCGCCCGGCTCTCGGCGCATCTGCCTCAAGAGGCGCTCGTCATATCGTCTGACCTGATCCGCGCCAGCGCGACTGCCGACGCCATCTCCGCCAACCGCACCCGACTGCCTCATGACAGTGACTTGCGCGAGATTCACTTCGGTGACTGGGAATTACAGGCCTTCGATGCCATCCCCGATCAGGATCACCTGCGCGCTTTCTGGGATCAGCCCGGCGATATCCGTCCCCCCGGCGGCGAAAGCTGGAACGAGATTACCGCCCGTGTGAACCGTGCCATCAAGCGCCTGCTCGATGCCCATCCGGGGAGCGACATCATCGCTGTCGCCCATTTCGGCGCGATCCTCACCCAGGTCCAGCAAGCCCTCGGCGTCACCCCGTTCGAGGCCTTCGCCCACAAGATCGACAATCTCTCCGTCACCGAATTGCACTGGCGGAACGCAAGCTGGCAGGCGCTGCGGATCAACCACCTGCCCTGAGGCCACTCGCTTTGCACGGCCCCGCGTTAATCCTTCGGTAACCATCACTGCGCTATCCGTTAACCCTGTTTAACGGCGAGGACGCCTTCCCATGGTCACGCGCACCTACACGGTCGCCTTCGAAGGGGTCGAGGCCCGGGATGTCGAAGTGCAATGCGCGATCACACCGGGAATGCCGGCCTTTTCGTTGGTGGGTCTGCCCGACAAGGCCGTGTCCGAAGCCCGTGACCGGGTGCGCACCGCGCTCAGTTCCATGGCGATCGCCCTTCCCTCCAAGCGGATCACCATCAACCTGTCGCCCGCCGACATGCCCAAGGAAGGCAGCCATTTCGACCTGCCCATTGCCCTTGCCCTGCTCGCGGCGCTTGAAATCATCCCCTCCGACGCGGTGGAATGCACCTGTTCTCTGGGCGAGTTGTCGCTGGACGGCTCTTTGATCCCGGTTATCGGCGCACTGCCTGCCGCGATGGCCGCCGCGCGCGAAGACCGCACATTGCTGTGCCCCAAGGCCTCGGGGGCTGAAGCGGCTTGGGTCGGCGCAGCCCGTGTCATCGGTGCGGGCAGCCTGTCGGATGTGGTGCGACACTACACCGGACAGGCGCCGCTCTCTCCCTCCGAACCCGGCGAGGTGATTGCCGATGTCTCGGGGCGGTGCCTGCGGGATGTGAAAGGTCAGGAACGGGCCAAGCGTGCCATGGAAATCGCCGCCGCCGGGCGGCATCACCTCATCATGGTGGGCACGCCGGGATCGGGCAAATCGATGCTGGCGGCGCGGCTTCCGGGGATCCTTCCGCCATTGACCGCGCCCGAAGCACTTGAAACATCGATGATCCATTCGCTTGCCGGTCTGCTGGACGAAGGCGGGATCAACCGCACCCGCCCCTTTCGCGAACCGCATCACACCGCCTCAATGGCCGCTATCGTCGGCGGCGGGCGCCGCGCCTCGCCCGGCGAGATCAGCCTTGCCCATAACGGCGTTCTTTTCATGGATGAATTCCTCGAATTCCCCCGGACGGTTCTCGAAACCCTCAGACAGCCGATCGAAACCGGCACCGTGATGGTCGCGCGCGCCAATGCCCATGTGAAATATCCCTGCCGCTTCATGCTGGTGGCGGCGGCCAACCCTTGCAAATGCGGCTATCTGACCGATCCAGCCCGCGCCTGCAGCCGCGCGCCGGTGTGCGGCGAGGATTACATGGGCCGGATCTCAGGGCCGCTCATGGACCGCTTCGACCTACGGATCGAGGTGCCGCCCGTCGCCTTCACCGATCTCGACCTGCCCGCATCGGGCGACAGCTCCGCCACAGTCGCCGCCCGGGTATCGGCGGCGCGCGACGTGCAGGCAGAGCGCTTTGCCGCCCACCCCGAAACTCTGCTGAATGCCGATGCCGAGGGCGAGGTGCTGGACCGCGTCGCCGCCCCCGACGCCGAAGGACGCACCCTGATCAACAAGGTGGCGGAACGATTCGGGTTGACCGCGCGCGGATATCACCGCGTTTTGCGTGTCGCGCGCACCATCGCGGATCTGGATGGCTCCGATGCCGTGCTTCGCCGCCATGTGGCCGAAGCGGTCAGCTACCGGTTGTCTTCGGCAGCCGACAGTTGATCCAGTCGGCCAGCGTATCCAGGGTCGCTGTGGCCTCGGGCAGAAGCGGGCTGAAGATCGGCCAGACATGCGGCAGATCGCGCGTGATCACCTCGGTCACCTGCCCCCCGTCCTCGCGCAGCCGCTCCGCCATACGGCGCGTGTCATCCAGCAGGATCTCGGTATCGCCAACGGTCATCCAGACGGGCGGCGCCCCGGCGAACCGGGCAAAGAGCGGCGACGCGCGCGGATCACCCGGATTTGCGTCTCCCAGGTACATCGTCGCCAGCTCTCCGGTCCGGATGGCGGGCAGCACGGCGTCGGCTCTTGCATTTGCCGTGATGCTGGCCCCTGAGAATGTCAGGTCCGTCAACGGCGAAAAACAGAATACCGCCAATGGCTTGCGCAACCCGTGCTTGAGGATTTCCGCCATTAGCGCCAAGGCCAGACCACCCCCCGCACTGTCCCCGCCCAAAATGACGTCGCGCTGTGCGCTCAGCGCGATATAGGCCGACAGCGCATCCTCCAGCGCCGCAGGAAAGGGATGCTCAGGCGCCAGCCGATACGACGGCAGACAGGCAGGCAGCCCCGTGCGCTCGGACAATCGCGCCAGCATGGCACGATGGGTGCGCGGCGACCCGAAAACAAAAGCGCCACCATGCAGGAAGAGCATCGCGGGGCCATCCTCCGACGCGCCGGCGCCGCGCGCCCATGTCACCGGCACCCCGTCCAGCACCCCGGTCGAGAAATGGCAGCCCCTCGGCGGCCAGAACAGCCAACGCGCCACCTGCTCGAATCTGTTCCGCAGCACCTGCGGGTCTTCGACCTTTGCTAGAAATCGCTTTTCGCGAAGCCTCAGCACCAGGTTGAGAAGCGGGCGGCACAGGCTCATCCGCGCTTGGCCTCGATCGCCTCCCAGATCATCGCGGCCACGTTGATGCCGTCGAAACGCTCGAGCTCCTGAATGCCCGTGGGCGAGGTGACGTTGATTTCGGTCAGGTAGTCGCCGATGACATCGATCCCGACAAAGACCTGACCCTTTTCCTTCAGGATCGGGCCGATCGTTTCGCAGATTTCGATATCCCGTGCCGTCAGTCCGATTTTCTCGGGCCGCCCGCCGACATGCATGTTCGACCGCGTCTCGCCCTGCGCCGGCACACGATTGATCGCACCGACCGGGGCGCCATCCACCAGAATCACACGCTTGTCGCCATGCTTGATCTCCGGCAGGTATTTCTGGACGATCAGCGGCTCCCGGCTGAACCCGGTGAACAGCTCATGCAGGGAACTCAGATTGCGGTCCGATTCCGCAAGATGGAAGACCCCGGCCCCGCCATTGCCGTAAAGCGGTTTAAGAATGACATCCCCATGCCGCGCCTTGAACGCGCGGATCGTGGCCAGATCACGTGCGATGGCGGTCGGCGGCATCAATTGCGGAAAATCCAGCACCAGCAGTTTTTCAGGAAAATTTCGCACCCAGAACGGATCATTGACCACCAATGTCCCCGGCATCACCCGCTGCAACAGATGCGTGGTG
The DNA here is from genome assembly GCF_900142765.1 of Roseovarius litoreus. Classification (GTDB taxonomy): domain Bacteria; phylum Pseudomonadota; class Alphaproteobacteria; order Rhodobacterales; family Rhodobacteraceae; genus Roseovarius; species Roseovarius litoreus. The sequence goes on from NZ_FRCB01000001.1 coordinate 370,614, forward strand.
GTGATGTAATGCATGTCGAAAGGCGGATCCTGACGCAGCCAGACAACATCGAAATCCGCAAGATCGGCCTCGTATTCGTCGCCAAGGCTGAAGTGGTCACCCTTGACCCGCCTGACCTCCAGATCGCACCCCCGGGCCGTGACGCGCCCCTCCACATAGGCCAGGTGATCCGGTGTGTAATAGAACAGGCTGTGCCCGCGCGCTTGCGCCTCTTCGGCGATGCGGAATGTACTGTCTGCGTCGATATTGATCGGCGCGATCGGATCCATCTGAAAAGCGATCTTCATTGGGCTCCCCCAGGGTGGCATTGCCCACCCTAAATGGGCCAAGCCGCCGGCAAGCGCAAATCAGAAATGGCCAAACGCATTCTCGAGGATGTCCGCGCACCCCGTTCCATCGACAACCGCAAGGTCGAACCGCACCTGCGCCAATTGTCCTTCGGGCACCCTCCCCAGATATTCCGAGGCGGCGGCATGAATACGCCGCATCTGGGCCGGGCGCAGCCGCAGGATCGCCTCTTGCGTGCTGCGCGCCGCCTTGACCTCGCAGAATACGATCTCAGACCCATCGCGCAGGATCAGGTCGATCTCACCGCCACGCCCACGCCACCGCGTCTCGAGCAAGTCGATGCCCCTTCTGTCATAGGCCAGCGCCACGATCTTTTCAGCAGCCGCACCTGCCAGCCAGGACCGCAGCCCACGATCCTGCCGTGCAGTCTTCGCAGGACCCGCATCGCCATCCTTACGGGTATCGCGGGCATCGCCCGCAATGGCCACCGGCAGCTTGGGCAATGCCCTGTCGCGCTCCCGTGCCGCGGCATAGCCGAACAGGTCCGTTTCAAACATATCCAGATCCCCGAGAAGATCGCCCGTCATCCCGCATCATCCTTTTGCTGCCGGTCCAGCTCCAGCGCCCGCTGATAGACCTGCCGCCGTTTCAGCCCCAGTTCCGCCGCAACCTTATCCGCCGCATCACGCACCGAATGCTCCGACAGGACCGCCATCAGTCTTTCGTCTAAATCAAATTCCCGAATTTTCGGTAAACGCCCACGATCCACCAAGACCACGATTTCACCCTTGAGAGGTCGCTCCGAGCACAGCGTTGCGAGATCGTCCAACGTGCCGCGAAGCACCTCCTCGAATTTCTTGGTCAGTTCCCGACACACAGCCGCCTGCCGCTCCCCCCCAAGCACGGTGGCGGCATCACGCAGCATCGCCGCCACGCGTTTGGGCGATTCGTAGAAGACCAGCGTGCCGGGAACCTCTGCCAGCGTCTCGAGCGCGGTTTTCCGCTTGCCCGAGGCATTGGGCAGGAAGCCCGCGAAAAAGAAATGATCCGTCGGCAGCCCCGCCACAGTGAGGGCCGTGATCACCGCCGATGGCCCCGGCGCCGAAATCAGGTGATACCCAGCCTCCAGCGCGGCCCGCGCCAGATCGAACCCCGGATCAGCCACCATGGGCGTGCCCGCCTCGGAGGCATAGACCACCGATTTGCCCTCCTCGAGCGCACGCATGAGGCGCGGGCGCACCCGTTCCCCGTTATGATCGTGGTACGACACGAGCGGCCTGTCGGCCAAGGCAATGCCGTGAATATCCATCAGCTTTCTCAAGCTCCGCGTATCCTCGGCGGCGATCACATCCGCCGAGGCCAGGATATCAAGCGTCCGCAAGGTAATGTCGCGCGCCGTTCCGATCGGCGTCGCCACCAGATACAGCCCTGGCGCCAGAGCCTGCCGTTTTGGATTCACCACTGGACCCGCCTCGCATGACGTTTATTATCGGACCCGAGACCGCATCGGGCTACGGCCCCACCGGAAATCAAGGAGTGACCGTAGCCATGTTCGCCGTTTTGTCCCTCGTCCGCAAGCCAGCCACACGGATTGCCGCCCTTTTCGCCTTTGTCTGGCTGGCCGCCTGCCAACCCGTGGCGACGACCACCGGCGGCGGGCAACCGGTCGCCCCATCGGCGCCGGTGCCTGTGGCGCTGCTGCTGCCGCATGGGTCGGGTGTGCCTCAGGAGCAGAAACTCGCCCGTGACATGGAAAACGCGGCCCGACTGGCTGTCGCCGATCTCGGCGGGGTTCAGATCGACCTGCGCGTCTACGGCACCGCCGGGCAGGCCGCTCAGGCCCGGACCGCCGCCATGAACGCCGTGGCGGACGGGGCCAGGATCATCATCGGCCCGTTGCATGCGGAATCCGCCAACGCAGTTGCGGTCGCTGTTGCGGGTAGCAACGTGAACGTGCTCACTTTCTCGAACAATCCGACGATCGCAGGCGGAAACCTGTTCGTTCTGGGACAGACTTTCGACAACACCGCCGACAGGCTCGTCTCCTTCGCCACCCGGCAAGGCAAATCCCGGATCATGTCGGTCTATTCGGACAATCTTGCCGGGCAGCTTGGCCGCCAGGCCATCGAGCAGGCGATCGCGCGGCACGGGGCGACACAGGCGGGCAGCGTCGGCTATGAGTTTTCGCAAGACGGCGTGGTCGCCGCCGTCCCACAGATCAGAATGGCCGCCACCCAGAATGGGGCCGACGCGATCTTCCTCACCGCCAACACTGCCGGCGCATTGCCGCTCTTCTCGCAGATGCTGCCCGAAGCCGGCCTCAGCCCCGACACGGTTCAATACATGGGTCTCAGCCGGTGGGATACCCCGCCCCAGACGCTGGAGCTTCCGGGCGTTCAGGGCGGCTGGTTCGCCCTGCCCGATCCGCAGCGCAGCGCCCAGTTCCGCCAGCGCTTCGAAGCGGCCTATGGCGAGCGCCCGCATGATCTGGCCGGGCTCTCCTATGACGGGATCGCAGCCGTGGGCGCCCTTGCCCAGACCCGTCAGCGCGATGCTCTCACGCGCGAGGCTCTGACCCAAAGCGCGGGCTTCCAGGGCGTCAACGGCGTCTTCCGGTTCCGCCCTGACGGAACCAACGAACGCGGGCTGGCCGTGGCCACCATTCGGCAAAATCAGGTTGTCGTCATCGACCCCGCACCGCGCAGCTTCGGTGGGGCGGGCTTCTAGGACCGGCCAGGGGCCAGCCGAAAGGATACCATGAAAGACGCAGTATCCACGCCGGACAACCTGATCTGCCCGGCCCGGGACATTTTCGACACCGCCTCGGTCGACGCCCGTCTGACCGAGGCGCTGGCCTCGGCAGGCTCCGATCACATGGCCGTGCGCAAGGCCGTGGTCTCCGTCCTGTCGCAAGCCCTAGGTCATGGCCGCCAGGTGATCGCCGATGCCTTCGCAGAACATCCGTTTTCGGCGCGCCCCACCGTGCACGCCTATAGCTGGCTCACGGATTGTGTGATCCTGACCGCCCTGGACGTGGCGATCAACCATATGCACCCGCTGGCGACCCCCACCAATTCCGAACGCATCACCGTCTTCGCGGTCGGCGGCTATGGGCGCGGCGAGATGGCCCCGCAATCCGATGTCGATCTGCTGTTTCTGACCCCCTACAAGATCACCCCCTGGGCCGAAAGCGTCATCGAATCGATGCTCTACATCCTTTGGGATCTCAAGCTGAAGGTCGGGCATTCCAGCCGCACGATCCGCGACTGTCTTCGCCTCGGAGCCGAGGATTTCACGATCCGCACGGCGCTTCTCGAAAACCGGTTTCTGGCCGGGGATCGCCAGATGGCCGATCACTTCCGCAAACGCCTCTGGCACGAGCTCTTCGACGGCACCGAGCGTGAGTTCATCGAAGCCAAACTCGAGGAACGCGACGAGAGGCACCGCAAGCAGGGTGGCCAGCGTTACATGGTCGAACCCAACGTGAAAGAGGGCAAGGGCGGCCTGCGCGACCTGCAATCGCTGTTCTGGATCGCCAAGTATCTGCACCGGGTCGACAGTGTGGCCGAACTTGTCGACGTGGGCATGTTCACCGCCGAAGAGCTGGACACCTTCGCCAAGGCCGAGAACTTTCTCTGGGCGGTGCGCTGCCACATCCATCTGATCACCCGCCGCCCCACCGATCAGCTGACCTTCGATCTGCAAGTCGAGGTGGCCGAACGCATGGGCTATTGCGACACCTCCGGGCGCCGCGCCGTCGAAGTGTTCATGCAGGATTATTTCCGCCACGCCACCGCTGTGGGCGATCTGACGCGCATCTTCCTGACCAAGCTGGAAGCGGCCCATGTCAAATCCGAACCGATCCTGCAGCGCCTGTTCCGGCGCAAGCGCAAGCTCAAGGATGGCTATGAAGAGGTGCATGGGCGCCTGGCCATCACCGACGACAAACAGTTTCTGTCGGACCCTCTCAATATCCTGCGGCTGTTCGAGGAAGGTCTGCGCACCGGCCTTCTGATCCATCCCGACGCAATGCGCCTCGTCTCGGCCAATATTCAGCTGATCGACGAGGATATGCGCAACGATCCCGGCGCGCAGAAACTGTTCCTCGACCTGCTGCTGAAGCATGGCAATCCCGAACGCGCTCTGCGACGGATGAACGAGCTGGATGTGCTGTCGGCCTTCATCCCCGAATTCGAACCCATCGTCGCCCTGATGCAGTTCAACATGTATCACAGCTATACGGTAGACGAGCACACCATCCAGTGCATCTCGAACCTCGCGCAGATCGAACGGGGCGAGCTGGTCGAAGATCTGCCCCTGTCCTCCTCGATCCTGAAGGAAGGCGTCAACCGCAAGGTGCTCTATGTGGCGCTTCTGCTGCATGACATCGGCAAGGGCCGGGACGAGGATCATTCGATCGTCGGCGCGCAGATCGCCCGCAAGGTGGCGCCCCGTCTGGGACTGAAGCCCAAGGAGGTCGATACCGTCGAATGGCTGGTGCGCTACCACCTGCTGATGTCCGACATGGCCCAGAAGCGCGACATCGCCGATCCGCGCACCGTGCGCGATTTCGCCAAGGCGGTGCAGACCAAGGAACGGCTCGATCTGCTCTGTGTGCTGACCGTGTGCGACATTCGCGGCGTCGGCCCCAACACCTGGAACAACTGGAAAGCCTCGCTGATCCGGGCACTCTACCGGCAGACCCGCCGCGCCATGGAAGGCGGGCTCGAGGATCTCAACCGCGAACAGCGCGGCTCGGATGCCAAGCGCAATCTGCGCGACGCATTGTCCGACTGGCCCGCCAAGGACCTCAAGCGGGAAACCGCACGCCATTACCCGCCCTACTGGCAGGGTCTGCATGTCACAGCACATGTCGTCTTTGCCCGGCTTCTACGCGATCTGGACGAGAACGACATCGCCATCGACCTTGCCATCGACGAAGACCGCGACGCGACCCGCGCCTGTTTCGCGCTGGCCGATCATCCCGGCATCTTCTCGCGGCTGGCCGGTGCTCTGGCGCTCGTCGGCGCCAATGTGGTGGACGCGCGCACCTATACCTCCAAGGACGGGTTCGCCACCGCCGCCTTCTGGATACAGGACGCCGAAGGCAGCCCCTACGAGGCCGAGCGCCTGCAACGCCTGCGCGACATGATCCGCAAGACCCTCAAGGGCGATGTGGTCGCCGGCGAAGCGATCCGCTCGCGCGACAAACTCAAGAAACGCGAACGCGCCTTCAAGGTGCCGACCCATATCACCTTCGACAACGAGGGGTCCGAAATCTACACCATCATCGAGGTCGACACCCGCGATCGTCCCGGCTTGCTCTATGATCTGACCCGGACACTCGCCAACGCCAATGTCTACATCAACTCCGCTGTGATCGCGACCTATGGCGAGCAGGTGGTCGATACCTTCTATGTCAAGGACATGTTCGGCCTGAAATTCCATTCCGAGGCCAAGCAGAAAGCCCTTGAAAAGAAACTGCGCACCGCGATCGACGAAGGCGCCGTTCGCGCCGAAACCTGACCAACGAAGCCCGGCCGCCTATGTCAGCGGCCGGGTCGTGCCCCGCACGATGCATTTCAGATCACAGCGATAGCGGAACAGCTCGCGCGTCTCCGAAACAATCAGCCCGGTCAGTCTCTGGCCCGCCACCTTGCCGATATCCTCGGCCGGGATGCGCACCGTGGTCAGCCCCGGCTCCATGTCGAGTGAGCCATTGAAATCCCCGATCCCGATCACCGACACATCCCCCGGCACCGACAGCCCCCGGCTCTGCACCCCGAAGATCGCGCCCTGCGCGATCACGTCATTGCCGCAGACCAGTGCCGTGGGCCGCTGGTCGCTGTCCATCATGCCGCGCACCGCCTGTTTGGCCAGCGTGATGCTGTAGGGCGATTCCTGCCGCCAGCCATCGCGCACCTCGACGCCATGGGCGCGGATCTCCTCCATCGCGCCCTCAAGCCGCTGACGGGCGCGGTCATTGCCCTCGATGCTGGGAAAGATCAGCCCGATATCGCGATGCCCCGCCTGCAGCAGATGCCGTGCCGCCAGCCGCCCCGCCTCGCGGTTATCGGCGCCGACACAGGGCATGTCCGAAGTCCCCGAATAGTTCCAGATCGCGATGCAGGGCGTGTCCTGCTGGCGCAACAGGCGGAACGTGGCCTCGGAATGCTCCAGCCCCACAAGGGCGATTCCATCCACGCGATGTTCCATCAGCTTGCGGATCATGTCGTATTCCCGCTCGAGCGAATAGCCATGCGAGGCGATCAGCAAGGTAAACCCCGCCTCGTCGATCGCATCCGAGAAACTCTGGATCACCTCGGCAAAGATCGCATGGTTGATCGTCGGCACGATCAGCCCGATCGTGGCATTCCTGCGCCCGTGAATCGCCTGTGCCGCGCGGTTGCGGATATAGCCCAGTTTTTCGACCGCGCGATTGATTCTCTTGCGGGTCGCAGGGTTGACCAGATCAGGGTGGTTGAACGCACGCGACACCGTCGAAGGAGACACTTTCGCGGCATTCGCTACAGCCACAATATCTGCCTTTTTTGATTTAATGTCAGTCATTTAAGGCGCATTTTCCGGCATTTTATGAAAACATTTGCATTACTATTTTCATCTTCTAGCCTAAACTGTCAAACGCCCATTGCGGCGGGAAGAGCCAAGGGAGGGGCACTTCTTGGAATTCATCGGATATTTCGACGAGGTCTTTCAGCCGATCTCGTTCATGCTCTTGTTGATCGGAACAATCGGCGGTCTCATCCTCGGGGCCACGCCGGGCCTGTCGCCCACCATGGCGGTCGCGCTACTCATTCCGTTCACCTTTCAACTGGAACCGGCACAGGGCCTGATCCTTCTGGGTGCGGCCTATACATCTACCGTCGCCGGCGGCGCGGTCAGTGCCATTCTGCTCAAGATCCCCGGTGCGCCGGCCAATATCGCCACCACGCTCGACGGCCATACCATGGCCACCCAGGGCCGTGGCGCCGAAGCGCTGCAACTGTCGTTCATCTCGTCGGCCATCGGCGGGGTGTTCGGGGTGCTGCTGCTGATTTTCCTGACCCCGGCGCTGTCGAAATGGGCGCTGGCCTTCGGTCCGTCGCATCTGTTCTGGCTGGCGATCCTCGGTGTGACGGTGATCGGCACGCTGGACAGCAACTCGGTGGTCAAGGGGCTTCTGTCGGGCTGCATCGGCATGTGGCTCGCCACCATCGGCTTTGACGACATCATGGGCGCGCAGCGCTTCATCTTCCACCCCGAGCTTTCGGGCGGCATCAACATCATCCCGGCTCTGATCGGCCTCTTTGCCATTCCGCAGGTGATGACCATGTTCGCGCAAGGGCGCAAAGCCCCGGACGCCGAGGTGCTGAAAGTTCAGCGCCACCCGATCGGCGCCGCAATCCGCGAAACCTTTCGCCGCAGCCGGTCACTTACCATCGGTACGGGCATCGGTGCCTTCATCGGCCTGATCCCCGGTGTGGGCGGGCAGATCGCAGGGCTCGTGGCCTATGATCAGGCCAAGAAATTCAGCCCTGACCGCAAGAAATTCGGCACTGGCCATTCCGAAGGCGTAATCGCCGCCGAAAGCGCGAACAACGCCATGGTCGGCCCCTCGCTGGTGCCGCTTCTGACCCTGTCCGTGCCCGGCAGCCCCACCGCCGCCGTGCTTCTGGGCGGGCTTTTGATCCACGGGATCTTCCCGGGCTCGGATCTCTTCGACAATCACCCCGACGTGGCCTGGACCTTCATCAACTCGATGCTGATCGGTCAGATCCTGATGTGCATCTTCGGGCTCTATGTCGCGGGCTTCGCCGCCCGCGTGGCACAGGTGCCGCAATCGGTCATGGCCGCGATCGTGCTGGGGCTGGCGGTATTCGGCTCCTATTCGGTGCAGAACTCGATGGGCGATGTCTATGTCATGGCGGCCCTCGGTGTGGGGATGTATTTCCTCGAAAGGTTCGGCTTCGTGGCGGCCCCCCTGGTGCTCGGCCTGATCCTTGGCCCAATCGCGGAAGCCAACTTCATCCAGGGCGCGATGATCGCCGACGCCACCATCGGCCGCCTGCCCTATTTCTTCTCGGGCGCGCTGAACCTCACGCTGATCTTCATCGTCACGGCATCCGTGGTCTACTCGGTCTGGATGGAAATCCGGCAGCGCAAGCTCGATCGCAAGGACAAGGAGGCCCGCGCATGAGCCGTTGGCAACATATCATTCCCTCGGGGCTCGTCGCCCTGGCCGGTATCTGGATCTGTTTCATCAGCTACACCCAGCAACCCGCTCAGGCGTTCCTGTTCCCGCGCCTGATCTCAACCGTGTTCGTGGCCCTGGCGCTCTGGACCTTCGCCAAGGCCCTTCTGGGCTGGTCGCGGGCGGGCGACGGCATCAGCCGCAGGATCATGGTGAACATCCTGCCGGGGCTGATCGTTACGCTGATCTACGTGTTCTGGGCGGCCAAGGCGCTCGGATTCTACACCGCCTCAGCCATCGTCTTTTTCATCCTGCTGTCGATCTACGATCCCAACCCTCATTCCGAGATGCGCAGCTGGATCAAGCGGATCATCATTACCGTGGGCTTCGTGGCCGTCATGTATGGCCTCTTCGCCCATGTGCTCAGCGTATTCACGCCAAAAGAAGCGCTGTTTCAATAAGCCGGGTGAAACCGGTTCAAACGTCATCCAAGGGAGGAAAACCAAGATGAGAAAACTACTGACAGGGGTCGCAACGGCCCTCGCACTGGCCGCGGCACCCGCGGTGGCACAGGACTACCCCGAACGTCCGCTGATGCTGATGGTCAGCTACGGCGCAGGCGGCGCGACCGATTTCCAGGCGCGCATCGCCACCATGACGGCGGGCAACGAGGATGCCCTCGGGCAGCCCATCGCCATCGTCAACAAGCCCGGCGCGGGCGGTCGTGTCGGCTGGAACTGGCTGGCCACGCAGGCCGAGGCCGATGGCTACACGCTTGGCGCCTACAACGTGCCCCATTTCATCGCCCAGTCGATCGAAGGCGGCGTGGAATACTCCATCGACAGCTTCGAGCCGATCGCCAACTGGGGCGCTGACCCGGCGGTTTTCGTCGTCGGCGCCGACAGCGAATTCAACTCGATGGCCGATGTCGTGGCCTACGCCAAGGAAAACCCCGGCAAGCTGACCTTCTCGGGCGCGGGCCTCTTCGTGGGTCACCACATCGCAGCGCTGCAGCTTGAACAGGCCGCAGGCGTGAAACTGGCCTATATCCCGAACAACCAGGGCGGCGCCGGCGCCATGAAAGCCGTGATCGCGGGCGAAGTGCTGGGCGGGGTCAACAACCTCTCCGACGCGTTCCGCGCCGCGGCTGCGGGCAACGTCAAGATCCTCGGCGTGTTCGACCTCGAGCGCAGCTCGTTCCTGCCCGACGTGCCGACCATGATCGAACAGGGCTACGACATCGACAACGCCAGCGTGAACTTCCGCGGCATCATGGTGCCCAAGGGCACCCCGCAAGAGGTGATCGACAAGCTGGCTGCGACCGTCCCCGCCATGTTCGAGAGCAAGCAGGTCCAAAGCAAGATGGAAGCCGGCGGCTCGCCGATGAAGATCATGGGCCGCGACGAAGTGATCGAGATGTGGAAAGCCCGTCAGGCCACTCTGGAGAAACTGCTCGCCGGTCTCTGACCCTCGCAGCACCTACGCAAAACCCACCGGACAGGGCGGACCGCCCGCCCTGTCCACCCTACCAAGGAAAGACCGTTATGAACGCGCATCAAGACATCACCGCCGTGGACCGCATCATGGATCGCGCCCGCGCCGCCCAGGCCGCCTTCGAGGACGGCGCCACCCAGGACCGCTATGACCGCGCCGCACAGGCCGCCGCATGGGCGATCATGGAGCCCGGCCGCAACCGCGCCCTGGCGGAACTGTCGGTCAAGACCACGGGTCTGGGCAATGTGCCCGACAAGATCACCAAGAACCATCGCAAGACGCTTGGCCTGATGCGCGATATCGCCACCGCCAAAACCCATGGCATCGTCTCCGACGATCCCGCCACCGGCATCACCGAGATCGCCCGCCCCATCGGGGTGATCGGCGCCGTGGTGCCCTCGACCAATCCGGCCGCGACCCCGGCCAACAACATCATCAACGCCCTGAAATGCGGCAACGCCATCGTGCTGTCGCCCTCGCCCAAGGGCATCGCCGCCTGCGAGATGCTTCTCGGCTTCATCCATGCCGAATTCGACAAGATCGGGCTGGATCATGACCTCGTGCAGATGGTCCCGCCCCCAGGCTCCAAGGAAAAAACCCAGCGGATGCTCGAGCAATCCGATCTGGTGGTCGTGACCGGCAGCCAGGACAATGTGCGCCGCGCCTATACCTGCGGCACCCCCGCGATCGGCGTGGGCGCGGGCAACGTCACCGTGATCGTAGACGACACCGCCGATCTCGACGCCGCCGCGCAAAAGATCGCCGCCTCCAAGACCTTCGACAACGCCACCTCCTGTTCGTCGGAAAACGCTCTGGTCGTGGTGGACGCGATCTATGACGCCTTTGTCGCCGCAATGGCCCGGCAAGGCGGCGCGCTGATCCCCGAAAGCGGCGAGGCGCAGATCGTCGAGCGGCTCTGGCCCGACGGCAAGCTCAATCGCTCCGTCATCGCTCAGGACGCCGACGTGATGATCGACGCGCTTGGCCTGACCGGGCAGGTGCCCGCCGATACTCAATTCATCGCCGTCGAAACCAGGGGCATCGGCCCGGACCACCCCCTGTCGGGCGAAAAGCTCAGCCGTGTGGTCGCGCTCTATCGCGCCGCCGATTTCTCGGACGCCGCCGAAATCGCCAGCCGCATCCTCGAACATCAGGGCGCCGGCCATTCCATCGGCCTGCACAGCGCCGATGAAAACCGCGCGCTCCATCTGGGCGAGACGATCCCCACCTGCCGGGTCATCGTCAATCAGGCGCATTGCTTCGCCACCGGCGGCGCCTTCAACAACGGCATGCCCTTTTCGCTGTCGATGGGCTGCGGAAGCTGGGGCGGCAACTCCATCGACGACAATCTGAACTGGCGGCATTTCATGCAGACCACCAAGATCGTCCGCGAAATCCCCCCTGTCGAACCCTCGGTCGAAGAGATCTTTGCCGATTACTGGGCGGATGCGGGAAAATGATCCTGTCGCGTACCGTCCCGCCCGCCGGCACGGTCCGAGACTGGATCGACGCCCGCGCAAAAACAGGCGGCACCGCCTTCGTCTTTCCCGAAACCGGCGACACGCTCGACTGGCCGACGCTGCGCGCCACCGCCCACCGGATTGCCGGTCTGCTGCTCTCGAGCGGCGCGCAGAAGGGCGAAAGCATCGCCATCGTGATGCCCAATGGCCGCCCCGCGATCGAGGCGCTCTACGGTACGCTGGTCGGAGGATTCCGCGCCACGATGATCAACCTCGCCGCAGGGCGCGATGCCATCGCCTATGCGCTCGACCATTCCGAAGCGCGCTTCGCCTTCGTCGATGACAGCGCCCTCGAGCTTTTCACCGAGGCCGCACAAGGCCTCCCGGTGACCCGGCTCACCCCGGCCGATGCCCCCGATACGTCCCCCGACACCGCCCCGGACCTGCCGCCGCTGTCGCCCTCGGATCATGCTCTGCTGATGTACACCTCGGGCACCACAGGACGGCCCAAAGGCGTTGTCCATACCCATGCCAGCCTTCTGGCGGGCGGCTGGACGCCATCGATCGCGCATGATCTCTCGCCGGATGATCGGGGGCTTTGCGTGCTGCCCATCTACCATATCAACGGGCTGTGCGTGTCGGTGATGGGATCGCTGGTGTCCGGCGGCTCGCTGGCGCTGTGCTCGCGGTTCTCGGCCAGCCGCTTCTGGGATTGGGCCGAACAGTCGAAAGCCACTTGGTTTTCCGTTGTGCCGACGATCATTTCGCACCTGCTGCATTCCGACATCGACCCGCCCGCTTCGGTCAAGACGCGCCTGCGCTTCGGGCGTTCGGCCTCGTCTCCTCTGGCCCCGGATGTGCAGACCGCGTTCGAGACCCGCTTCGATGTGCCCATCGTGGAAACCATGGGCCTCACGGAAACCGCCGCGCAAATCCTGTCGAACCCGCTGCCTCCCGGCGTGCGCAAGATCGGCTCTCCGGGCATCGCTTTCGGCAACGAGGCGGCGATCCTCGGCCCTGATCTGCAGCCTATCGCCCCCGGTCAGGAAGGCGAGATCGCGGTGCGCGGGCCAAACGTCATGCTCGAATATCTCAAGAACCCGCAAGCCACCGCCGAGACCTTCACCCCCGATGGCTGGCTGCGCACCGGCGATCTGGGGCGGCAGGACAAGGATGGCTATTTCTTCGTCACCGGTCGCCTCAAGGAGCTGATCATCAAGGGCGGCGAAAACATCGCCCCACGCGAAGTCGACGAGGCGCTCTATTCCCATCCCGACATCATCGAGGCCGCCGCCTTCGCGCGCCCCTGTGACCGCTATGGCGAACGCGTCGAAGCGGCGGTCGCGATCCGTCAGGGCTCAACCCTCTCCGAGACCGATCTGATCGCGATCTGCACCAGCAAGCTGGGGGGCTTCAAATCCCCCGACCGGGTGCATTTCCTGCCGGAACTGCCCAAGGGACCCTCGGGCAAGATCCAGCGCCGCAAACTCTGCGAGATCCTCTGACAGGGCTTGCGTGTACCCGACCCGACCGGGCCTGCATTCCGCGCAGGCCCGCTTCGGGCCGCGCGATGCGTTAACCACTGATCGTCCAGCGCTTCGGACCGATCCCGCACCGACGCGATACCGACGTTATACCGACGTGATACCGAACCGGCTTTTTACTGCCTTTTCAGGCGATTAACCCTGATTCGCCCGTCTGCGCCGCGTCTCCCCCCTTCCCCCCCTTCCTGCGATGGGCTACTCCTTGCCCCACCCGCCCCAACCCGAGGCCAGCCATCATGAAACCCGTCCGCCTGCTTTCCGGTGTCCTGACCGTCAGCGGCTGGACCCTTCTGAGCCGGGTTCTGGGCTTCGTGCGCGACGTGCTGATCGCAAACTATCTCGGCCCCGGCGCGGTGATGGATGCATTCGTCGCCGCCTTCCGCCTGCCCAACATGTTCCGCCGCTTCTTTGCCGAAGGCGCCTTCAACGCGGCGTTTGTTCCAATGTTTTCAAAGAAGTACGAAGGCCACGAAGATCACGAGCATTTCGCCTCACAGGCTATGTCGGGGCTTGCCCTGATCCTGTTGACGCTCACCGGGCTGTCGATGATCTTCATGCCCGCGCTGGTCTGGGCCACCGCCGAGGGCTTTGCCGGCGACGCGCGCTTCGATCTCACGGTCGAGTTCGGGCGCATCGTCTTTCCCTATATCCTGTTCATCTCTCTCGCCGCCCTGTTCTCGGGCGTGCTCAACGCCGCAGGCCGCTTTGCCGCCGCCGCCGCGGCACCCGTGCTGCTGAACGTGATGCTGGTGGCGGCCATGGTTGTCGCAGCTCAAACCGGTGGCGCCGTCGCGCAAGCCCTTGTTTGGACTATACCTTTTGCCGGCATAGCACAGCTTGCACTGGTCTGGAACGCCGCCCGCCGCGCCGGGTTCCGCATCCTGCCGACCCGCCCCAGATGGACGCCCGACATGGCCCGCCTTGTCCGGATCGCCATCCCGGCAGCCCTTGCCGGCGGGGTCATGCAGGTCAATCTTCTCGTGGGCCAGCAGGTCGCCTCGAACTATGACAAGGCGGTCAGCTGGCTCTATTCCGCGGACCGGCTCTATCAGCTGCCGCTTGGCGTGGTGGGGATCGCCGTGGGCATCGTGCTGCTCCCCGATCTGTCGCGCCGTCTCAAGGTCGATGACCAGTCCGGCGCGCGCGAAGCGTATTCCCGCGCGGCCGAAATTTCCCTCGCACTTACAGTGCCTTGCGCGGTCGCCCTTGTCGCTGTGCCGCTGCCTCTTGTCTCGGTGCTGTTCGAGCGTGGCGCCTTCACAACCGACGACACAGCCGCCACCGCACTTGCCGTGGCGATCTACGGGCTGGGGCTTCCGGCCTTCGTTCTGCAAAAGATCCTGCAACCGCTTTTCTTCGCCCGCGAAGACACCAAAAGCCCTTTCCGCTATGCCGTTGTGGCCATGATCGTGAACGCGGCTCTCGCCGTTGGCCTTGCCTTCGTGATCGGCTGGATCGCGGCGGCCATCGCCACCACGATCGCCGGCTGGGTCATGGTCTGGCTGCTCTTTCGCGGTGCGCGCCCCTTTGGCGACGTGGCCCGCGTCGACGACCGTTTCCGCCGCCGCGTCTGGCGCATCGGGCTGGCATCGGTCGCGATGGGCGCTGTGATCTGGGGGGTGAACCTGCTTCTATTGCCGATGTTCGGCATGTCGGGTTTGCGCTGGATCGCCCTTGTTTTCATGATCCTCGCAGGGATCATCAGCTATTTCGGCATCGGCCACCTGATCGGCGCCTTCCGCCTGTCCGAGTTCCGGCAAGCGTTCCGCCGCTGAGCGTTCAGCGATGCCTGATCTTGGCGCGGATCTTGGCCCAGCCCCCCGGCGCCAGGAAAAACGACAGCACGAAGCCTGACGCGAACCCCGCAACATCGGCGACCCAGGTGCTGTTCGCACCGAACAGCAAACCGAACACCAGCTGCAACGCCATCAGCAGCCCGATCAGGGTAAAGGCCCGGTATTGCTTGGCCCCCATCTGCCCCAGCTTCAGCCACATCAGGTAAGTGAACCCGCCGATCAGCCCATAAACCCCCGGAAACGTCCCCATGAGCCAGGGCCGCTCGGGTCCGACAAACCCGAACACAAGCGCCCCCACCACGGCGGACGCTACGAACAACACCAGCGTCGCCCATTGCGCGAACACCTCGGCCACGAATTTGCCAAGCGCCAGCAGCATCACACCGCCAATAAGCGCATGGGTAAACGAGCCGTGGATGAAAATATACGTCCCAAACCGCTTGAGATGCTCCATCGGCCACAGGCCTTGCTGCCGCATCCAGGCAAAGACCTCGGCATTGAAGCCGTAATCCTGAATCGCTGCCTGCCGCCAGCCGACAGCCTCCGGCCCTCCCAGAATCCCGCGCGCGCCCAGTGAGAACATCGCCTCAAGCCCGACAATCACCAGGAAAAGCGCAACGATGACGGGCGGCAAGGGATTTACGGGGTGATCATGCGGGGCGCTGCTCATGCCGGGTATCCTTGACGGGGCTTTGGCCCATGGGTAAGCGAGGCAGGCACAGAAATCCACAACGGAGATCAGCCATGGCCGAGGCGGCCTTCACCCCGCGTGTCTTTTCGGGCATCCAGCCTTCGGGCAACCTCACGCTTGGCAATTACCTCGGCGCGCTCAAGCGGTTCGCCAACAGCCAGAACGAGGGGATCGAGTCGATCTTCTGCATGGTCGATCTGCACGCCATCACCGTATGGCAGGACCCTGAGAAACTGCGCCATGCCACAAGGGAACTGGCCGCCGGCTTCATCGCCTCGGGGCTGGATCCGCAGAAATCCATCCTGTTCAACCAGTCGCAAGTGCCCGAGCACACCCAGATGGCATGGGTCTTCAACTGCGTCGCACGCATGGGCTGGATGAAGCGCATGACGCAATTCAAGGACAAGGCCGGCAAGAACGCCGAGCAGGCCAGCCTTGGTCTTTTCGGTTACCCTGCGCTGATGGCCGCCGATATCCTTGTCTATCACGCAACCCATGTCCCGGTGGGCGAGGATCAGAAACAGCATCTGGAACTGACCCAGGAAATCGGCCGCAAGTTCAATCACGACTACGGTGTGGCATTCTTTCCCGAAACCCAGCCGGTGATCGAAGGGGCAGCCACCCGCGTCATGAGCCTGCGCGACGGCACCAAGAAAATGTCGAAATCCGACCCTTCGGACATGAGCCGCATCAACCTGACCGACGATGCCGACACGATCGCCAGGAAGATCCGCAAGGCCAAGACCGATCCCGAGCCGTTGCCCTCCGACGCCGAGGGGCTGGAAGATCGGCCCGAGGCCCGCAACCTCGTGAATATCTACGCCGCCCTGTCGGATCAAAGCGTCGCGGATGTGATGCGTGAGGTGGGCGGCAAACCGTTTTCCGAGTTCAAGCCGATGCTCGCCGATCTTGCGGTCGACAGGATCGCGCCGATCTCGGATGAAATGGCCCGACTTATGAAGGATGTGTCGGAAATCGACCGCATTCTGACCGATGGCGCCGCGCGCGCCCGTGCGATTGCCCACCCGATCCTCCAGCAAACCTATCAGATCATGGGAATGGTCGGCGCGATGCCCTGAAGATCGCCTCTTCTGCGCATGCCTCGCGGCGCCCGAAAAAAGGAGACACCGATGCGCAAGCTGCAGACACAAGGCGTGCACCATATCACGCTGACCGGCGCCGACAGGCAGACCTCGATCGATTTCTGGGAGGGTGTTCTGGGAATGCCCTTCATCTTCGATCAACCCAATCTCGATGACCCTGACGAGGGCCATCTCTATTTCGATCCCGGTGACGGGCGGCTGATCACCATTTTCACCAACGAGACTCGCAAACCCGTTCACACCCGCACGCCGACGGACCCGGGCTGCGTGCATCATGTCGCCTTCAACGTGAGCCACGCGACATTCTCCCAGGTGGTCGAACGCCTGAACGAGCGTGGTATCGGCCATTCCGGTCCCAAGGATCGCGGGTTCATGGACTCGATCTATTTCAAGGATCCGCTCGGGCTTCTGATCGAACTGGCCTGCTATCGGTTCGAGCCGCCCTTCGGCTGCTCACATGCCGATGTGATGATCGAGGCACACCGCATCCGCGTGGAACGCGGCGATTACAACATCGCGGAAATCCATCTCGCCGATGCGCTCGAACGCCTGGTGCAGCGCAGGCAGCAATCGCTGTCCGCCGACCGTGCGCCGCGCAATCCTTACTGACCTCTCGCGCATCACCGCACATAACCTGCCCGTTTCTGCCCAATTGCCGAAAGGCCCGTGGCGCCCCTAGCTTTGCCCCACCCTGAGCGAAAGGAGCCGCCATGACCCAACCCATCCATCCGCAGGCCAGGATCGGGCACGTGCATCTCAAGGTCGGCGATCTCGACCGGGCGATCGCGTTCTATTCCGGGGTGCTCGGCTTCACCCTTCAGCAGCGTTGGGGTGACAGCGCCGCCTTTCTCGGCGCGGGCGGCTATCACCACCATATCGGGCTGAACACCTGGGACAGTCTCGGCGGCACGGCAGCACCGCGCGGCCATACCGGCCTTTATCATACGGCCTTTCTCTATCCCGATCGCGCACAGCTCGCGGATGCCTTGCGCCGGGTGATGGCCGCCGACATCAAGATCGAGGGGGCCGCCGATCACGGCGTCAGCGAGGCGATCTATATCAGCGATCCGGACGGCAACGGGGTGGAACTCTACCACGACCGCGCGCCCAAAGACTGGCCGCGCGATGCCGCCGGCGCCCTTGTCATGACGAATGCGCCGCTCGATCTCATGGCCCTTCTGGCCGAGGCGCCGTGATCGTTTCTTCTGGCTTCAAATATCCCGGGGAGCGCGAGGGGCTGGCCCCTCGCCCTCGCAACACAAGCCACCCCGACCCCTCTGGACCCTGTCGCGCAACCCGCCTAACCTGCGCGCGTATATCTGGAGGGACATATGGCGGTCGGCACCAATATCCGAACCTATTTCAAAGGCGCCTGGCATGACGGGGACCTGCCGATCATGCGGGCGGCGGATCATGGCTCTTGGCTGGGGACGACGGTATTCGACGGGGCGCGCTTCGCCCATGGGCTGACGCCCGATCTCGACCGCCATTGCGCGCGGGTCAACGCATCGGCCGAGGCGCTGATGATCACCCCCACCATGGGCGCCGCAGAAATGGTCGATATCGTCCATGAAGGTCTTGGCGCCTATGCGCGCGATGAGGCCGTCTATATCCGCCCCATGTATTGGGCGATCGAGGGCGGACCGCTCGGGGTCATGCCCAAGGATGGCGGCGAGACAGGCTTTGCCATCTGCCTCGAAGAGGTGCCGATGGCCCCGCCCGGCGCCTCGGCGCGGCTGACGCGGACACGCTTTCGCCGGCCTGTGCTGGAGGATGCCGTTGTCAACGCCAAGGCCGGCTGTCTTTATCCCAACAACGCCCGGATGATCGCGGAAGCCCGCGCCAAAGGCTTCGACAACGCGCTCGTTGCCGATGCGCTTGGCAACGTGGCCGAAACCGCCACGGCCAATGTGTTTGCGGTCAAGGACGGCGAGGTGTTCACCCCGGTGGCCAACGGCACCTTTCTGGCCGGCATCACCCGCGCGCGGCATATCGCGAACCTTCGCGCAGATGGCGTGCGTGTGCATGAAACCGTGATGAGCTTTCAGGATTTCCATGACGCGGACGAGGTGTTCTTGTCGGGCAACATGATGAAGGTCACGCCTGTGACCGCCTTCGAGGAGACAAGCTATCAGGTCGGCCCGGTGACACGCCGTGTTCTCGAGATGTATTGGGACTGGGCCGCCAGCGATGCGGCCTGACAGCGTCGGTCTGACCGCTTAACGCAGCGTTCCGGATGACAAGACGCAGCGCGCAGGTCATCCTGCCCCCGAATGACCGGAGGCCCCCATGACTGACTATCGCCACCTTCTCGCACCGCTTGATCTGGGCCATGTGACGCTCAGGAACCGCGTTCTCATGGGGTCGATGCATACCGGGCTGGAGGAAACCAAGGACTGGAACCGCGTCGCGGAATTCTACGCGACACGCGCGCGCGGCGGTGTCGGCCTGATGGTGACCGGTGGCATGGCGCCCAACCGGGAGGGCGGCGTCTTTCCGGGGGCCGCGGGGCTCTATACCCCCGAGGATATCGCCAATCATCGCCTTGTAACCGATCGTGTGCATGATGCGGGCGGGCGCATCGCGATGCAGATTCTCCATGCGGGCCGCTATGCCTATAGCCCCGATTGTGTCGGTCCGTCCCCGGTGAAGTCGCCGATCTCGCCCTTTGCCCCCAAAGAGCTGGACGAGGACGGGATCGAAAAGCAGATCGCCGACATCGCCACCGCCGCCGCCCGCGCCCGCGAGGCAGGCTATGACGGGGTCGAGATCATGGGGTCCGAAGGCTATTTCCTCAACCAGTTCCTCGTCACCCACACCAACAAGCGCAACGACCGATGGGGCGGCAGCTATGAAAACCGCATGCGCCTGCCGCTCGAGGTGGTGCGCCGCGTGCGCGCCGCCGTGGGGTCGGATTTCATCGTGATCTACCGGCTGTCGATGATTGATCTTGTGCCCGATGGCTCGACCTTCGACGAAGTGATCGAACTTGCCCAAAGGGTCGAAGAGGCCGGGGCCAGCATCATCAACACCGGGATCGGCTGGCACGAGGCACGTATTCCCACCATCGCCACATCGGTGCCGCGCGCGGCCTTTGCATGGGTCACCCGCAAGCTGATGGGGAAAGTGGGCATTCCGGTCATCACCTCGAACCGGATCAATACGCCGCAGGTTGCCGAACAGGTTCTGGCCGAAGGCTGCGCCGACATGGTGTCGATGGCCCGGCCTTTCCTTGCCGATCCCGATTTCGTGCGCAAGGCGGCCGATGGGCGGGCGGATACGATCGCCCCTTGCATCGCCTGCAATCAGGCCTGTCTGGATCATACCTTCAGTGGCAAGATCTCGAGCTGTCTGGTCAATCCCCGCGCCTGCTTTGAGACTGAACTGACCGTCACGCCAACCGATCGCCCGAAATCCATAGGGGTTGTCGGTGCAGGCCCTGCAGGCCTTGCAGCAGCCATGACAGCGGCCGAACGGGGGCACGCCGTGACCCTCTTCGATCGAGACACCCGTCTTGGCGGTCAGTTGAACATGGCGCGCAAAATCCCCGGCAAGGAAGAATTTCACGGGCTGGTGGACTGGTACGAAACGATGATCCGCGATCTGGACATCACCCTGAAGCTGGGTATGGCTGCCACAGCCGACGATCTGGACGGGTTTGACGAGGTCATCATCGCCACCGGCGTCATCCCGCGCGATCCCGGCATTCCGGGGCAGGACGGGCCGAATGTGGTGTCCTATATCGATGTGCTGCGTGGGGATGCGCCTGTGGGCAAGCGCGTGGCGATTGTCGGCGCGGGCGGCATCGGTTTCGACGTTGCCGAGTATCTGGTACATGACGGCCATGGACTGACCGAAGATCTCGAGGCCTGGAAAACCGAGTGGGGCGTGGGTGACCCGGCCATATCGCGCGGCGGCCTGGCGCCGGAAGGCCCGAGGCCCGAAGCCCCAGCACGACAGGTGACGCTTCTGCAGCGCAAGGCGGAACGCCCCGGCAAGCGGCTTGGCAAGACGACGGGCTGGATTCACCGCGCCGCGCTGCGCATGAAGAATGTGAAGATGATGAGCGGCGTGAATTACGAACGCATCGACGCAAGCGGGCTGCATATCAGCCACGGCGAGTCGCGGGAAAACCCGACACTGATCGAAGTCGACACAGTTGTTCTCTGTGCCGGACAGCTATCCGAGCGCAGCCTTGCCGATGCGCTCGAGGCGCGCGGGATTGTGCCACATGTCATCGGCGGCGCGGATGTCGCGGCAGAACTTGACGCCAAGCGCGCCATAGATCAGGGAACCCGCTTGGCCGCGACCTTGTGACCTTCCGATAGCAAACGCTATCTCTGTCGCATGATGAGAAACCTTCGTGTGCTTGTTTCCGTGCCACGAACGATCCAGAACAAAACCTAGATATTGTCTGCCCGATGCCCCAGTTGTGCCCGATTTTCCGGGGATACCGGTATCTGTCAAAGAATTAGAGGTAACGAGCATGGATCGTCTTACTGAAATGGAGGCCTTCGCAACGGTCGTGGACCAAGGTGGTTTCACGGACGCTGCGCGCAAGATGGGCATTTCGAAATCAGCCGTGTCCAAACACGTCTCATCGCTTGAGGCTCGGCTTGGCGCCCGCCTTCTGAACAGAACGACACGCCGCGTCAGCCCGACAGAAATCGGTCTAGCCTATTACGACCGCGCCTTGCGCGTTCTGAACGATGCTGGCGAGGCGGATGCTTTGGTCAGTTCCATGCAATCGGCGCCTTCGGGCCTGCTGCGCATATCGGTCGCAACCGATTTCGGCGTCAATCATCTGAGCCCGGTTCTGGGTGGTTTCCTCGAGGAATTCCCGGATATCTCGGTCAACATGGTGCTGAACAACCGCTATGTCGAGCTGATCTCGGAAGGGTTCGACATGGCCGTGCGGATCGGCGAGCTGGAAGACAGCAGCCTGCGTGCCCGCAAGCTGACCGAAACCACGAAGCGCATGATCGCCAGCCCCGCCTATCTTCAGAAATACGGGCGCCCGGCCAAGATCGACGATCTGAACGAACACAGGCTCCTGCATTACA
The DNA here is from genome assembly GCF_900142765.1 of Roseovarius litoreus. Taxonomy (GTDB): domain Bacteria; phylum Pseudomonadota; class Alphaproteobacteria; order Rhodobacterales; family Rhodobacteraceae; genus Roseovarius; species Roseovarius litoreus. The sequence goes on from NZ_FRCB01000001.1 coordinate 392,244, forward strand.
CCAGTCAGGCCAACGGCTCGGTTTGGAAGCTGACGGCACCGTCCGGCGAGAAACGTCAGGTCCGCACCGCGGGCGGGCTGTCGGTGAATGACGGGCAGTCGCTTCTCAATGCCGCCATTTCCGGGCTCGGGATCGCGTACCTTCCCAGCTTTCTTTATGCCAAGGCGATGCAGGATGGGCTGGTCGAGGATGTCATTCCCGATCTGCCAGTCGAGACGCAGGGCATCTATGCCGTCTATCCGCCCGGCCGGTTCACCCAGCCAAAGGTACGCGCCTTCATCGACTTCCTAGTCCATGCCTTTGCAGACAAAGGCCCGAACGACTGGTAAGACATTCCTCCCGCCAAGACATGGCCAACTTACCCCGGACGCATCCCGCGCCCGGGGCTTTTCTGGTTGACCCGAACCGCACATCGCATGTGCATTCTGTGCTGTTGCCTTGCTGCGGGATCGTGCCAAGTTGAGGGCCAGCAACGTAACGTGCAAAAGGGGAAATAGATGTCCAGCCCGACGCTTCTGACGATCTGCGGCTCATTGCGCAAAGGATCTTTCAACCGAATGCTGCTCAAGGAAGCCCAGGCGGCATTCGGCCCTGCCGAAACGCTGGAGGCCGATCTCAACCTGCCGCTTTACGACGGTGACCTCGAGGAGGCCGAAGGCGTGCCGCAGGCGGTCAAGACCCTTGCGCAGCAGGTGCGGGACGCGGATGCTGTCGTGATCTCGTCGCCGGAATACAACAAGGGTATCACCGGCGTTCTGAAAAACGCGCTCGACTGGATCAGCCGGGTCGAAGGGATGCCGTTCAAGGACAAGCCCACCGTGGTGATGTCGGCCAATGCCGGACGGACCGGGGGGGAGACCGGGCAATTCATGGTGCTGAGCTGCCTTACCCCTTTGCAAGCTCTTGTTTTGCCGGGACAAATGCTGTGCGTGGCGGCGGCTGGAAAGGAATTCGACGACAGTGGGGCGCTGACGAATGAGCATTACCTCAAGGTGTTGGCCACGCGCATGGAGGCGCTGCGCGCCGCTGTGACTTAGGCGGAATTTCCATTTCAAAACAAAGGGTTGCGACTTCCGGTAGAGAGGATGATGGTCTGCTGACTGCCATTGTGCTCGTGCCGGAAGATAGCGGCAAAAAGCGATGGTCCAACCGATATCCTTGAGTGCTGATGTCGGATGCAAGAAGGCCGTTGGCGCCCACCGCACTTCAGGATTGTTCCTTTTATGTCAGTGGGTTAACTTGCCGTCATGAGCCAGCCGATACATATGATCCCTGACGTGATCGATCCTGCCCGCGCGAGGGCGATGCAGGTGGCGCTTGGGCTTGACGGGACGATCCAGAGCGGCGATGCCCTGCCGCCTTTTTTCCATCAGCTGTATTTCTGGGACCCGCAACCCCCTGAAAACCTTGGAAGAGATGGGCATCCGAAGGTGGGCGGGCTGATCCCGGATATGGGTCTGCCACGCAGGATGTGGGCCGGGGGCGAGATGCAATTCCATGCGCCCCTGCGCGCGGGAATTACCGCCAAACGATTGACATATATGGAAAATTCCCAACACAAGCAGGGGCGCAGCGGGCCGCTTGGGTTTGTCACGCTACGCCATGAGATCTGGCAGGACGACATCCTGTGCCTCACCGACCGGCAAGACCTTGTCTATCGCGAAGACCCGAACCCGAACGCCGCCAAACCGACCCCGCCGGACGCCGCGAAAGACGAGGAAATCTGCGAGACCCGCAGCTTCGACAGCACCCTGCTTTTTCGCTATTCCGCGCTGACATTCAACGGGCATCGCATCCACTATGATATTGATTACACGAAAGAAATCGAAGGATATGCGGGGCTGGTGGTGCATGGTCCGCTGCTGGCTCAACTGCTGATGCTGCTGGCCGAACGCGAGCTTGGCGGACTGTCCTCTTTTGCCTTCCGGGCCACGGCCCCGCTGATGCATTTCGAGACTGCCGAGCTGTGCTGGCGCTCGGATGGGAGGGCATGGGTGCGCGGTCCGGACGGGCGGCAATGCATGGAGGCGACGGCCCGCTGATTTGGTACAGGCCGTACGAAACCTACGCGCGTTTAGGACGAAACCCGGCTCGATCCCCCGAATTTGTGTCCATCCCGTACACAAACCGGCCTAGAGCGACGCCTCGGGGCGGAAATCGGGGGGGATATTGTCGACCCCGTCGAGCACAAGATCGGCCATCACCTGCGCCACTTTGGGCGCCATGCCGAAGCCGATCTTGAAGCCGCCATTGGCGATGAACTGACCCTCATGCAGCGGGTGCGCCCCGAGCATCGGCGCGCGCGACCGGGTGCGCGGGCGCACCCCGGCCCATCGTTCGATCACCGGCGCATCGCGCAGGGCCAGAACGGCGGCGCGGGCGCGGGCGATCACGGCGTCAAGCTGCTCGTCGGTGGTGGCGGGATCGTCATAGTCACGCTCGGAGGTGGAGCCGATGGCGGTGGTGCCGTCCTCATGCGGGACGATATGCACCGTGTCGGCGAAAAGCTGCGGCTGCTCCGGCGCGGCATGGGCCAGCACGGCGCCCTGCCCCTTGACCCCGTTGCCGACCATGCGCCCGCGATGGGCCGTCAGCGCGTCGAGGTCGGCCACCCCGGTGGCCCAGACGACAGAGCCGGAGAGAGCACCCTCGGCCAGCACCTTGCCGCCGCGCGCGGTGATCGCGGCGGCAAGTGCTGCACAGGCGCGGCGCGGATGCAGACGCGCGGTGAGCGTGTCGCGAATGAGCCAGCCGGTCGGGGTGAGCGGCGCCCAGTCGAGCGTGTCGGCGCGGATCACCTCCCAGTCGGCCTGCCCCTGCCAGAGGGTGCGCGCGCCGTTCGCACGGGCGCGGGCCAGATGCAGGGCGTGATCGTCGGGCACGGGCTGCAACCGGCCAAGCCGCGCATAGCCGGGCGAGAAGCCCGAGGCGTCCTGCACGCCCGCCCAGAAATCTTCGGCCATCATCAGGCTGTCGAACTGGAACGCCTTCTTGTCGTTCCAGTTTTCCGGCACATGCGGCGCAAGCGCGCCCACGACGCCACCCGAAGCGCCCGCACCCGGCCCATGCGGGTCGATCACCTGCACCGAGACGCCACGGCCAAGGCAGGCCCATGCCACCGAGAGGCCGAAAATGCCCGCGCCCATCACCGTCACGTCCGCCATTGCCATTCCCTTGCGCCACAGCCATTGTCGAGGCGGTTATGGCACAGGGGGGCGGCGCTGCCCACCGGCTGAGAACGCGGGCGGGCGCAAAAACGCAGTCCGAGAGCGGAACGGGATCATGGACGAGCGCAAGGCGGAACTGGAATGGCGCGAGGGCGGTGTCCCGGTCTCGATGCGGTTCGACGATCCCTATTACAGCCTGGAGAACGGGCTGGAGGAAACCCGGCATGTGTTCCTGGGGGGCAATGACCTGCCGGAGCGGTTTCGGGACGGGTTTCATGTGGCGGAGCTGGGATTCGGGACCGGGCTGAACCTGCTGACCACGCTTGCGGAATGGCGCGAGGCGGGCATCGGGGGCGTGCTGCGCTTCACCAGTTTCGAGGCGTTTCCGATGGCGGCGGATGACATGATCCGCGCGCAGGCAGGCTTTGCCGAGTTGGCCGGGATCGCCGCCGAGCTTGCCGGCCATTGGCAGGCCGGCGCGCGACAGCTGCGCCTGCCCGATCTGGAGTTTCACCTGATCGAGGGCGATGCGCGCGAGACGCTGCGCGCATGGGACGGCCACGCGGACGCATGGTATCTGGACGGGTTTTCACCCGCGAAGAACCCTGAATTGTGGGAGCCGCGCCTGATGCGGGAGGTGTTCGCGCATACGGCACCGGATGGCACGGCCGCGAGCTATACCGCCGCAGGCTTCGTGCGCCGGGGTCTGCAGGATGCGGGGTTTGCAGTCAGCCGCGTGCCGGGATATGGCCGCAAGAGGCACATGACACGTGCCGTGAAAGGCCCCTCATGACCGAACAGAACACCCGCCTCGGCATTTTGCTGATGGTGGCGACCACTTTCATTTTCGCCGTGCAGGACGGCATTTCGCGCCATCTGGCGGGGGAATACAACGTGCTGATGGTGGTGATGATCCGCTATTGGTTCTTTGCCGCCTTCGTGATCGCCGTGGCGGCGCGCAAGGCTGGCGGCCTTCGCGCGGCGGCAAGGACAGAGCAACCGCTGATGCAGGGGTTTCGCGCGCTGCTTCTGGTGACCGAGATCTGCGTGATGATCTTTGGCTTTACCATGCTCGGGCTGGTGGAAAGCCACGCGGTCTTTGCCTGCTACCCGCTGCTGATCGCGGCGCTGTCGGGGCCGGTGCTGGGCGAGCGGGTGGGCTGGCGGCGATGGCTGGCGATCGGGGTGGGGTTCGTCGGGGTGACGATCATCCTCAAGCCGGGATTCGGCGTCTTCCAGATCGAGGCGGCGGTGCCGCTGATGGCGGCGTTGATGTTCGCGCTTTACGGGTTGCTGACGCGCTATGTGGCGCGCAAGGACAGCGCCGCGACCTCGTTTTTCTGGACCGGAACGGTGGGATCGGTGGCCATGACGGCGGTGGGCCTGTGGTTCTGGGAGCCGATGAGCCGGCCCGATTGGGTGTGGATGGCGGCCCTGTGCGTGACGGGGGCGCTTGGGCATTACACGCTGATCAAGTGCTACGAGGTGGCCGAGGCCAGTTCGGTGCAGCCCTTCGCCTATCTGCAGCTGGTCTTTGCCAGCACGCTGGGGATTTTGGTGTTCAGCGAGACGATTGAGATGAACGTCGCGCTTGGGGCCGCGTTGATCGTGGGGGCGGGGCTGTTCACGCTCTGGCGGCAGAGGCAGGCGCGGTAAGGGTGTTGCGATAAAGTCCTGCGGCAGTTTGCCCGGGTTCACAGAGGCGTGATCGCACGGCATAACCTTCCGGCACTGGAACCCTGGCCAATCCCGGCCCGGTCAGCAGAGGGGCGGCGAGGATGACGCGGCGCGAGCGACAGGACCGGACGGGTCTGCGCGGCCTGATGGCCGTGCTGCTTGGGCTGGTGCTGATGCTGCGGCTGATCGCGGCGCCCATCGTGGTGAGCGCGCCTCATCCCGACGTGATCGCGATCTGTTCGGGCGGCGGGGTCTATTACATTACGCTTGACGGTGAGCCGGTGGGCGGTGACGTCCCCGAAAGCGATCCCTGCCCCTATCTGGGGATTCCGCTTGCTCTGGCGGGGCTGGCGGGGCCGGTTCTGCCGCCGGCGGAGCACATCACACGCCTTACGACCCCGGCCAGTGCCGAAAGCCTTGTTCCCGGCCAGACCGCACAAGCCTATGGCGCGCGCGCGCCGCCTGTCCCTGCCTGACACTTAGCCGAACCACAAAGACAGGATTGCGGGCGCCCCACGGTATGAGGGCAGCCCGGCACAAGGGATATGAGAATGACACGAAACTGGATGATGGCCCTCGCCATGGGTGCGGGGCTGATGACGAGTGCGGGCGCTGCACAGGCGCAGATGATGGACCATGGCGATGGCACGATGATGCACGAGGCCAAGGACAAGCCGGGGATGCATATGCATATGCAGATGCATGGCCCGATCGGGGTGATGGGCCGGCACCTGATGCCCGAGGGCAAGGTGATGCTGGGCTACAGCTTTGGCATGATGCAGATGGACGGGCTGGCCACCGGGACGTCCCGGCTGGACCCCACGGTTGCGGCTACGACCGTGCCGAACAGGTTTTTCGGACTGCCGATGCAGCCGCCGACCCTGCGGGTGATCCCGGAAGAAATGGACATGCAGATGCATATGTTCAGCGCGATGTATGGCGCGTCGGACAGGGTCACGCTGATGGCGATGGTGCCCTATATCGAGAAATCCATGACGGCGACGACCTATGCGGGGCCGGCGGGGACGCGGATTCTGGGCAGCAACAAGATGCGCTCCGAAGGTCTGGGCGATATCACGGTCGGTGCGGTGATCGGCCTCTACAAACAGGGGCGCACATCGCTGAATATGGGAATTGGCGCGAGCCTGCCCACCGGGTCGATCTCGGAGACGGGCCGCATGCTCAGCCCGATGGGCACGACGCCCGAGATGCGCATGGCCTATGGGATGCAATTGGGATCGGGGACACTCGACCTGAAACCGTCGCTCACATGGACCAGCGGCAAGGGGCGGCTGAACTGGGGTGCACAGGTCAGCGGCGTGATCCGGTCAGGCGACAATTCGGCGGGCTACACGCTTGGGGATGTGGCGTCGGTCACTGCCTGGGCGAGCTACAAGCCGTCGCCGTGGTTCAGCTATTCGGCGCGGCTGGAGGCCACAACCCAGGGCCGCATCCGGGGGATCGATCCGTTCATTCGCGGCCCGATGCCGGGCAGCGACCCGGCCAATTATGGCGGCGAGACGGTGACCGCCTATCTGGGTGCGGAGCTGACCCCGCCAAGCGGCGCGCTGAAAGGCCATCGGATCGGAATGGAGGTCGGCCTGCCAGCCTATCAGAAGGTGAATGGCGTACAGCTGAGGCGCGACTGGTCGGCGATGGTGTCCTGGCGCAAGGCGTTCTGAGGCGCGATCACTCAATCGGACGGGGGGCGCAGGGTGTCCCCCGTCAATTCCTGCGAGAACGGCACCGGATGGGGTGGCTTGCCCAGACGGGCGCGATAGACGGGCAGGCTTTCGGCGACGCGCATGACGTAATTGCGGGTCTCGCGGAAGGGAATGTGCTCGATCCAGTCGATCACGTCCATGTCGCCCTTGCGCGGATCGCCACGATCCTCCATCCAGCTGGTCGGACGACCGGGGCCGGCGTTGTAGCCCGCCGACATCATCACGACATTGCCGCCAAAGGTTCGGGCGAGACCGGCGAGATAGACATCGCCAAGCCGCGCGTTGTAGCGCCAGTCATTGAGCACGCGCGCATCGCTGTGATCGGTCTCGCCAAGGGCGCGCGCCACGTCCGAGGCGGTGCCGGGCATCAGCTGCATCAGGCCCATGGCGCCCGCGCCGCTGACCACGCGGTGATCGAATTCGCTTTCGCGGCGGGCGATGGCGAGGGCCAGCTCCATCGGCATCAGCAGATCGAGCTCGGTCATCGGGTGCAGCGCGTAATAGGGCGCCTCGATCACGATGCCGCGCTGTGCGGCGGCCTTGCCCAGCATGACCTGCAGATGCGGCTGGCCCAGATCGGCCAGCATGTCGCCCATCTGTCCCAGTCCCTGCCGGTCCTGCGTGGTCGAGAGCTGTACGAAGAGGCGTTCGGCGAGGTTCAACTCGTTCGCGGCCAGCGCCAGAACGGCGGCCTTGTAGAGCGGGGTCTGCACGAACCCGGCCTGTCGCCATTGGGGCCAGTCCTGCGCCCCGGCGAGGGCGGGATCGGCGGACACCCCGGCCTTTTCGGCGGCCAGCAGGCCATAAAAGCTGGTCTGATGCTCGGCCCCCTGACGATAGGCGATTTGCGCGGCTTCGGGATCGCCGAGCGCCTCTTGGGCGCGACCGATCCAGTATCCCGCACGGCCAAGCGAAATCGGCGAATCCACCGAGGCGCGAAACCGCTGGAAATGGTCGAGCGCCAGAGCCGGATCGCCCAGATAGGTCATCGCCAGATAGCCCGAGAGCCATTCCAGATCGGCATAGGACGACCCGCTGACCAGCCCGTGTTGCGCGGCCAGCGCATAGGCGGTCTGGGGGTTGCCGTCGCGCATCTGCGCCCGCGCCAGATAGCGCCGCCAGCCCGACCATCTGTCAGGCTCGCCCAGACCGATCTCGGCGCGGCTTTGCTTGAGGATGACGGCGATGGCCTGTTCACTCTCGCCCCGGTCGAGGTGCCGCATGAAGAGCGCATGGGTCAGGAGCGGATCGTCGCGCAGCCGCTCGGGGATGTCGGAGGCGCTGCTTGTGCCATCCTGAATGGCGGCGCGCAGGCGGGCGACCGTCGCGCGGTCCTCGGGCACCAGAGGCAGCATTTTCTGCACATCGCGCAAGCCGCGCCAGAGCGCCATGTCAAGCCGGGTGACATGGTGCTGCGCGAGCAACGGGCCATGCGCTTCGATGAAGGCGTCATGCTGTTCATCGGTGAGATCCATCGTCAGCCAGGCGAGCGCCAGCGTCGCCTCGGCCTCTCCGATGCGATCCTCGGCCATCAGGACGCGGGCATGGGCCAAAGCGCCGGCGCCGGTCTGGGGCAGGACGCCACCCGAGAAGAATTGCAGGATCTGCGCGTCGGTGCCGGTGTCGGCCAGCGCCTCTTCGGACTGGCGGCGCAGGTAATCGAGGCCGGGCCACTCGGGATGATCGGACAGAAAGGCGAGCACCTCGGCGGGGGTGCCCAGCCCGGCGCTCAGGCGATACCATTCGATCAGCGTCTCGGCGGCGGGGCCGTCGCGGGCGGCAAGGCGCGCGGCCACGTCCCATCGTCCGCCCTCCATCGCATGAAGGGCGCTGGCCAGCGGGCGCGGGGCTGCGGGCCGCGGATCGGCCGCAAGGGCCGGCGCGGCAAGACAGGCCACCCCCAGAACAAGGCAAAGAACGCGCAACATCACTTGCATTTCCCGCAAAGGCGAAGGATAGACAGCGCCAGCCTAAGCCCGCGCGGCGCTGTCGTCCATTCACAAACTCGGCAGGCTGGCGGACCCTTGCCGGGGCCGCATGCGGATCAAGGCCGGTCGGGAGCCAAGGCCCCGAGGAACGATGGAAACAAAAGGAGCGTGTCATGTTCAAAGGATCTTTTCCTGCCCTGGTCACGCCGTTCAAGAACGGCGAGCTGGATCTGGACACGCTGAAAAAACTTGTCGAATGGCATATCGGCGAGGGCAGCCACGGGCTGGTGCCGGTGGGCACGACGGGCGAAAGCCCGACGCTCACCCATGAAGAGCACGAGACCGTGGTCGAGGAAGTGGTGCGCGCCGTCGCGGGCCGGGTGCCGGTGATCGCGGGCGCAGGCAGCAACAACACGCTGGAATCGATCCGCTTCATGCAGCACGCCCACAAGGTCGGCGCGGATGCGGCGCTGGTGGTGACGCCCTATTACAACAAGCCCACGCAAGCCGGGCTGATCGCGCATTTCACAGCACTGCACGATTGCTGCGACTTGCCGATCATCATCTACAACATCCCCGGCCGGTCGGTCGTGGACATGACGCCCGAAACGATGGGGCAACTGGCCCGTCTGCCGAGGATCGTGGGCGTCAAGGACGCCACCGGAGATCTGGCACGCGTGAGCCAGCAGCGACTGACCTGCGGGCCGGATTTCGCGCAGATCTCGGGCGAGGATGCCACCGCCCATGGCTTCAACGCGCAAGGCGGTCAGGGCGTGATCTCGGTCACGGCCAATGTGGCGCCGAAGCTGGTGGCGCAGGTGCAGGAGGCGACGCTGGCGGGGGATTATGCCACCGCACTGGAGCTTCAGGACCGGCTGATGCCACTGCATCTGGCGATCTTCAAGGAGCCGGGGCTGGTGGGGGCGAAATACGCCATGTCGCGGCTGGGGCTGTGCAGCGAAGAGGTCCGCTCGCCGCTGGTGGGGTTGACCGATCCGACCCGCGCGCTGGTGGATGACGCGCTGCGCCATGCCGGGCTGATGAATTGAGAAGGGCCTGACCGGGGACGGGGGCCAGCCCCCGCCGTTGAAATCCCCGAAGAGGGGGATTTCACCGACTCCCCCGGGATATTTCAGGCCAGAAGAAACCCCGGCTCAGTCGACCCGGCGCACATAGAGGTGATTGCCCTCGCGACGGGTTTCCAGAACCTTGATCGCGGCCACCAGATCGCTGAGCTTGCGGTGCCCATAGGTGCGGGTGTCGAAATCGGGATTGGCGGCGGTGACCTGCTGACCGAGACGGCCGAGCGCATACCAGTCGCTGTCCTGATCGATGCTGTCCATGGCGCGAAACAGCAGGTCGCGCGCCTCGGTGAGGTTCTTGCCGGCGGTGGGCGCGGGTGTTTCGGCGCCTTCGGAGCCGAGGTTTTCAAGATAGATGAACCGTTTGCAGGCCTTGCGGAACGCCTCGGGGGTCTTGCGGGCGCCGATGCCGTAGACATCGAGCCCCTGTTCGCGGATGCGGCTGGCGAGCCGGGTGAAATCGCTGTCGGAACTGACCAGAACGAAACCGTCGAAGCGGCCCGAATGCATCAGGTCCATCGCATCGATCACCAGAGCGATATCCGAGGCGTTCTTGCCCACGGTATTGGCGGGCTGGTGATGCGGGACGAGGCCGAATTCGGCCTGCACCCTGTTCCAGCCGCTCATCTGCTGGGACGAGAAATCGCCATAGCAGCGGCGTACGCTGGCCTCGCCGATGGCGGCGATCTCTTCGAAGATCGCACGGGTCCATTTCGGCGAGGTATTGTCGGCGTCGATCAGGACGGCCAGAAGAGGCGTTCGGTCAGTCATGGCGCGTCCTTTCCCCAAGGGGGTGCGGTGGCGGATCAGTCGGGCGTGCCGATCTTGTCCTGGGTGCGGGTGTCGAAATCCGATGCGGCGTGACGTTCCAGCAATTGCTCATGCGGCGCGCCGCTGGTGCGGTTGACCATGCGGCCCCGCTGCACCGCCGGGCGGGCATCGAGCCTTTTCGCCCAGGCCATCACGTTTTCATAGCTGTCGGCCTCGAGGAAGGTGGCCGCATCGCCATATTGGCGCCCGAGCACCAGGTTGCCATACCAGGGCCAGATCGCCATGTCCGCGATGGAATAGTCGTCACCGGCGATGAAGGGCCGCTCGGCCAGCTGGCGGTCGAGCACATCGAGCTGACGCTTGGTTTCCATGGTGAAGCGGTCGATCGGATACTGCCATTTCTCGGGCGCATATTGGTAGAAATGCCCGAAACCGCCGCCCAGATAGGGCGCGCTGCCCATCTGCCAGAAGAGCCAGTTGAGAACCTCGGTGCGGGCGGGGCCGGAGGCGGGCAGGAATGCGCCGAATTTCTCGGCCAGATGCAGCAGGATCGAGCCGGATTCGAACACCCGAAGCGGTTCTGCCCCGGTCCGGTCCACCAGCGCGGGGATCTTGGAATTGGGGTTGATCTCGACAAAGCTGCTGGAGAACTGGTCGCCTTCGGTGATGCGGATGAGCCAGGCGTCATATTCGGCGTCATGGCCTGCGGCGAGAAGCTCTTCGAACATCACGGTGACCTTGACCCCGTTGGGGGTGCCCATCGAATAGAGCTGGAACGGGTGCTCGCCCACCGGCAGGTCCTTGTCATGGGTGGGACCCGCGATGGGCCGGTTGATCGAGGCGAAGCGGCCGCCCGATTCGGTTTGCCATGTCCAGACCTTGGGGGGCGTGTAGCTGTTGGTGTCGCTCATGTGCTGCGTCCTTCTGAAAGGCGGGCTGTCGATGAAGTTGCGATAACAGGTAACCGGTGGCGCGCATGATGCAATCTGCGACGGCGCACAAGCGCCTGTGCAGGCCCGGCCCCGAGAACGGCTCTGACACTGGCCCTGACCCTGACGGGATCAGGGCCAATGACAGATCAGTAGACCACGACGCTGCGGATCGATTCGCCCGCATGCATCATGTCGAAACCCTTGTTGATCTCGTCGAGCTTGAGCGTATGGGTGATCATCGGGTCGATCTCGATCTTGCCGTCCATGTACCAGTCGACGATCTTCGGCACATCCGTGCGCCCGCGCGCGCCGCCGAAGGCGGTGCCTTTCCAGACGCGGCCGGTGACCAGCTGGAAGGGGCGGGTGGAGATCTCGGCACCTGCGGGGGCCACGCCGATGATGATCGATTCGCCCCAGCCCTTATGCGCGGATTCGAGCGCTGTGCGCATCACGCCGACATTGCCGGTGGCATCGAAGGTGTAATCGCCGCCGCCGCCGGTCAGCGCCACGAGATGCGCGACCAGATCGCCCTCGACCTCGGTCGGATTGACGAAATCGGTCATGCCGAAGCGGGTGGCCATCTCGACCTTGCCGGGGTTGAGATCGACGCCGACGATCTGATCGGCGCCGGCAAGGCGAAGCCCCTGGATCACGTTGAGACCGATGCCGCCAAGCCCGAAGACAATGGCGCGGCTGCCGATTTCCACCTTGGCGGTGTTGATGACGGCCCCGATGCCGGTGGTGACGCCGCAGCCGATATAGCAGATCTTGTCGAAAGGCGCGTCGCGGCGCACCTTGGCCAGCGCGATTTCCGGCAGCACCGTATGGTTGGCGAAGGTCGAACAGCCCATGTAATGCAGGATCGGCGTGCCATCGAGCATGGAAAAGCGCGAGGTGCCATCGGGCATCAGGCCCTGGCCTTGGGTCGCGCGGATCGACTGGCACAGGTTGGTCTTGGGGTTGAGGCAGTATTCACATTCGCGGCATTCCGGCGTGTAGAGCGGAATCACGTGATCGCCCACCTCGAGGCTGGTGACGCCGGGGCCGACCTCGACCACGACGCCGGCGCCTTCATGGCCGAGAATCGCGGGAAAGAGCCCTTCGGGATCGGCGCCCGAGAGGGTGAAATCATCGGTGTGGCACAGGCCCGTGGCCTTGACCTCGACCAGGACTTCGCCCGCCTTTGGGCCGTCCAGGTTCACATCCATGATCTCGAGCGGTTTGCCCGCTTCGACGGCGACGGCGGCTGTGGTACGCATTGGGATGTCCTCTCGTTCCGGTTTCCGGGGACTTTGCGGCAAAGCGCGCCGGGTTTCAATGATGGCGTGGGCCGGGGAGGGGCGACAGGATCGGGGCCTTGGGGAGGGATGTCATGCGACAGCGGATAATGGCGGGGCTGGCGGGGCTGATGCTGGCGGGCTGCATGCAGGAGACGCCCGCGCCACCGGACGCGTGCGGCGCCGGGGCGCTGCAGACGCTGCGCGGCCAGCCGGGCGAGGCCTTGGACGGCATCGCGCTCGAGGGGCCGGTCCGGGTGCTGCCGCCCGGCGCGATGATGACGATGGATCACCGGCCCGAGCGGCTGAATGCGGAGCTGGACGAGGCGGGGCGGATCACCCGGCTGTGGTGCGGATGAGGCGCGGCGCATCGGGACTCGACTCGGGGCGGCGGGCGGCCTAGATATGGAACAAATAGTGAACATATGCTGCCATGCCTGCCCGTCGCATTCTGTCCGTCTGGTTTCCCCGCCTCGGAGCCGAGCGCCTGTTGCGCCGGATCGGGGAGGGTCATGACCTGCCCTTTGCCGTGGTCGATCAGACCGGGCAGACGCAGATCCTGTCGTCCTTGTCGGCGAAGGCCGCAGCGGCGGGGCTGCGCGCGGACCAGCCGTTGCGCGATGCCCATGCCATGTGTGCGGGGCTGGTGACGCGGACGCGCAACGCACAGGCGGAGGCCGCGTTTCTGCAAGCCCTTGTGCGGTGGGCGGGGCACTTCTCTCCTTGGGTTGCGGCACAGGGAGAGGACGGGCTGACGCTTGATATCACCGGTTGTGCGCATCTTTTCGGGGGCGAGGCGGCGCTGGTGGAGCGACTGGCGCAGGAGGCGGGGGCCTTTGGCCTGACGGCCTGCTGCGGGCTGGCCGATACGGTGGGCGCGGCATGGGCGCTGGCGCGTTATGCGGGCCGTGCGCCCGGGCATGAGCGGTCGGGCGATGCCATCGACCAGGAGGCGCGCGCCACCCGGTCGCGTGCCGCGAAACGCCGTCACTGGGAGCGTGGCGGCACCGCGCCGGTGGCGCAGGGGGGCGGTATCGCCCCGCGCATCGCCCCGCCGGGACAGACCCATGGCGCGCTGGCCGATCTGCCGGTGGCGGCCCTGCGGCTGGACCCCGAGACGGTGGCGCAACTGGGCCGGCTGGGACTGCGCCGGGTGGGCGATCTGACGGGCCAGCCGCGCGCGCCGCTGGCGCGGCGGTTCGGCCGGGGGCTGGTGATGCGGCTGGATCAGGCGCTTGGCGCGATGCCCGAACCGGTCTCGCCGCAGCGCGAGGCGCCGCATTTCGCCACCCGGCTGACCCTGCCCGAGCCGATCGGGATGACCGAGGATATCCTGGCCGCGCTGGACCGGCTGCTGCCGCGCCTGTGCGACCGGCTGCGCGACAGGGGTCAGGGCGCGCGCCGGATCCGGCTGCAGGCGTGGCGGGTGGACGACACGGTGCAGAGCATCGAGTTGGGGCTGGCACGCGCGGCACAGGCGCCCGAGCGCATCCGCCCGCTTCTGGCGATGAAGCTGGAGGAGATCGACGCGGGCTTCGGCATCGACATCCTGCGCCTGGAGGCGGTGCAGACCGAACCGGTGCATGCGCGCACTGTCACTGGCCATGTCGGCGCGACCGAGGCGGCCCGCGCGCGGATGGCGGGCGACACGGGGCTGGAAGACCTGATGGGCCGGATCGGCGGACGGATCGGGCTGGAGGCGATCACCCGGCGTCATCCCGCCAGCAGCCATATCCCGGAAAAGACCGCGCAGGTGCTGGCGGCCGCCTGGTCGGAGCCGGCGACAGGCTGGCCCGCGCCACCTGTGCCGCGCCCGCTGATGATGTGCCGCCCCGAACCGGTGATGGCGCCCGACCGCCCCACCCCGCCCGATCGCTTTCGCTGGCGCGGGCGCGCGCATGATCTGATCGGCGCCACAGGCCCGGAGCGCATCGCACCGGAATGGTGGCTGGACGAGCCCGATTGGCGCAGCGGAGTGCGCGACTACTGGCAGGTGACCACTGCGCGGGGCGACCGGCTGTGGCTGTTCTACGCCCATGGCGCGGGCTTGAGTTCGGGCTGGTTCTGCCAGGGCAGGTTCGCGTGATCCGTGGCTCGGAGGCCGATAAAATTCGCGAATTTTATCGGCTGGTTTTTTTCTGCGAAAAAAATCCTGTCCAGCGGCGCGCACGAATTGTCTTGATTTGCGCGCGGCGCGGCGCAACTCTGCAGCATGACGTTTCAATCGCCTTCCCAGTTTCCGGCCCGTGGCGCCCCGGAACCGGTGGCTTTCCACCGCACGGAGCTGAGCGTGATCCTGTCGGTTTACGGTCGCATGGTCGCCGCCGGGGAGTGGCGCGACTATGGCATCTCCTGCCTGCGCGACGTGGCGATCTTCTCGGTCTTTCGCAGAACCGCCGAACATCCGCTCTACCGCATCGAAAAGCGCCCGCGCCTGCGCAACCGGCAGGGGCAATATGCGGTGATCGGCATGGACGGGCAGGTGCTCAAGCGCGGTCACGACCTGCGCACCGTGCTGCGCGTGCTGGAGCGCAAGCTGATCCGCGCGGTGGAGTGACGCGGCCTCTGGCCGGCCCGACCGGCTGTGCTATGTCCCCCGCGGTACCTGCACGGAGGACACCCCCATGGAGATCGCCGCCCTTCTGATCACCGCGCTGCTGTTCGGCGGCATGGTGCTTTATGCCTTCGGCTTCGCCGCCTTCGTCTTCAGCGCGTTGCCGAGCGAGACGGCGGGACCGCTGATCCGAAAAGCCTTTCCGCATTTCTATCTGTTCGTGCTGGCCTGCGCCACGTTGGCGGCGGTGCTGCTGGCGCTGAACGATCTTCTGGGCGCAGGGATCATGGCGGCGATCGTTCTGAGCACGATCTATGCAAGGCAGATCCTGATGCCCGCGATCAATGCCGCCACCGATGCCGGGGAAAAGCGCCGCTTCAAATGGCTGCACGGCCTGTCCGTCGCGATCACGCTGGCCCATATCGGCGGGGCTGCGGTGGTTCTGGTGCGGCTGGCGGGCGCCTGAGGCCCCCGCCCACCATTCCGGCCTAGCGGGAAGCGGCGATGCGGGCCGCCATCACGCAGATCAACTCGAACATGATCGACACGCCCAGAAACGCCGTGCCGCCCGATGGATCGAAGGGCGGAGAGACCTCGACCATGTCGGCGCCGACGATATCGAGCCCCTCGAGCGCACGCACCACCTGCAGCGCCTGATAGGAGTTCGGCCCGCCCACTTCGGGGGTGCCGGTGCCGGGGGCGAAGGTGGGATCGACGAAGTCGATATCGTAGCTCACATAGGTGGCGCCATCGCCCACGATCTCGCGGGCTTCGGCCATCACGTCCTCGACGCCACGGGCGTGGAACTCTTCGATCAGGATGAGGCGGATGCCGTTGGCGGCGGCGAAATCGCGATCTTCGGTGTCATACATCGTGCCGCGCAAGCCGATCTGGACGACACGCCGCGGGTCCAGAAGGCCCTCTTCCACCGCGCGGCGGAAGGGGGTGCCATGGGTATACATCGTGCCGCCGAAATACGAATGGTACAGGTCCGTATGGCTGTCGAAATGGACCATGCCCAGAGGCGCGTCCCTCGCCAAAGCGCGCAGGATTGGCAGCGAGGACAGGTGATCGCCGCCCGCCGTCATCGGGATGATCCCGGCGGACTTGATCCCGTCGTAAAAGGCGGTGATCCGGGTCATCGAGTCGATGATGTCGGCGGGGTTCGGCCCGACATCGCCCAGATCGGCGCAATTCACCGTCTCGAACGGGCGCATCCCGCTGGTGGGGTGCTGCGCGCGGATCATCGTCGAGGCATCGCGCAACTGACGGGGGCCGTGGCGCGGACCGGGGCGGTTGGTGGTGCCCGAATCCCAGGGCACCCCGATCAGGCCGATATCGACATCGGCGAAGCGGTCATGCCCCGGCGCCACATGGGGCAACCGCATGAAGCTGGGCACCCCGGCAAAGCGCGGCAGATCGAGCCCCGAAACGGGATGAAAGAAGGCGTCCGACATCATGATCCTCCAAGTCGTTTGCGCGCGGTCACCGGGCCATCGCCCTGCGCCGCGATCCTGTCGATGGCCTGTGCCAGCGGCTCGTATGCCACGGCCATGTGATACGCGTTGGCATGCAGCAGCGTGTCTGCGTCCGACATCCAGCCGACATGGCCTTTCCAGAACAACAGATCGCCGCGCCGCAGGGGCGCATCGCCGGGCAGGGGCTGACCCAGCTCGGCGGCCTGCATGTCGCTGTCGCCGGGGCAGGTGATGCCGCAGGCCAGGCAGGCCAGCTGCACCAGCCCCGAACAGTCGATGCCCATGGCCGAGTTTCCGCCCCACAGATAGGGCGTGCCGATCAACCGTTCGGCCACGCTGACCGGATCTTCCTCGGGGGTGTCCACCGGGCGCAGATGCACGCGCGGCACATGGAGCGGCCCCTGCGGTGTCATGAGGCGGGACCAGCGCCCCTCCTGCCCCGAGACATGGACCCGCGCGCCGAGGCTGAGGGCCAGGCACTCGGTCCCGGTCTTGAAATCCGCAGCACTCAGCGCCTGCGTCATCCGCACCGACACCACATGCGTCACGGGAAGCGAGGGGCGGGCCAGCGCCGCGCTTGCGATATAGCCGGCATAGCCATCGCGCAGCGCATAGCCGAACACATGGCCGCCCCTCTCTTCGAGCAGGCGGACACCGTCGCCATAGACCAGTTCGCGCGTCCGCGCGCCCCCCGGCGCGTCCAGGATCGCGGCGGTGGGCCGGATCACCTGACGGTCCTCGCCCTCGACGAAGAGATCGGCCGCGACCTGACCGACAAGGGCTGCGTCGGCGACGCGCCCGTTGGAATGGAGGCGCCGGCGGTCGGTCACAGCTTGAGCACGTCCGGCAGCGCCGCAAGCAGCGCGCGCGCGCCCATGCCGACACCGCCCTTGGGGCGGGCGGGCGCGGGCGTCGCGTTCCATCCGTAGATGTCGAAATGGGCATAGCGCCCGGTTCCGGCGAAGCGGCGCAGGAACAGCGCCGCTGTGATCGCCCCGGCAAAGCCGCCCGAGGGCGCGTTGTCGAGATCTGCGATGCCCGGCTCGATCATCGCCTCGTAAGGCGTATGGAAGGGCAGACGCCAGACCGGATCGGCCACCTGCGCCGCCGCCTGATCCAATGCCTGCGAGAGCGCCGCGTCATCGGTGAAATAGGGCGAGAGATCAGGGCCGGCCGCCACGCGCGCGGCCCCGGTCAGGGTGGCCATCGACACCATCAGGTCAGGCGTTTCCTCGGCGGCGTAGGACAGGGCATCGGCCAGCACCAGACGGCCTTCGGCATCGGTGTTGTTGATCTCGACCGTCAGGCCATTGCGCGCGGTGAGGATATCACCGGGCCGGAAGGCGCTGCCCGAGACGGCGTTTTCCACCGCCGGGACCAGCACGCGCAACTGCAGGGGCAGGCGCAGATCCATGATCATCTGCGCCAGTCCCAGCACGGTGGCAGCCCCACCCATGTCCTTTTTCATCAACCCCATGCTGGAGCCGGGCTTGAGGTTCAGCCCGCCCGTGTCGAAACACACGCCCTTGCCCACCAGCGTCAGCTTGGGCCCGCTGTCGCCCCACCGCATGTCGATCAGCCGCGGTGCCCGCGCCGAGGCACGGCCCACCGTGTGGATCATCGGGAAGTTCCGATCCAGCAGCGCCTCGCCCCGGATCACGTCGATCGACGCGCCATGGCGGGTGGCAAGCGTGGCACAGGCGCCTTCCAGTTCCGCCGGTCCCATATCCGATGCGGGAATGTTGATGAGATCGCGGGTCAGCGCCTCACCGGCGGCGATGGATTCGATCCGGGCGGCATCCACACCCTCGGGGGCGATCAGCCGCGCGGTGCTGTGCTTTTGCGCGCGGTAGCGGTCGAAGCTGTAATGCGACAAGAGCCAGCCAAGCGATTCCTCGGCGGCGCGCACAGGATCAAGCCCGTGCAGGGCATAGGTGCCTTCGGGAAGTTGCGCGGCCGCCCCCGCCAGATGGAAGCGGCCCCGCGCGCGCGTCTCGGGCGTGCCGTAGCCCGCCAGCGCCATGGCGATGCCGCCCTGCCCATCGGGGATCAGGACCACGCTGCCAAGCTGGGCCGCAAACCCCGTGGCGCGCACCCAACGGGTGACCGTGTCGGGCTGGTCGGCCAGCCAATCGTCAAGCCCGCTCTGCTCGATCACATGCAGGGCAATGGCCGCCGCATCGGCGGGGGCGAATGTCAGGTCCATGGGGCGCGTCCCTTTGTCGTTTGGTCTTTTGCCGCCAGCCTATCCGCCCTGTCGCCGCCTGCAAGCGGTCATATGCTCAGATCGCGGATATCCCACATTTCGCCGAGGCAGGTTTCACCGATCCGCAAGAGCCGCGCCAGCGTCGCCGCCAAGGCGACCGGATCGCCATCGTCGATACAGGCGGTCACATGGCCCGCGACACGCGCCAGTTTGCCCATGCCGATCTGATCGGAGATCGCAATCAGGCTGCGCACCGTGCGGCGCATGTCGGCCAGCCGCCCCTCGCGGTGGCAGCGTTCGGCATGCGACAGGCGCACTGCCACTTCCTCGAGCGCGCGGCAGATCACGTTTTCGGCCGCCGCCTCGCCCAATTGGGACACCAGCGCATCCAGACGGTCGCAATCCAGCCGAACGGTTTCGGCCTGTTTCAGTAAGGTCACTTGTTCCAAAGTCTCACCCCGGTCTTGCATCGCTCCCACGCGACAAAGGGCAGAATGACGGGCCAAGGTTCCCAAATGCTTTAGACGGAGTGATATTCTCTCTCGAATTCGCAGCGAATTGCCACTATCAGGGCCTGCAAGACCCAAATCCGAGTGACGACGATGGAACACGCCCGCCCCCTGCCCACCTATCTGGTGCATCGCTACCATGGCTGGAAAGCGACCGCCTATGCCGAGAACCAGGCCTGGTATCGCAGACTGGCGGAAGACGGGCAGCACCCGCGGGCGATGATGATATCGTGCTGTGACAGCCGTGTGCATGTCACCTCGATCTTCGGGGCCGATCAGGGCGAGTTCTTCATTCACCGCAATATCGCCAATCTGGTGCCGCCGCACAAACCCGACGGGCAGCAGCACGGCACCTCGGCGGCGGTGGAATACGCGGTCACCGCGCTGAAGGTGGCGCATGTGATCGTGATGGGCCATTCCAATTGCGGCGGCGTGCAGGGCTGTCTGGACATGTGCACCGGCAAGGCGCCCGCGCTGGAGGAGAAGTCCAGCTTCGTGGGCCGCTGGATGGACATCCTGCGCCCCGGCTATGAGCGGGTCAGGGACATCGCCGACGAAAGCCAGCAGCGCAGCGCACTGGAAAAAGAGGCGGTCGTCGTCTCGCTGGAAAACCTCATGACCTTTCCCTTCGTGGCCGAGGCGGTGAAGGCGGGCACACTGACGTTGCATGGCCTGTGGCACGAGATCGGCGAAGGTGGCGTCGAGCAATACAGCCACAGCACGGGCGGCTTCGTTCCGATCTGAAGCGGTGGTCGCGCCGTCAACAAGCGATCCACAAGAGATCAATAGAGCGTGCGCCGATACCCCGCCTCGACCGCCTGTTGCGAGAGATCCTCGGGGGCGATGCCCACCTGATCGCGCAGGATTTCATTGAGCGTCGCCACGGGCCGGTCTGAGGGCCAGCTGTCAGGCGCCCAGAGACCGGCGCGCATCGGCGCCTTGCCGCAATGCAGATAGGCCTCGTCGATGCGCACGCGCAGCACGGTTTTCGGCACCCGGCCCCTGAGCGCGCAGCGCGCGCACAGATCGGCATCGTCATGGATCGTGGCATGGCCATTGACCCGAAGGGTTTCATCCACCGACGGGATCAGGAAGATCAGCGCCACCTGCGGATGGCGCAGGATGTTCAGAAGCCCGTCCAGCCGGTTGTTGCCGGGACGGTCGGGGATCAGCAGGTGCCGATCGTCCTCGATCTGCACGAACCCCGCCGGATCGCCCTTGGGCGAGACATCGAGCGTCGTCCCGTCGCTGGTCCCAAGCACCATGAACGGAGAGCCGCCGACAAAGGCGCGGCAATGGCTGTCAAGCCGGTCCAGCACCTTGACGGCGGCGCGTGGGCTGACCGCGCCATAAAGCGCGCGCAAGCGGTCTTCGGTCATCATCGGGCGATCCTTTCGGCATGGTCTTGCACTGGCGCGGACATTCAGCGCAGCAGCTTTCCTTCGGGCCATTCCAGCGTGTAGTCCAGAACGATCTCCTGCGTGGCGGCGGGCTCCAGCGTGAAGCGCCATTCCAGCACGCCGCGCTTGCCGTCCACATCCTGTCCGGCGGGGCGCGGCGCGGCGGTCCATTCGATCTCAAGCTCCTGCTGTTCGGAATAGGGCACCCTGTCGAGCACGCGCAGCGGCCACGGCTCGGCGGTCAGGTTCTCGACCTCGATCCGGATGGTTTCCTCGAGCGCATTGGAGGCGGTGAACACCCCGCGCCCGCCCTCTTCGCGCGACGGGATCATGCGGGTGAGGCGCAAACCGTCGATGGGGCCAAACGACAGTTCGGCCTCGGCACCCGCCGGGATCATCGCGATCGGGCGCTGGCCCACGAACCGTTCACCAAGATAGAAGCGCGCCTCGTCGGTGGGCAGGATCACCTCGCGGGGGTCATTGGTGAAGCCAGCCATCAGAAAGGCGCGGTCATCCAGAAGCGGCACGGCGCGGGCGATGGGATCGGCGGGCCGTTCGATCAGCCCAAGATCCACGCGCACCCGGTCCGCCCCCGACGCGACCGAGACCGTGCCGGGATAGACATAGCGCACCGACAGCCCGTCGAACTCGGGCGCAGCCTGTGTGACCATGGCAGGGGCCGGGGCGGCCAGCGCCTCGGCCTGCGGAGCGGCGCTGTCGAATGACGCCTCGGCACCGCGCGACAGGGTCTTGGGCTGCATCTGATCGGGATCGAAGACCCGGCGCAGCCAGGGCCAGATCTCGGAGGGGGCGGTCTGCTCGGACGGGCGGCTGGTGGACAGGGTCAGCGCCACATCCTGCCAGTTCTCTCCGGTGGATTGCTGCAGGAATGCGCCGCGCGCGATGCTCAGACGCGCAGCGTCACGGTCGAGCCGAAAATCATAGGCCGGCTGCCAGCCCGCATCGGGCACCGTGTAGGCCACCCGCACCACGCCTTGCGTCTCGGCATCGGCGGTGATCGCGACGGCCAGCATGGCGCGCGCGGCATCCTGAGGCACCAGCGCGCGCAGGGCGGCGCGGGCCTCCTCCAGATCATCGCGCAGATCGGTCAGCCCGCGGTCGGCGGCATCGGCGCGCTGGCGGGCCTCGAGCGCGGCCTGCCGCGCGGCCAGCCCCTCTTGTCCGATCATCGTGACCAGATCGCGCAGCGCGGCGGGGTCCATCCCCGCCAACGCCCGGGATGTGCCCAGCTGATCCAGAAAGGCCACGCGCGCCACGGCCGCCTCTTCTTCGAGGCGAATCGCCTCGACCCCGGCTTCGGCATCGCGCAACGCGGCCTCCAGACGCGCGACCTCGGCGCGGGCCGCTTGCAGGGCCGCGGTCTCCTCGGCGGTGCGGGGCGGCACGTAATCATCGCGCAGCGCGATGTCGTTGAGCTGTGCCCCCTCGACCGAGACGCGCACCGACGACAGCGGGACCGAGACCGGCAGATCGGTGAGGATCAGCCGGTGGCTGCCCTCCGGCGCGGCAAAACCTGCCTCGCGGATGACGGTGCCGCCCTGCGGATAGAGCGTGACATCGGCGACCCGGCTGGTGACGGGGATATCCTCGGCCCATGCAAGGACGGGGGCGACAATCAAAAGGCAGGCAAGGGCGCGCATGGGGACACCTCCTCGGGGTCTCGGGATCGCTGTGGAGCTCGGCCGACTATCCCCCCGCGATGCGCCGGATGGCAAGGGCGCTGTGCCACGGGACGCGGATTCATGCTTTGCCAAAGCGGTCCGACTTTGACCTGAGGCATCGGCCAAAGGCGGACCGCGCGCAACGATGGAACAAAGCACGGCATGTCGCGAAAATCCATGATCCAGGTTTTTCGCGAAACGCTTTGCTAACCATGATGCGGCAGTCTGGCGGAATATTGCGGGATGAGGCGTCATGCTGGAACGGATCGAGATGAAAATGCATGTCGACATGCTGCGCGCGGCCAGCGCGCTGGCACGGCAGCGCGACGTGACGGTGGGGCAACTGGTGCGCGATCTTCTGGCGCGGGAAATCACGCGCGCCCATGCGAGACCGCCCATCAGGGCGGATGAACGGCTTGTCGCCCCCTTGCGGGCGCGCCTCGCGGACGATCTCGCCCATGCGGCGGGGTGGGAAGACCTGCAGGCGCGGCTGCGCGCCAAGGGCTATGTCCTGCGCGCCTCTGGCGGCGGGCTGGCGCTTCATGACTGGCCCGGCGACAGGCGCATCTGCAAGGCGTCCGAACTGGGGTTCAGCTATGCGCGGCTGATGCGCCGCTTCGGTGCGCCCTTCCCCGACCATCCGCATAGCCACCTGATCGCCCGGCACCTGACCCAAGCCGGCAGCGCGCCCCATCCCCAAGCGCGAACCGAAACGGGCGCCCCCGACGGGACGCCCGATACCGATATCGACGTGATCGAACCGTGCTGAGGATCAGCCCTTTTTCAGCACCCGCTTGCCAAGGGTCTCGGCG
The DNA here is from genome assembly GCF_900142765.1 of Roseovarius litoreus. Taxonomy (GTDB): domain Bacteria; phylum Pseudomonadota; class Alphaproteobacteria; order Rhodobacterales; family Rhodobacteraceae; genus Roseovarius; species Roseovarius litoreus. The sequence continues at coordinate 415,443 of NZ_FRCB01000001.1, forward strand.
ATCTGCACCGCGTTGAGCGCTGCCCCCTTGCGCAGGTTGTCGCTGACGCACCACAGGTTGAGACCATTCTCGATCGTGGTGTCCTGACGGATGCGGCTGATGAAGGTGGCGAAATCGCCGACGCATTCCACCGGCGTCACGTAGCCGCCGCTTTCGCGCTTGTCGATCACCATGATCCCCGGCGCCTCGCGCAGGATGTCGCGCGCCTCGTCCTCGTCCAGAAACTCTTCGAATTCGAGGTTGATCGCCTCGGAATGACCGACGAAAACCGGCACCCGCACACAGGTCGCGGTGACCTTGATCGAGGGATCGACGATCTTCTTGGTCTCGGCGACCATTTTCCATTCTTCCTTGGTCGAGCCGTCTTCCATGAAGACGTCGATATGCGGAATGACGTTGAACGCGATCTGCTTCTGGAAGGTCTTGGGCGGCACTTCGGAGGTGGGGTTGTAGACCGCCTTGGTCTGATCCCACAGCTCGTCGATGCCGTCCTTGCCGGCACCCGACACCGACTGATAGGTGCTGACCACCACGCGCTTGATGCGCGCACGGTCATGCAGGGGCTTGAGCGCCACGACCATCTGCGCGGTCGAGCAGTTGGGGTTGGCGATGATGTTCTTCTTGGCATAGCCGTCCACCGCCTCGGGATTGACCTCGGGCACGACCAGCGGCACGTCCGGGTCATAGCGATAGAGCGACGAGTTATCGATCACCACGCAGCCCGCCGCGGCGGCTTTCGGCGCATGGATCTTGGTCGCGTCCGAGCCGATAGCAAAAAGCGCGATATCCCAGCCGGTGAAATCGAACGCGTCGAGATCCTTGGTCTTGAGGGTCTGGTCGCCAAAGCTCACCTCGGTTCCAAGCGAACGGCGCGAGGCAAGTGCCGCGATCTCGTCCACCGGGAACTGGCGCTCGGCCAGGATGTTCAGCATTTCGCGGCCCACATTGCCCGTGGCGCCCACGACGACGACCTTGTACCCCATTTTTCAATCTCCGGATTCACAAGAGGTTTCGGAGCCGGGGACATATACGCTTCCCCGGGTGATTGAAAGGGGGCGCGTCAGCTTCGGTTGTCGCGACTGGCGAGATAGATCAGCGTCCCAGCCAGATGCACGAGGCCGAAAAACCCGAAGAGCAGCACATAGCCCGCGACGGGATCGCCTGCGGCCTGCCCCGCCGCATGAACCGGCCCGGAGACGAATTGCGCCACCCCCACGCCACCGATCCCGAAGAGGTTCAGAAGCGTGACGCCCCGCCCCGCCAGATGCGCCGGAAAGAAGGTGCGCGCATGGGCGATCAGCACCGGGAAAGAGGCGCCGAAAAAGCCCATCGCGGCACATAGCGCGATCGACAGCACAACGCCCTGCCCGACCACCGCCGCCAGCGCCAGCGCCGCCCCGGCCGCAAACAGGTTTCCGGTGAAGATCACCCATTTATGGGTGCCGAAGATGCGGTCCAGCGGGCCATAGCAGAGCGTGCCGCAGATCATCGCCACGCCCATCACCAGCGTCGCCTGACCGATCTGCGCCGTGCTCAGCGCAAAGACATCGCCGAGATAGGGCCCCATCCACAAGCCCCGCACCGCCGCCGAGGGCGCATAGCCCACGAACATCAGCGGAAAGATCGCCCATAAGGCCGGCATCCGCAGCAGATCCAGCAGCGAGCCTTTTGTGTCCCCCTCGGCCGCGGGCGGATCGCGCACGAAGACCGCAAGCCCAACGGCCACCGCCGCCGACACCAGCGCGAGCCCGCCCAGCGCGGCGCGCCAGCCCATCGTCTCGGCCGCCAGCGCCATCGGATAGGAGGCCACGAGATTGCCCACCGACCCCACCCCCAGCATCAGCGCCGCCAGCGTGGCGAAGCGCGCCGGCGCGAATTGCCGCGCGAAGATGTAATAGGACGCCATCAGCACGGGCGAACAGCCCACCCCGATCAGCAGCATCGCGATATTGATATGGGCCGGCCCCTGCGCCAGCGCAAAGACCGCCGCCCCGCCACCGCCGCCCACCAGCAACAGAACCGAAGCCGTGCGCCGCGGGCCGATCCGGTCCAGCGCCCAGCCCACCGGCAATTGCATCGCGGCGAAAGCGATGAACCAAAGCCCCGAGGCAAAGGCCAGATCGTCGGGACGCGCGCCGATATCACGCTCGAGCAAGGGGCTGAGAACGGCGAGAAACGCCCGGAAAAACTGGCTCAGAACATACGCGAGGCACAACAGGCCAAGTCCGGCGCGCATGGTGTCATCCTTTTCAGAAGGCCGCAGATCGGCGGTGTTCGGGCGGCATCAGTGGCACTTTGCCGCGCCGGAGGCAAGACCGGGCGACATGCTCGGCGCCCCCGGCCAGACCGGCCCCGAAGGATCAGCCGCGCGCGATCAGCACATCGACATGCGCCGCGGCACTGGCGGCCAGCGCCTGCAGATCGTAGCCCCCTTCCAGACAGGACACCACGCGCCCGCCGCAATGGGCCTGTGCCAGATCGCAGAGCCGCCCGGTGACCCACTCGAAATCGGCCTCGGTCAGGTTCAGCTCGGCCAGCGGATCGGCATGATGCGCATCGAACCCCGCCGAGATCAGGATCAGCTCGGGCGCGAACGCCTCGATCGCGGGAAAGACCTGTGCCTCATAGGCGGCGCGAAACACCGCCCCGTCGCTGCGCGGCGCAAGCGGCAGGTTCAGAACATTGCCATGCGCGCCCGTCTCGTCCGGGGTGCCGGTGCCGGGCCAGAGCGGCGACTGGTGCGAGGACACGAAGAGGCTGCGCGCCTCGGACCACAGAAGATCCTGTGTCCCGTTGCCGTGATGCACATCGAAATCCACCACCGCGACACGGGATAGCCCGTGACGCTCCATCGCGTGCCGCGCGGCGATGGCCACCGTGCCGAACAGGCAAAACCCCATGGTGCGCTCGGTTTCGGCATGATGTCCGGGCGGGCGGGTCGCGACAAAGGCGTTGCCCGCCTGACCGCCCAGCACCGCATCCACCGCCGCCAGCGCACCGCCCACACCGCGCAGCGCCGCGTCAAGCGAGCCGGGCGACATCCAGGTATCGGCATCGAGCTGCACAACGCCCTCGTCGGGCACGGCGGCGCGCACCCGGTCGATATGGGACTGCGGATGGCACAGGCGCAGATCATCCTCCGAGGCAAGCGGCGCCTCGGCCCGCATCAGATCGCGCCCCTCCAGCGCGGCCAGGACATGGCTCAGCCGCGCCACCTGTTCGGGGTGGCCCTGCGGCGTGAGATGATCCAGGCAATCGGTATGGGTGAAAAGCGCGGTGGTCATGACAGTCTCCCTCTGGTCTGGCGCGAAAATGACCGTGCTTGGGGGGGCTTGTCCAGAGCAGGCTTGCCGCCCACCCTTGGCGCGTGCCACTCTGAAGGCGATGGAACCCGAAACGCTTCAGGCACCACAAGAGATCGCGATGGGCCTCAGGGATCAGGCCTGGGCGCTGATCGAACACCTCATGCGGCCCTCCAACACCCATCAGGTGGCGATCGTGCTGGGTCTGTTGATCCTGGCGCATGTTCTGGCCAAGCTTTTGGGGCCATATGTCTATGAATGGATGCGCAGCCGCGAAGGCTGGCCCAAATGGCGGATGCGGTTTCTGGTTCTGATGCATCGGCGCCTGCGGCTGATCCTGTTCGTGCTGATGATCTGGCCGCTGGTCTTCGTGATGAAACTGACCACATGGCCAAGCCGCTCCTACCTGCTGTCGATTGCGGGCGAACTGGCGCTGGCATGGCTGCTGATCGCGCTCATCACGCGGTTCATCCTGAACGGGTTCCTGCGCGCGGTGGTGCGCTATGCCGCCTGGACATGGGTGACGCTTCGCATTCTGGGCCTGACCGACGAGGCGCGCGGCCTGCTGGACAGCGCCGCCATACAGCTGTCGGGGATGCGCCTGTCGCTGTGGATGGTGCTGCAGGCGGTCGCGGTGGTCGCCATCCTGCTGTTCGTGGCGCGTTTCGTGTCTCGCGTGACCTCGGCCCAGATCCGCCGCAACGACGAGATTTCGCCCTCGATGCAGGTGCTGGCCGTCAAGCTGCTGCAGGTCAGTCTTTATGGCGCGGCCTTCTTCATCGGGCTGCGCGCCGTGGGCGTGGACCTCACCGGGCTTGCGGTGCTGTCGGGCGCCATTGGCGTGGGGCTTGGCTTTGGTCTGCAGAAGGTGGTGTCGAACCTTGTGTCGGGCGTGATCCTGCTGCTGGATCGGTCTATCAAGCCCGGCGACGTGATTTCGCTTGGCGAGACCTTCGGCTGGATCAACAGCCTTGGGGCCCGCTATGTGTCGATCACCACCCGCGATGGCCGCGAATACCTCATTCCGAACGAGGATCTGATTACCGGACAGGTGGTGAACTGGTCGCATTCGGATGAATACGTGCGGCTGGATATCCATTTCGGCACCGCCTATTCCGACGATCCCCACAAGGTCCGGCGCATCGCCGTGGAGGCCGCAAAGAGCGTGGACCGCGTGCTCGAGTTCAAGCCGCCCGTCTGCCATATCGTGGGCTTCGGCGACAGCAGTGTGGATTACATCCTGCGCTTCTGGATCAGGGACCCGACGGCTGGGCTGACCAATATCCGGGGCAATGTCTTTCTGGCGCTGTGGGATGCGTTCCGCGACAACGGAATCTCGATCCCGTTCCCGCAACGCGAGGTGAAACTTCTCGAAGGGTCCGAGCTGGCGACGACCACCGCGCCCGGCCGCCCGGACGGACCCCCGGACTGACCCCGGCAGGCACCGCTTGGCCGATGCACCCGGCCCTGCAAGGCATTCATTGAAATATCCCGCGTCTGTTGCTAGATTTGGCTTATGCCCGGCACCGGGGTTCAACGGTGTGCAACGAAGGAGGACCATGTCCTGTCTTTTACGGCTGATGCGGCTGGAGCCGCTGAACAAGGGGGGCCTATCATGGCGCCCATCATGGATGTGACAAGCGAAGCACAGCTCGACCGCATCCTGACCTCACTTGACGATGACAAGGCCGAAGATGTCGTGCAGATCGATCTGCGCGGAAAATCGGCCATGTGCGACTACATGGTGATCTGCTCGGGCCGGTCATCGCGTCAGGTCTCGTCGATCGCCGAAAAGCTGGCCGAACGCCTCAAGCAGGAGTTCGGGATATCCAGCAAGATCGAAGGCAAGGAAACCGGTGACTGGGTGCTGATCGACACGGGCGACGTTGTCGTGCATGTCTTCCGCCCCGAAGTGCGCGACTTCTACCAGCTCGAGAAAATGTGGCTGCCCACGCGGGCCGCTGCCACTGCAGACAGCTGAATGCGCGTCCATATCTGCGCGGTGGGCCGGATGAAAACCGGCCCGGAACGCGCATTGATCGACGATTACCAGACCCGATTCGACAGAACGGGCCGGCCCTTGGGGCTTGGCCCGCTTCAGCTGCATGAGGTCGAGGACCGCAAGGGCGGCGGGATGGAGGCCGAAGCGGCGCTTCTGGACCGCAGCCTGCCCAAGGGTGCGCTCTGCGCGGTGCTGGACGAACGCGGTCAGGTGATGCCCTCGCCGGATTTTGCCGATCTGCTGGCGCGCTGGCGCGACGAGGGGCGCGGCGATGTGGCCTTCGTGATCGGCGGTGCCGATGGTCTGGACCCCGCGCTGCGCCAGCGGGCGGATTTCAGCCTGTCCTTCGGCAAGATGGTCTGGCCGCATATGCTGGTGCGGGTGATGTTGGCCGAGCAGCTTTATCGCGCGGCCTCCATTCTGGCGGGCAGCCCTTATCACCGGGCCTGACAGGGTCCGCGCAACGCGCGCCGCATTAATCGCGGTTATCCCGCGCAGGAGCACCGACGCGATACCGACGTTATACCGACACGATACCGAGGGCCGCAGCTTGGCTTTTCCCCAGTGATTTAACCCGATTCGCGCCCGGCGCGGCTTTTCGGCGCTTCACCCCGCCGCCCACAACCGCTAGAACGCCCACAAGTGGGCAAAAGCAGGCAAGAGACCATGAGTAGCGCAAAACCCGTTGTCCTGTGCATTCTCGACGGCTGGGGCCTCTCCGACCGGACCGAGGCCAACGCGCCCGTTCTGGCCGATACGCCGAATTTCGACCGGCTGATGCAGACCTGCCCGCATGCCACCCTGATCACCCATGGCCCCGATGTGGGCTTGCCCACCGGGCAGATGGGCAATTCCGAAGTCGGTCATACAAACATTGGCGCAGGCCGCGTGGTGGCGATGGACCTGGGCCAGATCGACCTTGCGATCGAGGATGGAAGTTTCTTTGAAAACAAGTCCTTGAAGGATTTCATCGCACGGCTGAAAGCCTCGGGCGGGACGGCGCACCTGATGGGGCTGGTGTCGGATGGCGGGGTGCATGGGCATCTCGATCACATCCTCGCCGCGACCCGCACGATTGCCGAGGCCGGTGTGCCTGTGGCCCTGCACGCCATCACCGACGGGCGCGACGTGCTGCCCAAATCCGCCCGCGGCTTTCTGGAACGGCTCGAGTCCGAAATGGCCCCGGGCGTCCGGATCGCCACGGTGATCGGGCGCTATTTCGCGCTGGACCGGGACAATCGCTGGGACCGCGTGCAGGAAGCCTATGAGGCGATGATCCACGCCAGGGGCGCGCGCGCCCGCACCGCCCGCACCGCCGTGACCAACGCCTATGCCCGCTCGGAAACCGACGAATTCGTGACACCCACCGTGATCGGCGACTATGCCGGGGCACAGGATGGCGACGGCTTTTTTTGCTTGAATTTCAGGGCAGATCGCGCCCGCGAAATCCTGTGTGCGCTGGCCCAGCCGGGCTTTGACGCCTTCGATCCGGGCACCCGTCCCGATTGGGCGGCCCTCTTGGGCATGGTCGAATATTCCGACCTGCACAACACCTTCATGCAGACCGTGTTCCCCGCGCGAGAGATCGTCAACACGCTCGGAGAATGGGTCGCCAAACAGGGCAAGCGGCAGTTTCATCTGGCCGAAACCGAGAAATATCCCCATGTCACCTTCTTCCTGAACGGCGGCAAGGAAGCCCCCGAACCCGGCGAAGACCGCTACATGGCGCCGTCTCCCAAGGTGGCCACCTACGACCTGCAACCTGAAATGAGCGCTGCCGAAGTTACCGACCATCTGGTTGCGGCCATCGCCGAGGGCTACGATCTGATCGTGGTCAACTACGCCAATCCCGATATGGTCGGGCATACCGGCGATCTTGCGGCGGCGATGGCGGCCTGCGAGGCGGTGGATCGTGGTCTGGGGCGGGTTCTGGAGGCGCTCGAGACCCATGGCGGTGCGATGATCGTGACCGCAGATCATGGCAATTGCGAGGTCATGGTCGATCCCGAGTCCGGAGGGCCGCATACCGCGCATACGCTGAACCCGGTGCCGGTCATCCTTGTGGGCGGACCGCAGGAGGCACGGCTCGGCAAGGGACGGCTGGCCGATCTGGCGCCCACGATCCTCCAGCTGATGGGCCTGCCAAAACCTGAAGAAATGACCGGAAAGAGCCTTTTGTCATGAGGTGGCTTGCGGCGCTGGCATGGGTTTTCGTGGCCGGTGGCGCCTTGGCCCAGACCGATCCCGCCGACGCGGCGCGCGCCGCAGCCCAACGTCTTGCAGAGGCCAGCGAGATGCTGGAAGCGGCCGATGGCGCACGCAACCGGGTCAAGGCACTGACCGAGACCATCCAGGCCTATCAGGACGGTTTGCAGGCAATGCGCGAAGGGCTGCGCCGGGCCGCGATCCGCGAAGAAACCCTGAGCCGCGACCTGCAATCGCGCGAAGACGAGGTGGCCCAGCTTCTGGGTGTGCTGATGGCCATGGGCGACACGCCCGCACCGGTCCTCTTGCTGCATCCGTCAGGGCCGGTGGGCACGGCACGCTCGGGGATGATCGTGGCGGAAGTGACACCGGCCCTCAATGCCCGCGCCGCCGATCTGCGCCAGACACTGGAAGAGGTGACCATCCTGCGCGCGCTGCAGCAAAGCGCCGTCAACACGCTGCGCGACGGTCTGGAAGGGGTGCAGGAGGCGCGCACGGCCCTGAGCAAGGCGATTGCCGATCGCACCGATCTGCCGCGGCGGTTTACCGAAGACCCGCTCAAGACCGCCTTGCTGATCGCCTCGACCGAGACGCTGGAGGGGTTCGCCAGCGGCTTGAACGAGATTGCCCAGGACGAGGTGCCCGGAAGCCTGCCGGGGATCGAGGACCGCAAGGGGCAACTCAACCTGCCGGTGGATGGCCGCATCCTGCGCCGCGCCGGAGAGGCCGACGCCGCCGGAATCACCCGTCCCGGGATCGTGATGGTGACGCGGCCTCAGGCCCTGGTCACCGCGCCCACCGCCGCGACGGTGCGCTATCGCGGTCCGCTGCTGGATTACGGAAACGTGATTATTCTGGAACCCCAGGCCGGAATTTTGCTGGTGCTTGCCGGTCTCGACGTGGTCTATGGTGAAGCCGGACAGGTTCTCCCGGGGGGCAGCCCGGTTGGCCTGATGGGCGGAGCGACCGATATGGATGATGTGATCCTGACCGGGACCGGTCAGGAGACGGGTGCCAGACAGACGGAAACGCTCTATATTGAAGTGAGAGAAAACAACACTCCGGTAAATCCTCTGGAGTGGTTCAGGACAGACAAGGATGACTGATTGATGAAGAAATTCCTTATGGCCGCCGCTGCCGGAACGCTGGCCGGGATCGTTGTGACCACCCAGGTGGCCGCCCCCCTGCTGGCCCAGGAAGCGGAAAAACAGACCAATGTGTACGAGCAGCTGGACCTGTTCGGCGACATATTCGAGCGTATCCGCTCGCAATATGTCGAAGAGGTGGACGAGGGCGAGCTGATCGAGGCGGCCATCAACGGCATGCTGACCTCGCTCGATCCGCATTCGAGCTATCTGTCGCCGCAGGATGCCGCCGACATGCGCGTGCAGACCCGTGGCGAATTCGGCGGCCTTGGCATCGAGGTCACGCAGGAAGACGGTTTCGTCAAGGTCGTCTCGCCGATGGACGGCACGCCCGCGGACAATGCCGGGATCGAGGCCGGGGATTTCATCACCCATGTCGACGGCGAAAGTGTTCTGGGACTGACGCTGGATGAGGCGGTCGACATGATGCGCGGCCCGGTCGGCAGCGAGATCATCATCACCGTGGTGCGCGAAGGCGAGGCGGAACCGTTCGACGTGTCGATCATCCGCGACACGATCACCCTCACCGCCGTGCGCTCGCGGACCGAGCAGAACGCAGTCATCCTGCGCGTCACCACCTTCAACGATCAGACCTACAAGAACCTCGAGGAGGGTCTTGCCGAACAGATCGAAGCAGCCGGCGGCGCCGACAAGGTCAGTGGCATCGTGCTGGACCTGCGCAACAATCCCGGCGGCCTGCTGACCCAGGCGATCAAGGTGTCGGATGCGTTCCTCGACAAGGGCGAGATCGTGAGCACACGCAGCCGCGATCCCCAGGATGGCGAGCGCTTCAACGCCACGGCGGGCGATCTGGCCAATGGCAAGCCGATTGTCGTGCTGATCAACGGCGGCTCCGCTTCGGCCTCCGAGATCGTGGCCGGCGCGCTGCAGGATCATCACCGCGCGATCGTCGTGGGCACGAAAAGCTTCGGCAAGGGGTCGGTCCAGACGGTCATGCCCCTGCGCGGCGATGGCGCCATGCGGTTGACCACAGCGCGCTACTACACGCCGTCGGGCAGGTCGATTCAGGCGCTTGGCGTCTCGCCGGACATCGTCGTGGAACAGCCGCGCCGCAGCCCCGACACCGAAGAGACCGAGGAAAATCCCCGCGGCACGCGCTTCGAGGCCGATTTGCGCGGGCGTCTGGACAATGACAGCCTGTCCGAGGACGAGCGCAAGCAGATCGAAGAGGAGCGCGCCCGCGCCGAAGCTTCGGCCAAGCTGCGCGAGGACGACTATCAACTGGCCTATGCCATCGACATCCTCAAAGGTCTGGCCACACTGGGCGGCCCGGCACAGTAAGCCGCCGCTGATGTCCAATGATCCGCCCGCCGGCCCCCCGGCGGGCGGTTTGCGTTACGCCCCCGCTTGACCCGCAGCCCGCGGTTTCGCAAAAGTGGCGCCCGAAATGAAAGGCCCGGATATGACACCCGAAGACATCGCCCGCCTGCCCTATCGCCGCAATGTGGGCGTCATGCTGGTCAACGAGAAAGGCCACGCCTTTGTCGGCCAGCGCATCGACCGCCAGCCGCATGATCCGCCCGCATGGCAGATGCCGCAGGGCGGCGTAGATGCCGGAGAGGACCCGCGCGAGGCGGCCTTGCGCGAATTGGAGGAAGAAACCGGCGTCACCCGCGATCTGGTCACCATCGAGGCCGAGACCGATGACTGGCTGCTCTACGAGTTGCCGCACGAGCTTGTGCCGCGCCTGTGGAAAGGGCAGTTCCGGGGCCAGGAGCAGAAATGGTTCCTGCTGCGCTTTCATGGCACCGACGATCAGGTGCGGATCGACGCCGACGATCATCAGGAATTCTCGGAATGGCGCTGGATGGCGCCCGAAGAGCTGCTGGACAATATCGTGCCCTTCAAGCGCGGCGTCTATGAACGGGTCTTGGCGGCCTTCGGGGACCGGCTATGATCCGCGGGCTGGCGGGGCTGGCGCTGCTGACGGCGATGGCCGGTCCGGCGCTGGCTCTGTCCTGCCTGCCGCATGACATCGCGCGCACCTATGCCGAGGCCGATCAGGCCGAAGAGGCCTATGTCATCGTGCGCGGGGTTCTGGTGTTCGACCAAACGGCGCTGCCGGTGGCCGACATGGACCGCCAGCACGAGACCCCGCCAAACACCGCCATCCCCGCGCAGCTTACAGGGCAGGCTCTGACGCGGGACGGCTTCACCCTGCCCTTCGACCAGCCCATCACGCTGAACGCGCAATGCTTTGGCCCGTGGTGCGCCGGGGCGCGTTCGGGGATCGAATATCTGGGATTTCTGGAACAGACCGGCGAGGGCTATGGTCTGACCGTCACGCCCTGCGGCGGTTTCGGCTTTCCCGAGCCATCGGAAAAAACGCTGGAGCGGGTGCAGAGCTGTTTTCGCGGTGGCCCCTGCGCGCCCGAAACCTTTCACTGAAACCTTTCACTAAAGCGTTCCGCCTTTGACCTGAGGCATCAGCGACAGGCGGAACGCGTGCAACGATTGAACGGAGCACTGCATTTCGCGAAACGCTTCAAGAAGATGAGCGGCTGAAAGGCTGGGATGAGACAGATCAGGACTCGCAAAAGAACAAAACGTGAATATAATCTTGTCCTGTCATGTTTGCCGAGCTGTCCATCACATCGAATTTCACCTTTCTCACCGGGGCATCGCACCCTGAGGAGTATGTGCAGCGTGCCGCCTGTCTGGGTCTGCCCGCCATCGCCATCGCCGATGACAATTCGGTGGCGGGGATCGTGCGCGCCCATGCCGCCGCCCGCGAAATCGGCCGACAGGTGGCCGAGCGGCAAGCGCTTGAAGCGCGTGACGGCCCCATCGGCCCGCCCGCCCCGGAAGGGCTGACTGCTGACGGGCCGGACTGGGCCAATATCCCCCGCCTGATTCCCGCCGCGCGGCTGTGCCTGACCGAGGGCGTGACCCTGACAGCCCTGCCGCAAGACCGCACCGGTTGGGCCAGTCTGTGCCGGTTGCTGACCACAGGCAGACGACGCGCGGAAAAAGGCGCCTGCCATCTGACGCTGGACGATGTGCTGCAGGGCGCCGAGGGGCTGGAATTGCTGCTGCACCCGCCCGGCCCGGCGCAGGCCGCCGACTGGCTGGCACAGGCGCGGCGGCTGGTCGGTCGGCTGGGGGCGCGGATGCATCTGCTGATGGCACCGGAATATGACGGGCAGGATTCTGCGCGCTTCGACAGGCTGACCAAGCTGGCGGACCGGCTGGGCCTGCCGGCCCTGGCCTCGGCCTGTCCGAGGATGCATCACGGGCGGCGGCGCAAGTTGGCCGATGTGATGACCGCGATCCGCCAGGGGGTGCGGGTGGACGAGCTGGGCCGGGCGGCGCTGGCCAATGCCGAGTGCCGCCTGCGCAGCGAGGCCGAGATGCTGCGGCTGTTCGCCGGGCACGAGGCCGCGGTGCATCGGGCCGGTGAGGTCGCCGCACGGTTGGCCTTTTCGCTGGACGAGCTGCGCTACGAATATCCCAGCGAGGTGGCGCACGGCGAAACCCCCGCCGAGCGTCTGCGGCGGCTCGCGCTGAAGGGGTTGGACTGGCGCTATCCGCATGGGGCGAGCGACAAGGTCCGCGCGATGCTGGAGCATGAACTGACCCTGATCGGCAAGCTGGGATACGAGCCCTATTTCCTGACCGTGCATGATGTGGTGGCCTTTGCGCGGTCCCGCGACATCCTGTGTCAGGGGCGCGGATCGGCAGCCAATTCGGTGGTCTGCTATTGTCTTGGCGTCACCTCGGTCAGCCCCGAGATCGGCACCATGGTCTTCGAGAGATTCGTCTCGGAGGCGCGCAACGAGCCGCCCGATATCGACGTGGATTTCGAACATGAGCGCCGCGAAGAGGTGATCCAGTGGATCTATGACCGCTATGGGCGACAGCGCGCGGGGTTATGCGCCACGGTGATCCATTATCGCGGCAAGCGCGCCATCCGCGAGGTGGGCCGCGCCATGGGGCTCAGTCAGGACACCATATCGGCGCTGTCCTCGCAGCTCTGGGGGTTCTTTTCCTCGGGGCAGGTGGCGCGCGACCGGATGCGCGAGATCGGCCTTGATCCCGATGACCGCCGCCTGCGCCAGACCATGGAACTGGTCGACGAGATCGAGGGCTTTCCCCGGCATCTGTCGCAGCATGTCGGCGGCTTCGTCATCACCGAAGGACGGCTGGACGAGTTGGTGCCGATCGAGAACGCCAGCATGGCCGAGCGCACCGTGATCTGCTGGGACAAGGACGATATCGACACGCTTGGCATCCTGAAGGTGGATGTCCTCAGCCTCGGGATGCTCACCTGCATCCGCAAGGCCTTTGAGCTGCTGGCCCGGCATCACGGACAGGAGCATACGCTGGCCACCCTGCCGCCCGAGGATCCGCGCGTCTATGACATGCTGTGCCGTGCCGACAGCGTGGGCGTGTTTCAGGTGGAAAGCCGCGCGCAGATGAATTTCCTGCCTCGCATGCGGCCACGCTGTTTCTATGATCTGGTGATCGAGGTGGCGATCATCCGCCCCGGTCCCATTCAGGGCGACATGGTCCATCCCTATATCCGCCGCCGCAACGGCGAGGAGCAGGTCTCGTTCCCGTCAGACGCCTTGGGCGCCGTTCTGGGCAAGACGCTTGGCGTGCCGCTGTTTCAGGAACAGGCGATGCAGATCGCGATCACCGGCGCGGGGTTTTCCCCGGACGAGGCCGACCGCCTGCGGCGCAGCCTTGCCACGTTCAAGAAACACGGCAGCGTCAGCGAATTCCGCGACCGGTTCCTGCGCGGGATGAAGCGCAACGGCTACGACATGGACTTCGCCGAGCGCTGCTTTTCGCAGATCGAGGGCTTTGGCAGCTACGGTTTTCCCGAAAGCCATGCCGCCAGTTTCGCGCTGCTGGTCTATGCCAGCGCATGGATCAAGTGCCACCACCCCGGGATCTTCGCCTGTGCGCTGCTGAATTCGCAACCGATGGGCTTTTACGCCCCGGCCCAGATCGTGCGCGATGCGCGCGAGCACGGGGTCACGGTGCGCCCGGTCTGCATCAACGCCAGCTATTGGGACAATGTGATGGAACCCGATGGCAATGGCGGGCTGGCGCTGCGTCTGGGGTTTCGGCAGGTCAAGGGGCTGGCCGAGGAGGACGCCGCATGGATCACCGGCGCACGCGGCAACGGATATCTTCAGGTGCGCGATGTCTGGCGCCGGGCCGGTGTGCCGCCCGCCACCGTCACCCGGCTGGCCGAAGCCGATGCCTTCGCCGGGCTGGGGCTTGGCCGGCGTGAGGCCCTGTGGGAGGCCAAGGCGCTGGCCGGTGACCGGCCGCTGCCGCTTTTCGCAGGCGACATGGATGGCGAAGGGCTGAACGAACCCGCCGCCCACCTGCCCGCCATGACCTTGGGCGAGGAGGTGGTCGAGGATTACGTCGCGATGCGCCTGTCGCTCAAGGCCCATCCGCTGGCGCTGCTGCGCAACGCTCTGACCCCGCCCGGCGCGGGCTGATCCCTCTTGCGCGGATCGCTTTGCAAACCTAACCTGCCGGGAACGCAAAGCTGCAAATCCCGGAGACCAGGATGCCCACGCAAAAGCTGTATGCCGGGGCCAAACTGCGCGAGACGCGTCAGCGGCTCGGCCTCACGCAGAAGGATTTCGCCACGAAGCTGGGTGTATCGCTGCCCTATCTGAACCAGATGGAGAACAACAACCGGCCGGTCAGCACCACGGTGGTTCTGGCACTGGCGCAGGAGTTCGGTTTCGACGTGACCGAGCTGAGCACCGGGGATGCGGAACGCATGGTCAGCGACATGCGCGAGGCGCTGGCCGATCCGGTCTTTGCCGATGATCCGCCGCCGCTGGCCGATCTGCGGCTGACCGCCTCGAACGCGCCGGCCCTTGCGCGCGCCTTTCTGGAACTGCACCGCGCCTATCGACAGACCCATGAGCGGCTGGCCAGTCTGGACGAGGCTCTTGGCCGCGAGGATTCGCGCACCCAGCCAAGCCCATGGGACGAGGTGCGCGATTTCTTCCATTACTGCGACAATTACATCGACGCGATGGACCGCGCCGCCGAACGCTTTGCGCTCCCCGACGGCGCCCGGCGGCCTGTGCGCGACATCGCGACCGAAAAACTGGCGGGGCTTGGCATCACCGTCTCCGAGGTCGATAGCGGCAAATTGCGGCTCTTCGATCGCGAGGCCAAGGTGCTCTATCTTTCCTCGCATACCGAGCCACAGACACGCACCTTCCAGATGCTTCTACAGGTCGCGCTTCTGACGCAGGACAAGCTGCTGGAGGCGACGCTCGATCTGGCGCGGTTCCAATCGGACGCGGCCCGTGCCATCGCCAAGATCGGGCTGGCCAATTACTTTGCCGGCGCAGCGCTCATGCCCTATGGCCCGTTCCTGCAGGCGGCACAGGACACGCGGCACGATCTGGAGATTCTGGCGAACCGGTTCGGCGCATCCATCGAACAGGTCTGCCACCGGCTTTCCACCCTGCAGCGCCCCGGCGCCAAGGGCATCCCGTTCTTTTTCGTGCGCGTCGATCAGGCCGGCACCATCACCAAGCGCCATTCCGCCACACGCCTGCAATTCGCCCGCTTCGGCGGCGCCTGCCCCTTGTGGAACGTGCATCGCGCCTTCGAGACGCCGGGTCGCTTCCTGCGGCAGCTGGCCGAAACGCCGGACGGGGTGCGCTATATCAGCCTTGCGCGCGATGTCAGCAAACCGGGGGGCAGTTTCGGCGCACCGGTGCGCCGCTTTGCCATTGCGCTTGGCTGCGAGGTGAAACATGCCGATGCGCTGGTCTATGCCGATGATCTGGACCTGACCAACGCCCGCGCCTTTGAGCCGATCGGGATTTCCTGCCGCATCTGCGAGCGGACCGACTGCCATCAACGCTCGGTGCCGCCGTTGGAAAGACGGCTTCAGGTGATGCCCGACGAACGCGATGTGCTGCCCTACAGGGTGGGCTGACCGCATGGAAAAGCGGCCGGCAGGGCCGACCGCTTCGAGTGCCAGGGGATGTGTCGTCTCGTCTGCGGTGTCGTCCCGTCAGGCCGACAGCATCTGATAGATCTCATCCTTCAGCGCGGCGCGCTTCTTGCGCATCTCTACCTCGACCAGTTCGGCCACCGGTTCGACATTGGTCTCGGCGCGGTGAACCTTGCGATTGAGGTCGTGATATTCCTCGGCCAACCGTGCGAAATGCGCATCGGATTGCTTGAGCGCCGAGATTTTCTCGGCCTTGTCGGGAAATTCCTCATGCAGTTCGTGCGGGGTGTGAGACATATGGATGCGCTCCTTTTCCTGATATGCGCTCCACGATACGCACAGCGCCCCCGCAGCGGCCTTGACACGGATCAAGCCAGACCACGCAACCGGGCGATTTTTCGACTTGGGCGAGACGCTTTAGCGCTGCGAGGTCCGCCAATCGGGATGCATCCAAGGCTCTGAATTGTCGGGCGCCAGAGGCGGGAGGCCCAGGACGTGATCGGCCACCTTTTCCCCCACCAGAATCGACGGCGCATTGAGATTGCCATTGGTGATCCGGGGAAAGATGCTGCTGTCGGCCACGCGCAGACCTTCCACGCCGATCACCCGCGCCTCGTTGTCGACCACGGCTCCCGCATCGTCACGCCGCCCCATGCGGCAGGTGCCACAGGGATGATAGGCGCTTTCGGCATGCTCGCGGATGAAGCCATCAAGCTCATCATCGCTCCGGACATCGGCGCCGGGCTGGATCTCGTGCCGCGCATAGGGCGCGAACGCCTGCTGCGCGAATATCTCGCGGGTCAGTCGGATGCAGGTGCGGAAATCACGCCAGTCGTCTTCATGACTCATGTAGTTGAAGCGGATCACCGGATCGTCGCCGGGATCGGCGCTGCGCAAGGTGACCGCCCCGCGCGACGGGCTGCGCATCGGGCCGACATGCGCCTGAAAGCCGTGCCCTTCGGCGGCGGCCTGACCGTCATAGCGCACGGCGATCGGCAGGAAATGGAACTGCACATCGGGGTAGTCCACACCGGCACGCGACCGGATGAAGCCGCAGCTTTCGAACTGGTTCGATGCCCCCGGCCCTTGTTTGTTCAACAGCCAATTGGCCCCGACCCATGCCTTGCCGAAGAGATTCCAATATTTGTAAAGGCTCACCGGCTGACTGGCCGCCATCTGGATATAGAGCTCAAGGTGGTCCTGCAGGTTCGCACCGACACCGGGCCTGTCCGCGACCAATTCAATGCCATGCTCGGCCAGATGCGCACCCGGCCCGATCCCCGACAGCATCAGCAGCTTGGGAGAGTTGATCGAGGACGCCGCAAGGATCACTTCGGCGCGCGCACGCACAACTTCGCGGCGGCCCTTGATGATCGCCTCGACCCCGGTGGCGCGGCCATTCTCGATCACCACCTTCTGCACCAGACCGCGCAGCAGATCGCAGTTCTCGCGCTTGAGCGCCGGCTTGAGATAGGCATTCGCCGCCGACCAGCGCTGGCCTTTCCAGACGGTCATCTCGAACGGGCCGAAGCCTTCCTGCTTGGCGCCGTTGTAATCATCGGTCAGCTGATAACCGGCCTGCCCGCCTGCCTCGATGAAGGCGCGGGTCAACGGATTGGCCATGCGCCCGCGCCCGACATGCAAGGGGCCATGCTGACCGCGCCATGAAGGATCGCCGCCATGGCCGCCATCATCCCAGGATTCGAGCCGCTTGAAATAGGGCAGCACATCGGCATAGCCCCAGCCCTCGGCGCCCTGATCGCGCCAGTGATCGTAATCGCAGGCATGACCGCGCACATAGACCATGCCGTTGATGCTGCTGGAGCCACCGATCACCTTGCCGCGTGGGCAGGCCAGACGGCGACCGTTGAGATGCGGCTCGGGTTCCGTGCGATAACCCCAGTCATAGCGCTTCATGTTCATCGGATAGCTCAGAGCGCCGGGCATCTGGATGAACGGCCCCGCATCGGTGCCGCCATGTTCGATCACCAGAACGGATTTGCCGGCCTCGCTCAGCCGATAGGCCATGGCGCATCCCGCGCTGCCCGCTCCGACGATGACGTAATCGGCTTCCATGGTGGTTGTCTCCGTGATCTTTTCGGTTTCGGTCCGAGCCGGATGGCGCAGACCCGGCAAGGGCTCAGAACGGCGCTTCGGTCTCGCCCATCCGCACATAGACGGACTTGAGCTGCGAATAATGCGCGATCGCCGCCTTGGAGTTCTCGCGCCCCACGCCCGAAGCCTTGACCCCGCCAAAGGGCACCTCGACCGGGGCATCATTGTACGAATTGATGAAGCAACTTCCCGCCTCGAGCCGGGCGATCACCCGGTGCGCGCGCTGCAGATCGCGGGTGTAGACGCCAGCCGACAGTCCGTAGTCCGTGGCATTTGCTCGGGCGATCACGTCGTCCTCTTCGTCAAAATCGAGCACGCTGAGCACCGGCCCGAAAATTTCCTCGCGGGCTATGGTCATGTCGTCGGTGACATCGGCGAAGACCGTGGGTTCGATCCAAGACCCCGGCTTGTCGATGCGGTTACCGCCACAGACCAACCGCCCGCCTTCGGCGCGGCCCTTCTCGATATAGCCCAGCACGATCTGCAACTGCGTCTCGCTGACCATCGGGCCAAAGCTGGTCGCCTCGTCCAGCGGATCGCCGATCACCGCCTTGGCCGTGCGCTCGGCAAGGCGGGCCAGAAACGCCTCCTTGATGGCGCGGTGCACGAAGACCCGCGTGCCATTGGAACAGACCTGACCCGAGGAGTAGAAATTGCCGAGTATGGCCCCGCTCACCGCGTCTTCGATCGAAGCGTCGTCGAACACGATCAGGGGCGATTTGCCGCCCAGTTCCATCGTCACATGCTTCATGCCCTCCGCCGCCGAGGCATAGACCTTGCGCCCCGTCGGCACGGACCCGGTCAGCGACACCTTGGCGATGCGCGGATCGGCCACCAGCGGCCCGCCGACGCCACCCGCCCCCTGCACCACGTTGAACAGTCCCGCAGGCGCGCCGGCCTCGATCAGGATCTCGGCCACCTTCAGGGCCGAAAGCGGGGTTGTTTCGGACGGTTTGAACACCATCGCATTGCCACAGGCCAAGGCAGGTGCCGCCTTCCAGCAGGCGATCTGGGTGGGGTAGTTCCACGCGCCAAGCCCCGCGCAGACACCCAGAGGCTCGCGGATGGTATAGGCCCAGTCGCCGCCGGACAGTTGAATATGCTCGCCCGTCAGACCCGCCGCGATGCTGCCGAAATACTCCAGCGCATCCGCGCCGCTCGTGGCATCGGCCACCAGCGTTTCCTGTAGCGGCTTGCCCGTGTCATAGGTTTCGAGCACCGACAGGTCGTGGTTGCGGTCGCGCATGATATCGGCGGCACGGCGCAGCACGCGGCCACGCTCCATACCCGACAGGCGCGCCCAGTGCCTTTGCGCGGCCTGCGCACCGGCGATCGCCTGATCCAGAACCTGCGGCGTTGCCTCATGCAGGGTCGCGATGACAGCGCCGGTCGCAGGGTAGATCACCTCGAGCGGCGTGCCGGCCGTGTCTTCGAGATAGGCGCCATTCACGAAATGGCTGGCGTTGGGTTGGGTCGCAAATGTCATATCGCCTCCGGCGGGAGTATTTCGGGAACAGTGAAAGGGTCAATCCCCACGGGGGAATCGCTGATTTTCCTCGACCACGTTGAGATCCATGTGGTTGCGCATGTAACGCTCGCTGGCCTTCTGCAGCGGTTGGTAATCCCACGGGTAATAGCCGCCCTTGCGCAGCGCCTCGTAGACGATCCAGCGGCGCGCCTGGCTTTCACGAACCTGCGCATCAAACGCGGCAAGATCCCAACGGGCATCGGCCATGTCGCTGAAATGCTGCAGCGTCTGCGCATGGGCGGGATCGCCTGCGAGATCGGTCAGTTCATGCGGATCGCTCTCGAGGTCGAAGAGCTGATCGGGGTCGAGCGCGCAGCGGGTGAATTTCCAACGCCCCTCGCGCAGGCAGACCAGCGGCGCATGCGAGGCCTCGGCGGCATATTCCATGGCCACCGGGGCGCGGGAGGCGCCGCCCTGCGCCAGAGGCACGAGCGAGTGTCCTTCGGTCCATGGCGCGATCTCGTCCATCGAGACGCCGGCGAGGTCACACAAGGTGGGGCAGACATCGAGCGTGCTGACCGGGGTGCGCACCAGCCCGGGCGCCATGCCGGGCGCCGCGATCATCAAGGGGACACGCGACGCGCCTTCGTAGAAGGACATCTTGAACCACAATCCACGCTCACCCAGCATGTCGCCGTGATCCGACACGAAGAGAATGATCGTGTTGTCGGTCTGTCGCGTGCCGTCCAGTGCCGCGAGCACCTCGCCGATCTTGTCGTCGAGATAGGAGATATTGGCCAAATAGGCCCGCCGCGAACGGCGAATATCCGCCTCGGTGATGTCGAAGGAGCGCCAGTCATTGGCGTCGAAGATGCGTTTGGAATGCGGATCGTGATCCTCGTAGGCCATGGCTGGCACGGCGGGCAGAAGATGGTCGCTCTCTTCGTAGAGGTCCCAGTATTTGCGCCGCGCCACATAGGGGTCATGCGGGTGCGTGAAGCTGACCGTCAGGCACCAGGGCCGCACGTCATGGCCGCGGCCCAGATCATAGACCTTGCGGGTGGCGTTGTAGGCCACCTCGTCGTCATATTCCAATTGGTTGGAAATCTGGGCCACGCCGCTGCCGGTGACCGATCCGAGATTGTGATACCACCAGTCGATCCGTTCCCCGGGTTTGCGGTAATCGGGGGTCCACCCGAAATCGGCCGGGTAGATATCGGTGGTCAGACGCTCTTCGAACCCGTGCAACTGATCCGGTCCGACAAAATGCATCTTGCCCGAAAGGCAGGTCTGATAGCCCGCGCGCCGCAGGTGATGCGCATAGGTGGGGATGTCGGCGGCGAATTCGGCTGCGTTGTCATAGACCCGGCTGCGCGATGGCAAGAGCCCGGACATGAAGCTGGCGCGGCCCGGCGCACAAAGCGGTGAGGCGGTATACGCATTCGCGAAACGGGTCGACCTGGCGGCAAGCCGGCGCAGGTTCGGCGTATGCAGCCAGTCGGCCGGACCGTCAGGAAACAGCGTTCCGTTCAGTTGATCGACCATGAAGATGAGGATGTTGGGGCGGGTGCTCATGCGGTTTCGACCTTGAGAGTGGTATCGAGATAATGCAGCAGCACGCTGATCGCGCGCTCGGGCTCGAGCGGCTCGACGCGCAGGGCCTGCCGGATGTAGAGCCCGTCGATCATCGCCGCCAATCCACGGGTCAACCGAGAGGCGTTGTCCGGCGCGATCTGGCGAATGGCATGATGCAGGTTCGAGCGCAGCCGGCGCTGATAGATATGCAAAAGGCGCCGGGCATCTTCGGATTTCTGCGCCTGCACATAGAAGTTGAGCCATGCCGAGACCATCTCGGAGCGGAACTGCGCCGGTGCGAAGCTGGCGCGGATGATCGCCTCGACCCGGTCACGCGGGGTTTTCGCCATCACCAGCGCGCCACGCACCTCGGCGCCGTAGAGCGTCAGGATATGGCGCATCGCAGCCACGAACATCTGCTCCTTGGACCCGAAATAGTGATGCGCCAGCGCACTGGACATGCCGGCGCGGCGGGCGATCTGACTGACCGTCACGTCCAGCGTTCCCTGCAGGCCGATCTCATGAATCGTCGCCTCGACCAGGGCAGACCGACGAATCGGCTCCATTCCGATCTTGGGCATGCTGTGCCCCCAATACTTGTGAATTGCTGTTGCCCCACAGGCCTATTCGTGTTTAATTGACTCGTCAATCAATAAAAAGTAGGGGGTAACCCCACAGGACATCAAACCGGAACAATGACGTTGCACTACATGATACCGTCATACTAACGTCGGAAATGTATGCGGAATGTCGCTTTGAGGCTCGGGAGAAGTCGGATCAGAAGCGGCAGGTCCAAAGGGAACGGGACCATCGCGCCCGGACCGACAGTCAAGACGCAACAAAACAGGGAGAAACAACAATGACACTCATCAAAGGCGGCATGCTGGACCGTCGCGGATTCATGAAAACCACGGCAGCCGGCGCACTCTTGGCGACGCTGCCCATGGGCGGGGCAATGGCGGCACCCAAGCGCGGTGGTCACCTGCGTGTGGCCAAGGGCCATGGTCAGACGACCGACACGCTGAACCCCGGCCAATGGTCCAACGGCTACGTGCTGGCACTTGGCTTTGCGATCCACGGTCGCCTGACTGAAGTGGCTGTCGATGGCACGCTTGTACCCGAGCTTGCCGAAAGCTGGGAGGCATCGTCCGATGCAAGCGAATGGCGCTTCAAGATCCGTCAGGGCGTCACGTTCCATGATGGCAAGCCACTGACCGTCGAGGATGTGATCGCATCGATCAATCATCATCGCGGCGAGAACTCGACCTCGGCAGCCGGTCCGCTGGTCGCCCCGATCACCGAGCTTACGGCGGATGGCAGCGACACGGTTGTATTCAAGCTGTCGAGCGGCAACGCCGACTTCCCGTTCATTCTGTCGGATTATCACCTGACGATTCACCCGGCGACTGCAGACGGTATGGACTGGCAGTCCGGCAATGGTTGCGGCAGCTATGTGCTGAAGAATTTTCAGCCCGGCGTGATCTCGAGCTTCGAGCGCAATCCGAACCATTGGCGCGACGACGTGGCATGGATCGACAGCTGCGAAATGCTGTCCATCGTCGATCAGAACGCACGGACCACGGCGCTTGTGTCGGGCGATGTGCACGCGATCGACCGGGTGGACCTCAAGGCCGCCGATCTGCTGGGTCGCCGGCCGGGCATCACGGTCGAAACCCTTGCGGGCACGCAGCATTACACCTTCGCCATGTCGACCAACAAGGATCCCTACACGGACAACAACATCCGTCAGGCGCTGAAATATGCCATCAACCGCGAAGAACTGGTTGAAAAGATCCTGTTCGGCTACGGCTCGGTCGGCAATGACCACCCGATCGGTCAGGGTCAGCGCTATTACAACAGCGAGCTGGAGCAGAAGACCTATGATCCGGACAAGGCCAAGTTCTATCTCAAGGAGGCCGGTGTCGACAGTCTGGACGTGACGCTTCACACCTCCGAGGCGGCCTTCTCGGGCGCCGTGGACGCGGGCGTTCTGTTCCAGAACTCGGCCAAGGCGGCAGGGATCAACGTCAACGTGGTACGCGAGCCCAAGGATGGGTACTGGTCCGACGTCTGGATGAAAGAGCCGTTCACCGCCGTCTATTGGGGCGGGCGTCCGGTGGAAGACCAGATGTTCTCGACGGCCTATCAGTGCGGCGCGTCGTGGAACGACAGCTTCTGGTGCAACGAGCGCTTTGACGAACTTCTGGTCAAGGCCCGGGCCGAACTGGACGACGACAAGCGCCGCCAGATGTACTGGGAGATGCAGGATCTCGTCTCCAACCAGGGTGGTGTCGTCATCCCGATGTTCGCCAATTACGTCTCGGCCAAATCCGACGACGTGATGCATGGCGAGATGGCATCGAACTGGGAGATGGACGGCGAACGCTGGATGGAACGCTGGTGGATGGCCTAACGGCTGACCGGGCCTTTTCGCAAAGGCCCGCCTGATCCGAAAATGCGCCGGCGCGACCACACGCGCCGGCGTTGACTTTAGAACGCTTGGTGAAAACCGAAACGAAGGGGAAAAGACATGATGACATTCAAGACAACGCTGGCAGCTGCGACCCTTGCCGTTGCAGCCGGACCGGTCCTTGCCAATTGCGAAACGGTCACATTCTCGGATGTCGGCTGGACAGACATCACCGCCACGACCGCCGCGACAACCACCGTCCTGCAAGCTCTGGGCTATGAGACCGACATCAAGGTGCTGTCCGTTCCGGTGACCTACACTTCGATGGCGCAGGGCGATATCGACGTGTTCCTCGGCAACTGGATGCCCACAATGGAAGGCGACATCGCCCCCTATCGCGAAGCCGGCACCGTGGACACCGTGCGCGCCAATCTGGAAGGGGCCAAGTATACGCTTGCCACCAATGCCGCTGGCGCGGCTCTCGGGATCACGGATTTCGCCAAGATCGTCGAGCATGCCGAGGCACTGGACAACACGATCTACGGGATCGAGCCGGGCAATGACGGCAACCGCCTCATCATGGACATGATCGCTGATGGCGCCTTTGGCCTGACGGAGTTCGAGGTCAAGGAAAGCTCGGAACAGGGGATGCTGGCACAGGTCGCCCGCGCCACGCGCCGCGACGAGCCGATCATTTTCCTCGGCTGGGAACCGCACCCGATGAACGCCAATTTCGAGATGACCTACCTGACCGGTGGCGATGACTGGTTCGGCCCCGATCTGGGCGGTGCGACGGTCTACACCAACACCTCCGCAGGCTATGTCGAGGCATGCCCGAATGTCGGCAAGCTGCTGCAGAATCTCGAATTCACGCTGGCCATGGAAAACGAGATCATGGGCGCGATTCTCAATGACGGCACCGATCCCGCCGAGGCCGCCGCGACCTGGCTCAAGGCCAATCCCGGTATCCTCGAGACCTGGCTGGACGGGGTGACCACGATAGACGGTGGCGATGCCATGGCCGCGGTCAAGGCCGATCTGGGCCTCTGACATCGCACCGATAACGACACGGACCTGTCCCATTCAAACGCAGGACAGGCGGGGGCGGCGGCGACAAGCCGCCCCCACACCTCCCGGATATCATAAGTAACGAGGGATTCAGGTGAACTGGCTTTCTGAAAACAAGATTCCCGTCGGCGACGCCGCCGAAATATTCTTTCTTTGGCTGCAGGATAATGCGGCGCTGTTCTTCGATGCGCTGTCCGTGGCGATGGAAGGGTTGATCGATGCCTTTCTGTGGGTGCTGCAAACCCCGCATCCCCTGATCCTGATCACGGTTTTTGTCGGCCTGACCTGGCTCTTTCAGCGCAATTGGAAAACCTGCGCTTTCGTGGCGCTCGGCTTCCTTTTCGTGCTCAATCAGGATTACTGGGAGGAAATGACCGAAAGCCTGACCTTGGTGCTCTCGGCCTGCGTATTCTGCATGGCGATCGGCGTGCCCATCGGCATCGCCACGGCGCACCGTCCGGGCCTTTATAGGGGGCTGCGCCCGGTGCTGGACCTGATGCAGACGCTGCCGCCCTTCGTCTATCTGATCCCGGCCATCGTGTTCTTCGGAATCGGCATGGTGCCGGGCCTGATCGCGACCGTGATCTTCGTGGTACCCGCGCCAATCCGGCTGACACATCTGGGCATCTCGTCCACCCCCAAACCCCTGCTCGAAGCGGCACAGGCCTTTGGTGCGACACCCCGTCAGACGCTATGGAAGGTCGAACTTCCCTATGCGCTGCCACAGATCATGGCCGGGCTGAACCAGACGATCATGCTGTCGCTATCGATGGTTGTGATCGCGGCGCTGGTCGGCGCCGACGGGCTTGGAGTGCCGGTGCTGCGGGCGATCAACTCGGTCAACATTGCCCTCGGGTTCGAATCCGGGCTGATGATCGTGGTGGTCGCCATCATCCTTGACCGCATGCTGCGACTGGAGCGTGACCAATGAGCGATGCCGTCCATTTCGACACTGTCTCGATCGTGTTCGGCGATCATCCCGATCGTGCCCTGCCCCTGATGGATCAGGGACAACAGCGCGGAGAAATTCAGGCCAGCACCGGTCAGGTGCTCGGCGTGCACGATTGCGACCTGACTGTGAAGCAAGGGGAGATCGTGGTTTTGATGGGTCTGTCCGGATCGGGCAAATCCACGCTCCTGAGAGCGGTCAACGCCCTCAACCCGGTGACCCGGGGTGCTGTGCATGTGAATGACGGCACCGGCATGATCGACGTCACCCATGCCGACGCCGCCACCCTGCGCCGGATGCGACAAAAGCACGTGGCGATGGTCTTTCAGCAATTCGGCCTGCTGCCGTGGCGCAGCGTGCGCGAAAATGTAGGTCTCGGGCTGGAACTGGCCGGAGTCCCGGCCCCTGAACGCAAGGCGCGCATCGAAAAGCAACTCGATCTGGTCAGCCTGTCGGATTGGGCCGACCGCAAGGTGTCCGAATTGTCGGGCGGGATGCAGCAACGCGTCGGCCTCGCGCGCGCCTTTGCGACCGAGGCCCCGATCCTTTTGATGGACGAGCCGTTCTCAGCCCTCGACCCGCTGATCCGCACCCATCTGCAGGATGAATTGCTTGAGCTTCAGAAGAAGCTGAACCGCACCATCATCTTCGTCAGTCACGATCTGGACGAGGCGTTCAAGCTGGGCGACCGGATCGCGATCATGGAGGGCGGGCGCATCGTGCAATGCGGCACGCCGCAGGACATCTTCACCAACCCCACGACCGATTACGTGGCCGAATTCGTCGCGCACATGAACCCGCTCGGCGTGTTATGCGCCCGCGACATCATGGAAGACGCACACGGCACACCGCAACACACGGTCGGCCCCTCGGCGACGATCCGCGACGTGATGGCGGCCAGTCAGGGCCATGACACCCCCGTCGGTGTGATCGAGAACGGCGCGCTTTTGGGGCAGATCACCCGCAACCGGATCCTCGCCAAGCTTCTGGACCCGCGCTGCTGAAACGTGGCGCGGCTTCAGACCTTGGTGGCCGAGACGTTGGGCGTGATCGCCCGGCGTTTCAGCACGGCCTCGCGCCAACTGATGAAGCTGACAGCGCCCACGATCACCATACCGCCCAGAACCACGAAGATATCCACCCCTTCGTCGAACACCAGCGCGCCCAGAAGAACCGCCCACACGAGTTGCAGGAAGGTGACCGGCTGGGTCACGGCCAGCGGGGCTGCACGAAAAGCCAACGTCATGGTGTAATGCCCGGCGGTCGCGAAACAGGCGACACCCATCAGGATCGCCAATTCGCCCCATGTCGGCGTGACCCATTGCATGGCCGCCAGAGGCGCCAGCCCGATCGTCACCGTGATCGACAGCATGGCCACCACGATACCCGGGCTCGCAGTGGCGGTCATCCGCTTGGCAATCAGGTAGGAGGCACCGAAGAACACCGCCGTGAACAGCATCGCCAGATGCCCCGGCCCCACTTCGCGCAGGCCGGGCCGCAGGATGATCAGCGCCCCTAACAGCGCGACCCCCACAGCCATGACCCGCCGCAGTGCCAGCTTTTCGCCCAGAAACAACGCCGCCCCAAGCGTGACATAGATCGGCGAGAGGTAATTCATCGCCGTCACATCGGCGATCGGAATGCGCGCCATCGCGAAAAACCAAAGCGCCACAGCGATGGTATGCACCACGCCGCGCCCCGCAAACAGGGTCCATTCCGTTCGATTCAGCTTGATCCGGCGCAACTGTCCAAGGACGGGGATCAGGAAAACCAGCCCCAGAAGATACCGCAAAAACGCCGCCTCGGGCGCGGGTATCCGCGTCCCCAGAAGCTTGACGAGAGCCGTGACCGTCACGAAACAGCCACCGGTTACGATCATCCAGAAAATGCCCCAGCCGGGACGTGCCGCAAATATGGTCATGGCGGCATTAACACTGCCGCGCCAGGGAATGTCGAGTGCTTTGCCGGCTTTGTGCTCAGCCCCCGCGCAAACGCTTCAGAACGTCCTGCGAAGGGAAGCCATCAGGCGCCATTCCGACCGACTGCTGATAGGCGCGAATGGCGTTCGTGGTGTTCGGTCCGATGATGCCGTCGATCTTCTCGAGCGCGAATCCCTTGGCCTTGAGACGGCGCTGCATCTCCTTGCGCTCGTCGAAGCTCAGCGGCGCATAGCCACGCGGCCAGCTCGCCTGAATTTCCGGGCCGCCCTTGATCCGGTCCGACAGATGCCCGACCCCGATCACATAGGCATCGGCGTTGTTGTAGCGCTCGATCACGCGGAAATTGTCGAAGATCATGAAGGCAGCCCCCTGCGTGCCCGCGGGCAGCAGGATCGCCGCGCGCCCGTAATCCGGCACCGGCCTGCCATCGATCCCGACCACGCCCTGTGCCGCCCATTGCGAGGGCATCTTGCGGTTGTCACGTTTTGCCGTCGCCGCATTGAACCCGCGCGGCAGGCGCACCTCGACGCCCCAGGGCTGCCCCTTGGTCCAGCCGAACCGCTTCAGATAGGCGGCGGTCGACGCCAAGGCATCGGTGGGATCGTCCGACCAGATGTCTCGCTTGCCATCGCCGGTGAAATCCACCGCATAGGCCAGATAGGATGTCGGAATGAACTGGGTATGCCCCATCGCACCGGCCCATGATCCTTTCATGTCGCGCGGATCGACATCGCCCGCCTGGATGATCTGCAAGGCCGCGATCAACTGTTTCTCAAAGAACGCACCACGCCGCCCGTCATAGGCCAATGTCGCCACCGATTCGATAAGCGGAAGCGTCCCGCGCCGCTCGCCATAGGCGGTCTCAAGCCCCCAGACCGCGGTCACAACCTCTTTTTCGACGCCGTAAGTCCGTTCGATCGCCGCCAGGGCCCGGGCATGTCGGCGCAAGGCCGCCTGTCCGTTGCGGACCCGATCAGGACTCGCCGCACTGTCGAGGTAATCCCAGATCTGGCGCTTGAATTCGGCCTGATTGCGGTCCTTGTGGACGACCTCGCTGTTGTAGCTCACACCGCGAAAGGCGGCATCGAACACACGTGGGCTGATCCCCTGTGCCAATGCCCGTCCCCGGAAACTGGCGACCCACCGGTCGAAAGACGCATTTGCGGTCGAGACACGGACCATCTGCGCATCGCTCTGCAGATCGGCAGGTCGCAGCACCGGGCGCAAGCTGCGCACCGGAACCGGCTGCGCCGCACGCACCGGCACAACGGTTTCGATCATCGCCGCCGCCGGTCGTGGCTGCGGCCTCAGCGATGTCTCGGGTGCTGCTGCAGGGCTTTGGGTTGCTGAAAGAAGCCCCACAATCGGGAGCGTCAGGAGACGGATACGCATTGCTCGGGCCTTTGTTTGTTTTGCGACGATCCTAGCCTGAATTTGCCCGAATCGGAAGCGGTGCGCGCAAGGGCTGCGGGGAATCGCCGATAACGCCCGCGCGGCACTCAGCGGCGGCTGCGTTCAACCTTGCGTTTCACCTTGTCGGCCTTGCGCTTGGCTTTCACATGCTTGCGTCGGGGCGGCTTGCCGCGCGCACCCGAAGGCCCCCGGGGCACGGTTTCCCCCTCGATGCTGACCAGCTCCATGGCCAGCCCGCCTGTCACCGGGGCTGCCTCCGACAGCTTGACCGTGACCCGCTGGCCAAGCCCGATGGTCAGCCCGGTATCCGACCCCATCAGCGTCCCGGCATCGCGGTCGAAATGAAAGAATTCCCGCCCGAGGCTGCGCACCGGGATCAGCCCATCGGCCCCGGTCTCGTCCAGCCGCACGAAGGCGCCGAACTTGGCGATGCCACTGATCCGCCCGGTGAATTCCTCGCCCACGCGCTCCGACAGGAACGCCGCCAGGTAACGGTCATTGGTGTCGCGTTCGGCCACCATGGAGCGTCGCTCGGTTTCGGAAATATGCTGCGCGGTGCCATCCAGCTGCTCGATATCCGCAGGCCGCAGCCCGTCATCGCCCCAGCCATGCGCCGAAATCAGCGCGCGGTGCACCACCAGATCGGCATAACGCCGGATCGGTGAGGTGAAATGCGCATAGGCCTGCAGCGCCAGCCCGAAATGCCCGAAATTCGACGGCGCGTAATAGGCCTGCGTCATCGCGCGCAGGGTCGACATGTTGATGACCTCGGCGTGATCGGTATTGCCCGCCGCGTGCAACAGCGCATTGAGATGCGCGGTCTTGAGCACCTGCCCCTTGGCCAGTGTCAGGCCCGCTGCCTCGGCCACGTCGCGCAGCGTCTCCAGCTTTTCGGATGACGGTTCCTCATGCACCCGGAACAGCAGCGGCGACTTGCGCGCGATCAGCGTCTCGGCGGCGGCCACATTGGCCAGCACCATGAATTCCTCGATCAGCTTGTGGGCATCCAGCCGGTCGGCGAAATTGACCGACAGAACCTTGCCCTCCTCACTCAGAACCACCTTGCGCTCGGGCAGGTCCAGATCGAGCGGCTGGCGCCTTTGCCGCGCCTCGACCAGCGCGTGATAGGCCGCGTAAAGCGGCTCGATCACATCTTCCATCAACGGCCCGCAAGCCTCGTCCGGCGCGCCGTCCATCGCCTGCTGAACCTGCTGATACGTCAACGTCGCAGCCGAGCGCATCAGCCCGCGCACAAACCGGTGCCCCACCTTGGTGCCATGCGCGTCGATCTGCATGCGCACGGCGATACAGGCGCGCGGCACCCCTTCGTGCAGGCTGCACAGATCACCGGACAGACGGTCCGGCAGCATCGGCACCACCCGGTCGGGGAAATAGCTGGAATTGCCGCGCTTGCGCGCCTCCCGGTCCAGCGCGCTGGCCGGCGTCACGTAATGCGCCACATCGGCGATCGCCACCCAGATGACATGCCCGCCTTCGTTCTTGGGGTCGTCATCCTCGTGGGCCCAGACCGCGTCGTCATGGTCGCGCGCATCCGCCGGGTCGATGGTGACCAGCGGCATGTCGCGCAGATCGTCGCGCCCGCTCAGCCCTGCGGGTTTCATCTGATCGGCCTCGGCGATCACATCATCGGGGAATTCATCGGGAATACCGTGCTGATGGATCGCGATCAGCGACACCGCCTTGGGTGCCGACGGATCGCCCAGACGGGTGATGACCCGCGCGCGCGGCAGCCCTAACCGCCCTTTCGGCCCGGACTGTTCTGCCTCGACCAACTCGCCATCCTTGGCGCCGCCGGTGGCATCGCCCGGCACCATCCATTCCTTGCCGTCGCCCTTGTCGATAGGCACGATCCGGCCGCCTTCGTCGCGCTTGCGGAAGATCCCCAGAACTTTGCGCGGATTTGTCCCGATCCGGCGGATCAGCCGCGCCTCGTAATGATGCGCCTCGCCCTTGACCTCCTGCAGGCGGCCAAGGATGCGGTCCCCTTCGCTCAGGGCCGGGTCCGAGGCACGCGGCAGCACCATCACCACAGGCTCCACGCCCTCGCCCTGCCATTCCAGCGGGCGCGCCAGCAACTCCCCGTCCGAGGTCTGCCCAGAGATCTGCAGCACACTGACCGGAGGCAGCCTTTCGCGGTCACGATAGGTCTTCTTGCGCTTTTCCAGATGGCCCTCGGCCTCAAGCTCCTTGAGGATACGCTTCAGGTCGATCCGCGCAGCCCCCTTGATCCCAAAGGCCTTGGCGATATCGCGCTTCGAGGTGAGGTTCGGGTTATCCGAAATCCACTGCAGAATTTCGTCTTTGCTTGGCATCTGGCTCATGCCGTTCGCCTATCACGGATCAGGGCCATGTGCCATGCGGGAAAACGCGGCCAGAGGCGTTACCGCGAGCGCAACAGATCCGAGGCTGTGTCCACATCGCTCAGCGTATCGGCCAGCGCCACGCGCAAGCCCGGCAGGC
Organism: Roseovarius litoreus; assembly: GCF_900142765.1. Taxonomy (GTDB): domain Bacteria; phylum Pseudomonadota; class Alphaproteobacteria; order Rhodobacterales; family Rhodobacteraceae; genus Roseovarius; species Roseovarius litoreus. The sequence goes on from NZ_FRCB01000001.1 coordinate 446,486, forward strand.
TGTCGATACTGTCTTGCAAGGCATGCGAAGTGGACCAGCGCACCCCACGAAACAGGGTGGCGGGCGGCGGTGCGATCCGCGTCATCCCCACCAGCCAATAGCCGCCATCGGGCGCCGGGCCGAACACCGCGTCATGACCGCCCAGCAGATCGAAGGCCCGCGCCACATGGACCTTGTCCAGACCCGGAATATCGCCCCCCACGATGCAGACCGGACCGGGCGGCAGACGGCGCAGCAGCCGCCCCATCCGATCCCCCAGATCGCCGCGCCCCTGCGGTACCCGCGGCAGATGACCGGGCCAGACACGGCTGAAGCGCCCCTCACGATCCGGCGACACCGCCAGGATCAGCTGCCAGCGTGGATCCTCAAGCCGCCGCAACAGCCCCGCCACCTGATGCCGGAACCACCACGCGGCAGGCACCATGCCGATATCCGCGCCAAGCCGCGTCTTGACCCGCCCCGGACGCGGCTCCTTGACCATCACGACAAGCTGTCGGCGGATCACGGCGCGCGTTCCATGTCACGATGCGGGATACCGGCATCCATGTATTCGGGGCCAAAGGCGACAAATCCCAGCTTTTCATAGAACCCAAGCGCATGGGTCTGCGATCCGAGCACCGCGCGGCTGACCCCGGCCTGCGCGCGCAGATGCGCAAGGCAGGCGCGGATCAGCGCCGCGCCGATCCCGGCACCGCGCGCCTCCCGCAGTACGCAGACCCTGCCGATCTTGCCGGTCTCGCCCTTGATGAGGATGCGCGCGCAGCCCACCGGGCGCCCCTCCAGCCGCGCCAGAAGATGATGCGCCTCGCCATCGCGCCCGTCGCGTTCCTCGGCCTCGGGCACATTCTGTTCCTCGATGAAGACCGTGGCGCGCAACGCCAGACAGGTCTCGAGATCGGAAGTCGGCCCGACCTCGAGCTTCATGCGAAATAGTCCCTCAGGATGCGGCCATAGATATCCTTGAGCTGCGGGATCAACGCCAGTTCCACCCGCTCATCCACCTGATGCATGGTGCGTCCCACCAGACCGAATTCCACCACCGGGCAGTGGGCTTTGACGAACCGCGCATCCGACGTGCCGCCCGTGGTGGACAGAACCGGCGCGATGCCGGTCTCGGCTTCGACAGCAGCAGCCACCAGATCCGACAGCGGCCCCGGCGGTGTCAGAAAGCTTTCGCCTGATACTTTCACCGTCATCTCGCCTGCCACGCCAAAGGCTTGGGCCACGTCGTCCAGTTCGGATTGCAGCCACCCGATCAGAGAGGCGCTGTCATGGGCATCGTTGAAGCGGATATTGACCGTGGCCCGGCACTGCGCCGGGATCACATTGGTCGCCGGGTTGCCCGTGTCGATCGTGACCACGGCAAGGGTCGAGGGGTCGAAATGCTCGGTTCCCTCGTCAAGCACGTGGCTCGACAGCCGGTCCATGAGCCGCGCCATTGCAGGCAGGGGATTGCGCGCGCGATGCGGATAGGCCGAATGGCCCTGCTCGCCGGTGATGGTAAACCAGGCGCTCAGCGATCCGCGCCGGCCGATCTTGATCATCTCGCCCAGCCGGTCGGGACAGGTCGGCTCTCCGACAAGGCAGACATCCATCCGTTCGCCGTGTTGCGCCATCCAGTCAAGGATCGCGGTGGTGCCGTCCACGGCATCGCCTTCCTCGTCTCCGGTCACCGTGACGATCACCGCGCCATCATCGGGCGGCGTGTCGCGCACGAAATCCACGGCGGCCGCCACAAAGGCCGCGACGCCGGATTTCATGTCCGTCGCACCGCGCCCCCAGAGAAAACCGTCTTTCTGCTCGGCCCCGAAGGGCGGCACGCTCCATGCCGCCTCATCGCCAAGCGGCACCACGTCGGTATGGCCGTTGAAGCCGAATGTGCGCGCAGCACCCTTGTCGCCCCACCGCGCGAAAAGGTTGGACACGCCACCGCGCTCGATCCGGGTGCAGGCAAACCCCGCCTCGGTCAGCAGGTTTTCCAACAGCTGCAGCGCGCCGCCTTCCGCGGGGGTGATCGACGGGCAACGCACAAGATCGGCGGTCAGTTCAACAGGATCGACAGGCATAGCGGGCATGGTCCCTTACATCTCGGAAAGTGTCCCCGCATCGCTAGCGCGGTTCGCCGCGAAGCGCAAATAGAGCACACTGCGTCGAGGTTCTGTTGATTTCTGTTAACAATTCTCCTGAATTATGTTAGGAAAATGTCAATAATAACCCGAGGCAGGGTAAAATTCAGCAGGGCCGCAAAAGGCCCGCGATCGAGCGGACAGCACTTTGTCCAGGAATTGACGGCGGCGTTTTAGCCGTCTCGCTGTGTTTTGCGCTGCCCCGAACTGGTTCGAGGCATTTTAGAATGGTAGCTCCAGCGAGACTTCCCATCGACACGGATGCGTCCGCCGTCGCCATGGCACAGGAAATCTTTGGTGACGGCGCCACGGTTGTCAGCGCCTCCTATACCGGGGCGGCGCTGTCGTCGGGAATTTATACCGACGGCGACGCCATCACGCCCGGTGTCACGCCTGCCGATACGGGGGTGATCCTTTCGACCGGCAATGTCACGTCCTTCACCAATGACGCGCCCCCGGCCTTCGCATGGTGGCTGCAAGACAATTCGAACCAGCGAACCAACACCTCGACCAACACGACAGGCCCCGACAACGATCCGCTGTTCAACGCCGCCGCGGGGGCCAGCACCTTCGATGCGGCCTATCTGGACGTGGATTTCATCCCGACCGGCTCCTTGATGTCGATGAAATTCGTCTTCGCCTCCGAGGAATTCCCCGAGTTCCAGACCGGCATCTATCAGGATTTCGTCGGGGTTTGGGTCAATGGTCAGCAGGTCGATCTGTCTATCGGGGATGGCGATGCCGACCCCAACAACCTGAACGGCGCCACGAACGCCAACCTCTACAACGACAATACCGGCGACCAGTTCAACACCGAGATGGACGGCTTCACCGTCACCCTGACGTTGACCTTTCCGGTCACCGCGGGCGAGCTGAACTCGATCCGTATCGGGATCGCGGACGTGGTGGACAGCAGCTACGATTCCGCCCTTCTGATCGCCGCGGACAGTCTCCAGACCACCCTTGTCGCGCTTGACGACACCAGCAACCTGTTTCCCGACGGCTCGAAAACGCTTGACCTTCTGGCCAATGACGTCAACTCGACCGGCGGCATCCTGACCATCACCCATATCAACGGTCAGGCCGTCAGCGTGGGCGACGTTGTGACCCTGACCACCGGCCAGCAGGTGACGCTGAACGCCAATGGCACGGTCACCGTGACCGGCGATGGCGACATCGAGCAGTTCAATTTCACCTACGAGGCCACCAGCAGCACAGGCCAGAGCGATATCGGCTTCGTCACTGTCGACTCGGTCCCCTGCTTCACCGCCGGCACACGGATCCTGACACCTTCGGGCTTGGTCCAGGTCGAGTATCTCAATCCCGGTGATCTGGTCACCACCAAGGACGACGGCCCGCAACCCCTGCGCTGGATCGGTCAGCGACGTGTGGCCGCCGAGGGAAATTTCGCCCCGATCCTCATTTCCGCCGGCAGTTTCGGCGCGCATCACGACCTCCTGGTCTCTCCGCTCCACCGGGTGCTGATCCGCGACAGCCTTGCCGAACTTCTCTTCGGCGAGGGCGAGGTGCTCGTCGCCGCGCGCGATCTGGTCAACGGCCACAGCATCCGCCGCATGGAAGGCGGCTTTGTCGACTACCTGCACCTGATGTTCGACCGCCATCAGGTGATCTATTCCGAAGGTCTGGAAACCGAAAGCTTCCTGCCCGGACCACAGATCACCAACGTGTTCGAGGCCGAGGTTCTGAAAGAAATCTGCACCATATTCCCCGAGATCGACCCGGCCACAGGCGCCGGCTACAGCCCCGCCGCGCGCCGCACCCTTCGCCCCTTCGAAGCGCAGGTGCTGGTCCGCAGAAAGGCCGCCTGACAGATGACATGGATCGCGATCGTAGATCACCATGACGGGCGCTTTGCTCCGCATGGCATTGACAGGCCCAAGCATGCCCCCCGGCCCTATCCTCCCGATCAACTGATCCCCCGTGGCACGCTGCTGCTGGAAACCCGCCTGTCGCCCGACGGCAGACCGCAGACGCTGCTGGCATTCCAGCGCCAGCATCCCTGGCCCGGCAGCTTTTCGCTACGCGCCCTGCCGCAGGGCGGCATCATCCTCGTGGTGACCCAAGGCGACGACATTCACCATGCCACCCTGCCGCACCAGGCGGATGGCCGCACCGATATCGTGCGCCTGACCTATAGCTGGGACGCACCCGCGCGGTGGGGCCGACTGACGATGGAGCGCCCCGAAAGCGATCTCATCCACTCGGTCGATATGTCGCCACCGCACCCCATGCTGATGGCCGATGTCCATGCGCTCTGTCAGCACCGCTACAACCACGAGATGGATCCCGACGTGGATTTCTTCGCCATTTCAACCAAGGTGGAGCCCGTGGGACCAATGCCCGCCCTGACGAGCCGGGTGCCGATCGCCACCACCTTCGGCGATGTCGCCGCAGGACAGCTCAAGCGCGGCGATGTCGTCCTGACCGATACCGGCATCTCGGTGCCGGTGCTGCGCATGGTCAGCCGCACCGTTCCCGCCCGTGGCAGTTTCCGCCCGGTGCGCCTGCGCGCCCCCTATTTCGGCCTGCGCGAGGATATCGTGGTCGCGCCCCAGCAACGGCTGGTCATCAGCGGAAGCGAGGTGGAATACATGTTCGGCCGCGAAGCGGTGCTGGTGCCGGCCCGCCATCTGGTGAACGGGCGGTCTGCACTTTTCGCGAAAGGCCCCGAACTGGTGACCTATCGCCACCTGCTTCTGCCGGGGCACGAGGCGGTTCTGGCGGCGGGCGGCTGTGCGTTGGAAAGTCTCTATATCGGGCGGTTGCGGCGCAAGCCGGATCAACTGGTGCAATCGGTTCTGGCCGAGGCCGACCGCTCGCGCCTGCCCGAACACGCAAAACCCGTCTGGCCCGTTCTCAAACCCTTCGAGGCGATCACCCTGGCGATGCAGCGCGTCGCCTGAACGGCGCCCGCACCCGGCTTGCGATCAATCGTAGAACGGCGTGACCTGGGCCACGATCACCGCGTTTTCCTCAAGCGCTCGGGCCATCAGCGCGCGTTCGTCCTCGCCGATCTCGTGCCCTTCCGCCAGCCGCTCGTCCAGCGTGCCATAGCCCGACACATCCAAGGGCGCGGTATCGGCCTGCTTGAGCACGGCAACGGTTTCGCGCACGGCCTCTTCTTCGTCCACGCCCGAGGCATAAACCATCAGCGCAGCACCGGTGGCCTTCGCAGGCAGACCGTCGCCCGCCTTGCGGCCGATCTCGACCAGCAGGGTATAGACCTGCTGGCGCTTGGGGGATTTGGTCTTGGTGCCACTCATGCGCGGGTTCCTTCTGTCTGACCTGACCTGCGTCAGCCCCGGTTTGAAGTCAAGCCTGTCGCATCGGATCGCACCATGAACGTCCGCGAAATTCGGCATTTCAGCCTTGCGCGAAACGCTTTAGGCTCCGGCCACACAGGACACCGCACCACCAAGGAGACTGCGATGAAACGAGCCAGCGACATGGTCGCCGAAGCCAACGCACTGGTCGATCACGCGCCCGCACAGGACATGCTGGCGCTGCATGGCCAAGAGGGCGTCACCTTCGTCGATCTGCGCGATCCGCGCGAGTTGGAACGTGACGGGATGATCCCCGGCGCCTTCCACTGTCCGCGCGGGATGCTGGAATTCTGGATCGACCCGGAAAGCCCCTATGCCAAACCGCAGTTCCAGACCGGCGACAGGTTCGTGTTCTACTGCGCCTCCGGCTGGCGCTCGGCGCTCTCGGCGCGGGTGGCCCAAGAGATGGGGCTACCGAATGTCAGCCATATCGAAGACGGGTTCGGCGGCTGGAAGAAAGCCGGCGGACCGATCGGCGCGAAGCCCTCGAAATCCGCCGGCTGAATTGGGTGAGCAAGGCGCATCGCTGCGCCTTGCCCGATGTGCCGCGACGGCGCGTCAGTCGCGCAGCAGCTCGTTGATGCCGGTCTTCGAGCGGGTCCGCTCATCCACGCGCTTGACGATCACCGCACAATAGAGGTTGAGGTTGTTCTTGGTCGGCATCGACCCGGACACCACCACCGAATAGGGCGGCACCTCGCCCATGAAGACCTCGCCGGTTTCGCGATCGACGATCTTGGTGGACTGGCCGATATAGACCCCCATCCCCAAAACCGAGCCTTCGCGCACGATGCAGCCCTCGACCACCTCCGAGCGCGCACCGATAAAGCAGTTATCCTCGATGATCGTGGGACCGGCCTGCATTGGCTCGAGCACGCCGCCGATGCCCACACCGCCCGACAGGTGCACGTTCTTGCCGATCTGCGCGCAGCTGCCCACGGTGGCCCATGTATCCACCATCGTGCCTTCGCCCACATGGGCGCCAAGGTTCACGAAGCTGGGCATCAGCACGACACCCGGCGCGATATAGGCGGATTTGCGAACCACGCAGTTGGGCACGGCACGAAACCCCGCCGCTTTCCAGTCGGTCTCGCCCCAGCCCTTGAACTTGCTGTCGACCTTGTCCCACCAGCCGCCGCCCTGCGGGCCGCCGTCCTGCATCTCCATGTCCTTGATGCGAAAGCCCAGCAGAACCGCCTTCTTGGCCCACTGGTTCACATGCCAGTCGCCATTGTCCTGCCGTTCGGCCACGCGCAGCTTGCCCGAATCGAGCGCATTCAGCGTCGCCTCGATGGCCTCGCGGGTTTCGCCCCCGGTGCTTGATGTGATCTGATCGCGGACTTCCCACGCGGCTTCGATGGCTTGTTCCAGTTGAGCGTTCGACATCGGGTGCCTCCCTTGGCTTCTGGCGTCATATGTTTCAGCGGCTTGGCCAAGGGCTATATGCGCAACCCGTGCCGGGATCAATCCGGCGTCGGCGACCCGACTTGCGACAGGCCCTGTCATGCGCTGTGGCTGGTCAAGCGGCGGCGAACCCGCTACCCCTTGAAGGGAAAGCTCCGCTCAACCCGAAGGTCCGCGATGACAGATGACCGCCACAGCCAGTTCCGCGACGCGCATACCGACCGCAGCAGCGCCGAACAGGTGCCCGACACGCCCCAGACCCGCGCGCCGGCCTACCGGCTGGCCTTTGCCGATCCCGATTTCATGCTGCGCGACGAGCTGCGCCCGGTCCGTCTGCAGCTTGAATTGCTCAAGCCCGAGTTGATCCTGAACGAGCGCGGGATCGAAAGCACCGTGGTCCTGTTCGGCGGCGCCCGCATCCCCGAACCCACGCAGCGCGACAGCGCCCGCACCGAAACCCTCGCCGATCTTGCACGGTTCTACGATGAGGCCCGCGAATTCGCCCGGCTCATCACGATGAAATCCATGGCGAGCTATGGGCGCGAATTCGTCGTGGCAACAGGCGGTGGCCCCGGCGTGATGGAGGCCGGCAACCGTGGTGCTGCCGATGCCGGTGGCGCGTCCATCGGGCTCAACATCGTGCTGCCCCATGAACAGGCCCCTAACGAATACGTCACACCCGGCCTGTGCTTCAACTTCCACTATTTCGGCATCCGCAAGATGCACTTCCTGATGCGCGCCAAGGCGATCTGTGTCTTTCCCGGTGGCTTCGGCACCCTTGACGAGATGTTTGAGGCCCTGACCCTGATTCAGACCGACCGCATGACCAAAGTGCCCTTCCTGCTCTTCGGCGAAGAGTTCTGGCGCCGGATCATCAACTGGGAGGCGCTGGCGGATGCCGGCACCATCAGCCCCGAGGATCTGGACCTGTTCCGCTTCGTCGAAACAGCTCAGGACGCGGTCGAGATCATAGACGCCTGGTATGCCGACAAGGGCTGACAAGGACCGTCACGGCCGTCACCGGCCGCCCGCACCCCGATCACCGCTCTGGTCTCAGGCCACTTGCCCCGGCAGAACGCACAACGTGCCGCCGCGCCGCACCGAGGTGACCATCCGCCCCTCCGCCGTTTCCTTGATCGCATAGCCATAGCCGCGCAGCCGATGGCGCCATTCGCGCTCTGAAACCGCCATGCTCCGCTCGCGCAGAACGAAGTTCAGGATCTCTGTTTCGTTTTCACTCACTGACTGTTTCATCGTTTCCTACCTCAAAACAGTTACCGTTCAACCAATCGATAACCAGAGTTGAGGGCAACAATCGTGCAGAAATATGGCGCGCCCAAGGTGTCTTCATGACCAGAGCAGACCAGACCAGACCGGACCTGAGAGCACCGCTCACTCTGCCCCGGCATCCACGCGCTGCATCTGACTGCGCCGCTGCCGGCTGGCTTTCGCCGCCGCCACCAGCGCGCGGAACAACCCCTGCTGGCGACGCGCATAGAACAGATGCTCGGGATGCCACTGCACCCCGATCGCGAACGGGTCGCGCACCCTTTCGATCGCCTGGATCATGCCGCCACGATCGCGTGCCGCCACCCGCAAACCCCGGCCCAGCCGATCGACAGCTTGCGAATGCAGCGCGTTGACCTTCATCGGTGCGCCGCCCGCCACCGCCGCCAGCCGGGTGCCCGGCGCGATCAGCACGGTCTTGCGCGGCAGGATCGTCCGGTGCCGGTCGCTGTCGCGATAGGCGTCATAGGCATCCTGATGCAAGGTCCCGCCAAGCGCCACGTTCAGCATCTGACTGCCCCGGCAGATCCCCATCACCGGCAGGCCTTGATCGAACGCCTCCAGCACCAGCCGCCGCTCCAGCGCGTCGCGCCCCGGATCAAGCCGCGCCGATGTCACGACCTGCCCGCCATAAAGATCCGGCGAGATATCGTCGCCGCCGCCGACAATCACCCCATCCACATCCGCCACATGCGCAGGTGCCCGGTCGGTCCAGCGCCGCGCACGCCCGCCCGCCATCCAGACATTCAACGCCATCAGCGGAAAGATGCGCCAGCCGGACCTGCGCGAGGTGGTGATCCCGATGACCGGTCGCACCATCTCAGCTGGCCACCATCCCGGCCTCATGCAGGATCGCGCCGCAGCGGTCGGCCCACCGCGCGCGCGACAGGGTGACCACCCCATGATCGTCGCTCCAGGCCTCGGCAAGACGCGCCAGCAACGCCGCGTCCCAGGCCACCCGCTCGACCATGATCCAGCGCTGCCATTCATCGGCAATGGACCAGCCCTCTTCGTCGATCAGGCAATCGGGAAGCCGGAAATGAAACGCAGGACGCGCCGATACCGGCCCGCTCAGCTTCCGGTCCACGGTCTCGGGCGCCAGATGCGCAAAGATCGGCAGCATATCCAGCCCGTGATTCCGGCTCGGCGTCAGACTAAGGTAAAGCGTCATCACATCGCGCAGCGCCGCCTCCGGGCCAAGCGCGATCAGCCCGCGCACCAGGTCGGTGGGATAAGGATCGGTGAACGGCAACAGCCGGCGCGACTCGTCGATGGGGTTGTCGCGCCGCATCCAGTCCTCGATCAGCGCATAGGCCAAAAGCGGGCGGATTACATCGCCATCCGCCTGCGACGCGATCTGGACATTCAGATGCACCCCGAACCCAAAGACCCATCCGGCACCACTGCCAAGCGCCCCTGCGCGCCGCAAAGCCCGCGTCAGATCCTCCAGCGCCTCCAGCCCGGCCATGTCCAGCGGTTCGGTGACGATCTCCACTGGCACAACCTCGCGCCCCAGCTCCAGCGCCAGATCGCGCAGTTTGCTCTGGGTGGCCTTGCGCAGGAAAATATCCAGATAGACCTCCAGCGTCCCGATCCGGCTGTCGCGAATGATCCAGAACGGCCCATCCCCCTGTTCGGCCCGTCCTCCCAGCGTATCGGTGCAGATCCCGGCAACCTCGGCCTCGCTCAACCCGCCAAGCTCGATCTCCACGCCGACGCGGCGGGGAGTGCCATCGGCGGCCAGCGGCCGTGGCAAGGGTGTGAAACGGTCAGGGGGCATCGCCGGTCCTTTCGCGTGTCAGGCTGCATCAGACTGTCAGATAGCCGCCCGAACTGCCAGCTTGACGCCGCGGCTCAGCCCAGACCGGTCTCGGCTTCGATCTGCTTGCGGGATTTGCGCGCGCGCTCGGTGGCCGATTTCAACTGCCCGCAGGCGGCCATGATATCTTCGCCGCGCGGCGTGCGGATCGGGCTGGCATAGCCGGCCTTATAGACGATATCGGCGAATTTCTCGATCCGGTCCCAATCGCTGCGCTGATGCGGGGCGCCGGGCCATTCGTTGAACGGGATGAGGTTGATCTTGGCCGGAATGCCCTTAATCAACTGCACAAGGCGGCGGGCATCGGCATCGCTGTCATTCACGTCTTTCAGCATCACGTATTCGAAGGTGATCCGCTCCGAATTCGACAGGCGCGGATACTCGCGCAGCGCCCCCAGCAGGGTTTCGATATTCCATTTCTTGTTGATCGGCACCAGCTTGTCGCGCACCTCGTCGGTGGTCGCATGAAAGCTGACGGCCAGCATGCAGCCGATCTCTTCGGCGGTCTTGGCGATCTCGGGCACAACCCCGCTGGTGGACAGGGTGATGCGGCGACGGCTGAGCGAAATACCCTCGCCATCCATCGCGATCTTCATCGCGTCGCGCACATTGTCGAAATTGTAAAGCGGCTCGCCCATGCCCATCAGGACGATATTCGACAACAGGCGCGGGCGTTCGCCTGCGCCCTCGCCGGGCCGTGGCCATTCATCCAGATCGTCGCGCGCCATCATCACCTGGCCCACGATCTCGCCCGCGGTCAGGTTGCGCACCAGTTTCTGAGTGCCGGTATGGCAGAAGGAACAGGTCAGCGTGCAGCCCACCTGGCTCGAGATGCACAGCGTCCCACGGTCGGTTTCGGGGATATAGACCACCTCGACCTCATGCCCGCCCGCGATCCGGACTAGATATTTGCGGGTCCCGTCGGCACTGACCTGCTTCGACACCATCTCGGGGATTTCGATCACGAAATTCTCCGCCAGCATTTGCCGATAGGCCTTGGACAGGTTCGTCATCGCGTGAAAGTCACGCACGCCCCATTGATAGAGCCATTGCCAGATCTGGTTCACCCGCATCTTGGCCTGCTTCTCGGGCGTGCCTGCCTCGATCAGCACCTCGCGCAACCGGTCGCGCGTCAGACCGACAAGATTGGTCGGCCCCTCGGGCAGCTTGCGGGGGATGGTCATCACGTCCTGGGTGATCGGGGCGGTATTGGTCATGGGCTCGCGCTTTGGGGTCGGGCTAGGGCTTGGATGCGCCTCCATATAGGATTTGCGCGGCGATTCCAAAACATTCCGGGCGCCGTGTCATGCACCGACGTGATACCGACGTCATACCGACGCGGATTTTCGGGGCTTTTGACCCAGCTGAGCGACCGGTCCGTGACAGGGACAGGTGACAAGATGATCGTTCACCATGCCCACCGCCTGCATGAAGGCATAGACGATGGTAGGCCCGCAGAATTTGAATCCCCTTTTCCGCAAATCTCTTGAAATTGCTCTGGAAATTTCCGTCTCCGTGGGCACGTCCTCAAGCCGCTCCCAGGCATTCTGCAGAGGCTTGCCGCCGACATGGTCCCACAGGTACCGATCGAACCCCTGCTCGGCCTCGATCTCCTGCCAAACCTGCGCATTCCCGATCGCCGCCTCGATCTTCCCGCGGTGCCTCACGATCCCCTGATCCCCCAGCAGAACCTGCACTTCCGCGTCGCCCCACCCGGCGATGATGTCGGGGTCAAACCCTTGAAATGCCTTCTGAAAATTCTTGCGCTTGCGCAGGATCGTGATCCAACTCAGCCCCGCCTGAAAGCCATCCAGGATCAGCTTTTCCCACAAGGCGCGGCTGTCATATTCCGGCACGCCCCACTCGGTATCGTGATAGGCTTCATAGAGCGGATCGGCGCCGACCCAACCGCATCTTTCTGCCATCCCGGCGCTCCGTTCCTCCATGATGGACCGAACCTTTCAAATTGACCGTTTAAGCCTTCCTTAGCGGCTGTCCTGCAGCCTGTGAACCTCGGGAATGCAGAGGTGCGATAATGCGGCGCAAACGACAATTTGCCGATCTGCCTGAGGGCGAGGATTCGGCATTGAATTACGCGATCATGAAACGGGACCTGTCGGTATTGGACATGGTCGAACAGGCTGTGATCCGGAAGCAATTATTGCTGTCTTATCAGACTGTTGTCACGACCAACGATCCATCCTGCGCCGCCTTTTACGAAGGCCTCATCCGTGTGCTCGACGACACGGGCAGGATCATCCCGGCACGCGACTTCATGTCGGCAGTGGAAACCACGGAAACTGGTCGCATAATCGATTGCATCGCCTTGGAAAAAGGCCTGAAATTGTTGGCACGCCAGCCCGATTTGCGCCTGTCCCTCAACATGTCTGCTCGATCGATCGGGTACAAGCGATGGGTCCGGACCCTGAGCCGCCGTCTGGATGCGGACCCAACCCTTGGAGAGCGGCTGATTCTCGAAATCACGGAAAGTTCGGCGATGCTCATCCCCGAACTGGTCATTGGATTCATGCAGGAATTTCAAGCCAAAGGGGTCAGCTTTGCGCTGGACGATTTCGGCTCGGGCTTCACGTCATTCAGATATCTGCGTGATTTTTACTTTGATATCATCAAGATCGACGGTCAATTCATCCGGGGCATCGCCAATAATCCGGACAATCAGGTACTGACAGCGGCCTTGCTGTCGATTGCCGATCAGTTCGACATGCTGACCGTCGCAGAAAGTGTCGAAACCGCACAGGATGCCGCTTATCTGGCAGCAATCGGGGTCGACTGCCTTCAGGGATACTACTTCGGCGCACCCACGATAAAGCCGCCATGGGAGCAGGACCCGGTGCACGGCCTGCGCGCGTGATCTCCGACATCGGGCCGTTGCCGCGCAGCCATCAGTGCGTTATGACGAGATCAGCCGGCGGGGGATACCGGGCAACGCCTGACACGACGTTGCGGCACGCCTCGGCCATGAAGAATTCTGGTGGAGGACTCACATGACTAACGTTGTTATCGCATCCGCGGCTCGCACTGCTGTCGGATCTTTTGGAGGCGCATTCGCCAACACGCCGGCACATGATCTTGGCGCCGCCGTCCTGGAGGCCGTCGTTGCGCGCGCAGGTATCGAAAAGGCGGAAGTTTCGGAAACGATCCTCGGCCAGGTTCTCACCGCGGCGCAGGGTCAGAACCCGGCACGTCAGGCCCATGTCAACGCGGGTTTGCCGATCGAAAGCTCGGCCTGGAGCATCAACCAGGTATGCGGCTCGGGCCTGCGGGCTGTCGCGCTTGGCGCGCAGCACATCCAATTGGGCGATGCCGATATCGTCTGCGCCGGCGGTCAGGAAAACATGACGCTCAGCCCCCATGCCGCGCATCTGCGGGCCGGTCACAAGATGGGCGACATGACCTATATCGACACGATGATTCGCGATGGTCTGTGGGATGCGTTCAACGGCTATCACATGGGCCAGACTGCCGAAAACGTCGCCGAGAAGTGGCAGATCAGCCGCGAACAGCAGGATGAATTCGCGCTGGCCAGCCAGAACAAGGCGGAAGCGGCCCAGAAGGCGGGCAAATTCGACGACGAGGTGATCGCCTTTACCGTCAAGACGCGCAAAGGCGATATCGTTGTCGACAAGGACGAATATATCCGGCACGGCGCCACGATCGAGAGCATGCAGAAATTGCGTCCGGCCTTTACCAAGGACGGATCGGTGACCGCAGCAAACGCAAGCGGGATCAATGACGGTGCCGCAGCGACTTTGCTGATGTCCGCAGATGCCGCCGAGAAACGCGGGATCGAACCTTTGGCGCGGATCGTCTCCTATGCGACGGCGGGGCTTGATCCGTCGATCATGGGCGTGGGTCCGATCAATGCCAGCCGCAAGGCCTTGGCCAAGGCTGGCTGGACTGTCGATGATCTGGACCTGGTGGAAGCCAATGAAGCCTTCGCCGCGCAGGCATGTGCCGTCAACAAGGACATGGGCTGGGATCCTGCGATCGTGAACGTCAATGGCGGCGCAATCGCAATCGGCCATCCGATCGGTGCATCGGGCTGCCGCGTCTTGAACACGCTCCTTTTCGAGATGAAGCGCCGGAACGCCAAGAAGGGTCTTGCCACATTGTGCATCGGTGGCGGCATGGGCGTCGCACTGTGCGTTCAACGCGATTAAGCGTTACCATATGGTCACGAACACCTGACATAAGGGCGCTCAATGGGCGCCCTTATCCATATCGAACAAAAAACGCTGCAGCGCGGAAAATTCATCAAGCAATAATATTGCGCAGCGCGCGCTGAAAGAGTAACAGAGTTACGAGACCTTTTAACCAAACTGGAGAAAAACATGGCACGAACTGCACTCGTCACCGGTGGCTCGCGCGGAATCGGCGCTGCGATCTCGAAAGCGCTCAAGGCTGAAGGCCACAACGTGGCAGCCACCTATGCCGGTAATGATGAGGCCGCGGCCAAGTTCACCGAAGAAACCGGCATCAAGACCTATAAATGGAATGTCGCCAGCTATGATGAGTCCAAGGCAGGCATCGCCAAAGTCGAAGAAGAGCTGGGGCCAATTGAAATCGTTGTGGCCAATGCCGGCATCACCCGCGATGCGCCATTTCACAAGATGACACCGGAACAGTGGCATGATGTGATCGACACCAACCTGACTGGGGTCTTCAACACGATCCACCCGATCTGGCCCGGTATGCGCGAGCGCGGCTTCGGGCGGATCGTGGTCATCAGCTCGATCAATGGCCAAAAGGGACAGTTCGCGCAGGTCAACTATGCTGCGACCAAAGCCGGTGATCTGGGTATCGTGAAGTCGCTGGCACAGGAAGGCGCCGCAAAAGGCATCACCGCGAACGCGGTTTGCCCCGGCTACATCGCGACTGAAATGGTGATGGCCGTTCCGGAAAAAGTGCGCGAAGCAATCATTGGCATGATCCCCGCCGGTCGTCTTGGCGAACCGGAAGAGATCGCGCGCTGCGTGACCTTTCTTGCATCCGACGAGTCGGGCTTCATCAACGGATCGACAATTTCCGCAAATGGCGGACAGTTTTTCGTCTGATCGATCAATCGGAACTCACAGATCAAGCCGGTCGCCTAGGCGACCGGCTCAAGCTTCAGTTCCTGTTTTAAGTTAAAGAAATCTGATCAAGAACGCATCGTCCCTGCAAGAAAGGCAGATGGGAAATGCGTTATCCGCTTGAGTGGTGGGGAAGCCCAAATCCGGTAAGCTCCCCCTTTCGGATCACACGTTGACGGAGAGCCGTTCGATGGCTTCCTTGATCCGAAGCTTCTGCTTCTTGAGTTCCGCAAGTTCGAGATTGCTTGCGCCGGGAGCGCGCTGCACTTCTTCCACCCGCTCCGAGAGGGCCCTATGTTTCTTCTTCAGTTCCTCGATGTGTGAACTCAAGCCCATTGGCATTCTCCTCTCTGATGAATGTTTTGTAACATCAGTGCAGCATACTTTGGTCGACCTGTCACGCTGCAGACGCAGCATAAGCTGAATTTTGCGGATAGCATTTTATTCAACTCAGAGCTGAAAAGGCAGGTGACCGCCCTCACGCAGGACACAAGCCGTTGCATCCGTGTAGTTTTCCTTGTCGCTCACGTGGGCCGCACCTTCGTGCAAAACCCATCCATCATGCAGCTTGAAATCGGCGCGCCCCCCCTTGCGCCCCCTGACCAGAGCCAATCTTGCCGGTCTGCCGCGACGGGGAATCAGCGGCAAAACTTCGAGACTGCCAAGATGGTCTGAAATTTCGCCCAACAAGGCAGGCAAACGTTCCGTTCGGTGAATGAAGGTTACGGTGCCTTTCGGTGCAGCCCGACGCGCGGCGGCCCTTATCCATGTGGCAAGCGGAGTGACCTCTCCAAGGGCGGTCTCGCGCCCGGTGTCACGCGCGGCGCTTCCTGCGTTTCGATCGAAATAAGGCGGGTTGACCAACACATGGGTAAATTGCCGTCGCCTGAATTGCTCGGGCATATCCGACACATCCCCTGTCACCACCTCCATAGTGATCCCGTTGGCCAACGCGTTTTGCCGGGCCAGCGCCGCGTATCCGCACTGCAATTCCAGTCCGGCAAGCATCAGGCCCTCGACCCGTGACGCGAGGCACAACCCCGCCACACCGACCCCACATCCCAGATCCAGAACGGAGTCACCGGGGCGCGCGGGCACACTGGCCGCCAGCAACACAGGATCGACACCGGCGCGATAGCCATCGCGAGGCTGACTGATCCGCAAACGGCCACCTAGAAAATCGTCCGTGGTCAAACTACCCTCTGGCCAGTGGTCAGCCATCAACCTCGATCCCGTTGTCGATCAATGTCTGGCGCGCCTGCTCGTAATCACGCTCGGCAACCATGAGGCGACGAGGAAATATCCCGATCGATCCCTCGAGAATGCTCATATTTACGTCCATTTCAAAGCAGTCTATACCCTCGCCTTGAAGCAAGGCTTGGGCGAAGGCGATCATTGTCGGATCGTTTGTGCTGAGTAGGTGTTTCATGGGGATGACTTAAGGGCACCGCGGTCTATTTGTCGACAGGTGTGACGGGAGTGTGATGGGATTGGACCACGCCGCGACGAAACCGCATGAGCAACTGGCCCGGCATCTGGATAGCAAGATGGCCGCCGTCAATACGCTGATCCGCGAGCGGATGGCATCGCGGCACGCACCGCGCATCCCGGAAGTGACGGCCCATCTGGTCGAAGCGGGCGGCAAACGCCTGCGCCCGATGCTGACACTCGCAACCGCCGATATGTGTGGCTATGGCGGTGCGTTCGACGTGCATCTTGCCGCCACGGTGGAATTCATTCACACCGCCACCTTGCTGCATGACGACGTGGTCGATGAAAGTCAGCAACGCCGGGGCAGGCCCACCGCGAACCTTTTGTGGGACAACAAGTCAAGCGTGCTTGTGGGCGATTACCTTTTTGCCCGCGCGTTTCAGCTGATGGTTGAGCCGGGCAATCTCCGAGTGCTCGATATCCTGTCGAACGCGGCGGCGGTGATCGCCGAAGGCGAGGTGCTGCAACTGAGTGCGGCACGGGATCTCAAAACCGACGAAAGCATCTATCTGCAGGTCGTGCGCGGCAAGACAGCCGCTTTGTTTTCCGCTGCGACCGAAGTGGGTGGCGTGATCGCAGATGCCCCTGAAGCACAGATAAAGGCGCTTTTCGATTATGGCGATGCGCTTGGTATCGCCTTCCAGATCGTGGACGATCTTCTGGATTATCAGGGTGATAGCAATGCCACGGGCAAGAATGTCGGCGATGATTTTCGCGAACGCAAACTGACGCTTCCGGTCATCAAGGCCGTCGCCGCCTCCGATGAGACCGAGCGCGCCTTCTGGACACGCACGATCGAAAAGGGTCGTCAGGAAGATGGCGATCTCGAGCATGCGCTTGATCTGCTGACAAAGCATGGCGCTTTGGAGGCGACACGACAGGATGCGCTGTCTTGGGCGGCCAAGGCGAAATCGGCGATGGAGGCTCTGCCCGATCACGCCGTGCGCGGGATGTTGACGGATCTGGCCGATTACGTCGTCGCGCGGGTCAACTGATCAGTCAGCTGCGTTCAGCCGCGTCGCGGCCACCCACCAGCCGGGAAACGCCTCGCGCAGCCTGCCGGCGGCGGAAGACGCGGTTTCCCTATCTGCATAAAGCCCGAAACAGGTGGCGCCGGATCCGGTCATGCGCGCAAGCTGACAGCCCGGCGTCACGGCGAAGGCACCAAGAACCTGTGCGATAACAGGCTGCAAGAGGATCGCAGGCGGCTCCAGGTCGTTACGCATGTCGCGCAACCAACGCCCGAACTCTGCCGCGCTGATCCCCTGCGGCAGGTCATCGGGCATGGGCGCGTTGGTTGTGGTTTCAAGGCGCTCGAAAACGTCCCTCGTCGGCACCGGCACGTTCGGATTGATAAGCACGGCATTCAAGGCAGGCAGACCAGACACCGGAGTGATCCGTTCGCCAAGGCCGCGCATCCGAACGACCTGTCCGGCCAGACAGGCGGGAACATCGGCACCGAGTGACAGAACGTCCTTGGGTAGCGGCGTGCCGGAAAGCTCTGACAATGCCCTGATCACTGCTGCTGCATCGCTGGAGCCACCGCCAAGCCCCGCCGCATTCGGCAGGGTCTTGTGCAACCGGATAGAGGCCGACACCCCCATCAGCTGCTGAGCCTTCATTACAAGGTTGGACCCGTCTGTGGGAACGCCTGCCGCCATCTCTCCCTCGACGGTGAGAGAGGCGCTGTCAGACAGCTCAACCTCGATCCGGTCGCCGATATCGGCGAACATGACGAGAGAATCCAGTTCGTGATACCCGTCAGACCGGCGGCCCGTCACATGCAAAGACAAATTGACTTTGGCGGGGGCGAAGGCCTCAACCACCATCGTCGGCCACCTTCAAAGGCGGTGCGCCCTCTTCCTCGAGAACCTGGTCAAGACCAACCTCGAGTTTGCGTCGGATACGATCCGGGTCGATATCCGGAGAGGGATTTTCCAAGTCCACGAATGACAGCGCACGCTTCCACTGGAATTCAGCTTCGACCTTGCGGCCCACGGCCCAGAGAACATCGCCAAGGTGATCGTTGACCACCGGATCGACAGGCATCAGCTCGGCGGCGCGCTCCATATGCTGTACCGCCTCGTCATACCGGCCCAAGCGATAGAGCACCCATCCCAGACTATCGACGATATAGCCGCTATTGGGTTGCGCGGCGACCGCGCGCTCGATCATGTCCAACGCCTCGTCCAGCTTGATCTGCTTTTCGACCAGCGAATACCCAAGATAATTCAGAACCTGGGGCTGCTCGGGATTAAGCTCAAGCGCACGGCGGAAATCAGCTTCGGCCTTTTCCCAAACCCCCAGTCTTTCATAACTGATGGCACGGGCATAATGGACGAACCACTGATCTGTCTCACGCTCGGCATAAAGCTCCAGAGCAAGATCATAGGCCGCAATCGCCTGTTCGTAATCTTCGCTCTGCCGGTGCAAGTCACCGGCGGCGACGTGAACCGAAGGGATGTCGCCATGGGTTTTGGCAAGCTGGTCCAAAACTTCGATGGCAGCGTCGGTCTTGCCGGCGCGACGAAGGCTTTCGGAGCGACCAAGCTCGGCGGCGTAGAACGACGGGTTGTCGCGCGGGACCTTGGCATAGGTCTTGGTGGCCAGATCGAACTGATCGAGACTTTCGAGTATTTCCGCCGACATCAGGATCGCATCGGTGTGATCGGCATTCAGATGCTCGGCAACCCGAGAATAAAGCAGCGCATAGGCCCCGCCCGTATCGGACAGCAAAGCGCGGCCAAGCGAAAAGAACACCTCGGACAAACCGTCGCGCGCATTGCGGATCCGCGTGAAAGGCACCTGCTCGCCCGCGAGCAGACGATCCTTGAGCTGTTGCACCTCGGGATCGAGGTCTGATCTGAACAGCTCGTCGATCAGCGCAACGGCATCGTCATTGCGTTCAAGCTGACTGAGAACCTCGGCCCATGCAATCGTGCCACGCCGCGTGCTCTGCATGGGTTCGTCCGAGTCGCCGGAAAAAATCTGGTCGGCGCCCTCGAAATCGCCAACCGAAGCCAGCGCCAGTGCCTTATGATACAGGCCAAAACTACGCAGACCACGCTGCTCGGACACATCGTCGAAATGACCAAGCGCCGTGCGCATGTCGCCTTTGCCAAGATGAGCCCAAGCCAGGATCAGCCCGTCCGCCAACGGGCCGACGCCACGGTTTTCGGCAATCCGTTCCAGAAGTGCATCGTAATCTTCGCGCGCGGCCTCATCGGCGATCATTGCCATGTGCGCGATCTGACTTTGGAACCCATCGGCCTGCATCTTCCGCGCCACCGGTCCGGCGCGATCGAAATTGCCCAGTGCGATATGCGCCACCACGGCATTTTCCAGGATCGCCGGATTGCCGGGATCCTCGGTGAGCGCACGCGTGAAATACTCGGCCGCCGCTGTGAAATCATTGTCGGCTCGCGCCTGCTGCGCGGCCAGATAAGAGCCTATGGCCTCATCAGCGATAACGGGAGGGGCTGTCAGCGGCAGAAGCGCCGTCACCAGCAAGGCGGTAAGGGTTTTCGATGTCACGACAGCCTGCCTCGAAGTTATTACCTAGCTTGCACTCCTATCTAGTATGATGCGCCTCACAAGGCAATGCGGGGCGACCCAAGAGCCACCCCGCACCGGCAGTTTCAACATCTGGCTTACATATTGGGATAGTTCGGCCCGTCTCCGCCCTGCGGTGTCACCCAGTTGATGTTCTGGCTGGGGTCCTTGATATCGCAGGTCTTGCAATGCACGCAGTTCTGGAAATTGATGACGAACCTGGGGTCCTTGCCCTCTTCGCTGACCACCTCGTACACGCCGGCAGGACAGTAACGCTGTGCCGGTTCATCATACTTCGGCAGATTGACGCTGATCGGCACGGACGCGTCCTTGAGCGTCAGATGCGCGGGCTGGCTTTCCTCGTGATTGGTCATCGAGAAACTGACATTGGTCAGCCGGTCGAAACTCAGCTTTCCATCAGGCTTGGGATAGTCGATCTGCTTGTGCTTGCTGGCCGGTTCCGTCGCCTCGGCATCGCTTTTGCCATGTCCAAGGGTGCCGAGCACCGAAAAGCCCACTGTGTTGGTCCACATATCCAGACCGCCCATCGCCAGCGACGCGCCCAGACCATATTTCGACCAGAGCGGCTTGACGTTGCGCACCTTCTTGAGGTCGCTGCCAATGGCGCCGTTGCGCACCTCATCCTCATAGGCGCTCAACTCATCGCTCGAGCGGCCCGCCTCAAGCGCGTCATGCGCGGCTTCAGCCGCCGCCTTGCCCGACAGCATGGCATTATGGTTGCCCTTGATGCGGGGCACGTTGACCATGCCCACCGAGCAGCCCAGCAGGGCGACACCGGGCGCGACCATCTTGGGCATCGATTGATACCCGCCCTCGGAAATTGCCCGCGCGCCGTAGGCCACGCGCTTGCCACCCTTCAGAAGCTCGGCGACCATCGGGTGATGCTTGAAGCGCTGGAATTCCATGTAGGGGTAGAGATACGGGTTCTTGTAGTTCAGGTGGACGACAAAGCCGACATAGACCTGATTGTTTTCAAGGTGATAGATGAACGATCCACCGCCGGCATTCCCGCCAAGCGGCCAACCCATCGTATGGGTCACCTCGCCTTCGTTATGCTTTTCGGGGTCGATCTCCCAGATTTCCTTCATGCCGAGGCCAAATTTCTGCGGCTCCTTGCCGGCGCTCAGATCGTATTTGGCGATGACCTCTTTCGACAGGCTGCCGCGCACGCCTTCGGACAGGAACACATACTTGCCGTGCAACTCCATCCCGGGCTCATAGGCGGGACCGGGCGTGCCGTCGGGGTTCTTGCCGAATTCACCGGCCACAACGCCCTTCACCTCGCCATTTTCGCCATAGATCAGTTCGGAACAGGACATGCCGGGAAAAATCTCGACACCCAGCTCTTCGGCCTGCTCGGCCATCCAGCGGCAAACATTGCCCATCGAGACGATGTAATTGCCATGGTTGTTCATCAGCGGCGGCATCGGAAAGTTCGGCACGCGCAACCGGCCAGCCTCGCCCAGAAGATAGAAATTATCCTGCTTTACCGGTGTGTTGAGCGGCGCGCCCTTTTCTTTCCAGTCGGGGATCAGGGCGTCCAGACCGCAAGGGTCAAGCACCGCGCCCGACAGGATATGCGCCCCTACTTCCGAACCCTTTTCCAGCACGACCACCTCGCGCGATGGATCAAGCTGCTTGAGCCGGATCGCCGCCGACAGGCCCGCAGGCCCGGCTCCAACGATCACCACATCATATTCCATCGCTTCGCGTGTCGCGTCAGACATCTGGTCAATCCTTTCCCAAGGCCTTGCGGTCCGGTAACAAAGTTGCGCACGTGGTTAGCGTGCCATCGCGTCGGGCGTCAATTGAAACACGACGTAATTCATATATGAAACCGGCAAAATACAACTTTGCCGCACCACAATGCGTCTCGCCTGATCATCCCCTATTGCAATGCCCTGCCCCATGCGGGCAATCTGACGAAAATTCAGACGCGAACCGACGGGATCACACGACCCAAGCCGCAAAAGAAGTGGACAGTTACGATGGAGAAGATTCCCATGACCCGCAGGGGCCACACGGCCCTTGAGGTCGAACTCAAGCAACTCAAATCCGAGGAACGCCCGGCGATCATCCGCGCGATTTCGGAGGCGCGCGAGCATGGCGATCTGTCCGAAAACGCCGAATATCATTCGGCCAAGGAAAAGCAGTCCTTCATCGAGGGTCGCATCAAGGAACTGGAAGGCGTGATCAGCCGTGCCGAGGTCATCGATCCGACCAAGTTGAAGGGTCCGATCAAATTCGGCGCGACGGTGACGCTCGTGGATGAAGATACCGATGAGGAAAAGACCTGGCAGATCGTCGGGGAATACGAAGCCAATATCGAAAACGGTCTTCTCAACATGAAATCTCCGATCGCGCGCGCGCTGATCGGCAAGGAGGCGGGCGACAGCGTCGAAGTGCGGACACCCGGTGGCGAGAAATCCTACGAAGTGCTAAAGGTCGAATATATCTGACAGGCACAGGATCCCATGCCCGAGCGCAAGGACCCGCCCGCGACACCGTTGGGCATCTATGACAAGACCGCCAAAGAGCGGATCACCGGAATAGAGGTGATCGCGCTGGCGCTTTCGGCTGTCTGGCTGATTGGGGCAGTGGTCTTTTTCGTGGTGATGGATACCGATGGCACCGCCTCGGAGCCGGGGGGCGTGCTGCGATTCATCATGATCATGCTGGCGATCTTCATGCCGGTCGCCATGATCTGGGTGGCGGCCACGGCGGCCCGCGCCTCGAAGGTGATGCGCGAGGAAAGCCAGCGCCTGCAGGCCGCGATCGACGCGATCCGGCAAGCCTATGTCGCGCAAAATCAGACACGCCACACGATGACCGAACCCACGGTCACCCAGAAGCTCGAAGAGATCGCGGCGGCGCAGCGCAAGGCCGAGACCACGCTGGCGATGTTCTCGTCGACGCGGCATGCCGAGCTGGCACAGGCGGCGGCACAGCCGCCCGCCGAACCGCAGGTCATCGACGATCAGGTGGCGCTGCCCTTGGGCACCACCGCAGACGAGATGCTGCCGCCATTGGGAAAAAGCGATTTCATCCGCGCCCTGCACTTTCCGGAAACCACCGATGACCGCGAAGGCTTTGCCGCGCTGCGCAAGG
Source organism: Roseovarius litoreus (assembly GCF_900142765.1). Classification (GTDB taxonomy): domain Bacteria; phylum Pseudomonadota; class Alphaproteobacteria; order Rhodobacterales; family Rhodobacteraceae; genus Roseovarius; species Roseovarius litoreus. The sequence continues at coordinate 469,731 of NZ_FRCB01000001.1, forward strand.
CGCTGAAGGACCGCAAGACAGCGCAGCTGATCCAGGCCGCACAGGACGTGCTGACCCTGATGTCGCATGATGGCATCTACATGGATGACCTGACCCCCGACATGGCCCGGCCCGAGTTGTGGCGACGTTTCGCATCGGGCGAAAGGGGTCGAGCCGTCGCGGCGCTGGGCGGGGTGCGCGACCGGTCGTCGCTTGCGCTGACGGCCGCACGGATGAAGCAGGATCCGATCTTTCGCGATGCCGCGCACCACTTCCTGAGGCTCTATGACAGGATGTTCACGCAGTTCGCGCAAACCGCGACGGATGCCGAGATATCGCAGATTTCCGACACGAGAACAGCGCGCGCCTTCATGCTTCTGGGGCGGGTTGCAGGCACTTTTGACTGAATAATTTCCTTGTATCGCAATCACTTGAAATCATTCTATTGCCCCGAGCGCAAATCGCGATCATGATGCCGGACCGAGGAGAATACACATGCGCAAGTTTCTGGTCGTCCTGGATGACAGCCGAGAGTGCCTGAACGCGATGCGGTTCGCCGCGATGCGGGCAGCGCATACCAATGCGGGCGTCGAGATTCTGGCGGTGATTCCGCCGGAAGAGTTCAACCACTGGATCGGGGTGGGCGACATCATGCGCGAGGAGGCTCGCGAGCGGATCGAGGCGCATTTCGAGGTCTTCGCGAAATGGATGCGGGACAAGCAAGGCGTTGATCCTGAACTGGTTATTCGCGAAGGCGAGCCGGTCTCCGAGATCATCGCACAGGTGCAGGCCGATCCCGCAATCGGCGTCCTGGTGCTGGGCGCCGGCACCGGCAAGAAGGGCCCCGGACCGCTGGTCACACAGCTGTCGAGAAACTCGGGCAGCCTGCCGATTCCGATCACCATTGTGCCGGGCGACCTGAGCAAGGAACGGCTTGAGTCCATCACCTGAGCACCGGGTCCGGTCAGGGCCGCGAGTTGTGTAGGGTTCGTACGAAACATACACGCGTTCAGGACGAAAATCGGACCAAGGCACGGAATTTGTGTCCATCTCGTACACAACAGGCGCCTGGCTCAGGCGCGCGCCACCTGTCAGACGGATAAAATTCAAACGGTAAAGCGCGGCGCGGAAAGCGTATGTTAACCTTTGTGCGGCAGAGTGCGAAGGATCACGTAGACCCGAGGTGCTTCATGCATGTCCGAACAAGCAGCCGCAAACTCCGCGAGAATTGGCGCGCGTTTCTGGATCACGTCACCGCCACCGATGACAGGCTGGTTGTCACCCGCCATGGTCAACCCGTGGCGGCATTGGTGAGCTTGGGCGATCTGCAGGTCCTCGAAGCGGCAGAAGAGGGGTGCGGCGATGGGTGATAGCATGGTTCTGCATGGGCGATGTTCGCTATGGCTATGGCTATGGCAGTGGCGGTGGGTCGAAAAGGTTCGGGACGCGGTTTTGCCGGTGATCCGCCCTGCGACGGGAGAGATATGGGATATTCGCGGCTCTGGTCCGGTGACGGCGAGAGCCGGTGACGGCCTCGCAGGCCTTTGCATGGCTTGGGAGGGCTTTGAAGGGGGCCGCACGAGACAGGCCGCTCCACGAGACAGGCCCACGAGGCAGGGAATGTCGGAAACCCCGCGTATCAGATCGGGCGGGAATGTCTGAAACTCTGTGTATCAGATCAAACGGGAGTGTCTGAAACTCTGTGTAGCTGAGCGGGTCCATGCGGTTTTCAGGCCCCACGAGACAGTCCCCACAAGACACAGCAACCAAGATCCCCAAGACACAGGCTCACTGAACACGCATGGCCGCTGCAGACACAGGACCACTCAAGGCCCGCAAGACACAGGGCCTGCAAAGGCACGACCCACGAGACAGGCCCAACCAGACAGGCCCAACAACACAGGCCATCCCAAGACCGCACGACACCAAGACACGGCCCAACAAAACAGGCCACCCCAAGACCGCACGACACCAAGACACGGCCCCACACCACAGGCCACGCCGAGACACAGCCTCTCCAGCCCCCCCAAGACACAGGCCCCCAAGGCAGGGAGACAGTTTAGAATCGTTCCAATCCTTGACAGCTGCGCCCTGCGCGCGCATATCTTGAGGAACCACTGGAAAGGCGCGACACATGTTCATTCAGACCGAATCCACACCGAACCCCGCGACGCTGAAATTCCTGCCCGGACAGACCGTGCTGGAAGCAGGGACAGCTGATTTCCCGACCGCCGAAGCCTCGGACAAGTCGCCGCTTGCCGCGCGGCTGTTCGGCGTTCAGGGCGTACGGGGTGTGTTCTTCGGCAATGACTTCGTCACCGTCACCAAGACCGACGACGCCGAATGGGACCATATCAAACCCGCCATCCTTGGGGCAATCATGGAGCATTTCCAATCCGGTCAGCCGGTTATGGCGGTGGATGCCGAACACGCCTCGGGCCATGCCGCCCATGAGGGCGAGGATTCCGAGATCGTGGGCCAGATCAAGGAGCTGCTGGACACCCGCGTGCGTCCCGCCGTGGCACAGGATGGCGGCGACATCACGTTCCACGGCTTCGAACGCGGCGTGGTCTATCTGCATATGCAGGGCGCCTGCGCGGGCTGCCCCTCGTCCACCATCACACTGAAAATGGGCATCGAGAACCTGCTGCGCCACTACATCCCCGAAGTGACCGAGGTGCGCCCGGTTGGTGTCTGACACCCCTGTGATACTGGCTTTCGACACATCGGCCGCGCATTGCGCGGCCGCTTTGCTGCGCGGCGACCGGATCGTGGCCGCGCGCGCCGAAGAGATGGGACGCGGGCAGGCCGAACGGCTGATGCCCCTGCTCACCGAGATACTGGCAGAAGGCGGCGCCACATGGGCCGATCTGGACCGGATCGCGGTGGGCATCGGCCCCGGCAATTTCACCGGCATCCGGATTTCCGTTTCGGCGGCGCGCGGCCTCGCGCTTGCGCTTGGGGTACCTGCGGTGGGCGTGTCGAGTTTTGACGTGGCCGCTTTCGGGCGGGATGCCACGGCGCTGCCCTGCATTCCGGGGCCTCGCGGCCTGAGCTATATCCGTCCGCCCGGAGGCGATCCGCGTCTCGCGGACGATGACGAGATCGCGGCGCTTGGCCTGACACGGGCGGGCCTGCCCTACGCCGCAGAGCTGGCCCGGACCATCGCCCGGATCGCGGCAAAAGCCGATGCCGGCACGGCCCCCGCGCCGCTTTACGTCAAGCCTGCCGATGCGGCCCCGTCGCGCGACGCGCCGCCGGTGATTCTGGAATGACGGAAGCGTTGGCACGTTTGGCGCCGGGGACGGATCAGGCGCAGGCGCTGGCCCGGCTGCACGACCGTGCCTTTGCCGGTCAGTCGCGCCCGTGGCAGGCGTCGGAATTCGAGACGCTTCTGGACTCGGAACATGTGTTTGCGATGGGCGAGCCGCGGGCCTTTGCGCTTGGCCGGGTGATCGCGGACGAGGCCGAGCTTTTGACATTGGCCACCGATCCTGCATCCCGGCGGCAGGGGCTTGCGCGGGCCTGTCTTGCCGCCTTCGAGGACGAGGCGCGCAGGCGCGGCGCCGCACAGGCCTTTCTGGAGGTGGCCGAGACCAATGGCGCGGCGGTGGCGCTGTATCTGGCGGCGGGATATCAGCAGAGCGCGCGGCGCGAAGGGTATTACCGGCTGGACGATGGCAGGCGCGCAGATGCGCTTATCCTGACAAAAAAGCTTTGAGCCGGGGGCGCATCAGAGCACGGTCCAGATAATCCGAAAGATAAGTCCAGTTTAGCAGAATTGATCGGGCCTGACGGGATCTGGGCGCCCTGATCTCTTGCAATGCGAGGGAAACTGCGTCTAGGAACAGCCATGCAAATCTACCTGCCCATAGCCGAGGTGTCGGTCAATGCCTTCCTCCTTCTGGGGTTGGGCGGCATGGTGGGTGTGCTTTCGGGCATGTTCGGGGTTGGCGGCGGCTTCCTGATGACGCCGCTGTTGTTCTTCATCGGCATTCCGCCGGCTGTCGCCGTGGCGACCGAGGCGAACCAGATCGTCGCCTCGTCCTTTTCGGGGGTGCTGGCGCATCTGAGGCGAAAGACCGTCGATCTGAGGATGGGCACCGTGCTGCTTATCGGCGGGTTGCTCGGGGCGGCGCTTGGCGTCGTGGTGTTCAACTATCTCAAGTCGATGGGCCAGGTCGATCTGCTGGTCAAGCTGTGTTACGTCCTGTTCCTTGGCGTGATCGGCGGCATGATGTTCTTCGAGAGCCTGCGCGCGATCCGGCAGACCCGGTCGGGCAAGGTGGTGCCCAAGCGCAAGAAGCACAACTGGATCCACGGGCTGCCGTTCAAAATGCGGTTCCGGACGAGCGGTCTTTACATCAGTGTGATTCCCCCGCTTCTGGTCGGTGTGGCGGTGGGTATTCTGGCGGCGATCATGGGGGTCGGCGGCGGCTTCATCATGGTGCCGGCGATGATCTATCTGCTGGGGATGCCGACCAAGGTGGTTGTGGGCACGTCGCTGTTCCAGATCATTTTCGTGACGGCTTTCACCACGATGCTGCATGCCACCACGAACTTCACCGTGGATGTGGCGCTGGCGGTGCTGTTGCTGATCGGGGGCGTGATCGGCGCACAGATCGGCACGCAGATCGGGACCAAGATGAAGGCCGAACAATTGCGCATCCTGCTGGCGATGATGGTGCTGGCGGTGTGTTTCAAGCTGGCCTTCGACCTGTTGCTGCAACCGTCCGAGCTGTATTCCATCGGCGCGGCCGGGGGGCATTGAGATGCTGAGGCGCCTTGCCCTGCTGATCTGTCTGATGGCGATGCCGGCGACCGCCGAAGAGGTGGTGCTGGGCCTGTCGAGCGACAAGGTGCGGATCACGGCGACCTTCGAAGGCTCGGAGGTGCTGGTGTTCGGCGCGGTCAAGCGGCAGGCGGCGATCCCCGATGAGCCGCTGGATGTGATCGTGACGATCGCGGGGCCGTCGAAGCCGCTGACCATGCGCCGCAAGGAGCGGGTGCTGGGCATCTGGGTCAATACCGACGCGGTGGAGATCGACGCCGCCCCCAGTTTCTACGCGGTGGCGACGACCCGTCCGCTGGATCAGGTGCTGAGCAATGTCGAAGATCTGCGGCACCGGGTGTCGATCAACCGCGCGATCCGGTCGGTGGGCGCCCCTGCCGAGGTGGCGGATGCGCAGACCTTTACCGATGCGTTGATCCGGATCCGCAAGAAGAACCTCAGCTACCAGATGCTGGAAGGCGCCGTGGCGCTGGACGAGCAGACGCTGTTCCGCACCGCGATCGAGTTGCCGGCGAACCTGACCGAGGGCTCGTATCAGACGCGCATTTTCCTGACGCGCGGCGGCGCTGTGGTATCGCAGTTCGAAACCGCGATCGAGGTGCGCAAGGTCGGGCTGGAGCGGTGGATCTACACGCTGTCGCGCGAACAGCCGATGATCTACGGGTTGATGTCGCTGGCCATCGCCATCGCCGCAGGCTGGGGCGCCTCTGCCGCCTTCCGGATGATGCGCCAGAACGGCTGAGCAGCCCCGAGCCAACGGGCCGAGCCATGTGCGGCGCTTCGCTTTGCGCGCAAAAACACCTCCAGATTCCGTGACGTCCGGAAACACCGTGCTGCGCGTGAGAGCGCATTAAGGCGATCCTCGCCCTGCCTTGTTCAGGCTGCGGAGCGACGGCTAGCCTGAGAGACAAAATACTTGACCCACGGATGTCATCAGGGACAGGCTGCATGCGGCGGCATACCGCGTTGGGACTGCCGGTTACCAGTAAAGAGGACGCGTTATGACACCCAATCTCCCCCGCCGATCCAGCACCGCACTTGCCATCGCACTCGCTGTCGCGAGCACCGCTGTCTGTGCCCAAGACCTCGAGTATCTTGGTGAAGTCGAGGGCTGGGACGTGATGGTCGATCCCTCATTGGGCTATGGGTGCTTGATTCAGGCCGAATACAATGACGGCTCCGTGGTGCGTATCGGGTTTGATCGCAACGAAGGTGCCGGTTACGTGACCGCATTCAACGATGCCTGGGGCGATATCGAAGAGGGCGAGGTTTACCCGATCCTTTTCGATCTGGATGGCGCCGAATATGAAGGCGAAGCTACCGGGATTTACCTGGCCGGGGTCCCCGGCGCGGACATCTATTTCGACAATCCCGAATTCCTGTGGGACATCGCCGCGAAATACACGATGACGCTGTATAATGCCTATGGTGAGGTGATGGCCATTGATCTCAGCGGAACGATGGTTGGTCTCGAGGCCGTCATCGAATGCCAGAAAGAGCTGGGGTAAGCCGCAGTGCATGACCGCCTTCCGGAAGATGCGCCGGAACGTTGACGGTGCGGCTGGCCTGTCCTTGTCCAACCCATATCCGGCACCCATCTGCGGGTTCGCCATTGCCGAGCGTCAGCGGCGGATTACCCTTTTGCCGGTGACAGGTCCAGGGAGCAGAGCGGATGCGGGGTTTTCTTTTCGGTATCGTCCTTGTCGCGGCGGGTCCGGCGGCGGCGGAGCGTGTCGAGCTTGACGGGTTCGCGGTAGATCGGTGGGAGGTCACGGTCGGCGCTTTCACCGCGTTTGCCGAGCGCACGGGTCTTGTGACCGAGGCCGAGCGAAACGGCGGCGGCTTTGAATGGGGCGCCGGATGGGAGCGCCGCCCCGGCTGGACATACAAGACGCCGCAAGGGCGGCCCGCATCGGAAAACGAGCCCGCCGTGCATGTGACATGGGGCGAGGCGCAAGCCTTTTGCCGGGATGCCGGAGGCCGGTTGCCGACGCGGGAGGAATGGGCCTCGGCGGCCTATACCGAACAACGCACGGCCCCGTCGGCAGGGTTCGAACAGGAGCGGAGCTACACCTATCCGGTCGGGGATGAGCCGGACGGGATGAACAACAATCGCAGCCATCATGTCGAGGTCGGCACGACCAAGGAAGGGGTGAACGGGCTTTACGACATGGGGGCCAATGTCTGGGAATGGGTGGCCGACCGGCAAGGCGACGACGCCCTGACAGCGGGCGGAAGCTGGTGGTACGGACCGCGCGCCACGCGGATCGACGGGATGCAATGGAAACCGGCGTCGTTCTATGCGGTCTATGTGGGGTTTCGGTGTGTTTATGAGTGAGGGGGCTGCTGGGTAATATCGGGCCTTTGCGGATGTTCGCGTTGTGTGCGGCGAACGGCAGGAAGGAGCCCAAAGTGCATTATGCTGCGTTCGCCAACAATGGCTGCTTTTTCTGCTCGATAAGAAATCTACGCTGGCACGTATTGGCGGTATATTCTGGGTTCAGATGCCATAATTTCGCCGTGTCTGTGATTTATCTGCGCTCGCTGAAACGACGAAAGAGTAATACGATGGAACAGACAATCGAAGAGCGGCCCGCGAAATTTGGATTGGCTGGATTTATGCTGGGTGTTGTAAGTCTCATCGTCATTCTCATTCAACTTTCCGCTTTTTTTGAGCCGCAAGAGAAGAGTAGCGGTTCTGTCATTGGCGAGATTGCAGCAGACATAAAGCAATCCGCCGCGCGTGCATTGTCAGGGGAACCAGCCCCAGAGCGCAGTCCACCGCCCCGAGACTATGGTCGGATCATTACAATTGCCGCGCTCTGCGTGGCGGGTATCGCGGTCGTGCTCGGCGGTATTGGACTATACCGAAACGAACCACACCGGCTTCCATATATGGCCGTTGGCATCGGCGTTTCAGCATTCGTAATGCAGTATATGTTCTGGTTGGCGATCCTGATTTGCGGCGTGGCCCTGCTCATAAGTATTATCGGAAATCTCGATAGTATTTTCGGATAGACATAGAAACTCTCGTCTACAAAACAGACCTTTGCCGTTCGATGTTTGATGGCAGCTCTGTCCGCATAGCAGACCTTGGCCGGGGCTGAAGCCAACGGCCACTCCCCACCCAAATCGACCGGCGCGGCAAGGGCGAGCTTGGTGTTTACATTCCCCCTGATTTAGGTGCCACTGAAGCGCAACGGAGTGCACCACCAAAGGGAGATGACCATGGGCCTGTACCAACAACTTCAGGAACGCCAAGAACGGAACATGCCCCTGCGCGTCGGCGTCGTCGGGGCCGGAAAGTTCGGCACGATGTTTCTGGCCCAGGCCCTGCGCATTCCCGGTGTTCATGTGGTCGGCGTTGCCGATCTGCGGGTCGATGTCGCCAAATCCAACATGGTCTACGCCGGATGGTCCCCTGACCGGCTCGAGGCCGCGTCACTGGACGCAGCGCTTCAGTCCGGCACAACCCATGTGGGCGAAGATGCGATGGCGATGATCGACCATCCCGGCGTTGATATCGTTGTCGAATGTACCGGCAACCCGGTGATCGCAGTCGACCACGCGCTTGCGGCTTTCGCGGCGGGCAAACACGTCATCTCGGCCACGGTGGAGGCCGATGCCGTCTGTGGTGCGGCCCTTGTCGCAAGGGCCGAGGCGGCGGGCGTGATCTATAGCCAAGCCTACGGCGATCAGCCCGCCATGACGGTGGAGCTGGTCGATTGGGCCCGCACCTGCGGTTTCGAGGTCGCCGCCGCGGGACGGGGCCACAAGTGGAAACCCGAATACCGTTTTTCCACCCCCGACACGATCTGGGACTTCTGGGGCGTGACCCCGGAACAGGCCGAGCGCGGACGGCTGAACCCCAAGATGTTCAACAGCTTTCTGGACGGCACCAAACCTGCCATCGAAAGTGCCGCGATTTCCAACGCCACCGGGCTGAATGCGCCGACACATGGCCTGAGCTATCCGCCCGGCGCAATCGACGACATCGCCACCCTGATGCGGCCCCGAAGCGAAGGCGGCGTGTTGGAAGAGGCCGGCATGGTCGAAGTGATCTCGAGCTTTGCGGCAGACGGCACCATGATCCCCAATGACATCCGGCAGGGTGTCTGGGTCGTGGTCAAGGCGACCTCGGACTATGTGAAGAACTGCTTTGAGGAATACATGGTCTCGACCGATGACAGCGGGCTCTATTATTGCAACTTCAAACGCTTTCACCTGATCGGTTTGGAATTGGGTCTGTCCGTCGGCTCGGTTGGCATCCGGAAAGAAGCAACCGGCACCAGCAAGGAGTTTCGCTCGGACGTGGTGGCCGTGGCAAAGAGGGACCTGAAAGCGGGCGAGATGCTGGACGGCGAAGGCGGCTATTGCGTTGCCGGTCAATTGCGCCCGACACGAATTTCAGTGCCGATGAGGGCTTTGCCACTGGGCCTGACGGGCGACATCAAGCTGCTGCGCGATGTGCCGGTCGATACGATCCTGACCTATGACGACGTGGAGATCGACGAAAGCCTGAATGCCGTGAAACTGCGCCGCGAATGCGAGGCGATGGTTTAACGCGTTTCGCGAAAAACCTGACTCGCGGATGTTCGCGACCTGCGGTGCCCGGTTCACTCGGGGCACGCGTTTCGCCTTTGGCTGATGCCCGGATGCCTAGAAGCCGTGCAGTCTCTTGGCCCATTGAAAGCCGATGAACACGCCTTTGACACGTGGCAGCAGGACGAGGGCCAGAGCCGTGGACAACACCACCATGAAGAGCGCGACCCAGAGGGGCCGGGGCGTGAAGAGCGAATAGATCAGGCCGAACATGGGAAAGACGATGGCGACCACCACCAGCAGGGTGAAATAGGCGGGGCCGTCATCGGTGCGCGCATGGCTGAGGTCCTGTCCGCAATGGGCGCACTGGTCTTTGACCGTGAGGTAGCCGGAGAGGACTTTGCCCTGCCCACAGGATGGGCATTTCAGCATGGCCCCTCTGAAGATCGCTTGTCGTGTGTCGCGTTGGTCGTCCATATGCCTGGCACTTTCCGGTTTGTCGCTGCCTGACGGCAACAGGCGCATGTCATCGCACGAGGCTCGCCGAACAGCAACAGGGTCCGAAGAGGTGCCATAGGGCGCGCGGACGCGCCTGACCGCCCCCTCCCGCCAGCCCGAAAAACCGGCCCCTGCCCTACAAATCCTGACATGTCTGCCGTTTGAGTTTTCGAACAAGCGGGACGGGACGCATGAAAGACACAGAGTTTCAGCCAGCAAGGATGCCGGCGAATGAAGAGCGGCGGTTGGCTGCGGTGAAGCGCAGCGGGCTGATGGGGAGCAAGGCGTTGTCGAGGTTCGACATCTACACCAAGCTCTTTCGGCATATCGCGGGGGTGCCTGTCTCGTATACCGGCCTGTTGGATGAGGCGCGGCAGTATTTTCTGTCGGAGAATTTCACCGGCTGCCTGACCGGCGCGACCGAGGTGGCGCGGGAAAACACGATCTGTCAGCACGCGTTGCTGGATACCAAGCCCGTCATCGTGAGCGACATGCGCCAGCACCCCACGTTCGAGGCGCATCCGCTGATCACGGGCGATCCGCATTGGGTGTTCTGGGCGGGCTTTCCGCTGGTTACGGCGGAGGGCTACGTTTTGGGCACGATCTGTGCGGTGGATTTCGAGCCGAGAGAGTTGAGCGAGGATCAGGTGGAACTGTTGAGCGGGGTTGCGGCGGAGATGGTGCTGAGCATTCAGATGCAGACCGACCGGCAGGAACAGACGGCACGCGATTGCGAGCGCATTCTGCGGGAATTTCAGAACGCCGGTCTTAACGAGACGGGCACAGCACGGGCGTTTCTGAACCTGTGCATGGGTCAGCCGGTGGCGAGGGAGGAGCAAATATCGCTGCTCGCGCTTGGTCTGGCGCTGGAGACCGAGACCGGTCTGGAGCTGAGCGAAGAGGGCACGACGCTGAAGACCGGAAACGGGCTTGGGCCGGCGGACTACAAGCGGGCGGTGTCGCCGCTGAAGAACACCGAGTTGCTGGACGCGATGTTCGCGCTTCTGGATTGAGAGGGATCGCGAGATGTATAGTCGCGTTTATACGCTGCGCTTCAAGTCCCTCGAACAGGCCAAGATCGGGGTGTCAATTCTGTCCGAGGAAATCGGCGGCGCGATCGCGGAGGCCAATATCTCGAGCCTGAGCATCCTGATCGACAAGGGCGCCACGGTCACGCTGATCGTGCGGTTCGACCAGCAGGACGAGCTGGACGCTTTCGTGAAAGGCAAGATCGACGTGCTGCAACGGCTCAAGACCGCGTTCGAGCTGACGGAATATAGCGAAAGCACGGCGGTGGCGGTCTATCTGTTCGACCGCGAGGCCGGGTCGCTGAGCTGATCGAGAGATCATGAGGGCTTGCCCTGACGCCCCGTCCGGGGCAAGCCTGTGCGGGATATGGAGATCGGACCATATATCCTGCTGGCCTCGCTCGAGGGGGCAGTGACGGCGGCGGTGCTGGCGCTGACGGCGGTGGGCCTGTCGCTGGTGTTCGGGGTGATGCGGGTCGTCAATATCGCGCATGGAGAGTTCTTCATGCTGGGAGCGGTGATCGCATGGTATGTGGCCCATTGGATGGGCGGGCATCCCGCACTGGGCTTTGTCGCGGCACTGGTGGTGGCGCCGCTGCTGGTGGGCGCGATCGCGGTGGCGGCCGATATGACGATCCTCAAGCGGCTGGACTATGACCCCGAGCGCACGATCGTGGCGACCATCGGGCTTCTTTACATCATCCAGCAGCTGACGCTGATGAGCTATGGCCCCGAGGCCCGCCCGGTGGAGGCGCCGTTCAACCAGCGCATCGCCCTGCCCTGGATCGAGAGGGGCGAGAGCGGCTGGCAATTCTATTATCCGTGGGGGTTGTCGACGACCAGCTACAAGCTGGCGGTGATCGGTGCTGCGGGCGCGGTGCTGTGCGGGGTGTGGGCGCTGATGACACGCACCCGCATCGGGCTGGTGATGCGCGCCACGCAGGCTGACCGGGAGATGGCGCTGGCCTTCGGCATCCCGGTGGAAAAGGTCTATGCGCTGGTCTTCGGGCTTGGCGCCGGGCTGGCGGCGCTGGCGGCGGTGCTGATCGTGCCCATTCAGCAGGCGCATTACCTGATGGGGGCCGATCCGCTTCTGTTGTCGTTCATCGTGGTCATCATCGGAGGGCTTGGCAGCCTTCCCGGCACGGTGCTTGCGGCGGTGCTGATCGGGCTGAGCGACGGGATCATCTCGGTCTTCTTCTCGCCGACACTGGCCAAGATCCTTGCGACGCTGCTGGTCGGGCTGGTGCTGGTGTTCCGGCCCCAGGGGCTTTTCGGGACGCGGGCGGCATGAGCATCGAGACGCGGCGGGTTCTGGCCCTGCATGGCGGGCTTGTGGCGCTGCTGATCGGGCTGCATTTCGTGCTGCCGGCCTATCACCACGGCAATCTGGCGCGGATCATGGTGCTGGCGAGCTATGCGATCGGCTACAACATCCTGTTCGGCTATACCGGCCTTTTGAGCCTTGGTCATGCGCTGTTCTTTGCCGCGGGCATGTATGGCATGGCCCTGACCATCCAGCATGCGGGCTTCACCCCGGCGCCGGGGCTGTTAAGCGGGATTGTGGCGGGCGCGCTGATCTCGGGGGCGCTGGCGCTGCTGGCGCTGAGGACGACAGGCGTGGCCTTCATGATCGTGACGCTGATGTTCGCGCAGGCGGGATATCTGACGATCCTCTATTTCGGAGAGTACACGCGGGGTGACGAGGGCTTCGTGATCCAGACGGCACAGCGCGTGCTGTGGGGCATCGACCTGAGCGATCCGGCAAACCGCTATTTCGCGGCGCTGAGCCTGTTTGCGATCTGCCTTGGCCTGAGCCTGTGGCTGGTGCGCGCGCCCTTTGGCCGGGTGCTGGTGGCGATCCGCGAAAACGAGGAGCGGGTCAGGATGCTGGGCTATGACATCTATGCCCACAAGCTGGGGGCGATGGTCATCTCGGGCACGATGGCCGCCGCGTCTGGGGCGGTTTACGGGCTGCTCTTCGGTTATGCCGGGGCCAGTTTCGCCAGCGTGCAATATTCGATCTTCCCGCTTCTGTGGGTGCTTCTGGGGGGCGCGGGCACGGTGCTTGGCCCGTTCATCGGCACATTGTTCATGTTCTACCTCATCGATCTGAGTTCGGGGATCACCAGCGCCTATATGCTGATCGCGGGGGTCACGCTGGTGGCGCTGACGCTTTTTGCGCCACAGGGGCTGGCCGGAGAGGTCCGGCGCCGGATCTGGAAAGGTCTGCCATGAGCGGCGCGTTGCTGTCGACGCGCGGCCTGTCGAAGCGGTTCGACGGGTTGCAGGCGGTGACGGAGGTGGATTTCGATCTGGCGCGGGGCGAGGTGCGGGCCTTGATCGGCCCGAACGGGGCCGGCAAGACGACGCTGGTGGGCATGATCTGCGGACGCGTGGCCCCATCGGCGGGGACGATCCTGTTCGACGGCGAGGACATCACCGGCCTGCCCGCGCATCGCCGCATCCGGCGTGGCATGGCCTATACGTTCCAGATCACCTCGGTCTTCGCGGGGCTGAGTGTGCACGAGAATGTCGCTCTGGCGGCAAGGCGGCGTCTGACGGGGGCTGTGCGCGTGGACGCAGCGGTGTCCGAGGCGCTGGCGCGGGTGGGCCTGAGTGATCGCAGCGAAGAGGAGGCGGGCAACCTGAGCTATGGTCATCAACGGCTGCTGGAGATTGCCATGGGACTGGTGCAGGCGCCCCGGCTGCTGATCCTCGACGAGCCGACGCAGGGCCTGTCGGATGGCGAGATCGAAGGCTTCAAGGCGCTGATCCGCGAGGTGAGGGAGCAGGCGGCGATCCTGCTGATCGAGCATAACATGCATGTGGTGATGGAGCTGGCCGACCGGGTCACGGTGCTGAATTTCGGCACGGTGCTGGCCGAGGGGACACCTGCACAGATCCATGAGAACCGCGCCGTGCAGGCGGCCTATCTGGGGACGGGATGATGCTGCGGCTGGAAGCGATCAGCGCGGGCTATGGCAAGGCGCAGGTGCTGCGGGACTTTTCGCTGGACGTGGCGCAAGGCGAGATCGTCTGCCTGCTGGGGCGCAACGGGGCGGGCAAGACCACGGTGATGAAGGCGGCGATGGGACTTTTGCCGCTGATGGGGGGGCGCGTGCTGCTGGATGGCGCGGAGATCAGCCGGCGTCCCGCCCATGAGGTGCCGCGCGCCGGGCTGGGATATATCCCGCAGGGTCGGCGCCTGTTCACCGGGCTGAGCGTGGCACAGAACCTCGAGATCGGGTTGCGGGCGCGACGATCGGGGCGCGACACGCTGGAGGAAGTGCTTGAGTTGTTCCCCCGCCTGCGCGAGCGGATGGACCAGCCGGCGCAGACCCTGTCGGGCGGCGAACAGCAAATGCTGGCCACGGCGCGCGCGCTGTGCCTGAGGCCCAAGGCGCTGCTGCTGGACGAGCCGACCGAAGGCCTGCAGCCGTCGATGATCGACGCGATCCGGCAGGTGATCGTGACGCTGCGCGAGGCGGGCGTGGCGATCCTTCTGGTGGAGCAGAGGGTGGATGCGGTGCTGTCGGTGGCGGACCGGGTGGCCTTTCTTGAAAACGGGCGCGGCGGCGCGGTGATGGAGGCCAGCCAATTGCGCGCGGATCGCAGCATCGTGGACCGCTATATCGGCGTCTGAGCCCTGCGGCGGGCGGTGCAGGGGGCCCTGCCCCCGACGCTGAAATCCCTCAAGGGGGATTTCAACGCCTCCCCCGGGATATTTCAGGCCAGAAGAAACGACAGGGCGCTGCGGGGGATTGCGGTCAGAGGAAGCTGCCGAAGGGCAGGAAGCGCACCGGGGTTCCCGGGGTGATATGGGCAGCGCCATCGGGCAGTTCGACCAGACCTTCGGCCCAGCTGAGGCCGCTGATCCGGCCCGAGCCTTCGGATTTGAACACCTCGGCGCGGCCATCGCGCATCCGCGCACGCAGATATTCGCGGCGGCCCGGTTTCTTGGATTTCTCGAAGCCGGCGGGCAGATCGAAGCCCTGCGGCGTCTGCCAGTCCGCACCGGCAAGACGCGCCATGGCGGGGCGCGCGAAGATCAGCGTGCAGACAAGCGCCGCCACAGGATTGCCGGGCAGGCCGAAGACCGGCGTGCCGGACCACAGGCCAAGCGCCAGCGGGCGGCCCGGTTTCACGGCGATGCGCCATTCGGTCATGGCGCCCGCCTCGTTCAGCAGGGCCGAGACATGGTCTTCGTCGCCCGAGGAGGCGCCGCCGGAGGTGAGGATCACATCGGCCCCCGATGCGCCGCGATCGAGGGCGGCGCGAAGGGCGGCGCGATTGTCGGGGACGCGGCCCAGATCGAGCACCTCGAAGCCAAATTGCTGCATCAGGCCAAGGAGCATCGGGCGGTTGGCATCGAAGATCTGCCCGAGCCCAGCAGGATCGCCCGGCTCGACCAGTTCGTCGCCGGTGGAAATGATCGCAACGCGCAGGCGCTCATGCACCGGCAGGGTGGCGTGGCCGGTGGCGGAGGCCAACGCCAGATCGGCCGGGGTCAGCCGGCGACCCGCGGAGAGGATGGGGGTGCCGGCGGTCACGTCTTCGCCCGCGCGGCGGGTATTGGCGCCGGGCTTGAGGCCGGGGCGGAAGGCGATATGGGTGTCGGTGGCGGTCACATCCTCTTGCAGGATGACGGTATCGACACCTTCGGGCAGCGCGGCACCGGTCAGCACGCGGATCGCATGACCGGGCGGCACGGTGCCGTCAAAGGGCAGGCCGGCGGCGGCGCGGCCCTGGACAAGGGGCAGCACCTGATCGCCGGTGGTGAGCGAGGCATGGGCGAAGCCGTAGCCGTCGACGGCGGTATTGGGCTGGGGCGGGTTGGCGCGCAAAGCGGTGACATCCCGCGAGAGGATGCGGCCAAGCGCCCCGGAGAGGGGCAGTTCGGTCTGTGCGACGACCGGATGCAGGCGGGTGCGCAAGAGCGCCAATGCGTCGTCCACCGGGGTCCAGTCCACACCGGCGGGCAGCGCGAAGCAATCGTCGCGCAGCGGCGGCGGCGCCAGCGGGGTGGCGGCGCCCGTTTCGGCGGCGGCCGCCTGTTCGAGTTTGTCCTCATGGCCAAGGCCCATGATCCAGCCCTCCTCGGGTGCGTCCACCTGCAACATGGCGCGCAGCGCAGGCGCAGGCAAGCGCGAGAGCGCCCGCGCCAGCAGACGGACCTGATGCGCGTCGCGGATGCCGCCCTCAGCCTCGGCGCGTCTGACGGCGCCAGCGATCAGGCTGGGCCAGATTTCGACGAAGGCCACCGGCGCATCCAGGGACTCGAACGGCCAGATTGCGATATGTCCTGCAAAGCGGCGCCGCAACCGGGTGAGCACCGGCAGGCCCATCAGAACCTGGGAGCCAACAGCGCCTGCACCGGCCAGTTGCCAGCAGGTGAAGCTGCCGGGGGCGGCGCGTTCCACGGCGCGGCGGTCGGGAAACGGGTTGGCGTAGCCCGACTTGGTGCGCGGCAGGCCCGCAATGTCATGGCGGGGGCGCGCATTGCCCCAGAAGGGGCCACGGCCCTGCCCCAGGGCGCGATTGATGGCGCCTGCGACCTCGAACCGGTTGTTGGCGCGGGGCGTGTCGGTGATCTGCGCCTCGAGCCAGTCCCAGACGGCAAGGGGATCGGCCCGGCCGGTGAGCGCCTGCGCAAAGCCCGACGGATAGGCGAAGGGGAAATCGAAGCCGATCAGGAGCCTGCGGCCCGCCGAGCGTTCGGTGTCAATCAGGTTGGCGAGGGCGGTTTCCGCCGCGGTGCGGTTGCGCAGATAGGCGGGCGGCTGGTCCTGCCCCAGCCGGGTGAGCCCCAGCCAGATCGCATCGCGGCGCGGGCGCGGGCCGGTGTCGTTGCCGCCCGACCAGTCGACGATCGCGACCGTATCGAATGAGGTCACAGACCGACCTCGGACAGGATGAAATCGGCGATGGCCACGGTGTCGTCGAGATCGAATACCGGGCGGTCCAGATCGAGAGCCGTGTCGCTGGCCACGGCGCGCACGGTGGGATCGTCGGGCGCGATCAGGGGATTTCCCGTGACGGCGCGATGCGCTTCCACCTTGGGATGAGTGTCGCGCTTGTAGCCTTCGACGAGGATCAGATCGACCGGCGACAGCCTGGCCAGCAGATCGGCAAGGGACGGCTCGGGCGTGTCGCGCAATTCATGCATCAGGGCGACGCGATTGCGCGAGGCCAGAAGCACCTCGGTCGCTCCTGCAATGCGGTGACGGTGGCTGTCCTTGCCGGGGTGGTCCACATCGAAGCTGTGATGGGCGTGCTTGACCGTCGAGACGGAAATGCCGCGGCCCGTGATTTCGGTCACGAGGCGTTCCATGAGCCCCGTCTTGCCGGCGTTCTTCCAGCCGACGACGCCGTATATCCTCATGACGCGGACTCCAGCATGGCCCGCGCCTTTTGCAGGTCTTCGGGCGTGTTGACGTTGAAGAAGGGATCGCCCGGCCCCTCGAAGAGCGCCTCGCGGCCCGAATGTTTCTCGGTCCAGAGAACGACCTTGCGCAGACCATCCGAGAGGGCGCGGCGCAGATCGTCCCGCAGGGCGACGGGCCAGAGGCCGAAGGTGGGATGACGGATCAGCCCGGAGCGGCTCATGGATTTGGTGCGCTCATTGTCGGGGCGCGGTGTGGCGGCCAGCACCAGCGGATGCGTCATGTCCCGCCCCTCGTGGCATAGACGGGCGACCAGGTCGGAGGGGAAGAACGGCGTGTCGGCGGCGACGGTCACGATGGTCTCGGCGCCCATGGACGCGGCCCAGTCGAGCCCTGCGAGAACGCCCGCGAGAGGGCCGGGGAAATCGGCGATGCTGTCGGGCAGAACGGGCAGGCCAAGCGACGCGAAACGGGCGGGATCGCCATTGGCATTGAGCGCCAGCCCCGCCACCTGTGGTGAGAGCCGACGGGTCACATGGCCGAGGATCGTCGTGTCGCCCAAGGGCAGCAGGCCCTTGTCGCCTCCGCCCATGCGGGTGGCCTGACCGCCGGCAAGGATCACGCCGAGCGGCAGGCTCATTCCATGCCCCCCTTGCGGCGGTGCTTGCGGTCTTCGTCGGGCACGGCGTCGGGATCGGCGTCACGCAAAAGGCGCTCTTCCCCGGCCAGGCAGACAAAGCGCCGCCCACGCATACGGCCGATGAGAGTGAGGCCCACCTGACGCGCGATTTCCACGCCCCAGGCGGTGAAGCCCGACCGCGAGGCCAGCACGGGAATGCCCATCAGAGCGGTCTTGATGACCATTTCCGAGGTCAGTCGCCCGGTGGTGTACAGCGTCTTGTCGCCCGGCCCGACCCCTTCGGAGAACATCCAGCCGGCGATCTTGTCGACGGCATTGTGGCGGCCCACATCCTCCATGTAGACAAGCGGGCGGTCGCCTTGGCAGAGCACGGTGCCGTGGATCGCCCCCGCCTCGAGATAGAGAGACGGCGTGCGGTTGATGATCGAGGCCAGCGCATAGAGATCCGAGGTCCGCACCTGTATGTCGGGCAGGGTGACCTTTTCGAGCCCCTCCATCATGTCGCCGAACACGGTGCCCACGGCACAGCCCGAGGTGCGGGTCTTTTTCTTGAGCTTCTCTTCGAAGGTGGTCTGCCCGTCGGTGCGCACCACGACCGTATCGAGATCCTCGTCATACTCCACGCGGTGCACGGTTTCATCTGCCCGCAGCATCCCCTGATTACGCAGGAACCCGAGCGCCAGGTATTCGGGATAATCCCCGATCGTCATGGCGGTGACGATTTCCTGACCGTTGAGAAAGATCGTCAGGGGGCGTTCCTCGACCACGGAAATGGTGGTGGGCTTGCCGTCGTGATCCACGCCATCGACAGCACGTGTCAGGCGCGGCGCGCCCGGAACCGGCGCGATCAGATAGCCCGAGATATTGTCCTGTGTCGCCAATTGCATCTCCCTGAGCTTCGGTCTAGGCCGGAGCCATGCGTTGGGCAATCTAAGGCGGGAACGTGACGACGGAAACCACCAAATCGATCTTTTGGCAGGGTGTGCGGGACGGCGCGCCCTTCATCCTTGTGATCATTCCGTTCTCGACCCTGTTCGGCGTGGTGGCGACCGAGGCCGGGCTGAGCGTGTTCGAGACGCTGACATTCTCGGTTCTGGTGATCGCGGGCGCGGCGCAGTTCACGGCGGTGGAATTGCTGCGCAACGATGTGCCGACGGTGATCGTGCTTATTTCCGCCTTGGCGGTGAATTTGCGGATGGCGATGTATTCGGCCTCGCTGACGCCGTATCTGGGGGGTGCGCGCCTGTGGCAACGGGCGTTGGCGGCGTATTTCACGGTCGATCAGACTTATGCCTGTTCGATCGTAAAATTCGAGCAGAGCCCGGATTGGACGGTGGGACAGCGCCTGACCTATTTCTTTGCGGTGGCCGTGCCGATCTGCCCGCTGTGGTACGCGTTCACGGTGGTGGGCGCGGTGATCGGCAGCGCCATCCCTGAAGGGCTGGCGCTGGATTTCGCGATACCGATCACCTTTCTGGCGATCATCGCGCCGATGCTG
Organism: Roseovarius litoreus; assembly: GCF_900142765.1. GTDB lineage: Bacteria > Pseudomonadota > Alphaproteobacteria > Rhodobacterales > Rhodobacteraceae > Roseovarius > Roseovarius litoreus. The sequence goes on from NZ_FRCB01000001.1 coordinate 489,094, forward strand.
CGGACCCGCGCGCATGTGGCCGCGGCGCTGGTATCGGTCGTGGCCGCGCTGGTGCTGGCGTTCCTGCCCTATAACCTCGGGCTGCTGGCGGCGGGTATCCTTGCCATGATGGCCGGGGCCGAGGTGGAGCGGCGGGCCGAGCAGAGGGCTGAACGGAGGGCCGAGAAATGATCGATCCCGTAGCACTCTGGACCGTCATCATTCTGCTGGGACTGGGCAGTTTCGGGCTGCGCTTCGTGTTCACCGGGCTGGTGGGGGACAGGCCCTTGCCGGCATGGGTGCTTCGGCATCTGCGCTATACGGCGGTGGCGGTGCTGCCGGGGCTGGTGGCGCCGCTGGTGGTGTGGCCCGAGGCCACGGGAGGACAGCTTGACGCGCCGCGCCTTGCGGCGGCGCTCGTCACGCTGGCGGCAGGACTTTGGACGCGCAACGTTGTGCTGTCGATCTGTCTGGGGGCGGCCGCGCTTTATGGTGGGCTGTATCTGTTGGGATAACGCCGCGATCAGCCGCCTGTTGCGGCCTGTGCGACGCGGTTTGGATCCCAGTCGTCCAGCACCTTGCTGTTGTCATCGCTGTCATATTCGCGCAGCCGGCGTTCGGTCACACCCGGAAGGGTGGCGAAATCCTCGGCCAGTCGGACCGGAGACCATGTGGGGCGCACGACACCGGGATAAACTTGCGACAGGATCGTGGATGTGGAGCGCGCACATTGCGCCGACGGCACCGCACCATAGGATTGCGCGAGACGGAACACGCGTTCGGCGGTTTCGGCCGGCACATCGAGGTTCTGCACCAGCACATGATATGTTTCACGCGCATGATAGCGCGTGTAGACATCTTCGACGGGGGGCGTGATGCCATAGACCACGTCGTTTCGTTCCGGCAGGGTTTCGTGTTTGAACGAACCCGCCGGATCGAAGATCACCCGCTGCGACCCGTTGATCATCAAGGACGTATGCGCCCCGGCGCCGGTGCGGTTGTTGATCATCGTATATAGCGTGAGGCGCGGCGGGCCGTCATGGCGATAGGCCGCCTTGGCCACGGCGTCATCAGGCGCCCAGACCTCTTGGCCCACGCATCCGGCCAGCATCACGCAGGCGCATATCGCAACGATCCAACCGCGCATCACCGACACTCCCGCCTGCGACGAGACGACAAGCCTCAGCCGTTGACCATCGCGATGAACAGCAGGAGCACGATGCAGCCGACCGCAGTCCATGTGACCCATTTGATGAAACCCTCGAAGGTTTTTTCCTGCACTTCGATGTTCATCTCGCCATGCTTGTGTTCAGCCATGTTTCCGTGTCCTTCGTCTTGGGCATCGCCCGAAAAATCCGACATCTGGATACTGCATTTCCAAAGGGCTGTCACCCGCCAAGCTGCCGCAGTTTCCAACGATTTTTCAAGCCGTGATCCAGCGCATGACAAGGGCGGTTCACCACGGGCGAACCTGTCAGGACTTCGCCTGCCAGAGCCATGCGCCGTCGGCGCGGCGGGTGCGGGTCACCTCGCCCGCATGGAGCAGATGGTTGAGATGGGCCACCGCCTCGACCAGAGCAAGGCCATAGGTGCCTTCATCGATCCGGCGTTTGAACAAGGGCGCGAAACACTCGGCGGCGGTGCGGGGCGTTGAGAGATGGGCGCGCAGGCGATCGAGCGCGCCGTGGTGATTCTCGATCAACTGACGCATCCGCACAGGCAGGCCGGTGAACGGCAGCTTGTGACCGGCGAGCACCAGATGATCCTCATGGGCCAGCGCCGCCAGCCGCCCGCAGGCTTCCAGCCAGTCGGCCACGGGATCGGCATCCGGCTCGGTGGGATAGACGCCGATATTGGGGCTGATGGAGGCGATGATCTGATCCCCGGAGATGACCAGATTGTCATCGCGGCTCCAGAGGGTCAGATGCTCGGGCGCGTGACCATTGCCGATATGCACATCCCAGACGCGCCCACCCGCCTGCAGGCTGTCACCCTGCGCCAGACGCGTGTAGCCCACCGGGATCGGGTGACAGGTATCGGCGAAATTATAGGGGCGCGCGGCTTTGCGGGCCTCATAGATCGCCGCGTCCATGCCTGCGGCGCGCCAATGGGCCAGCGCCTGCGGCGTCGGACGCTCTTCGACATCGAGGATCAGCATCCGCGCCATGAGCCATGCGGTGCGGGTCGTGACCAGTTCGGCGCCGAAGCGGTCCATGAGCCAGCCCGCCATGCCGATATGATCGGGGTGGTGATGGGTGAGGATCACCCGCGAGACGGGCCTGCCCTGCAAGGGACCGGCAAGCACCTGTTCCCAAAGGGCGACAGAGCGGCGCGAGTGGATGCCGGTATCCACGATGGTCCAGCTGTCGCCGTCATCGAGGGCATAGATATTGACGTGATCCAGAGCCATCGGCAGCGGCAACCGGATCCACAGCACGCCCGGCGCCACCTGGATCGCGGCGCCATGCTCGGGCGCCTCGGGCCAGGGATAGCGCAAGGTGCCGCCTGCCCCGTCCATCACGCGGCCAGATCGTCGGGCGAGAGCGCATAAAGATCATCGGCCCCGGCGGTGGCATGGGCCAGAAGCCCGGCATGTTCCGGCAAAAGGCGGGTGAGGTAGAACCGGGCGAGCCGCGTGCGCGGGCCATTGTCCTGCCCCGCGGCGGTTTCGGCCATGGCGGCGGCAAGGTGGTAATGCCCGCCAAGCACACGCGCGAAGGCCCGCAGGAAAGGCACGGCCCCGGCGAATCGCTGGGTCAGGTCGGACTGCGCAATCATCCAGTCCAGCCCCTCGCGCAGCGTTTCGGACGCCTGCCACAAAGGCTCGGCCAGATCCGGCAGAGTGGCACGGGCGGCTTCGGCCTGCGCCTCGATCTCGTCGATGAGCGCATGGGCCGCCTCGCCGCCATCCATCAGCTTGCGCGCGGCGAGATCCATCGCCTGAATGCCGTTGGTGCCTTCGTAGATGGCGGTCACGCGCACGTCGCGCAGATATTGCGCGGCGCCGGTCTCTTCGACAAAGCCCATGCCGCCATGCACCTGCACCCCCAGATTGGCCACCTCGATGCCGGTATCCGTGCCGAAAGCCTTGGCGATGGGCGTAAGAAAGGCCGCGCGCGCCGACCAGTCGGGGGCGCCGGTTGCGGTTTCCATGTCGATGGCCACGGCGCAGGCCAGGGCGATGGCGCGGGCGGCGAAGATATCGGCCTTCATGGTGGTCAGCATCCGTCGCACATCGGCATGATCGACGATCGCGCCGGTGCCGCCCTCGACGGGCGTGCGGCCCTGTTTGCGGTCGGTGGCATAGGCCAGGGCGTGTTGCAAGGCGGCCTCGGCCACGCCGATCCCCTGCCCGCCCACGCCAAGCCGGGCATTGTTCATCATCGTGAACATGGCGCGCATCCCGTCATGCTCGCGCCCCACCAGCCAGCCGGTCGCGCCGTCATATTGCATGGTGCAGGTGGGGCTGCCATGCAGGCCCATCTTGTGCTCGACCCCGACCACCTTGAGATCATTGGCACGGCCCGGTTTGCCGTGCTCGTCGGGGATGAGCTTGGGCACCAGAAACAGGCTGATGCCCTTGGTGCCCGGCGGTCCGTCGGGCAGGCGCGCCAGAACCAGATGCACGACATTGTCGGTGAAATCGTTGTCGCCCCAGCTGATGTAGATCTTCTGGCCGGTGATCGCATATGTCCCATCGCCGCGCGGCTCGGCGCTGGTGGTCAGGGCACCGACATCGGAACCTGCCTGCGGTTCGGTCAGGTTCATCGTACCGTTCCATTCACCGCTGACCAGCTTGGGCAGGTAGGTCTGTTTCAGAGCGTCCGAGGCATGATGCTCGAGCGCGTCGATCTGCCCCTGCGTCATCAGGGGAATGATCTGAAGCGCAAGGCAGGCGGAACTCATCATTTCGTTCACGGCGGTGGCCAGCGCCATCGGCAGGCCCATGCCGCCATGATCGGGGTGGGCGGAAATCGACACCCAGCCCCCGTCGGCAATCGCCCTGTAGCCCTGATCGAAGCCCGGAGAGGTGCGCAGCACGCCGTTTTCCAGCCGGGCGGGGTGCTGATCGCCGCTGCGGTTGAGCGGAGAGAGCACCTCCTGAGACATGCGGCCCGCTTCGGTCAGGATCGCGGCGGTCACATCGGGGGTGGCGTCGGCGAAGCGGTCGGTGGCGGTCACCTGATCCAGTCCCACGACGTGATCCAATATGAACTGATATTCAGCGACCGGGGCATGGTATGGCATCTGAACGCTCCTGATCTTGGTACAGGGTGCGGCTTGGCATCGCCACAGCACCCGTATATGCATGATTGTCGCCGCCAAGACTAGCCCACCTACCGCCACCAGCAACCGGAACGCAGCGTCAGAGTCCCGCATGATCCTTTCCACCGAACGCCTCCTGCCGGATGCGCAGGGCTATGCCCGCGCCGCCGAAATCCTGCATGAGGGCGGGCGCGTCGCCTTTCCGACGGAGACGGTCTATGGGCTGGGAGGGGATGCGCGCAACGATATGGCCGTTGCCGGAATTTTCGAGGCCAAGGGGCGGCCACGCTTCAATCCGTTGATCGTCCATGTCGAGAGCGCACAAGCGGCGCAGGCCTATGTCACATGGTCCGATCTGGCAGAGCGGCTGGCGCGGGCGTTCTGGCCCGGGCCTTTGACGATGGTGCTGCCGCTCAAGCCCGACACCGGGTTGTCGCCGCTGGTCACCGCCGAGTTGCCCACGCTGGCGATCCGGGTGCCGGCGCATCCGGTGGCGCAGGCCTTGCTGCGGACCTTCGGGGGACCGGTCGCGGCGCCATCGGCGAACCCGTCGGGGCGGATCAGCCCGACCCTTGCGGCGCATGTGATCGCCGGGCTGGACGGGCGGATCGAAGCGGTGCTCGATGGCGGCGCCTGTGATGTGGGTGTGGAATCCACGATCCTCGGGCTGGCCGATGGTCCGGTTCTGCTGCGCCCCGGAGGCATCTCCGCCGAAGAGATCGAAGCGGTGATCGGCGAGCCGGTGGGGCATCACGCAGACGGCAGCGCGATTTCCGCGCCCGGTCAGCTTGCCTCGCATTACGCGCCGGGGGCGTCTGTGCGTCTGAACGCGGAAACACGGCAGGACGGAGAGCTGTTGCTGGGCTTCGGGCCGGTGGCGTGTGATCTGAACCTGTCACCGACGGGCGATCTGCGCGAAGCGGCGGCGAACCTCTTTGGCCATCTGCACGCGCTCGATGCGCAAGGCGCGGACGCGATCGCGGTATCGCCCATTCCCGACGCCGGGCTGGGGCGGGCGATCAACGACCGTTTGCGCCGCGCCGCAGCCCCCCGTCCCGGCACGGATCGGCCGTGACCCCCGGATTGCGCCGACGGATTGGAAGGATCCGCGCGACAAATTGCGAATCGTGGACGGGAGCCGGATGTTCTGCTTGCGCAAATGATATCGCTTGCGGTTGCGGGCAAAAAAACGCCACAGCCACGAGATGAAATATCTCGGGAAAACATCAGGATTTGTATGTTTTGGCCTTCTTTTCGCCAAAGTTACGGCCTGAATTCGCACTCTTTGCCGATCACCTTGAGCGCTTGGCAAGTCAGGTGACTTTCCGGTAGGCCAGTTCGGGCGTCTTCGATTGCCCAGTGCGTTTGCTGGGATGATTATCCCCGTCACGTAACGAGCACTGACCCCGCTTTTCGTATTTTGTTAAAGCAAGGCCAAGCACGGCCGCAGCGCTTTTGGCGTGCGATCGTGTTGAATTCCGGAATGGCCCGACCCTTGCCCGCCGCGTTTTTGGAGCGCGGCGATTATTGGGAAGGACGACGACAATGAATTTTCTTCCGCGACTTGCAAGATGCATGCGCGTCTACAGGAAAAAGAGCGACGGCACCGTTTCGGTCGAATTTGTCCTGTGGATGCCGCTTTTTCTGGTGATTCTCGCGCTGGCGATCGATGTCAGCCTGCTGTTCATGAGCCAGTCGAACTATTGGAGCGTCTCGCGCGATACCGCCCGGCTGGTCGCGCGTCATGCGATGGATGGCACCACCGCCAAGAGTTACGCCGAGATACGGGCAGGCAGCTTTTTCGGCCAGCCTAAGGCAACAGTCGAATACGGGCCTTCGACGGTGACGGTCACCCTTTCGGCGCCGGCACAGTCGATCATGATCTTCGATGGAATGGGCTTTGCCCGGGATTTGAACATCAACGCCCGGATCACGCAGGCCCTGGAGCCGATCTGATGGGCAGCCGAGCGATCAACACATCCCGCACAAGCCGCCGCATCCTGCACCAGGAGGACGGTGCCGGATCGGTTTTCGGCATCTTCGCCGTGGTGATGATATTGCTATTGGGGGGCGTGGCGCTGGATGCCACGAACCTCTGGCGTTACCAGCAGATGCTCAAGCAGACGGCCGATGTCGCGGCGCATGCGGGGACCGTGCAACTGGCCAGCGGCGGGGATGCGACAAATGCCTATAACGCCGCCTTCGCCCTGGTCGAGGCGAACATGCCGCAAAGCTGGTACGGCAACCTGTTCGCGAACCCGCAGGCTGATATCGAGGTTGTGCATTATGATCCCGACACCGATCTGTTGGGAGGCTCGGGCCCGCTGAACGCCGTCGCCGTGACGCTGCGCCGGGATGGAGACTCGGGCAACCCGGTGCCGACCTACCTGCTGCGCATCGCTGATATCATGAATATGGGCGACAGCACCGATCTGTCCCAATGGAACGTCAAGACGCGCGGGGTCGCGGCCTTTGTCGGCACCAAGAAATGCGTCAGTACCGACGGGCTTTACGCGCAGGGTGAGTTGAACCTGACCTCGAGCAGCGATTTCGGCCCCGGCTATTGCCTGCACAGTCAGGACAAGGTCTGGATGCCGCAAAAGAATGCTTTCGCCAAGGGCACAGGCATCAGCATGCCCAATCTGGATAATTGCGGTGGAAAATGCGATGACGCCGCCAATCCCGGAGCGACAAGCGCATCCTTCGAGCGCAACCTGATCATGCCGAACCTGTCGGATCACATCGCCTCGGTCGAGCAGGCGTTTCTGGGGACCGGCGACACCGCGATCAGAGATAGCTTTTTCCGGGACAAGCCCCTTGGCGACCTGTCGCCGCTGGCCGCCATCGGTGTGAACACCGGCAGCATCACGCAAAAGGGCCAGAGGATCAATCTGAGCCAGTCGGACTTCGAATCCCTGACCAAGATTCCAAGCGGTCTGATGTATAACGTCTCCTGCTCGGGCGGGGCCAAGTCGATCCAGTTCGGCTCGCCAAAGGGGAACACGAAAAAATCCGGTTTTGGCGGCGGCACGATCGACGTCAGCGACGTGGCGGTGGTGACCAATTGCGCCTTGGATTTCGGATCGAATGCGAAAGTGGCGGCCTCGATGATCCTCACGACGCTGGAAAGCTCGAACGCATCGATAACCGCCAGTTCGGGAGCCATGGTCGGCACCGCCACGGGGGTGTGCGATGCCTCTGCGCAGAGCGTTATTCTGGGCAAGTCCGACATGAATGTACCAGCCGATTTCGCCGGATCGAATGTCGGTTTCGTGATCGATGGGGATATTCACCTGTCTGCGAGCAGTTCATCTTCGACGATCAATCACAGCGGGCTCAGCCTGCATGCCTCGGGTCAGATCAAGGTGGCCGCCAACCACACCTTCGATCCCTGCAGCAACCCGCCAAGCGGGTTGATCCCGGCGCTGAAGGTGATCCGGCATGTGGTGCCGACCGGGAATTTCTTTGTGACTGCAAGCACTTCGGTGAATTGACGGCACAAAGGCAGCAACGGAAACCATTCAGGGCCCCGAGGGGCCCTGAGTCATGTTCGGCAGCGGTGCAAGATCACTTGCAGCGGCGTTCGGCCTCTTCGACGGCGGCGGTGTAGCCCAGAAGAGAGAACGTATCCTTGGTCTGGGTGCCACGGGACGAGCGGGCCGTGAAAACCGCATCGGTGCCGCGCTTCATCGCCGCGATGATCTTGGCGTCATCCGATGTGCTTGCAGGCCAGGCCCATTCGCCATCGGTGAACAGCTCGAACTCGGTGCCGCCGATATTGACGTTCACCGTGGAGCCGCCAGCGAAAGGATAACCACCGGTAAAGGCCACCTGCCCCTGCACATCCGCATCGGGGCGATAGAATGTCATCAGCAGGATATCCCCGCGACGCACGGCAACGACCCGGCCATCCTTTGTGTTGACCGTTTCGGTGGGCGACGACACGGCCCAGCATTCACGCGGATCATTGTCCTCGAACACGCTCCATGCGGTTTCTGCCGCAACCTGATTGGTGCTTTCATTCTGGGCGAAACCGGCTGTCGCCATCAGGGCGAAGGCCAGTCCAGCCAATCCGCCTGCTATTCGTGATACCATATGTCCAGCCTCCAAGCTGTCCTTAGCCTCAATCTTCGGGCCGCAACCCTCTGGAAGGGGAGTTGTATCTTGCGCGGCCTTTTCATACTCGACATAGCAAGTTTAGCCTGAAACAGGCGAGACATGAAAGACGCAATTGGCGGAAAACCGCACAGCGGCGCCGCGACCGAAACGCAGAGGCCCATATGACCGAACCTGTTAAAATGACCGAAATCTGGCGCGGACCGCTGGCCGAAAGCGTTCATCGGGGACATGCGGTGATCTGCGATGCGGCGGGCGAGATCGTGGACGCCTGGGGCGATCCCGAAACCGTGGTGTTGCCGCGCAGTTCGGCCAAGATGCTGCAGGCCCTGCCACTGGTCGAAAGCGGCGCTGCCGAGGCGCACCGGCTTACGGCTGAGCATCTGGCGCTGGCCTGCGCCTCGCATGAGGGGGCGGAGATCCATACCGACCGGGTCGGCGCATGGCTGGCGGATCTGGGGCTGTCGGATGACGATTTCCGCTGCGGGGCGCATATGCCCAAGGACAGCGAGGCCCGCAACGCCCTGATCCGCGCGGGTAAGGAACCGTGCCAGATGCACAATAACTGCTCGGGCAAACATGCGGGTTTCCTGACGCTGGCCAAGCATATGGGATGGGGTCCGGACTATGTGGAGCCGGAGCACGAGGTGCAGAAAGCCTGCCTGCAGGCCTTCGAAGAGATCACCGGCGAGACCAGCCCCGGCTTTGGGATCGACGGCTGTTCGGCGCCGAATTTCGCCAGCTCGCTGCATGGCATGGGCCGCGCGATGGCGCGGTTCGCCGCCGCCGAGGACGGGCGCAGCGCCCGCGAGAGTGCCGCGGTGCGTCTGTGGCAGGCGATGATCGCGCATCCCGATCTTGTCGCAGGGGAAGGCCGCGCCTGCACCGAGCTGATGCGGGCCTGCAAGGAACCCGTGGCGCTCAAGACCGGGGCAGAAGCGTTTTTCATCGCGATCCTTCCGACCCGAAAGCTGGGTATCGCGCTGAAGATCGTCGACGGGGGCACACGCGCCGCAGAATGCACCATAGCGGCCCTGCTGGTGCGGCTTGGCGTGCTCGACGCGGATCACCCGGCGACACGCAAGTTCATGAACGCGCCGATCACCAACTGGCGTGGGATCGAAACCGGGATGATAAAGCCCGTCGATTCGTTGCTGTAACGGCGAGCGGCACCTTTCTGCCGGTCGGGGCGGGCGCCGCTTTTCCGCGGTCCCTTGCCCAAAAGGACGCGCAGTGCGCGCAGGTTCCCGCCTTCGGGCATGCAGGGCATGACGGGCGGCAGCAATGCGCCGACACCAGTGGTGCGATTGGGCCTTTTTTCGCAGCTTTCCGGCCGATCCGGCACGCCGGCAAGACAGGCCGCGATATCCCCATCACTCTGCATCGTCGAGGGCCGTTGCGCCCTCGTACACAAGCCATGAGGAAAGGGAGTATCCCATGTTCAAGACAACGACAGCCGCAACTTTCGCACTTGCCATCGCTCTGCCCGGAGCCGTGCTGGCCGAAATGGACGCGAATGGCGACGGCGCGGTGACGATGTCCGAATTTCAGGACGCCTATCCCGACGCCGAGGCGGGGACATTTTCGGCGCTGGACACCGACGCCGATGGCGCGCTGAGCGAGGCGGAAATCGCAGCCGCTGTGGATGCCGGTATCCTGCCCGATACGGCATCATAACCCCGCAACGCCACATTCTGAAACATCGGGGAGGGGCGCAGCTTGCGCCCCTCTTTGATGTTCGGGGTCAATCGGCTTTCTGGAGCATCCGGCCCAGAGGACGCCCCGCAAGGATATGCACATGCAGATGCGGGACTTCCTGAATAGCGGCCTCGCCCGCATTCGCGATCATGCGAAATCCACCATCTTCGACACCGGTCATGCGGCACACCTCGCCGATGGCGCGCGTGTAGTCGAGGATTTCGGCATCCGAGGCCTCTTGCGCGAAGTGATCGTAGCACACATACGGGCCTTTGGGGATCACCAGCACATGCACCGGCGCTTGCGGTTGAATATCGTGAAACGCAAGGCTGTGATCGGTTTCGAGAACGGTCTTGTTGGGAATTTCGCCGCGCAGGATCTTGGCGAAGATGTTCTGGTCGTCATAGCTGTAGGGCATGGGGCAATCCTCAATCGGCGAAAAGGTGCTTTGTCTCGGCAACCTCTAGCGCCTTGTCATACCCGACATCAAGGAACTGCGCGAGCAGGGTCGCGTGATGTTCGGGCGCGTCGCCTTCGCGCAGGATCATGTGGTTTTCGAATTCCGCGTCGCGGATGCGGTCGCTTTCGAAATTGATGTCGCCGCGGATCGTCGGCATCAGCCGTTCCATGGTTTCCCGTGGCGTCTGCTCACCGGCCAGACCAACCCGCCGCGCATGACCTTCGAGATATGCATTCGAGAACTGGCACTGCACCTCGAGAATGCGGGTGGTGGACCGGTCCGAGGCGAAATCATGCAGCAGATCAAGGCTGGACGGATCCATGCAGACGATGAGGCTGTCCGTGTCGAAATAGTCGAACAGCATCCGCATCAAGGCCCGGCGGTGGCGCGTTCGCTTGCCCAGACTGGCCTGAATGCCGCCCAGGTCGGGCAAGGCGGTGTCTTCCTCGTGGAAGAGATATTCGATGGCGGGCACGTTGGTGACATGCCGGACCATCGACAAGAGCCGTTTGGCGACATGCCATTTCTTGCACACCACGATCAGCAATGTACGGTCGCGCCCAAGGGTGCTTTCGGTTTCCCAGAACCGGCTGGCAAAGCGCCGCCCGATACGGCCGCGCCCGGTGAGAAACTGAAACAGGCTGCGGCCCTCGTTGGAAATCTGGAAGCTGGCCGTGTCGTCGGCATAGAGCGCGCCGAGGCGCGCCTTGAGCTCGACCGCTTCGGGGCTGATCTTGCGAGCGAAAAGCGCGTCCTGACTGAGCAGCAGATCGTAATGATCGTTGTAGAAGGTCACCGGCATCCCGTAATCGGTGAACATCAGCAAGGTCAGTGTCCGGCTGCGGATCTCTTTCTGGGGCACGAGATGATTGACCAATGTCTGGAAAAACGTCTCGTCGGGGATCCATGTGGTGCGAAAGAAACGCATCACGTCACGGCGTCGGCGGGTGAAATCCAGAATCCATTCGATCGTGCGGCGGCGCAGGCACCACCACTGGCTGCCGATCTGCACCTCGATGTCATCCGGGATGCGCCGCGTCAGTCCCAGACGTTTCTGCAGCCCGAAAGACGCGTAGAACAGGCGCGGCTGTGTCCTTTCATTGAAGAAATGACGATAGATCAACCGCTCTTCCTTGATGCCGGTCTTGATCCAGTCGCTGTCGAAGTAATCGAAATTCTCGATGTAATCGACATCCTCGGCATCCAGAAACTGATGCGCGTAATGGGCGGACTTGATCGCGGCGCAATCGCCGGACAGCATGTAGAAATGCGTCGCGCGCGGAAAGGCATCGACCGCCGCCTCGACGGCATTCAGCGTGGCCTGCACCAGCGACCATTCCCCCCACCCGCATTTGAGGCGCTTTCTGGCGAAAGTCACGTTGGGGTTGTCGGCCAGAGCGTTGCGAATCCTGTCGTAATATTCCGGCTTGGCGCGGGCGTCGAAATGGATCGACATGTAATCCCCGGCCGCCGTCAACATGCGGGCCTGCCCGATGATCGCGTCCGGATCCTTGTGACACAAAAGTATGAACGCGATTTTCGCCATTTCAGAACCGGAACACCACCTGCCATCGCAATGCTTTAGAGTGATACCCCTGAACTGGAATTGAATAAACAGGCTTTCTCTGCTTTTTTGAACGGGTTAGAAATGTTTTTGCCTGAATACTCGGGTAAATGGTTTGGAGATCACGGCATGGGCTTTCCCGGAACGTGGATGACCGAGAGTGAAAGTGTGGTTTACCGGGTGGTTCCGAAATGCGCCTGTTCGACCATCGGACAGATCATGTACTACTCGGACCATGGCGAATTCTTCGATGGTGACATCCATGATGCCGCCACCGGCCTTCACAAATGGGCGCGCGATGAAAGTCAGGCGCTTATCAATGACAATGTAAAGTCGCATGCGTCCTACGCGTTCACCTGCGTGCGCAATCCCTATACCCGGATCCTGTCGAGCTTTTTCGACAAGATCTGCGGCATACAGCGCAACGGCAAGCGGTACCGCGGCAAGCTGGTGCCGCTGCTGACGCAGAAATACGGGATCGAAGTGGGCGGCGACGACGGCAAGCAGGAGTTCGACCAGATCGAAAGCTTCCGCCGCTTTCTGCTGTTCGCGCGCGACACGATCCGCTGGCGCCGCCCGATGGAGCCGGACATTCACTGGTCGTCCATGTCGGGCCATGTATCCACCTTCATCGTCAATGGCGGGCGCTACGACAAGATCTTCTGGACCGAGGCCTTCAATGACGGCATGGGGCAGGTTCTAGACGCGATCACCACCCCCCACACGGTGGATCTGGACACGATCCCGCGCTTCAACGAATCCGAGGGTCATGGCCCCAAACGCGCCCACCCGGTCGAGGACTATTTCGACGATCTGTCGATGCATCTCGTCTACGAGATCTATCACCGGGATTTCGACCTGTTCAAATACGACTTCGAAAACCCGGCGAACAAGATGCCGGTGGGCGAGATCGACCTTGACGAGGTCCATGCCAAGCTGGGCGAGTGACCCCATCCGCCGCTTTCCGGCAATGACAGCTCCAGCATCACGCGGGTGATCAGGGGCTCTGCCCCTCTTGGCCTGCGGCCAATTCACCCCGGGGTATTTGGCCCAAGAAGAAGCGCTTAAGGATATGATAACCTTCTGCGCGTAACGTGAGAGGGCGGTACAGGCTGGGGAGCCGATGACCGCCCAAGGAGAAGCCGCCCCCGGGGCCCCGGCCTGCATCGGGACAGACACCGACCGAATGCCGCGGCTTCGGGGGCGCGCCTCATGTCTTCTTCTTGGTGAAAATACCCATCATACCCTCGCCACCCGCACCGGCGCCTGGCCAAGCGGCTCAGGCGTTAGCCAGAAGGGTCCGCGCGCCCTGCCATCAGGCCGGGCCAGCGGTCAGACCAGGCCTTCGGCGCGGAACATCTCCAGCACATCCGCCTCCGGGCGGGCGCCGTAATGGCCGATTACCTCGGCGGCGGCGATGCAGCCCATGCGCCCCGCCACGTCCAGCGGCTTGCCCGTGACAACACCATAAAGAAAGCCTGCCGCGAATTGGTCGCCCGCACCGGTCGTATCCAGTGGCGTCACGCGGTTGACGGGCACAGTTACCGTATCCGCACCCTTCACGATCACCACATCATGGCCCGAGCGTGTGCAGACGATCAGATCGCTGTCCTGCGCCGCCTGTTCGAGCGCCGCGCCCAGATCTTCCGTCTCATAGAGCGAGCGCCATTCGTGTTCGTTGCCCAGCACGATATCCAGCCCTTTGACCAATGCGCGGAAATCGGCACGGTGCCGATCCACGCAGAACGGATCCGACAACGAGATGCCCGCCACCCCACCGCCCGCACGGCAGGCGCGCGCGGCGGCGTGAAAGGCCTCTTTGCCCTTGGGCTTGTCGAAGAGATAGCCTTCGAGAAACAACAGCTCGGCCTCGCCGGCCACGGCATCATCGACATCGTCGGGGCCAAGTTCGGCAGAGATGCCAAGATAGGTGTTCATCGACCGTTCGCCATCGGGCGAGACGAAGATCATCGAGCGCGACGTGGGAAATTCGCCGCCGGGCACCGGGGCGTTGACGAAATCGGTGCCCTCCTCGGCCATGGCGGCGGCATAGAACCGCCCAAGTTCGTCATCCTGAACCCGGCCGATGAAGCCGGTCTTGAGGCCCATCGCGCCGAGTCCAGCGATGGTATTGGCCACCGAGCCGCCCGGCATCTGGCGCCGGCTTTCCATGGCGTCGAAGAGAAATTCTCCGCGTTCTTGCTCGACAAGCTGCATGACGCCCTTGTCGATGCCCATGCGGGTCAGAAAATGATCGTCACACTGGCTGATGACGTCGACGACGGCGTTGCCGATACCGACGGCCTGATACTTGGTCATTGGGTCTTGTCCTCGAATTGGCAGAGATCACGGATGATACAGGTGGGGCACATCGGCTTGCGGGCCTTGCAATGATAGCGGCCATGCAGGATCAGCCAGTGATGCGCATGTTGCTGGAAGTCGACGGGGATATTGTCTTCGATGGCACGCTCGACAGCGACCACGTCCTTGCCGGGGCAGATGCCCGAACGATTGCCGACGCGGAAGATATGAGTGTCCACTGCCTGCGCCGGATAATGCCACCACATGTTCAGAACCACATTGGCGGTCTTGCGACCAACCCCCGGAAGCGCCTGAAGGGCGGCGCGGGAATTGGGCACCTCGCCACCATACTCCTCGACCAGGATTTTGGACAGCTTGATGACGTTCTTGGCCTTGTTGCGGTACAGCCCGATGGTCTTGATGTGGTCGATCAGGCCGGCCTCGCCCAGATCCAGCATCTTTTGCGGCGTGTCGGCGATCTTGAACAATTCGCGGGTGGCGCGGTTCACGCCGACATCGGTGGCCTGAGCCGAGAGGGCGACCGCCACGACCAGCGTATAGGCGTTGACATGCTCCAGCTCGCCCTTGGGTTCGGGGTCGGCCGCCTGAAAGCGGGTGAATATCTCGCGGATCGTATGGTAATCGAGCTGTCTGGCCATGGCCTTGAATGGCATGATGGCCGATAGGGCCGCAAGATGAAAAGGGTCCACGCGGGGGAGCGCGGACCCTTCGATGAGACGGAGGGGGAGAAGGCCGTCTCGGTGCCTGCCGGACCGGAGCCCGGTTGCGGCGTTACGCCATCATGGTCTGTTTGCGGCGATAGCGAAGCCCGGCAAGGGCTGCAAACCCCGTCAGCAGCAGGGGAAGGCCCGCCGGCAAGGGGATCGGCGCGATCGAGGTGGTGCGCAGCGTGAAGGTGCTGCCACTAAAATTCGAGCCAAGATTGATCGCGAAATTCAGGTTGAGATTGGCAAGGTCTTCGATCGCATCATCAAAAAGGGTAATCCCTTTAAGGAAGGTCTCAACCCCCGCGATATCGCCATAGTCGTAATATTTCCATTGGCCTTCGGCCAACGCATAAACATCTTCTGCGGTGATTTTTGTATCGTCGCCGTCAAGGCTGTTGTTAATGCCGCGGCGCACCTCCCATTGGGAGCCGTTGTCCCATGCCATCACAAGCGGATCGGCGGCGCCAGAGGCGTAATCCCACAGAAGCCCGAGAGGCACATCTTCTTGCGACAGCCAATTGCCGAAAAGCGTGCCATAGTTGCCATAAAACCCTGTGCTGACGATGCTGTCGAGGCTTTGGACCACGTTGTAGCCCGCGCGGCTGGTGGTGTCGAAGAAGCCCGGAAGTTCAAGCGGGTTGGGGTTGGGGTTGTCCAAGCTGCCGAACAGACCAAAGGGAAACTGCGAGAAGGACGACGCACCACCCGGCCCCATCGATACCGTGGACGAGAAGGACAGGCCATCGTTATCCGTAGACGCCGTGAAGCCACCACCAATGCCGGTGCCAAGCTCGATCTTGAAGCCGCCAAGCGCCTCGCCGGTGACGTTGATCAGGCGCTGGAACACCCGGTAGACTGAATCGGTTTCGTTTTCGGTCACATCGAACACAAGGTCGACGGATCCGGTATCGGTGGCTTGCACCTTGAAGCGCTTGCCACTTTGAAACTCGCCGTCGCAGGCGGTTCCGCTGGTCGCAAGGATACAGCCGGTATAGGTGTCGCCAGACTGGGTAAACGTCACGTTCGACACCTTCATGCCCGGTGTGTCGGCCTCGGGCGCGGTATAGACGATCTGGCCATTGGTAGTGGCCGATGCATCCGGCAAGACACGGTCATAGACCACGCTTGCGCCGGTGTCGGTTCCGGTCACCTCTGGACCCTCGACGACATTCAAGAGGTTCCAGCTGTCGATTGTTGCGGCGCCCGCGATGGCAGGCAGAAATCCCGTGGCAATCGCCACAGGGATAGCAAGTTGAATGGTTTTTTGTCTCATATTCATTTCTCCTGTTACTCACTTCGAAATAAGGGATCGGCGTAAATGATTTTTGCGCAGGCGATGCGCTGGAATGCCTTGCCCAAAATGCAGGACCCGACGTCGAATCAGAAAATCGGACCCGCGGCAGGATGAGTCGTATTCTTATTTCAGAATTTGAAATTGACGGTCGTCAACGAGCTGTCATTTTTTCATGACAGGGCCTGTCAGCCGCGCCTTTGCGCAACATTCGGGTCGCGCCTCGGGCCGGGCGCCCCTAAGGTTCACATGACAGCATGAGGACCCGACCGATGACCGTTTCCCCGCAGAACAGCTATCATTACTCTGTCATGCGACGGGCGCTGGACGTGATAGATGCGGCCGAGGCGCCGTTATCTCTGGATGAACTTGCGGGCCGGATGCAGTTGAGCCCCAGTCATTTTCAACGCCTTTTTTCCGCTTGGGTGGGCGTGTCGCCCAAGCGGTATCAGCAATATCTGACGCTGGATCATGCCCGGAGGCTGCTCTGCGACCGTCACACCGTGCTCGACACCGCCGAGGAGATGGGGCTGTCCGGCACCGGGCGGCTGCACGATCTGTTCCTGAGATGGGAGGCCATGAGCCCCGGTGATGTCGCGCGGCGCGGCGAGGGGTTGACGATCCGGTACGGATGGTTCGCCAGCCCCTTTGGCGAGGCGTTGGCCATGGCCACAGACAAGGGGCTGTGCGGTCTCGCTTTTGCCGAGGAATGCGGGCACGAGGCGGCATGGGATGACATGGCGCAGCGCTGGCCCGAGGCACAGTTTCTGGAGGACCCGAAGGCTATTTCCTCTTGGGTCGAGGCGGCGTTCACCGCCAAGGGCGAGGCGCGTCTGCACATGATCGGAGCGCCCTTTCAGATCAAGGTCTGGGAGGCGCTTTTGCAGGTGCCCACGGGCCATGTGACAACCTATTCCGACATCGCGCGCGCCATCGGATCGCCCCGCGCGGTGCGCGCTGTGGGCACCGCTGTCGGCCGCAATCCGATCAGCTTTCTGATCCCCTGTCATCGCGCGCTGCGCAAGTCGGGCGGGCTTGGCGGGTATCACTGGGGGCTGCCGGTCAAACGCACGATGCTGGCATGGGAAAGCGCCCGCACCGAGGCCTGATACCGAGGGAAATGCGCGGATTGCTGCCGAAACACACGCGGTTTTCCCTTGGGTCCGGGACGCGCATTGCCTATCTTTAAAGCAGACCCAAGCGTATGGGCAGTTACATGAGGCATTGAAATGATCCGAGCACGACACTCCCTTCTCGTCCTTTCGGGCGCGTCGCTTCTGGCGGTGGCCGCCTGCACCGATCCGGCGATGGTCGGGACCGGCACCAACCCCTATCAGAAAACCCAGCAGGGCGCCTTGCTTGGCGGTCTGATCGGCGCGGGCGTGGGTGCCGTCGTCAGCGATGACCGGGCCAAGGGGGCGCTGATCGGGGGCGCCATCGGTGCGGCCGGCGGCGCCACATATGGCAACATGCTGGACCGCCAAGAGGCGCAACTGCGTCAGCAACTGGATGATGATCGCGTGCAGATCACAAATACGGGCGACCGCCTGATCGTGACCCTGCCTCAGGATATCCTATTCGATGTGGACAGCGCCTCGGTGCGGCCCGGTCTGCGCGACGATCTGATGACCGTGGCCAGCAGCTTGCGCGATTACCCGGATTCGACCGTGCAGGTCGTGGGCCATACCGACAATACCGGCGATGCAGGCTATAACCAGCAGCTTTCCGAGCGCAGGGCCAATGCCGTGGCGGATGTGCTGATGGATGGCGGCGTGGCCTTTTCGCGCATTCAGACCTTTGGACGGGGCGAGAACCAGCCGGTCGCCGACAACCTGACCGATGCGGGCCGCGCTCAGAACCGCCGTGTCGAGATCGTGATCCTGCCAAACGCCGCCTGATCGGGCGACGGCAGGAGCTGAGGATAGAAAACCCGGCAAGGCGATATGCCCTGCCAGGTTTTTCAATTAAGATCGGATCGGTTTGTGGCGGGTTACATCGCCTCGATCATCTCGGCCTGACGAACGATCACCTCGGCCTGTTTGATCGACGCGATATCGACAAGACGACCCTTGTAGGTGGTCGCCCCCTCGCCGCGGGCCTTCGCCTCGTCCATCGCCTGCAGGATCTCGCGAGCCTCTTGAACCGCCTCGGCAGAGGGGGTGAAGATCTCGTTGGCAAGCGCGATCTGCTTGGGATGGATCGCCCATTTGCCCACCATGCCAAGCGTGGCCGAGCGGCGGGCCTGCGCGCGGAACCCCTCATCATCCGAGAAGTCTCCAAACGGGCCATCGACCGGCAAGAGACCATGCGTGCGGCAAGCGGCGACAATGGCGGTTTGCGCCCAATGCCACGGATCGGACCAGTATTTCGCGCCCTC
The DNA here is from genome assembly GCF_900142765.1 of Roseovarius litoreus. Classification (GTDB taxonomy): domain Bacteria; phylum Pseudomonadota; class Alphaproteobacteria; order Rhodobacterales; family Rhodobacteraceae; genus Roseovarius; species Roseovarius litoreus. The sequence continues at coordinate 507,874 of NZ_FRCB01000001.1, forward strand.
GTGGAGCATGTAGTAATTCTCTTGGGTGCCGCCGATGCCGGTGGTCGCCATCCCCATGGACGCCGCGAAATCCGCCGCCCCAAGGCTGAGGGCCTGCATCCGGGGGCTTGCCGCGGCGATCTCTTCGACATGGGCGATACCAGCGGCGGATTCGATGATCGCCTCGAAGCTGATCCGCTTGCTGCGGCCTTTCGCAGCCTCGATCGACGTGACCAGAGCATCCACGGCATAGATATCGGCGGCGCATCCCGCCTTGGGGATCATGATCTGGTCCAAACGGTCGCCCGTCTGCTCCAGAAGATCGACGACATCACGATACCAGAAGGGTGAATCAAGCCCGTTTATCCGCACCGAGAGGTATTTCTTGCCCCAATCCACGGTATTGATCGCCTCGATCGTCTGTTTGCGGGCAAGATCCTTGTCCGAGGGGGCCACGGAATCTTCGAGATCGATATTGACCACATCGGCGGCGCTGGCGGCCATTTTCTCGAAGAGTTTCGCGTTCGAGCCGGGGCCGAACAACTGACAGCGGTTCGGACGGGCCGGGGCGGGGGGTTGCAGGCGGAAGCTCATGGCGGGCACCCTCTTTTCAAAAGTTTCATTTCGTATCGCCCGATCGGTATTAAATTGCGCAAGGCATCGCAACACGATTCTGCAGGTGCAGCAAGAATGCTGCGCTTGCGAGCTGTACACCAAAGGCATCCGGGTTGGGCATTGTCCGCAGGCCGGAGGGTCGGAGGATATTCTTCGATCAATGCATGAAATGTCCGAACGATCTTGCACAAAATCCGGTTCGGCACCGAGACTATCGCATGACATCGCAGCGAGAGGATAGGAAACTTCGCGAAACTCGATTCCCGAAAGGAGCTGCCATGATCCAGACCCCTTACCTGCTGTTCCTCGGCGATGCGCCCGATATGCTGGCCGCGAAGGTTGCTATCGGCATCCGCGACTGGCGTCCCGAGAATGCCGTGGGTCAGTTCCGCCTCGAGGGTTGCGGCGCTGATCTGGGACTGACCGACATGACGCTGGCCGAGGCCAAGGCCGCCGGCGCCAAGACGCTTGTGATCGGCGTGGCCAATCGGGGCGGCGTTATTTCGAAGGAATGGAAGAAGGTTCTGGTGACCGCGCTCGAGGAAGGTTTCGATCTGGCTGCGGGCCTGCACAACCTTTTGCGCAACGAGCCCGATCTGGTGGCCGTGGCCGAAGCGACGGGGCGCAGCCTGCACGATGTGCGAGTCCCGGAAGTGAATTATCCCATCGCGGACGGCAAGAAACGGAGCGGCAAGCGGTGTCTGGCCGTGGGCACGGATTGCTCGGTCGGCAAGATGTATACCGCCATGGCCATGGAACGTGACATGCGCGAACGGGGCCTGAAAGCCACGTTCCGCGCCACGGGCCAGACCGGCATCCTGATCACCGGCGATGGCGTGCCGCTGGATGCGGTCATCGCGGATTTCATGGCTGGATCGATCGAATGGCTGACGCCCGACAACGAAGAGGATCACTGGGATCTGATCGAAGGTCAGGGCAGCCTGTTTCATGTCTCGTTCTCGGGCGTCACGATGGCGCTTATTCATGGTGGGCAGCCAGATGCGCTGATTCTGTGCCACGAGCCGACCCGCAGCCATATGCGCGGCCTTCCCGAATATACCCCGCCCTCACTGGAGGATCTGCGCGACACGGCGCTGCCGCTGGCGCGGATCGCCAATCCCGCCTGTCAGGTTGTGGGCGTGTCGATCAACACCCAGCACATGACCGAGGACGAGGCCAAAGCCTATCTGGCCGAGGTCGAGACCCGGATGGGTCTTCCGGCGACCGACCCTTATCGTTTCGGCTCGGGCAAGCTGGTGGACGCGCTGGCCGCGCTGTGATCTGATCGCGTCGAGCGGGGGCCGGTGATGGCCCCTGCGACACATCAATTGCCAGCAGAAAAGGAGAGGGCCGTGGAGATTTCGGTCACCCGCGACACGTTCCGTCTGGCGCAGGTCTTCACCATAAGCCGAGGCTCGCGCAGCGAGGCGAAGGTGCTGACGGTCCGGATCACCGACGGCGGCATCACCGGCTGGGGAGAATGCGTGCCCTATGCCCGCTATGACGAGACGCTGGACAGCGTCACGGCGCAGATCGAAGGCTTGCCCGTGCGGTTTGATCGCCACGAATTGCAGGGGCTTCTGCCCGCCGGTGCCGCGCGCAATGCGGTGGATTGCGCGCTGTGGGATCTGGAGGCGAAACGCAGTGGCAAACGGGTCTGGGACCTGGCGGGTTTGAGCGCGCCGCGCCCCGAGATCACGGCCTATACCCTGTCGCTCGACACGCCGGAAAAGATGCAGGCCGAGGCTGCGAAACATGCGCACCGCCCGCTTCTCAAGATCAAGCTGGGCACGCCAGACGACATGCCCCGGGTCGAGGCGGTGCGCGCGGGCGCACCGAAGGCGCGGATCATCGTGGATGCCAATGAAGGCTGGAGCGCCGAGGTCTATGCCGATCTGGCGCCGCATCTGGTCCGGCTTGGTGTGAGCCTTGTGGAACAGCCCCTGCCCGCAGGACAGGACGAGGCGCTGCGCGGGATCGACCGCCCCTTGCCCGTCTGTGCCGACGAATCCTGCCATGATCGCAATAGCTTGCCGGGATTGGCGGGCAAATACGACGTGGTGAATATCAAGCTGGACAAGACCGGCGGTCTGACCGAGGCGCTGGCTCTGCGCGAGGCGGCCTTGGCGCAGGGGTACAAGGTGATGGTCGGTTGCATGATCGGCAGTTCGCTGGCGATGGCACCGGCGGTGCTGGTGGCGCAGGGGGCGCTTGTGACAGACCTTGACGGGCCGCTTCTGTTGGCCGAAGACCGCGACAACGCTTTGACATTCGACGAGGCCGGGGTGCATCCGCCCGAGGCCGCATTGTGGGGATAAAGACATGCGCACCGTATACGTGAATGGCGACTACCTGCCCGAGACCGAGGCGAAGATCTCGATCTTCGACCGGGCGTTTCTGATGGCTGACGGGGTCTATGAGGTGACCAGTGTTCTGGGCGGCAAGCTGATCGATTTCGATGGGCATCTGGCGCGTCTTGAACGGTCGCTGAATGAATTGGACATGAAGAAGCCCGCCGCGTTCGACGACCTGCTTGAGATCCACCGCGAGTTGGTGCGGGTCAACGAGATCGAAGATGGTCTGGTCTATCTGCAGGTGACGCGCGGCAGCGATGGCGACCGCGATTTCGTCTTTCCTGACCCTGAGACGACCGAGCCGACGCTGGTGCTGTTCACCCAGTCCAAACCGGGTCTGGCGAATAGCCCGCAGGCCGGAAAGGGTTTGAAAATCATAAGCATAGACGATCTTCGCTGGGGTCGGCGCGACATCAAGACGGTGCAGCTTCTGTATCCGTCGATGGGCAAGATGATGGCCAAGAAGGCCGGCTGTGACGATGCCTGGATGATCGAGGATGGCCACGTGACCGAGGGCACGTCGAACAATGCCTATATCGTCAAGGGCAACAAGATCATCACCCGCCAGCTGTCGAACGACATCCTGCACGGGATCACCCGCGCCGCTGTTCTGCGCTTTGCCCGCGAGGCCCAGATGGAGGTCGAGGAACGCCCCTTCACCATCGACGAGGCCAAGGCGGCGGACGAGGGCTTCATCACGTCGGCCAGCGCCTTTGTGATGCCGGTGGTGGAGATCGACGGGCAGACGCTTGGCGACGGTGCGCCGGGGCCGGTCGCGCGGCGGCTGCGGGAAATCTACCTGGATGAAAGCCTGAAAACGGCAGTCTAAGGCGAATCGGGGTTAACACCTCGGTTTTACTGGAAAATCCCGTTCGGTATCACATCGGTATAACGTCGGTATCGCGTCGGTGCGCCGCGCGGTATACACCGGCGTTAACACAGCGCAAGCTTTGTCCGCCAAGCGTTCGAGGATTTTCCGCCGATCAAGATGGGAAGGCTAGGGTGTCCTGAGCGGTGATGCGGGCGGGCGCAGCGAGGCGCGCCCTGCCCGTCCGAAGGCAGTTAGCCCAGCTCTTGGCGGATTTTGGCGATGGTGGCCTTACGCTCGGCGCGCGCGGCCAGTGCCGTTTCCATGTCGACATTGACGAACTTGACCTGCGTGTTGGGCTGAAGCTGCCCGATCAGGTCCATATCCGCCGAGATCACAGCCCCAAGGGTGAAATAGCCCCCGCCCGACACGGCGTCGCGGTGCAGCACGATGGGTTCGGTGCCGCCGGGCACCTGAATGGAGCCGTAGGAATAGCACCCGTCGACGATATTCGACGGATCGGCACCGGCACCGAAGGGCGGTTCGCGATCGACGAAATCAAGCGGGCGTCCGCCCTTGAAGCGGTAGCCCATGCGGTCGGCCTCGGCGGCGACGGTCCAGGTATCCTCGAAGAAGCGGCGCCCGGCGTCTTCGGTCAGGCGATACCAGTAGAGGCCGGTCAGGACCCGCAATTCGGCAGGGTTGCCTGGTCCGCGACGCAAGGCGGGGGGCACGCTGCGGCCTTCGGCCACCAGCGGCGCGTCGCCCACGGGCAGCTCGTCACCGGGCTGCACGGCACGACCACCGACGCCACCCAGCGCACCGATCGGATAGGTGGAGCGGCTGCCGAGATCCGGTTCGGTGGCGATGCCGCCCGAGACCGCGATATAGGCGCGCGCGCCGGCTTGCAGGAACCCGAAGCTGAGCACCTGACCGGCCTTGACGGTGATGGAGGTCCAGGTTTCACGCGGCTCGCCGTCGATCATCACGGGGAGTTCGGCGCCGGTGATGGCGATGCTGGCGTCGCGGGTGAATTCGATCTCGGGGCCCATGAACACGGCCTCGAGGCCCGCGGCATCCTCGGGGTTGCCGACAAGCATGTTCGCGGCGCGCAGAGCCAGCCGGTCCATCGCCCCGCCTTCGGGGATGCCGAGATGGAAATAGCCGGGACGACCGAGATCCTGAATGGTGGTGGCCAGACCTGATTTGACAATCTTAAGCGTCATTGAGAGCCTCCATCAGCTTGGCGTTGTAGCCGACCATGTCCTTGTTGAACTCGTCGAGATCGAACTCGACCTCGGCGATGCGCGGCGCCCAGGTGTTCGCTTCGACCGCGGCAAGGATGCGGTCGTATTCGGCGCGGTCGATGGGGTTCCATTTGACGATGTCGCCGGGTTTGAAGAACACCATGAAGTCGCTCAGATAGGACACATGCTGTCGCGGGTCATAGATGGTCATCGGCGTGATGCCGAACATCTGGTAGCCGCCTGCCCCGCGCACCGAATAGATGCACGAGAAGCTGCCGCCATAGCCGACCGTCTGCTTGGGCGTGTCGGTGCGGGGGCGCAGATATTTGGGAACCTGGATCTGACGGTCGCGTTCGACCAGCTGATACAGGAAGGGCAGGCCCGACACGAAGCCCACCATCGACACGAACCACGGCTGGGAATGATGCGCCTCGATGAAAGCCTCGACGCTATCATAGCCGTTGATCCGGGCGGCGTAATCGAGATCGCTGCCCGAGGGATCCTGATGGCGTTCGCGGAAGCGCATCAGGGTCTCGTGGGTCCAGGGATCCTGATAATAGACCGGGACTTCGATGATCCGGGTGGTCATCCGCTTTTCGGCCTTGTCGGCCATGTGTTCGAGATCCTTGATCCGGGACAGCATCTCTTCGGGCGGGGTCACGTCGGGATTGTAGCGGACCTGAAAGGATGCGTTGGCCGGGCAGATTTCGGTCACGCCGGGGATGTCGGCCTCTCGGACGGCATTGGACATGGAGAGGGATTTGAAGAACGCCTCGAGCGACATTTCCTCGTCCATTTCCACGTAGACATGCTCGTCTCCACCATATGTGTAACGTGTCTTCACGAAGCACCTCCTGTTGCTGCGGGGGTCAGATTTCCGGCATCCAGCCACGGTTCCAGCCATTGGGTATGGACCGTGCCCGCCTGAACCTGCGGGTCGTCCGCCAGCGCCAGATGCAGGGGGATTGTCGTCTTGAGACCGTCGATCGACAAGCTCTGCAATGCGGTGCGCAGGCGGGAGATCGCCTCGGCCCGGTCCGAGCCATGCGCGATCAGCTTGCCGATGAGCGAGTCGTAAAAGGGCGGGATCTGATAGCCCTCGTAGAGAAAGTGATCCATGCGGATGCCCTGACCCTCGGGCAGGCGCATGGCGCCCACGGTGCCGGGGAAGGGCATGAACTGCAGATGCGGGTCTTCAGCGTTGATGCGCACTTCGATCGCATGGCCGGTGACGGCGATCTGGTCCTGCGTGAGGCGCAGCGGCTCGCCGCCGGCGATGCGGATCATTTCCTGGACGAGGTCGATGCCGGTGACCATTTCGGTCACGGGATGTTCGACCTGGATGCGGGTGTTCATCTCGATGAAGAAGAACTGGTTGCTGGCCTCTTCATAGAGAAACTCCAGCGTGCCTGCGCCCTTGTAGCCCACCGCCTCGGCCATGGCGACCGCAGAGGCGCAAAGCTCCTGCCGGGTGGGCTCGTCCAGACAGACGGCGCCGGCCTCTTCCCAGACTTTCTGACGGCGGCGCTGGATCGAGCATTCGCGCTCGAAGCAATGCACGGCACGGGTGCCGTCGCCGAGGATCTGCACCTCGATATGGCGCGGATCGCGCAGCGCGCGTTCCAGATAGAGCCCGCCGTCGCCAAAGGCGGCCTGTGCTTCGGACTGGGCCTGGGGGGCGAGCTTGCGCAGCTCGTCCTCGTTGGCGGCGATGCGGATGCCACGCCCGCCCCCGCCGGCGGCGGCCTTGATCATCACCGGGTAGCCCACTTCGGCGGCGGTGGCGACCGCATCGTCCAGCGTTTCGATCCGACCCTTCGAGCCGGGCACGACGGGCGTTCCCGCGGCTTCGGCGGCCTGTCGCGCGGCGACCTTGTCGCCCATCCGTTCGATCGTGTCGGCGGAGGGGCCGACATAGGTGATCCCGGCCTCTTCCAGAGCGCGGGCGAAACGGGGGCTTTCCGAGAGAAACCCATAGCCGGGATGCACCGCATCAGCGCCGGTCTGCTGGGCCACTTCGACGACGCGAGCCACATCGAGATAGGAATTCTTGGCTGCCGCCGGTCCGATGCACACCGCTTCATCGGCCAGCCGGACCGCCAGCATGTCGGCGTCAGCCTCGGAATGGGCCTGAATGGTGTGGATGCCAAGCTCGCGGGCGGCCCGGATGATCCGGACCGCGATTTCGCCGCGATTGGCGATCAGAAGGCGCGATATGGCCATGGTCAGTCGTCCAGCGTCGCCAGAACCTGCCCGGCGGTCACCGGCGCTTCATTGTCGGCGGCGTAGCCCGAGAAGGTGCCGGCGATTTCGGATTTCACCTCGATGAAGGTTTTCATCACCTCGACCAGCCCGATCACGTCGCCGACGGCAACGGCATCGCCGTTGGACTTGTAGGGGTCATCCTCGGGGGAGGGGCGGTGATAGAAGGTTCCGGGAAGGGGGGATTGGATATCTGCCATGTTGGTTCTCCTGACGGTAAATCGTCTCAGCTTGCGCGTTCGAGCACGGTTGCGGCGGCGGCGATGGTGATGCCGTTTTCGGTGAGCGTGCTGCGGATGGCGCGCCCGATCTCAAGCGCGCCCGGCGTGTCGGAATGAAAACAGATCGATTCGAACTCGATCGGGATGTCGTTGCCATCGACGGTCCGGACGACGCCTTCCTGGCAGGCGCGCAGGCATTTCGCGGCGATCTGCTGGGGATCGGGGCGGGCCACCTGGCGTTTGAACACGATCGAGCCGGTGTCGTCGTAATCACGGTCGGCATAGAATTCGCGCACCACGGGATGCCCCAGACGCTTGGCCACCTCGTAGGTCTTGGAAATGCCCATGCAGAAAATGATCGCGTCGCTGCTGGTCTTCTGCAGGGTATCGACCATGAGTTGCGACAGCTCTTCGTTGACCGCTGCTTCCATGTAGAGGGCGCCATGCGGTTTGACATGCTGGAGCGCGATGCCATAGCGGCGGCCGAATTCGCGGATCGCACCGATCTGGTAGACGATGTCGTTGACCAGTTCCTCGGCGCTGGTGCGGATATAGCGCCGCCCGAAGCCCTGCAGATCGCGGTATCCGGGATGCGCGCCAAGCCCGACGCCATATTGTTGGGCCAGCTTCACCACACGGTCCATCGAATTGGGATCGCCCGCATGAAAGCCCGCCGCGATATTGGCCGAGCTGATGAGCGCCATGAGATCCTCGTCCGGGGCCTCGCCCAGGACCCACTGGCCAAACCCCTCGCCCATGTCACAGTTCAGATCGACTTCTGTTTTCATCGTCCTGGTCCTCGTCTTCTGGGTGGGCACAGGATGACAACGCTGGCCGCGTCTTGTAAATTTCCAATATCTGTTCAAACCGTATCTGAATTTCAGAATATGCCGGAATAAAAGGCCCGATCTAACCTGTTGAATTTCCGGTATATGGTCAAAGATTCACCGGTTTGTGAATATCATTATCTTTTTTTTCGATACTTGCTATTCTGATATTCATCAGATCGAAGCGGAGACCATGGGCCTTTGATGAATTTCCGGCATCTCAAGTATTTCGTCGCGACCGCAGAATCGGGACAGGTCAGCCGTGCGGCGACGGCGCTGTCGATCTCGCAATCGGCGATCACCACGGCAATCCGGGACCTCGAGACGGAACTGGGCGCGGATCTGTTCCTGCGCTCGGCGCAAGGGATGGAAATGACCGATGCTGGGCGCGAATTTCTGGCCTCGGCGCAGGATATCCTTGCGCGGCTGGACGAGGCCAAGAACCTGACGCAGCGCCGGTCGACGGCGGAAGGCGTCATTTCGATCGCGGCGACCTATACGGTGATCGGGTATTTTCTGCCCTATCATCTGGACCGGCTGGCGCATCTCTATCCGGGCATCGAGATCCGGCTGAGCGAATTGAACCGCGAAAGCATCGAGGAAGGGCTGCTGTCGAACAGGTTCGACATGGCGGTGGTGCTGACATCGAACCTGACCAATCCCGAGATCGAGACCGAGACGCTTTTGAAGTCCACACGGCGTCTTTGGGTGCCGGCGAACCACCCGTTTCACCGCGCGGGAAAGGCCAGTTTCGCCGAGATCGCCGAGCAGGATTACATCATGCTGACCGTCGATGAGGCGGCGCATACCACGATGAAATACTGGTCTGGCACCAATTATCAGCCCAAAGTCAAGCTGCGCACCGCGTCGGTCGAGGCGGTGCGCTCGATGGTGGCCAATGGACAGGGGGTCACGATCCTGTCGGACATGGTCTATCGGCCCTGGTCACTTGAGGGAAAACGCATCGGCACCGCAGCCACGACGCATGACATCCCGTCGATGGATGTGGGGCTGGCCTATAGGCACGGGACGGATATCACCGGGCCGCTGGCTTTGGTGCATGATTATTTCCGCGAATCCTTTGTGGAGCCGCAGAACTATTTCCAGAACCAGCGCCCCTGAGGCGAAGGCGCAGAATCAGCCCTTGTCGCCCACATTCTCGGCGAAGGATTTGGTGAAGGCGGCCTGTTGGTCGGGGCTGGCTTCGGTCTGATGGGTGGTTTTCCACTCGTCATAAGGCATACCGTAGAAAATCTCGCGCGCCTCGTCCTTGGACATGTCGATGCCACGGGCGTTGGCGGCTTCCTGATACCAGCGAGACAGGCAGTTGCGGCAAAAGCCCGCCAGGTTCATCATGTCGATGTTCTGCACGTCGGCGCGCTTGTCCATGAGATGCTCGCGCAGGGTACGGAAAGCGGCGGCTTCAAGCTCGATACGGGTCTGATCGTCCATGGGTATCCTCCTGTTTAAAGCGTTTCGCGAAACACCTGGCTCACAGATGTTCGCGAAATGCAGTGCTTCGTTCAAGCGTTGTACGCGTTCCGCCTTTGGCTGATGCCTCAGGGTAAAGGCGGACCGCTTTGGCGTCACAACATGCGCTTGAGATAGGGCGGATTCAAGTCGGTGAGGCGCACTGTCAGGCTTCCGGCCTCGGGCAGATGCGCCTGCAAGGTATCCATCACGATCCCGGCCAGATCGTCGCGCGTGGCGTCGTCACGACCGGGGATCAGCAGCAATGTGGCATGAGCAAAGGCTTGCGGCACCACGCCGATGCGCGATGCGGTGGCGGCGATGGTGCGGGTGCGCACCGTCTCGGGGCCATTGACCGAAGGATGTGCGGCGAGACGATCAAACAGATCGTCGCAGAGCGCCTGCAGATCGTGGCTGTCCTGCAATCCGGCGGAATGTTCGACGATGACATGGGGCATGGGCGGTTCCTTTCAGCGCAACATTAGGCCCGGCAAGGGCGCTTCGCGCAAGCCGGTCTTTGCGGCACGCGGCGGTCAGATCCCGGCGCGGTCGGCGGCATCGTTCAGGATCGGGGCAAGGCGGCGCGCCCATGCGATCTGATCGTCGTGCTGTTCGATCAGGTCATTGCGCAGCTCCAAGAGAACATTGGGCCGCTGATAGGCAATGGCATGGCGCGCGATGGCGTCGCCGGGCAGATGCCCGCCGTAAGGTTCGTTCTCGCCCACGCAGAGATCCTGTTCCTCGCGCAGCCGGGCAATGAGCGGGCGCGACAGGCGTTCATCGGCGGCATAGAGCACACCGACATGCCAGGGCCGCGGCGGTCTTCCCTGCAATTGCCGGGTAAAGCTGTGGACCGAGACCAGCACCGTATCGGGCCGCCGCGCCGCCAGTTCGGCCAGCGCGGTATGGTAGGGCCGGTAACAACGATTGAGCCGGAGCGTCAGCTCATCATGTCCGGCATGGCGGTTGCCGGGAATGATCGTGCCGTCATAGAGCTTCATCAGGAGGGTGGGGTCATCCTCGCCGCGGTTGGGGTCGATCACGAGGCGCGAGAAATTCGACAGGATCACCGGCGCATCAAGCTGTGCTGCCAGTTCGCGCGCGACACCGGCGGCGCCCACGTCATAGGCGATGTGGCGCGCCATATCTGCGGCCCCCAGACCAAGGCAGCCGCCATTGACGAAGGGCGGCACGGTATTGGCGGCATGATCGCAGGTGATCAGCCAACGGGAGGGGCGATCTGCGCCTTCGATGGAAAAGGGGTGGTATGTCATCGGGGTGTCATGTCCTTTCATCACCGTCTAGGACAGTTGAAAGGTGAAGTGAAATAGGTAATAACCGAGACGCGGGCTGTTAGCGTTAACATGCGTTGCGGCAGGCTTTCCCCGATCGCGACAGCCCCATTGACATGACGCGTCCGGACGTCGAAACCGGGCCAGCACATACAGGAAAGACACCGGATGAGACGCCACAGAAACGTCAAGATCGTCGCCACGCTCGGCCCCGCCTCTTCGGATTACGAGATGATCCGCGCGCTGCACGAAGCCGGGGCCGACGTGTTCCGTCTGAACATGAGCCACGGCAGCCACGAGGATATCGCCGAGCGGCACCGCATCATCCGCCAGATCGAGGCCGATCTGGACAGCCCGATCGCCATTCTGGCCGATCTTCAGGGTCCCAAGCTGCGGGTCGGGGTCTTTGCCAATGGCGAGGAGGATCTGGAGGAAGGCGCCGAGTTCCGGCTTGATCTGGACGAGGCCGAGGGCGATGCCAGCCGCGTCTGCCTGCCCCATCCCGAGATTTTCGCAGCGCTGGAGCCGGGGGCGAGCCTGCTGGTCAATGACGGTAAGATCCGCCTGAAAGTGACCGAATGCGGCAAGGATTTCGCCCGGACCGAGGTGGTGATCGGCGGCACGATCTCGAACCGCAAGGGGGTGAATGTGCCCGATGTGGTGCTGCCGGTGGCGGCGCTGTCCGAGAAGGATCGCAAGGATCTGGAATTCGTCTGCGATCTTGGCGTGGATTGGCTGGCGCTGAGTTTCGTGCAGCGTCCCGAAGATGTGACCGAGGCACGGGAACTGGCCGCGGGTCGGGCCGCGATCCTCAGCAAGATCGAGAAGCCCGCGGCGGTGGAGCGGTTCGACGCGATCCTTGCGGCGTCGGACGGGATCATGGTGGCGCGCGGCGATCTGGGGGTGGAGCTGCCGGTGCAGAACGTGCCGCCGATCCAGAAGCGGCTGGTCCGCAAATGTCGTGCCGCCGCCAAGCCGGTGATCGTGGCGACGCAGATGCTGGAATCGATGATCGAAAGCCCGATGCCCACCCGCGCCGAAGTCAGCGACGTGGCCACCGCGATCTATGAGGGGGCGGATGCGATCATGCTCTCGGCGGAATCGGCGGCAGGCGACTATCCGATCGAGGCGGTGACCACGATGGACAACGTGGCCCGCGAAGTCGAGGATGACCCGACCTACACGGAAATCATCGAGGCATCGCGCCGGGCCAAGCGCGAAAGCGTGGCCGACGGCATTGTCGCCGCCGCCCGCGAAATCGCCGAAACCACCGATATCAAGGCGATCTGCTGCTTTACCCAATCGGGCACCACGGCGCTGCTGGTGGCACGCGAGCGGCCGCGCGTGCCGATCATCGCGCTGACCAACCTGCGCGGCACCGCGCGGCGGCTGGCGTTGAGCTGGGGGGTGAATTGCGTGATGACCGGCGAGCTGGAACGCTTCAAGCAGGCGGTTCTGAATGCCGCGCGCGCCGCACGGGAGCAGGGCTATGCCGAGGCGCTGGATCAGATCGTGGTGACGGCGGGCGTGCCCTTCAACGTGCCCGGCACCACCAACATCCTGCGCGTCGCCCCCTGTCAGGAAAGTTTGATTTATTCGACCGATCCGGGATAAGCTGTCACGAGTTTATTACAGTTATTCGTTTGGAGTGCTCGATGGATCCCGATCTTGCATTGATACTGGGGCTTGTTCTTGTCGTTCTGTCGATCCCGTCCATGGTGGCGGCGCTGTCCGATGGACATGCACCGCGCGTCGCGGCAATCACCCTGATCGCAGGCGGCGCCATGGTGGTCTGGGCCATTGCGACCAAGCCCGGCGGATATACGATCCACGAAGTGCCCGACACCTTCATCAAGGTGGTGGGCAGGTATCTTGCCTGAGAAATAAGGGCACCCCCCTTGCGAAACAGCAGGACGTGGCGTATACGGCGCGCCTGTCTGTGCGCGTCCGGCCAATGTGGCATGCCGAGTCGCGCGTTCAACCGACCGAAAGAGGAGCCGGAAATGCCCAAGATGAAGACCAAGTCGAGCTGCAAGAAGCGGTTCAAGGTGACAGCCACTGGCAAGATCAAGACCGCGCAAGCGGGCAAGCGCCATGGCATGATCAAGCGCACCAAGAAGTTCATCCGCGATGCCCGTGGCACCACGGTCATGTCAGAGGCCGACGCCAAGATCGTCCGGCCGATGATGCCCTATTCCCGTTAAGGCCGAAGGAGAACCTATAGATGTCACGCGTCAAAGGTGGAACCGTCACCCACGCCCGTCACAAGAAAGTCGTCAAGGCCGCCAAAGGCTATTACGGCCGTCGCAAGAATACCTTCAAGGTGGCCCGTCAGGCCGTCGACAAGGCCAACCAATACGCCACGCGCGACCGCAAGAACCGCAAGCGCAATTTCCGCGCTCTGTGGATTCAGCGGATCAACGCTGCCGTGCGCGCCCATGATGAGGGCCTGACCTATTCGCGCTTCATCAACGGTCTGGCCAAGGCCGGCGTTGAAGTGGACCGCAAGGTTCTGGCCGATCTGGCCGTCCGTGAGCCCGCCGCATTCGGCGCGATCGTGGATCAGGCGAAAAGCGCTCTGGCCAACTGAGCCAACCACAGATTACCGGACAGTGAAGCAGCCATCGACCCTATCGGGTCGGTGGCTTTTTCGTCACGTGGAGGCGGGTTCGGGAACACTCCGTGACTTTGCCCTAAACTCGGCGCGATTTTGCCCGATCTGTTAACCATAACAGACGGCAAGCTATCACCCACCGAGCATCCGGAGCGCCACATGAGCAACCACACCCTGTCCCAAACACCCGTTCCGCTGAGCGAAAAGGCCCGCCGCCTGATTGAGGCCCATGACCGTGAAGTGAGACAGCAGATCACATCGGGCTGAACACGCGAGGCCCGGTGCGTCGTTGCGTGACCGGGCAGTCGTGCGCCGTTCACTCCCTTGCGCTGAGACGCCAAGCGCTGTAACCCGCCCGTAATGCCAAACGGGTGAGACAGATGGACGATCTCCGAGACAAATACCTGACCGCCATTGCCGATGCCGCCGGGGAATCGGCGCTTGAGGATCTGCGGCTGGCCGCCGTCGGCAAAAAGGGCGAGATCAGCCTGAAGATGCGCGAACTGGGCAAGATGAGCCCCGAAGAGCGTCAGGTGATGGGCCCCAAGCTCAATGCGCTGAAGGACGAGATCAACAGCGCGCTTGCCGCAAAGAAACAGGCGCTGTCGGATGCCGCGCTGGACGAGCGACTGCGCACCGAGTGGCTGGATGTCACGCTGCCCGCGCGACCGCAGCGACAAGGCTCGATCCACCCCGTCAGCCAGGTCACCGAAGAGGTCACCGCGATTTTCGCCGATATGGGCTTTGCCGTGGCCGAAGGGCCGCAGGTGGAAAGCGACTGGCATAATTTCGACGCGCTCAACATCCCCGGACACCACCCGGCGCGCGCCGAGATGGACACGTTCTATATGCATCGCGCCGAGGGCGATGAGCGTCCGCCGCATGTGCTGCGGACCCATACCAGCCCGGTGCAGATCCGGTCGATGGAGCTGTCGGGCGCGCCCTTGCGGGTGATCTGCCCCGGTCGCGTCTATCGCGCCGATTACGACCAGACCCACACGCCGATGTTTCATCAGGTCGAGGGGCTGGCGATCGACAAGGACATCTCGATGGCGAACCTGAAATGGGTTCTGGAGGAATTCGTCAAGGCGTTCTTTGAGGTGGATGAGGTCGAACTGCGGTTTCGCGCCTCGCATTTCCCGTTCACCGAACCCTCGGCCGAGGTGGATATCCGCTGCAGTTGGGAAGGGGGCACGCTCAAGGTGGGCGAGGGCGACGACTGGCTGGAGATCCTGGGCAGCGGGATGGTGCATCCCAAGGTCCTTATGGCGGGCAATATCGATCCGGCCGCATGGCAGGGCTTTGCCTTTGGCGTGGGGATCGACCGGATCGCGATGTTGAAATACGGCATTCCCGATCTGCGCGCCTTTTTCGACTCGGATCTGCGCTGGCTGCGGCACTACGGGTTCGCGGCGCTTGATGTGCCGACGATCCGGGGCGGGCTGAGCCGCTGATTGCCGCAACACTGGATGGGATTGGCGAGGAATTTTTTGAAAATTCCTCGCTGTTTTCTTTTGAAGAAAACATTCCCCCCCGGACGGTTGTGGCATCGACAGGCTGCGTCATGGCCTCTAGGCTGCCGGAAAACAGGGAGCCTCGCATATGCCGCTTATCCAATTCGTCTATGCCTCGCGCCCTTTCGGCTTCGATACGGCGATCCTGTCGAATATCCTGCTGGATGCACGCCGGCTCAATGATCGGGACAACATCACCGGCGCGCTGATTGCCCGCAGTGATCTTTATCTTCAGCTTCTGGAGGGCCCACGCGACAAGGTCGAAGCCGCCTATGAGCGCATCCGCCGCGATGACCGTCATGTGGAGGTGACGCCCTTGTTGACCCGCAGCATCGAAAAACGGCTGTTTCCGGGCTGGGCGATGCGCGACGATCCGGCGCAAAGCTGGGTCTGGAGCATCGAGGCGGTGCGCGATGGCGCGATCGAGCGCGCCACCACAGAGGAAATCCTCGGCTTTTTCACGCGGCTTGCGGAAAAGGGCGTGGTGCCGCCGCGCGGCGGCTGACCCGGTTTGAAATGACACAAGGGACCGCAGGGTGTTGCAGGGGTTTTCCCCTTCTCCCGGATAGGATAAAGCCGCGGCAACCCTTTTGTCTTGCGTGGATCAAATCCGATGAAATTCACCCTTTCGTGGCTGAAAGACCATCTTGAAACCGAGGCCAGCCTTGACGAGATCGCCGAGGCGCTGACCGATCTGGGGCTTGAGGTCGAGGATATCTCGAACCCGGCCGCGCGGTTGGACCAGTTCACCATCGGCAAGGTGGTCAAGGCGGAAAAGCATCCCGACGCCGACAAGCTCAGGGTCTGTCAGGTCGAGACCGCCGATGGCCCCACCCAGATCATCTGCGGCGCGCCCAATGCCCGAGAGGGGATCACCGTGGTCGTGGCCAAGCCCGGCGTCTATGTGCCCGGCATCGACACGACAATCGGGGTGGGCAAGATCCGCGGCATCGAAAGCCACGGCATGATGTGCTCGGAGCGCGAGATGGAGCTGAGCGAAGAGCATGACGGCATCATCGAGCTGCCCTCGGGAGAGGTGGGCCAGCGCTTTACCGACTGGCTGGCCGAGAACGATCCCGCCAAGGTCGACCCGGTGATCGAAATCGCCATAACCCCGAACCGTCCCGATGCCCTGGGTGTGCGGGGCATCGCGCTGGATCTGGCGGCCAGAGGTCTGGGCACCATGAAGCCCGCGCCGCAAGCGCATGTGGAAGGGGCTTTCCCCTGCCCGATCACCGTCACCATCGACGAGGACGCGCAGCAGAACGGCTGCGAGGTCTTTGCCGGGCGGTTGATCCGGGGCGTGACCAATGGCCCCTCGCCGCAATGGCTGCAGGACCGGCTGCGCGCGATCGGTCTGCGGCCTATTTCGGCTCTGGTGGATGTGACCAACTTCTTCACCTTCGATCGCAACCGGCCGCTTCATGTGTTCGATGCCGACAAGGTGCAGGGCAATCTGCGGGTCCATCGCACCAAGGGCGGCGAGACCCTGACCGGACTGGACGAGAAACAATATACCTTTGGCCCGGGAATGGTGGTGATTTCGGACGATGCGGGTATCGAAAGCATTGGCGGCATCATGGGCGGGCTGGCCACGGGCTGCACCGACGAGACCGTCAACGTCTTCCTCGAAGCGGCTGTCTGGGATCATGTGCAGATCGCCACGACGGGGCGCGCGCTCAGGATCAATTCGGATGCGCGCTATCGCAACGAACGCGGGATCGACCCGGCCTTCAACATGGAAGCGATCGATCTGGCGACGCAGATGATCCTTGATCTGTGTGGCGGAGAAGCCTCCAGCACAGTAATCGCCGGAAAGGTGCCGGATGTCAGCCGCGCCTACCGTCTGGACCCGGAACGCGTGCAATCTCTGGTCGGCATGGACATCCCCGAGGCTGAGCAGCGCCGCACCTTGACCGCGCTTGGCTTCAAGCTCGAGGGCGACATGGCGCAAGTGCCGAGCTGGCGGCCCGACATTCTGGGCGAGGCCGATCTGGTGGAAGAGGTGGCGCGGATCGCGTCTTTGACCAAGCTGGTGGGCAAGCCCATGCCGCGCATGAAAACCGGCGTGCCCCAACCGATCCTGTCACCGATGCAAAAGCGCGAGCAGATCGCGCGGCGCACCACCGCCGGGCGCGGTTACAACGAATGCGTGACCTACAGTTTCATCGACCATGCAAGCGCCACCCTGTTCGGTGGCGGCCATGATGCGACGATGCTTGCCAACCCGATCAGCTCGGATCTGAGCCATATGCGCCCCGATCTGCTGCCGGGCCTGTTGCAGGCAGCGGCACGCAATCAGGCGCGTGGTCATATGGACCTGGCGCTGTTCGAGGTGGGTCATGCCTTCCACGGAGGTGAACCCGAAGAACAGCATCTGCAGGTGAGCGGCCTTCTGGTGGGGCGCACGGGTCCGAAGGATGTGCATGGCGCAATGCGCCCTGTGGATGTGTTCGACGCGAAAGCCGATGCCGAAGCGGTGCTGGCGGCCCTTGGCGCGCCCGACAAGGTGCAGATCCTGCGCGATGGCCCGGACTGGTTCCATCCGGGCCGGCACGGGCGCATTTGCCTTGGCCCCAAGAAGGTGCTGGGCATTTTCGGAGAGCTGCACCCCCGCGTGCTGGAGGCGATGGACGTCAAGGGACCGGCGGTCGCCTTTACTCTGTTCCCCGCCGAACTGCCGCTTCCGCGCAAGAAAACCACCGGGCGCGGCGCGCTTGCGATCCGCGATCTGCAGGCTGTCGAAAGGGATTTCGCCTTTGTGGTGGATGCCGATGTCGAAGCACTCACCCTGGTCAATGCAGCCGCCGGCGCGGACAAGGCCCTGATCGAGGATGTGCGCGTCTTTGACGAGTTCATCGGCGGCAGTCTGGGCGAGGGCCGGAAATCCCTCGCGGTGACCGTGCGACTTCAGCCGGTCGAGGCGACGCTCAAGGAAGCGGAGATCGAAGCGGTGTCGAAAGTGATCGTCGAGAAGGTCGAGAAAGCCACCGGAGGCAAATTGCGCGGGTGAGGTGACAGCAAGGGTACGCCGGCCTAAAGCGTTCCGCCTTTAACCTGAGGCTTCAGCGACAGGCGGAACGCGTGCACCGATTGAACCGAGCACCGCATTTCGCGAAAATATGTGATTAAGGTTTTTCGCGAAACGCCCTAGGTAAACGCACAGCATGATAGTGAGGACCAAGGGGATACCATGACACTCAACGTATATCTTTCCGGCGAAATCCACACCGACTGGCGCGATCAGATCATCGAAGGCGCAAAAGGGCTGAATGTGGCTTTCAACAGCCCGGTCACCGATCATGCGGCCAGCGATGATTGCGGTGTCGAGATCCTTGGCGCCGAGGATGACAAATACTGGCACGACCACAAGGGCGCGATGATCAACGCGATCCGCACCCGCAAGGGAATTGCCGATGCCGATGTGGTCGTGGTGCGCTTTGGCGACAAGTACAAGCAGTGGAACGCAGCGTTTGACGCGGGCTATGCGAGCGCGCTTGGAAAATCGCTCATCATTCTGCAGCCGCCCGAGCATGACCACGCCCTCAAAGAGGTGAACGCCGCCGCACTGGCGATGGCGCGCACGCCTGAACAGGTGGTGCAGATCCTGCGCTATGTTCTGGAAGGCAGCTTGCCGGGGTGAAAAGCTGAGGCGCAAGTTTGCCACACCAGACAGGCCATCGCCGATCCGAGATTTCATTGTCTCGCTTTTTTCAAAAAATGCGCATTATTGTCCCGCCAACGTGGACAATGGGGCCATGTTTAACGAGTGAAACGAAAAAAGGGGACCGTGAGAATGATTCAGGAATTCAAGGACTTCATCGCCAAAGGCAATGTCATGGACATGGCTGTCGGCATCATCATCGGGGCGGCATTTACCGCCATTGTCAGCTCGCTCGTGGGCGATCTTATCAATCCGATCATCAGCCTGTTCATGGGCGGAATCGATTTCGCCGGGCAGTATATCGTGTTGGGCGCGGGCGAATTCGCCTCGATCACCGAGGCTGAAGAGGCCGGTGTCGCGGTCTTTGCCTGGGGCCGGTTCGTGATGGCCGTGATCAATTTCCTGATCATCGCCTTCGTGGTCTTCCTGCTGGTCAAGGCCGTGAACCGCACGAAGGACGCAACCGCCAAGAAAGAGGCCGCCCCTGCCGAAGAGGAGCCCGCAGGGCCGACCGAACTGGACCTGCTGATGGAAATCCGGGACGCTTTGAAGAAGTGACCCGGACCGGCTGAAGAAAGTCACGGGGGCCTGCAGACGTGCAGGCCCTTTTCTTTTGGCGCCAAGGCGGGTTT
Organism: Roseovarius litoreus; assembly: GCF_900142765.1. GTDB lineage: Bacteria > Pseudomonadota > Alphaproteobacteria > Rhodobacterales > Rhodobacteraceae > Roseovarius > Roseovarius litoreus. Next base: position 527,373 of record NZ_FRCB01000001.1, read on the forward strand.
TCCAAACGCCCCGGGCGGCCCCTGTCAGCCGCGCCCGATATAGGGCATCGTCGTGGCCATGAGCGTCATGAACTGGACATTGGCCTCGGCGGGCAGCTCTGCCATATGCAGCACGGCACGGCCGACATCGGCCACATCCATCGTCGGTGGCGCATCTTGGGGATTGGCCGCGATGATCCCCTCCAAAAGCTCGGTCCGGGCGTTGCCGATATCGATCTGCCCGCATGCTATGCCGAACGCCCGCCCATCCAGAGACAGCGATTTGGTCAGACCGGTGATCGCGTGCTTGGTGGTGGTATAGGCCACCGACAGCGCGCGCGGCGCATGGGCGCTGATCGAGCCGTTGTTGATGATGCGCCCGCCTTGCGGGGTCTGTGCGCGCATTCGGGCAAAGGCCGCACGGGCACAGTTGAACATGCCGTGCAAGTTCACATCGACCACCTGATGCCACTCCTCATGGCTCAGCTCGTCAATCAGGGCGGCGCGCCCGAAACTGCCCGCGTTGTTGAACAGAACATCCAGCCGACCGGCCTTTGTGGTGAAGCTGTCGAACGCCGCCTCGACCGCGCGCGGGTCGGTCACGTCGCAGGGCAGGATCACGGCGTTGGGATGGCCCTGTGCCATGTCGCGCAACACATCTTCTCGCCGCGCCAGACAGCCGACATGCCAGCCCGCCTCCAGAAAGGTTCGGGCGCAGGCCGCACCGATCCCGGCGCTGGCCCCTGTGACAAGGATGGTTTTCATGGGTTGGCGTCCTCTTCGGGCTGGAGTTGCAAAGGCACCGGCGCCGCGCGCAGATCGTCGATCCGCAAGGGGCCTGTCGGTTTGGCAAGGCGGTTGCGCACCACCCAATGCAGCCGTTCTTCGGCGCGGGTGATCGCCACATAGGCCAGCCGCTTCCACAAGGGTTGGCCGGCTTCGGTGCGGCCCATGCGCGAGGCGGCGTAAATGTCCGGCGCAAAGACCTGCACATCGCGCCATTGCGAGCCTTGCGCCTTGTGGATCGTCACAGCCGCACCATGCAGAAAAGTCGCTCCCATACGCGCCGCGAAAGGGATGAACGGCTCTTCCTCATCGGGCTTTTCGATCTTCACGATGCTGGCCGCACTGACGCGCGGCTCTTCGGCGCCGATCACATGCAAGCGCGAAAACCCGGGCTTGCTGCCGGGTCCGAGATAGATGACCTGCGCCCCCTTGATGAGGCCGCGCGCCTCGAGATCCAGCCGTTTCTTGCGATGCTTGAGCGGCAGTTCAATACCATCGCATATCAGCGGCTCACCTTCGAGAAGGGCATCCTCGGGGGCGCCATGGACAGCGCGGAACGCATTGATCAGCCGGATGCGGGTGGCATTCCGCCAGACCAGAACCGGCGAGCGCGCCATCAGATCGACCTCGACCCGCTGCGCCCAACGCACACGGTCATCCTGGCGGGACTTTTCTTCGACCATCTGTTCGAACGCCGCGAAATCAAGCTGTGGATCGGCCAGCGCGTGCGCCAGATCGAGGATCGGGTTATCGGCATCCTGCCGGTGGATGCGGTGCAGGATCAGCTTGGAATTGTCCGGCAGCGCATCGAACACCATCGATCCGGACTGGTTCACCGGCGCAAGCTGCGCAGGATCGCCGAACAGCAGGAGATTGGGAAAGATATCCTTGAGATCCTCGAACTGCTTGTCGTCGAGCATCGACGCCTCATCCACCAATCCGATATCGAGCGGCTCTTCGCGGCGCTTCCAGCCAGTGATGAAATCGCTTCCGCGCAGACCCGCCGCAGCCAGCGCACCGGGCACGGACTTGTTCGACTGATAGAACGCAAAGGCCCGGTCCAGCGCCTCGTCGGTCAGGCCCTCGATCTCGGGGCGCTCGCCATTGCCCGCCAGCCATTCGGCGATCTTTTCGTATTCCGGATGATAGACGGGGGTATAGAGGATCCTGTGAATCGTGGTCGCCGGCACCCCACGCAGCCGCAACACGCTGGCCGCCTTGTTGGTCGGCGCTAGGATCGCCAATGTGCGCTTGTCACGTCGCTTGCGACCTTCCCAGTCGCCCGACACGATATCGACCCCGGCCTCTTCCAGCGCATGGGTCAGCGCGGCGAGCAGCAGCGTCTTGCCCGACCCGGCCTTGCCGACAACCGCCATGACGCGAGGTTTGCCCTCGCGCGCGGGCAGGACAAGCCCTTGCTCCAGATCGACACCCGCCGCCCGCAACATCTCGGAGATGCGGTCATGGGCTTCGGCCTGGTCGTCGGAAAAGGTCAGCGTGGTCTGGGACATGCGCGCGACCCTAGCCGCACGCGCCCGCCTGTGCCAGAGGCAGAACGCCCCGTCATGCGTCCGGGGCGAGACCTGCGGTCGATCTGGTCCCGAGGCTCCGGCGGAACCACAGGTCCGATACGGCTGGCGCGATGCCCGCCCGACGCGCCACACGCGCCCGCGCCGCATCACTGAACGCCCACAGCCCGACCGCGATCCTGTCGCGCCCGGTTCCCGCGCTGCCCAGCTCTTGCGGGCTGGCGCCGATCTGCCGGTAGATGCGCACCATGCGCGCATCGAACACGCCGGCGAACCGGCTGATCCCGTAGCCGCGCATCACCTCGCCACCGCCAAGCATCAGCCCCGCAGCCACGCGCCCGCCCGCCTTCGCACCAAGGCAGAACCGGGTGCATTCCCATGTCTTTCGGCTGGCCAGAACATGCCCCTGCAAGAGATGCGCGAAGTGATCCGCAATCATCGTCGGCCCGGTGGTCGGCAGGAACCGCATCGAGCCGCGATGCAACCCGTCCGCCCCCTGCCAGATCACGTAGAGCGGGTTCAACGCGTCGTAGGCGTCTGTCTCGAAGCCCTGCGCATCCACCGTAACCGGCCAGCCCAGCCGGGCCGAGAACTGATCGGCACGGTCGCGGAACATGCTGTCGCGCAGGCGCGGAAACAGGTGCAGATCACGGGCAGGAAGATAACGGAGCATGGCGAAGCCTCTTGGCATGAAGGCCCGCATGTTTCGAAGGTAATCCTTAATGAAACCGTTCGCTGCCGCGCGTTGCGCATCATGTGATGACGATCAGACCACGGGTGATCGCCCGGGACACCGCATGCAGCGTGTTGATCGCCCCCAGCTTGAGCCGCGCCGACTCGACATAGGTTCGCAAGGTATGTTCCGAGATCATCAGCGTCTCGGCCACCTGCGCCCGGCTATAGCCCATGGCCAGAAGGGTGATCACATCCACCTCCCGCGGGGAGAGGGGTTGCGCGGTGAGCGGGCAACGACCCGGTTCCAGCAAAAGCGCCTTGTGGTTGAAGTAATGCGCGACGAGGATCAGCGTCCGGCGATGGGTGTCGGTGAACATCGCCCAGGTTTCATCGGTGCAGTGATGGCTGACGCTGAACAAGGCAAATTGCCCGTTCGGACCGCGCAGCGGCACGGAATAGCCCTGATTGCCGATGCCATGTGCCACCGCATCGGAGAGAAAGGCGCGCGCGGCGCGGCTCGACCAGTCAAGGCGCTTCCAGTCGACAGGATGGAACGTCTGATAGCAGCCCTGAACCACCGGATCGATGCGCAGGTAATCCTTGGCCACGTAGAGCTGCACCCATTCCGCGGGATATGTGCCACAGCCATATTGCTCGCCGCCGGAACTGACCCAATGGTAGACGACATGATCGACCCCGATATCATCCCTGAGCCGTTCGATCAGCCTTTGAAGGCCGTCGATGTCAGATGCGTCTTCCAACGCCTCCAGAAAGCTGTCCAGCCGGTACGAGGGGCCTGCGATCATCCGCTTGCGTTCCTTCGCTATCCCGTGCCAGCTCCAGCGCCGCCAGAAGGCGCGTGTCGTCCAGCTGATCGGCCAAGGCGAAAAGACCGTTCTGCCGGGCAAACGCCTGAAGATCCACTAGCACGTCGAGTATCCATTCGTTTTGCATCTTCAGGCTCCGATCAGGACGTTAACGAAAGATTAATACAACCATAGCATGAGGAAAATTTATTAATAATTCGCTTATTTCACCCCCCCAGAAATGGTGAGGCGTGGCAAAACAAGCTCTTGAAACCATTGCAAAGGGCTCTCGACCCCTGCCGAAAAAGAAATCGCCCGCGACCGGCATGACCGATTCGCGGGCGCCTCTCCTCCTCCGGAGAAACCTGTAGGCGTTACTTGCCGGCTTCCAGCACGTCTTCGAAAGTGCGCAGGCCCGGCTTGGGCGCCTGAACCAGAACGGACATATTGCCGGGCTTGTGTTCGTTGCGCAGCATCTGCGTATGCGCTGCAGGGATCTGATCCCAAGGGAACACTTCGGACATGCACGGATCGAGACGCCGCTCGATCATCAGGCGGTTGGCCGATGCGGCCTGCTTGAGATGCGCGAAATGTGAGCCTTGCAGGCGCTTTTGGTGCATCCACATGTAGCGTACGTCGAAGGTGCAGTTGAAGCCGCTGGTGCCGGCGCAGATCACGACCATGCCGCCTTTCTTGCAGACCAGCGTAGACACCGGGAACGTTGCCTCGCCGGGGTGCTCGAACACCATGTCGACATTGACGCCCTTGCCGGTGATGTCCCAGATCGCCTTGCCGAATTTCCGGGCTTCCTTCAGCCAGTCGTTATATTCCGCCGTTCCCACCTTTGGGAGCTGGCCCCAGCAGTTGAATTCCTTGCGATTGATGACGCCGCGCGCGCCCTGATCCATCACGAACTGACGCTTGGATTCGTCACTGATGACGCCGATCGCGTTGGCGCCCACGGTATTGGCCAGCTGGATCGCATAAGACCCAAGCCCACCCGAGGCACCCCAGACCAGCACGTTCTGGCCCGGCTTCAACTCATGCGGCGCATGTCCGAACAGCATTCGATAGGCGGTGGCCAGCGTCAGCGTGTAGCAGGCCGATTCCTCCCATGTCAGGTGCTTGGGCCGCGGCATGAGCTGTTGGGCCTGCACGCGGGTGAACTGGGAAAACGCTCCGTCCGGGGTCTCATAGCCCCAGATGCGCTGCGTGGGGGACATCATCGGGTCGCCGCCGTTGCAATCCTCGTCGTTGCCGTCGTCCTGATTGCAGTGGATCACCACTTCGTCGCCGACTTTCCAGGTTTTCACCGCCGAGCCGACCTTCCACACGATGCCTGCGGCATCCGAACCGGCGATATGGTATGGCTCTCCGTGACCATCGAAGGGGCTGATCGGTTCACCAAGACCGGCCCAAACGCCATTATAGTTGACGCCCGCCGCCATCACGAGAACCAGCACCTCGTTGCTGTCGATCTCCCAGGTGTCGACCACCTCGACCTTGAAAGACTTGTCGGGTTCGCCATGCCGGTCGCGGCGGATCGCCCATGCATACATCTGCTTGGGCACATGGCCCAGCGGAGGCATTTCACCGATCTCGTAGAGATCTTTTTCGGGCGCGTCATAGGGAGCGATGCCTATATCGGTATCCAGAGCCATGTTCAGCCTCCTTGTGGTGTCCAGTCTTGCCGCAATGCAGAATCACGGCGTTCGAAGCTGGATATAACCCAACGCGCAATAATGCAATCCTGTGATGTTATTTTTTGTAATTTTATGACCCTGCAACTGCAGAAATATCCAGATTACGTGCTGCACCCGCGAAAAAGATGCGCGATGGACTTCGCATAAAAGGCAAGGATCGGCCTTTGTTCCTCGATGATGGAATACCGGCCATCCCGGTCCGAGACGATGCCGCGCCCAACCAGCATCCGCAGACCCGCCTCGACGCAATAGGCCATGTCCATGCAGGGCAGATGCATCTGTGCTTGTGGCACATGCGCGACCATGTCGCTCAACGTCTGCTCCAGCACGGTCCGTGTCATCGCGCCATTCTCCAGCAAGGCATGCGCCACAAGCGGGACCGGCAACACAGGAATCTCCTGGCCGATCCTTTCCATCAGCAATTCGCCCAGCTCTTCGACCTTTGCGCCGGGGCGCTCGGCCCGGAACTCGGTCAGCGACAGGGGTGCACCGAAACTCACCGCCGCATAGCCGTGCCGATGATAGCGCCCGCGCACCCACAGCCAGAGTTGATGAAGGATGAACCGCGCCACCACGCTGATCCGCGCCCGAAAGCGGCGCTCGCCCTTCTGATCGGCGGCAACAAGAATGCGATCCTCGAAGACGCGATCGTAATTCAGCGCAACCGGCACAAAGACCACATCACGCGTCGTGGCGTCCCGGCCTTCGACGATGTATTTGAGAATACCCAGCTTGGGCAGCGCCAGCCCGCCATCAAGGCTCAGCCCGCCTTCGGGAAATACCGCCTGCGTCACCCCGCCATCGGTGGCCATCTGGACATAGCGCGCCAGCACCCGCCGATACAGCTCGTTGCGCGATTTGCGCCGGATGAAATACGCCCCCATCGCCTTGATGAGCCGCGACAATGGCCAGACGCGCGCCCATTCCCCTACCGCATAGGACAATGCCGAGCGTTCGGCAGCCAGCCACGTGACCAGCATGTAATCCATGTTCGAGCGGTGGTTCATCACGAACACCACCGTCGCGCCCCGGTCCACTTTGGCCAGCGTGGCGTCGTCGAAATGGCATAGCCGCACCCGGTAGAGCGCCTTGGACAGCCATTTCGCCACCCGAATCGCCACACTGAAATACGCAACGGCGGAAAATCCCGGCACGATTTCGCGGGCGTATCGCTTGGCCTTCTCGAAGGCGACGTTTTCGGGGACCCCTTCGGACTTTGCATGATCGGCAATCGCCCGGCTGACATCCGGATCATAGATCAGCCGCTGGATCATGTCGTGCCGCCGCGCGAGCTTGAACGGCTCGATCGGACGCTCCAGACGCGCATTCAGCCTTGCGACCGCGCGCTCCATCCTGCGCCTGAAAAACCAGCGAACCGATGGGAACAGGAAATGCGATGCAAAGGTCACCGCCGCGAAGGCGACCAGAAGCATCAGCACCCATAACGGCATTTCGATCATCTTGCCCATGCGCCCAGCAATACAGGGTTTCATCGCGTGGTAAATGCCCCCATGCCGCATCGCAGCGAATTGACAGCGCCATATTATTCCAGATACACATTCCGGAACGTAAGAAAATTGCGCACTTTGATTCACGAGGCCCGCTCATGTCCCAGACCGACACGACCCGCGATCGTCCTTGGCTGATCCGCACCTATGCCGGCCACTCCACGGCCAAGGCATCGAACGCGCTGTACCGCTCGAATCTTGCACGCGGCCAGACGGGCCTCTCGGTCGCTTTCGACCTGCCCACCCAGACAGGCTATGACAGCGATCACGTTCTGGCGCGCGGCGAAGTGGGCAAGGTCGGCGTGCCGGTCTGCCATCTGGGGGACATGCGCGCGCTGTTCGACCAGATCCCCCTCGATCAGATGAACACCTCGATGACGATCAACGCCACGGCCCCCTGGCTTTTGGCGCTTTACGTTGCCGTGGCCGAGGAACAGGGCGCCGATGTCACCCAGTTGCAGGGCACCGTGCAGAATGACCTGATCAAGGAATATCTCAGCCGTGGGACTTATATCTGCCCGCCCAAACCGTCGCTGAAGCTGATCGGGGACGTGGCCGAATACTGCTACACGAACATCCCAAAATGGAACCCGATGAACGTGTGTTCCTATCACCTGCAAGAGGCCGGCGCCACGCCCGAGCAGGAACTGGCCTTCGCGCTGGCCACCGCCACCGCGGTTCTGGACGAACTCAAGCCGCGCGTCCCCCCCGAAGATTTCCCGATGTTGGTGGGGCGCATCAGCTTTTTCGTGAACGCCGGCATCCGCTTTGTCACCGAGATGTGCAAGATGCGCGCTTTCGTCGATCTGTGGGACGAAATCTGCCGTGACCGCTATGGCGTCGAGGATGCCAAGTATCGCCGCTTCCGCTATGGCGTGCAGGTCAATTCGCTTGGCCTGACCGAACAGCAACCGGAAAACAACGTCTACCGCATCCTGATCGAGATGCTGGCCGTGACCCTGTCGAAAAAGGCCCGCGCCCGCGCCGTGCAGCTGCCCGCCTGGAACGAGGCGCTTGGCCTGCCGCGCCCCTGGGATCAGCAATGGTCGATGCGGATGCAGCAGATCCTCGCCTACGAGACCGATCTTCTGGAATTCGACGACCTGTTCGACGGCAACCCGGCGGTCGATGCCAAGGTCGAAACGCTCAAGGAAGGCGCGCGCCACGAACTGGCCAATATCGACAGCATGGGCGGCGCCGTATCGGCGATCGAATACATGAAATCCCGCCTCGTCGACAGCAACGCCGACCGCCTCAACCGGATCGAGCGCAACGAGACCGTCGTTGTCGGCGTCAACAAATGGACCGAGGGCGAGCCCAGCCCCCTGATGGGCGAGGATGGCGGCATCATGGTCGTCGACCCGGCTGTCGAGGCCGATCAGGTGGAGCGCCTCAATGAATGGCGCGCCGAGCGCGACGCCGCCGCCGTCAAGGCAGCCTTGGCCAATCTGCGCGCCGCCGCTCAGGAAGGGCGCAACATCATGCCCGCCTCGATCGACGCGGCCCGTGCCGGGGTCACAACCGGAGAATGGGCCGCACAGATGCGGGCCGTGCACGGCGAATATCGCGGCCCCACCGGTGTCTCGGGCAGCCCCTCGAACAAGACCGAAGGTCTGGATGACATCCGCGATGCGGTCAACGCCGTCTCCGACAAGCTCGGCCGCCGCCTGAAATTCCTTGTGGGCAAACCCGGCCTTGACGGGCATTCCAACGGCGCCGAACAGATCGTCTTCCGCGCCCGTGACTGCGGCATGGACATCAGCTATGACGGCATCCGCCTCACGCCCGAGGAAATCGTGCGTTCGGCACTCGAGGATGAGGCCCATGTTGTGGGCCTGTCGATCCTGTCGGGCTCGCATATCCCGCTCGTCGAGGATCTGATGGCGCGCATGCAGGACGCAGGCCTTGGCCATGTGCCCGTGATCGTCGGCGGCATCATCCCCGAAGAGGACGCAAGGCGGCTCAGGGCGATGGGGGTTGCGCGCGTCTATACCCCCAAGGATTTCGAGCTCAATGCGATCATGATGGATATCGTGGCGCTGGCCGATCCGCAGGCTGTCGCGGCCGAATAGGGGTCACACTCAACCGATCCAAGAAACGGGCCATGATACGCGCATTCAGGTCTTCGTCCTGCCGCGCCGCCTGCCCGATGGCCACGTAATCCTCGGGCGACATGTTCTCGACATCGGCCACCGCCTCGATCGCGGCGGTATTGGCTTCCTCGATCAGCGCCTTCTGCCCGGCCTCATTGGCCTGTTCCTGGATCTTCGGCAGATAATCCGCCCGCACCGCCTCGATCGCGATCAGCGCTTCGACGAAAGCATCGAGCTTTGCGTCGTTCAACGTCTCCGCGGTGATGTCGGCCGCCTCGATGTCCTGCGCCGCCAGAGGGCTCGCCAGAGCCGTCGCAACAGCAAGCATGATGGGGGCGATCTTGTTTCTGAAGGTCAAATCCAAACTCCATTTGCGTCGGTGATACCCGGCTCCAAACTCCGGGGCTCTCGTTCACATGGGCCATCACACCGACCGGGGCAAACGCCTCAGCGGAAAAATGCCGGCGGGCCTCGGCAACTCGCCTCTGGCCCTTTCCATCGGTTTCGGGTCAGACTGGGGCAAAGCTCGAAGGATATATCGCATGACCATCACGATCCGCCCTCTTCGCCCCGACGATAGATCCGACTGGCAAAGACTTTGGGCAGCCTATCTCGACTTCTACGAAACGACCCTGCCCGACGCGGTTTATGACACGACCTTCGCACGCCTGCTCGACCCCGACCGCCCGGCCCAGAACGCCCTGCTGGCGGTTCACGATGAGCGCGCGGTCGGCCTCGTGCACTTCATCTACCACCATCATAACTGGCGGATCGAGGATGTGTGCTACCTTCAGGACCTCTATACAGATCCCTCGATACGGGGCCAGGGCGCCGGGCGCGCCCTGATCGAAGCGGTCTATGCCGCGGCCGACGCCAACGGCACGCCCGGTGTCTACTGGCTGACGCAGGATTTCAACACTCAGGCCCGTCATCTCTATGACCGGATCGGCAAACTCACCCCCTTCATCAAGTACCAAAGGTAACTCCATGACGATCCATATCGGCGCCGAACCGGGCGACATCGCCGAAACCGTCCTGATGCCCGGCGATCCCATGCGTGCGCAATGGGCCGCGCGGACCTTTCTCGACAGCCCCCGCCAGATCAACGCCGTGCGCGGAATGCTGGGCTATACTGGCACATGGCGCGGGCACCCGGTCACGATCCATGGCAGCGGCATGGGCATGCCCAGCCTGTCGATCTACGCCAATGAGCTGCTGCGGGATTTCGGCGTCCGAACGCTCATGCGCATCGGCTCCTGCGGGGGAATGCAACCCCATGTCGGACTGCGCGACGTGATCCTCGCGATGACCGCCAGTTCGATCAGCACCCCGTCCTCGTCCCTGATGCGCGAGCTGCGCTTCGCCCCCTGCGCTGATTGGGGCCTGCTGCGCGCCGCAGCCCAGGCCGCCGAGACCCGAGGCATCACCCCTCATATCGGCGGCATCTATTCCTCCGATACCTTCTACGACGAACGTCCCGACCTGAACGACCAGATGACCCGCCATGGCACCCTCGCCGTCGAAATGGAAACCGCCGAGCTTTACACTCTCGCCTCCCGCTACGGCGCGCGCGCCCTGTCGGTTCTGACGGTCAGCGACCATCTCCTGACCGGCGACGCGGTATCCAGCGCAGACCGCGAAACCGGTTTTTCCGCCATGGTCGAGATCGCTCTCGCCGCCGCTTTCCCGGACTGACCCGCCCCCTCGGAGCATCCTGCCCCGAACACACCACGCATCGCGGCTTTCATCGTTCCTCAAATACTCCTCCAGAAGGCCTATCCTTCTCGTGTCATACGATCTCACCGCAAGCCATCGGAATTTTTTCCTTTAAACTTAATAATTAAAGTTGAAGTGGTGGCTCGGAGGCAAAGGCAGGCATCCGAAAAAGGATGACCTTCTACACTCGCCCAAGCCCACACTCCGCTCTTGGCGCCAGACCACCCGCCGTGATCTGCTGGCTGAGAAATGAAACAGCAAACTCGATCAGCAGGTGCGCAGAGTAGCGTGAGTCATTCCAGATCCTGTCCAAGGATTGCGGAGCACCTCAATTTGCCTTGGCGCCGATGATTTCGATGATCTGACCGATGATGAATTCGGTTTGCTGGTAGATCAACAGGTCCGCGCTTTCCGGCACGGGCAGAACGGTCACGCGTGAATTCCGTCTTTCCAGTTGTTGGTACTCTTCCAGATCGAACAGGCCGTCCTTGGTTGGCACCATGCTGAGCATCGGAATGGTCAACCGGTCGATCGCACCGTCCACCGGGGCGTGGAACATTTGCATGTCCCGCACGAAGGTGCGGGTGCCCTGAACGATAAGGTGCGAACAGGCGTCCCGCACGAGCGTCGCCGTAGAGGGATTGCGGCAGATCTGCAGGTCAAGCGGCGTCGAGGCATGGGCGCGATCAAGATACCAATCCACCCCGTAGCGAGCGACCATGCGCTGACCAATCCGTGCGATCAGGTCCAAGAGCCGCGGCGCGGTTTTGGCAAGGCGCAACAGCGTTGCCTGCGGCACCGGCAACTTGCGAAACGCCGCCCGGTTCAGGCAGCCGTTGAACCCGACAGAGATCAAGGCCCGAAATGTCGTGGGGTCCTTGTCCTGTTGCGCCAAGAGCGGGATGATCCCGTCGGACAGGCCGATACCGACACAGCCTTTAAGGCCCATGCCGTCCAGAAATTCCTGCAACATCAACCGATTGTCTTCAAGAACCGGAAGGTCCGGGTGCAGGGACGAATTCCCATAGCCGGGCCGCGATGGAATGAGCAGTTTGATCCCGGCCTGCTTGAGCATCTTTTCCGCACTTTCCGGCAGGAGGTAACCCATGGCCATCCCCCGCAGGAAAACCGCGGGGATGCCATCGCGGGCCCCCATCCATGTCCAGGCGATTTCGCGCCCTGTATCGGTCACGAGGATCTTTTCGCGCCCAAGCGGGTCTTGCCATTTCGAGAGCAGCCCCCGATTGCGCAGCATCTGCCGACTGGTCACCATTGAAAACAGCCGGATCAGTTCCGCCTGCGATGTCGCGCCGGTCTTGCTGAGGATGGTTTTCATCTGGGTACGCACCGTATGCACCGAAACGCCCCGCTGTGTGGCCACCTCGGCAAGATCGCAATTATCGAAAAACTGCCGGGCGACTTCGATTTCGGCATCGGTCAGATCGAAAGCCTGAGACAGGGTCGCCGACACCTCGGGCGACCAGCTCAGTTCCAAGGAGCGGATCACGATGTAGAATCCATCCTTGTTGGAGGCTTTGAGCAGAAACGCCTCGGCGCGGAAGGCCGGTTCGCCGGTGGCGCGGTCAAGGACCTGAACGATGGCCTGCCCAAGGTTGCCCGGTTTCTTGGCCGACCGCAAAACAGCGTCCAGATCCGCCCGCGAATCCGGGGAAAAGCAGTCCAGTGACAGAAACGTGCCTTGAGATGACCCAAAGCTCCGCTCGCCCTCCGCATTGATGAGAGAGACACGCAAATCCGGGCTGATCACAACGGCAGGCCCGGCAACTTCGGCAACGACCCGTTCAAGAGGGTCTTCGAAAACCGGGGTGTCCAGACGGTCCAGCGTTTCGGCGGCAAGATCCATCTGTTTGAAGAAGGCGTTTGAAAAATGCCGCTCGAACAAGCTGGGCTCGGTGTCGAGCGCATTCAGTTTCTGGTTCCAGCGTTCGATAAGGCTGTCAACCGCCGTTTGATCGACAAAGGCGCGGAACGTATCCGAAATGATGTCCAGATCCAACTCGGTCGTTGGTGTGGTGTCGTCGGAACGAGTGTCCGGATTGCTGCGCGTTTCGTCTGACACAAAAGGCCCTCTGCCGCCGCTTGCGTTTATCGGAAGCCCGCCATGCGAGAGGCCGAGCCGCGTTTGATATGAAGGACAGAACCGAAGTCAATCCAGCCCCATACACCAAATAGTGTATGACAGGGTGTTCGTCACCTCCTAACCCTGTGCAGAGACTTCGCGCACAAGGCGTGGTTGCGCCGCTGGAGCAGACAGGATGAACCATGGATAGATTGAGAACGCGAAAAGCCTGCCTTGGGTCAGGGCCATCTGCCGCAGATCGGGGGGCCGAGCGGCGCCAGGGACCCGTGCCATCAGTCCAGCTTTTTCAACGCTCAAAGCAAGTGTCGGACTCGCCACGATGACAAGATTTTTCTTAGCCCTTACAATGATGTGCGCCGCAACTACCGCTTTGGCGCAGGATCGCGGAACGATCCTTGTGCTGGATGGGTCCGGGTCGATGTGGGCGCAATTGCCCGAAGGTCGGTCGCGGATCGAAGTGGCCCGCGACGTGCTCGACGATTTTCTGACCGCGCGCGACCAGTCGCAGCCACTGGGTGTCATTGCCTATGGCCATAACCGCCGCGGTGATTGCAGCGATATAGAAACCATCGCCCCGGTAGGCATGCAGGAGGGTCGCGCCCTTGGCAAACGTCTGCGTGGGTTGATGCCCCAGGGCAAGACTCCCTTGGCCGATGCGCTGCGCCGTGCCGCCGCCGAAATCCCGCGCAGCGCCGAAGAGGCCGATATAGTGCTGGTCACCGACGGGTTGGAAACCTGCGGCGGCGATCCTTGCGCGGTGGCCGCCGAGCTGGCCGCCCAAGGCATCCCCATTCGCGCCCATGTGGTCGGCTTTGGCCTGACCGAAGCTGAGGTCCAGCAGATCGCCTGCGTGGCCGAACAGACCGGCGGTATGGTGCTGGCCACTCAATCGGGCGCGGAACTGACCGACGCCTTGGTGCGCACGGCCTCCGCCCCTATGGAAGCGCCAGACCAGCCGGGCGTGGCGGCCATCGCCCTGTCGATCCGCGCCGATATTGCCGGGCGGCCGGATCGGGTCGCCTTTCGTGCTGTGAGCGAGGCGACGGGCGAGACGCTGGAGCTTGGGGTGCTGGATTTCGCGACCGCCGGGGCGCTGACGGTCGAACTGGCCGAAGGCAACTGGCTGATTACGGCGGATGCCGGCGATCAGGGCAACGGCGAAATCGCGGTTGCCATCGACGCGGGTGACAATCGCACGATCTATGTCCCGTTTCGCGGGTTGCTGCCCGGCCTTGACATGCCCGCCCCGACGGGGGCCTTTCGAGCGGGCATAACCGGCTTGATGCCCTACCGGATCACCCAGGAAGGTCTGGCAACCGGCGGCGGCGATTTCATTTTCTCGGTTCTGCCGCCCGATGCGACCGATACCGCGGATCGCCGGATCGATTATGCCACTCAGGACAGTCGGCTTGCGTCCCATGTCGGAGCCTTCCGCGCCCCCAGCGAACCGGGGGACTATTTGCTGGTGTTCCACCGAAACGCCAGGATGCCGATCGACGAGGTGATGGAGCGATTTGTCATCACGGTAGAAGCCCGCCCCGAGGTGCGCCTGATCGCGCCCCCGGCCGTTGAACCCGGCGCAAGGGTGCCTGTCAGCATCGCCGGTGGCATGGGCAACTCCGACCGCATCGAAATCTGGCGCGACGGAGCGCTGGTGTCATGGGATCAGAGCATCTACGTTCAGGACTTTTTCGACAACCGGTACGGTCCGGCAAAACCGTTGCTCGCCCCGACCGAGCCCGGTGACTATGACCTGGTCTATGTCTTCAGCGAAATCGACGGCCCCGACGCGGTCGCGGCGCGCGTTCCCCTGACGGTCGGCGTGGTTCCCGAGCTTGACGAGGCTGCGGTGGCGGCCCCGTCTGACGACCCGATCCGTCAGGCAGACGCGGCATCAGTTGCGCCGGAACAGATCGGCGAAGATGTCGCCTATGCCTGTCCCGCCGAAGAAGGGTTTCCCTGTTTCTTCGACGATCCTGCCACCGGGCTTGTCTTTGCCTTGCCGCCCGGTTGGGTCACGGATTTTCCCACCCGCGAGGCGGCGACTGCAGGCGGTCAGCCCGGCCCGGTGCGCGTCACCTTTTTCAGCACCGGCGACCCGGTGGAAACGATTGTCCTGAACCCGCACCAATGGACAACAATGAACGGCCCCTGCAGCGAGATGCAGCCCGGCTCCCTGTGCTGGTTCGCCAGCGACAGCGCGGAATTGACCCGCGCGCTCGAGATCCTGCCCCGCGCGATCCGCGACATGGGCCCACCGACCGATGCGGCCGAAGTCGCCCCGGCACCACCGGCGGATGGCCACGGCTATGACGGGCAAACCGATGGTCGCCCGTGGTCGACCTATCCTTACCGCTGCCTGCCCGATGACCGCCCCGAGGGCCCTTGCGAATTCACCGATGCGGCCACCGGACTGGCCATGTATCTGCCCGACAATTGGGTGGCCGAGGTCACCCCGGGGCCTGATGGACCGCGCGCCGACTTCTTCGAGGTGACGGGCGCGGCGCGATCCGCCTATCTCAACCCTGCGAACTGGCCAACGCCGGATCAGGGCTGTTTTGCCACACGGGCGGGTGATCTTTGCGTCCTTGCCGATGCCATCGACGCCGGCTTCGAAGAACCGCTGTCGATCCTGCAACGCTACCTTAGAACCGGTGACGTGCTGCGCACCTGCGGCCAGGAGCCCTGCGATTACCTGTTGCCCTGGCGCGGGTTCATGGGGACTTTGCCGGCCTTTTGGGGCGTGGAATTCCCGCAAGAAAACGGGCAGGGCACCCTGACCGGCTGGTTCTACGGCACTTTCGGTTCCGATCCTGTCAAGCTTATCGGGCTGAACCAGCCCGGTGGCGAGAATTGCGTGGAGGCTTTCGAAGGCGCCGAACTTTGCGCGTTCACCCCTTATATCTCGACCGAAGAGATGGAGGTCATCCGCAGCAGCTTGCGGATTGCGCCTCCCCCGCCGCCCGGCACCATCGGAACCTCGGCGGGCAAAGTCGACTATCGAGACATCGACCGCGTTCTGTCGGTTATCAAAGGGAATTGAGGAATGTTCAGAACGTTTCTGGCCGTTGCACCCTGGCTGGCCACTGCTGCCGTGGCTGAGGCCTGCAATACACCCACTGTTGTGGTCGAACGGGATGGTACTGCGCAATATGTGTCGCCGCAGGCGGACAATCGCGCCGAACTGGAGGTTGTGTTCGGCAATGCCCCGACGGATGAGTCCATCCTCGTCTTTGACGCCCGCAACGGTCAGGGAACATGGGTCTCGAAATCGGATTTGTCGTTGATCGGCATTGGTTTCAACACAAGGGACGCAGAGGTCGTCTATTCCGGCCCGCCCGAGTGCCGCCCACCCGAGCTGCCCATCGCCTTGCCGGATGGTGCACCGATCGGGGAACCGACCGAGCTGTTTCCCGACGGCGACCCCGGCACACGACCCATTGACCTCTTCCCGGATGAAACGGCGGGCGGTGGCCCGCGCAGCGGTCTTTGGCGCGCCGAGGTCGGACCGACAGCGATGGAAGGCTGCCCGCCCATGATGCAAGACGCGTTTCCGGCCTCGCAAGGCGCCCTGCCCGGAATGGATGGCGATCAGCGGCGCATGAACTTTGCAGATCCGTTTCATCCCGACACGCTTGAAATGTCCCGCACCACGGGTGTCAGATGGCAGCGGATCGGGGACAATAGGTGGCAGACAACCGACATGGCCGCCGCCATATTCGCGCAGATTCCTCAAGGGGAGGGCGGTGGATCGAAACTGATCTGGACGCTCACGGTGGTCTCGCCCGAAGAAATGACTTTTGCGCGCGCCATCGACATCGTTCTGCCCGCCGCCGCCCTTGCGATCATGGGCGGATCGGCGGATGGCTGCCGGGTCACGGGGACGGACCGCTGGATCAGGATCGGGGACTGACGCGGAAACCCAACCGGAAAGTTCCAGATCGAACCGGCCTCAATGCCGGTGCAGGTCACCACGTTCAGGTGTGCGCGCGGTCGATCCATCCAACAGCCCCTCTCGGCAGCAGTTGAAGTCTGACCACAAGGGCCGTGTCACGGAGGGCCCTTGTCGTCATTCCTGCATCGGCACCAGTAGAACGCCATGCTGGGGGATTTGGGCTGGAGACGGCATGTGGATAAAGATGGGAGTGACCGGCAGCGACCTTACGTGAGCGCCCATAAAGATTGTATCTTCACGCTTGAAAACACTCCCGCCGGAGGCGCCCCTGGCCCAAGGCAGCCTCAGTCGTAGCTGCGCTGATCCTCGATCACCTTGCCGTCATTGGGCAGACTGCCGCGGGCCACGATCTCCACCCGGCCATTCAGCTTGAGAGCCTCGGCAACCGATCCGGCATAGATCTCCGGATCGCCTCCATCGGCCTCGATCTGCACGGTCATCACATCCATCTCGCCCTCGCGGCTGGCGATGACCCTGGCGCGGGCGATCTCGTCATGGCGCGCGACCAAGGCCGCCACCTGTTCGGGACGCACGAACATGCCCTTGATCTTGGTGGTCTGATCAGCCCGACCCATCCAGCCCTTGATGCGCATGTTGGTGCGGCCACAGGGGCTTTCGCCCTCCATAACCGCGCTCAGATCGCCTGTGGCAAAGCGGATCAGCGGATAGTCGGGATTGAGCGTGGTCACCACCACTTCGCCCACATCGCCGGGCCGCACCGGATCGCCGGTGCCGGGCGTCACGATCTCGACAAGTACACCCTCATCCACGATCAAACCCTCCTGAGCGGGGGACTCGTAGGCGATATTGCCAAGATCGGCGGTGGCATAGCACTGCAGACAGGCAATACCGCGATCCGTATATTCCTGTCGCAGCGACGGAAACAGAGCGCCGCCGCCCACGGCGGCCTTGGCGATCTTCAGCTCCAGCCCCATCTCGGCCGCCTTGTCGAGTATCACCTTCAAGTAATCCGGCGTGCCGGCATAGGCGGTGACGCCGATGTCATGGGCCGCACGGGCCTGCAACTCGGTCTGTCCCGTCCCGGCGGGCAGCACGGCAGCACCGACTGCGCGCGCCCCATTTTCGAATATCATCCCGGCCGGGGTCAGGTGATAGCCGAAACAGTTCTGCACGATATCGCCTTTGCCCACGCCGCAGGCATGAAGAAATCGCCCCATCCGCCACCAGTCGTGGCTGTCGCCACCCGGCTCATAGATCGGGCCGGGGCTCTGGAAGATATGGGCGAACTGGTTGGCGTTGCGGGACGTCAATCCGCCGAACGGCGCCGCGGCGGCCTGTGCCCGTCCCAGATCGGACTTGCGCAGAACCGGCAGCCGCGCGAGGTCGGCGACACTGCTGATCGTCTGGGCCTCGACACCGCTCAATGCGCCATCATAGCCCGCCAGGGCCTGCGCGCGCGCGATCTGTTCGGGCAGGACGCGGGCAATAGCCGCTTGCCGCGCATCCGCGCTGCGCGTTTCCAGATCGTCGAAATACTCGGACATCCCATGTTCCCCTGATTGCCGCGCGGGCGCTGACGTGCCGTGCATGGTCGTGGTCTCCCTCAGCTCAGCCACCGCTTGCGGCGGCGATAGCTGCGCACATCGCGAAAGCTTTTGCGCCCTTCATCGGACATGCCCAGGTAGAATTCCTTGACGTCCGGGTTCTCGCGCAGATCGGCGGCGGGGCCATCCATCACCACGCGCCCGGATTCCAGAATATAGCCGTAATGCGCAAAGCGCAGGGCCACATTGGTGTTCTGCTCGGCCAGCAGGAAGGTATAGCCCTCTTCCTCGTTGAGCGTTTTCACGATGTTGAAAATCTGCTCCACCAGCTGCGGGGCAAGCCCCATGCTCGGCTCGTCCAGAAGGATCGTCTCGGGCCGGGACATCAGCGCGCGGCCGATGGCGACCATCTGCTGCTCACCGCCCGACGTATAGCCTGCCTGGCTCTTGCGACGCTCCTTGAGGCGCGGAAAATATTCGTAGACCATGTTCAGATCGGCGTCGATCTCGCCCTTGGAGGCGCCGCGCGTATAGGCGCCGGTCAACAGGTTCTCCTCGACCGTTAGATGCTCGAAGCAATGGCGGCCTTCCATCACCTGGATCACGCCCATCTTCACCAGATCGGAGGGCAGAAGATCCTGCACACGCTCTCCGCGATAGCGGATGCTGCCCTTGGTGACCTCGCCGCGTTCGGACTTGAGCAGGTTGGAAATCGCCTTGAGCGTGGTGGTCTTGCCCGCGCCATTGCCGCCCAGAAGCGCGGTGATCCCGCCCTTGGGCACCGACAGGCTGACGCCTTTCAGCACAAGGATCACGTGGTTGTAGATCACCTCGATATTGTTGACTTCGAGAAGCGTCTCTTCTGTGCGTCCAGCGTCCAGCATCTGTGTCTCCGTCATGCCCTTTGGGCCAAGGATAAAGCCCCAATGAAACTCTCGGGGGTCAGGCGCGGCGATCGCGCCGCCGCGCCTCTTGTGATGTGGCGTCCGCCTTACTGGCAGCGCATCTCGATGCCGTTCTCGGCGGCGAAGGCCTGCGAATCCTCGGCGACAAGCGCCTGGATGACCTCCTGATCGGACTGGTAGTAGTCGGTGATCAGCACGAATTCGCCGGCTTCCGCGTTCCACTGCGACACAGCACCAAAGCCGTTACCGCCGTGGTTTTCGCAGCTCACGTCGAATTCGGGGCCGAAGTTCGGCAGGCCAAGCGCGGCCATCTTCTCTTCGGTCATCGACAGGTTCTCCATGCCGTCGCGCATCATCGCGGGTGTGATCGCGGATGTGCCATGGATTTCCTGTGCGGTCTTGATCGCCTCGGCGGCCAGCATCGCGGCATACATGCCACGGTTATAGAGCACCGTGCCGACCTGATCGCCCGCACCCGCGGCCTTGCCTGCATCCACCACATATTTCTGGATGTCTGCGTAGATCGGATAATCCGAGCCGAGGTTGTGGAAGGTCAACGCCTTGTAGCCATTGGCCCGATCGCCCGCCGCTTTCACGTCGTTTTCCGAACCGGACCACCAGATGCCGATGAAATTCTCCATCGGATAGCGGATGTTCACCGCTTCCTGGATCGCCACCTGGTTCATCACGCCCCAGCCCCACATGATCACGTTGTCGGGCTGTTCACGGCGGATCTGCAGCCACTGGGATTTCTGCTCCTGACCGGGGTGATCCACCGGCAGCAGGGTCAGGTTGAAGCCGTGCTTCTTGCTCAGCTCCTCCAGCGTGCGGATCGGCTCCTTGCCATAGGCCGAGTTGTGATAGACCAGCGCGATGGTCTTGCCGCTGATATCCCCGTTGTTCTCGTTCAGGATATGGGTGATCGCGTGGCTGGCGCCATCCCAGTAGTTCGCGGGATAGTTGAACACCCACTCGAACACCTTGCCGTTCTTGGCCGAGGTCCGACCATATCCCATCGTGTGAAGCGGGATACCGTCAGCCGTGGCCTTGGGGATCAGCTGATAGGTGATGCCCGTCGACAGCGGCTGATAGACAAGCGAGTCGTCACCCTTGGTGGCCTCATAGCATTCGACCCCCTTCTCGGTGTTGTAGCCGGTTTCGCACTCGACCAGATTGACCATCTCGCCACCGATACCGCCATCGCGCTCGTTCAGCAGGGTGAAGTAATCCTGGTAGCCATCCGAGAACGGAATGCCGTTCGCGGCATAGGGGCCGGTCCGATAGCTGGTATCGACGATTTTCAAATCCGCAAGAGCCGGGCCAGCCGCCATCACGGCCGCCATGGCTGCGCCAAATAGTTTCATCTTCATCGGTTCATTTCCTCCCTTGGTGTCGTTCCGATGCATGTCAGGCCGCGGGTTGAAGCCCACGATCTTTCCTCCTCGTACCCCACCCTAATGCGGGAAGGGCCAAAGCCTCAGTTTTTCCTTGGCCACGCGCCAGAGCTGCGCAAGGCCATGCGGTTCGGCGATCAGGAAAAGCACGATCAGCCCGCCCACGATCATGAACTCCAGATGTGCCGCCAGATCGGTAGGCCAGCCCAGACCGCCCACCAGCGTGTTCTTCAGCAGAACCGGCAGCAGGACCAGAAACGCCGCCCCGGCAAAGCTGCCGAAGATCGAGCCAAGCCCCCCGATGATCACCATGAACAGCACCAGAAACGATTTCTGGATGCCAAAGGCTTCGCCCACCTCGACCGCGCCAAGATAGACCGCAAAGAACAGCGCCCCCGCGATGCCGACGAAAAATCCCGAAATGGCAAAGGCGCTCAGCTTGGCTTTCAGCGGATTGACCCCGATGATCTCGGCGGCGATGTCCATGTCGCGGATCGCCATCCATTTGCGACCCGCCATGCCCCGCGTCAGGTTCCGCGCCAGCAACGCGCAGGCCACGCAGAATACCAGGCAAAACAGGTAAGCCGCCCATGGCTCGGTTGCCGGGCCCGTCACCGCGACGCCCATGACCGTCGTTTCAGGTGCGGTGATCTGGCCCGAGGCCGAGTAGTTGTAGAACCACGACACCCGGTTGAACATCCACACCAGGAAGAACTGCGCCGCCAGTGTCGCCACCGCCAGGTAAAAGCCCTTGATCCGCAACGAGGGCAACCCGAACAGCAGGCAGACCCCTGCCGTGATGCCCCCCGCAAGGATGATGTGGATAAGGATGCTCACCTCGGGAAAGCCGGTCATCAGCTTGTAGCAGGCATAGGCGCCCACCGCCATGAACCCACCCGTACCCAGACTGACCTGACCGCAATATCCCACAAGGATATTCAGCCCGATCGCCGCGATCGAATAGATCAGGAACGGCAGGAACACCGCGTTGACCCAATAATCGTTGATGACGAAAGGCACCACCGCGAAGGCCGCGATCAGCACCAGGTAATAGCGCATCCTGTCGAACTTGATCGGGAAGGTCTGGCTGTCGTCCTTGTAGGAGGTTTTGAAATCCCCCGCCTCACGATAAAACATCAGAGAACCTCCCCGTGAATTTCATCATCGTCGCGCTTGTCCGCGCGGTTGGCCGGCTTGGCATAGCCGGTGGCTTCGGCATGGCGTGCCAGCCACAGAAAGGCCAGCAGCCCCACGGCCCCGCCAAGACCCGCAAGGATTGCGGCGGTGACCATCTGGCCCGGTTGGTTCGTGCCTGCGGTCAGCGCCAGATAGCCGAAGGCCCAGAAGCCCGACCATGCGATGACATTGGCAATGGCGATCGCTTTGTGCATGGCTACACCCTCTCGATGATCTTCTCGCCGAACAGGCCCTGTGGCCTGAAGACGAGGAACAGAAGCGCCAGAACATAGGCGAACCAGTTTTCGGTAGCACCGCCGATGGCCGATCCGATCGCGAACTCGAACAGCTTCTCGCCCATGCCGATCAGCAACCCGCCCACGATCGCGCCGGGGATCGAGGTGAACCCACCCAGCATCAGCACCGGCAGCGCCTTGAGCGCAATAAGGCTCAGCGAGAATTGCACGCCTGACTTGGTGCCCCACATGATGCCCGCCACCAGCGCCACGAACCCGGCCAGCGACCAGACCATCACCCAGATGAAGTTGAGGCTGATGCCGACACTCAGCGCCGCCTGGTGGTCATCGGCCACCGCACGCATGGCCCGGCCCTGCTTGGTGTATTGCGCGAACACGATCAGCGTGAAGACCAGCGCCGCGGCAATCGCCGTGGCAAACAGATCGAGATTGTCGATAAAGAACCCGTAGCCGAGGATCTGATAGGTCGCCTCGTCGATGACCCCGTTGATGCCCTGCGGCAGCCCCACATCGAGCTTCTTGATGTCGCTGCCCCACATGATGTCCCCGAACCCTTCGAGGAAATAGGCAAGGCCGATGGTCGCCATGAAAAGGATGATCGGCTCCTGGTTGACAAGGTGCTTGAACACGAACTTGTTGACCGCCCAGGCCAGTGCCACCATCACCACCATCGTCAGCAGGATCGCGAGGAACGCCGGCACATGCCAGCCGAAATGGTGGATCTCCGTGCCGAAGATCGAGTTGATCAGATGCGCGAACGGCACCTGCCCGTCCATGATCCCCACCAGCGTGAGCGCCGCGAACAGCGCCATCACGCCTTGCGCGAAGTTGAAGATGCCGCTGGCCTTGTAGATCAGCACGAACCCAAGCGCGACCAGCGCGTAAAGAACCCCGGCCATCAGGCCGTTCAACAAGACCTCAAGTCCCCAGATGAACTGCTCAGGCATGGCGCGGACCTCCCTTTGCTCGAACGTCAGCGATTGTTGCGAACTCAGTCATGGGCCACCCCCAGATAGGCGTCGATCACCGCCTGATTGTTGCGCACCTCGTCGGGCGTGCCGTCACCGATCTTCTTGCCGTAATCCATCACGACGACGCGGTCGCTCAGGTCCATCACGACGCCCATGTCATGCTCGATCAGAACGATCGTGGTGCCGAACTCGTCATTCACATCCAGAATGAAGCGGCTCATGTCTTCCTTTTCCTCGACATTCATGCCGGCCATCGGCTCATCGAGCAGCAGGATCGACGGCTCCGCCGCCAGCGCACGGGCCAGCTCGACCCGCTTTTTCAGACCATAGGGCAGACGACCAACGGGCGTCTTTCGGATGTGCTGGATCTCAAGGAAATCGATGATCTTCTCCACCGCCTCGCGGTTCTCGGTCTCTTCGCGTTCGGCCTTGCCCTTCCAGATCGCCTGCGCCAGCAATCCCGCATTCATCTGCCGGATGCGGCCTGTCATCACGTTGTCCAGAACGGTCATGCCCTCGAACAGCGCGATGTTCTGAAACGTCCGGGCGATGCCCTGACGGGCCACCTGATAGGGCTTCATCTGAGGCCGCTTCTGACCCTTGTAGATCACCTCGCCTTCCTGCGGATTGTAGAAGCCCGAAATCACGTTGAGCATGCTGGACTTGCCTGCACCGTTCGGGCCGATGATCGCGCGGATCTCGCCTTCGCGGATGTCGAACGAGATGTTGCTGATCGCCATCACGCCACCGAAGCGCAGCGTGATGTTCTTCATCTCCATCACCACGCCGCCGATCTTGCGGCCATCCGCGGTGGTATAGCCCTGAGTGTCCATATCCTTCATTCCGCCGCCACCTTTCTGTGCTCGCCCACCGGCACCACCGCCGCATCGCGGATCTGCAGCGTGGCGCTGATCGAGCCTTTGCGACCGTCCTCATAAGTCACTTCGGTCGTGGTGAAGATCTCGGTCGAGCCGTCGTACAGCGCGCCCAGAAGGTCCTCGTATTTCTCGCCGATCACACCCCGCCGCACCTTGCGCGTGCGGGTCATCTCGCCGTCATCGGCATCCAGTTCCTTGTGCAGCACAAGGAAGCGATGCACCTGGCAATGCGCCAGCATCGGATCCTCGGCCAGACTGCGGTTGACCTCTTCGACATGGCTCTGGATCATGTCCAGCACCTTGGGATTGCCTGCCAGCTCCTGGTACGAGGCATAGCCGATATTGTTGCGCTCGGCCCAGTTGCCCACCGCGTTGAGGTCGATATTGATGAAGGCCGCGCATTCCTTGCGGCCATTTCCGAACACCACCGCCTCGAGGATGTTGGGGAAGAACTTCAGCTTGTTCTCGACATATTTGGGCGCGAACATCTTGCCATCGGCCATCTTGCCCACATCCTTGGCGCGGTCGATGATCCGCAGATGCCCCGAGCCTTCCTCGAAAAATCCAGCATCCCCCGTGGCGACCCAGCCCTCGGGATCCTTGGTGCTCCGAGTGCTTTCCTCGTTCTTGTAGTAATATTCGAACGTGCCCGGACTGCGATAATAGACCTCTCCATTCTCGGCGATGCGGATCTCCACGCCCGGCGCAGCCACGCCCACCGTGTCTGAGCGAACCTCGCCATCGGGCTGCAGGGTGATGAACACGCTGGCTTCGGTCTGGCCGTAAAGCTGTTTCAGGTTGATCCCCAAGCTGCGGTAGAAATCGAAGATTTCCGGCCCGATCGCCTCGCCCGCAGTATAGCCCACGCGCACCCGCCCAAAGCCAAGCGTATCCTTGAGCGGCCCATAGATCAGCACATTGCCCAAAGCATATGTCATGCGGTCCCATGCGCTGACCGGCTTGCCGTCAAGAATCGCAGGACCGACCCTGCGGGCATGCGCCATGAAGCGGTCGAACAGCCATTTCTTGATCCGCCCGGCATCTTCCATCCGGATCATCACATTGGTCAGCTGCGTCTCGAACACGCGCGGCGGCGCGAAATAATAGGTCGGCCCGATCTCGCGAAGGTCGGTCTGCATGGTCTCGGCCGATTCCGGACAGTTGACGCAGAAGCCACACCAATAGGCCTGACCGATCGAAAAGATGAAATCCCCCACCCAGGCCATCGGCAGATAGGCCAACACCTCTTCGTCGCGGCTCAGCTTGTCAAACTCCGCGGACGAGCGTGACGCCTCGATGATATTGCGGTTGGACAGCACCACGCCCTTGGGCTTGCCGGTGGTCCCGCTGGTATAAAGCATCACGCAGATGCTGTCGTAATCCAGCTTCTCGCGCCGGGCCTTCAGATCGGTGATGAATTCATCATGAGCCGCGCGGCCCTGCGCCTGCACATGGCTGAACTGATGCAGCTTGTGATGATCGTATTTGCGCAATCCCCTCGGATCGATATAGATCATATGCTCGAACTGGGTCAGCCGATCCTGCACGTCGATCACCTTGTCGACCTGCTCCTG
Source organism: Roseovarius litoreus (assembly GCF_900142765.1). Lineage (GTDB taxonomy): Bacteria > Pseudomonadota > Alphaproteobacteria > Rhodobacterales > Rhodobacteraceae > Roseovarius > Roseovarius litoreus. Next base: position 552,884 of record NZ_FRCB01000001.1, read on the forward strand.
ATCCTGGACGATGGCAAACCGCGCGCCGCAATGGTCCATCACATAGGCCATCTCTTCGGCCGCCGAATCCTGATACAGCGGCACCGGGATCGCACCCACCGATTGCGCCGCCACCATAGACCAATAGAAATGCGGCCGGTTGCGCCCGATGATCGCGACGAAATCACCCTCGTTCACACCAAGGTTCAAAAGGCCAAGCGCCAGCGCCTCGATCTCTTTCTCAGCCTCCGCCCAGGTCCAGCATTGCCAGATGCCGAACTCCTTTTCGCGATAGGCAGGCCTGTCCGCGAACTGTTTGGCGTTACGTTGAAGCAGCGCCGGAATGGACCCAAGCCCCTCCGCCGCCTGTGACGACTGTGCCAAATTTTTCTCCTCCCGAATGTCCGCTTTGCGAACAGATCGCCTTGTCCCGGCGATTCCTCCGATCCCAAGGGTGCGAATTTCACGCTCGCGGTCAACTTTTTCGTGAGCATTTCGCAATCCTTTCGAATTGTAACAACCGCACGAACAACCTTTGCCCCTGCCCTTTCCGGTGCTAGCCATTGGCAAAAGGGCGCCCGATGAGAGTGACACGCACCGATACCAACGCCATGACAATGGCCGGCCTGAACCTGATCCAGCAGGCGCTGTCGATCTATGACGCCGATCTGCGGCTGGTGGTGTGCAACCAACGCCTGCAGGAATTGTTCGACCTGCCCGACCGCCTCGTGACACCCGGCGCCGCCTTCGCCGACACGATCCGCTTTCTCGCCGAGCGCGGCGATTACGGCAATGTCGGAGATACCGCCGAATTCGTGCTCACCCGTGTCGAACAGGCCCGCACCTTCGAGCCGCATTACATGGAGCGCACCCGCGCCAACGGCACCACCATCAGCGTCGAGGGCACCCCGCTGCCACAAGGCGGGTGGGTCACCGTCTATACCGACATCACCCGCATCAAGCATCAGGAGCGCCTGCTGCGCACCCGATCCGAGGAACTCTCGGACCAGCTGCTCAGCTATTCCGAGGATCTCTCGGCCGCCAACCGCAAGCTTTCGGCCACCATCACCGCTCTGGAAGAGGCCAAACGCCAATTGACCGCCTCCGAGGCACGCACCCGCCTGACCACCGAAATGATGCCGGCCCATATCGCCCATGTCGGCCCGGACCGCCGCTATACCTACTCCAATCGCCGCCTCAGCGCGGTTATGCCCGGCAGCCGCTCCGAGATCATCGGCCTGCCGATCGACGAGGCGCTTGGCCCCAGCGCCTATGCTGCGATCCGCCCAAGGCTGGACGAAGCGTTTCTCGGGCGGGCCTCGGTCTTCGAATTCACCCACGATCCCAGCTCCCGGCGGATCCGCGTGGCGTTCACGCCGGATGACACGCAAGGCGGGGTCTATATCCTGTCGATGGACATCACCGAGGAATCCCAGACCCGCGCCGCCCTGCAACAGACCCGCCGCCGCGAAATGGCGGCCCAGCTCACCAGCGGCCTGGCCCATGATTTCTCGAACCTGCTGACGATCATCCTCGGGATGCAGTCCCGGCTTCAACGCATGGAGCTCGGGCCACAGGCGGATGAGCTGATCACCGCGACACTCTCGGCGGCGCGCCGGGGCGGCGGCCTGCTGAACCGGATCGCCGACATGACCGGCCCCCGCGAACATGCCCCTGTCGCCACCGATCTGAGCAGCTTCCTGCGCGATCTCGAGACACTGGCCCGCTCGACCCTGCCCGATGCAGTCGACCTCACCGTCAACAACCTCGCAGGCGCGGGCGCCTTCATGCTCGATCCGGGAATGCTGCAGGATTCTCTGCTGAACCTCGTGCTCAATGCCCGCGACGCCTGCGGCAGCCGGGGCCGGATCGAGCTGCAGACCAATTGCCTGCAGAACACTTGGCTGGAATTCATCGTCCGCGACACGGGTCCCGGTTTCACCGAACAGGCCCTCGCCCATGCCCTTGATCCCTTCTTCACCACCAAGGGAGGCGAAGGCTCGGGACTGGGTCTTTCGATGGTCTATGACATGACCAAGCTGGCCGGCGGCCGCGTGACGCTGGCCAATAGCGGCAGCGGCGGGCAGGTCACGTTGCGCCTGCCGCTGCGCGTGGCCGCCAGCACCAGCGCCCCCGGCCTGATCCTTCTGGTCGAAGACAGCCCGGACCTGCGCGGCGCCGTGCGCGACATGCTGCGCGACGCAGGCCATGCTGTGATCGAAGCGGCCTCCGCCGACGAGGCCCTGAAACTTCTGTCCGATGTGCCACAGATATCGGCGCTCTTGTCCGACATCTCGCTGGAAGGCGACAAGACCGGCCTCGATCTGCTGCGCGCCCTGCCCGACGCGCAGCGCCCCGCCTACCTGATGACATCCCTGCCGCCCGACGATCCGCTCCACCGGGCCGCCCTGGCCTGCGCGCCGGTGCTGCGCAAACCCTTCACCGCGGCGCAGCTCCACGGCTTTCTCAAACAGGACCCGACTCCATGACCGCGCCTCTTGTCACCATCCTGGACGACGAACCGGCAATCCGCACGATGCTGTCGGACGCCCTGCAGGACGCGGGCTTTCGCACCATGACCTTCGCGCGCGCCACCGAATTCGAAGCCGCCCTGCGCACCGCGCGGCCCGATGTCTGCCTCGTGGACCTGTCGCTGCCCGATCGCGACGGGCTGACCCTGGTGCACAGGCTGGCGCTGGAACAGGGCGCCACGGTGATCATCATCTCTGGCCGGGCGCAGGTGCAGGACAAGGTCACGGGGCTGGAACTGGGCGCTGACGACTACATCATCAAACCCTTCGATCCCGCCGAGGTGGTGGCCCGGATCCGTGCGCGGCTGCGCCGCGACACCGCCACGCCCCAAACCGGCGATACCGCCCGCTTCAATGGCTGGGTCGCGCATTTCGATCGCTACGTCCTCGAAGATGACGCGGGCCGCGAAACCCCCTTCTCCCATGCCGAGGGAGAGGTGCTGCGGCTGTTTCTCGAACGCCCCAAACGCCTGATTTCCCGGCAGGCGATGCAGGAGGCACTTGGCGGCGCCGCCGGCGACAGCTTCGACCGGGCGATGGATGTGCGCATCTCGCGGCTGCGCACCAAGCTGCGCGAAGATCCCCGCAACCCGCGACTGATCAAGACGATCTACGGCGCCGGCTATATTTTTCTGGACGATGTGACCTGGGGCTGAGGGCGGCGGGGGCCAGCCCCCGTCGCGTCTTCGCCGCGACTCCCCCGGGATATTTCCGGCCAGAAGAAGCCGCAGCGGACCTCTGGGTTTCTTCTGGCCTCAAATATCCCCGCCGGAGGCATCCGACAGACGCCCCGCGCGCCGTCATTCGGCGGCGACAGCATCCTCGTTTGCCGCTTCGACCCGCACCGCCGAGAATTTGAACTCGGGGATCTTGCCATAGGGATCGAGCGCCGGGTTGGTCAGGATGTTGGCCGCCGCCTCGACATAGGCGAAGGGCAAGAACACCATGTCGGGCGCCACGGCCCTGTCCGCCCGCGCCATCACCTCGACCGAACCGCGCTTGGTGGTCAGCCGCACCATGCCGCCCGGCTCCACGCCGAGGCGGCGCAGGGTCGAGGGATGCAGCGAACAATTGGCCTCCGGTTCCACCGCATCCAGAACCGTGGCACGGCGTGTCATCGAGCCGGTATGCCAATGCTCGAGCTGCCGCCCGGTGGTCAGGATCATCGGATATTCCGCATCCGGCAGATCGTCGGGTGGAATGACGCTGGCCGGGGTGAAGCGCGCCCGGCCTTCGGGGCGCGGGAAGCCGTCGCCGAACACCACCGCCTCACCCGGACCATCGGGATCGTGACACGGATATGTGACCGCGTTCTCCCGCTCGAGCCGCTCCCATGTGATGTTGTTGAGCGAGCGCATGTTCTGCTTCATCTCGGCGAAGACATCCGCCGGGCTGTCATAGTGCCAGGCAAGCCCCATCCGGTTGGCCAGCGCCACCGTGATCGCCCAATCCTCGCGCGCCTCGCCCGGCGGTGTGACAGCGGGGCGGCCCATCTGGACCTGTCGGTTGGTATTGGTCACCGTGCCCGACTTCTCGTAGAAGGCCGAGGCGGGCAGGATCACATCGGCGTAATTGGCCGTTTCGGTGATGAAGATATCCTGCACCACCAGATGATCGAGCTTGGCCAGCGCGTCACGCGCATGTTCCACATCCGGGTCCGACATCGCCGGGTTCTCGCCCAGGATATACATGCCGCGGATCTTGCCCTCATGCACCGCATCCATGATCTCGGTCACCGTCAGGCCCTTCTCGTTCGAGAAATCCCCCGACTGCCAGACCTCGGCAAAGGCGCGCCGCACGCCATCGTCCGTCACGCTCTGGTAATCGGGCAAGAACATCGGCACCAGCCCCGCATCCGACGCGCCCTGCACGTTGTTCTGTCCCCGCAAGGGATGCAGCCCGGTGCCGGGCCGCCCCACATGACCGCACATCAGCGCCAGCGAGATGAGGCAGCGCGAATTGTCGGTGCCGTGGATATGCTGGCTGACCCCCATCCCCCAGAAGATCATCCCCGCCTTGGCCGTCGCGAAATCGCGGGCCACGGCGCGCAGCGTCTCGGCGGGAATGCCGCAGAGCACTTCCATCTTCTCGGGCGGGAATTGCGCCAGATGGGCTTTCTCGGCTTCCCAGTTTTCGGTGAAGGCCTCGATATACTGCTGGTCGTAGAGCCCTTCTTCCACGATCACATGCATGATCGCGTTCAGCATCGAGACATCCGCCCCCGGCTTGAACTGCAGCATATGCGTCGCAAACCGGCGCAGGCCCACGCCGCGCGGGTCCATCACGATCAGCTTGCCGCCACGCTTGGTGAACTGCTTGAAATAGGTCGCAGCGACCGGATGGTTCTCGATCGGGTTGGCGCCGATCACGATCGCCACATCGGCGTTTTCGATCTCGTTGAAGGTGGCGGTGACCGCCCCCGATCCCACGTTTTCGATCAGCGCCGCCACCGACGAGGCATGGCACAGCCGCGTGCAGTGATCCACATTGTTATGGCCAAAGCCCTGCCGGATGAATTTCTGGAACAGATAGGCCTCTTCGTTGGTGCATTTGGCGCTGCCGAACCCGGCCACCGCGGCACCGCCGTGCGCGTCCTTGAGCCGCTTCATGCCGCCCGCCGCGATATCCAGCGCCTCGTCCCACTCGGCCTCGCGAAAGAACGCGCGCCAATTGCCCGGATCCACGTTCAGCCCCTTGGGCGGCGCATCCTCGCGCCGGATCAGCGGCTTGGTCAGGCGGTGATCGTGATGGATATAGTCGAACCCGAACCGCCCCTTGACGCAGAGCCGCCCCTCATTGGCCGGGCCGTTGAGGCCCTCGACATATTTCACCTTGTTGTCCTTGACCTTCAGGCTGACCTGACAGCCGACGCCACAGAACGGGCAGATGCTTGCGACTTCACGGTCGTAATCGGCGCTGTCGCCGGTCTGCGCGTCGTCCAGCACCGTGGCCGGCATCAGCGCGCCGGTGGGGCAGGCCTGCACGCATTCCCCGCAGGCCACACAGGTGCTTTCGCCCATCGGATCGGCGAAATCGAACACCGGATAGGCGTCATGCCCGCGCCCGGCCATGCCGATCACGTCATTGACCTGCACATCGCGGCAGGCGCGCACACACAGGTTGCACTGGATGCAGGCGTCCAGATTGACCCGCATCGCCACATGGCTGTCATCCAGCAGCGGGATGCGCTCTTTTCCCAGCTTGGGAAAGCGACTGGTCTCGACCCCGTTGAGCCGCGCCATGTCCCACAGATGCGAGGACTTGTCGTGCGAGACATCCTGCGCCGGCTGATCGGCCAGCAAGAGCTCCATCACCATCTTGCGCGATGTCTCGGCGCGCGCGGTGTCGGTCTTGACCACCATGCCCTCGGCCACTTCGCGGATGCACGAGGCGACCAGCGTGCGCTCGCCCTCGACCTCGACCATGCAGGCCCGGCAATTGCCGTCGGGCTTGTAGCCCGGCGCGGGCTTGTGACACAGATGCGGAATCTTCAGGCCACGGCCATGGGCCACGTCCCAGATGGTCTGGCCCTTTTCGGCTTCAACCTCACGGCCGTTCAGCGTGAACTTTATGGTATCGGACATGGCGCGCCTCCTTGGTTGGGAGATGGTAAACCACGCGGCGCGCAAACGGAGTCTCACAATCCCGACACCTCGCCGCAATTTTGCGGCCTTGGCGACGCCGGGGTTTCCGATAGGCAACAGGATGTCGCATGAAATAAATCCGCGCGCCCACCTTCCACCCTGCCGCATGCGGCGCTAACGTGCCGCCGATACGCCAACAGCAGGACGACAGAACAGTGTCCGAGATCATCCTCGTGCGGCACGGCCAGGCCAACAGCCACGCCACCGACGAAGCCGGCTATGACCGGCTGTCCGATCTGGGCCGCGCGCAGGCGGGCTGGCTTGGTGCGCATCTGCGCGCGACCAATCCGCATTTCGACCGGGTGCTGACCGGCACCCTGCACCGACAGGCCGACACCGCGCGCGCGATGGGCTATGACATCACCACGCAGGATCCGCGCCTGAACGAGCTGAGCTATTTCGCTCTGGCCCATGCGCTCGAGGCACAGCACGGCATCCCGGCCCCGCGGGACGCCACCGAATTCGCCACCCATCTGCCGCAGGTGATCGACCATTGGACGCGTGACCGGCTCGAGGATATCCCCGAACGCTTCACCGATTTCGCCGACCGCATCACCGCCGCCATCGACGAGATCTGCCACACGCCGGGCCGCACCCTCGTGGTCACTTCGGGCGGAGTCATCGGCATGGCGCTGCGCCATGCGCTCGGGCTGGAAAACGGCGGCATGGCCAAGATCATGCTCCAGATCATGAACAGCTCGCTGCATCGGCTGGAATTCGTCCATGACATGCTGATGGTGGGCGCGTTCAACGCCACACCGCATCTTGACCTGCCCGACCGGGCCCATGCCCGGACATTTGTCTGAAGAGGAGACCAGACATCATGAAGTTCTATTATTCCCCCGGCACCGTGTCCGTCGCCGCCGCCTATCTGCTCGAGGAAACCGGGCTGTCCTATGATCCGCAGCTGGTCGATTTCAAAGCCTCTGCGCAAACCAGCCCCGATTATCTGGCGATCAATCCCAAGGCCCGTGTACCCGCTCTGGTGACCGATGCGGGCATCCTGACCGAAACCGGCGCCATCCTCGAATATGTCGCCAGCCGCGTGCCCGACCGTGCGCTTGTACCTGCCGATGCCTGGCAGGCGGCGCAGATGCGCAGCGCGATGTATTATCTTGCCAGCACCGTGCATGTGAACCACGCCCACAAGCATCGTGGCCACCGATGGGCGACGCAGCAATCCTCGTTCGACGACATGACAGCCAAGGTGCCCGAAACCATGGCCGCCGCCTGCCGCTTCATGGAGGACAACTGGCCGCTTTCGCCCTTCGTTCTGGGCGAGGAGATGAGCGTGGCGGATCCCTATCTCTTCTCGATCTGCACATGGCTCGCGCCCGACGGGGTCACCATCGACGACTATCCCAAACTGGCGGCGCATTTCGCGATGATGAGCGCGCGCCCCGCCGCCGCCGCCCTGCGCGACAAGGGCATCACCCGCAACTGAAAGACCGGACCATGACCCATCTCTGGCTCCGCGCCGAGCAACGCGCCAACGAAGACCGCACCGGTCTCACCCCCGATGGGGCTGCCGCCCTGATCGCCCGCGGTCTCACCGTCACCGTCGAAGACAGCCGCACGCGCATCCTGCCGATCGACGCCTATCGCGCGGCGGGCTGTGCGATCGCGGCCGAAAACAGCTGGCCCGACGCGCCCCGCGATGCGATCATCTTCGGTCTCAAGGAACTGCCCGATGACGGCACGCCGCTGCCGCATCGCCACATCATGTTCGGCCATGCCTTCAAGGGCCAACATGCGGGCCGCCGCCTGCTCGAACGGTTCAGGGCCGGGGGCGGCACGCTTTATGATCTGGAATATCTCGTGGATCCCGAGGGCCGCCGCGTCGCGGCCTTCGGCTATTGGGCGGGCTATGCCGGGGCGGCGGTCAGCCTGATGGCATGGGCCGCGCAACGACAGGGCGGCCTCTGCCCGCCCGTCTCGGCCTTTGCCGACAAGGATGCGCTGCTGGCCGATCTGGGCGCGCGGCTCGACACCACCGGCGCCGCACGCCCCTCCGCGATCGTCATCGGCGCCCTTGGCCGGGTCGGCACCGGCGCAGCCGATCTGTGCACCGCGATGGGCATCACCCCGACACGGTGGGACATGGCCGAAACCGCCCATGGCGGCCCCTTCCCCGAAATCCTCGCCCATGACATCTTTCTCAACTGCATCTTCGCGCGCCCCGGCACACCCGTCTTCGTGCCGCGCGACGCCCTGACCCAAGACCGCCGCCTGACCGTGATCGGCGATGTCGCCTGCGATCCCGACAGCGATTACAACCCGGTTCCGGTCTATGCGTCGGCAACCACATGGGACGCGCCGGTTACGCGCGTGCATGACACCCCGCCCCTCGATGTCATGGCGATCGACAATCTGCCCTCGCTCCTGCCGCTCGAATCCTCACTGGATTACGCGGCCCAGCTTCTGCCCTCGCTTCTGACGCTCGATGCGCTCGACGCTGGCGTCTGGGGCCGGGCCAAAGCCACATTCGACCAACACATTAAGGAGGTCCGAGCATGACAATTCACTGGTGCGGAACCGGCCTTTCGGCCATCCCCGGCCTGCGCCGCCTGATCGAGGCGGGCCATGAGATCACCGTCTGGAACCGCACGACCGACAAGGCCCGTGCCGCCGTCGGCGACCTGACCGACGACATTCACGCCTTCGACATCGACCGGCTCGCCGGGATGCTGCGCAAGGGCGATCTGGTGGTCTCGATGCTGCCGGGCGACTGGCATGTGCCGCTCGCCAAACTCTGCATCTCGCATCAGGCGCATTTCGTCAGCTCGTCCTATATCGCCCCCGAAATGCGGGCGCTCGACGAGGACGCCCGCGCCGCCGGTGTGGCCTGCGTCAACGAGATCGGCCTCGATCCCGGCATCGACCACCTGATGGCGCATCACCTCGTTGCCGACTACACCGCCTCCCCGGCTTTCGACGCGGGCAATGATCTCAGCTTCATCTCGTATTGCGGCGGCATCCCCAAACACCCCAACCCCTTCCGCTACAAGTTCAGCTGGTCACCGCTTGGCGTGCTCAAGGCGCTGCGCTCGCCGTCCCGGTCGATCCGCAACTACTCCGAGCTGAACGTCGCGCGCCCCTGGGACGCGATCAGCAGCTATACCGCCCCCTTGCCGCAGCCCGAAACATTCGAGGTCTATCCCAACCGCGATTCCCTGCCCTTCATCGCCGATTACCGCTTCGATCCCGACTGGCGGATCAAGGATTTCGTGCGGGGCACCTTGCGCCTCAATGGCTGGTCCGACGCATGGGCCGATGTCTTCGCCGAGATCGAAACTCTCGAAGGCGCCTCCGGCGACGCCCGCCTCAAGGAGATGTCGGATCAGTTCTGGGCCGAAAACGCCTATGACGAAGACGAACCTGACCGCGTGGTTCTGTGCGTCTCGCTCAAGGCCGAACGCGATGGCAAAACCGTCTGGCACAAGACATATGTGATGGATGCCTGGGGCGATGCGCGCGGCACCGCCATGGCGCGTCTGGTGTCGATCCCGGTCTCGCTGGCGGTCGAGGCGGTTCTCAACCGTGAAATCCCCGCAGGCGTCAGCCCCGCACCGCATGACCCCAAACTGGTTTCGCGCTTTTTGGACGAAGTCGACAAGCTGGCACAGCACTTGCAAGTTGTGGATCATATGGCCTGATAGTGTCCCTCCCTCCCCTGGCCAGGCCCCGGAGCACGGGCTACGACCAGGGGATCAGGCCATGTGTCAAGTGTGTCCCCACGCAGGCCCGGCGCGATCGGATGATCCAACGCCGGGCCTGTTTTTCTGTCTGCTCACCCGTCCCAATACCGGCCAGACGCCTGCGCCTGTTCCCGGGCACTCGGATGCGCCGACGGCCGGAACGGCACCTCGACCACCTCGGCGGCCACCGGCTGGCCCGACATCTCGGCCTCCATCAGCTCTTCGGACTTCGGCCCCTGTATCTGCACCGTGGCCATGTCCAGCTCGGCGGTCTCCACGTGGTGGCCAAGCCCGACATTCACGCCTTCCAGCCACAATTGCAGATCGCTATCCGGGGTCGAGAACCAGAACTCGTCCCGATCCAGCCGCAAAGGCACCGGAGGGCTGAGTCGAAATAACATGCGACAAGGCCCGCGATCACGGTCTGGTGAGTGGCGCGCGCTTGGGCCGCAACGCGCGCCCTGTTAAGGCGTGATCGCCTGGTGCTCCGCACCGAAACGATACCGACGCGATACCGACGTATTACCGACGTGATACCGAACAGGATTTTTCAATGAATTCTGTGGATTAACCTGAGTCTCGGCTCTCAGCCGCCGCGCATCAGGTCATCCTCGTCATCCACCAGCGAAATCCCCAGCTCGTCCATCCCGTTCTCCAGATGATCCGACAGATGCGGTGTGCCCAGCAGGTAATCCGCCGTCGGCGTCGTCGCCTCGGCCATCGCCGTGCGCTTGGCCTCTTCCAGCTCATCCGCGCCAAAGCTCTCTCGGCCGATCCACATCAGGGCCACAAGGCTGGCCTGTTCCTCTTCGGTCAGCCGGTCGATGAAGGCCCGCAATTCAGGTTCCGCACGATTTAATTCCCGTGCCATAAGAACGACTTGCGCGACCTTGTATGTGCTTATGTCCAACATTTTGCCTCTCCTGTTCGCCAGTGATGCGACAGGATGGCCCGGCGGTTCTCCGGCGTCTTTGATCCTACGCAAACAGCCGATAATAGAGCCAGTTCGGCAAGAACCGCGACAGCCGGAAGACAAGGCTGAACAGACCCGGGAAGCTCCGGTCAAAAGCCGCCTTGTCGCACATCAGCTCGAACATTTCCTGCGCCGCCTGCTCGGGCGTCATCAGGAACGGCATGTGAAACGCGTTCTTGTCCGTCAACCGCGTCTTGATGAACCCGGGATTGGCCAGCTGCACCCGCACCCCCGTCCGCCACAGATCGGCCCTCAGCGATTCGGTCAGCGACATCACCGCCGCCTTCGACGCCCCATAGCCCACCGCACCGGGCAGCCCCCGGAAGCCTGCAAGCGACCCGGTCATCACGATATGTCCCGCGTCACGCGCCACCATCTGCGGCACCACATGGCTTAGAACCCTGACCGCTCCGGTGAAGTTGACATCGGCCATCGCGATCGCCTGCTCGGCGTTCCAATCGGTCGCGGGCATGGGCCAATAGACCCCCGCAAGAAAGACCATGCCATCGATTTCGCCAATTTCTTCAGTGGCTTGCGCGACACTCGCCTCGTCGCCCACATCGACGGCCACCGCCCTTGCGCGCCCGGGAAGCCCGGCCACCACCTCGTCAAGTCGGTCCTTGTTGCGCCCCGAAACAATGACCTCGGCACCCGCCGTGTTCAACTTTTGGGCCAGTGCCAGACCCAGACCTTCACTGGCGCCAACCAGCCAGTATCGCTTGCCAACCCAATCCATCACGCCGGGGTCACCTTGCGCATGGTGGCCACCAGTTCGGCCACCTTGATGCCGAATTTGCGGAACTGACTGCGGTTCACCACGACCCCATTGGGCGCCAGATACATCCAGTCGGTCACACCCAGAACATGACCTCCGGCCTCTTTCGGCATCCTTATCCGATACTCCAGCCGCACCGCAGGCCCGGCCTGTTTGCCGCTGCCCACACCGACCAGATCATCGGCCTCGGCCCGGATCGTTCCGTCATTGCCCAGGGTCAGCCGCCATTCGCGGTCCTGCGTATTGCCGCTGTCATAGAGGAAACGCTCTTTCATCACCCCGTGATTGCCATCCCAATGCGCTTCGAAATCCGCCGTAAACCGCGAGGCCACACGGCCCAAGGGGCCATAGATCACGCCTTCGCATTTGATCGGACCGTTCAGATACTGGCGCAGATCGAAATGCGGCTGCTGCCCGGCATAGTCTTCGGGCCTCTGCGCAGTGAAACCGGCGAACCGCTCCTTGAGAACGGCCAACACCAGAATCAGGGCCGCGCCCAGGGCGACATACATGAACGCACTCATTGGCTCAGGCTCCTTTTTCCAAGATTTTCATATCAAGAGTCGTCTCGTCGATGGTCGTGCTCGCCAGCAGGCCAATCGCCACCAGCTTGAGAACACATGGCAACGCGCCATACAGCAGGCTCAACAGCATCAGGGCATCCTCGGTATTGTCCTGCCCAGCCTGAAAGCCACCGGTCTGCAAAAGCGGCAACAAGGCCACAGCCGCCAGCGCCAGCGTGAATTTCGACACGAACGACCACAGACCAAACGCCTCGGTGGCACCGGGCGACACCTTTTCCATGCGCGCGGCAAACAAGGCTGGAAGCAGGGTCATGTCCGCGCCAAGCGCCGCACCCGAAGCCACGCAGATCACCGCGAAAGCCCAAAGATCACCGCTGCCAAGCGTGACCGCCGCCGCAAAGGCGACAATCGACAAACCCATACCCACAAGCAGCACGCGCTTGGGGCCGATCCCCTCGGCCAGCCGTCCCCATACGGGCGCGGCAAGCGCGGCCGACAGGAAGAACATCAAAAGAAACGGCCCTTCCCATCCCGGCGCATCCAGCCGGCTTTCCACAAAGAACAAAAACAGCGTCGAGCTCACCGCGACAGGCGCCGCATTGACCAGTGCCACGGCCAGCAGCTTGCGGGCGATCGGATCACGCAGCACGCCGCCAAACCCGGTGCTTTCCACCTGTGCGGCCTGCCATTGGCCCATCATCGCCAGCACGGCCGCCACAGCCAGTCCGACAAAGGCCAGCGCAAATCCCGCATATCCACCTAGCGCAATCGGCGCGACTGCAGCGGCACAAATGCCAAGCAAAGCGCCAGTCTCGCGCCAGCGCGCCAGTCGCAAATGGCCCTGCTCAGGCAGGTATCCCGCAGCAGAAACGCCTTGGGCGTAAAAACAGATCGTCAGATAGCTGAACGCCGAGAACACCACCGTCAGCATCACCGCGAACCATGCCAGGGGCATGAACAGCGGCTCGACCGCGAACAGACCCAGCATGGCGCCCGCCATCAGCACTACCGCGATGGCCACCGACAGCCCGCGTTGCGCCCGGACGCGGTCTGCAAGCCGCCCAAGCAACGGATCCTGCACCACATCGAGAAGCCGCAGCACGAACAACACGGTGCCAAGTGCCGCCAGCGACACACCGTATTCATCCACGTAGAACTTGGGCGCGTGGATATAGAGCGGCAGTCCGGCAGACGCCAGAAGCGCCGCGAACAGGGCATATGATGGCAGGCGTGGGGCCATCAGCGGCTCACCTCCTGCGCAGGGGGCTCTGGACGGCTGCGGAACCTGGCGCCCTTCCACCACAGCTTGAGCGCCTGCCAATGGATCAATGTCAGCACCCGCCGTGACCCGAAGGGCCGACGCAGACAGGCGCGCAACAGCCCCGCATTGGTCAGCGGCTTTCGCGGCCCCACAAGCGTGGCGATCACGCCTCCGTTGCCACCGGTGAAATCGATCCAGATGCCGATCCTGTCAGACCGCAGATCGAAGCGGAATTCATAGCTGCCCTCGACACGCTGAAATGGCGAGACATAGAAAATCTTGGCTGCGGACATCGTGTCCTGCGCGGTGATCGGCTCAAGATCATCGCGGTGGCACAAATAGGAATGACGATCGCCATAGGTGTTGTTGACCTCGGCGATGATAACCCGCACGGCGTCTTGCGCATCCCGGCAAATCCAGAAAGAGACCGGATTGAACACATGCCCCAGAATCCGCGGCTGCGCCAAAAGCTCGATCCGATGCGGCGCGGGCAGGTCATGCGAGGCCAGAACCTCGCGCACCCATGCAGCACCCCGCCCATCGCCCGGTGCGCCGCCGTGATCCTTGTCCCGCACCGAGGCGAGCGCCGCGCGATTGCGTCCGAACAGCCGAGGGCCGGTCACCGGCGCTTCGGCATCCAGCAGCACATAGTCGATACCATAGCGAAAGGCGTTTTCCACAGCGCCTTTACGCCCATGCCATGTGTGGCCCGCGATATGATCTATGACGGTCATTCCGCGGCAACGGCCGGGACAGCGCCGCGCGACCCGATCGACTCGGCCACGTCGATTGCGCTCGACAAGCCATCCTCGTGGAAGCCATTGCGCATCCACGCCCCACAGAACCAAGTGCCGTTCTGACCGTTCATGGCGCGCATGTCTTCCTGCGCCTTGAGTGCGGCCAGATCATAGACCGGGTGATGCAGCGTCACCTGATCATAGATCAGCTCTTCTCGGATCGGGCGGGTGGAATTCAGCGTCACGAAATGCGGATCGTCCTGCGGGATCGGCTGCAGCCTGTTCATCCAATAGGTCATGTCGATCTGACCGTCGCGCTTGGCCGGTGTCTCGGAATAGTTCCACGACGACCAGACCGACCGCTTGCGCGGCATCACCGCGGGGTCGGCGTGCAGAACGATCTCGTTCGGCTGGTACCCGATGGCGCCAAGTGCCTTGGTCTCGGCCTCGGTCGCATCGCTCAACAGGCGCAGCGACACATCCGAATGGGTCGCCATGATGACCTCGTCAAAGCCTTCCCATTCGCCACCATGCGCCTTCACCTCGACACCCGCGGGAATCCGCCGCACCGCATCCACCGCACAGCCCAGCCGGATATCCACGCCCAGTTTGTCCAGCGCAGCGCCCATCCGCGTCACATACGATATCGAGCCGCCCTGCACCGTGTACCATTGATGCTGGCCAGAATAATTCATCAGCGCGTGATTTTCGAAGAACCGGATCAGCGCATGTGCCGGAAAGTCCAATATGCGTTCTTTCGGCGTCGACCAGATCGCCCCCGAAAGCGGCATCAGGTAATAGTCGCGGAACCAGGCACCTGTCCCCAGTTCGTCAAGAAAATCCCCGATCGTCAGATCACGGTGCGATTGCGCTTTCGACGGCGCTTGCGCGTTGAAGCGCATGATGTCCCTCAGCATCCCCAGGAACTTCGGGTTCATCAGGTTGCGGCGCTGCGCGAATACCGCATCGAAACTGGCCAGCCCGTATTCCAGACCACCACCGCGCACCGACGCCCCGAAGCTCATGTTGCTTTTGACGACAGGCACATCCAGTTCGGCAAAGATGCGCGCCAGGTTCGGGTAATTGGCATAGTTGAAAACGATGAACCCGGTATCCACCGGCTGATCCCCGTTCTTGCCCGCCACGATTGTGCGCGCATGTCCGCCCAGACGGGGCTCCACCTCGAACAGGGTGACATCATGCGACCCACCCAATTCATACGCTGCGCCCATCCCGGAGATCCCGGCGCCGATCACGGCGATCTTCCTGCGCGTGCCTGCGCCTGCTTCGAATGGCATGAGAATAGTCAGTCCTTTTTCATTGTTGGTTGGCATTACGCTCTGGATGCCTGCTTGGATGACTAACTGTTTGCATTATTTTTTTCCAAACTTGTGATCCACCCCGTCAAACATACCGTATCCACTGTATGCTGAATGACACAGAGATCGCAGCTCCGCTTGTCCACTCGCCCCCTTTCCGGGGCCGTGTTAAACGGTGTTCGACGCAACCTCGAAGTCTGGAATCAGCTGACGTGACAAACCTACGGGAAAGGGAAAATGACGACTGGGTCGCCTGCATCTCGCGTATTCGTGACGCTCAGGATCAGGCTGCTTTCGCCGAGCTGTTCAATCATTTCGCCCCTCGCGTGAAGGCGTTTCTCATGCGCTCCGGCGCTGACGCCACCCTGGCCGAGGAATGCACCCAGGAGGTGATGGCGACGCTCTGGCAGAAGGCCCATCTTTTCGACCCGACCCGGGCCAGCGCGGCCACATGGATTTTCACGATCGCTCGAAACCGCAAGATCGATGCGATCCGCAAATACAAGCGGCCCGAGCCCGAGGATCTTCCCTGGGGCCCCGAGGCCGAACCGGATCAGGCCGATGCGCTGGTCCTGCAACAGGAAAGTGAACAGTTGGGACAGGCCCTCGCGACCCTTCCCGACAAACAGAGAACGCTGATCGAAAAGGCCTATTTCGGGGATCTCAGCCATAGCGAGATCGCCGAGCAGACGGGCCTGCCACTGGGCACGATCAAATCAAGGATAAGACTGGCGCTTGACCGACTGCGCCACGCAATGAAGTGAATGTGACATGACCGACAAGATCAAACACCACCTGACCGACGCCCTGTTGATGGCGTATTCCGCCGGGACCCTTCCCGAGGCGTTCAGCCTGACGGTCGCAGCGCATATTTCCATGTGCGACGAATGCCGCGCCCGCCTTGGTGCTTTCGATACGGTCGGCGGCGCGCTGATCGAAAGCTGCGAGACCGCCGAGCTTTCCTCCGGCAGCCTCGAGGCAACTTTGAACCGGATCAAATCGGGTGACATGGGCAATACCCCCGCGAAACCTGTGCGCCGTGGCGGCATCCTGCCCGCTCCCGTGCAGGATTATGTCGGCGGTGATCTGGACGCCGTGAAATGGAAGCCCGTTGGCATGGGTGTCAAGCAGGCGATCCTGACCACGTCGCGCGATGCGACTGTTCGCCTCCTCTATATTCCCGCAGGCGCGGCGGTCCCGGACCACGGCCATGCCGGCACCGAGCTTACTCTTGTGCTCAAGGGCGCGTTCCGTGACGAGATGGATCATTTCGGCCCCGGCGACATAGAGATCGCCAACGAAGATGTGGATCACACGCCCGTCGCGGATATCGGCGAGGATTGCATCTGTCTCGCCGCCACGGACGCACCGCTGAAGTTCCGCGGCCTGATCCCCCGGATCGCGCAGCCCTTCCTGCGGATCTGAGCTGCCTCAGGCCCGCCCGTGACTGCGATCATAGCCATTCACGGGCGGTGACACCCACCCGTTCAGCGCGCCTTGAGCGGGCTCGAACATTTCGACAAGCAGCGGATGACAGCGCGCCGTGTCGCTGGAATGCTCGGTCGAACAATCCCCACCCGGACAGGCGCTCAACGCGCCAAGCAAGTCGATTTCAGCGAAAAACTCAAGGTGATCGCCGGGCCGCACCGGGCTTGCCTTCATGAAATATTGTCCTGTGTCTCGGGTGAACCCCGTACACATGAACACGTTGAGCACGTCATGGACATGCGCTTCGGCCTCGTGCAGCGACAGCCCCGTTTCATCGGCCAGCGCGCGCGTGAGGTTGGAGTGACAGCAATGATGATACTGCGTCCCGCTCAGAAGATTGCCGGTATAGGGATCGCAGCGCGTGCCGATCACATCATGCACCGATCCGCCATAGGCGTCGATCCCGTACCAATCCAGCGTATCCGTTATGATCGTCGCCATCGGTCGCAGATACGGAAAGCTGGACCACATCCGCTCTCCCACCGTCAGATGCGTTCCATGCAGCGCGCGGGATTTGCCCGAATAGAACCGCTCCGACAGATCCTCGGCGTTCCACAAGTTCAGATCGCCCACCTGCGGCCCCTCGACCGATGATATCCGGAAGAATTGTCCCGCCTTCACCCTGAAACAGGCCGCATCGCGCGGCGGCACCACCACCTCGCCCAGCTTGACAGCCCCTTTTCGGGCCTGCGCATAAAGCTCCAGATCAGGCACCGGGAGCGTCTCGTTGGGATAGCAGATCACCGGCTCTACAGCGCGGCGGGCGGCGGCATCGGAAGGCTCGGTCATGTCATGCCTCTTGGTCAGCGTATCTGGTCAGCCAGACAATCCAGAGGCGGTTTTCCCGTCATTGTAAAGGTCTCGGCGCCACAGGCCATGCAGCGAAATTTCTTCATCCCGTCCCGATCCCCGCGCCTGTCCTCGCGCCAGCGGCACCTGCGCGTGCGCCGGTTCGAGAAGATCACGATCAGCACAAAGGCCAGGATAAGACCGAGAACAACGACCAAACGGCACCCGATCAGTAATAGGCGTACATCTGCTCCAGAGCACCCAAATTGGGGGCAACGACGATATTCGCCGGTGCTTCGGGAGTGTAATAGACCTCGAACCAATCGGCCATGCTCCGGATCGCGGACCGGATCTCGGGGGATTTTGTCTGCTGCGGTTGTGCCGGGAGGGCCATGATCTTTCTCCGTTCCAGAATGTTCGCCATGAACCTAATCCTCCGGGCTCTGCTCTTGAACGGCCAGAGTTGCAGAGACGTTATGCAGACACCGCATGTCCCGAACGAAAAGACCCCGGCGATGCGCCGGGGTCCCTGTCCGTCAGTCCTGCCCGATCAAACCGCGCGTTCGACCATCATCTTCTTGATCTCGGCAATCGCCTTGGCCGGGTTCAGACCCTTGGGGCAGGTCTTGGTGCAGTTCATGATCGTATGGCAGCGATACAGCTTGAACGGATCTTCCAGATCGTCAAGCCGCTCACCCGTGGCCTCGTCACGGCTGTCGATGATCCAGCGATAGGCATGCAACAAGGCCGCCGGTCCAAGATACTTGTCGCCGTTCCACCAATAGCTCGGGCACGAGGTCGAACAGCTTGCGCACATCACGCATTCGTACAACCCGTCAAGCTTCTCACGATCCTCGATCGATTGCTTCCACTCTTTCGCGGGGCGGTTCGTCTTGGTTTCCAGCCACGGCATGATGCTGGCGTGCTGCGCGTAGAAATGCGTGAGGTCCGGAATCAGATCCTTGACCACAGGCATGTGCGGCAGGGGATAGATCTTCACGTCGCCCTTGATCTCATCCATGCCATAGATGCAGGCCAGCGTGTTGATCCCGTCGATATTCATCGCGCAGGACCCACAAATCCCCTCGCGGCACGAGCGGCGGAACGTCAGCGTCGGGTCGATCTTGGTCTTGATGTAAATCAGCGCATCCAGAACCATCGGCCCGCAATCGTCGGTATCGACGAAATACGTGTCCACACGCGGATTCGCACCGTCATCGGGGTTCCAGCGATAGATCTGGAACTTGCGCACAGCCTTGCCGGCCCCCTCGGGCTTCGGCCATGTCTTGCCCGTCGTCATGCGGGAGTTCTTGGGCAATCTGAATTGTACCATGTTCTACTCCTTTCAGCCGCCCAACAGGGTCAGGCTATTTGCGGCGATGCATTGCACGGCCTCCGGGCGCTGTGCGATGCCGACAATCTCTTGCGCGACCTCCGGGGTCACTCCAGTGACACTGGCCCCGGCGATACTGATGATCTCGCGCGCCGAGGCAGCGTCTATGATGCAATCGGTGACAGGTGCTGCATTCACACCGGGAAACCTGTCCGCAACCACGGTATTGACCACGCCCTTGGCCCGCTCGCGTGCAAAATCGTCCGCCATCTGATTGGTGGCCTGACAGCCACTCAGCGTGACAAAAGCAAGACAGGCCGCGCCCAATCGCATCAGAATGTCCGCTCTTTCGGGGCGATCTTCTTCAGGCTGATGCCCCCCTGCTCTTCGGTCGTGAGCGGCGCTTCGATGATCGGGCGATAGCTCAGCGCCGTCTTGGCGCCATCGACCCTTGCGATGGTGTGGACGCGCCACTTGGTATCGTCGCGATCCGGGAAATCCTCGTGGGCATGTGCGCCGCGGCTTTCCTTGCGTGCCTCTGCACCTGCGATGGTGGCCAGCGCATTGGGCATCAGATTGGTCAGCTCGAGCGTTTCCATCAGGTCCGAGTTCCACACAAGGCTGCGGTCCGTCACCTTCAGATCGCCCATCTTGGCGGCGATGGCCGTCATCTTTTCCACACCTTCCGCCAGCGTCTTGGATGTGCGGAACACCGCGGCATCGTCCTGCATGGTGCGCTGCATCTCGAGCCGCAAGTCTGCCGTCGGAACGGCGCCATCCGCATGACGCAGCCCGTCGAACCGATCGAGCGCCTTGTCCACCTGCGCCGTGTTGGTCGACGGCACCGCGGCCTCCCGGTCCACCACATCGCCCGCGCGGATCGCCGCCGCGCGACCGAACACCACCAGATCGATGAGCGAGTTCGATCCAAGCCGGTTCGCACCATGCACGCTGGCGCAGCCCGCCTCACCCACGGCCATCAGGCCCGGAACGATGGCGTTGGGGTCTTTCTCGGTCGGGTTCAGCACCTCGCCCCAGTAATTCGTCGGAATGCCGCCCATGTTGTAATGCACCGTCGGCAGAACCGGGATCGGCTCTTTGGTGACGTCCACACCGGCAAAGATGCGCGCGCTTTCCGAGATGCCGGGCAGGCGCAGTTGCAGCGCCTCTTTCGGCAGGTGGCTGAGGTTCAGATGGATATGGTCGCCATGCGGCCCCACTCCGCGACCTTCGCGGATTTCCATGGTCATCGAGCGGCTCACGTAGTCACGCGGCGCCAGATCCTTGTAGTTGGGCGCATAGCGCTCCATGAAACGCTCGCCCTCCGAGTTGGTCAGATACCCGCCCTCGCCGCGTGCGCCTTCTGTAATCAGACAGCCCGAGCCATAGATGCCCGTCGGATGGAACTGCACGAACTCCATGTCCTGCAAAGGCAGGCCCGCGCGCGCCACCATCCCGCCGCCGTCACCGGTGCAGGTATGCGCGCTTGTCGCGCTGAAATAGGCCCGTCCGTAGCCGCCAGTGGCCAGAACCACCATCTTGGCATTGAAGACATGCATGGTGCCGTCGTCCAGCTTCCAGCAGACCACACCGGTGCAGGCGCCATCATCGCTCATGATCAGGTCGATGGCGAAATACTCGATGTAGAATTCCGCCTTCTGCTTGAGGCTCTGGCCATAAAGCGTGTGCAGGATGGCATGCCCGGTGCGGTCGGCAGCCGCGCAGGTGCGCTGCACCGGGGGGCCTTCGCCGAATTCGGTCGTATGCCCGCCAAAGGGCCGCTGATAGATCTTGCCCTCTTCGGTGCGCGAGAAGGGCACACCGTAATGCTCCAGCTCGTAAACCGCCTTGGGGGCTTCGCGCGCCAGGTATTCCATCGCATCCGTGTCACCCAGCCAGTCGCTGCCCTTCACGGTGTCGTACATATGCCACTGCCAGTGATCCGGCCCCATATTCGACAGCGACGCGGCGATCCCGCCCTGTGCCGCCACCGTATGCGAGCGTGTCGGGAACACCTTGGTGACGCAAGCGGTACGCAGGCCCTGTTCGGCCATGCCGAGCGTGGCGCGCAGACCCGCGCCACCGGCCCCGACAACAACCACGTCATAATCGTGTGTTTCGTATTCGTAAGCGGCCATTATCTGCAACTCCGGGTCTTAAAGGGCGATCTTGAGCACGGCGAAAACGCCAGTGGCGATCAAACCGTAACTTAGAACGGTAACGGCAATGATCAGCACCTTGCGCGTCATTCCGCGGGCATAATCCTCGATCATGGTCTGCGCACCTTTGCGGAAGTGCTGCAATCCCACGAAAATGACCAGCAAGGTCAGGATCGCCATGGCCGGATGCGAGAATGTCGCCATCACCTCGTCGTGGGTGCCGCCAAGTGCGCGCCCGAAAAAGAACAGGAACAGCGGCACGATCAGCGCAAGGCCAACGGCGCTCACGGTCATGTACCAGTGATGCTCGGTGCCGGTATGGGCCGCGCCCAGTCCTTCGGCTCGCTTGCGTGCAGTCAGATAACGCATGGCTGGCCCTTCCTCAGATGATAAGCAGCGTGATGACGGTCAGGATGACCGAACCGCCGATGCAGGCCCAGCCCAGCTTCTCGGAGGTTTCGATCTCAAGACCCTTGCCCGCGTCGTAGTAAAGGTGACGCAGCCCGGCCAGGTAGTGATACCAGATAGCCCATAGCGACAGCGTCAGCACCAGATCGCCGAACCACGAGGTCACGACCGCATCGGCGATCGCGAAATAGTCCGGTCCCGTCGCCGCCGCCAGCAACCACCACACGATCAGCAGCACGCCGACGATCAGGGCATTGCCCGTGATCCGCGTCAGGATCGAGGAGATCGAGGTCATCTGCGGGCGATAGACTTGAAGATGCGGCGAAAGGGGGCGCTCGCCCCTGTTCACGTCGGCCATGGTCAGTCCCTTCGTTGTCGTCTCCGACGCGTGCCTCCCATCTGGCAATCCGCGTCCGTTCCGAGGAATCTTTTAGCGCCCCAGACGGTTTTGCACAGCCCCAATTCCCGGATTCTCCCCGCAATTCATGACAGAATCTTGTATTTGTGATCACGTAAATTACCGCGTGATCACAAAATTGCGGGTTCTAAACACCTTTTGCGCTTGAAACATCTCGAAGGATGACGCGCTGAGTCTCTTCCGTCAGCCGCATCGCAAAGCGCAAGCACCGCCTTTCGTGATCACAAATCCGCCGTCATGTCTTGAACACCCTGTAGATCGCCGGAATGACCAGCACTGTCAGCAAGGTGGACGAGATCAGCCCAAAGAACAACGACAGCGCCAGCCCCTGGAATATCGGATCGGCAAGGATCACCGCCGCCCCGATCATCGCGGCCAGCGCCGTCAGCAGAATCGGCCTGAACCGGATCGCGCCTGCGTCGATCAGTATCTCCAGATCGCTCTTGCCCGCAGGATCGGTATGCCGGATGAAATCCACCAACAGGATCGAATTGCGCACGATGATCCCCGCCAGCGCGATGAACCCGATCATCGACGGCGCCGAAAACGGCGCCTCCCACAACCAATGGCCCAGCATGATCCCGATAAAGGTCAACGGCACGGGCGTCAGGATCACCAGCGGCACCCGAAACGATCCGAACTGCGCCACCACAAGGATATATATCCCCAGCAACGCCACCCCGAACGCCGCGCCCATATCGCGGAACGTCACCCAGGTGACCTCCCATTCCCCGTCCCACAGCAGCGTGACTTGGCTTTCATCGCTCGGCTGGCCATTCAGCGCGATCTGCGGCTTGTACCCATCGGGCCAGTCCATCGCGTCGATCTGCTCGGCCACCGCCAGCATCCCGTAAAGCGGCGCCTCGAAATCCCCGGCCAGCTCCGCCGTGACCATTTCAAGATCGCGCCCGTTGCGCCGGAAGATCGGGAACGATGCCAACTCTTCGCGCAGCTGCACGACATCGCCCAACTCCACCACGCCCCGCGCCCCCGGCAGCACATTTGCCGGGATCGGCGTCGACAGGAACCGCTGATCCAGCACGCGGTCAGCCTTGGCCTGCGCCACGGTGATCGGGATCGGATCACGCCCCTCGCCGCGATGCGAATAGCCGACGACCGTCTGCCCGTTCAGGATGCTCAGCGTGTCGAACACATCAGGTTCCTGCACGCCGAAAAACTCCAGGTCATCGGCCGAAATCGTCGCCCGCAACCGGCGCGCCTGTTCCCCGAAACTGTCATCCACATCGACGATGAACGGCACCTCTTCGAAGGCTTGGCGCAACTTGCGCGCCACCTCGCGCCGGGTCTCTGCATCCGGGCCATAGACCTCGGCCAAGAGCGTGGCCAGAACCGGCGGGCCGGGCGGCGGCTCGACCGTCTTGAGCACGGCACCCTCGGGCAGATCGAGCGCCCCAAGCCTGTCGCGCAGGTCCAGCGCGATCTCATGGCTGGTTCGATCGCGCACGTCCTTGGACGCCAGCTTGATCTGCACATCGCCCTGTTCGGGCATCTCGCGCAGGTAATAATGCCGGACAAGCCCGTTGAAGTTGAATGGCGACGCGGTGCCGGCATGGGTCTGCGCCTCGATCACCTCGGGCAGGTCCATCGCCACCCGTGCCACCTGCTGCACCACGGCATCCGTCGCCTCGACAGATGATCCCTCGGGCAGGTCCACCACCACCGACAATTCCGATTTGTTGTCGAAGGGCAGCAGCTTCACGGTCACATCCTGTGTGTAAAGCAGGCCGAGCGATCCGAAAGACACCACCACCGTCGTCAACAGGAACAGCCAGCTGCGCGCCTTGGTCGCCAGGATCGGCTCCGCCACACGACGGTAAAGACGCCCCAAGGCGCCCTCGCCCTCCTGATGATGGGGGCCGCCATCCTTGCCCGCGACCTTCACCATGAGCCACGGCGTCACCATCACGGCCACAAAGAACGAAAAGATCATCGCCGCCGACGCATTGGCCGGGATCGGGCTCATATAAGGCCCCATCAATCCCGACACGAACAACATCGGCAACAGCGCCGCCACCACCGTCAGCGTCGCCACCACCGTGGGGTTGCCCACCTCTGCCACCGCCTCGATCGCGGCGCTTACCTTGGACTTGGCCCGGTCCAACTGCCAGTGCCGCGCGATATTCTCGATCACGACAATCGCATCATCCACAAGGATACCGATGGAAAAGATCAGCGCAAAAAGCGACACGCGGTTGAGCGTATAGCCCATGATCCACGCCGCGAACAATGTCAGCAGGATCGTCATCGGGATCACAACCGCCACCACGATTCCCTCGCGCCAGCCGATCGACAGCCAGACCAGCGCGATGATCGACACGGTCGCCAGACCCAGATGGAACAGCAGCTCGTTGGCCTTCTCATTGGCGGTTTCGCCGTAATCGCGGGTCACCGACAGCGCGACCGTTTCGGGAATCAGATCGCCCTCAAGCGCGTGGACCCGGTGCAGGATTTCTTCGGCGACCACCACCGCATTGGCCCCGGCCCGCTTGGCCAGCGCCAGCGTGACCGCCGGCGCGCGGTGCAGATCACCGTCACCGGTGCGGCTCACCTGCGCCACGGTGTGCTCGGACATATCCGGCACAAAATCAATATCGGCCACGTCCCCGACATAGACGGGGCGCCCGTCGCGGGTGGTGAGCAACAGTTTGGCGACGGCCGCCGGATCACTCAGCGTCTCGCCCGCGATCAGGTCGATCTGCTGGCCGCCATCGCGCACCAGCCCGGTGCTGAAGGCCCGGTTCGCCGCCCCGACCTTGCCCGCCAGCTGTTGCAGCGTGACCCCGTAAAGCGCCAGCTTTTCGGGGTCAGGCGCCACTCGGATCGCCTCCTGCGCCTCACCGGTCAAATAGGTCAGGCCGACATTCTCGATCTTGGTCAACTCGCCGCGCAGCGCCCGCGCGATCCGGCTCAGGTCATACGAACTCACCTCCTGCCCCGGCTTGCCCGACAAGGTCAGCGTGACAATCGCCACATCGTTGATCCCGCGCCCCACGATCAGCGGCTCGGGGATGCCGACGGGGATACGGTCCATGTTGGCGCGCACCTTTTCATGCACCCTCAGAATCGCCGCATCCGCCGAGGTGCCGACCTCGAACCGCGCCGTCACCATCGCGCCATCGTCGCGCGTCTGCGAATAGACATGCTCCACATCGTCGATCGCCTTGACGATGTTTTCCATCGGCTCGGTCACAAGCTGCACGGCGTCTTCCGCCTTCAGCCCCGAGGCGCGGATATGGATATCCACCAGCGGCACGGAAATCTGCGGCTCTTCCTCGCGCGGCAGACTGACCAGCGCGATCAGCCCCATCGCCAGCGCCGCAAGGATGATCAGCGGCGTCAACGGCGAGGTGATGAACCCGCGCGTCAGCCATCCAGCCAGACCAAGCGGCCGGTCGAAACCTTCCTGATCACTCATGATCGGTCACCACGACATCCCCCGGCAAAAGCCCGGTCAGGATCTCCACCATCGCCGCAGTCTCTTGCTCATGACGCGGACCGATCACGACACTGCGCAGCACCGGCCCATCCTCTGTGGCGACGCGTACGAAATCCAGCCCCGACCGGGTGATGACAGCAGCTTCCGGCACAAGCAGCGCCTCGCGCTGCGCCAGGGGCAGGCGCACCAGCACCCTCGCATCGACATAGCGTTCACTCAATCCCGGCACCTCGACATCCGCGATCACCCTGCCATTCTCGATCTGCGGATAGATCTTGGCCAGCCGCCCGGTGCGCGGTCCGTCCGGACCTTCGGTGAAAATCTCGTCGCCCTCGACCAGATTTCCGGCATGGCGCTCCGGCACCGCCAGACGCAGGAACACACCGCCCCCGCCGATCGTCGCCACGGTTTCGCCCGGCGTGACAACCGCGCCAACGGTGACCGGCACATCCAGAACGACACCGCCGACCGGCGCAAAGACCGAGCCCTCCGCCACCTGCTGCTCGACCACGCGGCGCTCGGCCTCGGCGGCGGCGATCTCGTTGCTGATGACGCTGACCTGCGTGCGCAGACTGTCCAGCCGCTGCACGGTAGTCACGCCGCGCTCCAGCAATTCCTCGCCGCGCGTCAGTTCGGTCTGCGCGTTCTCCAGCCGCGATTGCGCCGCCTGCATCTGCGCATCGATGGCGCGCAGACGGAACTCCAGCTTTTCATCGACGATCCGGCCAAGCCGGTCTCCGCCGGCGACCCGGTCGCCCTCGGCCACGTCCAATTCGGTCAGGGTCCCGCCCAGCCTCGCGCGTGCAGGCACCCGGTCGCGGGTTTCGATCCGGCCATAGACAGCCTTCCAGTCGGTCACTTGTACTGGAGAAAGCGTGATCTGGTCGGCGGCAACAGGCGTCGCCGCTCCAAGAACGGCAACGAGGATCGGCACGAAAGGCCAGGTCTTGAACATGAGACAGCTCCGACGGCGAAATGCATTGCGGCAACATAGGCACTCATATTCTAAAAACAATATATGAATGGCGCGCGCAATGACCTGCATCAAATGCGTCGGATCGGACAGCCCCGGCTTACATCGGGATCAACGCCCAGTAATCCAGATCCAACAGCACATGCGGCAGGTATTTGCCATCCTCGCCCCTAAGCGTGAACGGCTCCCCGCCCTTGGTGGCCACCAGCCGCAGCCGCAGCGCCCCAACCCCCGGCGCCGGGGTTTCGGCACGCTCCAGCACTTCGGTCCAAGCCCTGATCGTGTCGCCACTATAGCACGGGTTGGCATGGGCGCCCGCATTCAGACCGACGATCATCTGCGCATTCGCCAGACCGTTGAAACTCAGCGCACGCGCCATCGAGATCACGTGCCCCCCATAGATCAGCCGCCGCCCATCCTCGCGCAGCGTCGCATCGAAATGCACCTTGGCGGTGTTCTGCCACAGGCGGGTGGCCATCATGTGCTCGGCCTCTTCGACGGTGACACCATCCACATGGTCGATCACCTCGCCGGGCTGATAATCGCCCCAGCGATGCGTCTCTCCGGCCAGGGCGAAATCGTAGCCGCTGAAATCCAGCCCCTCGGGCACCACCAGATCGGCCGCCGCAAGCGCCGGTTTCAGATCGGGGATCACCGGGTCAGGGGCCGCCACTGCGGCATCGCGCTTTCGCACCATGACCCAACGCACATACTCCATCACGGTCTCGCCATGCTGGTTCTCGCCGCGTGTGCGCACCCAGACGACACCGGATTTCCCGTTCGAATTCTGCTTGAGACCGATCACCTCGCTGGTCGAACGCAGCGTATCCCCCGGCCAGACCGGCCTGAGCCAGCGCCCCTCGGCATAGCCCAGATTGGCCAGAGCATTCAGCGACACATCCGGCACCGTCTTGCCGAACACCACGTGAAACGCCGCCAGATCGTCGATCGGGCTGGCCTTCAGACCGCACGCCCGAGCAAATTCATCCGAGGAATACAGCGCGTGACGTGCCGGATAAAGCGCATGATACAGCGCCCTTTCCCCACCCGACACGGTGCGCGGCACGGCGTGCGTGATCACGTCTCCGACGCTGTAATCTTCGAAAAAACGGCCCGGATTGGTCTTGGCCATGCTTACTGCTCTCCCAGTTTCAGGTCGGGGGAATAGCTGCCCTCGACCTCCTTCACCACGGCCTGACCGCAGCGCATAACGCCATTGGCATGATCGAACGCATAGGTCGGATCGCCATAAAGCTCCCAGCCCTTGTCCAGCGCAGCACTCACCTTGTGGCAAAACGCCGACGTGTCGTCAGCCGACAGAAAACGATAGAGTTTCATGCTGCCTCACCCCGGAAACGGCCAGACGCCCAACCAGTTGTGAATGCCGGTCATCACCCCGAACAGAACCAGCGTGATGACAACCAGCAGGATATCCTTGCTGGCCTTGCCCGGCTCGGGCCGAACCCATTCCTCTGTGCGGTTGATGACGATCACCTGCACCACAGCCCAGGCCAGCATCCCGCCAAACAGGATGACCGAGGCCAGATCGCCATTGACCAGCAAATGCGCCACCGCCCAGATCTTGACCGCCACCAACTGCGGGTGCCGCATCTTGCCTCTCAGCCGTCCGCGTGTGGCACTCATCCCATAGACGAAAACCGCGATCAGCATCAGAAGGTTGTTCAGATGCACGGTCCATGTCGGCGGATACCACAGGTTGATGAACTCCGCGCCGCGATAGCCGATGATCATCAGCACCAGACCCGCAAGAATGATCACCGCCGCAACGCCCTTGCCGGCATTGCCCATCCCGGCGCGCATGTCCGGCGCCAGACGCTTGAAGAAATGGCCCGCCGTCCAAAGGACCAGACCCAGTATCAGATAAACCATGCCGTATTACTCCGCCGCCATTTCCATGATCGCTTGCGCCCGTGCCAGCATGCGTTGCGCCGCGACGACATGCAGATTTTCCACGATCTGCCCATCCACCACGGCCACACCCTGACCCGAAGCCTTGCTTTCTTCATAGGCCTTGATCTGGCGTTCGGCCATCTCGATTTCCGATTGCGTCGGCGCAAAGGCGGTATTGGCGATCTCGACCTGCGCGGGATGGATCAGCGTCTTGCCATCAAAGCCCAGATCGCGCCCCTGCTCGCATTCCGCCTTCAGCCCTTCGCCATCGCGGAACCGGTTATACACCCCGTCGATCGCCACGACACCGCGCGCCGCCCGCGCCGCCATGATGATCCGCTGCAGCGCCGTCATCAGTGGCAGACGGTCCGCGCGATACCGACATCCCAGATCCTTGGTCAGATCGTTGGTACCGGCCACCAGCCCCGTGACCTGACGGTGCATCGCGATTTCCGGCGCGTTGAACACGCTGATCGGCGTCTCCATCATCACCCAGATCGGCATCGCGGGCGACAGCATATCGGCCAGATTGTCCACATCCGACGGCGTGTTGACCTTGGGCAACAGGATGGCGTCCGCCCCGGCATCGGCCAGCACCCGCACATCCTCCAGCCCCCATTCGGTGGTCAGCGCATTGATCCGCACGATCTTGGTGCGCTTGCCATAGCCATCTTCCTTCAGGGCTTTCGCCAGGGTCTGACGGGCCTCGGGCTTGGCTTCGGGGGCAACGGCATCCTCCAGATCGAAGATGATCGCGTCACAGGGCAGCTCGCGTGCCTTCTCAAGCGCCCGTTCCTTGGAACCGGGGATATATAGAACCGAGCGGTAGGGGCGCGTCGCCGTATCCATCTGGGCTGCCTTCCGAGTCATTGCAGAAATAATCTTGCGCCGGAATGACATTTTTCGTCGGAAAAGTTCAAGGCCTTTGTCGCCGCACTGCAGAAAAATCCGCCATCCTCAGGTTAGCGCATCCCAGATCAGCTTGCTGCCCGTCACCGCCAGCAGAACATATGTGATGCCGAAAAACAGCCCCTCAGGCACCACCCTGTGCGCCCTGACCCCCAACCACGCCCCAAACAGCGCGACCGGCGCAAGGATCAGGTCGAACAGCAGCGTCTCGACGGTGAAAATCCCCAGAAACGCATAGGGCACGAATTTCACGACATTGTAGGCCCAGAAAACCAGCACCGTGGTCGCCTGAAACTGCGTCTTGTCCAAGCGGCGCGACAAGAGATAAACCGCCGCGGGCGGCCCTCCGGCATGGCTCACGAAACTGGTGAATCCGGCCACCACCCCGGCCACGATCCCCGCCCATCCCGGCATCGGCCTTTGTGACGGGCGCAAAAGCCCCGCGCGCAACGACATCTGCCAGCCGATGAAGGCAAGGCAGATCCCCCCGATCAGCAGTCGGAAAAGATCGGCATCCGCCACCGAATAAAGCGCCGCACCAATCGCCACACCCGGCACGCCACCCCAAAGCAGCCGCTTTGCATCGACCGCGCTCCAGCGCTTCCAATAGGGCCTGAGCGTCGACACATCGATCAGCATCAACAGCGGCAGCATGATGCCAAGCGCCTGCCCCGGAGGCACCACAAGCGCCAGAATCGACGCCCCCGCAAAGGCCGCCCCCGATCCGAACCCGCCTTTGGATATGCCCGCCAACAGGACCGCAGGCACCGCCACCGCGAAAACTTCCCAATCCGGCAAGGTCATGTCCGGCGCCCTGAATCCCTTGTTTCCACACTCTGTTAGCGCGCCTCATCCCTCGGGGCCAGTTTATCTGTCGAAAGACCGACACAGCAGCAGCCTTGCGCAGCCGACGATTTGGGACTACCCCAAGCGCGAAAATTCCAACCGACCGGAGATACTTCCAATGGCCAGACCCAAGATTGCCCTCATCGGCGCAGGACAGATCGGCGGCACCCTCGCTCACCTCGCCGCGCTGAAGGAACTGGGCGATGTCGTCCTGTTCGATATCGCCGAAGGCACCCCCGAAGGCAAGGCGCTCGACATCGCGGAATCCGGCCCCTCCGAAGGGTTCGACGCGCGCATGAAGGGCACCCAGAGCTATGCCGACATCGCAGGCGCCGATGTCTGCATCGTGACCGCAGGCGTGCCGCGCAAGCCCGGCATGAGCCGTGACGACCTTCTGGGCATCAACCTCAAGGTCATGAAATCCGTCGGCGAAGGCATCCGCGACAACGCGCCCGACGCCTTCGTGATCTGCATCACCAACCCGCTCGATGCGATGGTCTGGGCGCTGCGCGAATTCTCGGGCCTGCCCCACGAGAAAGTCTGCGGCATGGCCGGCGTGCTGGACAGCGCGCGGTTCCGCCACTTCCTCAGCCTCGAATTCGACGTCTCGATGAAGGACGTCACCGCCTTTGTTCTGGGCGGTCATGGCGACACGATGGTGCCGCTGACGCGCTATTCCACCGTCGCCGGCGTGCCTCTGCCCGACCTGATCGAAATGGGCTGGACCACGCAGGACAAGCTGGACGCCATTGTTCAGCGCACCCGCGACGGCGGCGCCGAGATCGTCGGCCTGCTCAAGACCGGCTCCGCCTTCTATGCGCCCGCCACCTCGGCGATCGAAATGGCCGAAGCCTATCTCAAGGACCAGAAACGCGTTCTTCCCTGTGCCGCCCATGTCGATGGCGCCTATGGCCTGAACGGCTTCTATGTGGGCGTGCCCACGGTGATCGGCGCCGGTGGCATCGAGCGCATCGTCGAAATCAAGCTCAACAAGGACGAGCAGGCGATGTTCGACAGCTCGGTCAAGGCCGTCAAGGGCCTCGTCGAAGCGTGCAAGGGCATCGACCCGTCGCTCGCCTGATCCGATCATCGCCCAAGTGTCGGGGCCGGGTGCCATCAGGTGCCCGGCCCTTTCCGTTTCAGAACCGGCAAAATCATCTGCCCTCACAGGCCCGCGTGACAAGGTCGAAGCGGCTTGTCGCGCCCGTTAACCGAGTCGCGCGCAGCTTGCGCTTGAACTTTTGTGATCACACGATTTATTGCTGTGATCACAAAACGCGAAAAAACGCTCGAAAACCCAGCCTGCAAACAAAAAACGGTTTAATTCACTATCAAGGCTATGGGTATATCCGTTCCGATAACAGCAATACGGGACAGTTTCATGAATATCCATGAGTATCAGGCGAAGGCTCTGCTTCGCTCCTACGGCGCCCCGGTATCGGATGGACGCGTCGTGCTGCGCGCCGAAGAGGCCAAGACCGCCGCGGGCGAAATGGATGGCCCCCTCTGGGTGGTCAAGGCGCAGATCCACGCCGGCGGCCGCGGCAAGGGCACCTTCAAGGAGCCGGGCGCAGGCGAAGCCGGCGGTGTCCGCCTCGCCCGATCCGTCGAAGAAGCCGCCGAGGAAGCCCGGCGCATGCTGGGCCGCACCCTCGTCACCAAGCAGACCGGCCCCGCCGGCAAGCAGGTCAACCGCATCTACATCGAAGACGGCTCGGACATCGAAAAGGAATTCTACCTCGCCCTGCTGGTGGACCGCGTCACCTCGCGGATTTCCTTCGTCGCCTCCACCGAAGGCGGCATGGACATCGAGGAAGTCGCCGAAAAGACCCCTGAAAAGATCCTCAGCTTCTCGGTCGATCCCGCCACCGGCTACCAGCCGTTCCATGGCCGCCGGATCGCCTTCATGCTGGGCCTCGAAGGCGCGCAGGTCAAACAATGCGTCAAGCTGATGGGCATTCTCTACCAACTGTTCCTCGACAAGGACATGGAGATGCTCGAGATCAACCCCCTGATCATCACCGACAAGGGCGATCTCAAATGCCTCGACGCCAAGATGGGGTTCGATTCCAACGCGGTCTACCGCCACGCCGATATCGCCGAACTGCGCGACACGACCGAAGAAGACCCCAAGGAACTCGAAGCGTCCAAATACGATCTGAACTACATCGCACTCGACGGTGAGATCGGCTGCATGGTCAACGGCGCGGGCCTGGCGATGGCCACCATGGACATCATCAAGCTTTATGGCGCCGAGCCTGCCAACTTCCTCGATGTGGGCGGCGGCGCGACCAAGGAAAAGGTGACCGAGGCGTTCAAGATCATCACCTCGGACCCGCAGGTCAAAGGCATTCTGGTCAACATCTTCGGCGGCATCATGCGCTGCGACGTGATCGCCGAAGGCGTGATCGCCGCGGTCAAGGAAGTGGGCCTGACGGTACCGCTGGTCGTCCGTCTGGAAGGCACCAACGTCGAAAAGGGGAAAGAGATCATCTCGAACTCCGGCCTCGACGTGATCGCCGCCGACGACCTCAAGGACGGCGCCGAAAAGATCGTCAAAGCCGTCAAGGGCTGACCTGCCCGGCCCGCAGCCCGCTGCGTGCCGCCACAGCGAACATTTTAAGGAGAATGCCAAGATGGCAGTCCTCATCGACGAAAATACCAAGGTGATCTGTCAGGGCCTCACCGGCTCGCAGGGCACATTCCACACCGAACAGGCCATCGCCTATGGCACCAAGATGGTCGGCGGCGTCACCCCCGGCAAGGGCGGTCAGACCCATCTCGACCTGCCCGTGTTCAACTCGGTCCACGAGGCGAAACACGCCACCGACGCCAACGCCTCGGTGATCTACGTGCCGCCGCCCTTCGCCGCCGATTCCATCCTCGAGGCGATCGACGCCGAAATGGAGGTGATCGTCTGCATCACCGAAGGCATCCCCGTGCTCGACATGATGCGCGTCAAGCGCGCGTTGGAGACCTCGAAATCGCGGCTGATCGGCCCGAACTGCCCCGGCGTCATCACGCCTGACGCCTGCAAGATCGGCATCATGCCCGGCCATATCCACAAGCGTGGCAAGGTCGGCGTCGTCTCTCGCTCGGGCACGCTCACCTACGAGGCGGTTAAGCAGACCACCGATGTGGGTCTGGGGCAGTCCACCTGCGTCGGCATCGGCGGTGACCCCATCAAGGGAACCGAACATATCGACGTGCTGGAATGGTTCCTCGCCGATGACGAGACCGAGGCGATCATCATGATCGGCGAAATCGGCGGCTCCGCCGAAGAAGACGCCGCCGCCTTCCTCGCCGCCGAGCGCAAGAAAGGCCGCTGGAAGCCCACCGCCGGCTTCATCGCGGGCCGCACCGCCCCTCCGGGCCGTCGCATGGGCCATGCCGGCGCCATCGTGGCGGGCGGCAAGGGCGGCGCCGACGACAAGATCGAGGCGATGAAATCCGCCGGGATCACCGTCGCCGAAAGCCCCGCCAGTCTGGGCGAGGCCGTTCTGGCCGCGATCAAGGGCTGACCAGTCACCGGGATGCGCGGCCCCCGCGCATCCCACCCCGCCACCGAAGCACCGCGACAGGCACCTGACCACCACCCCCGGGTTCCTCTCCTGTTGCTTCACGAGTTCGGTCAAAAAGGACACGCCATGACGGATCACCTCAAAACGGCACAGGGTCGCACTTCGCGCGTCATGGCTGCGCTTGCGCTTCTGTTCGGTCTGTCCTTGGCATGGCTTGCCACCGCCGGGCTGGCGCAATCGCCCGGTCCGCTTCAGGGCAAGATGTTCGGCGGCGGTGACCGCGCCCTGATCGTTGTCCTGCACGGCGATGTCAGCAAGGGGGGGCCGGCCGATTATCACTACGATATCGCGGCCAAGCTCGCCGCGCAGAACAAAGGCGCAAGCGTGTTCGCCATGCTGCGCCCCGGCTATGCCGACAGCAAGGGGGGCAAATCCCCCGGCTCGAACAACAACCGGCGCGATCACTACACCACGAAAAACAACACCATGGCCGCCCAGACGATTCAGGCCCTTGCCAAGCAAACCGGCAACAGGCGCGTGATCGCCGTGGGGCATTCCGGCGGTGCGGCACAGATCGGCGCGATCATCGGGGCGTATCCCGGCCTCATCGACAGCGCGATCCTGGTCTCCTGCCCGTGCAACATCACGCAGTGGCGGCAAGCACGCGGCAAATCGGCATGGCGCAACAGCGTGTCGCCTCACAGCCTCGTTGCCAAGATCGCGCCCGGCACCCGGATCATCGCTGCGGTCGGCACCGCAGATGACAACACCTTTCCACAGCTTTCGCAGGACTATGTCGCCGCCGCCCAGGCTCGTGGGTTGCCCGCAACCTTCGTTCCGATCAAAGGGGCGCGACACGGCTTCAACGGCCTTCAGGCCACTGTCGAGAAACTGGTGAAATCCGAAGTATCCAAATGACAATATGCGCATCACCGCGCGGAGAACGAACATGACGGATCAAAGCTCGAACGACCAATTCCACGCCTCCAGCTTCATGCAGGGGCACAACGCCGCATATCTCGAACAGCTCTATGCGCGCTACGCCAGCGATCCCAACGCCGTGGACGCTGCCTGGCAGGAGTTTTTCCGCCAGCTTGGCGATGGCGATGCCGATGTCCGCCAGCAGGCCAGCGGCCCGTCATGGGCGCGCAGCGACTGGCCGCCGACGCCGAATGACGATCTGACCAGCGCGCTGACCGGTGAATGGCCCGCCGAAATCGAAACCGCCACAGCCGCCGACAAGATCAAGAAGAAAGCCTCCGAAAAGGGCGTCAAGGTGTCGGATGACGCGGTCAAGCGCGCCGTTCTCGATTCCGTTCGCGCGCTCATGCTGATCCGCGCCTACCGCATCCGCGGCCACCTGATCGCCCAGCTCGATCCGCTTGGCCTGCGCGATCACGGCTACCGCCCCGAGCTCGATCCGAAATCCTACGGCTTCACCGAAGCCGACATGGACCGCCCGATCTTCATCGACAACGTTCTGGGCCTGCAGGTCGCCTCGATCCGCGAGATCCTCGATATCGTCAAGCGCACCTATTGCGGCACCTTCGCGCTGCAATACATGCACATCTCCGATCCCGAACAATCCGCATGGCTCAAGGAACGGATCGAAGGCTACGACAAGGAAATCACCTTCACCCGCGAGGGCCGCAAGGCGATCCTGAACAAGCTGGTCGAAGCCGAGGGATTCGAGAAATACCTCCACGTCAAATACATGGGCACCAAGCGCTTCGGCCTTGATGGCGGCGAAAGCCTGATCCCCGCGATGGAGCAGATCATCAAGCGCGGCGGCAGCCTCGGCGTGAAGGAAATCGTCATCGGCATGCCCCATCGCGGGCGCCTGTCGGTGCTGGCCAACGTGATGGGCAAACCCTATCGCGCCATCTTCAACGAGTTTCAGGGCGGCAGCTTCAAGCCCGAGGACGTGGATGGATCGGGCGATGTGAAATACCATCTCGGCGCCTCCTCCGACCGCGAATTCGACGGCAACACCGTTCACCTGTCGCTGACCGCGAACCCCTCGCATCTCGAAGCGGTCAATCCGGTGGTGCTCGGCAAGGTCCGCGCCAAGCAGGACCAGCGCAACGACAGCGAGCGCACCAGCGTTCTGCCTGTTCTCCTGCATGGCGACGCGGCCTTCGCGGGGCAAGGTGTGGTGGCCGAATGTTTCGGTCTCTCGGGTCTCAAGGGCCACAAGACCGGCGGCACCATTCATATCGTGGTGAACAACCAGATCGGCTTCACCACCGCGCCGCATTTCTCGCGCTCCTCGCCCTATCCCACCGATATCGCGCTGATGGTCGAGGCGCCCATTTTCCACGTCAACGGCGATGATCCCGAAGCCGTGGTGCATGCCGCCAAGGTCGCCACCGAATTCCGCCAGAAGTTCCAGAAAGACGTGGTGATCGACATGATCTGCTACCGTCGGTTCGGCCATAACGAGGGCGATGAGCCCATGTTCACCAACCCGGTGATGTACAACAAGATCAAGAAGCAAAAGACCACGCTCAGCCTGTATACCGAACGCCTGGTGGCCGATGGCCTGATCCCCGAAGGCGAGATCGAGGATATGAAGGCCGCCTTCCAATCCTACCTCGCCGACGAATTCGAGGCCGGCAAGGAATACCGCCCCAACAAGGCCGACTGGCTGGATGGCAAATGGTCCCATCTCGACCGCAAGAACGAGGATTACCAGCGTGGCGAAACCGCCATCGCCCCCGAAACCCTCGACGAGATCGGTCGCGCCCTGACCACGGCGCCCGATGGCTTCCCGCTCCACAAGACGGTCAGCCGCCTGCTCGACACCAAGAAGCAGATGTTCGAAACCGGTCAGGGCTTTGACTGGGCCACCGCCGAGGCGTTGGCCTTCGGCTCGCTGCAGCTCGAAGGCTACCCGGTGCGCCTCGCCGGTCAGGACAGCACGCGCGGCACGTTCAGCCAGCGTCATTCCGCCTTCATCGATCAAAACACCGAGGAACGCTACTTTCCGCTCAACCATATCCGCGAGGGGCAGGCCCGCTACGAGGTGATCGACTCGATGCTCTCGGAATATGCGGTTCTGGGCTTCGAATACGGCTATTCGCTGGCCGAACCCAACGCCCTCACCCTGTGGGAGGCCCAGTTTGGCGATTTCGCCAACGGCGCACAGATCATGTTCGACCAGTTCATCAGCTCGGGTGAATCCAAGTGGTTGCGCATGTCGGGCCTCGTTTGCCTGCTGCCGCATGGCTACGAAGGGCAGGGGCCGGAACATTCCTCGGCACGCCTCGAGCGTTTCCTCACCATGTGCGGCGGCGACAACTGGATCGTGGCCAACTGCACCACACCGGCCAACTATTTCCACATCCTGCGCCGGCAGCTGCACCGCACCTATCGCAAGCCGCTGATCCTGATGACGCCCAAATCGCTGCTGCGTCACAAGATGGCGGTCTCCCGGACCGAGGAATTCACCACCGGTTCCAGCTTCCACCGCGTTCTGTGGGACGATGCGCAATACGGCAATTCCGACACGCAGCTGAAACCCGACAATCAGATCAAGCGCGTGGTGATGTGCTCGGGCAAGGTCTATTACGACCTGCTCGAGGAACGCGATCGCCGCGGGATCGACGATGTCTACCTGCTGCGCATCGAACAGTTCTACCCGTTCCCGGCCATGTCCATGGTCAAGGAGCTTGAACGCTTCAAACAGGCCGAAATGGTCTGGTGTCAGGAAGAACCCAAGAACCAGGGCGCGTGGTTCTTCATCGAACCCAATATCGAATGGGTGCTTGGCCGGATCAACGCCAAGCATGCCCGCCCCACCTATGCAGGCCGCGCCGCCGCCGCCTCGCCCGCCACGGGCCTGGCATCCCAGCACAAGGCACAACAAGAGGCGCTGGTCGATGCCGCGCTGACCATCGAAGGAAAATAACGCATGTCGACAGAAGTTCGCGTCCCCACGCTCGGAGAATCCGTCACCGAAGCCACGGTCGCCACCTGGTTCAAGAAACCCGGTGACCCGGTCGCCGCCGACGAAATGCTGTGCGAGCTGGAAACCGACAAGGTGACCGTCGAAGTGCCCGCGCCCGCCGCCGGCACCCTTGGCGAGATCGTCGCCGGCGAAGGCGAAACCGTGGGCGTCGATGCGCTCCTCGCCACCATCTCCGAAGGCCAGGCCTCGGGCGCAGGCGACAGTGCACCCGCCAAAAGCCAGGACAGCGCCGCCTCCAAGGGCGACGCGCCCGACAGCGACGGGTCCAAGGGCACTACCGATGTCATGGTGCCCACCTTGGGCGAATCCGTGACCGAAGCGACCGTGTCCACATGGTTCAAGAAGGTCGGCGACAGCGTGGCGCAGGACGAAACCCTGTGCGAGCTCGAAACCGACAAGGTCTCGGTCGAAGTGCCCGCACCCACGGCTGGCATCCTGTCCGAAATCCTCGCCGGCGAAGGCGACACCGTGCAGGCCGGCGGCAAGCTGGCGGTGCTCTCCGGCTCCGCCGGTGGCACCACCGAACCCAGCAGTGCCAGTGCCGCCAGCGCCGAACCCGCGCAAGCTGCCTCCGGTGGTGGCGATATCGAAGACGCGCCGTCAGCCAAGAAAGCCATGGCCGAAGCCGGCCTTTCTCGCGATCAGGTTCAGGGCACAGGCAAGGATGGCCGTATCATGAAAGAAGACGTCTCCAAGGCCGTTGCGGCCGCATCCACCGCACCCGCAGTCTCCAGCGCGCCCGCGGCCCCCGTACAGCCGCCGCGCGGCCCGGTCAGCGCCGATGACGCCGCCCGCGAGGAACGAGTCCGCATGACCCGCCTGCGCCAGACCATCGCGCGCCGCCTCAAGGACGCCCAGAACACCGCCGCGATCCTGACCACCTATAACGAGGTGGACATGACCGAGGTGATGGCCCTGCGCAACGCCTACAAGGACGACTTCTACAAGAAACACGGCGTCAAGCTCGGCTTCATGTCCTTCTTCACCAAGGCCTGCTGCCACGCCCTTCGCGAAGTCCCCGAGGTGAACGCCGAAATCGACGGCACCGACATCGTCTACAAGAACTTCGTGCATATGGGCATCGCCGCCGGCACGCCTCAGGGTCTCGTGGTCCCGGTGATCCGTGACGCCGATTCGATGTCCTTCGCCGAGATCGAAAAAGCCATCGCCGAAAAAGGCGCCCGCGCCCGCGACGGCAAGCTCAGCATGGCCGAAATGCAGGGCGGCACCTTCACCATCTCGAACGGCGGCGTCTACGGATCGCTGATGTCCTCGCCGATCCTCAACCCGCCGCAATCGGGCATCCTCGGCATGCACAAGATCCAGGACCGCCCGATGGTCGTCAACGGTCAGATCGTGGCCCGCCCGATGATGTATCTGGCCCTCAGCTACGATCACCGCATCGTCGATGGCAAGGGCGCGGTCACCTTCCTCGTCCGGGTGAAAGAGGCGCTCGAAGACCCGCGCCGCCTGCTGATGGATCTGTGATCTTTGCCGCCGGGCCAACGGCCCGGCAGCAGCACCCCCCTGACAAACGCCGGACCGCCAACGATGACCCCCGAGCTGACCGCCCTCACCCTCGCAGCCCTGCTACAGGTCGTCCAATACGGCCTCTTCGCCGTGCCTGCGAACCTGCAACTGGGCACCGGCTACACCATGTCCGCGCGCGACCGCGCCCCCTCGAAACAGCTCTCCGAGCGCGCCGCGCGCCTGCAACGCGCTCTGAACAACCATTTCGAAGGGCTGATCCTCTTCGGCATCGCCTGCACGGTCATCACCCTCTCGGGCCAATCCAGCCCCTTCACCGCCGGCTGCGCCTTCACCTATCTGGGCGCGCGCGTTCTCTACATCCCGGCCTATGCCTTCGGCTGGCGCCCCGGCCGGTCGCTGATCTGGGCTGCGGGGTTCATGGCCACCGTCCTGATGCTGCTGGCCGCCCTCGCCTGATGTTTCTTCTGGCTTCAAATATCCCGGGGGAGTCGCCGGCAGGGCGGCGGGGGCAGAGCCCCCTTTCCCCGATCAACGAAAGGATACCGACCCATGGCAAACTATGACGTGATCGTCATCGGCTCCGGCCCCGGCGGCTATGTCGCCGCCATCCGCTGCGCCCAGCTTGGCCTGAAAACCGCCTGCGTCGAAGGACGCGCCACGCTCGGCGGCACCTGTCTCAACGTGGGCTGCATCCCGTCCAAGGCGCTGCTGCACGCCTCCCATCAGCTGCATGAGGCCGAGCATAATTTCGCCAAGATGGGCCTCAAGGGCGCCAGCCCCTCGGTCGACTGGAAACAGATGCTCGCCTACAAGGATGACGTGATCGGCCAGAACACCAAGGGGATCGAATTCCTGTTCAAGAAGAACAAGATCGACTGGCTCAAGGGCTGGGGCTCGATCCCGGAAAAAGGCAAGGTGCAGGTCGGCGACGAGCTGCACGAGGCCCGCAACATCATCAT
Source organism: Roseovarius litoreus (assembly GCF_900142765.1). Lineage (GTDB taxonomy): Bacteria > Pseudomonadota > Alphaproteobacteria > Rhodobacterales > Rhodobacteraceae > Roseovarius > Roseovarius litoreus. The sequence continues at coordinate 592,957 of NZ_FRCB01000001.1, forward strand.
CGCCACCGGCTCGCAATCCGCTTCCCTGCCCGGCGTAGAGGTGGATGAAAAGATCGTCGTCACCTCCACCGGCGCACTGGAATTGCCGAAGATCCCCAAGAAGATGGTCGTGATCGGCGCCGGGGTGATCGGGCTTGAACTGGGCTCGGTCTATGCCCGGCTCGGGTCTAAAATCACCGTGGTCGAATATCTCGATCAGATCACCCCCGGCATGGATGGCGAGGTGCAGAAACAGTTTCAGCGCCTGCTCAAGAAACAGGGGCTCGATTTCATCATGGGCGCTGCCGTGCAATCGGTGGAAACCCTCAAGACCAAGGCCAAGGTCGCCTACAAGCTGCGCAAGGACGACAGCGACCATACGATCGACGCCGATGTGGTTCTGGTCGCCACCGGGCGCAAACCCTTCACCGACGGTCTCGGTCTCGAGGCGCTCGGCGTGAAGATGTCCGCGCGTGGTCAGATCGAAACCGACGATCAATGGCGCACCAATGTCGAGGGGATCTATGCCATCGGCGACGCCATCGCCGGCCCGATGCTCGCCCACAAGGCCGAGGATGAGGGCATGGCAGCCGCCGAGGTGATCGCCGGCAAGCATGGCCATGTCAATTACGGGGTCATTCCCGGCGTGATCTATACGCATCCCGAAGTGGCGTCCGTCGGCCAGACCGAAGAACAGCTCAAAGAGGCGGGTCGCGCCTACAAGGTCGGCAAGTTCTCGTTCATGGGCAACGGGCGCGCCAAGGCGAATTTCGCCGGTGACGGCTTCGTCAAGATCCTCGCCGACAAGGAAACAGATCGCATTCTGGGCGCCCATATCATCGGGCCCATGGCCGGCGACCTGATCCACGAGATTTGCGTCGCGATGGAATTCGGCGCCTCCGCCGAGGATCTGGCGCTGACCTGTCACGCGCATCCCACCTATTCCGAAGCGGTGCGCGAAGCCGCCCTCGCCTGCGGCGACGGGGCCATTCACGCCTGACACGGCCATCATCGGACACAAGGAAAAAGGCGGCCCCCCTTCGCGGGAAGCCGCCTTTTTCATGTCTGTCGCGTGAGCGATACGCCCCACCCGGTGCTTACCGGTCGCCCTGAACCTTGTCGGGATCGAAGCCCGCTTCCCGCATCAGCCGGTCGGACGCGGTCTCGACCTCCTGTTCGAGTTGCGCCATGAAATCCATGCGCGCCATCCCGGCCTCGATGCGTGGCAGGAATTCCACCACCGCCAGCCCCGGCTTGCGCAGGATCCCCTTGCGCGGCCAGAAGACGCCCACATTGGTCGCCACCGGCACGCAATCCTGTCCCAGCTCGTCATACAGCACGCCGGTTCCGACCTTGTAAGGCGCCTTCACGCCCGGCGCGATGCGTGTGCCCTGGGGATAGATGATCAGCTGTCCGGGATCCTGCCGGCCGCGCGCCACATCCGACACCATCTGCTTGATCGCCTGACTGCGTTTGCCCCGGTCAACCGGAACGCAGCCGATCTTCAGCGCATATTGCCCGATCACCGGCGCCCACATCAATTCGCGCTTCATGATGAACTTGCCGGCAGGCACCGCCCCGAAAATCAGGATGATGTCCAGAAAGGACTGGTGCTTGGCGGCGATCACCACCTCGTCGGTGGGCGGCGTGCCGCGCACCTCGGTGCGCAGCCCCACCATCCAGCGCGCCGTCCAGCGCACCCACCGGCACCACATGTGACAGGCCGCAAGCGCCCCGTGTCTGCTGACCAGCGCCCAGGGCAGGAACACGATCCCCATGACCACCATCATCACATAGATCTGCCCCACGAAGACAAGCGACCGGAGCCATTGAACGGCTGCACTCATGGCAGGCTCCTCAGGGTCTTGCGTGCCGCCGTTTTCGTGGCCCAAAACGCAACAGCCGCCGCCAGAAGCGGCACGGCCAGCGGCCAGACCCAATGCCACCCGCGAAAGCCAAGCCCGGTCAGAAACCCGCCCTCATCCTGTGCTGCGGGAAGCGCCAGGATCGCCAGGCATCCCAAAGCCATCCCGACAGCGGCACCGATCAGCGCCCGCAAGGTGAACCGCCGCACGAAGGCCCGCACGATATAGCCATCCTGCGCCCCCACCAGCCGCAGAACCCCGATCACCTGCGCATTGGCCGCCAGCGCCGCATTGGCCGCCAGCGTGATCATCGCCGCCATCGTCGCCCCGATCAGCAGCAACGACACCACACCCAGCATCCGCAGCCGGTTGGCCGCATTGACCAAGGGCTCGCGCCAGCGCGTATGATCGTCCAGCACCGCTCCCGGCACCTCGGCAGACAGCCGCAGGCGCAAACCCTGCGCATCGAAGCCCTCGGCATCCTCGATCACCTCGATCAGTTGCGGAATGGGCAGCGCATCCACCGGCAGATCCGGGCCGAACCACGGCTCGAGCAGCGCGCTCTGCTCCTCGGGCGTCAAGGCCCGGGCGCTCGCCACCCCGGTCGTCGTCTCCAACACCCTCAGGGCCGCCTGCGTCTGGCTGGCAAGCTGGCCCTCGGGCGCAGAGATGCGGATGGTCGAGCTGCGCGCCAATTCGTCTCCCCAGCGATCCGCCAGACGCGCCGTCGCCAGCGACAGCGCCAGCGCGAACACCGCCAGAAACGCCATCGCCCCCGCCGCGAAAAGCGTCAGCGACGCGGTGAAGCCCGTCGGCGGCACCACGCGATCGGCCTGCGCATCCCCCGCCAGCATCTCCGTCAGACGTCCAGGATCAAGCTTCACAGATCCGCCCCCGCCAGTTGCAGCCGCCGGTTGGCGATCCTCAGCACCCGCGCCTGCACATGCGCCTTGGCCGCGCGGATCAGCGCCAGATCATGGGTCGCGATCATGATCGTCTTGCCCATCCGGTTCAGCTCGATCAGCAAGCGCAACAGCCGCTGCGACATCTCCCAGTCGACATTCCCCGTCGGCTCATCGGCCAGCACCACATCGGGTGACATGATGACCGCCCGCGCCAGCGCCGCACGCTGCCGCTCACCGCCCGACAATTCCGGCGGCAGCGCATTGGCCCTCTCCTTCAGACCGACCCAGCCGGTCAACTCCTTGAGATTGGCCGCCTCTCCCAAAAGATCCCGACCCGACACCATCAGCGGCAGCGCGATATTCTCGGCCACGCTCATATGATCCAGAAACTGGCAATCCTGATGCACAACGCCGATGCGCCGCCGCGCCATGGCGATATCGTCGCGCTCCATCCCGCGCCGATCGGCCCCGAACAGGCGCACGGTGCCGGATGTCGGCGTCAAGGCGCCATAGCACAACTTGAGAAACGTCGTCTTGCCCGCGCCGGAGGGTCCGGTCAGGAAATGGAACGATCCCGGTTGCAGCTCAAGCGAGATATCACTCAGCAATTCGCCGCCGCCATAGCTATAGGCCACGTTCTCCAGCTCGATCAAGGAAGCCCCCTCTGTGCCGCGCGCTTCTAAATGCCTTACAGGCCACACTTGTGCAATGTTTCTGCGCACGAAATGCTTAGGTCTTTCGTATGCGCCATTTACCGCTTATGCTTTTGAAAAAGCAAACAGGCTTGAAACTTCTGGCAGGCGACAGGTGTCGACATGAGGCTGACTTGCCCGAATTGCGGGGCACAATACGAAGTCCCCGACGAGGTGATCCCGGAAACGGGCCGTGACGTCCAGTGCTCGAACTGCGGCGATACATGGTTTCAATTCCATCCCGACCATATGCCGCAGGATGACGCGCAGGCCGAAACAGGGGCCGAGCCTCAATCTGCCGATGCCGACGACGGCTATGCCGAATATGACGTCGAGCCTGATCCCGAGCCCGATCCTCAACCCGACCCAACCCCTGAGGATCACTACGACGATCCTGACGAGGACGCGGAAGAAGAAGAAGACACCGCCCCCCCGCGCCGCGAGCTTGATCCCTCGATCCGCGATCTTCTGCGCGAGGAAGCCGCCCGCGAGGAACAGGCCCGCGCCGCCGAAGCCGGCCCCGGCCTTGAAACCCAGCCCGATCTCGGTCTGGACGAAGCACCCGACACCCTCGCCCAGAATGCCCGCGCGCGCATAGCGCGCCTGCGCGGCCTTCCGGTCGACACCGACGAACCCGCGACAAATCAGGACATCGACCCCGAGTCGCGCCGCAATCTTCTGCCCGATATCGAAGAAATCAATTCCTCGCTCGACGCAGCCCCACAGCGTGACGTCTCCGCCAGCCGCGACGACGATGCCATGGCCGCACCCTCGGCGGGCGGTGGTTTCCGGCGTGGCTTTGTCTGGTCGATCGTCCTTTTCGCCATTCTGACGCTGCTCTATGTCTTCGCGCCACAGGTGGCGGGCCTGTCTTCCGCACTCGAAGGGCCGATGGCCGCCTATGTCGAGATGGTCAACAGCCTGCGCGCCCTGCTGCAGTCAACCGTCGCATCGTTTCTGAGATAGCGGCCGGCACATCGCTGCCCCGCCATGGGTCGCGCACAGTGCCGGCCTTGCGCGTCAGAACCGATCCAGCAGCCGCTTGAGATAATCAAGCTCGACATCCGGGCGTTCGCCCTCGCCTGACCGGCGGCGGATTTCATCAAGCAATTCGCGCGCGCGCCGATACACGTCCTCGCCCTGCAGAAGCGAATCCTGCGTGCCCACGCGCCCGCCCTGGCCTGCCTGACGGCCAAGCGGGTCCGACTCCTGCGCACCGGCCTCGCCTCGGGCCTGACCTTGTCCGCCCTGTTGCTGCTGGCTGTTCTCGGCCAGCGCCTCGCCCAGATTGCGCATCCCTTCGCGCAGCGCTTCCATCGCCTCCGATTGCCGGTCCAGCGCCTCGGGCAGGTCATTGCCGCGCAACGCCTGCTCGGCACCCTCCATGGCCCGATCCGCACGTTCGAGCGACTCGCGGGCCGCATCACCGCCCTCGGTGCCCGCACCGGGCAGGTTGCCGCGCTGCCGCTCAAGCTCTCGGCGCAACGCTTCCTGCCGCCCGGCCAGATCACCCGGCCCGCCATTCTCGGCCTGCTGGTTGCCCGGCTCCTGACCGCCCTCTCCGGGCTGTCCCGGCTGACCGCCCTGGCCCTGACCCTGCTGGCCCTGCTGATCGTGGCTCTGCCCCCGGCCCTGACCGCCATCGCGGCCCTCGTTGCCCTGGCTCTGGCCGCTTTGCGCACCGGGGTTGAACTGTTCCTGCAAATCGCGGAACGCCTCATCCGACAGACCCTGCTGATTGCGCAGCGTCTCGGCCAGACCTTCCATCGCCTGCTGGCCCGGGCTCTGACCCTGCTGGCCGCCCTGACCTTGGGTGACCTGCATGTTCTCCATCATTTCCTGGAACTGTCTGAGCGCCTCTTGCGCCTCGGCCATGCGGCCCTGTTCCATCAATTCCTGGATGCGGTCCATCATGTCCTGCAGATCCTGCTGGGTCATCTGCATCGCATCATCCGACATCGGAGGATTGTCGCCGTTCTGCTGCTGGTTCTCGCGCTGCGCCTGCTGCATCTTCTGGCGCAGGTAATCATTCGTCGCCTCGCGCAATTCCTGCATCAGCCGCGCGATCTCTTCCTCGGTGGCGCCGTTGCGCATCGCCTCGCTCAGGCGTTCCTGTGCCGCGCGCATCCGCTCCAGCGCGTCGCCGATATCACCCTCTTCCAGCAGGATCGCCAGATCCCAAAGCGCCTGTGCGATCTCGTCCTGCGCCGCCTTGTCCAGACTGTCATGCCGCACCAACGTCTCCAGCCGCCGCAGGATCACCCGCAGCTTCAGATAGGCGGTTTCCGACCGGAAGAGCCCATCCTCGGGCCGGTGCGACACGGCCCGCAGCACCTGTGTCACCCGCTTGCCATTCTCCATCGACCAGAGCAGATCCCGGCGCTGCTCGATCACCGCAGCCGCCATCGGATCGAAAAACCGCCGCGCCGGAAGCCGCATCTGCTCGGGCGCGCTCAGCCCCGCCTGACCATCGGCATCGCGCACCTCAAGCTGCAGCGTCACCGGCAGATGCGCCCAAGGGTGCTGCGACAGGTTCTCGATCAGCGTCTCGGTGAAATCGATCCTGTCACCAGTGATCGGCATCGGCAGGTCCAGCTCGATCGCGTCCCGCGGATCAGGATCGGCCTGCAACCCGTGGCGACGATCAAGCTCGGCCATGTCCAGCCGGAACACGGCCCGTCCCTCGACCACGCCGTAATCGTCCTTCGCGCGGAACGGCTGGCTCATCTGCCCGTCAAAGGTGGTCTCGGCGCCGGTCTGCATGATCTGCACGCTCGGCCCCTGATCCGGCAGCGCCGTGACGGTCCAGCTTTTGCCGCCGGGCCCGTCGATCATCAGCGTGCCGTCCTGCGTGATGTCGAACCCCTGCTCGGGGTCCGTCGCCGCGCCCACATCCTCTGTCCGTCCCGACACGGTCTCGGCCACGCTCAACGCGCCCACCTCGCCATAGAGCCGCACGGTCACGCGGCTCCCCTCGGGAACTTCGATCTCTCCGGTCTGGTCATTGAGGTACAGGCTCGGCAGCCCGGTATAGGCCGGCGGCTCGATCCAACCTTCCCAGGCCGGTCCATTGGCCAGTGCAGCGCCTCCGCCCGGCCCCATGCCCGCAACGCTGCCCACGCGCCAGACCGACCCGAACAGCAGCGCCACCACCAGCCCCAGCAAGGCGATATAGCGCAACCCGAAAGGATCGCGCTCCGACAGCCTCAGGTCCGGTTCGACCGCGCGTGCCTCGGCGGCCCGTTCGGCCATGCGCGCCTGATGCGCGCGCCACAGGGCTTCGGATCCCGCATCACCGCTGCCCACCGCCTGCGCATCCGCCAGCGCCGCCAGAGGATGACCCGGCATACTCGCATCGATCCGCGCCAACGCATCCTCGCGGCTTGGCCAGCGAAACGCCCTCAGCCCCCGAACCGCAAAGATCACGAACGCCAGCAATGCGGCGACCATGATCCCCCAGACCACTTCCAGCGCCATCAGGTCATGCAGCCCCAGCAGCAACATCGCCGCCACCGCCGCCACCAACGACCACAAGGGCCAGAAGGCCCTGACCAGCCGCTCCGCGATCAGCCCCGCCCATGTCAGGGTGAGAGGCCGGCGCAACCGGGTCAACACAGGTGTCAGGGGGGTGGTTTGCCGCTGCATGCTCCGTTCCCTTCAGGGGCCGGACACGCCCATCGCGTCACAGCCACTCAGGGATGGTATCTCGATTTATGATCTCGTCAAAGGTCGGCCTTGCCCTGATGACAGCGAATTGATGCTCATGCACCAGAACTTCGGGCACCAGAGGCCGTGTATTGTACTCGCTGGCCATCACCGCGCCATAGGCGCCGGCACTGCGAAACGCCACCAGATCCCCCTGCGCCAGCGCCGGCATCATCCGCGCCTTGGCAAAGGTATCCCCCGATTCGCACACCGGCCCGACGATGTCATAGGCCGCCTGCTCGGCACCGGGCTGCGGCTCGCGCACGGGAATGATGTCGTGATAGGCGTCATACATCGCGGGCCGGATCAGATCGTTCATCGCCGCGTCGAGGATGAGGAAATCGCGCCCCTCCCCGGCCTTGAGGTAAATCACCTCGCTCACGAGGATCCCCGCATTGCCCACCACCAGACGGCCCGGCTCGATCTCGATCTCGCACCCCAGATGACCCACCGTATCCTTGATGAGCTGGCCATATTCCACCGGCAGCGGCGGCGCCTCGTTCGAGCGGGTGTAAGGAATGCCCAGACCGCCGCCCAGATCCAGCCGCCGGATATCATGCCCATCCGCGCGCAGCGCCTCGGTCAGATCCGCCACCTTTTCATAGGCCAGCCGGAACGGCTCCAGCTCGGTCAGCTGGCTGCCGATATGCACATCGATCCCGACCACCTCGAGACCGGGCATCGCCGCCGCCTCGGCATAGACCTCCCGGGCGCGGGCGATCGGAATGCCGAACTTGTTCTCGCTCTTGCCGGTGGCGATCTTGGCGTGCGTCTTGGCATCCACATCCGGGTTGACGCGCACGGTGATCGGCGCGCGCAGACCCAATGACAACGCCACCTCGTTGAGCGCCACCATCTCGGGCTCGGATTCGACGTTGAACTGCCGGATACCGCCTTCCAGCGCCATCCGCATTTCCTGCCGCGTCTTGCCGACGCCCGAAAAGACGATCCGCTCTCCCAGCACGCCTGCGGCCTTGGCGCGCGCATATTCCCCGCCCGACACCACGTCCATGCCGGCACCCAACTCCGCCAGCGTCTTCAGGATCGCAAGATTGCTCGCGGCTTTCATCGCATAGCAGATCAGATGCTCGGTGCCCGCCAACGCCTCGTCGAACAGCCGGAAATGCCGCGTGAGCGTGGCTGTCGAATAGCAATAGAACGGCGTGCCCACCTGGGCCGCGATCTCGGCCACGGGCACATCTTCGGCGTAGAGCTCGCCATTGCGATAGAGAAAATGATCCATGTCGCGCCCTTAAGGCGATTTATCGCGCGGATCAATCCAAATCGCGGGCGCGCCCGCCGGGAAAGCTCGCCCCCGGCAGGCCCGTCCATCAGCTGCGTTTGCGCTCGGCCTTGATCTTGCGCTTGCACACTTGCCAATACGCATCTGCACGTGCCGCCACCCGGTCGAACACCTCGGCGAAATCGGGATTGTGAATACCCTTGCCCGTCGCCAGCTGGTAGAGCATGTGATGCGGGTTGGCGTTGCACTCGATGATCAGCGGCCCCTCGGGCGTGATCGCGATATCCCAGCCGATCACCCCGAATTTCGGCAAGACCCGATGCGCTTCGGCGGTCATCCGCAGTACCTCGTCCCAATGCGGAATGCGCAATTCGGTGAAAACCGCCTCACTGACCGGGTGACGCTCGATGATCTCCTGATCCGGGCCACTGCCCCGGCGACATTGCAGAACCTGCCCGCTCATCTTGTCCAACTCGGCCAGCATGCTTCCCGGCTGCCAGTAATTGTCCGACATGGCCGATGGCGACGGCACTTTCCAAAGCGCATAAAGACAACTGGGCGTGTCACCGTCGAACACGGTCACGACACGGATGCTGCCCACCGCCTGCCCGGCGACATCGCTCATCATGCTGTGCTGCTGCACGGCATCCTGAAACAGGAACCCTTCCTCATAGCGGGTCTCGACCTCGATTGCGAAAGCGCGCAGGTCGATGCTCTTGCCATTCGCCAGCACCAGCGCGCGCTGCTCGCGATCAAGCGCCACGATAAGGGCCGACCCCACACTCCCCGAGCCTTCTTCCGGCTTTACGAACAACGGATATCGCGCGTCGTTCAGCAAGAATGCCTCGATCTCCTCGACGTCATGCAGCGACCGCAGTTTGCCATAGCTGCGATCCTTCGAGAACACGGCCTGCACCGTCGGCACAGGAAAGCCCAAGGTCGCCATCAGGGTGCCATACATCACCTTGTCGCGCACAAAGGCGCGCAGCCCCGTGATCTGAAGGGGCGACAACCGGCGATTCAGCCGCGCGCTGCCCTTCTCGCCCACATAGGTCATCTTCTCGGCAAGGTTCAGCTCGGGACGATACACCTGATTGGTGTAATATTCGTGGAAATCCATGGCCCGCCAACCGGCGCACAGGCGCATCATCTCGCGGAACTGCCGCAAAGGGCTGATCCCGAACTTGCGCGCGACATCTTCGATCAGCTTCGCGGTCGGGGGCTTCGGCTTGGACGGCGCTTCCAGAAGCGCCATGGTGGGGGTTACGGCTTCGGTCATCGTCTCGGTATCCTCATCAACAAAACTGCCTTCGAGACCGAGTATTGCCGCCGATCATGTCCAAATTTTGGCAACAATGATGTTTTTGCGGGCCGCATTATGCATCTCGTGGACACACAATTACTGCCGGTTACGGATGGCGGCTTGTGGACCCCATCAGGCCCGACGCGCCTGGCCAGCTATCCGATCAGCGTGACCCCGACCGCAGGAACAGATAAAGCGGCAACCCACAGCTGACCCCGATCCCGAAGGTCGCCGGAATGGCGATCAGCCCAAGCCACGCGCGTCGCGTCACACATTCCCAGATCACCCAGACCGTCAGAGTGACCGCCGCGATCGTCAGATCCCAGACAAGGCCACTGGTGGCGGCATTGGCGTGCCATGCATCCACCATCCCCATCAGATCGACGCCGTTTTCCCTGAACCACGCGACAAACCAGCTCATCGGATGCACCGCACCCCAGACCGCCAGCGCCAGCCAGACCCACCTCAAAACGTGGCCCCCACATCCACACTGACGGTCCCGCTGATCCACTTGGTCCCGACCGCGCCGTTCACGCCGCGCTCACCGACACCCACATTGGCCTTCGCCGTGGGGCGGATCGGCTCGCCATCCGCGCCACAGCCCGCAAGGGCCGCCATCGCGGTCAGCGCCAGAACTGCACCGATGCGTGTCATTCCAAAATCTCCTTCCAGCGTGCGATCTGCGCGCGCACCTGCTCGGGGGCGGTTCCGCCATAGCTCATCCGTGACGCCACCGAATTGTGCACGCCCAGAACATCATAGACCGATGCATCGATTTCTCCATGCACCGATTGCATCTCCTCAAGGCTCAACTCCGGCAGGTCGCAGCCCTTGCGCTCGGCCATCGCCACCAGACTGCCCGTCACGTGATGCGCCTCGCGGAAGGGCATCCCCAGAACCCGCACCAGCCAATCCGCCAGATCGGTTGCCGTGCTGAACCCGGCACCCGCCGCCGCCTCCAGTGCTGCGCGCTGCGGGACCATGTCGCGCACCATGCCATCCATCGCGGCCAGCGCCAGCATCAGGTTGTCCGCCGCGTCAAAGACCTGCTCCTTGTCCTCCTGCATGTCCTTGGAATAGGCCAGCGGCAGCCCCTTCATCACCATCATCAACGCCACGTTCGCCCCGAAAATGCGCCCCACCTTGGCGCGGATCAGCTCCGCCGCGTCGGGGTTCTTCTTCTGCGGCATGATGCTCGACCCGGTCGAAAACCGGTCACTCAGCGCCACGAAGCGAAACTGCGCCGACGACCAGATCACCAGCTCTTCGGCAAAGCGGCTCAGATGCATCGCACAGATGCTGGCCGCCCCCAGAAACTCCAGCGCGAAATCCCGGTCGCTCACCGCATCCAGCGAATTCGCCGCAGGCCGGTCAAAGCCCAGCGCCTTCGCGGTCATCTCGCGGTCAATGGGAAACGACGTCCCCGCCAGCGCCGCGGCTCCCAACGGGCATTCGTTCATCCTCTCGCGCGCATCCCGCACCCGGCCCAGATCGCGGCCGAACATCTCGACATAGGCCATCATGTGATGCCCCCATGTCACAGGCTGCGCGGTCTGCAGATGGGTGAAGCCCGGCATCACCCAATCCGCCCCCGCCTCGGCCTGCACCAGCAGCGCCCGGATCAGCGACAGCAACCCGGCCTCCGCCGCATCCAGCTGATCGCGCACCCACAGCTTGAAATCCGTCGCCACCTGATCGTTGCGCGACCGCCCCGTATGCAGCCGCCCCGCAGGCTCGCCCACCACCTCCTTGAGCCGCGCCTCCACATTCATGTGGATATCCTCCAGCGCGGTGGAAAATTCGAACCGCCCCTCCTCGATCTCTGACAAGACCGTGAGCAGCCCTTCCCTCATCGCCTCGGCATCACTATCACTAATGATGCCCGTCGCTGCCAGCATCGCGGCATGGGCGCGCGAGCCGGCGATATCCTGGGCCGCCAACCGCTTGTCGAACCCGATCGAGGCATTGATCGCCTCCATGATCGCGTCCGGCCCGGCGGCAAAGCGGCCGCCCCACATCTGGTTCGAGGTCGTGTCTGTCATGTCTCAGCCCTTCGGAGGGAAAATGAAGATAATTCGTTGCTGCATCCTTTATATGGCGCTCGCACTCGGTGCAAACGGCGCAATGGCCGATATGACCGCCGATCTGTCCGAGATCGCCGCCCTGCGCGACGGCGACATGAAGAAACTCAACTTCCATTCCGAACCGCAGCCCGTCTCGCAAATCCCCTTCACCCGGCAGGACGGCACCACGGGTACGCTCGCCGACTACCAGGGCAAGCATATCGTGCTGAACTTCTGGGCCACATGGTGCGCGCCCTGCCGCAAGGAAATGCCCATGCTCTCCGAGCTGCAGACCGAGCTTGGCGGCGACGCGTTCGAGGTGGTCACGCTGGCCACGGGCCGCAACGCGCCTCCCGCCATGAAGAAATTCTTTGACGAGATCGGCGTCGACAACCTGCCGCTGCACCGCGACCCGCAAAGCGCCATCGCCCGTGAAATGGGCGTGTTCGGCCTGCCGATCACCGTGATCCTGACCCCCGAAGGTCAGGAAATCGCCCGCCTGCAGGGCGATGCCCACTGGAACTCCGACAGCGCCAAGGCGATCCTTCGGGCGCTCATCGACGGCGCGGCTGGCGGCTGACGCCGGGCCCGCACCTGACGCCGCTTCCGCCGCCATGGCCTCAGTGCGGCGGCTGCGCGCACCCCCTTACCGCGGATGGCTCACCCGCTAAATGAAGGTTCAAGAGTAACCTTTACCCGGAGAGCCCCATGGAAGCCCTGCTTCTGTCGCGCGTTCAATTTGCGGCCAATATCTCGTTTCACATCCTGTTTCCGACGATCACGATCGCGCTCGGCTGGGTGCTCTTGTTCTTCCGCTATCGCTTCGCCCGCACGGGCGAACGCAAATGGTGGGACGCCTATATGTTTTGGGTCAAGGTCTTTGCCCTGTCCTTCGCGCTTGGCGTGGTGTCGGGCATTACAATGTCGTTCCAGTTCGGCACGAACTGGCCGGGCTTCATGGAAACCGTGGGCAATGTCGCCGGGCCGCTACTCGCCTACGAGGTGCTGACCGCCTTCTTCCTCGAAGCGGTGTTCCTCGGCATCATGCTTTTTGGCGCCTCCCGTGTTCCGGGCTGGCTGCATATCACCGCCACCTTCCTCGTCGCCTTCGGCACCACCATGAGCGCGTTCTGGATTCTCGTGCTCAACAGCTGGATGCACACGCCCGCAGGGTTCGAACTGCGTGATGGGATCGTGCATGCGACCGACTGGATGGCGATCATCTTCAACCCGTCGATGCCCTATCGCCTCGCCCATATGCTGCTGGCCTCGGGCCTGACCGTGGCGTTCCTCATCGTCGGGATCGTGGCCTTCCGCCGCCTTCTCGGCGACCGGAGCGAAACATCGGCAACACAGCTTCGCTTCGGTCTGGTGCTTGGCGCCGTGCTGATCCCGCTGCAGATCCTCATGGGTGACCTGCATGGCCTGAACACGCTGGAACACCAGCCGCAAAAGGTCGCCGCGATGGAAGGCAACTGGGAAACCGGGCCGAACGTGCCGCTCGTCCTCTTTGCGCTGCCCGACGAGGTCGCCCGCGAAAACCGGTTCGAGATCGCCATTCCCAACGGCGCCAGCCTGATTCTCAAGCATTCCGCCGATGGGGTCGTGCCCGGACTGAACGATTTCGTGGCCGAGGATGGCACCGTTCTGCACCCGCCCGTGGCGCCTGTATTCTGGTCCTTCCGGGTGATGGTCGCCACCGGCATGGCCATGCTGGCACTCAGCTGGGCGGGTCTGGTGCTGCTGCGCCGCCGTGGCGCGCATAACCTGCCCAAACCCTTCCTCTACGCCGGCGTCGCGATGACCTTCTCGGGCTGGGTCGCCACCCTTGCGGGCTGGTATACCACCGAAATCGGCCGTCAGCCGTGGCTGGTTCAGGGCGTGCTCAGCACCGAAGCCGCCGTGGGTGATGTCGCGGCACCGATGGTTCTTGGATCGCTGATCACCTATCTGGTCGTCTACGCCGTCCTGCTGCTGGCCTATATCGGGGTTCTGTTGCACCTCGCCCGCCGGGCAGCGCGTGGGGATACGCCGGTGCGCGAAGAACCCCGCCGCCCGTCCGAAGCTCAGGCCGCGATGCCTGCGGAGTAGAGATATGATCCTCGACGCAACCACCCTGCCGCTGATCTTCGTGACCCTGATGGGCCTGTCGATCCTGCTTTACGTCATTCTCGACGGGTTCGATCTGGGCGTGGGGCTGTTGATGCCCTTCGCCACCCCCGACGAACGCGACCGCATGATCGCCTCGATCGGTCCGTTCTGGGACGCGAACGAAACATGGCTCGTGCTGGCGATCGGGCTTTTGCTGGTGGCCTTTCCCGCCGCCCATGGCACGATCCTCACGGCGCTCTACCTGCCCGTGACCGTCATGCTGATCGGCCTGATCCTGCGTGGCGTCGCGTTCGAGTTCCGTGCCAAGGCGCCCCGCACCCAGAAACCATGGTGGGATCGGGCCTTTTTCGCCGGAAGCTTGATGACCGCGCTCTCGCAAGGCTTCATGCTTGGCATCTACATCCTCGGTCTGCGTTGGACATGGGCCAGCGTGACCTTCGCCCTGCTGACCGCAGGCGCCCTGACCGTCGCCTACAGCTTCATCGGGGCGGCCTGGACCATCCTCAAGACCGACGGCGCGCTCCAGACCAAGGCGGTCCGTTGGGCGCGCGGCGGCATTTGGGGCGTGGTGCTTGGCATGGGGTCGGTCTCGCTGGCCACGCCGCTCACCTCGGACCGGATCATGGACAAATGGTTCGGCTTCCCCGAAATCGTGCTGCTGGCCCCCCTGCCGCTCTGTTCTCTGGCACTGATCGTGATGCTCTGGGTATCGCTGCGCAACCTGCCCTCGGCCAATGACCGGTTCGCATGGCTGCCCTTCGTGGGCGCGATCGGGCTGATGGCGCTTGGCTTTGCCGGGATGGCCTACAGCTTCTATCCCTACATCGTGCCCGAACAGATGGTCCTCTATGACGCCGCCGCCGCACCCGAAAGCCTGCGCATCATCTTCTACGGCGCGCTGGTCGTGATCCCGGTGATCCTCGCCTACACGGTGCTGGCCTATGTGATCTTCCGGGGCAAGGCGACGCAGCTCAGCTACGACTGATCCAGCCCCGGGCACGGCCTGTCCGGGGTCATTTGTGTACGGAAGGGACACAAATCGCGGGCAGCAGGCCGCGTTTCGTCCTGAACGCGTGTAGGTTTCGTACAATTCGTACACAACGCGGGCCTTGCCGGATGGCCCTGAATTGCCTAAAGCGGCAGCATGTTGGACGACGCAAAAGACATCCACCCACTCTTTGCCGGTGCCCCCTCGGGCACCGAGTTCAAAAAGCTGCGCAAACGCATCGTCCGCCAGACCCGCGAAGCGATCGAGCAGTTCGGCATGATCGAAAAAGGCGCCCGCTGGCTGGTCTGTCTTTCCGGCGGCAAGGACAGCTACACGCTCCTTGCGGTGCTGCACGAATTGAAGTGGCGCGGCCTTTTGCCCGTTGATTTATTGGCCTGCAACCTCGATCAGGGCCAACCGGGCTTCCCCGCCACGGTGCTGCCCGAGTTCCTCGAAAAGATGGGCGTGCCCCACCGGATCGAGTATCAGGACACCTATTCCGTCGTGGTCGACAAGGTGCCGCAGGGCCGGACTTATTGCGCCCTGTGCTCCCGCCTCCGGCGTGGCCACCTCTATCGCATCGCCCGCGAAGAAGGCTGCTCGGCGGTCGTTCTGGGCCACCACCGCGACGATATCCTCGAAACCTTTTTCATGAACCTCTTCCACGGCGGCCGCCTCGCCACCATGCCCCCCAAGCTCTTGAACGAGGAAGGCGATGTTTTCGTCTACCGCCCGCTGTCTTTCGTAGCCGAGGTGGATTGCGAGAAGTTCGCGAATTCAATGGGTTACCCCATAATTCCCTGTGATCTCTGCGGCTCTCAGGACGGGCTTCAACGCCAGCAGGTCAAGCGGATTCTGGACGGTTGGGAGGCCAATTCACCCGGTCGCAGACAGGTGATGTTCCGCGCGCTGATGAACGCACGGCCCTCGCATCTTCTGGACCCCGGCCTGTTCGACTTCGCCGGGCTGACCCGTGGCACCCCTCCCGTAGACGGCAATCCCGACGCCCTTCCGCGCCTCCGTTAAGCGCCAGACCCGCTCTGCGCCCAGACAACGCAGCCGGTTTTCGGTGAATCCCCTTGACGTTTGGCCCCGCACTCTGTTGAACCGCCTTGACTGAAAACAGGATGGGTGGCCCCCTGCGATGGACGATCAGAACAAGAACCTCATTCTTGCGACCGCACTGAGCTTTGTCGTCATTCTGGTGTGGTTCGTGCTTTTCCCACCGCCCGAACCGCCCCAGCAGGATGCCACGACGCCTGAAGCGGTCTCGCAGGTCGATGGCAGCGCCACCGCGCCCCTGACCGCCACAGCACCCGCGACGGGCGCCACCGCAGGCACGCCCGCACCCGAGGCCGAAGAACCCGAGGCGCCCCGCGTGGCGATCTCCACGCCCAGCCTTGACGGGTCGATCTCGCTCAAAGGCGGTCGCATCGATCAGCTGTCGTTGAAAAACTACCGCGAGACGCTCGAGCCGGGATCGGACACCGTCACGCTCTTGTCGCCGGTCGGCACCGATAGCGCATACTACGCCTTGTTCGGCTGGGCCCCGGGTCAGGGCCTGACAGCCGAGACGGTGCCGGGCGCCAACACCGTCTGGCAAGTCGAATCCGGCGATCAGCTGTCGCCGGAAACGCCTGTCACCCTAATCTGGGACAACCAGCAGGGCCTGACATTCCGCCGCGAGATCAGCGTTGATGACAAGTTCATGTTCACCGTCACCCAAAGCGTCGAGAATACCGGCGCCGACACCCCGTCGCTGGCGCCTTACGGCATTCTGGCGCGGCATGGTGAACCGGAAGGCCTCAAGAACTTCTTCATTCTCCACGAAGGCGGCATCCGCATGGTCGATGGCCAGTTGTCCGAGATCGACTACGACGATTTCGAACCGGCCTCGAACCACGAAACGCTCACCGTGAACGAAAGCGGCTGGACCGGGTTCACCGACCATTACTGGATGACCACGCTGATCCCGAGTTCGGCTGGCGCGCAGGTCACAACCTTTCAGGACACGCGCCGCAACATCTATCAGACCACGGTTCGCAAGAACACCGAAACGGTGGCACCGGGCCAGAGCGCAGCTGTGACGACGCGGCTCTTTGCCGGGGCCAAGGAATGGGAAACCATCCGTAACTACCAGAACGAGGATGGCATCGATCGCTTTCTGGATTCGATTGACTGGGGCTGGTTCTTCTTCCTGACTAAACCGATTTTCGCTGTCCTGCACTGGCTGAACGTGACGCTGGCGGGCATGGGAATCGCCGGTTCCATGGGGTGGGCGATCATCGGTCTGACCCTGCTTATCAAGGCACTTCTTCTGCCCCTGGCCTACAAGTCCTACGTCTCGATGGCGAAGATGAAGGAACTTCAGCCGCAGATGGAGAAGATCAAGGAATCCGCCGGCAACGACCGTCAGAAGCTTCAGAAGGAAATGATGGAGCTTTACAAGAAGGAAAAGGTGAACCCGGCTTCGGGCTGTTTGCCGATCCTCTTGCAGATCCCGATCTTCTTCTCGCTCTACAAGGTGATCTTCGTCACGCTGGAACTGCGGCATGCCCCGTGGATCGGCTGGATCGACGATCTGTCGGCGCCCGACCCCTCGTCGCTCTATAACCTCTGGGGCATCCTGCCATGGGCCGCGCCCGAGCCCGGCTCGATCATGGCGCTGATCTTCATCGGTATTCTGCCGCTGCTTCTGGGCATTTCGATGTGGCTTCAGCAAAAGCTGAATCCGGCGCCCACCGATCCGACACAGCAGATGATCTTTGCCTGGATGCCTTGGGTCTTCATGTTCATGCTTGGCAGCTTTGCCAGCGGTCTTGTGGTCTACTGGATCGCGAACAACATGATCACCTTTGCTCAGCAATACCTGATCATGCGCTCTCAGGGCTATAAACCCGACGTCTTGGGGAACATCCTGTCCAGTGTGAAACGCAAGCCCAAGACAGAGAAGAAATGACAGGGCATGTGACGGCCCTCTGGCGTCACCCGATAAAGGGGCATGGGCGCGAAGCGATTGACCGCGTCGCGCTGACCGTCGGTCAGACCATTCCGTGGGACAGACGGTGGGCCGTAGCGCATGAACTGGCCGAGGCGGATGATACCGCGTGGGCGCCCTGCACCAACTTCTCGCGCGGCTCCAAGGTCGCGGCCCTGATGGGCATCAACGCGAGATGCGACGAGGCCGCAGGAACCGTGACGCTCAGCCATCCGGAGAGGCCGGAGCTGACCTTCGATCCTGACAAGGATGAGCAAAGGTTTCTGGACTGGGTGCGCCCCTTGATGCCTGATAATCGCGCGCAATCCACTTGCCTCGTCAGGGTCGAAGGCCGCGGCATGACCGACACCGATTACCCCTCGGTCAGCCTTTTGAACCTTGCTTCCAACGCCGCCATGAGCGACGCGATGGATCAGGATATCTCGGCGCTGCGCTGGCGGTGCAACATCCATTTCTCGGGTGTCCCGGCATGGGCTGAATTTGACTGGATTGGCCATACCCTGCGCGTGGGTGATGCGGAACTCCTGGTGCGCGAACGCATTGTGCGCTGTCTTGCGACCACCGCAAATCCCGGCACGGGAGTCCGCGATGCCGACACGTTGGGCACCTTGAATTCCCGCTTCGGACATCAGGATTTCGGGATCTATGCCGAAGTGACCAAAAGCGGCGGGATCGCGATTGGTGACCAAGTGGACGTGCTATAATGAAACTGCCCTTTCCCCTGATGGATGATCCGGATCCGTTTGCTGCCGAACGCGGACGGTTGCTCTTTGCCGGGCCTGTCGACTTCCTCAAGGGTGTCGTGGCAATGTCAGGCCTGCCCCCCGCCGACCGGATCGAGGTGTGCTTTGCCGGCCGTTCGAACGTGGGGAAATCCAGCCTTATCAATGCCCTGACCGGTCGCAAGGCGATAGCACGGGCGTCCAACACACCGGGACGCACACAGGAAATCAATTTCTTTGCTCTTGGCGAGTCGCACTATCTGGTCGATCTTCCGGGCTATGGCTATGCCAATGCGCCGCTCGACAAGGTGGCGGCCTGGCAGGCGCTCTTGAAAAAATACCTCTCCGGCCGACAAAGCCTCAGGCGGGCCTTTGTGCTGATCGACACGCGCCACGGGATCAAGTCCGTGGACGAAGAGATCATGAGCCTTCTGGACAGTTCCGCCGTGACCTTTCAATGCGTGCTGACCAAGGCAGACAAGGTCAAGGACAAGGATCGCGAGGCTGTTCTTGAGCAGGTGCGCGCCAAGCTCGCCAAGCATCCGGCGGCCTATCCCGAGATCATCATGACATCGTCCGAAAAGGGCGACGGCATCGCCACATTGCGCGCAGTGATTGCCACGCTCGAATAGGCGTGCGCGCAAAATACCTTGAATGGCCGCCCACCTCCGGGGATAACCCGCAGGACCTAAGGATCACAGATGATGAAGCAACGTGAAATGAACCGCGACTGGATCGCCACTGCCCGCACCTTGTCCGAAGCACTGCCTTATCTGCAGCGCTATGATGGCTCGATCGTTGTGATCAAGCTGGGTGGCCACGCCATGGGCAGCGATGAGGCGATGGAGACTTTCGCCCGCGATGTGGTGCTCATGCAGCAGGTGGGCGTCAACCCCGTGATCGTCCATGGCGGCGGGCCGATGATCAACCAAATGCTTGAAAAGCTTGATATAAAATCCGAGTTCGTGAACGGCAAGCGCGTGACCGATGAGACGACGATGGAAGTCGTTGAAATGGTGCTGTCGGGCCGTGTGAACAAGCGGATCGTTCAGGCGATCAACGGTCAGGGTGGCAAGGCCGTTGGCCTGTCGGGCAAGGATGCCGGGCTGATCACATGCGATCCCGCCGATCCGGCTTTGGGGCTGGTCGGTAACCCGACGGAGATCAATCCGTCGATCCTTCACACGCTGTTCCGGGACGACGCGATCCCGGTGATCGCACCGCTTGGGGCGGGCAGGAATGGTGAGACCTACAACATCAATGGCGATACCGCGGCCGGTGCGATTGCGGCGGCATTAAAGGCCGATCGCCTTCTTTTATTGACCGATATTGACGGTGTGCGTGATGCGACGGGCGAGGTGGTGACCGAACTCACCGCAGATCAGATCCGCGAGATGACCCGGGAGGGCGTGATTGCGGGCGGGATGATTCCCAAGACCGAGACGGCGCTGGCGGCGATCGACGGTGGGGTGCGCGCGGTGGTCATTCTGGACGGGCGGGCGCCGAATGCGGTGTTGCTGGAGCTTTACACAGAACATGGCGCCGGGTCGCTGATCCGAGCGCGCTAGGGGTAAGCCGTGATGCTGCAAGACATTGAAAACGAAGTCGAAAAGCAGCATCTGAGCATCCTTGGAGGCGTGACGGAAGCGGTTCCGGAAGGGATCGGGACGTTGCTGTTGCTGGGACCGAGGGAGCCGGGGTTCTGGGAGGTGTTCACGGCGTCGGAGGAATATCGCGACGGGCAGGCAGACCCATTGGACAGGTGGTCATCACGAGTGATTGGTGATCTGGGCAATACCCTGAATGCAAAGCCTTTTTTCCCATTTGGCGGCCCGCCCTGGGAGCCGTTTCTGCAATGGGCGCTTGACAGCGGCCGGGCGCATGTGTCGCCTGTGGGATTGCTGGTGCATGACACGGCGGGGTTGATGGTGTCGTTTCGCGGGGCCTTGGGCTTTGCGACCCGGATGGACCTTCCCGAGATACCGCTAAACCCATGTGATAGCTGCGAAAAACGGCCCTGCCTGACGGCCTGCCCGGTGGATGCCCTGCGCCCTGACGGATATGATGTGGCAGCCTGCAAAACCGATCTGGATCGCAAGGAAAATGATTGTATGTCAAAGGGTTGCGCGGTGCGCCGGGTCTGTCCGATCAGCGTTGGATATGGTCGGCTGGAAGAACAATCGGCATTCCACATGAGGGCTTTCAAATGAAACGGTTGATCCTGATGCGGCATGCGAAATCGAGCTGGGATCACCCGGGCATGAGCGACCATGAGAGGCCCTTGAACGCGCGGGGAATACGCTCTGCAAAGGCGCTTGGGGAGTGGCTGAAAGAGCGCAATTTCACTCCAGATGAGATACTTAGCTCAAGCTCCACCCGGACGCGCGAGACGTTTGCGAACTTGGGGTCGAGGGGAGATGTGCAGTGGTTGGACCGGCTTTATCATGCCGCTCCCGAGGATATGCTGCGCGCCTTGATGCAGGCCACGGAGCACACCGTTCTGATGCTGGGGCACAATCCCGGAATTGCGGAATTCGCACAAGATGTAGTGGAAATAGCGCCAGATCACCCAAGATTTGACGATTATCCAACCGGCGCCACGCTTGTGGCGGAGTTCGATATCGACGATTGGAGCCTTCTGGAAATGGGCACGGGCCGGACCCTTGCGTTTGTCGTTCCGCGCGAGCTCACCGGGGACTGAATAAAGCGTTTCGCGAAAAACCTGACCCGCAGATTTTCGCGAAATGCAGTGCTCCGTTCAATCGTTGCGCGCGTTCCGCCTGTCGCTGATGCCTCAGGTCAAAGGCGGAACGCTTTAGCGTACAATTCGTACGAAACCTACACGCGTTCAGGACGAAACTCGGGATGAACCGGGAAATTTGTGTCCATCCTGTACACAAATCACCATCCGCGACGAAAAACGCGGCCCCCAAAGGGACCGCGCCATGTCGCGAAACGCCGCCTTTCAGTGACCGAGGATCTGGCTGAGGAACAGCTTGGTCCGGTCCGATTGCGGGTTGTTGAAAAACTCTTCGGGTTCGTTCTGTTCGACGATCTGCCCCTGATCCATGAAGATCACCCGGTTGGCGACCTGACGGGCAAAGCCCATCTCGTGGGTGACGCAGAGCATGGTCATGCCTTCTTCGGCAAGGGCAACCATCGTGTCGAGCACTTCTTTGATCATCTCGGGGTCGAGCGCCGATGTCGGTTCATCGAACAGCATGATCCGAGGACGCATGCAGAGCGAGCGGGCGATGGCGACACGCTGCTGCTGACCTCCCGAAAGCTGACCGGGGTATTTGTCGGCCTGTTCGGGGATCTTCACCTTTTCGAGGAAATGCATCGCGATGTCTTCGGCTTCGCGCTTGGGGATCTTGCGCACCCAGATCGGGGCCAGCGTACAATTCTCGAGGATGGTGAGATGCGGGAAGAGGTTGAAGTGCTGAAACACCATACCGACTTCGGAGCGGATCCGGTCGATGTTCTTGAGATCGCTGGACAGCAGGGTGCCATCCACGATGATCTTGCCTTGCTGGTGTTCTTCCAGAGCGTTGATGCAGCGGATCAGCGTGGACTTGCCCGACCCCGAGGGACCGGCGATCACGATACGTTCGCCGCGATACACGGTCAGGTCGATGTCGCGCAGCACATGGAAGGCGCCATACCACTTGTTCATGTTCTCGATCGAGATGGCGATCTCGTCGGAGATTTGCAAAGCTGCCGGTTGTTCCGTCATGACACTGACCTTTCCTTAACGATGGTCGCGCTGCAGCTGACGCTCCAGCCATTGCGAATATTGCGAGATGCCGTAGCAGACGACGAAGAACAGCACGACGGCGAAGCCCCACAGTTCCCAGTAGACGCCGTTCCATTCGGTCGCGGCCAGGATCGGACCCCGGATCATGCCGACGAGATCGAACATCGAGATCACCGACACCAGTGTGGTGTCCTTGAACAGCCCCACCGAGACGTTGACGATACCGGGGATCGAGATCTTGAGAGCCTGCGGCAGGATGATGAGGCGCATGGACTGCGCGTAATCCAGACCGAGGCTGTCGGCGGCTTCATACTGACCACGCGGCAGGGCGGCGAGACCGCCCCGGATCACCTCGGCAATATAGGCCGAGGCGAACATGGTGATCATGATGATGACGCGCAGGATCAGGTCGAAATTGCTGCCCGGCGGCAGGAAATAGGCCAGCACCACATTGGCAACGAACAAGAGCGTGATCAGTGGCACGCCGCGAATGAATTCGATGAAGATCACGCAGATCCATTTTATGATCGGCATGTCGGATTGCCGGCCAAGCGCCAGAAGGATGCCGAACGGCAGGCTGAGCGAGACGCAGACGGTGCCGAGGATCATGTTCAGCATGAAGCCGCCCATGTCGCGCGAGGGCACCGGAGTCAGCGCAAGGGTCTCGGAGGCGGCGGCGGAGACAAAGCCACCCAGCCACCAGACCAGAACGACCGCGACCACACCTGTCAGCGCGGCTGTGGCGAACCCCTTGGTTTCGAACCGAAGGAACACGACATAGCCCACGATAAGGCCAATCAGGGCGACCAGCGGCACAAGCAGGGTTCCGCCCCAGATCAGCCAGAAGGCGATGAACGGGTAAAGGCCGGTGAAGATCAGCAATTTGCGCGGCAAGGCCACGAAGAGCACCGGCGCCACGGCCACGAAAAGCAGAACAAAGGCCAGAGTGGGCCGCCAGTATTGTTCGGACGGGTATTGGAAACCGAAGAGCAGTTGGTTCCAACGTTCCGTCAGCACCGAGAAACAGCCCCCGGTCGCGCCCTGAAGCACCTCGCGGCACTCCGCGAGGCTGGAGGTGGTCCAGACACCGTTCAGGAACCAGGGCATCGCGCCCGAGACGATCTGATAGATGAAATAGATCGCCAGAAGGGTCATGACCGTGTTGATCGGACCCGGAAAAAGGTTGTCACGCACCCATTTGATCGGGCCTGCCGCGGTTGCGGGCGGGGCTTTTTCGGGCAGCATCTCGCGCCGGACGAAGGCGATATCGGATTTGGACATCTCAGCGCTCCTTCAGTTTCACGGCGTTGTTGTAGACGTTCATCACCGCCGAGATGGCAAGGCTGATGGCGAGGTAGAAGAGCATCAGCAGAAGCACTGTCTCGATCGCGCGGCCCGTCTGGTTGAGGGTGATGCCCCCGAGGGTGCCGGTGATGTCCATGTAGCCCACGGCGATGGCCAGAGAGCTGTTCTTGGTCAGGTTGAGGTATTGCGAGATGAGCGGCGGAATGATGATCCGCAGCGCCTGAGGCAGGATCACGAGGTTCATGATCCGGTTGGGGCGCAGGCCAAGGCTGGCGGCGGCTTCGGTCTGGCCCTTGCTGACGGCAAGGATGCCGGCGCGGACGTTTTCCGCGATGAAGGCGGCGGTATAGATCGACAGGGCGAACCACAGCGAGATGAACGAGTTGCGCGCGTAGATGCCGCCCTGGAAGTTGAAGCCCTGAAGCGAGGGGTATTCCATCGAGATGGGGCGGCCCGCGATGAAGAACATCAGCACGGCGGGCACGAAGAACAGCCCCACCGACGGCCAGAAGACCGGCAGCAGGCGACCCTTCTGGAACAGTTGTTTGCGCGCATAGGAGCGGTAGACGAAGATGCCGATGATCGAGGCGAGGAATGTCAGGACGACGATGGTGGAGCCGGTCTCGAACACGGGTTTGGGGAAATAGAAGCCGCGGCCGGTAAAGGCGAAGGCATCCCAGAGCATCGAGGCTTCGGCATCATCGCCCCGGAAATCGCGCGGCTGGGGCAGGACGGCGGTGAACACCGCCATGATGATGAGGATCCAGATCAGCACCGGCACGTTGCGGAAGATTTCAACGTAGACCGACATCAGCTTGCGGATCAGCCAGTTCTGGGAGAGGCGCAGCACGCCGACGACCACACCGATGACGGTGGCGAGGATACAGCCCAGAAAGGCCACCAGCAGCGTATTGAGCACCCCGACGATCGAGGCCCGAAGATGGGTGGACTGGCTGTCGTATTCGATGAGGCGCTGGTTGATGTCGTAGCCCGCAGGCTCTGACAGGAAGCCGTAGGAAATATTGAGGCCCGCATCACGGAGGTTCTGGGCCAGGTTGCTGCCGAGATAGGCGAACAAGGCGATCAGCAGAACCAATGCAATGAATTGAAAGGTATAAGAGCGGTAACGGGTATCGTTGATGAGCTTGGACAGCGTGAACGATTCCCCCCGCGGAGGAGAGATGCTGGTCATGAATTCTTCCCTGGCTGCCGGCGTATTTTTATGGATCGATCACAGCGCAGGCTGTCCCGAAGGTCCGGCTTTGTTGTCTTGGTGCCTTGGCGTTTCGCGAAATGCCTTGGACACAGGGGAAGGGCGCGGAAGTTCCGCGCCCTTCGACAGGTTTGTTTAGCGGAAGGGCGGTGAGTAGAGCAGGCCGCCTTCGGTCCACTGGGCATTCAGACCACGGCTGAGGCCGATCGGCGTGTTCTCACCGATGTTCTTCTCGAACAGCTCGCCATAGTTGCCGCCCGCCATGATGGCGCGCTTGGCCCATTCGGCGTCCAGACCCAGCATTTCGCCCAGAGTGCCTTCGGTGCCGAGCAGACGGTTGATTTCCGGGTTGTCGGTGCCGTTGGCCAGCTCGGCGATATTGGCCGAGGTCACGCCGTATTCTTCGGCAGCGATCAGCGCGTTCAGCGTCCAGCGTGCGATATCGCCCCATTCGCTGTCACCGTGGCGCACCAGCGGGCCAAGCGGCTCTTTCGAGATGATCTCGGGCAGAATCACGTGCTCGGAGGGGTTTTCGAACGCGGCGCGGGTTGCGGCCAGACCGGAAGCGTCGGTGGTGTAGACGTCACAGGCACCTTCCAGATAGAGCGGCTGCGCTTCGGCGTTGGTTTCGATCGGAACCGGCTCGTAGCTGATGTTGTTCACACGGAAGAAATCCGCGAGGTTCAACTCGGTGGTGGTGCCGGTCTGGATGCAGACGGTCGCGCCATCGAGTTCCTTGGCCGAAGTCACGCCCAGAGATTTCGGGACCATGAAGCCCTGACCATCGTAGTAGTTCACGCCGACGAATTCGAACTTCAGGTCGACATCGCGCGAGAAGGTCCATGTGGTGTTACGTGCCAGAAGGTCGATTTCGCCCGACGCCAGAGCGGTGAAGCGCGTCTTGCCGGTCGTGGGAACGAATTCGACTGCGGTCGGATCGCCGAGAACAGCAGCGGCAACAGCACGGCACACGCCAACATCGAACCCCTGCCATTCGCCGTTCGCGTCAGGCGCGGCGAAGCCGACAAGGCCCGTCGTCACGCCACAGTTCAGCTTGCCACGGGCTTTGACGTCGTCAAGCGTGGCTGCTGCAGCGGCGCCAGCGGAAAGCCCGGCGATGGTCAACGCGCCCAGAATCACGGTTTTTTTCATGTTTACCTCTTCCTGATTGTCCGCTCTTACACGAACGGTTTGTGCGGCCCGGAAGACCCGAGCTTACTGTGAACCGGGCCACAGCCCGATCAGTGGTCGCAAGTTTGGTTGGATTCATCACAAAAGGTCAAGACCCGGATCACCAAAAACAATGATCCTTGGCATAGGGTATCGTAACGTAAATCAGTCCTGAAGCCAGGCG
Source organism: Roseovarius litoreus (assembly GCF_900142765.1). Classification (GTDB taxonomy): domain Bacteria; phylum Pseudomonadota; class Alphaproteobacteria; order Rhodobacterales; family Rhodobacteraceae; genus Roseovarius; species Roseovarius litoreus. The sequence continues at coordinate 619,161 of NZ_FRCB01000001.1, forward strand.
CGCGGCGCGCCCGAAAGATCATGAAACCTCTTGGCGGCCAGAAAGTCAGATTCTTTTAGTGCAGCCTGTTCAGCGGCTTCTTCGTCAACGCCCCACAGTTCTGCCTGCCATTGCTCGTCCACGCGGGAGAGCTGCCAGAGAGCGTCGGGGGGGCGGTGGCCGGTCAGGGCGGCGAATCCTATGACCAGAGAGCCGGACAGGCTGACGAGATCGTGAAAGGCGGTCAGCGTGAATGCATCCATTTTGTGCACAGGGCCTGTCAAAGCGGCAAGTGCGGCCTCGTCCTGCGGCGCATGCATGACCCCGGTCACGGTGCGAAGACGCACACCGAATGTCGCTTCGGCCCAGTCAAGCAAGGGATCCCAGGCCTCGGACTGACGGCGGATCAGCTCAACGGGGCTTGCGGCGCGATAGCACAGCAGATCCGCGTCACCGTAATCGGCCAGCATCTGCGCCACTTCGGAATGCTGGTGGCGGACCTTGTCGATGGCGGCATTGGCGGCGCGGGTGACCGGCATGCTGTGCGGGTTGATCACATCCTCCTGCGCGTCCCATTCGGCGGCGATGGCGCGGGCCATGTCCTCGGTCGGGACAACGAGCGGTGCCTTGGCGGGGGTCTTGACCGGGCGGCCATCGAGGCGCACGGCGAAACCGTCGTCCCGCGCGTCAACCTCGGCTGTTTTCCAGAAGCGTTTTGCCTTCCATTCGCTCATGACGCTTTCTCCCACAGAAGATCGAGACAGGCGGGCAACTGGCTGAAATCGTCGATCACGCGGGCCGCGTGATGCAGATGCTCGCGCGGATGATAGCCCCAGCTGACGCCGATTCCCGTGATGCCGGCGGCGTGGGCCATCTCCATGTCGAAACTTGTGTCGCCGATCATCACCGTGCAATCCGGCGCCACGCCGGTTTCGGACAGCGCCGCCTGCAGCATCGAGGGATGCGGTTTGGAGGGGTGATGATCGCTGACTTGCTGGGTCACGAAATAGCGGCGCAGATCATGGGCATCGAGCAGCTTGTCCAGCCCGCGACGGGACTTCCCGGTGGCCACGCCCAGAAGCACGTCGGGGATCGCATGCAATGTCTCGATCGCCTCGAGCGCGCCGGGATAGAGCGGCGAGGATTGCGCGGCGCCGGATTGCGCGCGCAGCTCCATATAGGCCTCTTTGTACCAATCGACCATCTGCCCGTGGCGGCCCGGATCAAGCGCGGGCGCAAGCCGCGCCACGGCGACATCCAACGACAGGCCGACGATGCCAAGCACCGTTTCGCGCGGCGGTACGGGATGACCGGCCCGATCGAAGGCATGGGCCATCGCGGCGAGAATATCGGCCTGACTGTCGACCAGCGTGCCGTCCACGTCGAAGATGACAAGACGCAAGGGACGGCTGGTCATTGCAGATCCTCGAACGGATCATCCGGCGCCTCGGAGGTCTGCCACTGGAACATGTCCCAGGTGCGTTTCATGTGATCGGGCAAGGGTGCGGTCAGGTGCAGGCGGGCGCGCGAAACGGGGTGCTCGAGCGTCAGGGACCGGGCATGGAGATGCAGTTTGCGGCTGATTTCGCCGCCCAGTTGGGCGCCCCAGCCGTCGCCCATGTTTTCCTGACCGGAGCCGCCATATTTGCCGTCGCCCACGATGGGATGACCGATCTCGGCCATATGGGCGCGCAGCTGATGGGTGCGGCCCGTCACCGGCACAAGGGCTACCCAAGCGCAGCGCGCACCGGCGGATTCGATCACGGCGAAATCCGTGGTGGCGCGTTTGGCGCCGGGGGTGCTCTCGACGGCCTCGGGATGCAGGCAGAGCATCTTTTCGCCTTCGCCCTGCGCGCCATGCCCGGGAGCCTTGACCAGTCCGAAGCGGATCGTGCCCATGCGCGGGCTTGGCACACCGGCGACGGCGGCCCAATAGATCTTGCGGGTGTCGCGGTGGCGGAACCCGGCGGTCAGGGTCTTGGCCACGGCGCGGCTGCGGGCGAGGATCAGAACGCCCGAGGTGTCCTTGTCGAGCCGGTGCACGAGCCGGGGCTTTTCCTCGGCGCCGAAGCGCAGCGCGTCGGCGAGCCCGTCGACATGGCGGGTCTGCTTGCTGCCGCCCTGCACCGGCAGGCCCGGGGGCTTGTTCAGCGCGATGATGTGGTCGTCACGGTAGATCACGGCGGACTGGATCATGCGCGCGTCGGCATCGCTGATGCGGCTGTGCGGCGACGCGCTGTCGATCTGACCGGGATCGGGCAGAGGGGGGATGCGGACCTGCTGGCCCACCTCGAGCCGGGTGCTGGCCTTGACGCGGCCGCCATCGACCCGAAGCTCGCCCTTGCGGCACAGTTTCTCGATGCGCCCCTGAGAGACATGCGGGAAGTGCCGGCGCAGCCAGCGGTCAAGCCGCTGGTCGGCATCGCCTTCGGTAACCGTCAATGTCTGAACGCCGCTCATGCCCATATCCCCCGTGCAATCCAGACGCCAAGCGCCAATGCGCCCAGAGAGCCGATGATCGACAACACCACGTAAAGCCCCGCCGAGCCGAGCTGACCGCGCTCATAAAGGGTGAATGCCTCGAGCGAGAAAGCCGAGAATGTGGTGAACCCGCCCAGAAGCCCGGCCATGACCAGCGGATTGAGATGCGTCAGACCCTTCTGGGTCGAGAACACGGCAAAGACCCCGATCAGGAAGCTGCCCAGCACATTGACGCTGAGCACACCGACGGGAAAGCCGGGACCGCTGAGCCGCAGCAAGGCAAGCCCGGTGCCGAAGCGCAGCATCGCACCGATCGCACCACCAAGGGCCACGTGAAGAAAGGTCATGAACATGGCCGCGTCTGTCGCGCGCCACCCGTGGATTGTCAAGCTGCGCTGATGTTTGAAGGCACGCGCGCGGCAAAGCGCGACTGGATTTTTGCGGCGCGGCTGCGCCCGCTGACGCGTTCCGCATGTTGCGAAATCTGTGATTCAGGTTCTTCGCGAAACGCTTTAGGGTGCAAGGTGTCACATGCGAAAGGCCCGTTTCCCGATGTCCGATCCGATCCCCTTCCTGCGCCGCCTGTTCGACCGGGCGGTCGAAGTGGCCGACCCCATGCAAAGCCTGGCACAGGCCCTGCCCGAGCGCCCCGAGGGGCGGCTGGTGGTGATCGGCGCGGGCAAGGCGAGCGCGCGGATGGCCGAGGCCGTCGAGGCGGCTTACGGCCCCTGTGAGGGGCTGGTCATCACGCGCTATGGCTATGCCCGGCGCTGCGAGGGGATCGAGATCGTGGAAGCGGCGCATCCGGTGCCGGATACCGCCGGGCTGCAGGCCACCGCGCGCATGCTGGAGCTGATGCGGGGGCTTGGCGAGGGCGACATGGTGCTGGCGCTGATCTCGGGCGGGGCATCGGCGCTTTTGGTGCAGCCTGCGGGGGCGATCACGCTGGAGGAAAAACAGGCGGTGAACTCGGCGCTTTTGTCCTCGGGGGCGCCGATCGGCCAGATGAACATTTTGCGCAAGCATCTGAGCCGGGTGAAAGGCGGGCAACTGGCCGCCGCCGCGCATCCCGCGCGAATGCTGGCGCTGTTGATTTCGGACGTGCCGGGCGATGATCCGGCGATGATCGGCTCGGGCCCGACGGTGGGGGATGCCAGCACCCCCGCCGATGCGCGCGCCATTCTGGAGCGGCACGGGATCGAGGTGCCGCAATCGGTGCGCGATGTGCTGGAGGGGCCGAGCGGCGTCGTGCCGCCCGGCGACCCGAGACTGTCCGGGGTGGAAAACGTGATCTATGCCGCCCCGTCGCAATCCTTGGAGGCCGCAGCCGAAATCGGACGGGCCGAGGGGCTGACTGTGCGGGTTCTGGGCGATGCGCTGGAGGGGGAGGCGCGCGAGTTGGCGCGCGATCACGCGGCGCTGGCCCTGGAAATTCAGGGCGCCCTTGGGCCGGGGGATGCGCCGGTGCTGCTGTTGTCGGGGGGAGAGTTGACGGTCACGCGCAAGGGCGATGGCGTGGGCGGGCCGAATGCGGAATATGCGCTGGCCATGGCGATTGCACTGGACGGGGCAGAGGGCATTCATGCGATGGCCTGCGATACCGACGGGGTGGACGGCGCCGCCGAGGTGGCGGGTGCCGCCCTTGGGCCGGACACGTTGACCAAGGCGCGCGCGGCAGGGGTGGACGCCGCCGAGGCGCTGGCCCGCAACGATGCGCATTCCTTTTTCGCAGCGATCGGCGATCAGGTGGTGACCGGGCCGACGCTGACCAATGTCAACGATTTCCGCGCGATCAGGATCGCGCCGAAGGGGTAGTCGCATGGAGCGGATCGCCCGCCTTGACCCACAGATGCGCGCATGGCGTCACGGGTTTCACCGGCATCCGGAACTGGGCTTCGATCTGCCATGGACCAGTGAGCGCGTGGCCGGTTTGCTGGAGAGCTTCGGGCTTGAGGTGCATCGCGGTATCGGGGGATGCGGTGTTGTCGGTGTCTTGCAGAGGGGCAATGGCACGCGCAGCATCGGCATCCGGGCCGATATGGATGCGCTGCCGATCACCGAAGACACCGGGCTGGACCATGCATCCGAAATCACGGGGCAGATGCATGCCTGTGGACATGACGGGCATATGACCATGGCGCTTGGTGCGGCCATGCTACTGGCCGAAGAGGGCGCTTTCAGCGGGCGCGCGGTGTTCGTCTCTCAGCCCAATGAAGAGCATGGCGAAGGGGCCGCGGCGATGATCGCGGATGGGCTGTTCGAGCGGTTCGGCATCGACGAGATTTATGGCGCGCACAACATCCCCGGCCTGCCGGTCGGTCAGTTCGCCACCCGCGCCGGGCCGATCACCGCCAGCGAAGCTCTGTTCGAGATCGAGGTTTCGGCGCGCGGTGGTCACGCGGCGCTTCCGCATATGGGCGTCGATGCGATCACCGTCGGGGCGCAGATCGTCGGCGCGCTGCAAACGATCGTGTCGCGCAAGCTGGACCCTGCGCAGAACGGTGTCGTGTCGGTCACGGAATTCAGCACAGACGGGCGGCGCAACGTGCTGCCGGGGCACGCCACGCTGAGGGGTGACGCGCGCGCCCTGACGCCCGAGACCAACGCCGGGATCGAGGCCGCCATGCGACAGCTGGTGGAGGGCATTTGCACCGCGCATGGGGTCAGTGCGACGGTCAGCTACGAGACGATCTTTCCGCCAACGATCAATGCGCCCGGCCCGGTGGCCGAGGCGGTGGCGACAGCGGATGATCTGGGGATTTCAATCGACGGGGCCTGCGCACCCAAGCTGTTTTCCGAGGATTTCGCCCATATGGCGGCGCGCGTGCCGGGCTGTTTCGTGCTGATGGGCAATGGCACCGACGGCAGGCATGCACGCCCGCTGCATTCCAGCGATTACGAGTTCAACGATGCCGCATTGGCGCCGGGAGCGGTCTTCTGGGCAAGGCTTGTGGAGCGGCGCCTGGCCCGAGACAGCCGGTGATCAGGCGGTTTTGCGATCTTCGCCCGCGGCAGCGATGAAGCCCAAGCGACCGATGCTTTCATACGCTTCGAAGCCGGCGCGCTTGGCGTCCTTGACCGAATAGATGTTGCGCAGATCGGCAAGGCGCGGCGTCGCCATCTTGCGGGCGATGCGCTTGAGATCGAGGGCGCGGAACTCGTTCCATTCGGTCAGGATCACCAGAAGATCGGCATTGTTGGCGCATTTATAGGCGTCGTCATGCCATTGCACGCCGGGTAGAAGATGCTCGCCCTCGCGCCGGCCTTGCGGATCGCAGACACGGACCTTGGCACCGCTGCCGACAAGGGAGGGCACGATGGTCAGGGCCGGCGCCTCGCGCATGTCGTCGGTGTTGGGCTTGAAGGTGACGCCGAGGATGCCGATTGTCTTGCCGTTGAACGTGCCGTCGCACATGTCCAGCAGCTTGTCGATCATGCGGCGCTTTACATCCTCGTTCACGGCGATCACCGCCTCGGTGATGTGCAGCGGCACGCCATGTTCCTGACCGGTGCGGGCCAATGCGCGGGTGTCCTTGGGAAAACAGCTTCCGCCATAGCCGGGACCGGCATGGAGGAACTTGTTGCCGATCCGACCGTCAAGGCCCATGCCCTGAGCGACCTGTTTCACATCGGCGCCGGTGCGTTCGCAGAGTGCCGCGATTTCGTTGATGAAGGTGATCTTGGTCGCGAGAAAGGCGTTGGCGGCGTATTTGATCATCTCGGCGGATTCCAGATCGGTGGTCAGGATCGGGAATTCGCGCAGGTAAAGCGGGCGGTAGATCTCGGCCATGACATCGGCGGCGCGCTCGGACTGCACACCGACGACGACGCGGTCGGGCTTCATGAAATCCTCGATCGCCGCACCTTCGCGCAGGAATTCGGGGTTGGAGGCCACGTCGAAATCGAGATCGGGATTGGCCTTTTTCATCACCTGCTTGACCTGCCGGTTGGTGCCGACAGGAACGGTCGACTTGGTGACGACGACGACATATTGGCTGGCGGCGCGGGCGATTTCCTCGGCTGCGGCCATGACATAGGTGAGATCGGCGTGACCGTCGCCGCGCCGGGTGGGCGTGCCGACGGCGATGAACACGGCTTCGGCCCCTTCGATGGCCTGCGCCAGATCGCCAGTGAAGGACAGGCGGCCCGCCTCGACGTTCTTTTCCAGGAGCGCATCGAGACCCGGCTCGAAGATCGGCACCTCGCCGCGTTCGAGCATTTCGATCTTGCGGGGGTCCTTGTCGACACAGACGACATCATGCCCGAAATCCGAGAAGCACACACCGGAGACAAGGCCCACATAGCCGGTTCCGATCATCGCGATTTTCATGGTTGATTACCTTCCAGACCCCTGCACACAGGTTCTTAATGCCGCCCGGCGGCGGACGCGTCAATCACAGATCACGGGGTGGATCGGCAACCGTGGCGAGAAAACCAGAGCACGGCAGCGGATGGCCGACCGACACCTTGGCCATTGGACAGGGACGCATGGCACAGCTATGGAGAAACCCGAAGATGCCAATGGCAGGACAGACACGAAGGACGCAAAGCATGTCCCAGAAACTATTCGGCACCGACGGTGTGCGCGGACGGGCCAACAGCTGGCCGATGACGGCAGAAATCGCGCTGAAGCTGGGGGCTGCGGCAGGGCGTTATTTCCGGCGCGACACGCAGGAGCACCGGGTGGTCATCGGCAAGGACACACGGCTGTCGGGCTACATGATCGAGAACGCGCTGACGGCGGGCTTTACCTCGACGGGGATGAACGTGTTCCTGCTGGGGCCGATGCCGACACCGGCGATCGGATACCTAACGCACGGTTTGCGCGCCGATGTGGGGGTGATGATCTCGGCCAGTCACAACCCGGCATCGGATAACGGGATCAAGTTCTTCGGACCGGATGGCTTCAAGCTGAGCGACGAGGCAGAGGCCGGGATCGAGGCGCTGATGAATGAAGGCGTACAGGCCGCCGCCCCGGAGAATATCGGGCGGGCCAAGCGCTTTGACGATGCCATGGGCCGGTATGTGGAATATGCCAAGACCACCTTTCCATCCCGGCGCCGTCTGGACGGGCTGCGGATCGTGGTGGATTGCGCCAATGGCGCCGCCTACAAGACCGCACCCGCCGTTCTGTGGGAGCTTGGCGCCGAGGTGATCTCGATCGGCGTGGAGCCGGACGGGTCCAATATCAACCGCAACTGCGGCTCGACCCATCCCGAGGCCGCCGCCAAGAAGGTGATCGAGACCCGCGCCGATATCGGCATCTGCCTTGATGGCGACGCGGATCGCGTGGTGCTGATCGACGAAAAGGGCCAGATCGCCGATGGGGATCAGATCATGGGTCTGATCGCGGGGCGGTGGCATCAGGAAGGCCGGTTGGCGGGCGATGCGCTGGTGGCCACGGTGATGTCGAACCTCGGGCTGGAGCGGTATCTGAACGACCGGGGCATCGACATGAAGCGGACGGCGGTCGGCGATCGCTATGTCGTGGAGGCGATGCGCGCGGGCGGGCATTCGCTTGGCGGCGAGCAGTCGGGCCATATCGTGATGACGGATTACGCCACCACCGGAGACGGGCTGATCGGGGCGCTGCAATTTCTGGCCTGCATGGTCGAGACCGGCCAGAAGGCCAGCACGCTGGCGCATGTCTTCGATCCGGTGCCGCAAAAGCTTATCAATCTGCGCTATGAATCCGGCAAGGCGCCCCTGGAGGCCGAGGCCGTGAAAGAGGCCATCGCCAAGGGCGAGAAGGCGCTTGGCCGCGACGGGCGACTGCTGATCCGCAAATCGGGGACGGAGCCCTTGATCCGGGTCATGGCCGAGGCGGTGGACCCCGCCATGCTGGACAAGGTTCTGAATGATGTGGTGGCCGCGGTGCAGAAGGAATGCTGACGAGCGGCCCTCAGATTGCCCGCGATACGCCCTTGGCTTGCCCAAAAGACCGGGCAAGACTGCGGCGAGATAGACATTCGGCAAGGTAAAAGACAGATGCACGCGATTACACCGGTTATTCTTTGTGGCGGATCAGGCACGCGGCTTTGGCCATTGTCGCGCAAGAGCTATCCCAAGCAGTTCGCGCGGATCATGGGCGACGAAAGCCTGTTGCAGGGCTGTGCCCGGCGTCTGAGCGGGCAAGGCGAGGGGCTGGACTTCGCGCCGCCCATGGTGCTGACCAATGCCGATTTCCGCTTCATGGTGACCGAGCAGCTGCTGGAGGCGGGGATCGATCCCGGCCCGGTGCTGATCGAGCCGGAGGCACGCAACACCGCCCCCGCCGTTCTGGCCGCGGCACTGCATCTGGCCAAGGACAGCCCCGATGCGCTGATGCTGGTGGCGCCCTCGGATCACGTGATCCCCGACACGAGCGCCTTTCATGCCGCCATCGCCAAAGGCGCCGAGGCCGCGCGCGACGGGCGGCTGGTGACCTTCGGGATCGCGCCCACGCATCCCGAGACCGGCTATGGCTATCTGGATCTGGGCGATGCGCCGGACGGAACCGGAGCGGCGATGCCGCTGCGGCGCTTTGTGGAAAAGCCAGACCTTGAGACGGCAAAAACGATGCTGGAGGCCGGGACCTATCTGTGGAACGCGGGGATTTTCCTGTTCGCGGCGCGCGATATCATCGCGGCCTTCGAGGCCCATGCACCGGGCCTTGTGGCGCCGGTGCGCGCGGCGGTGGAGAAGGCCCGCGCCGATCTGGGCTTTTTGCGGCTCGACCCAGAAGACTGGGCCGGGGCGGACAGTATTTCGGTCGATTTCGCGGTGATGGAGCGGGCGGACAACCTGTCGGTGGTGCCCTATGCGCATCACTGGTCGGACCTTGGAAGCTGGGCCGCCGTCCAGCAGGAGGCCGGGGCGGATGAGAATGGCGTGACCCTGTCGGGGCCGGCCACGGCGATCGACTGCGAAGGCAGTCTGATCCGGTCGGAAAGCGAGGGGCTCGAGGTTGTGGGGCTTGGCCTGAAGAACACGCTGGTGGTGGCGATGCCCGACGCGGTGCTGGTGGCCGATATGGCGCGCACGCAGGATGTGGGCGCGGTGGTCAAGGCGCTGCGCGCCAAGGGCGTGGCGCAGGCGGACAGCTTTGCCCGCGATCACCGGCCCTGGGGCTATTTCGAGACACTCGCCCTGTCGGGCCGCTTCCAGGTGAAACGCATCGTGGTCAAGCCGGGTGCGGCGCTGAGCCTGCAAAGCCATGTGCATCGGGCCGAGCATTGGATCGTTGTGTCGGGGACAGCGAAGGTGACGATCGACGACACTGTCAAGCTGGTGAGCGAGAACGAGTCGGTCTATGTCCCGCTTGGCGCGGTGCACCGGATGGAGAACCCCGGCAAGGTGCCGATGACCCTGATCGAGGTGCAGACCGGCAGTTACCTCGGCGAGGATGACATCATCCGCTACGAAGATGTCTATGCCCGCGAGAGTGACGATTGAGGCATCAGGACGCGGCGCGCGGATCGGCGGACATGCCGCCAATCACACTGTGGATGCTGTAGCCCGGCGCATATATCAGGCGCACAACGGTGATTGCCCGCGTGTGATCCCAAGTGACACGCGTGATGGCGAATACCGGCGTTCCGGGCGCGGTGCTCAGCAACTCCGCCTGACTGTCGCTTGCGGCCTCGGCGGAAAAGGCGATGTCACCATGCGTGAAGGGCGCATAAGCGAGCAGCCATTCATTGGCGCTGACCCGGTCGAACGGCGCGTCATGGGCGGCGGGCACGGTGGACAGGCTGATCCAGCGATCCTCGACCACGTAAGGCGCGCCATCGGCGCTGTGCAGCGCGGTGAGATGCAAAGCCGGGCCCGGCCCGAGCGTGGCGCGCGGCCCGGCGGGAGGGGGGGCAAGGCTGCGTTCAAGCAGGCTGTAGCCATAGGCGTGGCCCCGATCCTCGATCTCGCGGCGGATGACGGGGATCTCGACGGTGGCGCGGCTGACCGGGTGCAGCGCCACACGGGTGCCGGCTTTGCGGCGGCGTTCCAGCAGACCGGCCTCGGCCAGAGCGCGCAGGGCGCGGTTGACGGTGGCGCGCGCGCAGCCGAATTCCCGGGCCAGATCCACCTCGCCGGGAATGACATGGCCCGGGGGCCAGTCACGGGCGTGGATGCGGCGCAGAACCTCGTCCTGGATCGCCTGCCAGCCTTTGGGGGGAGGTCCGCTCATAGCACGCCGCGCAAGGGTTTCATGGCCTGCACATACGCGGCGGTGATCCGGTCGCGCGCCTGGTGGCGGCCATCCTGCACCACGTGGCGGCCTGCGGCCCAGACATCGCGCACCAGCGCGTCGGAGCCTGCAAAGATCCAGCAATCCAGAAGCGTGTCGCCGGTCTGATCGCGCAGGTCGATATGAGAGGCGTCCAGCGCCGTCAGATCGGCCAGCATGCCCGGCGCGATCTGTCCGCTGTCGCGGCCAGCGGCCTGTGCCCCACCGGCGCAGATCGCATCGAAGAGCCGCCGGCCGGTGCTGTGCGCAGGCGTGGCAAGGGCGGCGCGGGAGTGATCACGCAGGCGTTGGGAATAGTCCAGCGTGCGCAGTTCTTCGGACAGGGCGATGCGGATGTTGGAATCCGAGCCGATGGCAATGCGCCCGCCAGCCCCCATCCAGCGCACGGCGTCGAATATCCCGTCGCCGAGGCTCGATTCGGTGATCGGGCAAAGGCCCGCGACCGCCCCGGTTTCGGCCAGAGCCACGGTTTCATGCGGCTGCATCTGGGTGCAGTGGATCAGGCACCATTGCCCATCCACCGGCGCATGATCGAGCAGCCACTCGACGGGGCGCGCGCCGAGGGCGGCCTTGACCTCGTCGACCTCGGCCAGCTGTTCGGCAAGATGCATATGCACCGGTCCGCCCTGCGCCAGATCGGAGGCACGGGCGATATCACCGGGGCTGACAGCGCGAAGGCTGTGCGGCGCCACACCGAGCCGCGCATCGGTCGGCAGGACCCTGAGGGCCGCGCGGCTGTCTTCCAGAAGGCGCGCGAAGCGGTCGGGATCGTTGCCGAAACGGATCTGACCAGCAGTCAGGGCACGACGGTCGCAGCCGCCGAACTGGTACTGCACCGGCAAGAGCGTCAGGCCGATCCCGGTGTCCTGTGCCGCGGCGATGATGCGCTGCGCCATTTCGGACAGATCGTCATAGGGCACGCCGCCCGGCGCGTGATGCAGGTAATGAAATTCGACATTGGTGGCATAGCCCGCTTCGAGCATTTCCATCTGCACAAGCGCCGCGATGGCCTGCACCTGATCGGGGTCGAGCCGGTCGAGAAAGCGATACATCAGCTTGCGCCATGTCCAGAAACTGTCGCGAGGATCGGCGCCGCGCGTTTCAGTAAGCCCCGCCATGGCGCGTTGGAAGGCATGGGAATGCGCATTGGCGGGCGCAGGCAGAAGAATGCCGGTGCGAGTTCCCTGATCGGCGGCGGTGGGGGGCTGGCCCGGTGTGACATCCGCGATGCGCCCCGCGCCGTCGATGCGGATCGCCACGTCACGCACCCATCCGATAGGCAGCAAGGCCTGCTCTGCCCAGATCATCGTCATCGCCACGTCCTGTCTTGACCCGATTAATATGTCTATACATAATTCCATGAAGCGACTCGCAAATCAACAGGGTTCCCGGGATGCTTCTGACGAATGCGACTGTGGCCACCATGCAGGGCGGCACGGCCTATGGTCTGATCGACCGGGCCGCGATCGCGCTGGAAAAGGGCGTGATCCAATGGGTCGGACCGATGGATCAGGTGCCCGCCGAATTTGCGGGGCCGGGCGATGATCTGGAGGGACGGCTGGTGACACCGGCGCCGATCGATTGTCACACCCATATCGTGCATGGCGGCAATCGCGCGGGCGAGTTCGAGATGCGCCTTGGCGGGGCCACCTATGAAGAGATCGCGAAGGCGGGCGGCGGCATCGTATCGACCGTGCGGGCCACACGCGCGGAGGACGAAGACGGGCTTCTGAAAGGCGCGCTGCGCTTTGCCGATGCGCTGATCGCCGAGGGCGTGTCGGTGATCGAGGTCAAGTCAGGCTATGGTCTGGATATCGAGACCGAGTTGAAGATGCTGCGCGTGGCGCGGCGGATCGCGGATCTGCGCGCGGTGCGGATCAGAACCTCGTTTCTGGGGGCGCATGCGATCCCCGAGGACATGAAGGACCGGCCCGACACCTATCTGACGGAAATCTGCCTGCCTGCGCTCAAGCAGGCGGCGGCCGAAGGGCTGGTGGATGCGGTGGACGGGTTCTGCGAGCGCATCGCCTTTGACACCGCGCAGATCGCGCGGCTGTTCGAGCAGGCGCGCGCCCTTGGTCTGCCGGTCAAGCTTCATGCCGAACAGCTGAACCATTCGGGGGGCACGCATCTTGCGGCGCGCCATGGCGCGCTGTCGGCGGATCACGTGGAATATGCCACCGATGAGGATGCAGCGGCACTGGCCGAGGCCGGCAGCGTGGCGGTGCTGCTGCCCGGTGCCTTCTACACGTTGCACGAGACACAAGCGCCGCCCGTGGCGGCGTTTCGCAAGCATGGCGTGCCGATGGCGCTGGCCACGGATTGCAACCCCGGCTCGTCGCCGATGGCGTCGATCCTGCTGGCGATGAACATGGGCTGCACCCTGTTCGGCCTGACCGCAGAGGAGGCGTTGGCCGGTGTGACGCGTCATGCAGCACAGGCGCTCGGGCTGGAGGATTGCGGCGTGATCGCCCCCGGCAAGCGCGCCGATCTGGCGGTCTGGGATGCCGAACAGCCTGCCGAGCTTCCCTATCGCATCGGGTTCAACCCGCTGCACCGGCGGATCTTCGGGGGTGTGGGATGACCGAAACGCTCGTGCCGGGCGCCGTGACGCTGGCGCAACTCGACAGGATCTGGCGCAAGGGTCTGCCGGCAAGGCTGGATCGTGGCTGCCGGGGGCAGGTCGAGGCGGCGGCAGAGATTGTGCGCAAGGCCGCCGAAGGTGATGCGGCGGTTTACGGTGTGAACACCGGTTTCGGGAAGCTTGCCAGCGTCCGTATTCCCGCCGATCAGACCGCGACGCTGCAGCGCAACCTGATCCCGTCGCATTGCTGCGGCGTGGGCGAGGCGCTGGACCATGCGACCACCCGGCTGATGATGGTGCTCAAGCTGATTTCGCTTGGTCGCGGCGCATCGGGTGTCGACTGGCGCATGATCGAGATGATCGAGGCGATGCTGGAACGCGATGTGACGCCGGTCGTGCCGGATCAGGGATCGGTCGGCGCGTCGGGCGATCTGGCGCCGCTGGCGCATATGGCGGCGGTGATGATCGGCGAAGGCGAGGCATGGGTCGATGACACCCGCCTGCCCGGGGCCGAGGCGCTGAGGCGGGCGGGGCTCGCGCCCATCGTGCTTGGCCCCAAGGAGGGGCTGGCACTGATCAACGGCACGCAGTTTTCCACCGCTTGCGCGCTGACCGGGCTGTGGGGCGCGTGGCGTAATCTGGAGAACAGCATCGTCACGGCGGCGCTGTCGACCGATGCGATCATGGGATCGACCGCGCCTCTGGTGGCGGAGATCCACGCCCTGCGCGGTCATCGCGGGCAGATCATGGCGGCCCGCGCGCAACGCGAGCTGATGGAGGGCAGCGCAATCCGCGAAAGCCACCGCGACAGCGATACCCGCGTGCAGGATCCCTATTGCATCCGCTGTCAGGCGCAGGTCAGCGGCGCGGCGCTCGACCTGTTGATCCGGGCGGGCGAGACGCTGGAGATCGAAGCGAATGCGGTGACCGACAACCCGCTGGTTCTGGTTGCGGAGGAGCGGATCGTCTCGGGCGGGAATTTCCATGCCGAGCCGGTGGGTTTCGCCGCCGATCAGATCGCGCTGGCCATCGCCGAGATCGGCGCCATCGCGCAGCGCCGGGTGGCGCTGATGGTGGACCCCAACCTGAGTTGCGACCTGCCGCCCTTCCTGACGCCGGAGCCGGGGCTGAATTCGGGGCTGATGATCGCCGAGGTCACCACCGCGGCGTTGATGAGCGAGAACAAGCATCTGGCCAACCCCTGCAGCACCGACAGCACCCCCACGAGCGCCAACCAGGAGGACCATGTGAGCATGGCCGCCCATGCCGCGCGGCGGCTGGCGCGGATGAACGGCAATCTGGGCACGATCCTTGGCGTCGAGGCGATCTGTGGCGCGCAGGGCATCGGCTTTCGCGCGCCGCTGACCACCAGCCCGCCGCTGCAGCGCGTTATCGCAAGGCTGCGCGAGGCGGTGCCGGCGCTGGAGGCGGACCGCTATCTTGCGCCCGACCTGGCCTCGGCGGCCGCGTTGATCCGGGACGGCGATCTGATCGCGGCGGCGGGGCTGGAGCTTGTGCCATGAGCGGGCCGGGCACAAGCTTGCATGCGAAGAGAGGGGCCCTGCCCCTCTTGGCCTGCGGCCAATTCACCCCGGGGTATTTGACCCAAGAAGAAGGAGCAACGGGATGCAGCCTGTCGACGTGAAGCGCGGTGATGGTCCGGTGGTTCTGGGCCTGCCGCATACGGGCACATATGTGCCGCAGGATATCCGGACGCGGCTGAATGAAAGAGGCCGCGCTCTGGCCGATACGGATTGGAACATTCACAAGCTCTATGACGGGCTGCTGGAGGGTGCGACCACGGTGCGCGCGACCTTCCACCGCTATGTGATCGACGCCAATCGCGATCCGTCGGGGGAGAGCCTTTATCCCGGGCAGAACACCACCGGGCTTGTGCCGCTGACGGATTTCGACGGGGAGCCGATCTGGAACGAGGCGCCATCGGGCGGTGAGGTGGAGCATCGGCGCGAGACATGGCACGCCCCCTATCACGCGGCGCTATGGGAGGAGTTGGACCGCGTGCGGCACCGGCACGGCGTTGCGGTGCTGTATGATTGCCACTCGATCCGGTCGCGCATTCCGTTCCTGTTCGAAGGCACGCTGCCGGATTTCAACATCGGCACCAATGGCGGCACGACCTGCGCGCCCGCGATCACGGCGGCGGTCGAAGAGGTCTGCCGCGCGGCGCAAGGATACACGAGCGTGGTCGATGGCCGCTTCAAGGGGGGCTGGACCACGCGCCATTACGGGCGGCCCGAAGAGGGGCTGCACGCGATCCAGATGGAGCTCGCGCAATCCGCCTATATGAGCGAGGCGCCGCCATGGCCCTATCTGCATGAGCGCGCCGACGCGCTGCGCCCGCATCTTGCCGCCATCCTGCAGCGTATCGAGCGGCTTGCCCTGGGAGGCGCGTTGACATGAGCACGCCCCGCCACAACATCCGCGACATTTATCCTGACACCGGGTCCGGGATCACCGCCAAGCACTGGGTCACCGAAGCGCCGATGCGGATGCTGATGAACAACCTGCATCCCGATGTCGCCGAGAACCCGCATGAGCTGGTGGTTTATGGCGGGATCGGGCGCGCGGCGCGGACATGGGAGGATTTCGACCGGATCGTCGCCACGCTGAAAACGCTGGAAGAGGACGAAACCCTGCTGGTGCAATCGGGCAAGCCGGTGGGGGTGTTCCGCACCCACAAGGACGCGCCACGCGTGCTGATCGCCAACTCGAATCTCGTGCCGCATTGGGCCACCTGGGAGCATTTCAGCGAGCTCGATCGCAAGGGGCTGATGATGTATGGCCAGATGACCGCCGGGTCATGGATCTATATCGGCAGCCAGGGCATCGTGCAGGGCACCTATGAGACCTTCGTCGAGGCGGGGCGCCAGCATTATGGCGGCGATCTGAAGGGGCGGTGGATCCTGACGGCAGGGCTTGGCGGCATGGGCGGCGCGCAGCCGCTGGCGGCGGTCATGGCCGGAGCCTGCTGCCTCGCGGTGGAATGTGACGAGAGCCGCGCCGCGTTTCGCAAGCGCACGCGCTATGTCGATGAAATCACCCATGATCTGGACGAGGCGCTGGCGATGATCGACCGCTGGACCAAGGCGGGCGAAGCGAAATCCGTGGGGCTGATCGGCAATGCCGCGGATGTCTTTCCCGAACTGGTGCGGCGCGGCATGCGCCCCGATATCGTCACCGACCAGACCAGCGCCCATGATCCGGTGCATGGCTATCTGCCGCAAGGCTGGAGCGTGGCCGAATGGCGCGCGAAGCAGGAGAGCGACCCCAAGGCGGTGGAGCGCGCCGCACGCACCAGCATGTGCACCCATGTCCGGGCGATGGTGGATTTCTGGCGCGCCGGGGTGCCGACACTGGATTACGGCAACAACATCCGGCAGGTGGCCAAGGAGGAAGGGCTGGAGGATGCCTTTGCCTTTCCGGGTTTCGTGCCCGCCTATATCCGGCCGCTGTTCTGTCGGGGGATCGGGCCGTTTCGCTGGTGCGCGCTGTCGGGCGATCCCGAGGACATCTATCGCACCGATGCCAAGGTGAAGGAGCTGATCGCGGACCCGCATCTGCATAACTGGCTGGACATGGCGCGCGAGCGGATCGCCTTTCAGGGGTTGCCGGCGCGGATCTGCTGGGTGGGTCTGGGGCTGCGGCACAAGCTGGGGCTGGCCTTCAACGAGATGGTGCGCAATGGCGAGGTGTCGGCGCCGTTGGTGATCGGGCGCGATCACCTGGATTCGGGGTCGGTCGCGTCGCCCAACCGCGAGACCGAGGCGATGCTGGACGGCTCGGACGCAGTGAGCGACTGGCCGCTGCTGAACGCCTTGCTGAACACCGCGAGCGGCGCGACATGGGTCAGCCTGCATCATGGCGGCGGCGTGGGCATGGGCTTCAGCCAGCATTCCGGCATGGTGATCTGTTGCGATGGCAGCGAGGACGCCAACCGGCGCATCGAACGCGTGCTTTGGAACGATCCGGCAACCGGCGTCATGCGCCATGCCGATGCAGGCTATGAGATCGCGATCGACTGTGCGCGGGAACACGGGCTTACCCTGCCGGGTATCCTGAAATGACCATCGCACTGCATCCCGGGCTGGGCAGCCGGCTATGCGACCGGCAACACGATGGCGCAACGGCCGCCGGATCGCCGCTCTGCGATCAGAGCGGCTGCGTGGTGTAATCCACCTCGTCGGGATAGAGCGTATCCTCGATCGAAGTGGTGTGCACCTTGACCAGTTTGCCGCCTTCGACGCGCGAGATATACTGATGGCCGAACACCTGATGGGTCTTGCCGTTGAAGATCTTGGCGCCCTGCGGATGTTCGCGCGACTGGGGAATGTCGGTCATCGCCTCGACCGCCTCGATCAGCGCCGGGCGATCGGCAGGGCCGCGATAGCCTGCGGCTTCCATGCCTGCCTTGACGGTATAGAGCGTCTCCCAGCATCCGAACATATGGGCATATGTCGAGATGTCCGACGGATCGGTGACCGAGGCCCCGCGGGCATCCACGCCGACCTGTTCGCGATAGAACTTGTCATGCTCGGATTGATCGGGCTGTGCGTGGCGCGGCATGCCTTCCCAGAAATAGGTGCCTTCCAGAAATTCGAGACCGGGACTGTCGATTGCCACCGCTTCGAGACTGTCGATGAAGCCGAACATCTCGGGACGGGAGGGGCCGAAAAATTCGCCCAGTTCCTTGACGAAGGTCAGAACGGCGGGACCGACCATGACGTGATAAACCACCTCGGTCTCGCGGGGGATCTTGGGGAAATACCGGGTGAACGAGGTTTCAGCCGGGGGGATGGCGATATGTTCGAGAACCTGACCGCCCTGTTCCTCGATCGCGGCTGTGAAGAAATCCCTGTGGTCATGGCCGAAGGCGAAATCGGGAAACACCATCGTGACCTTCTTGCCGAGGTTGGAGGCCACGAAAGGCGCCATCGCCTTGACCTGACTTTTCACGTCGGTGATGCCGGGCTGGAGCGTGTAGCGGTTGAGCATGCCCGAGGCCACGTGATGCCCTTCGGAGACCACGAAATAGGGCAGTTTCAACTCGCCCGCGCGGGGGGCGGAGCCGATCACGACATGCGAGAACAGCGTGCCGAAACCGATATCGCATTTGTGCTGCGTGGCGAATTTCTCGACCACTTCGGCACCGCGCTTGGGGTCGGTGCCGTCATCCTCGGCCACGATCTCGACCGGGCGGCCATTGATGCCGCCGGACTCGTTGATGAGTTTCACGGCGGCTTGCGTGGTGCGGTCATACCAGCGGCCATAGGCGGCGCCGATGCCGGTGCGATGGACCTGAAAGCCGATGCGGATCGGCTCGGCGGTCTGCGCATGGGTGTAACGCGCCCAGAGAGGCAGGCTTGCAGCCCCGATGGCGCCACCGGCGAGCGTGCTGAGCGCGGCGCGGCGCGTCGGTCCTTTTGGGGGTGTCGGCATGGTCGGATCCTCCCGGTCTGGGCATATTGGGCGCAAATGGCCTCATGCGCCCGAGTGTGCGAAGCGAAGGTGGGCTTGTCCAGACCATTTAGCGGGTCACATCCCGCGCGGTGACGCCAGAAGCCAAAGCCCGAAGACCGTATAGCCGATCATGAACAGCGCCAGCGGCGCCTGCCCCATCACCGCGCGCCATGTGCTGCCATGTCCACGCACCGCCAGCGCATGGGCCAGCAGGATCGCGATGACATGGCCGATCACCACAGCCCCGGCCTGTGTCAGCCAGATCGCCTTGACGGTGCCCGGGGTGTTGAAAAAGCCGGTGGTCACGAAAAACGGCCCCAGCCCCAGAAGATCCGCACCACGCCCAAGGGGATCGGTCAGCGCCATCAGGACATATTGCCCATCGACCATCGCAGCGGTGAGGTAATGGGCCACATGATAGCCAAGAGCGATCGGCAGGATCGTGGGCGCGAAAAGGCAGAAGGCCTGTCGCAAGGGGCGGCCCGTGCCGGCGATACGCTCACCCAGCCACAGGCACAGGGCAAAGACCGCGATCAGGGCCGCATTGGCGATGAGCAATCCTGCGAGTGTCTGGAAGATGACAGCGGAGCGGCCGGGAAATTCCAGCGGGTTGAGGCCCAGAAGACCCATCCACCAGAATGTCTCGTTCAGGCCATCGAAGCTGCCGGTACCGAGAAGCGTGACGATGAAAAGCGCCAGCCCCAAGGATACCGGCGGAGCGGTCAGCACCTGCCAGCCCCACAGCCCCAAGGCGATGCGCCCGCGCACCCGACCGACAAGGCCCATGCGCGCATAGATGCGCATCAGGATCGTCAGCGCCTCGCCACGCAACAGCCAACGCGGACCAAAGAGCGTGATCCCCATCAGCGTCAGATACCAGTAGCCCCCGGCAAAGATCGCCAGCCTGTGCGGATCGGCAGGCGCGGGATCAGCCAGAAGAAACCCCGCGAAGGCCAGAAAGATCACGATCCCCGGCAGATGCCCAAGCCGCGACGGATAGCGCAGCAAGGACCGCGATCCGGTCAGGCGCGCGAGAATCGCGGTGGGGCCGGTCCAGGGGTTCGTCCAGCGCCAGTGATTGCCGATCAGACCTTGCAACGACACCAGCCCGATCCACCACACCGTCCAGACAAAGAGCGGCAGCGGATTGACCAGAGGATCGCGCGGCCCGGCAAAACCGCGCCACACCAGAAACGCGAGAAACAGCGCAGAGAGGCAGCTTGTCAGGTGGTGGAGCGGAATATTGGGGCGCGGGATCAGCGGCAAGGGCCGAAACAGCCGTGCCGCCACCCAGGCCGGAAGTGCTGCGAGCAGCGCGACCGTCAGCGCCACGCTCGCCACACCTGCCGAGATGTAGATATCGGTGGGCAGCAACAGCACGAACCCCTGCTCGGAAGCATGGGCCAAGACAAGGCCGGGCAGCAGGAGAAGGGACAGGGTTATGACGATCAGGTTGCGCATGACGGGTCCGGTGGCGAGATCCTCAGCCTAGTGACAAACCCGTGGCGTGCCATGAGATAAATCATCTCAGCCGGTCCTGGGGCGGACCTGCGCACCCGTCTCAGGCGCCGCCATCCTGCTCCAGCAAGGCGCGCAGGCCGGTGCGGTAATCGGGGTGGATCAGGGTGACGCCAAGCTCGTTTTTCATGCGGCTGTTGTCGACGCGTTTGGACTCGGCATAGAAACTGCGGGCCATCGGTGTCATGTCGGCCTCATCAAAGGGCACTTCGGGAGGCAGGGGCAGGCCCAGCAACTCGGCCGCGTGGCCGATCACGTCCTCAGGCGGCGCCGGATCGTCGTCGCAGACATTATAGGCCGCGCCGGGATTTGGCCGGTCGATCGAGGCCAGCAGAACCTGCGCGATATCATCGACATGGATGCGACTGAACACCTGACCGGGTTTCACGATGCGCTGCGCGGTGCCTTGCCGGACCTTTTCGAACGGGCCGCGACCGGGGCCATAGATGCCCGCCAGCCGGAAGATATGCAAAGGCAAGCCGGGAATGGCCTGCCATGCGGCTTCGGCATCCACACGCATCTTGCCGCGCCGGGTCGAGGGGGTGAGCGGCGTGTCCTCGGTCACCCAACCGCCCTGATGGTCGCCATAGACGCCGGTGGTCGAAAGATATCCCACCCACTCCAGCCGCGAAGCCATGGCCGCAATCCGGTCGCCACACTGGTTCAGCACCGGGTCGCCATCGGCATCGGGACCCGCGGAAATCAGGATATGGGTGGCGCTTTCGAGCGCCGCGGAGAGGTCGCCATCCGGCCACAGGATCGGGGTCACACCCTCGGACCTGAGCGCCTCGGCCTTGTCGGGGGAGCGGGTGGTGCCATGGATCGTCCAGCCCCGCGCCAGCAGCAGCGGCGACAAGGCGCGGGCCGAAAAGCCATGACCGAAGGAAAGAAGTGTCTTTGTCATGCGTCATGAATTGGCGATCCGGGCGGCAAAGGCAAGGGGCGGATGGGCGATCTTTCGCGGATCGCGAAACCGGGGCTGGTGCAGAGACGGCGCCCGGTGGCACTATGCGGCGCAGGGTCAATCTGGAGTTCCCATGCAGATGTTCAGCCGCCGTTCCGCCCTTGCCATTCTCTGCGCCACTGCGCTTTCGGGATGCGCCGCACGCGAAGTTCCGGTCACCGCCACGCAAGGCCCGACCGAGCCACCGCTTTATCCAAACGAAACGCCCGAGCTGCGCGCGCTCATCAACAAATATGCCGATCTGAACGAGGTGCCACGATCCCTCGTGCACCGCCTGGCGATCCGCGAGAGCACCCATCGGCCCTGGGCGCGCAACGGTCCGTATTACGGACTTCTGCAGATCCTGCCCCAAACCGCGCGTACGATGGGGTTTCGCGGCCAGCCCGACGATCTGCTGGATGCGGAAACCAACCTGAAATATGCCGTCAGATATCTGCGCGGCGCCTATCTGGTGGCCGATGGCGATCCGGACGCCGCAATCGGCTGGTATGCGCGCGGCTACTATTACGAAGCCAAGCGCAAGGGGCTGTTGGTGGAAACCGGACTGCGCCCGGCCTGAAGCGTTCCGTCTTTGACCTGAGGCATCAGCTAAAGGCGGAACGCGTGCAACGATTGACCGGAACACGGCATGTCGCGAAAATCTGTGAGCAGGTTTTCCGCAAAACGCTTCAGGCCGCGTAGTCCGAGCCTTCGGCATCCAGAATGGCCTTGAGTTCCGAAAGGTGCTTTTCGGCCTGTCCGGGATAATCCTCAAGCTCGCGCGCGGTTTTTTCGGCCACCTCGTCGGAGAGGATTCGCAGCTTCTGGCCCGTCTGCAGCGCGCGGATATAGGTCTCGGCGGCGCGTTCGAAATAATAGAGCCGGTTGAACGTATCGGCCACGCTGTCCCCGATGATCATGACACCGTGATTGCCCATGATCATCACCTTCTGCTTGGGGTCCGAGAACAGCGCGGCGCAACGCTCGCCCTCATCCTCGAAGGCCAGCCCGCCATAACCGTCATCGATCACGTAGCGGTTGAAAAAGGTGGCGCAGTTCTGGTCGATCGGCGGCAGCCTGCTGTCGGCCAGGCTGGCCAGCACGGTGGCATGGATCGAATGCACATGCATGGCGCAGCGCGCGTGCGGGCAGTGCCGGTGCAGGCCGCCATGCAGCCCCCAAGCGGTGGGATCGGGCGCGCCAGGTCGCGAGAGGGTGTCGGGATCGTTGGCATCCACCTCGATCAGATCGCTGGCCTTGATCCGGGCGAAATGCATCTGGTTGGGGTTCATCAGGAACCGCGTTCCATCCTCGTTGATCGACAGGCTGAAATGATTGGCCACCGCTTCGTGCATGTTCAGGCGCGCGGTCCAGCGGAAAGCGGCGGCAAGATCGACGCGCTCCTGCCAATGGTCGAGATTCGGGGCAAGCTGCGTGATGGCGGTCATGTCATGTCTCCTTCAGGATTGTCGGCAAGGGGGCGGGACGGCACCCAGGCATAGCCGTCCGCGCACAGGATATAGGCCTCTCGCAGACCATGCGGTTTGTCGGAAGGCGGCTGCAGCACGGTGCCTCCCGCTTCCTCGGCCCGGTCTGCGGCTGTGTCGGGATCGCAGTCATAAAGCCGGATTTCGATACCCGCCCCGCGCGGCGGATTCTCCGGCAAAAGGCCCGTGAGCGGATTGGAATGATAGGTGCCATCGGCATGAAGCTGCATCACGTTTCCGCCCTGCGCCACGATGGCGAAATCGGGACTGAGCCGGTGAATGGACAGCCCGAACACCTCGGACAGGAAACGGGCGCTGCGCGGCACATCCCGGACAAGGATATTGAAGCCGAACCCGCGCAACGAGGCGCCGAACGCCTCAGGCGTGACAGTTTCGTAATCCATGGCCTCCTCGTTGAGCGCACGGGGTCAGCTTGAATGCGGCCTTGGGGCGTGTCAACGTACAAGCGACGGTGCAGCAGGCAACATGAGGACAGCAGGCATGACGATCGACGACACCGCCCGGTTCAAGACGCCCGAGGCGGTAACGCCCGAAGCGTTCACCGATCCGCGCGCCGCCGTCGCCCGCCTTGTGGCGCTTTACGATGCGGCGGTCGGGTTCCTGTCGTCCGAGTTTCGCGCGGCCCTGCGGAGCGGCAAGCCGGACCATCGCGTGCGGGCCTTCTATCCCGAGATCCGGATCACCACCACCAGCCATGCGCAGATCGACAGCCGGTTGAGCTTTGGCCATGTCGCAGCCCCCGGGACCTATGCCACCACGATCACCCGGCCCGATCTGTTTCGGCATTACCTCGAGCAGCAGATCGGCCTGTTGGTCGAAAACCACGACGTGCCGGTGACCATCGGCCTGTCGGACACGCCGATGCCCATTCATTTCGCCGTGGCCAATGACACGTCCTTGACCGTCCCACAGGAAGGCGCGGCGGAGTTTACCTTGCGTGACGTCTTCGACGTGCCGGATCTTGGCACCACGAATGACGACATCGTCAACGGCACCAGCCGGCCCGCGCCTGACGGCACCGAGCCCTTGGCGCCCTTCACCGCGCAGCGCGTCGATTACTCGCTGGCGCGGCTGTCGCATTACACCGCCACCGACCCCGAGCATTTCCAGAACCACGTGCTGTTCACCAATTACCAGTTCTATGTCTCGGAATTCGAAGCTTACGCGCGGCGGATGCTGGCCGATCCCGAGAGCGGCTATACCGCCTTCGTCAGCACCGGCAACGCGCAGATCACCGGCCCGGACCAGGTGATCGAGGCGTCCGAAAAACAGCCCCAGATGCCGGCTTTTCACCTCAAGCGCGAGGACGGATCGGGGATCACGCTGGTCAATATCGGCGTCGGACCGTCGAATGCCAAGACCGCGACCGATCATATCGCGGTCCTTCGGCCGCATGCCTGGATCATGGTCGGCCATTGCGCGGGCCTGCGCAATACGCAGCAACTGGGCGATTTCGTGCTCGCCCATGCCTATCTGCGCGAGGACCGGGTGCTGGATGCGGATCTGCCTTCATGGGTGCCCATTCCGGCGCTGGCGGAAATCCAGATCGCCCTGGAAAACGCCGTCGAGCAGGAAACCCAGCTGACCGGATATGACCTCAAGCGGGTGATGCGCACCGGCACGGTCGCAAGCCTCGACAACCGCAATTGGGAGCTGCGTGATCAATCCGGCCCGGTGCAACGTCTCAGCCAGTCGCGGGCCATTGCACTGGATATGGAAAGCGCCACGATCGCGGCCAACGGGTTTCGGTTCCGGGTGCCCTATGGCACGCTTCTGTGCGTGTCCGACAAACCGCTGCACGGCGAATTGAAACTTCCGGGGATGGCCTCGGACTTTTACAAGACGCAGGTGTCGCGGCATCTCATGATCGGGATTCGCGCAATCGAGAGCTTGCGGCAGATGCCGCTCGAACGCATCCACAGCCGGAAATTGCGCAGCTTCAGTGAAACTGCTTTCCTATAGGCCAAGAAAATCACCCCAAAATACGTGAAAAACACTTGCTTTTCCCTACTATTCATTGTGTTTGGTCACAACATACAGTTAAATTCTGAGCATGAGGCCCAAGGACCGGGCAGTTGAAGGAGACCATAAAATGGCAAAACCGATGACCAAAACTCAACTCGTTGCCGCACTGGCCGACGAAATGGGAACTGACAAGAAAACCGCCGGCACAGCGCTCGACGCCGTGACCGCGATCATCACACGCGAAGTTTCCGGCGGTGGTGCCGTCACCCTGCCCGGCGTCGGCAAGATCTATTGCCGCGAGCGCCCCGAGCGCATGGTGCGCAACCCCGCCACCGGCGAGCAGATCAAGAAAGAGGCCGACAAGGTCGTCAAGATGACCATCGCAAAGGCCCTCAAGGACAGCGTGAACGGCTGAGCTTGCAAACACCCGATCTTTAGGAAAGGGTCGCCCCGCAAGGGCGGCCCTTTTCGGTTTCAGGAGACAGCACATGGACATTCGGGCGATCATCATGGGGCTGGCCTTTGCGGTGATGTGGTCCAGTGCCTTCACCTCGGCCCGGATCATCGTGGCCTCGGCGCCGCCGCTGACCGCGCTCAGCCTGCGGTTCCTCGTCTCTGGCCTCATCGGAGTGCTGATCGCTCTTGCCCTCGGGCAAAGCTGGCGGCTGACGCGGGCGCAATGGCGCGCCACGATCATCTTCGGGATCTGCCAGAATGCGCTCTATCTGGGGCTGAACTTCGTCGCGATGCAAACCATCGAAGCGTCGCTTGCGGCGATCATCGCCTCGACTATGCCGCTGCTTGTCGGGCTGGCAAGCTGGGGCTTGCTGGGGGAACGGATCGGCTTTCTGGGCGGTCTTGGCCTTGTCGCGGGCGTCATCGGAGTGGCGGTCATCATGGGATCGCGGCTGCAGGGCGGCGCCGATCTTTATGGTCTGGCTCTCTGCGTGGGCGGGGTGATGGCGCTGACGCTTGCGACACTTGCGGTGCGCGGCGCCACATCGGGGGGCAACTTCCTGATGATCGTCGGACTTCAGATGCTGGTGGGAAGCCTCGTTCTGGGGGTCGCTGGCCTCAGCATCGAAACGATCGAGATCGACTGGAGCTGGCAGCTGATCGCGGCCTTCCTCTATACCACGCTGATCCCCGGTCTGGCGGCAACGCTGGTCTGGTTCAAGCTGGTCAACCGCATCGGCGCGATCAAGGCGGCCACCTTCCACTTCCTCAATCCGTTTTTCGGAGTGGTGATCGCCGCTGTCGTGCTCAGCGAAAGCCTCGGGCTCTGGGACATGGTCGGCGTCGTGGTGGTGATGCTCGGCATTCTTGCCGTGCAGCTCTCGCGCCAGAAACAAGCCCCGGGCTGACTGCGGGCTTCTTCTGGCCACAAATATCCCGGGGAGCGCGAGGGGCTGGCCCCTCGCCCGCTCCGCAGGCCACCCGCGCTCAGCCGATGCTGCCGCGCGGACCCTCGCCCACCTGCCCGCGATGCAACAACAGGTGATCGAGCAGGACACAGGCCATCATCGCCTCGGCCACGGGAACGGCGCGGATGCCGACGCAGGGATCATGCCGGCCCTTGGTGATGACCTCGGTGGGCGTGCCATCCATCCGGATGGACCGGCGCGGCGTGAGGATCGACGAGGTCGGCTTGACCGCGAAGCGCACCACGACATCCTGCCCGGTGGAAATCCCGCCCAGAATGCCGCCTGCATGGTTGGACGAATATTCCGGGCCGGTCTCGCCCATGAAGATCTCATCGGCATTTTCCGTCCCGGTCAGGCGCGCGGCGGCCATGCCCTCGCCGATCTCGACGCCCTTGACGGCATTGATCGACATCATCGCAGCCGCCAGATCGGTGTCGAGCTTGCCATAGATCGGCGCACCAAGCCCGGGCGGAACGCCACGGGCCACGACCTCGATTTCGGCCCCGACCGAGTTCTTGTCCTTGCGCAGCTTTTGCAGATAGGCCTCCCAATCCGCCGCCGCCGTGGCATCGGGGATCCAGAAATCATTGCCGTCGATCGCGTTCCAGTCAAAACGGCTGCGATCGATCTCGATCTCGCCCATGCGGGTCATGTAGCCCTTGATGGAGATGCCGGGCGCGAGCGAAGCAAGGGCCGCACGGGCGATGCCACCGGCGGCGACACGCGCCGCGGTCTCGCGCGCCGAACTGCGCCCGCCGCCGCGATAATCGCGGATGCCGTATTTCTGATGATAGGTGATGTCGGCATGGCCCGGCCGGAAGGTCTGCGCGATCTCGCCATAATCGCGGCTGCGTTGATCCGTGTTCTCGATCATCAGCTGGATCGGCGTGCCGGTGCTCTGACCGTCGAACACGCCCGACAGGATCTGCACGGCGTCAGGCTCGTTGCGCTGCGTGGTGTTCTTGTTCTGGCCGGGGCGGCGCTTGTCCAGCCATTGCTGGAGAAACGCCTCGTCCACGGGGATGCCCGGCGGGCAGCCATCGACGGTCGCGCCCAGTGCAGGCCCGTGGCTTTCGCCCCATGTGGTGACGCGAAACAGATGTCCGAAGGTGTTGAGGCTCATGATCCTACGCTCCTTTGGCACGTGATCTAGCCCCGTGCGCGCACGGCCTCAAGCGATTTCACCTCGGAACCGCAGGCCACCCCGGATCGAGGCGGCCCGTGAGGGGCGACAAGAGGCTCAGCCCTTGATGACCATCTGCGGCGATATCACGTCGATCCCAAGCGCCTTGCCGACAGCGTAATAGGTCAGCTGGCCGGCATGTACGTTCAAACCATTCAGAAGATGCGGATCCTCGGCGCAGGCGCGTTTCCAGCCCTTGTCGGCCAGCGCAAGCATGAACGGCATGGTCGCATTGCCAAGCGCGATGGTCGAGGTACGCGCCACGGCACCGGGCATGTTGGCCACGCAGTAATGCATGATCCCGTCCACCTCGTAGATCGGATCGGCGTGGGTGGTGGCTTTCGATGTCTCGAAACACCCGCCCTGGTCGATGGCCACATCGACCAGCACCGCGCCCGGCTTCATGTCGGCGAATTGTGCGCGCTTGACCAGCTTGGGCGCTTCGGCGCCCGGAATCAGGACCGCGCCGATCACCATGTCCGCATCGGCCAGATGTTCGGCCAGAAGCCCTGTCGAGGAATAGCCGGTGTTGAACTGCTGGCTGAACACATCGTCCAGATACCGCAGACGCGTCAGGGACCGGTCGAGCACGGTCACATCCGCGCCCATCCCCGCCGCGATACGCGCGGCATGAGTGCCGACCACGCCGCCGCCGATCACCAGCACCTTGGCCGGGCCGACACCGGGCACGCCGCCCATCAGCACACCACGCCCGCCATTGGCCTTTTGCAGGGTCCACGCGCCCACCTGGGGCGCCAGACGGCCCGCAACCTCGGACATCGGCGCCAGCAGGGGCAGACCGCCGCGATCATCGGTCACCGTTTCATAGGCGATGGCGGTGCAGCCCGACGCCAGCAGATCACGGGTCTGATCGGGATCGGGCGCCAGATGCAGGTAGGTAAACAGAAGCTGTCCTTCGCGCAGCATCTTGCGTTCGGCGGCTTGCGGCTCCTTGACCTTGACGATCATGTCGGCGGCGGCAAAGATCTCGGCGGCGGTGTCGATGATCACCGCGCCTGCGGCGACATAATCGGCATCGTCGAACCCGGCACCCTGCCCGGCGCCTGCCTGAATAATGACCTCATGGCCATGGGCCACGGCTTCGCGTGCGGCGTTCGGGGTCATGCCGACGCGGAATTCCTGTGGTTTGATCTCGGTCGGACATCCGATTTTCATGAGCTTATCCTCCTCGTGCTCTTTGATGACAGAATGTCGCATCTGGCGCGCAATCCGATTGAAAAATCCCTCGCCAAAAGTGGGAATTTCCGAATATCCTGTGCGTATCGACCACTATATTCGAAGGGTATTGCTTGAATGGCTCTGGATGCGATGGATCGTCGGTTGCTGCAGGTTCTCCAGCGGCGCGGGCGCATATCGAACGCCGATCTGGCCGACGCGGTCAACCTGTCGGCAAGCGCGTGTCACCGCAGGGTGCAGCGCCTTGAGGCCGAAGGCTATATCCGCGATTACGTGGCGCTTCTGGACCCGAGGAAACTGGGTGTCAGCGCCACGATCTTTGTCGAGATCACGCTGGCCACCCAGGCCGATGAGGTGCTGGAAGCGTTTGAGAAGGCCGTGACCCGGATCCCCGACGTGCTGGAATGCCATCTTACGGCCGGGGCTGCGGATTACATCCTGAAGGTCGTTGCCGAAAGCACCGAGGATTTCGCGCGCATTCACCGGCAATACCTGACGCGACTGCCGAGTGTCGCCAAGATGCAATCGTCCTTTGCGCTGCGCACCGTGTTCAGCACAACGGCCCTGCCGCTCTGAGCCGCTTGCGGGCGGTGGCGGATCGGGTAAGTCTTTGCACCGAACCAAGGAGCCGCCATGGATTGGGATTACATCATCGTCGGTGCTGGGAGCGCCGGGTGCGTTCTGGCCAACCGGCTGAGCGCGAAAGGCCACAAGGTCCTTCTGCTCGAAGCCGGGGGGCGCGACACCTACCACTGGATCCACATTCCGATGGGATATCTCTATTGCATCGGAAACCCGCGCACGGACTGGTGTTTTCGCACAGCGCCCGAACCCGGGCTGAACGGGCGGTCGCTGCTCTATCCGCGCGGCAAGGTTCTGGGCGGGTGCAGTTCGATCAACGGCATGCTGTATCTGCGCGGGCAGGCCGCCGATTACGACGGCTGGCGGCAGATGGGCAATACCGGCTGGGGCTGGGACGATGTGCTGCCCTATTTCAAACGCTCGGAGGATTATGTCGATGGAGCGTCCGAAATGCACGGTGCGGGCGGCGAATGGCGCGTCGACAATCAGCGCCTGCATTGGCAGGTGCTGGATGATTGGAAGGCCGCTGCGGTTGCCGCCGGACTGCCCGAAACCGATGATTTCAACACCGGCGAAAATGAAGGCGTGGGGTATTTCAAGGTCAACCAGCGCAAAGGCTGGCGGCTGAACACCGCGCGCGCCTTTCTGGGGGAGCGCAGCGGGGCGAACCTCAGGGTCGAGACACAGGCGCAGACACGCAGGCTGATCCTCGAGGCGGGGCGCGCGGTTGGCGTGGAGTATCAACAGGGCGGCACGCTTCGAACCGCGAGGGCGCGCGGCGAGGTGATCCTGAGCGCGGGCGCCATCGGCAGCCCGCATATTCTGCAGCTGTCGGGGATCGGGCCGGGCGATCTGTTGCAGGAGCATGGGATCGCTGTCGAGCTCGAGGCGCCGATGGTGGGCCGCAACCTGCAGGACCATCTGCAATTGCGCTGCGCATGGCGGCTGACCGGGGCAAGAACGCTGAACACGCTGGCCAACTCGCTGTGGGGCAAGGCCGCGATCGGGCTGGAGTACCTGCTCAAGCGCAGCGGGCCAATGGCGATGGCGCCAAGCCAATTGGGGGCGTTCGCACGCTCACGGCCCGAACTGGCCACAGCCGATCTGGAATACCATGTGCAGCCGCTGTCGCTGGACGCGTTCGGAGAACCCCTGCACGATTTCCCCGGTCTGACCGCCAGCGTGTGCAACCTGCGCCCCGAAAGCCGGGGAGAGGTGCGCATCGCCTCGTCCGATCCGATGGAGGCTCCGGTGATCGCGCCCAATTACCTGTCGACGGAAGGCGACCGTCAGGTTGCCGCGGCCTCGATCCGGCTGACACGACGGATCATGGAGCAGGACGCGATGAAACGCTACGATCCACAGGAAATCCGGCCCGGCACCGCGATGCAAACGGAAGAGGAGCTGGCCCGCGCGGCAGGCGATATCGGCACGACGATCTTTCATCCGGTGGGAACCGTGCATATGGGTCCCGAGGGCAATGCCCCTCTGGATGACAGGTTGCGGCTTCGCGGGATCGGCGGGCTAAGGGTCGTGGATGCCAGCGTGATGCCCACAATCACCAGCGGCAACACCAATTCGCCCACCATCATGATCGCCGAGAAGGCCGCCGACATGATCCTTGAAGATGCGCGTTGACCCGAGGCTCACGGCCCTGACCGACCGGGTCGGCCAGGGCCTGCCGGTTGCGTGTCGTCCGTGAGTGGCAACGCAGCCGGAACTTGAACTCGAACACTCGTTAAAGGCTACTGAAGCTACCGGCTTACAACCAGCTAGTGTAATATATACGGGAAAAGGTACATACTCAAAACACCTTTTGTTGTATTGACGCGCATAACGTTACGTCATTGAAAACAAATGCAAAAGGCCCCGGCATTTCTGCCGGGGCCGATCTTTGCGAGGGTGGACCGGGCGTTTAGCCTTCGGCCTCTTCCTCTTTTTTCATCTCTTCGCCGGTTTCCTGATCCACGACTTTCATCGACAGGCGCACCTTGCCGCGATCATCGAAGCCCAGAAGCTTGACCCAGACTTCCTGACCTTCCTTGAGCACATCCGACGGATGGTTCAGGCGGCGATTCTCGATCTGGCTGACATGCACAAGGCCGTCGCGCTTGCCGAAGAAGTTCACGAAGGCGCCGAAATCGACGATCTTGACGACCGTGCCCTTGTAGATCCCGCCTTCTTCCGGCTCGGCGACGATCGAATGGATCATCTCGTATGCCTTCTGAATGGCTTCGTTGTTGGGCGAGGCGATCTTGATGATGCCGTCGTCGTTGATATCGACCTTGGCACCCGACACTTCGACGATCTCACGGATCACCTTGCCGCCCGATCCGATCACTTCACGGATCTTGTCGGTGGGGATCTGCATCGTTTCGATACGCGGTGCGTGGATCGAGAAATCACCGGCTTCGGTCAGAGCGTTGGACATCTCATTGAGGATGTGCAGCCGGCCGTCCTTGGCCTGTGCCAGAGCCTTCTTCATGATCTCGGGCGTGATGCCCGCGACCTTGATGTCCATCTGCAGCGAGGTGATGCCCTTTTCGGTGCCCGCGACCTTGAAGTCCATGTCGCCGAGGTGATCCTCGTCGCCGAGAATATCGGTCAGGACCGCATATTCGCCGTCATCTTCGAGGATCAGACCCATCGCCACACCGGCCACAGGCGCCTTGAGAGGCACACCGGCATCCATCATCGACAGCGAGCCGCCGCAAACCGATGCCATCGAGGACGAGCCGTTGGATTCCGTGATCTCGGACACGACGCGGATGGTGTAGGGGAAGTCTGTCGGCGCGGGCAGAACGGCCTGAAGGGCGCGCCATGCCAGCTTGCCGTGACCCACTTCGCGACGGCCCGGAGGGCCAACGCGGCCCGCTTCACCGACCGAATAGGGCGGGAAGTTGTAGTGCAGCAGGAAGTTGGAGCGGAAGTTGCCATGCAGGGCGTCGATGATCTGCTCGTCGTCGCCGGTGCCAAGCGTGGTGACCACAAGCGCCTGTGTCTCGCCACGCGTGAACAGCGCCGATCCATGGGTGCGCGGCAGCAGGCCGGTTTCGGACACGATCTGACGCACGGTGTCGAGGCTACGCCCGT
Source organism: Roseovarius litoreus (assembly GCF_900142765.1). Taxonomy (GTDB): domain Bacteria; phylum Pseudomonadota; class Alphaproteobacteria; order Rhodobacterales; family Rhodobacteraceae; genus Roseovarius; species Roseovarius litoreus. The sequence continues at coordinate 651,320 of NZ_FRCB01000001.1, forward strand.
CGATCCGCTTGCCGGTCTTGACCACGTCGCCGCGCAGGACGCTGGCTTCGAGCTTTTTCAGGGCCGAGCCGAGGTTGGGATCTTCAAGCTGTTCCTCGGTGAGGGATGCCTTGATCGCTTCCTTGGCCGCAGAAACAGCGGCGGTGCGCTCTTGCTTGTCGGTGATCGCGTAGGCCGCGCGAACCTTGTCTTCGCCAGCGGCTTTGACGGCGTCGTAGAGCGCCGAGTAATCCGGGGGCGAGAAGTCGAACGGCTCTTTCGCGGTGTCTTCGGCCAGATCGATGATCAGGTCGATCACCGGCTGGATCTGCTCATGCGCGAAGGTCACGGCGCCCAGCATCTCGTCTTCGGACAGCTCATAGGCTTCCGATTCGACCATCATGACGGCGTCTTTCGTGCCGGCGACAACCAGATCGAGGCGCTGATCGGGGTTGTTGCGAAGGTCGTGCATATCCTCGACATCGGGGTTCAGGATGTATTCGCCATCCGAATAGCCCACGCGGCACCCGGCGATCGGACCCATGAAGGGCGCACCCGAAATGGTCAGCGCAGCCGAGGCGGCGATCATCGCAACGATATCGGGATCATTGACCAGATCGTGGCTAAGTACCGTGCACATAACGAGAACTTCGTTCTTGAACCCGCTGACGAAGAGCGGGCGGATCGGACGGTCGATCAGGCGCGCGGTCAGGGTCTCTTTCTCGGTGGGACGGGCCTCGCGCTTGAAGAAGCCGCCGGGCACCTTGCCCGCGGCGTAGTATTTTTCCTGGTAGTGGACGGTCAGCGGAAAGAAATCCTGACCGGGCTTGGGTTCCTTGGCGAAGGTCACGTTGGCCATGACCGAGGTTTCACCCAAGGTGGCGATGACCGAGCCATCTGCCTGACGGGCAACCTTGCCCGTTTCCAGTGTGAGCGTTTCCTCGCCCCACTGCATCGATTTTTTCACTTCTTTGAACATCATGTCTTCCTAGTTGGAGGCACTCCCGGGCGTATCCCGGGTCCTCCGTTTCAATGGCGGCCCCATTGCCGCCGACCCCAATCCATTCCCATGCGCCCGGGGTCAAAGGCATCACGTCACAGATGGGGGCGCCATAGCGCAGTTTGAAGCATTTTGAAAGCAATGATGACGTGAGCGCTGCGAATCAGCGTTAACAGCCGTGAAAACAGCGCTTTTGGCGGATCGGTATCGCGTCGGCATCACGTCGGTATCGGGATCGGTGTGCGGCGGGATTAACGCGGCGGGCGTTGCGCGCCGCTCAGAACACGGCGTGATCGCCCAGATCGACCGACACTTCGCCCCGGATCAGACTTGCATAGAACGCCTCGAGCGTGTCGGTGCCGAATTCCGGGGTGGCCTCGGCGTCATAGCGGCCCGTGACAGGATCGAGCAGCAGCATGGACTCGGTCGCGTAGTAGCGGCCGATGCGCGCCAGTTCGGCCTTGTCACGCCATTTCGGAGACAGCCGCCCGAGCGCGCCGAGACCGGCAATGATGGCATCCATCATACCCACCGGCACATGGCGAAAGCGGGGGTCCTGCCCCAGAAGGCGGAAGAGCATCTCTCCCTGCTGGCGCGGCGTGATCGCGGGGCCGGGTCCACCGATGGGCAGGATGCGGTTCTGCCGGTCGGCATCGTCGAGACAGGTGGCGATGTAGCGGCCCAGATCGGCATCGCTGATGGGTTTGCAGGCGGTCAGCGCACCATCGCCGAAGAGAAGGAACGGCTTGCCCGCGCGCAGGCGCGCGACCTGCCCCGAAAGGGATTTGAAAAACGCGGTCGGGCGCACGATGGAATAGGTCAGGCCCGAGGCGATCAGCGCCTGTTCCGCCGCCAGCTTGGCCTGCTGGAAAGCGAGACGCGGTTTTTGCACACAGATCGCGGACAGGAGCACGACATGGGTGATGCCGGCACCGCGGGCCGGGCCAAGAGCCGAGACATGGGCCTTGTGATCGATGGCCCAGGCATCACGCGGCGTGCCGCTGCGCGACGCCATGCAGGAGACCAGCGCATCGAAGCGGTCGCCCCGAAACCCGTCACGGATCAGCGAGGCGGGATCGGTCACATCGCCAAAGCGCAAGGTGGCGGCATCGGGCAAGGGCACATCCCTGTCGTCCGAGGCGCGCGGGCGCAGAAAACAGGTGACGTGATGGCCGCGTGCCAGAAGTGCGGCAACTGCTGCCTGCCCGATCGTGCCGGTGCCGCCAAGCACGAAAACGCGCTTGGGGTCTGGGGATGGGGTGGCGGCGACTGACATCAGGCGGGTCCGGCAGGTTGCGGTGGTTGCGGACCTTTGTGACGAAAAACGCCCGCTCTGGAAAGAGCGGGCGTCGGGTGATCCGAAAAGGATCGAAACCTTAGCGGCGAATGCCGAGGCGCTTGATGAGGTCCTGATAGCGGGCCTCTTCCTTGGCCTTGAGGTAGTCCAGCAGTTTCCGGCGCTGTGCGACCATCTTGAGAAGGCCACGGCGGCCGTGGTTGTCCTTCTTGTGGGTCTTGAAGTGCTCGGTCAGCGTGGCGATACGCGAGGTGAGAATGGCAACCTGAACTTCGGGCGAACCGGTGTCGCCTTCCTTGGTTGCGAATTCCTTCATCACGCGGTCTTTTTCTTCAGCGGTGATCGACATCGGGGTCTCCTTTTTGATCAAGGGTGAAGGGCGCAAGCCGGGATGTCGTCCAGCATGGTCCTGTGGAGATACCCCCCGCAGCACGGGGGATGGGCGCGTATAGGAGGAATCGCACCGAAAGAAAAGGGGAGAATCGTAGCGCGGCGTCAGGGCCGCGCGCGCGGTCAGCTGGCCGGAGGCGGCAGCGCGCTTTCGGGGATCAGGGCAATGGCGTCAAGCGTCAAGCCCGCAGCGCCGGAAATCGCCGCGATCCGCACACCGTTCAGCACGAGGTGCTGAAGCTCTGCATCGGCGTCATCGGGTTCCAGCGTCACCTCGGGATCGGGGTCCGTGCTGTCATCATAGATCACCATCAACGCATCCTCGGCCAGCGAGAAGTCGAGGATCTCGGCCTGATGGTCTTGGGTGATCCAATGGCCGAGCGTGAAGCTGTCGGCGCCGGTGCCGCCGGTCACGGTGTCGTCCTGACCGATGACGATCACGTCGTCACCGCCGCCGCCGTTGAGGAAATCCCCGGCGTCGATATCATCGGTTTGCGCGGTGTTGGGATCATCGACAACACCGGTCAGCGCATCGTTGCCCCAACTGCCGAACAGCGTATCGGCCCCCAGCCCGCCATCGAGCGTGTCATCGCCCAGACCGCCATGCACGGCATCGTTGCCATCATCGCCCATGACGCTGTCATTGCCTTCGCCACCCTGCAGGCTGTCATCGCCCGCGCCGCCCGACAACGTATCCTGTCCCGCGTGACCATAAAGATCGTCATCGCCATCCTGACCCGAGAGGCTGTCATCGCCTTCGTCACCATGCAGCGTGTCATTCCCGGCCTCGCCCAGAAGCGTATCCTGCCCCAGATCACCGAAAAGCTGATCATCGCCGGGACCACCGGCCACGAGATCATCCCCGGCATAGCCATTGATCTGATCGGAGGCGTCGGTGCCCGCAAGGCTGTTGTCGGTGGCATCGCCCGAGATGATCTCCCCCGGTGTGAAGGCTGTGTCGGGCGCGCTTTGATCGGGTGCGGGAGCTTCGGGCGCGGTATCGTCCGGAGACGGGTCGTGCTGATGGAGAGAGGACAGCAGATCAGGCTGACCGGATTCAGGCTCAGGCGGGAGGGGGGAGTCGGCGTTTTCGTCGGAGGTTCCGAAATCGAACCCGAAAAAGGCCGTTGCACCCACAGCCATCATACCCAGAATACCGGCAAGCAAAAGCATCGCACCAACCCGCAAACACACGCGCCGATAGAGCCACACAGCCCCGAACCGGTCAAATCCTTCTACACAGGTTGGTAAACGACCCGGTTAACGCCGGGGACCATTGGGCGTGACTTCGTAGCCCGGCTCTTCGGGTTCGTCATCGGTCATTTCGGGCGGGAAACCGGGGGCGCGGATATCGAGCCCGGTGGCCTCTTCCAGACGGCGGATGATGTTGGGCGACAATTCGCGCGCACCATAGCGCGAGATGCCATCCTCGAAGATCGAGATCATCAGCGGGTTCAGCTCAAGTGGAATGCCGGCGCGGTCGGCGACCTGCTGAAACAGGCCGATATCCTTGCGCACTAGGTCCATGGTGAAGGAAATGTCGCGAGAGCCGTTGAGGATCACCTGACTTTCGGTCTCGTGCACGAAGGAGGTGCCGGAGCTGATGCGGATCGCCTCGTAGGCGGTGGCCAGGTCCATGCCCGCGCCCTTGGCGGTGACAAGCGCCTCGCAGCAGCTGAGCAGATTGGCGGTGGCGAGGTAATTGGTGATGACCTTGAGAATGGAGGCCGATCCCAGATCACCGGTATGCAGGATGCGGCGGCCCATCTTCGTCAGCAGCGGCAGGATCATCTCGAAGGTCGCCCGGTCACAGCCCGCGAAGATCGAGATATTGCCGGTATCGGCCCGGTGACACCCGCCCGATACGGGACAGTCCACGGCTGCGCCGCCCTGACCGATCACCTCGGCGCCAAGGCGCTTGATCTCGGCCTCGTCGGTGGTCGACATCTCGAGCCAGATCTTGCCGGGGGCGACATGGGGCAGCATCTGACCCACGACGCCCGCACTGGCGGCGGGCGAGGGCAGGCAGGTGATGACCGCATCGCAGGCCTGCATCATTGCCGCCGGATCGCTGGCGGCGGTGGCGCCACGGGCCACGAACCCCGCCACGAGATCGGGGTTGAGGTCATGGACCATCAGATCGACCCCGTTGCGCAACAGGCTGCCCGACAGCTTGCCGCCGACATTGCCCAGACCTATGAAACCGACCTTCATGTGACCCCTCCCGTCATGTGTTTCGCCCACCATGCGGGATTCGAGGGATTTGCCAACAAAAACCGTCAGGCCGGATCAATCGCAGGCGGCGGTAACGATGATCTCGACCTTGAGCACGTCGCGCGCAAGCCTGGCTTCGCCGCAGGCCCGGGCGGGGGCGTGGCCTTCGGGCACCCATGCGTCCCAGACGGCGTTCATCTCGGCGAAATCGGCCATGTCGGCCAGCCAGATCACCGCCTGAAGCATCCGGTCGGGCGAGGAGCCTGCCTTGGCCAGAAGCGCCTCGATCCGCGAGATGCAATCGCGGGTCTGCTCGGTCACGGTGTCGCCATCGCCAACCTGCCCACAGAGATACGCCACCCCGTTATGCTTGACGATCTTGCTCATGCGGGCGCCGGTGTCGATACGTTCGATCATGGATTGGTCCTTTGTCATTCGGCCGCGTCGGCCATGTCTTCCATTGCCGCCAACTCGCCCAAGGTGATGGGTTTGAGGGGCGGACGAATGCGGTAATAGCCTGTGTCATCGAGACTTGCACCGTTTTCGCGGGCCAGAAGCGCGCTGACGGTGAGACCGCAATAGCGCCCCTGACAGGGTCCCATGCCTGCACGGCCGAAGGCTTTGGCCTGATTTGGCCCCTTGCAGCCCATCCGGGCAAAGCGGCGGATGTCGCCTGCAGTCACTTCCTCGCACCGGCAGACGATGGTGCTGTCGGCAGGCAAAAGCGCATCGCCGCAAGGCGGATAGGCGGTATCCAGAAACGGGCGCGCGGCCAGTTCCGAGGCGCGGCGGCGGTGCAGGGGTGCGGCTTGCGCATCGCGCTGCGCAAGCGTGATCCCGCCCAGATCACAGGCGGCGCGCAGGGCGGCCAGCCTGCCCCATATCTCGGCCACGGCGGCGCCGCCGATACCGGCCCCGTCCCCGGCGATCAGGATATGTTGCAGGGATGTGCCGCCCCAGTCATCGACTTGCGGCGTAAAACACTGCTGACGCGTATCCCAGTGATGCGCGATGCCGAGCGAGCGGGCGGCCTGCGTGTTGGGCACGACGCCGTGATGCAACAGCACCGTGTCACAGGCGATGCGATGGGTCTTGCCACCTGCGGTAAAGCACAGGGCGGTGGCGTGGCTGTCACCCTCGATGCGCAGACCCGTGGCGGCGGAGTGGCGCGGCACGCCCGCGCGGCGGATCTCGGTCAGCATGCGCGCGCCCTTGAGCAGGTAGCGCCAGCCCCGCAACGCCCCGGGCAGATAGCGCAGGGAGGACAGAAAATCGGCGCGGCTCTGGGTTTCGACGAGAGCGAGCGGCGGGGTGCCGGCGCGCACCATCTGGGAGGCGATCAGGTAAAGCAGCGGGCCGGAGCCTGCCAGAACCGCCCGGCGGGGCAGGACACCCGATTGCTTGAGCAGGATTTGCGCGGCACCCGCCGTCATGACCCCCGGCAGGGTCCAGCCGGGAATGGGCATGGGACGTTCCAGCGCGCCGGTGGCCAGAAGGACGCGCGCGCCTTGCGCCACGGCGCCACGACCATTCACCGAATAGGCGACCTGCCCATCGGGGTCGATCTTCCAGACGGTTGCGCCGAAAACATGGGAAATCCGTTCGCTTTCAAGGCCTTGCACCAAGGGCAGGCCATCGGCGAAATCAGCCCCGAGGATATGTCCGCGCGCAGGCGCGGCGCGGGTCACATCGCGGTAGATCTGACCACCGGGACGGGGCTGTTCATCAAGGATCAGCACATCCAGCCCAAGGGAGGCGGCGGTGGCGGCGGCGGCCATGCCGGCAGGGCCGGCACCGATCACGATGAGATCCGAGCTGTGCATGGTCATGCCCCCTTGTCCGCATGGGCGCGGGTGACGATCAGGCCGTCCGAGACCTCGACCATGCAGGCCTGACGGGTGATGCCGTCGATCTGCACCAGACAATCATAGCAGGCCCCCATCATGCAGAACGGACCGCGCGGCGCGCCGGAGACAGGGGTGTCACGCAGGCTGCGCAGACCGGCGGCCAAGAGCGCCGCGGCAAGGTTCGCCCCCTCGGGCAGACGGTAGTCCCGACCATCGAAGCGCACGGTGACACGCGGGGTGCTGTCGGGGGACAGCTCAAGAAACGGCGAAGCGTCGTTCACTGAACACCTCCAGATCGGGGGCGGCATCATTGCCTTCGAGCCAGTCGGTCAGATACCGGGCATGGGCCGCCGCAAGGGTGATGCCGCTATGGCAGGTGACAAGGTAAGCCCCTGACATTTCAGGACTTTCCTGATAGATCGGCAGGCCATCGGGCGACAGGATACGAAGCGCGCCCCAGGCACGGACGATCTGCGCGCGGGCGAGATCGGGAAAGACCGTGGCGGCACGCGCGGCGATATGGGCCGTGGTGTCGATGGTGACGCTGTCGTCATACCCCACCTCTTCCTTGCTGTCGCCGATCTGCACGCCGCCTTCGTCCACCTGCCGGATGATCCCCGAGGGGCGGTTCATCAGTTTCGGCAGTTTCTCGGTCACGAGAACCTGCCCGCGTTGGGGGCGCATGGGGGCTTGAAAGCCGAGTTTCGGGCCAAGCGCAATCCCGCCAAGCCCCGCAGAAAGCACGACTTTTCCAGCCTCATGGGTGGCGCCATCGGTGCAGGTGATCCGAAAGGAGGACGGTTTGTCGACATCCGTGACGGTCACGCCGGTGCAGACCTTGCCGCCCATGCGGCGGACATCGTCGGACAGGGCCTTGAGCAGGCGCAACGGGTTCACGTGACCGTCCTGATGATGCAGGATCGCGCCCACGACCTTGGGGCCGATATTGGGCTCTTCGCCCTTGAGAGCGTTGTGGCCAAGCACCTCGAACGGGTAATTTCCGTCCAGTTCGTCACGCAATTTTTCGTAGGATTTCACCTTTTTATCAAAGGCTTCCTCGTCAATGTGGTAATCAAGCCCGCCCTGTTGAACAAGCGACAGATCGCGGCCGGTCGACTCGGCCAGATCAGCGGCGAAATCGGCCCAGGCGGCGGCGGATTTCTGGGACCAGCGGGCATAGGCGGGTTGCGAGAGGCCCTTGGATTGCACCCAGACAAGGCCGAAATTTCCGCGGCTGGCGCGATAGGAGCCATCATCGCCATCCAGCACCAGAACGGAACGCCCTTTTTTCAAAAGGCCCCAGGCGATGGAGAGGCCCACGACGCCGCCGCCGATGATCGCGTAATCCGCCTGCATGTGGTTCTTCCGGGTCGGTGTTTCAGGGGCCGGGGCGGCGGGTTCGGGCCGCCCCGGTTTGTGTGCGATTGGTACGAATCCTACGCGGGATTGGTACGGATGACAGAAGCCGGACCGGGATTTGTGTCCATTCCGTACACAAACCCCGATACGGAGCGCGGGATTACTGGCCGATCTTGTCGAGGATCGCCTGACCCCAATCGGCGCCGACATCCTCGAGCACCTGCGGCCAGACCTCGGCGCGGACCTTGGTGGCCATCGCGGCAAGCTGCTCGTCGGTCAGATCGACGACGGTGGCGCCCAGCTCATCGGCAAGACGCTGTTCCCACTTGCCCTGATCCTCTTCGGCGACGGTCCAGCGGGTGGCCTCGAACGCTTCGGCGGCGGTCTTGAGGGCGGCCTGATCCTCGGCATCCAGAGCGGCAAGCGACTCGTTCGAGATGATCATGTACCAGACCTCGAAATGGGTGTTGGCGGGGATATAGGCCTTGGTCACGTCACGGAAAGACGCGTAGTAGCCTTCGGCACCCGAGCCGATCACACCATCGACCACGCCGGTCTGAATGGCGGTGAACGCCTCGGAGAAGGGGATGGGCGACGGGATGTAGCCAAGCGCCTCGCCGGTCAGCTGGAACGACTTGATGCCGGGCACGCGGACCTTGATGCCGTTGGACTGCGACGGATCGCCGGGATTCACCGGATCGGTGTTCAGAGCGATGCCGCCGAAATAGACCGGATAGGCCGCGAGCATGGTGATGTCCTGCTCGGCATAAAGCTCGGCCATCACGTCACGGACGACACCGCCGGGGCCATAGATGGCGCGGGCCTGATCCCAGTTCGACGCAAGGAAGGGAAACGAGCTGATCTGCATGCGGCGGTCGGCGCCGGTGGCGGCGGGCTGTGTCGCCATGTCGACCGCGCCGACGCTGACGCGTTCCTGCACGGTGGTGTAGTCGCCAAGGGCCGAGGCCGGGAAAATGTTGATCGTGACATCACCGCCGGTGGCTTCGGCCACGGTGGTCGAGAAGGCGCGAAGTTCCTTGTCGATGGTGGCGTCCTGCGGGCGCACATGGCTCATCTTCAGGTCGGCGGCGGATGCGAAGCTGCCGATGGCCACGAGGGCGGCGACAGCGGTGCTGGTCAGGATGTGTTTCATGGGTGTGTTCCTCCGGGTTGGTTTTGGTTTGGTTGGGGTGGCTGATGCGGGTCAGTAGCCGAACAGCCGCGGCAGAAAGAGCGAGAGATCGGGCCAGAGCGAGGTCAGAAAGACGACCGGCACATAGCCCAGCGCGATCAGGATCATGGCGGGCGGGATCACCTTGGTGACCTTCACGTTGCCGATCCGCGCGCCGAGATAGAGGATCGAGGCATAGGGCGGTGTGACGCCGCCCATCGCGGTATTGACGCCCATGATCGCGGCGAACTGCACCGGGGTGACGCCGATCGCCTGCATCAGCGGCAAGAGCAGCGGCGCGATCAGGATGATGGCGGTCACGTCGTTGACGACCATGCCGACGAGAAACAGCAGGATGTTGATGAAGATCAGCAGGAGCACCTTGTTTTCGGTGATCTCGAAGATCGCGCTGACCATTTTCTGGGGGATCGCCTCGTAGACGAACATCTGGCTGAGGATCATCGAGAAAAGGATCATCAGCATGATCGCGCCCACGGCGGTCGCGGCCTCTTTGCCGGCCTCAAGGAAGGTGCCCCATTTCAGGCCGCGATAGATGAAGAAGCCCACCGGCAGCGCGTAGATGACCGAGATCGCTGCGGCCTCGGTCGGGGTCATGATGCCGCCATAGATGCCGCCGAGGATGATGATCGGCATGAGCAGCGCCGGTGTGGCGTTGAAGCCCTTGTGGGCCACGTCGGTTGCCAGCTGCGTGAAGCTGGGCTTGTCATCGAGGATCAGATCGAACTTGCGGCTCATCCAGAGGTTCACGACCGAGAAGTTGAACATGATGAGCAGGCCCGGCCCGAGCGTTGCGAGAAAACACGCAAGGATCGAGGTGTCGGTGACCCAGCCATAGACGATCATCGTGACCGAGGGCGGAATGAGCAGGCCGAGGATCGACGAATTGGCGATGAGTGCCGTGGCATAGGCCCGCGGATAGCCGCGTTTCTCCATTTCCGGGATCAGCAAGGGGCCGATCGCGGCGATGCCGGTCAGGCCCGAGCCGGAGATCGCGCCGATGATGGCGCAGGACACCGCCGCGACCACCCCAAGCCCGCCCCGGATATGGCCGATGAAGGCGTTGACGAAATTCAGAAGACTGGCGGCGATGCCGCTGGCGGACATGATCGTGCCGGCCAGAACGAAGAGCGGAATGGCCAGAAGCACCGGGTTGCCGAGTTGCTGGAAGCCCCAGAGGATCATGCCCTTCATGGTCACGCCGCCGAGGAAATACATCACCATCAGCGCCGAGCCGAAGCAGTAGGGCAGAGGCACACCAAGCGTGAGGGTCAGCACCAGAAGCGCAATGGCGAGAAGGGCGATCTCGATCATCGGGCCGCCCCCTGCCCGCGCAGGACATTGATGTGCCGCACGAGATGCATCGCGGTATAGAGCATCATCAGACCCAGACCCACGACCAGCGCCACGTCGGAATAGAAGGTGGGGATGTAGAGCGTCGGGCTTTCCTTCCAGACGCGCCAGGCATAGCGGGTGAAGTCCCACGCCCAGGACAGAAGCCAAAGGCCGACGATCAGGCTGATGATCTCGCCGATGATGGCGAGGATCGTATGGCCGCGTTCGGACTTGATGGCGATTTCCAGCACGTTGGCGCGGATATGGGTGTCTTCGCGAGAGGCGTTGACGGCGCCGAAGATATAGAGCCACAGGGTGGGATAGAGCATGGTTTCCTCAAGCCCCATGACCGGGATCTGAAGCACGTAGCGGGTGATGACCTGCACGAACTGGCCAAGCGCGACCACGCAGATCAGGCCCGTGAGCAGGTATTTCGCGAACGTGTCCATATGCCCCCCGCATGTGCCGGAATGTTCAACAACAGATTGACGGCGGGCATGGCATAAATGCAAATTGGAAAAATCACTCAATCCATAGAGTGACTTTATGGGGGTGCCGATGAACCTGTCCTTTCGTCAGTTGATGACCTTCCGCGAGGTGATGCGCACCGGGTCGATCAGCCAGGCGGCACGCGCGCTCGGGCGCACCCAGCCGGCGGTCAGCGCGATGATCGCGGGGCTGGAGGATGAGCTGGGCTTCAAGCTGTTCGAGCGGCGGCAAGGCAAGCTGACGCCGCGGCCCGAGGCGCGGTTCTTTCTGGAGGAATGCGACGATATCCTGTCCCGGCTGGAGCAGACCAAGCGCACGCTGAGCGGCATTTCCAAGCTGGAGGCGGGGCATCTGCGGATCGCATGCCATCCGGCGGCGTCGGGGTTTTTCCTGCCCAAGGTGCTGACGGAGTTCCTGTCGGACAAGCCGGGTATCCGGGTGTCGCTGATGATGCGGTCCTCGTCATTGATCGAAGAGTTGATCGCCTCGCAGCAATTCGACGTTGGCTTTGCCGAGACGCCCGAGCCGCGCCCCTCGATCCGGCAGAGCGATTTCGATCTGGAATGCGTCTGTGCGATCCCGGCGGGCGATGAACTGGCGGCAAGGCCGGTGATCACGCCAGCCGATCTGGATGGGCGGCGGCTGGCGGTGCTGTTTGCGGAACACGCGACCTATCGGCAGACGGTGAAGGCGTTCGATATGGCCGGGTGCCGGTTCGAGCCGATGTTCGAATTGCAGACCTTTCTGCCGGGGATGCGGTTCGTGGGGGCGGGGCTGTGCTACATGATCTGCGACATGATCACGGCCCATAGCCATCTTGCGGGTCTGGCGGCGGGCAGCGGTGTGGTGGTCCGCCCGTTCCGTCCGAGAATAGGCAGCCGGGTGTCCGTGCTGACCCCGGCGCATCGGCCCGGCTCGCAACTGTCCGAAGCGTTCTGCAACATGCTGCGCGCAAGGGTCGAGGACATGCAGGCGGAGATGAAAGAGATCCTCGGGCAAGCGGTATAGGAGGACATACGACTGGCCCCCGCACGGGGCGAGGGCCAGTTGGAAGGGGATCGGTGCACGTCAGAGCGTGCGGCTTACCACGAGTTGTAGGCCAGATACTTGCCCGACATCTCGATCTTCACGCGGTCGCCCTTGGGGTTTTCGACGCGGGTGATGGCCATTTCGAAATCGATCGCCGACATGATGCCGGTGCCGAACTTCTCTTCGATCAGCGCCTTGATCGTGGGGCCGTAGACGCCGACGATCTCATAGAGGCGGTAGATGCAGGGATCGGTGGGCACGGCCTGTTCCCAAACCTTCGTGGGCGGCTCTTCGAGGACGCTGATGGCCTCTTGCGGGAGGCCCATGACGCTGACCAGCGCCTCGGCCTTGTCGCGCGGAAAGCCGTTCATGCCCATGCAGGCGGAATGGGTCCAGACCGGGGACATGTCGATCTTCTCGGCGATGCCTTCCCATGTCATGCCCGCCTGCTTCTTGGCGGACAGGATCATCATCGTCACGTCTTCCTTGGTCATCATGGCTGGCACCTCGTAATTGTCTTTCATTGTTTGTCCTCCTGGGTCGTATGATAATCGTTGCGTGTCAGAGCCCGAGCCGGGTCAGGCCGGGATGGTCGTCGGGGCGGCGGCCCTGCGGCCAGTGGAACAGGCGATCGGCCTCGGCGATGGCTACGTCGTTGATCGAGGCATGGCGCACGGCCATGTAACCCATGGCGTCGAACTCCCAGTTCTCGTTGCCATGGGCGCGGAACCATTGGCCGTCTTGGTCGTGCCACTCGTAGCAGAAGCGCACGGCGATCCGGTTTTCGGCATGCGCCCAGATCTCCTTGATGAGGCGATACCCGTTCTCCTTTTCCCATTTGCGGGTCAGGAAGGCTTCCACCTCGGCCCGACCGTTCAGAAATTCGTCCCGATTGCGCCATGCCGTGTCACGCGTGTAGGCCAGGGCGACCCTGGCGGGATCGCGGCTGTTCCATGCGTCCTCGGCCATGCGCACCTTGGTGACCGCGTCTTCGAGGGAAAACGGAGGCAAGGGGGCGCGCGGGGTGTCCTGCTGGGTCATTCCGGGAGCCTTCGGTTCAGTCATTCACCGCCCGCAAGGGCGGCGGGGCACTGGGTTCGTCTTCGGCCTGCCCGGTCTTTTCCAGCCGCACGGTTTCGGGCCGCTGATCGGCATCGTCGCTCTGCTTGCCCGCCAATTCCTTGGAGCGGTGCCCGAGGAACTGCACGAGGTGATTTCGGATCGCGTAGTAGTTGGGATGCTCGACGATCTCGGTGCGTTTGCGGGGCCGGGGGATCGTGATCTCGACCGATTCCGCAACCCGCGCGAAGGGGCCGTTGGTCATCAGAAGGATGCGGTCCGCCAGGAGGATCGCTTCGTCGATGTCGTGGGTGATCATGAACACGGTCTGTTCGGTCCCACTCCAGATTTTCAGAAGCTCTTCCTGAATGGTGCCCCGCGTCAACGCATCGAGCGCGCCAAAGGGTTCATCCAAAAGCAACAGCTTGGGATGGTTGGCGAAGGCGCGTGCGATGGACACGCGCTGCCGCATACCGCCCGAAAGCTGACTTGGCTTGCGGTGGACCACATCGCCTTCCAGACCCACTTTGGCGAGAAAATCGCGGGCATGGGCTTCGACCTTTTCGCGGGACCAGTCGGGATGCCGGGCCTTGACGCCGAAGGTGACGTTCTTGAGGGCCGACAGCCACGGAAGCAGCGAATAGTTCTGGAACACGACGCCCCGATCCAGCGAGGGGCCGGACACTTCGAGCCCGTCCATCTTGACCACGCCGGAGGTCGGTTCGGCCAGACCGGCAAGGATGTTCATGATGGTGGACTTGCCACAGCCCGAGTGACCGAGGATGCAGACGAATTCGCCCTTTTCGATCCCGAAGCTGGCGTTTTCGAACACCGTTGTCGAGCCACCCTGCCCGTCCGGGTAGGTCTGGGTCAGACGTTCGATACTGAGAAATGGTTTCGACATGGGTTGGCTCCTTACTCTGCGTAGGCGACGGCGCGCTGGAGGACACTGAAGGCCGCGTCCAGCAACATGCCGACGACGCCGATCATGAGGATGGAGAAGATGACCGAGGTCAGATCGAGGTTGTTCCACTCGTTCCAGACGTAGTAGCCGATACCGGTTCCCCCGACGAGCATCTCGGCGGCGACGATCACCAGCCACGCGATGCCGATGGAAATGCGCATCCCGGTGATGATGGTCGGCGCTGCGGCAGGCAGGATCACGGTGAAGGCGGTGCGCAAGCTGCCAAGCTCGTGGGTGCGGGCCACATTGACCCAATCCTGACGGACGCCGGCGACACCGAAGGCGGTGTTGATGAGCATCGGCCAGATCGAGCAGATGAAGATCACGAAGATCGCGCTGGCCTCGGAGTCCTGGATCACGAAAAGGGCCAGCGGCATCCACGCCAGCGGCGAGATCGGGCGCAGCACCTGAATGAACGGATTGAACGCCTTGTAGGCGATCTGGCTCATGCCGATCAGGAAGCCAAGCGGAATGGCCACGAGAGCGGCAAGGAAATAGCCGGACAGGACGCGGTAGATCGAATATCCGATCTGGATGCCGATGCCCTTGTCGTTGGGGCCGGCGTCATAGAAGGGGTTGCTGAGTTCCTCCCACGCCTTGGCCAGAATATCCGATGGCGGCGGCACGCCGGCACGTTCCTGACCAAGACCCATCAAAAGCTCGTACTCGGTCAGGTTCTCGGCGGTTTTCTGGGCCGGAATCGCGGCCTCCCATATCAGGAGGCCGCCGATCAGCATGACCAGCGACAGGATCGCGGCACGCTGATTGATGGAGAGATTGTCGAGCATGGATCACCCCCGCCCGATCGGGAAGCTTTTGACATAGGCTTCGGGTTCGGCGGGATCGAATGTCTTGCCCATGATGGTGTGGGATTTGTAGGTGACGTCGGGCGCCTCGTAGCCGAGCTGCTCCATGATCTTCTTGCAGTCGCCCGCGAGATAGACCTGTTCGGCCACGGCTTTGTAATCCACATCGCCTTCGATATAGCCCCACCGCTTCATCTGGGTGAGGATCCAGACGCCCATCGAGTGCCAGGGGAACGGATCGAAGTCGATCCGGTCGGGCACCTTCTGCACCGAGCCCAAGCCATCGGCGAAGGTGCCGGTGAGCACCTGTTCGATCACCGGTACCGGCTGGTTGAGGTAGTTGGTGGGCGCGATCGCGGCCGAGATTTCCTTGCGGTTGTCGGGGTTCGAGGCGTATTGCGTCGCGTCGATGATCGCCTTGAGAAGCGCACCGTAGGTGTTGGGCAATTCCTGGGCGAAGGACAGGGGTGCGGCGAAGGCACAGCAGGGGTGACCCTCCCAGATGTCCTTGGTGAGCATGTGGATGAAGCCGATGCCTTCCCAGACCGCGCGCTGGTTGAACGGGTCGGGCGACAGGTAGCCATCGAGGTTGCCCGCGCGCAGGTTGGCCACCATTTCTGGCGGGGGCACGACGCGGATCTGGATATCGACATCCGGATCGAGCCCGAATTCGGCCACGTAGTAGCGCAGCAGGAAATTGTGCATCGAATATTCGAAGGGCACGCCGAAGGTGAAGCCTTTCCACTGGGTCGGGTCGCGCTTGTCGAGATGTTCGTTCGACAGAACGATCGCCTGACCGTTGATGTTCTCGACGGCGGGCATGATGTAGGGTTCGGCCACCGAACCGGCGCCGAGCGTCATCGCGAGCGGCATCGGGGTCAGCATGTGGCTGGCGTCATATTCGCCCGACAGCGACTTGTCGCGAGCCACGGCCCAGCCGGCGGTCTTGATGACCTGGGCGTTCAGGCCGTAGCGTTCGTAAAAGCCCATCGGCTGCGCCATGATGATCGGGGTGGCGCAGGTGATCGGCACGAAGCCGATGTTGAGATCGGTCTTTTCCGGGGCGCCCAGTTCGTCAAGCAACGCGGCCTTGGCCTTGTCCATGGGGAACACCGACGCGAGAGCGGCGGCAAAGGCACCGCCGCCCATCATGCCCATGAACGAGCGCCGGTTCAGATCGTTTTGCCCGAAGACAGAACGGACAACCGCGCTTTCGATGGCGCGTTCGAGCATTTGTTCGGAAGACATGGAGGCGGGTTCGGCATGGTCCTTGTCGTGGCCGTGGCCAGACAGACAGCTGTTGCAACCACAGTCCGCCCCATGGCGCAGATCGGTCTTTTCGGAAAACGGGTTTCCAAGGCTTTTGATCGTCATCGGATGTCCTTTCAGCTTGGGTTGTCGTCATAATTCCAAGGAAATCCGGGCTGCGGAAGCCAGCGACGAAAATTTGTGCACTCGCAAAATTTTGTTATTTAACAATTGCTTAATATGATTTTACGGATGTTTGGAATTATCATTTTTCGTAATTCACGAAATATCGTGATGCGTGGGTTTCAAATCCGGCTATGCTGATCGGCATGACCGATGCGCAGACCATGATTGATTCCCTCGTGAGCGCCCTGCCTCAGGCGGCGGTGGTGGTGGACACGGCCTCGGACAGGGTCGCGGGGTGGAACGAGGCGGCGGCGAAACTGCTGACGGGCCAGAGCGAAGCGCCGGGGGACATACGGTTTTCCGGCTTGCTTGGGCCGTCTCTGCCGAGGTTCGTGGTGTTCATGGAAGAGGTGGATCATCGCGGCGAAAGCTGGACCCGCGATGTGGGGCTGACATCGCTTGAGGGACAGACCGTGCGCTGCGAGATCAGGGCGCGGCCCCTGCCGGATCACCCGGGGCTGGTCCTGCTGGTGCTGACCGATCTGACCGCGTTCGAACGTCGAACCGCGATGGTCGAGACAGCCAAGATGCACCGCGCCGGGCTGAGCGAATGGAAGCGCGCGGAGCGGTTCTTTGCGGAACTCGAGCGCGAGAACCAGTTGATCCTGAACGCGGCCGGCGAAGGGATCTATGGGGTGAATGCCGAGGGAAAGACCACCTTCGTCAACCGCGCGGCGCGCGAGATGCTGGGTTGGACCGGGGAGGATCTTCTGGGCCGCAACATCCACGCGATCATCCACCATCACCACCTGAACGGCGATGTGTATCCCGCCCATCAATGCAAGATCTACCAATCGTTCCGCTTCGAGAAGATCAACCGCGTGGATGACGAGGTGTTCTGGCGCAAGGATGGCAAGCCGATCCGTGTAGAATACGTCTCGACCCCGATCTATGACCAACAGGTGCTTGTGGGCGCCGTGGTGATTTTCCGCGACATCACCGAGCGCAAGGAAAACGAACGCAAGCTGCACGAGGCGTTGCAGGAGGTGGCCCTGCTGCGAGACCAGCTGGAGCAGGAGAACGCCTATCTTCAGGAGGCCATCACCTCGGAGCGGGCGCATCACGACATTGTCGGATCCTCCCCGGCGGTCAAGCAGATCCGCACCCGGATCGATCTGGTCGCGCCCACCGATGCGACGGTTCTGATTACCGGCGAGACCGGCACCGGCAAGGCGTTGGTGGCCAACGCCATCCACAAGGCCAGCGCGCGGTCGCGGCGGGCGATGATCACGTTCAAATGCGGCGCGGTGTCACCGGACGATATCGAGGCCGAGCTGTTCGGGCAGGTGCGCGGCGCCTTTCCCGGATCGACCCGGGACAAGCCCGGCAAGCTGGAACTGGCGCATGGCGGCACGCTGTTTCTGGACGACATCTCGGAATTGCCGTTGGAGACGCAGGGCAGGCTGTTGCAGACGCTTCAGACAGGGACCGTCACACGGCTGGGCGATACGCGGGCCAAGGCGCTTGACCTGCATGTGATCGCGGCGATGAACGACACGCCGGACCGGGCGGTGAAATCCGGCAAGCTGCGGGAGGATTTGTTGTTCTTCCTGAACGTCTTTCCGATCAGTTGCGCCCCGTTGCGCGAACGACTCGAGGATATCCCGGTGCTGGCTTCGCATCTGCTGGGCATTACCTGCAGGCGGTTGAACCTTGCGCAGCCCACCATCACCGAACGGGCGGTGCAGCAGATGATGGACTATCGGTGGCCCGGCAATGTGCGCGAATTGCGCAACGTGCTTGAGCGCGCGGCGATCGTTTCGGGTGGGGGCAAGATCATTCTGGAACTGGGGCTGGCGCAGTCCGGCACCAACAGCGACGGCGCGCCGATCCGCACCGAGGCCGAGATGGACCGCATGATCCGCGACAACCTGATCGCCTGCTTGCGGGAAACGGGCGGCAAGGTGTCGGGGCCGGGTGGGGCGGCGGAGCTTCTGGGGGTCAGGCCGACGACACTCTATTCCCGGATCAACCGTTTCGGCATCGAGGAGAGCGACTGGCGGGTGGGCGCGTTGAGCACGACCTGAGCCGATCATTTGGCTGTCGCCGGCAGCAGGCCGAACAAGACACTGTCCGGCCCGCCGCTCATTTTGTCCGGTGCAAGGTTACTGAGTGGTTGTCTCTTGGGTGCTCTGCGTGTCCTGTCCCAGTTCACCCAGGCCAATGACGGTTGCCGAGCTGAGTTCGGTTCCGATATTGCCGGCCAGACCGTCAACACCGTCCTTGATCACAACGACACCGCCGACGGCAAGGCCCACGACGGAGGCCGTCAGCACCACCCAATCCACCGTGACTGCGCCATCTTCTTCCGAGCGGAACTTTTTGAAAAACTTGATCATTTCTGTCTCCTGGATCTGATTGTAAGTCTTGTAGGTCAAGGCGCCTGAAGACCGTTCGGGCCGTGTCGTTCGGCGCCGGGCGGCTCAGGTCTGAGGCTTAGAAAGCCCAAGGACATGGGAAAAAATTTGGCGCAAATGAAGTTTCCGAGTCCCGGATTTCGCCATTTATCCTCCGATAGCCACGTCCCGAAAAGTCATGGACCATCGTCTGATCCCGAGCTGCGCATGGGGCGGTATAGCTGCTTTCAGGACAAGACCTGTGACGCTGTGGAAGGGCTGACGGATGCGATGGCTGCAAGACTACATGATGGTAATGACGATGGCCGTTGCGATTGCGATCGGCGTTGCCGGGCTGTCGTCGCTGGGGCTGGAGATTCTGAAGAGCGACTTCGCGGACGCGGTGTCGTCACTATCGAAAGAGCGATGAGGCGCCATAGGGCGCAGGACACGTCTCGATGTCGGGAAAATGGCGGGAATCCGTCTGACAGCGCAGGACATTCAATGGCGAAGAAGCTGAAATTCTTGCGGGTCTGATGCGGTTTTCTACCGTGATTCTGGGACAGAATGCGTGTTGCGCCGGGACTCACCCCCGGATCGCGGCGTGACATGACCGCGTGGGGCCGGTCGGGATCATGAAACGGCGGCCCTGCGGGCGACCGATTCTGTCGTTCGCCGCAATAGAGGCCGCTTCAGGAATCGCGGGGGCCACCGCGCCGAGCGATGGCCAGACGATAGAGAGGCGGGCCGATAATCGGCCTATGCGGGTTCGGGGATCAGAAAATCCAACATACGCGCGGCTGGGACGGCAGCGGCGCTGTCCTTGAGAATGGCGAGGTAAAAAGGTTTCGTCAGCGCTTTGCCCTTCAAGCGGCAGATGGCCAGATCCCCCGAGGCAACTTCCGACAGAACCGAGCGCGCCAGCACGATGGAGGCCCCCAAGCCGGCGGCAACAGCGCGCTTGACCGCTTCGGTAGACCCCAGATTGCCCACTGTGTTCAATTCGGCGGCCTGTGGGCCAAGGGCGTCGTTCAGCAGCGTTCCGGTCCCCGTGCCACGTTCACCGCCCAGAATGCGAAGCGTCTTGAGTTCCTCGAAGGTGATCTCGGACCGTGTGGCAAACGCATGATCGGGCGGCAGGATGATCACCATCTCTTCGCGCGCCCAAGCCTTGGCGGAGACTGCGGCATGCGACAAGGGCCATTCCATCGCGGCAAGGTCAACCTCGCCGGTCAGGAGCATCTCGGCGATCTTGGGATTTGGGGCCGACACGACCTCCCACAGCATCTTGGTGTCCTGGGTCGCCAGAAACGCCGCCAGATTCTGCGGCATGAAATACGAGGCGATGTTGCCACTGCAGCCGATCTTGAGGGTGTCCGACAGAGCGGCGTCCCGTGCCCGTGTGGCCGAGGCCAGAACCTGCTGGGCATGCGGCAGAAAACGCGCGCCCGCAGGGGTCAGACGGCTGCCGGAATGGTTGCGGCTGACAAGCTCGGCCCCGAGATCGCTTTCCAGCTTCTTGAGGTGCTGGGACAATGTCGGCTGAGCGATGCCGATCCGTTCGGCGGCAGCCTGAAAACTGCCGGCCTCGGCCAATGCGACAAAACTTTGCAGGAGGGTCAGGTTCATCGATCGAGGACCTCGGGGTTGAGAGCGTTCTCGGGGCAGCCGCCCTTGAGGGTGGTGATGATGCAATCGGCGGCGGACGCGGCGATCTGGCGCCTGACATCGGTGACGGCCGAGCCGATATGGGGGCTGAGCACGGTGCGGTCGCTGGCCAGGATATCGGGATGGATATGGCGCGGTCGGTCCGGCCTGTGCCAATCTTCCATTTCAAAGGTATCCGCCGCATATCCGGCAAGATCGCCCGCGTTCAAGGCCGCAGCTACCGCCGCTTCATCAACAAGTGATCCGCGCGCCGGATTGACCAGATAGGCGCCGGGTTTCATGCGTTTCAGAAAATCAGCATTCACGATATGCAGGGTACGCGGCGTCAACGGCAAGGCCAACACGACGAAATCAGATGTCGAGATCACCGCATCCAGCGGCGCATATTGAGCGGCGAGCGCTTTTTCAGTGGTCGGATCAAGACGCTCTTCGTCGAAGTAAAGTCGGCTTCCCCGGAACCCTGACAAGAGACGCATCGTCTCGCGTCCGACGGCGCCTGCGCCGATCACGCCGACCGTCGCGCCTTGAATGCTGCCACCGTAGAAGCGGGGACGCCAGCCGGCAAACTCACCCGATCTGACATAGCTGTCGCCCGCGCGCATGTTGCGGGCCAATGCGATCATCAAACCAAGTGCCAGCTCTGCTGTCGGTTCGGTCAACAGGTCCGGAACATAGGTGACCAGAACACCGCGACGGGTGCAGGCGTCTACGTCCAGATTGTCGAAGCCTTTCAAGGCGCCGGCCACGATTTTCAGATCAGGGCAGACCGCAAGGAAATCGTCATCGATACATTCGGTCATGAAGGCCATGACCGCCGCCGCATCGCGGCAGGACGCGCGCAGGGCATCGGGAGAGACAGGTTCGCGTTCGGTGTTCGCAACAACCTCGCCAACCGTCTGAAGGCGCGCGATGGTTTCGGTTTCGATCCAGTTCGGGACCACGATCTTGGTCTGCATCAGCACTCCTCCGGGCAATCTGGAGTTTGGCTAGCAGGATTTCCGGGTTATCGCAATATGTAATAAAAGTGTCTTAAACATTGGTTATCGAAATGCCGATACGAAGGAGAATCGATGCCATGGATGGGTCACCAAAGCTTGCCGCAACCGATATCTTGAGCCTGCATGGGATCGAGGTTGTCTATCCAAACGCGACACGGGCGCTGCACGAGACGACCTGCCAATTCTCGGATGGTGAACTGACCGTGCTGCTTGGGCCGTCGGGTGCCGGCAAGTCAACCTTGCTGCGGACCTTGAACATGCTGACGCGGCCCACCGCCGGCACGATCCTGGCCACGGGGCATGGCGCGCTGAAAACGGCCGCAGATATCCGCGCCCATCGTCGCGATACCGCGATGATTTTCCAGCAGCACCAACTGATCGGGCGCATGGGCGCCTTGCGGAACGTGCTGATTTCGCGTCTTGGCCGGCATTCCGTATGGAGCAGCATGATCGGTTTTTCCATGGCCGAGCGACGCCTTGCGCTGGATGCTCTTGATCGAGTGGGCTTGTTCGACAAGGCGCTGACGCGCTGCGACAGCCTGTCTGGGGGCCAGCAGCAAAGGGTCGGCATCGCGCGTGCCCTGACTCAGGAGCCCAAGCTGATCCTTGCGGATGAGCCGATTGCATCGCTCGATCCGGCGTCATCCAACCGCGTGATGACCATTCTGCGCGATGTCTGTCGCGAGGATCGCATCCCCGTGATCGTCAGCCTGCATCAGCTTGATTTCGCCAAGGCCTATGCCGACCGGATCATCGGACTTTCGGGGGGCAAGATCGTGTTTGACGGACCGCCCGAAACCCTGAGCGACGCCGCCCTGACGCGCATCTATGGCGCGCAAACGGACAGCTCCACCTGACTTCATCAACCCTGGGAGACCAACAATGAAGACGATCCTGACCTTTACCGCCCTGCTTCTGGGCACAACCGCAGCCTTTGCCGCGGGCGATCATGACCCCGACACGCTGCGCGTCGCCCTGCTGCCCGACGAAAACGCGGCCACAGTCATCCAGGACAACAAGCCGCTGGCGGCCTATCTGGAAGAGACCCTTGGCAAGGACATCGAACTGATCGTGACGACCGACTATTCGTCGATGATCGAAGCGATGCGGTTTGGTCGTGTGGACGTGGCCTATTTCGGACCTGCATCCTATACGATCGCGAAAGCCAAGATGGCGGGTGGCGATCTGGATATCGAGCCGTTCGCCGCGCGTGTGAAGGATGGCAGCACCACCTATCAATCCGTGCTGATCGCGAATGCCGAAAGCGGCATCGACTCGATCGATGATATCGAGGGCAGCGGTATCGACGTGGCGTTTGGCGATCAGGCGTCGACCTCGAGCCATTTTGCACCGAAATACACCATGATGCTGGAAGGCGTCACGGAAGGCGACGACTACAAGCAGAACTTTACCGGTGCGCATGATGCCGTGGCCCGCAATGTCGAACTGGGCAATGCCGCCGTCGGCGGGTTGAGCCGCCCGATTTTCGAAAGCCTTGTGGCGAAAGGCACGGTTGATCCGGCCAAGGTGGTGGTCATCGGATATTCCGCCGACATCCCCCAGTACCCTTGGGTTCTGCGCACCGACATGACCGAGGCTCTGGAGCAGGGCATCAAGGACGCGTTCCTGTCGCTTGAGCGTGGCACGGAAGCCGGAGACGCGGTGTTGAAGCCGTTCAAGGCAGATGGCTTCGCGGCGATCACCGACGCGGATTATGACATCATCCGCGACATCCGCAAAAACCTCCAGTCCAACTAAGCCAGCGACGAAAGGGTCCGACATGCGCCGCCCCATAGCCGAGACGCCCATCCTTACCGATCCCGAGATGATCCTCGCCGAGGACAGCAAGGGGCGGCGCATAGTGTTCCTTCAAATTCTTGGCGTCCTGGCCATTGTCATCCTGTCGCTTTGGCTGACCGGTATGCTGGACGGCGACCGTCTGGCCCAGGGACTGCCGGCCATAGGCGTTCTGGTCACCGAGATGATTCCACCGGATTTCGGGCGCTGGCGCGATTGGGTCGACCCGCTTCTGGAAACACTGGCGATGTCGATTGCCGGAACGGCGCTTGCCATCGCGCTGTCCCTGCCCTTGGGGTTTCTGGCCGCGCGGAACACGACCCCCAACAAGATCGCGTATCAATGCGCACGTTTCGTGCTCAACACGCTGCGCTCGATCCCGGAACTGATCCTGGGCATCATCTTTGTCGCCGCTGTGGGCTTCGGGATGCTGCCGGGTGTGCTGGCTCTGGGTCTGCATTCCGTCGGCATGGTCGGGAAGTTCTTTGCCGAAGCGATCGAGCACGCGCATCCGGCCCCTATCGAGGCGACCGAAGCCTCGGGGGCGACGCGGATGCAGGTGATCCTGCATGGTGTGCTGCCACAAGTGTTTCCGCAATTCGCCGATGTCAGCATGTACCGGTGGGAATACAATTTCCGCGCGTCGACTGTTATGGGCATGGTCGGTGCGGGCGGGATCGGCACGGAGCTGGTCGGATCGTTGCGGCTGCTGGATTATCCGCAGGTCGCAGCGCTTCTGCTGGTCATCCTCGGCTGCGTGACGCTTGTGGATATGCTGAGCAATACTCTGCGGTCGCGCTTCAAGTGAGGTAAGCTGCGGCGGTTCAGATGGCCGGAGCGTCGGGAAGATGATGCGCGCATCATCCGCAAGCCAGAACGTCCGTTAGGGTCTTGTTTCAACCGGCATCGAAAAGCCGGTTTTGACACGGTTCATCACGGCACTGGTGCGAAACCGAAGGATGTTTTCTTCTTCGAAAAAATATTCCGACGTAAAGTTTTCGAAATCAGCCATATCACGGGCCGAGACGAGCAGAATGAAGTCCGCGTCTCCGGTGACGTAATAGCACTGCATGACTTCGGGGGCGTCGCGCATGCGCGCCTTGAAGTGTTCCAGATCGGCCTTGCGCTCACGCTGCAGGGAGACTTCGACGATCAGCATCAACCCCCGTCCGATGCGAGTGGGATCGAGGAGAGCGATTTCAGCTTCGATGACGCCAGACGCGCGCAACCGGGCCAGACGCTTGCGGCACGCGTCAGGCGACAGGCCAACTTCCCGAGACAAGGCCTCGGCCGTCAGCCGGGAGTTTTTCTGCATTATTTCAAGAATGCGGGAATCGAATCGGTCCATGCATCTTATGATTGCTAAAAAGGGGGGGATGACGAAGCGATTTATCGATTTTCGTCCGATAATCGGACGATTTGCCGAATTTGGGCCAAAAATCGGGTCGTTTTCACGAAAACCGTCCGGTATTCGATCCGACTTTTAACGTAGCATTTCGATAGGGCGCCCCCGATCCGGTGCTCGGAAATTTAGATCGACTAGAGCTGTATTCAATAATCCGGAGCTATCGCTCTGACGGTTCCACAAACAGAATAAATCCGCGATCCGGATTTGCGGGTCGATGGGTGACTATACGCTGCCTGGTAATAAGAGACGGGCGATTTTTCATTCAAGTCCTTATTCAAGGGAGCAAAATTAATGAAACAGGGATTTATAGTTATAGGTGCGTGTCTCTTGCCTTTGGCGGCACAGGCGGCGACCTACCAGCAATCCGGTATCGTGCTTGAGACAGAAACCAGACAAAGCGCATGGGGGAGCGGGAGCGCCACAAGGTTGGCCGATACCGTATTCATCGGCCCTGACCCTTGGAGCGAATCCGAAGAGTTCGGAGGCTTTGTCGGCGGTGCGACCTCTTTCAGCTATCCGAACCCGAAACGTATCGCATGGAATATCTGTAACGCGCTGCCGTTCACAAGCTGCGGGACCGCGCCGGCGGCGACCCTGACCACCAGGATTGACACCACTACGGGGGCAGAAGCATCAATTTCAACCTCCGGCAGGGCGGGGCTTGAGTTGAACTATGCGCTTGACGCAGGCTCGGTCGGATCGCGTCTGGAATATGTCGCACATGCCGATATTCCGGGCACGCCCGTGGAAAAAGGGCAGATTGTCTCTCTGACCACAAGTGCCGAGCTGGTTTCAGGGTCTTTGGACTCTCAATCCCCGACCGCTGAAGCCTCACTGGATGTGGTTGCGGATATCACCCTCGATGTGTCGACCACCGGCTGCGTTGTCGGAGGATGCTCATCGGGGAGTACCAACCTGATCGATGTCGATGGCTTCCGCAAAGAGTTGATCTCGATTGACCCGAATGAAATCAATTACCTGGACGGGTTTCTGCCTGAGGCGGTGAAACTGTCCACGCCGATTGGTGATGTGCCTACGTCACTTGAAGCCGATCTGGTGACAAGGAAGTTGGAGTTCAACACCAACGTCAACAACGACACTGGCGCACCGGGCGATCCGAACGACCCGAAAACCAAGAAGGACACAGTGGTCGACTCCACTGAACCAGGTAGCGGCCTGTTTGTCGAACTTGCACGCGTCGACGCCAAAGTTCCCTTGTTGGCACTCGATGGCCAGACAAACGCCGGTGACGAGGACATCACACTTGACGGAACAGCCGATTTTCTTGCCCTGAAGGCCGATATCGATGGGTTGCTGACATATGCGGGCGTGCTTCCGCCGCTTGGCATCCGTGCGGATTTCGGGCAGTTCGTCTCGGGGTCTGTTGACTTGCTGGATATTGAAGTCGGCCCCACCATCAGTCTGTTCCAGACCTTCCGGCTGACACAGGAGCTGATGGTCGATCTGTCCTTTGACAAGCAAGTTGACATCGCGGGCATCGGCCTCGCAAGCAGCTGGTCCGGTCTTTGGGAGGAATTGCCTGATTTCACCCTGTTTGGCACGACAGTGGCAACGCCCACGTTTTTCACGCAGGCGATGTTGCGCAGCACCACCGGCTTTGATTTCGGGGCCGAGTTCGATCTTGACCTGCTCAAGGGAAACTTGACCGTCGGATCCGGCAGCTTCAATGCGTTCGAGGGAAGTTTCGGCCCTGTATTCAACGTGGGTGGACAGAAAAGCTTTGGTCGTGTCGCCTTGTTCGATGACACGTTCGCACTGGGCGGGTTCAACACGTTCGAGGGTCAGGCGATGACGTTCCTTGTGGGCAATGGCACATCGCCGTCGCAGATCCCGCTGCCCGCAGGGGCATGGCTGCTGATCGGCGGGCTTGCCGGGTTGGGTATGCTGCGCAGACCCAAAAGGCGCGGGTGATCCATGAGATATGCGGTGACGCTGATCCTGTCGCTGACGGGGTCAGGTCACTGTCTCACGATGACGGGCTGGTGACGCGATCGGGATAATGCATGGCAATCGGGACGTTGCATCCGATCGCGCCGTGGGGACTGTGTTTGCTGTAGAGGCTGCACCAAGTCGCGAACGTTCCAGCCGCGTCTGAAAGCGTCAGGAGCCAGTGCGCGTTCAGCTTCACCGAACCAAGGCGCACTGTCTTTCCAACAAAAAAGGCGCCCGAAGGCGCCTTGTTTTATTGGTCGGAGTGAGAGGATTCGAACCTCCGGCCCCTGCCTCCCGAAGACAGTGCTCTACCAGGCTGAGCTACACTCCGACCGTGGAACAGGCGATTACAGATCGTTGCTGCGCTTTGCAAGGGGGATTCGGGCGGGCGCTTGTATTCACACGCGATGATCCACATTCTGACATCATGGGGTGATGCCGACATGATGCAGATGGTGACGGCCCTTGGCGGGATAGGTTTGTTCCTGCTGGGCATGAAGATCATGACAGAGGCGCTGCGCGAGGCGGCGGGGGCCGATCTGCGTCGGTTGCTGGCGCGGTTCACGACAACGCCGCTGCGCGGTGTCGCCAGCGGTGCCGCGACCACGGCTGTGATCCAGTCCTCGTCGGCGACGACGGTCATGACGGTGGGATTCGTGGGCGCGGGGCTTCTGACGTTTCCACATGCGCTCGGGGTGATCTATGGCGCCAATATCGGCACCACGGTGACCGGCTGGATCGTGTCGCTGGTGGGGTTCAAGCTGAAGCTGGGCGCGGTGGCGATGGTGCTGCTGTTCGCGGCGAGCCTGAGCCTGCTGTTGTCGCAAGCGCGCACGGCGCGGATCGGGCGGATCGTGGCGGGGTTCAGCCTGCTGTTCATCGGGCTGGACATGATGCAGGAGGGGCTGGCGGGTGCTGCCGACTGGCTGACGCCAGAACGCTTGCCGGGCAGTGGACTTGGCGGAATGCTGGCGATGGCGGCATTGGGCCTCGTGCTGACGGTGGTGATGCAATCCTCGTCGGCGGCGGTTGCGGTGGTGCTGGTTCTTCTGACCACGGGCGCGCTGCCGCTGGTGCAGGCGGCCGCGGCCGTGATCGGGATGAACCTTGGCACCACCTTTACGGCCCTTCTGGCAACGCTTGGCGGATCGCGGGCGATGCAGCAGACATCCCTTGCCAACCTTCTGTTCAACGCGGGCACCATGCTGATCGCGTTTCCGGCGTTGTGGGTGCTTGCGGCACCGCTCGAAGAGCTTGCGGCGCGGACCGGGCCGGATACCGCCCTGGTGCTGTTTCACACCGGGTTCAACCTGTTGGGGACGGCGGTGTTTCTGCCGATGACCGGGCAATTCGCGGCACTGGTGGAGCGGCTTCGGCCCAGCGAGGCCGGAGGCGGCGCGCCGCAGCTTGACCCACGCCTGCTGAGCGATGAGGGCGCCGCGCTGCAGGCGGTGCATGGGACGGTGACATGGGCCGCACGCGAGGTCTTTGCGGCGTATGCGGCGGCGCTTGGACCGCAAGGGGATCTGCGGCGGCTGTCGGCGCTGGAGCCGCGGGTGGGCATGGCGCTCGACGATCTGAAGGACTTCATGGCGCGCATATCGGTGCCAAGGGACAAGGCCGATGAGGCCGCTGCCTTTGCCGCGCTGATGCATCAGGCGGATCATCTGGTGCGGCTGCTGGAGCAAAGCCGGCGGCGCGGCTTCATCCCCGTGCTGGGCCGGGAGCCGGTGACGAAGCGCCCGGCACATTGGTTCGCGGGCTGCCTGTCACCAGAGCGGGGGCTGGAGCTGTCCGATATCGGCGCAAGGATGGCGCGGATGGCAGGGCCGGTGGCGCATCGCTTTGCGCGGCATCGGCGCGGTCTGCTGCTGGGAGAGCATGCGGGGATCTATTCGGTGCAGGACACGTTCGAGACCACCGATGCGATGCGGTGGCTCACGCGGATCATGCACAATGTCCAGCGCATCGGAGAGTATGACCACGCGTTGGGCAAGCATTTGGGGCGGCCCGACAGGACCGCCCCGGATGTCTGAGCCAGACGGCGCCTGCGTTTAGAGGCTGGCGTCGAGGGCTGCGATCACGGCATCGCCCATTTCCGAGGTCGAGACGGGCTGCACGCCCTCGTCGCCCAGAAGATCGGCGGTGCGCAGACCATCGGCCAGCACCTTTTCGACGGCCTTTTCAAGGCGCGTCGCCTCGTCCCCGGCATCGAAGCTGTAGCGCAACGCCATGGCGAAGCTGAGGATACAGGCGATCGGGTTGGCCTTGCCCTGCCCAGCGATATCGGGGGCCGAGCCATGCACCGGCTCGTAGAGCGCCTTGGGACGGCCATTGGCCATCGGCGCGCCAAGGCTGGCCGAAGGCAGCATGCCAAGGCTGCCGGTCAGCATCGCGGCCAGATCCGACAGGATGTCGCCAAAGAGGTTGTCGGTCACGATGACGTCGAATTGCTTGGGCCAGCGGGTGAGCTGCATGGCGCCGGCATCGGCATACATATGCGTCAGCTCGACATCCGCGTAATCGGCGTCATGCACCTTTTGAACCACTTCGCGCCACAGGATGCCGGATTCCATCACGTTGGCCTTTTCCATCGAGCAGACCTTGTTGCCACGGCGGCGGGCCAGTTCGAAGGCGGCGCGCGCGACGCGGTCGATCTCGGACTCGGTGTAGCGTTGGGTGTTGATGCCCACACGCTCGTTGCCTTCTTCGAAGATGCCGCGCGGCTCGCCGAAATAGACGCCCGAGGTCAGCTCGCGGACGATCATGATATCGAGCCCGGCGACCACGTCCCGCTTGAGGCTGGAGAAATCGGCCAGAGCGTCAAAGCATTGCGCCGGGCGCAGGTTGGCGAAGAGGTCCATTTCCTTGCGCAGACGCAGAAGGCCGCGTTCGGGCTTCAATGAGAAATCAAGGTTGTCATAGGCCGGGCCGCCGACGGCACCCAAGAGCACCGCGTCAACCTCTTGGGCGCGGGCCATGGTGTCATCATGCAGCGGTGTGCCATGCGCGTCATAGGCGGCGCCGCCGACGAGATCCTCGCTGACGTCGAAGGGCATGTCGCGCTTGGCACCATACCAGTCGATGATCTTGACGACCTCGGCCATGACTTCGGGGCCGATGCCATCGCCGGGCAGGATCAGAAGCGAGGGGTTGCTCATTGGGCGTGTCCTTTAGAGTTGAGAGTTCCGCAAATCGCTATCCCGTCGCCGGGGAATGGTCAAGAAAGCCGATGGGGGCGCGCAAGGCTCAGGGAAGGTCGATATCCACCCAGACAAGACGGTGGCGGCTGGCGGTTTCGACCTCGGCCAGAGCGGCGCCGGAGGCGGGCCAGTCCACGCCCGCGTCCCGCAGGATCAGATCCGCAGAGGGCAGGATGTAATCCACGCGACGGGGGCCGGGGCCGGGCGACGGCCAGTCGACGGTATCGAGCGAAGGATCGGCACGGCGTGAGGGATCGGGACGCAGGCTTGCGGGACGGCGGGGGCGCGCATCCCGAAGCCGGGCGTCCGACAGCAGCGCCAGAAGCGGCGCCTTGCGCCCCTCGCCCTCGGACGGCGACAGATTGATCGCTCCGAGAAGTGCGAAACGCGCCGAAGGCGCCGGCCCGAAGACACCATCCAGATACAGGCGCCAGAACCGGGTTTCATCATGGTTGCGGCGGCCATTGCGATCCTCGGGGCCGTCGAACACCGGCGTGGTGGCATGGTATGTCAGGACATGGAACGGCCCCGAGGGCAGGATCACCGGAACCACCCAATGCCCCACCGAGGACAGCCGTTGCACCGCCTGCGCCTGTGCCGAGGGAAAGGGTGCCCCATCGCGAGAGGGCAGCAGCGCACCGGGAAGATCGGGCCAGAGCAGTCCCGAGAAGTCCTGCAGTCGGGCGGTATCGAAGGGATAGCGCGACAGGATCGCCATGCCCCCCTGCCCCGAGAAAGCCCCGTATCCCTGACGGTCTGACGGGTCACCGGTGCGCCCGTCGCCATCCATGTCGAGCCCGGTGGGCATCCCGGTATTGGGTCTCAGCGCGAAGAGATGGGGATACGCGAGCCCCTTTCGGGCGATGCTGTCGCGCAAGGCCGAGAGAGCCAGCAGATCCATGTCGTAATCGATGCCCTGCAGCACGATCACATCGGCCCGCGCGCGCGCGATCACGGCGACCACGGCGAGCACCTGAGGATCGTCGCCACGCCGGATGTCGCGCAACAGAAGGCCGGGGCCTTCGCGCTCAAGCTCGGTATGAAAGGTGGCGAGGCGCAGGCTGTCGGCCATCGCGAGCGAGGCCCAACAGACCGTCAGAAGCGCTGTCAGGCCTGCTGCAGCGCCTCGGATTCGGCGCGGGCATAGGCGCGTCTGCGCTTTTCCTCGATCATCTCGGCGATGCGGGACATCGCGATACCGCGCATCAACATGCTTGCGGGAAGGAAAGCCCATGCCGTCATCGTCCAGATCAGGGTCTGCGAATTGGCGATCGAGATCGGGTCGATGAGATCGGATGCCGCCTTGATCGCCGCCGGGATCAAGAATGGCAGCAAACTTCCTAACACAATGTTAAGACCCGCATCACGCTTGAGCCGATGGAGCACATCCCCGCCGCCGGTGGGATCGAAAAGCGGCAGGTTCACCCAGACATTGAACGCACCATTGCGGATCGGCCAGCCCTGAAAGCGGACGCAGGTGATGAAGACGAACATCATCACGATCGAGATCGTATAGGACAGCCCCGCCGCAGTGCGCACAGAGGTGACAAGCTCGGGGCTGGCATCCGCGGGCAACATCAGCACCACCAGCCGCACCGGTGAATAAGGGAAGTCGATCGCCTGCCCCAGCCCGTTGCCGAGCGTCGTCAGGAAGATCGTCATTTCCGAGGGATAGGCCTCGCCGCGCAGGATCACGGTGAGCAACAGAACCGTCAGAAACAGGCCCGCGAACTTGAGCCGATTGAAGGGCGGCGCGAAGCGGAACTCGATGATGCTGGGATAGCGCCCGTAATATTCGATGAAGGTCATCAGCGATGCAAGGATCGCCAGCACCATCACCAGCTGCGCCGTATCGGAGGACACGGAAGGCAGCAGAAGCGACGGCGTCGCTATCAACAACGCCACCAGAACGGCGCGCGCAAGCGCATTTACCACCTGTGAAACCACTACCCGATTCCCTTCAAACTGGTCCGGCCCGGTTCAATGCCACGCCGTTGTTCCAACTTGATCCCGCCAAATGTGACGGCTTGCCCCAATTTGGTCCAACTTTTGCCCACTTTCAGCCCCCGGCTCAACCTGTTGGTTAACAGGACCCGTTTTTTGGGGCCGATTGATGGAAAGGGTGGTGCGGGAATGCATCATTTCCGGTGCGGAAATTGGGCAGGCTTGTGGTTGGCCACAACATGTTGGGGAAAAAGGAAAATCCGCCACAATTCGCGCAAGCTGCCCCGCATGCAGAAAGGTGCGACGGAAAAACCGCCGCCGGGGCGAGCCGGGCGGCGGCATGTCAGATAGGCAAGAAAGCCGGTTGCGGCGACGCTCAGACCCAGGGACGGGACGTGGCGGCGCTGGCTTCGAACGTGTCGATGGCCGAAGCCTTTTCAAGCGTCAGGCCGATATCGTCGAGACCTTCCAGAAGGCAGTGCTTCTTGAACTGATCGACCTCGAACGCGATCGTTTCCCCATCCGAGGTGGTCACGGTCTGGTTTTCCAGATCGACGACCATCCGCGCGTTCGAGCCTTTCTCGGCATCCTTCATCAGGATATCGACCTTGTCCTGCGGCAAGGCGATCGGCAGGATGCCGTTCTTGAAGCAGTTGTTGAAGAAGATATCCGCAAAGCTGGGCGCGATGACGCAGCGGATGCCGAAATCCTTGATCGCCCAGGGCGCATGCTCGCGCGAGGAGCCGCAGCCGAAATTCTCGCCCGCGACAAGGATCTCGGCGTCGCGATATTGCGGCTTGTTCAGCACGAAATCGGGCCGCTCGTTGCCGTCATCGTCGTAGCGCATCTCGTCGAACAGGTTCTTGCCAAGCCCCGAGCGCTTGATGGTCTTGAGGAACTGCTTGGGGATGATCATGTCGGTATCGACATTGATCAGCGGCATGGGCGCGGCGACGCCGGTGAGTGTCTTGAACTTTTCCATCACATCATCTCCCGGACATCGGTCAGTCGGCCCGTCACGGCGGCGGCGGCGGCCATGGCGGGGCTCATCAGATGGGTGCGCCCGCCGCGACCCTGTCGGCCTTCGAAATTGCGGTTCGAGGTGGCGGCGCAGCGCTCACCGGGGCTGAGCTGATCGGGGTTCATGGCAAGGCACATGGAGCATCCCGCCAGACGCCATTCGAACCCGGCCTCCTTGAAGATATCGGCCAGCCCCTCTTCCTCGGCCTGGGCACGGACCAGGCCCGATCCGGGCACGACCATGGCGCGCAGACCGTCCTTGATCTTCTTGCCCTTGACGATCGCGGCGGCGGCGCGCAAGTCTTCGATCCGGCCATTGGTGCAGGAGCCGATGAAGACGGTGTCGATTTCGATATCGCTCAGCTTCTGACCGGGCTTGAGGCCCATGTATTCCAGCGCGCGACGGGCGGCGTCCACCTTGCCGCCGGTGAAATCCTCGGGCGCGGGAACGACATCGGTGATGGGCAGCACGTCCTCGGGGCTGGTGCCCCATGTGACCACGGGCGCGATATCCTCGCCCTTGAGCGTCACGACCTTGTCCCAATGCGCGTCGTCATCGGAATACAGCGTCTGCCACCAGGCCATCGCCGCTTCCCACTGGGCGCCCTTGGGTGCATGGGGGCGGCCCTTGATATACTCGAAGGTCTTTTCGTCCGGCGCGATCAGGCCGGCACGCGCGCCACCTTCGATCGCCATGTTGCAGACGGTCATGCGGCCTTCCATCGACAGGCCACGGATCGCCTCACCGCAATATTCGATGACATAGCCCGTACCGCCGGCGGTGCCGGTGCGGCCGATCACCGAAAGGGTGATGTCCTTGGCGGTGACACCGGGGCGCAACTGGCCGGTGATCTCGACCTTCATGTTCTTCGACTTGGTCTGGATCAGGGTCTGGGTGGCCAGGACATGCTCCACCTCCGAGGTGCCGATGCCATGCGCCAGCGCGCCGAACGCGCCATGGGTGGCGGTATGGCTGTCACCGCAGACCACGGTCATGCCCGGCAGCGTCCAGCCCTGTTCAGGCCCGACGATATGCACGATCCCCTGGCGGATATCGTTGACCGGGTAGTAGTGAATACCGAAATCGCGCGCGTTCTTGTCCAGCGCCTCGACCTGGATGCGGCTTTCCTCGTTCTTGATGCCTTCCAGCCGGTCCGGCGTGGTGGGGACGTTGTGATCCGGCACGGCAATGGTGTTTTCCGGCTTGCGCACCTTGCGCCCCGCCATGCGCAGGCCCTCGAAAGCCTGCGGGCTGGTCACTTCGTGGACGAGGTGGCGGTCGATATACAGAAGGGATGTGCCATCCTCGGCCTCGTGCACCAGATGCGCATCCCAGATCTTGTCATAGAGTGTCTTGGGGGACATGGGTCCTCTCCCGTTTGGCGATGTGTGAAATTGGCTCAACAGGTCTGGTCCCGCCTCATAGGCGGGCCAGCACCGTCAGGGACGCGCCGAAGAACCGCCAGGGCAGCCGCGCGCGATCATCCATGTCGAAAATCCGTTTCATGCGAGTCAGATACAGTCGATCCCCCATTCTATCAAGAGGATTGGCGGCATGGTCCCTCGCCGCGCGCTTCTTCTGGCCGGAAATATCCCGGGGGAGTCGTTGAAATCCCTCTTGGGGGATTTCAGCGGCGGGGGCTGGCCCCCATGACGCCGGTTCCGTCAGTCCGGCGCCAGCATATAGCCTTCGCCGCGCACCGTCTGCAGGTAGCGCGGCTGTTTGGGATCGGATTCGATCTTGCGGCGCAGACGGGTGATCTGCACGTCCACGGCCCGTTCCTGCGCCTGCCCGCGGTCGCGGCCCAGATCCTCGACCAGCTTTGCGCGGGTGACCGGCTGGCGCAGATGTTCGGAGAAGATGCGCATCAATTGCACCTCGGTCGCGGTCAGGCGGATCGGGTCGGTGCCGCGCATCAGTTCGGAGCGTTCGATATCGAACCGCACCTGCCCCATCTGCAGCACCTTGGGCATCACGGTTTCCGGCTCGGGATCGGGCATCCGGCGCAAGATCGCGTTGATCCGCAACAGAAGTTCCTTTGGCTCGAAGGGCTTGGGCAGGTAATCATCGGCCCCGGCCTCCAATCCGGCGATGCGGTCCTCGGTCTCGCCACGGGCGGTCAGCAGCAGGATCGGCGTCTGCAAGCTGGTCCGCAGTGATCGCGTCAGCGCCACGCCATCTTCGCCGGGCATCATCACGTCCATCACGATCAGATCAAATTCGAGCCCCGCCAGAACGCGCCTTGCATGGGCGGCATCCCGCGCCACCGACACCAGAAAGCCATGCCGCGCCAGAAACTTGCGCAGCAAGCCCCGGATGCGTTCATCGTCATCGACGATCAGAAGATGCGGATGTGGATCGCTCATGTGTCCTTGTCCCTGATCGCATGGTAACGCCGACGCATGTCCGGGTCCATCATCGCTTCGAGCACCTGTCGGAAGCCCGCCACGGCCTCGGGGCCGGCAGCGCGGTAGGCGGCGCGCATCCGCGCACGTTGGGCATCCGACAGCCGACGCTCGAGCGCCTGCCCGCTTTCGGTCAGGTGCAGGTGCCGTTCGCGCTTGTCGACAGTGCCCACGCGGCTTTCGACCAGCCCATCCTCGATCAGCGTCCGCAGCACGCGGTTGAGCGATTGCTTGGTCACGCCGAGAATGGCCAGGAGATTGTTCACGGTCGTGCCGGGAATGCGGGATATGAAGTGGATCGCCCGATGATGCGCCCGGCCATAAGCTAGGGTGGCGAGGATGCGGTCGGGATCGGCGGTGAACCCGCGATAGGCGAAGAACATCGCTTCGATGCCCTGGCGCAACTGCTCATCTGTCAGGAAAAGAAGGGTTTCACCGCCTGGGCGTTCGGGCATGGTCATCCTCCGGTCACGACGATGGCGTGCGGCCATATATTATGTCAGCTTTATTGACATTCCAAGGGTGAAATGATAGCGAATCTCAGTTTCGTTGTAATTTTATGTCCGTCTCGGACATTTTGAGCGCAACATATGGAAATATCTAGCCCAAAGAGGAGATGGACCATGGCTGGCTATGATGACCGTGACGGCAAGATCTGGATGGATGGCACTCTGGTCGACTGGCGCGATGCCAATGTCCATATCCTGTCCCATGCTCTGCATTACGCCAGCTCCGTTTTCGAGGGCGAGCGCTGCTATGACGGCAAGATTTTCCTGTCGCGCAAACATTCCGAGCGGCTGCACAAATCAGGCGATCTGATGGATATGAAGATCCCCTACAGCGTCGACGAGATCGAAGCGGCCAAGCAGGCGGTTCTGGACGCCAACAACCTGTCGAACGCCTATGTGCGGGTCGTGGCGTTTCGGGGCGCGGGCGAGGATATGGGTGTCGCCTCGTCGCGCAACCCGGTGCGCATGGCGGTCGCGGCCTGGGAATGGGGCAATTACTATGGCGATGCCAAGATGAAGGGCGCAAAGCTGGATATCGCCAAATGGAAGCGACCCAGCCCCGAGACGATCCCGACGGCGGCCAAGGCTGCGGGGCTGTACATGATCTGCACCATGTCCAAGCACGCCGCCGAGGCAAAGGGATGTTCGGATGCGCTGTTCATGGATTATCGCGGCTACGTGGCCGAGGCGACGGGGGCGAATGTGTTCTTTGTCAAGGACGGCGAGGTGCACACGCCTGATCCCGATGCGATCCTCAACGGGCTGACGCGCCAGACGGTGATCGGCATGCTCGAAGAGCGCGGCGTCAAGGTGCATGTGCGCCACATCATGCCCGAAGAGCTGGAAGGGTTCGAGCAGTGCTGGCTGACCGGATCGGCCGCCGAGGTGACACCCGTGGGCCAGATCGGCGATTACAATTTCGAGGTCGGCGCGCTCACCCGTGAGATCGCCCAAGGCTACGAGGCGCTGGTGCGGGCCTGATCCGAGGCCGGTCTAGCGAACAGAAAAAAGCGCCAAGGCTGTTGGATCAGCCTTGGCGCTTTTCTTTTACGGGTCGCGTCGAGGTTTAGCCCGGTGACAGGCCGCGCAGACGCTCAGACCGGCGGCGGAGCAGCTCGACCGTGCTCAGAAGCAGGATCGACAGCGTCACGAGGATCGTGGCCACCGCAAGGATCGTCGGCGAAATCTGCTCGCGCAGGCCGATGAACATCTGCCAGGGCAGTGTCTTCTGTCCCGCAGAGCCGACGAAGAGCACCACCACGACTTCGTCGAAGGAGGTGATGAAGGCAAAGAGCCCGCCCGAGATCACGCCCGGCAGGATCAGCGGCATCTGCACCCGGAAAAAGGTGGTCACCGGGTTGGCGCCCATATTGGCCGCCGCGCGCGTCAAGGAGCGGTCGAAGCCCACCAGCGTCGCCGTCACGGTGATGATGACGAAGGGAATGCCAAGGGCGGCATGGGCCAGAACAACACCCCAGTAAGTGCCCTGCAGGCCAAGGCGGGAGTAGAAGAAATACATGCCGGCCGCAGAAATGATCAGCGGCACGATCATCGGAGAGATCAGGATCGCCATGATCGCGCGGCGGAACGGCACATGTTCCGAGCTGAGGCCAATGGCTGCAAGAGTGCCGAAACTGACGGACAGGAAGGTGGCCATGGGCGCGATGGACAGCGAGTTCCACATCGCCTGCTGCCAGTCGGAATTGGTGAAGAAATCGCGATAGTGCTTGAGCGAATACCCTTCGGGATCAAGCCGCAGCATTTCCGGTGTGAAGGTGAAGAAGTCCTGCGCGTTGAAGCTCAGCGGCATGACCACGACGATCGGCGTGATCAGGAAGAAGAAGATCAATCCGCAGAGCACCCGGAACCCAAAATGCAAGAACACCTGCATCGGCGTCGTATAGGGCGGGAGTTTGGCGCGATACCGGCCCTCGCCCAGCCAGAAGATGAACCAGCCGAAGAGCCAGCCGAAGATCAGGCCGACCAGCCCCCCCATGAGACCGCCCGTCAGATATCCGGCCGCGGCCATGCCAAGGGTCGTGACCCAACGCGCGATACGCTCGTTGCGCAGGACGGTGAGCCAGAGAAAGGCAAGCGCCGCCGTCAGAACGAAACCGCCGATCACACCGATCAGGGCCGAGCCCTGAGCCGTGCCGACAAACAGCCCGGCAAAGGCGCCGGCAATGCCGACGACAGGAGCGACAAAGGAGATGGGTTTGGGTTGGATAATCGTCACAGTCATGTCCGTCACCCCAGTTTCACATTGTCGATGCCGACGATCTTGTCATAGGCCCAGTACAGCACCAGAACCGCCACCAGAAGGATCGACCCGAGCGCCGCCGCAAGACCCCAGTTCAGCGAGCTGGAGATATGATAGGCGATCCGGTTCGAGATGAACGTACCGGTGGTGCCGCCGACGATCTCGGGCGTGATGTAATAGCCGATGGCGAGAATGAACACGAGGATCGATCCCGCCCCGATGCCCGGCACTGATTGCGGGAAGTAGACCCGCCAGAATGCCGTCCAGTTGGTCGCACCAAGGGATTTCGCGGCCCGAACATAGGTTTGCGGGATGGTGGACATGACCGAATACATCGGCAGGATCATGAAGGGCAGCAGGATATGCGTCATCGCCACGATCGTGCCGAACTGGTTGTTGATCATCACCAGTCTGCCGGCCTCGTCGATAAGACCCAGCCAGACCAGCGTATCGTTGATGACACCCTGTTGCTGCAACATCACCTTCCACGCCGATGTCCGCACCAGAAGCGATGTCCAGAACGGCAACAGAACAAGGATCATCAGAAGGTTCGCGGTGCGCATCGGCAGGTTTGCCAGCAGATAGGCGATCGGATATCCCAGCAGTATGCAGCTTCCCATGATCATCAGCGACATGAACAGAGTACGCTGAAACAGGGTGTTATAGATCTGCTCGTCCTCGGGACGCGGCGCGAAGCCATCGGGCGTTTTCTGGTAATCCACCGCATTCAGGAAATAGCCGCTGGTGAAATCAGGGCTGTACATCTTGATGGTGGTCCAGTTCTCGGCATCAGCCCATTCTTCGTCGATGTCGATGAATCCCGCCTTGAAATCGACAGGAGGCAGGCTTGTCGCGAGATCCTGCGCTTCGGCTAGTTCCGCGGCACCCGGACCGGAATACGAGGACAGGTCCACACCGGAGCGAAGGTCCTGGATCAAGGCAAGCTTGACAGCCGCCCAAGGCTCTTCCTCGGCGACGACATCGCCGTTATCCACGGCGGAGAACAACGCGAATGAGGTATAGGCGCTGGCGGTTTGCGGCAGCAGGTCCGAGATGGCCTGACCCGGCACGAAACCGATATCGGCAGGATAGACACTCTCGGTGAGGTTCGAGAGGCTTGCTGCCTGCTGCTTGAGCAGAGAGGGATTGCCCTCGGCCCCGTCGCCGCCGGTCATCAGGGTGAACCAGAAGGTTTCATCCTCCCACGCACCGTTGAGATCCTCGAGGGCCTTGATCTGGTCTTCGCCGATCTCGTCCACGTTGCGGCCGGTGGAGCGGAACATAGAGGACACGCCCGGCTGTTCGTAATTCAGACGACTTCCGAGGCGTGTGTGCTTCTTCGCCTCGGCGGCAAGGAAAATATCCGTGTAGAGCGCCTCGAACACATTGTCGCCGGGCAACTCGGAGGTGTCGGAGTCCCACTCGGCCAGTTCCGCGGTCGTCCTTGGCATCGTGTTGGACACGATCTGGTTTTCGACGGAGCGGAACAGCATGTCCGCGATGGGCGCGATGAATGTCACGAGAACAAAGATCAGCAGCGGCGCGATCAGCGCGAGCGCCCTGAGTTTCTGAGCGCGGAGGGCCTTGTTCAGACTGCGCTTCAGAGGTTTACCGTCCGCGGACAGTACCGGGCCGGTATCGGTTGTAACACTCATCTTGTCCCCGTCGGTCGCTTTTTTGGTGGAGGGGGCCGGGTGCGGCCCCCTCGGATCATATGCTCAGGAACAGAGCTTACTGGGCCAGCCACGCCTGGAACTTGGCGTCCAGATCGTCGCGGTTGTCGGCCCACCACTCGTAGTCATAGATGTGGATGTTGCCAGCGTTGGCCGGGTCGGTCGGCATATGCGGCGCCATGTCGATACCGAGCGTGGCATGCTGACCAACCAGCGGAGCCGAAGAGGCACGGGCCGGGCCATACGAGATGTACTTGGCCTGATCCGCCAGACGCTGCGTGTCGGTGGCGAAACGCAGGAAGTCGAGCACACGTGCCAGACGATCTTCCGAGAGACCGGTCGGAACGATCCAGCCGTCAAGGTCGAACGACTGCATGTCCCAGAGCATCCCGATCGGCTGGTCCTGCTCGGCGATGGCCGAGAACAGACGACCATTGAAGGTCGAGCCCATGAAGACCTCGCCATCGGCCAGAAGCTGCGGGGTTTCCGCGCCGGCCGACCACCAGACAACCTGATCCTTGATCGTGCCAAGCTTGGCAAGGGCGCGGTCCACGCCTTCGTCGGTGCTCAGAACGTCATAGATATCGTCCTTTTCGACGCCATCGCAGTAAAGAGCCCATTCCATGTTGTCGATCGGACGCTTCTGCAGCGAACGCTTGCCGGGATAGGTTTCCAGGTCGAACACGTCGCAAACGCTGCTCGGGGGCTCGGTCCCGGCGGGAACCATGTCGGTCCGGTAGCCGAATGTCGTCGAGTAGACGATCTGCGGAATGAAGCAATCGCTGACGATCAGATCGCCGAAGTCTTCGGATGCCGGAGTGCCATCGGGCGCCGGAGCAAGAAGCTCGTCATGGTCGATTTCCATGGCGAGACCTTCGTCGCAGAGGCGCATCGCGTCAGAGGCAACGACGTCCACCAGATCCCAGGTGATGTTGCCGGCTTCGTTCATGGCGCGCAGTTTGGCCACGGCTTCGGCCGAGCTTTCGTCCCAGGTGGCTGTGACGCCGCCGTTCATGGCGAGATAGGGCTCGACATAGGCTTTGTGCTGACTTTCCTGATAGGCACCGCCCCAGGACACAAGCGTCATCGAATCGGCCATGTCCTGCGCGTGAGCCGAAGCTCCTGCGACGGTAAGCGCCGTCGTGGCCAGAAGTGTCTTAGTCAGTTTCATTTCATACTCCCAGTTTACATCCCGTGTTTGATTCTTCGGCACCGGGTCACGGGAAAGACCGTCGGAACCTCAAGATCATCACATCTCTTAGCAGAGATGCGATTATCTAAGACCTATACCGCGTCGAGTGCGCGGCAATCCCGCGGCAGCCAGCCGATCTCGATCTGTTCGCCCGGTTGCAGGCGGCGCTGATCGGCGGAGTTGCGGGTCTTGATGATGAAATTGTCCTTGCCGGCCACCTTGAGGCGGGTGCGGAACACGTCGCCCATATAGATGAATTCCATCACCTCGGCTTTGAGGGTGTGCGCCTTGTCGCCCAGCTTGGCGGTGTCCACCTCGACCCTTTCGGGGCGGATGGAAATCGTGGTGCGGTCGCCCACCTTGGACACGTTCACGGGCTTGGCATCGATCAGTTCACCATCGTCCAGCTGGACAAGACAGACGTCCTCGCCGATCTCCTTGATGGTGCCTTCGAGCGTGTTGTTCTCACCAATGAATTGCGCCACGAAGCTGTTTTCGGGGCTTTCATACAGTTCATCCGGCGGCGCAAGCTGCTGAATGCGGCCATCGTCGAACACCGCGACGCGGTCGGACATGGTGAGGGCTTCGGTCTGGTCATGGGTCACGTAGACCACGGTGATTCCCAGCTGATGCGCCAGATTGGTGATCTCGAACTGCATATGCTCGCGCAGCTGCTTGTCCAGCGCGCCAAGAGGTTCATCCATCAGGACCAGCTCGGGCTCGAACACCAGAGCGCGCGCCAGCGCGATACGCTGCTGCTGACCACCCGAAAGCTGCGCCGGACGGCGACCGCCGAAAGACCCCATCTGGACCATGTCCAGCGCCCGCTTGACCTTGGCCTCGCGGTCAGACTTGCCGATCTTGCGCACTTCCAGAGGGAAGGACAGGTTCTCGGCAACAGTCATATGCGGGAACAGGGCGTAATTCTGGAACACCATGCCGATCCCGCGCTTGTGCGGCGGAATGTTGTTGATCGGCCGGCCATCCAGCTTGATCTCGCCATGGGTGGCTGTCTCGAACCCGGCCAGCATCATGAGGCAAGTTGTCTTGCCAGAGCCGGACGGTCCAAGCATCGTGAGAAACTCACCCTTGGGCATGGACAGGTTGAGATCTTTGACTACGAGGTTTTCGCCGTCATAACTCTTTTGTACGCGTTCGAATTCGACGAACGCATCACTGTTCGCAGTGTCGGCCAATGGTGGCTCCCTGTCGTTGTTAGTCGTGGTTTCCCCACGTTCGGTCACAAACTAAACCGACAATGAATGTGGGTTGCAAGCCTATTTCGTGAAGTTTGGGCCAATTTGACCCGCGCCGGGAAAATTGCGCAGTCAAAATTGGCATTTCAGGAAAATCGACCAGCCCCTAAGCAGGGAGATTCGGACCATGGCCGGTCAATTTGCCATGGTCCGGATCAAGTGACCAAGCGTCAGCCGAGGATTTTGCCCACGGCGGCGGCTGTTTTGGAGACAACCTCGTCGGCTTCGGCCCGCGTGAGGCAGAAGGGCGGCGCAAAGCCCAGAATGTCGCCCTGAGGCATGGCGCGCGCGATCACGCCATCGGCGGCCAGCGCGCCCGAGATCTGCGGGCCGATCTTGTCGGCGGGGTCAAAGAAGGTGCGGCTGTCGCGATCCTTCACGAATTCCACGGCGCAGAGCATGCCTTCGCCCCGGACCTCGCCGACATGGGGATGCTCACCCAATGCCTCGGCCATGGTCTTGTTCAGATAGCCGCCGACGTCGCGGTTGTTGGCGATCAGGTCCAACTCGTCGAGCAGCTTGAGATTGGCGACACCGGCGGCCGCGCCGATCGGGTGGGCCGAATAGGTCCAGCCGTGGCCGATCGGACCGTTTTCGTCGGTGCCCTGTTCGAGCACTTTCCACATCTTTTCCCCGACGATCGAGCCCGACAGCGGTGCATAGGCCGAGGTCAGACCCTTGGCGATGGTGATCAGATCGGGCTTGAGGCTATAGTGATCCGAGCCGAACATGGTGCCCAGACGGCCAAAGCCGGTGACGACCTCGTCGACGACCAGCAGGATGTCATGCTTCTTGAGCACCTTCTGGATCGCATCCCAATAGCCGGCGGGCGGCGGCACGATCCCACCGGTGCCCAGAACAGGCTCACCGATGAAGGCGGCGATGGTATCCGCCCCTTCGCGCTCGATCAGCGCCTCGAGCGAGTCGACGCAGTGCTGGACGAATTGCTCTTCGGTCTGTTCGAGGTTTTCGCGGCGATAATAATAAGGCGCCTCGGTATGGAGCACCTGCGCAAGCGGCAGATCGAATTTCTTGTGAAACAGCTCCAGCCCGGTGAGCGAGCCGGTCACCAGACCAGAGCCGTGATAGCCGCGCCAGCGAGAGATGATCTTTTTCTTCTCAGGACGTCCCAGGATGTTGTTGTAGTACCAGATCAGCTTGACGTTGGTTTCGTTGGCATCCGATCCCGACATCCCGAAATAGACCTTGGACATGCCCTTGGGCGCGCGGTCCATGATCATCTTGGACAGGGTGATGCTGGCCTCGGTGCCGTGGCCGACATAGGCATGATAATAGGCCAGTTCGCGCGCCTGCGCGGCGATGGCCTCGGCGATGTCCTGACGGCCATAGCCGACGTTCACGCAATAGAGACCGGCAAAGGCATCGAGCAGGCGATTGCCGTCGCGATCCTCGATATGGCAGTTTGTGCCGCCGGTGATCACGCGATTGGGCGCCTCGCCCCGGGCAAATTGGGCAAGATGGGTCGAGGGATGAAAGAAGTTCTCGCGGTCCCATTGATCGAGTTGGTCATTCTTCAGCATGGTTCAGTCCTTCCATATGCTTGTCGCCGAGGGTTTCGAAAACTCAGGGCGACATCAGATCGAGATGCCGGTGGGTCAGGCCCAGTCGCGGCAGACGTATTTCACTTCCATGAATTCCTCCATGCCCTTGCGGGCGCCTTCGCGGCCAAGGCCGGATTGCTTGACCCCGCCGAACGGGATCGGCGCGCCGGTCACCTTGGTGCGGTTGACCGCGACCATGCCGAACTGCAGCGCGCGCGTCACCCGGTAGATGCGGCGCGGATCATGGCTGTGCAGATAGGCGACAAGGCCGAATTCGGTCGCGTTGGCGCGGGCGATCACCTCGTCCTCGGTGTCGAAGGGCGTGATCGCGGCAACGGGTCCAAAGGTTTCCTCGCGCATGATCGCGGCCTCGTCGGGCACGTCGGTCAGCACCGTGGGCTGATAGAACAGCGGCCCCTGATCGTCGCGCTTGCCGCCACAGGCCAGTTTCGCCCCTTTCGACAGCGCATCGGCTACATGCTCTTCCTGTTTCTGGACCGCCTTTTCGTTCATCAGCGGGCCGATATCGGGGTCGTCCATGCCAGACCCAAGGCTGAGTGCCTGTGTCGCTTCGGTGAAGCGGCGGCAGAATTCGTCGTAGACGGGGCGTTCCACGTAGATGCGGTTCGCGGCCAGACAATCCTGACCAGAGGTGGCGAATTTGGCCTTGATGCTTTCGTCGATGGCGGTGTCCAGATCGGCATTGCGAAACACGATCACCGGTGCATGGCCACCCAGCTCCATCACGAGGCGCTTGACCGTATCGGCGGATTGGCGGCACAGCAGACGCCCGATTTCGGTGGACCCTGTGAAGGACAGAGCGCGCACACGGGAATCGGCTGTCCAGGGCTCGACGATGGTCGATGCCTTTCCGGTCAGCACGTTGAACACGCCCGCCGGGATGCCTGCACGTTCGGCCAGTTCGGCGAGGGCCAGGGCGGAATAAGGCGTCTCGCCCGAGGGATGGGCCACCACGGTGCAGCCTGCGGCCATCGCGGCGGCGGCCTTGCGGGTCAGCATGGCGGCGGGAAAGTTCCACGGCGTGATCAGTGCAGCGACACCCACGGGTTCAAGCCATAGCTCGACCTCGGCGTCGGGCAGGTGGCTGGTGACGCCCTCGATATTGGGGCGCTTGGCCTCTTCGGCGTAGTATTCGACGAAGCTTGCGGCATAGTCGATCTCGCCACGCGCCTCGGACAGGGGTTTGCCCTGTTCCAGCACCATGATGCGGGCCAGATCCTCGCGGTTTTCGATCATCAGGTCGAACCAGCGCCGCAACAGCGCCGAGCGATCCTGCGGCAAGGTCATCGACCAATCGGAAAAGGCGGCTT
Organism: Roseovarius litoreus; assembly: GCF_900142765.1. Classification (GTDB taxonomy): domain Bacteria; phylum Pseudomonadota; class Alphaproteobacteria; order Rhodobacterales; family Rhodobacteraceae; genus Roseovarius; species Roseovarius litoreus. The sequence continues at coordinate 696,227 of NZ_FRCB01000001.1, forward strand.
GCGCCGCATCCACGGCTGCGCGGGCCTGATCGGCGGAGAGGCTGGCCACCTCGCCCAGTCGCAGCCCGTCGGCGGGATTGGTCACGGCGATGGTCTGGCTGTCATCGCCAGCAGTCCATTTGCCGTTCACGTAGGAAAAATTGCGCACAAGGCGCGTGTCGGTGATCCCGTTCCGGGTCCAGGTCGCTGAATCGGACATGAAGGCCCTCCTTTCGCCGGAAGAATGCACCGAAGGGATCAGAAAGCGGGGCTGAACTTGGCGCCCGGGCCAGAGGTTTCATCGGCCAGTTCGGATATCCGCAGACGATCCTTCTGCAAGAGCGCCCAGAGCAGGGAACGGCCCATGATCCGGCAGGGACATTCTGCCGGTCAGGAACTGTTGTCCATGAAGATCTGGAAGGGGGGTGCACCCGGCGCCTTGACCGGTTTGGTCACGATATAGGTGAAATACCGCGCCAGCCCGATCCGCTGATCGAGCATGTCGTCGATCAGCCGCTGATAGGCGTCGATATCGGTGGTCACGATCTGCAGAAGATAATCGAACCCCCCGCCAAGCGCCCAACAGGCGGTGATTTCGGGATAGCGCTGCACGCTGTCCTCGAAAGCGCGAAAGCTGGCGGGCGTGTGATCGGCCAGCTCGGCCGCCACGAAAACCGTCACGTTCGGCCCCAGCTTCTTGAGGTTGATCCGGGCGTTGTAGCCTTCGATGATGCCGGCCTGTTCCAGCTTCTTCAGACGCTCCCAGCAGGGGCTGGCGGAAAGACCCACACGCTCGGCCAGATCGGCCTTGGTGATGCGGCCCTCAGCGGACAAGACGCGCAGAATGTCCAGATCGCGCGCGTCGAGCTTCATGCCGAGATCACCGTGCCTGAGGGGCTGTCCTGCAGCATCTGGAAGACGTGGCTGGCGATGGCCGTGTCCTGCGCCCCGGTGCCGGTCAGATCGGCGATCGTGATGTCATCATCGCTGCGCCGTCCGGGCGCGTCGCCGGTGATGACCTGACCCAGTTCGGCGGGGATGCCCCCCTGCCAGAGACCCGCCTCATGTGCGCTGCGCAGCTCGCCCATGATCTCGGTCTGGCTGACACGGTCGGCCACATAAAGATCGGCGGCGGCGAGCGCCTTGGGGTCGATCTCGTTCTTGCCGTGCTGGTCCGATCCCATTGCGGTGATATGCAGACCCGGGTGCAGCCATTCGGCACGCAGCACGGGGGTGCGCGCCGGTGTCGTGGTGACGACAAGCTGGCTTTGGGCGACCAGATGAGCCGGGTCCGAGACGGGCAGCACCTCGATCCCCATGAGCGCGGCGAGGTCCTCGGCGCAGGTCTGCGCCTTGGCACCGTCGCGGCCCCAGACCAGAAGCCGTTCGAAAGGCCGGACAAGATGCGCCGCCTGCATCTGCAAGCGGGCCTGAACGCCGGTGCCGATCACACCGGCCGTCTGCACCCTGGACGGGGCAAGATGGCGCGCGGCAACGGCACCAGCGGCAGCGGTGCGGATATCGGTCAGGTAGCCATTGTCGAGAAACAGAGCCTGCACCAGCCCGGTGGTGGCGGAAAACAGGATCATCAACCCGTTGAGCGAGGGCAGGCCCAGCTTGGGATTGTCGAAAAATCCGGGGCTGACCTTGATCGCGAACCCGTCGAAGCCGGGGATATAGGCGGTTTTGACATCCACCTCGCCATTGGCGGCGGGCAGGTCCATCGACAGGACGGGGGGCATCACCACCTCGCCCCCGGCCAGCGCGGCAAAGGCGCGTTCGACCACATCGACCGTGGACAAATCGAGGCCCACTGCCGCGCGAAGTTCGGCCTCGGTGAGAATGCGGATGTCATGCGGCATAGGGTTTTCCTTTCACTGTGACATCGCCAAGCTGCACATCCTGCCCCGTGATGATCCGGGTGAACACCTCCATGTCCAGATTGCGCCCGGTGACGATGGTGGCGGTGGGGCCATCCAGAGTGACCTTGCCGGACAGAACGGCTGCCAGCCCGACGACACAGGCGCCTTCGGCGACGATCCTGTCTTCGTAGTAAAGCACCTGCATGGCGTGATAAATCTCGTCCTCGGTCACCAGAACGATCTGATCCAGCAGATCGCGGCACATCGGAAAGCTGAGCCGGTTCTGCATGCCGATCCCACCCCCGAGCGAATCCGCAAGGCTTGGGACCTCTTCGACCTCGACGGGATGACCGGCCAGGATGCTCTCATGCATGGCGGCACCGCGATCCATGCTGATGCCGATCACCCGGATCGCCGGGTTGATCGACTTGGCCGCCAGCGCCACCCCGGCGGCAAGACCCCCGCCCGACAAAGGCACCAGAAGCGTGGTCACATCGGGACGGGCCTGCAGGATTTCCAGCCCGATGGTCCCCTGCCCCGCGATCACAAGCGGATCGTCGAAAGGCGAGATTTCGACCAGACCTTCTTCGGCGACAAGGCGGTGAGATTCGGCCAGTGCATCGTCTTGACTGCGGCCCTTGATATGCACGTCGGCGCCGAGCGCGCGGATGCCGTCCACCTTGGCCTGCGGCACCAGTTCGGACATGCAGATCACCGCGCGCATCCCCCGGCGCGCGGCGGCGAAGGCCACGCCGCGACCGTGATTTCCAGTGGAACAACAGGTCACGCCGGAGGCGTCGGGCACGGCAGCAACGGCGTTATAGGCGCCACGCAGCTTGAAGGCGCCAATGGGCTGCATGTTCTCGAGTTTCAGCAGAAACTCGGCCCCTGCGCGATCCGTCATGTAGGGAGATGGAACCAGAGGCGTGCCGTCGGCAACCCCGCGGATCACCTTGGCGGCGGCGTAGATATCGGCAAGGGTCGGTTGCATGTGATGCTCCGGATCGGTGGTCTGAGGCCCGCCGCGCAGCTTTGCGCCGGGACAGGGTATCGTCAACTGCAGGACCGGGAATTACCTGAAAACGACATTTAGTGACGTTTTCCTTGGGGCAGGGCGCCGGCCTGAGGCAGTATCGCGGGGATAGACCCCAAACATCAGGCCCATTGCTATGATCCACAAATCCTTGCCGTTTTCCGATGCCGAGTTTCAACGGCGCCTTACCAAGACCCGTCATGCGATGGAAGCCGCCGGTGTCGATGCGCTGTTCATCACCGACCCGTCGAACCAGAACTGGCTGACCGGCTATGACGGCTGGTCTTTCTATGTGCATCAGGGCGTTATCGTGCTGCCGGATGCCGATCCGATCTGGTGGGGCCGCAATCAGGATGCCAATGGCGGCGTGCGGACCGTATGGATGACCGATGACCGGGTGATCGGCTATGCGGACAATTTCGTGCAATCCACCGAGCGTCACCCGATGCAGGACCTTGCCGAACGGATGAAAGGTATGGGGCTGGACACCGCGCGGATCGGCGTGGAGATGGATAATTACTATTTCTCTGCAAAGGCTTATGCCGTGCTGCAGGCCGAGTTGCCGGATGCGAGCTTTCAGGATGTCACGGCGCTTGTGAACTGGCAGCGGGCGGTCAAATCCGACGAGGAGCTGGCCTTCATCCGCAAGGCGGCGGCGATCAGCGAGAAGATCGTCGATGGCCTGCTGGAGCGGGTCGAGCCGGGGATTCCCAAGAACGAGATCGTGGCCGAAATCTTCCGCGATGGGATCCGGGGTGTGGATGGCGCATGGGGCGATTATCCGGCGATCGTGCCGCTGCTGCCATCGGGCAGCGATGCGGCGGCGCCGCACCTGACGTGGGATGGCCGCGACTTTGCGGAAGGCGAGGCGACTTTCTTCGAAATTTCAGGATGTTACCGGCGTTATCACGCGCCGTTCTGTCGGACGCTTTTCCTTGGCAAGCCGCCGCAATTCCTGCTGGATGCGGAAAAGGCGCTGGTCGAGGGGCTGGAAAACGGGCTTGAGGCGGCGAAGGCGGGCAACCGGGCCTGCGACATCGCCAATGCGCTGGCCGCACCGCTGGAGCGGGCGGGGATTCAGCGGGGGGCGCGCTGTGGTTATCCCATCGGTCTGAGCTATCCGCCGGATTGGGGCGAGCGCACCATCAGCCTGCGCGCCGAGGACGAGACCGTGCTGGAGCCGGGCATGACGTTCCACTTCATGCCGGGTCTGTGGATGTCCGATTGGGGGCTGGAAATCACCGAGTCCATCCTCATCAAGGAGGACGGCCCGGCCGAGACGTTCTGCAACCGGCCGCGGAAGATGTTCGTTAAGGATTGACCGCGAATCACCCAAAGACCCAAGTTAACAAGGCAAAACCCGCTTCGGTATCGCGTCGGTATAACGTCGGTATCGCGTCGGTATGACGATGGCAGGAGCCATGCGTTAACAGAGCGTTCGCGCGAATGCCGGTGACATCCAGGGCGCCGCTTGGTAAAGGAGCCAAGCGGCGTTTTTACAGGGGAGCCAGCATCTTGAAGGTCACGGAAACCAAACTGCCCGGCGTGCTGCTGTTGGAGCCGCGCCGGTTCGGTGATGAACGGGGATTCTTTGCCGAAAGCTGGAACCGGAAAACATTTCTGGATCTTGGAATTGATATTGATTTCGTACAGGACAACCACTCGGTTTCGGCTGCGGTGGGCACGGTGCGCGGGCTGCATTTTCAGTCACCGCCCCATGCGCAGGACAAGCTGGTGCGCTGCGGGCGCGGGCGGTTTCTGGATGTGGCGGTGGATGCGCGCAAGGGAAGCCCCACCTATGGCCAGTGGGTCGGGTGCGAGCTGAGCTTTGAGAACGGGTTGCAGCTGCTGGTGCCCAAGGGGTTTCTGCACGGCTTTGTCACCCGCGAGCCGGATACCGAGATCATCTACAAATGCTCGGATTACTATGCGCCGGACTGTGATGGCGCGGTGCGGTTCGACGATCCCGATCTTGGCATCGACTGGGGCCTTGAGGGTGCGCCCGTGCTGTCCGAGAAGGACGCCAAGGCGCAATCCTTTGCCGCGTTCGACAGCCCATTCATCTACGGAGAGACCGCATGAAGATACTGGTGACAGGCGGTGCCGGGTTCATCGGCTCGGCGGTGGTGCGGCTGGCGATTGCGCGCGGCCATGAGGTGGTGAACCTCGATGCGCTGACCTATGCGGGGCGGCTGGAGAATGTCGCGAGCGTCGCGGATGATCCGCGCTACCGGTTCGAACAGGTCGATATCCGTGACCGCGCCGAGCTGGGCCGGGTGTTCGCACAGCACAAGCCCGATGCGGTGATGCATCTGGCGGCGGAATCGCATGTCGACCGGTCGATCGACGGGCCGGGCGATTTCATCGAAACGAACATCATCGGCACCTACAACATGCTGGAGGCCGCGCGGACCCATTGGATCGGTGAGGGCCGGCCCGAGGGGTTCCGGTTTCACCATATCTCGACCGATGAGGTCTTTGGCTCGCTTGGCGAGACGGGGCTGTTCACCGAAGAGACGCCCTATGATCCGCGCAGTCCCTATTCCGCCTCGAAAGCGTCGTCGGACCATCTGGTGCGGGCGTGGTTCCATACCTATGGGCTGCCCGTGGTGCTGACCAATTGCTCGAACAATTACGGCGCGTTCCATTTCCCTGAAAAGCTGATCCCCAAGGTGATCCTGAACGCGCTGCACGAGCGCGCGATCCCGGTCTATGGTCAGGGGCTGAATGTGCGCGACTGGCTTTATGTGGACGATCACGCCGATGCGCTGCTGCTTGCGGTGGAAAAGGGTGAGCCCGGACGCAGCTATAACGTGGGCGGGCATAACGAGCGGCGCAACATCGATCTGGTGCATGCGATCTGCGATATCCTTGACGACAAGCGCCCGCGCGGCACGGGCAGCTACCGCGATCTGATCGCCTTTGTCGAAGATCGCCCCGGCCATGATGCGCGCTATGCGATCGACCCCGACAGGATCATGGAAGAATTGGGGTGGAGACCGTCGGTGACGGTGGAACAGGGTCTGGAAAAGACCGTGCAATGGTATCTGGACAACCCCGATTGGTGGCAACCGCTGCTGGAGATCGACGGCGTCGGAACACGGGTGGGCACGGGATGAGCCTTCTGGTTTTCGGCAAGACGGGACAGGTGGCGACGGAACTGGCCGCACGCGCACCGGATGCCGTGTTTCTGGGGCGGGCCGAAGCGGATCTGAGCCAGCCGGAGGCTTGTGCTGCGGCCATCGCGGCGCATCGGCCCTGGGCGGTGATCAATGCCGCCGCCTATACCGCCGTGGACCGCGCCGAGGAGGAAGAGGCACTGGCGCATGTCGTCAATGCGGACGCGCCGGGGGCCATGGCGCGGGCCTGTGCCGTGGCTGGCATCCCGCTGATCCATATCTCGACCGATTATGTCTTTGATGGCTCGGGTGAGACGCCGCGCGCCACGACAGACCCTGTTGCACCGCAAAACGCCTATGGGCGCAGCAAGCTTGCGGGCGAACAGGCGATTGCGCAGGCCGGGGGCGCTTATGCGATTCTTCGAACGTCATGGGTGTTTTCGGCGCATGGGGCGAATTTCCTCAAGACCATGCTGCGCCTGTCGGAAAGCCGCGATGCGCTGAACATCGTGGACGATCAGATCGGCGGGCCGACGCCGGCGGCGGATATCGCGGCCGCCTGCCTTGCGATGGCCGAGCAGATGCGCGCCGATGCGGACAAGACCGGCATCTATCATTTCTCGGGCGCACCTGATGTGAGCTGGAAAGAGTTTGCCGAAACCATCTTTGCCATGGCGGGACGCGAGGTTGCGGTGGGTGGCATTCCGACCGCAGACTATCCGACACCTGCGGCGCGTCCATTGAACTCGAGGCTGGATTGCGCTTTGACAGAGACTGTTTTCGGCATCGCGCGGCCAGACTGGCGGATGGGTGTGGGATCGGTTTTGAAAGACTTGGGAGTTACAAGCGCATGACGCAGCGAAAAGGCATTATTCTGGCCGGGGGGTCCGGCACACGGCTTTATCCGATCACCATGGGTGTCTCGAAACAGCTTTTGCCGATCTATGACAAGCCGATGATCTATTACCCGCTGTCGGTGCTGATGCTGGCGGGGATCCGCGAGATCGCGATGATCACCACGCCGCACGATCAGGAACAGTTCCAGCGCGTTCTGGGCGATGGCAGCCAGTGGGGGCTGTCGCTGACCTATATCGTGCAGCCCTCGCCCGACGGGCTGGCGCAGGCCTATATCCTGGCGGATGCGTTCCTGAACGGGGCGCCGTCGGCGATGGTGCTGGGGGACAACATCTTTTTCGGGCATGGGCTGCCGCAGCTTTTGACCGAAGCGGACAGGCAGACCGTGGGCGGCACGGTGTTCGGCTATCACGTGGCCGATCCCGAGCGCTATGGCGTGGTCAGTTTCGACGCCGAGGGGCGCGCGCAGCAGATCATCGAGAAGCCCGAGGTGCCACCGTCGAACTATGCGGTGACGGGCCTGTATTTCCTGGATGGCGACGCGCCGAAGCTGGCGCGGGAGGTGCAGCCGTCGGAGCGCGGAGAGCTTGAGATCACCACGCTTCTCGAGATGTATCTGCATGCCGGAAAGCTCGAGGTGAAGCGGATGGGGCGCGGCTATGCGTGGCTGGACACGGGCACCCATGCGAGCCTGCTGGACGCGGGCAATTTCGTGCGCACGCTGACCATGCGGCAGGGGCTTCAGACGGGCTGTCTGGACGAGATCGCCTATGACATGGGCTGGATCAGCCGGGAAGATCTGGAAAAGCGGGCCGAGATGTTCGCCAAGAACGATTACGGCCGATACTTGAAAGGCCGCCTGAAATAAGGCGGCCTTTCGGTGGGGTTGCCAGGGGTCTTGGCAGGGATCGTGTCGGGGGTGGTCAACTGGCGGCGACCAGAAGTCCTTCGTCCTTGATGCGCTTGTAGGCGTTGTCCAGAGCGATGCCGGCACGCTCGATCAGGGTGTCGATCTCGGGCTTGGAGATGATGAGCGGCGGCGAGATCACCATGCGGTCGCCGACATGGCGCATCACCAGATTGTTGGCGAAACATTCCTCGCGGCAGATGAAGCCGGCGGTGCCGGCCTCGGCGGCGAATTTGGCGCGGCTTGCCTTGTGGGGCGTCAAGGCGATGGAGCCCATGAGCCCGGCGATCTTCGCCTCGCCCACCAGCGGGTGATCGGCAAGCGTTTCCCATTTCTCCTTGAGATAGGGGGCGGTTTCGCGACCGGCGCGCTCCACGATGCCCTCTTCTTGCAGGATGCGGAGGTTTTCCAGCGCCACGGCACAAGAGACCGGGTGACCGGAATAGGTGTAGCCATGGGCGAAATCGCACTCGTTCATCACCTCGGCCACCTCGTCGCAGACCAGTGAGCCGCCGATCGGCGCATAGCCGGAGCTCAGCCCCTTGGCGATGGTCATGATATGCGGGCGGATGCCATAGCTTTCGGAGGCGAACCACTGGCCGGTCCGGCCAAAGCCGCAGATCACCTCGTCGGCGATCAGCAGGATTTCATACTTGTCGCAGATACGCTGAATTTCGGGCCAATAGGTCGAGGGCGGCACGATGACGCCGCCCGCGCCCTGCACCGGTTCGCCGATAAAGGCGGCGACGCGGTCCTCGCCGATCTGATGGATCGCCTCTTCGAGTTCGCGGGCACGGGCAAGGCCGAATTCCTCGGGCGTCATATCGCCGCCTTCGGCATACCAGTGCGGCTGGTTGATGTGGTGCACATCGGGGATGGGCAGGCCACCCTGCGCATGCATCGCGGACATGCCACCCAAGCTGGCGCTACCGACGGACGAGCCGTGATAGGCGTTCTTGCGGCTGATGATGACCTTCTTGGAGGGCTTGCCCTTCTGTTCCCAATAGGTGCGCACCAGACGGATATTGGTGTCATTCGCTTCAGAGCCTGATCCAGCGTAAAACACGTGATTGAGGTCATAAGGCGTCAGTTCCGCCAGCTTGTCGGCCAGAGCGATGGCGGGGACATGGGTGGTCTGGAAGAAGGTGTTGTAATAGGGCAGTTCGCGCATCTGACGGGCCGCGGCCTCGGCCAGTTCGTGGCGACCATAGCCGATATTGACGCACCAGAGCCCAGCCATGGCATCGAGGATTTCATTGCCTTCGCTGTCGGTCAGGGTGACGCCGCTGGCGCGGGTGATGACGCGCGCGCCCTTGCGTTCCAGATCATGACCATGGGTGAAAGGGTGCATGTGATGGGCCGCATCGAGCGCCTGCAATTCCGCCGTGGGCATGTGATTTGTGATCAGCGTCATGACAAGACCTTTCGCGAAGTGGCACGGCAGCCCGGACCCGGCGCGCCGCCTTTTGGCGCCAGAATATGATCAAATTATCCGGTGTCAATCGAATCAGCGGATCGGGGTCGGTGTCTCGAAGGATTGGCGGACCTGTTCCATGCCCTGAATCACATCCTCGCGGATCGCGCGCGCCGCGGATTCGGCGTCGCGCGCACGCATCGCAGCCAGCAAATCCTTGTGTTTATCCGGCAGATTCTGGGTGCCGAGACGCCCGCAAACCACCCTGAGAGACGGCCCGAACCGCAGCCACAGACCATCGGCCATATCGGCCAGAATCGGGGCGTCGGCCAATTCGTAGAGCCGTTTGTGAAAGCGGTAATTCAGTTCCAGATAGCCGCGCAGATCGCCCCGGCGAATCGCCTCGTCGAGATCGGCATCCATGGCGGCAAGCTGATCGAGGTCACAGGGCGTTGCCCGTTCGGTCGCCCGGAGGCTGAGATGAGGATCAAGCCATTGGCGAGCAAGGATAAGTTCGCTGATATTATCCGCCGACAGAAGCGGAACGCAGACCCGTCTGTTGCCCTGAAATTCCAGCGCCCCCTCGCTGATGAGACGGCGAATCGCCTCGCGCACCGGGGTCATTCCGGCGCCGAGCCTGTCGGTCAGGCCCTGGATCGTGACGGGCTGTCCCGGCGCGAGGTCACCGAACAGAACGAGGTCGCGCAACTGGCGGTAAATCACCTCATGCGCAGGCAGCCGTCCCTTTTCAGGGACGGAGGTGTCCAATTTTCGGGCAGCCTTGGTCATCTTTCGCCTTTCCGCACCGCGCTCATCAGCAAGCATCTTGCGAGTTTAGCGACTGCATGAAAACATTGCCATATTGCCATGTGCGGAAATTTTTGATCAAATCCGCAGCCACGGCAGAGCAACATGCCGAACCAACGGGAGATCGCAATGCGAAAGCTGTTTCTGACCACCACCGCCGCGCTGGCCCTTGGAGCCATGAGCGCCACGGCGCAGGAGGTGCGGGTCTATAACTGGTCCGACTATATCGACGAAGACCTGCTGACGCAGTTCGAGGAAGAGACCGGGCTGGATCTGATCTATGACGTCTTCGACAGCAACGAGGTGCTGGAAACCAAGATGCTTGCCGGCGGGTCCGGCTATGACGTGGTGGTTCCGTCGGGCACCTTCCTGCAGCGGCAGATCCAGGCGGGCGCATTCCAGAAGCTGGACAAGTCCAAGCTGCCCAATCTGGAGAACATGTGGAGCGTCGTTCAGGACCGCACGGCCAAGTACGACCCCGGCCATGAGTATTCGATCAACTACATGTGGGGCACCACGGGACTTGGCGTGAATGTCGGCAAGGTCACCGAATTGCTGGGCGAAGATGCCCCGATGAACAGCTGGGCGCTGGTGTTCGAGCCGGAGAACATGGAAAAGCTGGCGGAATGCGGCGTACATTTCCTTGATGCGCCGGCCGAGATGATCCCCGCCGCGCTGAATTATATCGGCGAAGACCCCGACAGCCACGATCCCGATGTGATCGCCAAGGTCGAAGAGGTCTATATGGGCATCCGCCCGCATATCCAGAAGTTCCACAGCTCGGAATACATCAACGCTCTGGCCAATGGCGATATCTGTGTCGCGGTGGGCTGGTCCGGGGATATCCTGCAGGCGCGCGACCGCGCCGCCGAGGCCGATAACGGTGTCGAGATCGTCTATAACGCCCCCAAGGAGGGCGCGCAGATGTGGTTCGACCAGATGGCTATTCCCGTGGATGCCCCCAACCCCGAGGGCGCGCATGTGTTCCTGAACTTCATCATGGATGCGCAGAACATGGCGAAGGCGTCGAACTATGTCTATTACGCCAACGGCAACAAGGCATCGCAGGCGTTTCTGATCGAGGATGTGATCGGCGATCCGGCGATCTATCCGGATGAGGAAACGCTGAACAACCTGTTCACGACCACGCCTTATCCGGCCAATGTTCAGCGGACGGTCACGCGCCTTTGGACCAAGATCAAGTCCGGCACCTGACCTGTGACATGACGGCCCGCGCGGAGTGTCGCGCGGGCCATTCTCAGCCGAGGGACAGGTATGCCGGAAAAGATATTCGAGCCCTGGAACGATCCTGACGCCAAGCCGCTGATCCAGTTCAAGGGCGTGACCAAGCGGTTCGGCGATTTTACCGCTATCGACAACCAGACCTTCGATATCTACGAGCGTGAGTTCTTTGCCCTGCTCGGCCCGTCGGGCTGTGGCAAGACGACGATGATGCGGATGCTGGCCGGGTTCGAGAAACCGACCGAGGGCACGATCCTTCTGGCGGGTCAGGACATGGCCCCGATCCCGCCCAACAAGCGGGCGGTGAACATGATGTTCCAGTCCTATGCGCTGTTTCCGCATCTGTCGGTCTGGGAGAATATCGCCTTTGGCCTCAAGCGCGACGGACGCCCCAAAGACGAGATCGCGGCGCGGGTGAGCGAAATGCTCAAGCTGACGCGGCTGGAGAAATTCGCCAAGCGCAAGCCACACCAGATTTCCGGTGGACAAAGGCAGCGCGTGGCGCTGGCCCGGAGCCTTGCCAAGGCGCCCAAACTGCTGCTGCTGGACGAGCCGCTTGGGGCGCTGGATGCCAAGCTGCGGCAGGCGACACAGTTCGAGTTGATGGATATTCAGGAAAAGACCGGCACCACATTCGTCATCGTCACCCACGATCAGGAAGAGGCGATGACCGTGGCCAGCCGCGTGGCGGTGATGGATGACGGCAAGATAGTGCAGGCCGATACACCGGCGCGGATCTATGAATCGCCGAATTCGGTCTATGTGGCGGATTTCATCGGGGATGTGACGATCATCGAAGGCACCGCCCGGAGATCCGGCGACGGCTATGAGATCAGCCATACCGAGGGGCTGCCCGCGCTTTACGCCGTGTCGGATGCGCAGCTGAGCGACGGGCAGCGCGTCTTTCTGGCGATCCGGCCCGAAAAGGTCGAGATCACCGCCGACAAGCCCGAAAACAAGCGCAATGCGCTGCGCGGCAAGATCATCGACATCGCCTATCTGGGCAATATCTCGACCTATCACGTGGCGCTGCCGAGCGGGCAGATCGTCAAGGCGCAGACGGCCAATACGCGGCGCCTGTCGCGCCGGTCCTTCACCTGGGAGGACGAGGTCTGGCTGAGTTGGACCGACACCGCCGCCGTCCTTCTGGAGCATTAGGAGATGCGGCGCGCCGTTCTGATCCTTGTCCCGTATCTGTGGCTTCTGGCGCTGTTTCTTGTGCCGTTCATCATCGTGCTCAAGATTAGTCTGAGCGATATCGCGCTGGCCATTCCACCCTATACGCCGACACTGGACCTGTCCGAGGGCTGGGCCGGGATCAAGGCGTTCTTCGGCGCGCTGGATTTCGAGAATTTCTGGTTCCTGACCACCGATGATCTGTATTGGAAAGCCTATCTGTCTTCGGTGCAGATCGCGATCATCGCCACGCTGCTGACGCTGCTGGTGGGCTATCCCATCGCCTATGGCATGGCGAATGCGCCGGATCACTGGCGCCCGACGCTGATGCTTCTGGTGATCCTGCCGTTCTGGACCAGCTTCCTGATCCGGGTCTATTCCTGGATGGGCATCCTGTCGAATGAGGGATATCTCAACCAGTTCCTGTTGTGGACCGGGCTGATATCCGAGCCGCTGACCATCCTGAACACGCCGATCGCGGTCTATATCGGGATTGTCTATACCTATCTGCCGTTCATGATCCTGCCGATCTATGCTGCACTTGAGCGGATGGACGGCTCGTTGCTGGAGGCGGCCGAGGATCTGGGCTGTTCGCGGCTTTCGGCCTTTTGGCTGGTGACCATTCCGCTAAGCCGGAACGGGATCATCGCCGGGTGCTTCCTGGTGTTCATCCCCACCATCGGCGAGTTCGTGATCCCGTCGCTTCTGGGCGGATCGCAAACGCTGATGATCGGCAAGGTCCTGTGGGAGGAGTTCTTCAACAACCGCGACTGGCCGGTGGCCAGCGCCGTCGCGGTGATCCTGCTGTTGATCCTGATCATTCCGATCATCCTGTTCCAGCGCAACGAACAGAAAAACCGCGAGGCTGACGGATGAGACGCCTGACATGGTTCAACGCCACCTCGCTGACCTTCGGCTTTGCATTCCTCTATCTGCCGATGGTCCTTTTGGTGATCTACAGCTTCAACGAATCCAAGCTGGTGACCGTCTGGGCGGGGTTCTCGACCAGGTGGTATGGCGAATTGCTGCGCAATGAGGCGTTTCTGGATGCGGCCTGGGTAACGATACAGGTGGCCTTTGTCAGTTCCACCATCGCCACCATCCTGGGCACGATGGGGGCCTATGTGATCGTGCGGGCGGGGCGGTTCACCGGGCGCACCCTGTTTTCCGGGATGATCTATGCGCCGCTGGTGATGCCCGAGGTGATCACCGGCCTGTCGCTCTTGCTTTTGTTCATCGGGATCGGGCTGGATCGGGGGATGTTCACGATCATTCTCGCGCATACGACGTTTTCGATGTGCTATGTCTCGGTCGTGGTGTCGTCGCGGCTGGTGACGTTCGATCGGTCGCTGGAGGAAGCCGCGCTTGATCTGGGATGTTCGCCCATGCAGGCCTTCCGGCTGGTGACCCTGCCGATCATCGCGCCTGCGGTGGTGGCGGGCTGGCTTCTGGCCTTTACCCTGTCGCTGGATGATCTGGTGATCGCGTCGTTCACCGCTGGCCCATCGGCCACCACCCTGCCGATCAAGATCTGGTCGTCGATCCGGCTTGGCGTCTCGCCCGAGATCAACGCCTTGTCCACGCTGCTGATCGCGGTGGTGTCGGTGGGCGTCATCGCAGCGTCGATCGTGACGAAACGATCGGCCCTGCGGCAAGAGGCCGAAGAACGCGCCGCCGAACGCACATGATGCGGATATTCCCCAAACATACCTATGGCGACAGCCCCCGTGCGCGGTGTTATTGGGGTGAAACAGTCTCGGATCCGGGGTATCCGCAAGCATCCGGCCAAATGCGCTGCGATGTGGCCGTGATCGGCGCGGGGTTTACCGGATTGTCAGCAGCCTTGCACCTGGCGCAGGCGGGTGCGGATGTGGTGCTGCTCGAGGCGCAGACCCCCGGCTGGGGGGCATCGGGGCGCAATGGCGGGTTTTGCTGCCTTGGCGGGTTCGGCGCACCGGATGGGGTGATGGCCAGCCTGCATGGCGAAAGCGCACGGCAAGAGGCGCGGCGCGCGGAACTGGCAGCCGTCGAGACGGTCGCGGGGCTGATCGACCGGCTGTCTCTGGAGGTCGAGCGCCATTCGCGGGGCGAGACGGTGATGGGCTTCACGCCGAAATCCCTGATTGGGTTCGAGGCCAAGGCAGAGCGCGTCGAACGCGATCTTGGCATCACCCCCGAGCTTATCCCCAATGAGCAGTTGGCCCAGCTTGGCATGTCCGGGCCGTTTCATTGCGGCATGACGATCCCTGTGGGCTTTGGTCTCAACCCGGCGAAATATGCGGTCGGGCTGGCCCGTGCCGCGCATCAGGCCGGGGCACGGATCTTTGCCCGCTCGGCCGTGCGGCGGATCGATCAGGCAGATGGCTTCACCCTGCAGACCGATGGCGCGCAAATCAGCGCGAAGCGGCTCATTGTGGCGACCAACGGCTATTCATCCGACGATGTGCCGGGGTGGATGCGGGCAAGGTATCTGCCTGCGCAGTCCAATGTGCTGGTGACCCGCCCCCTGACCGAGGACGAGATCGCGGCGCAAGGCTGGTTCAGCGATCAGATGGCCTATGACGAGCGGTTCTTTCTGCATTACTTTCGGCTGATGCCCAACCGGCGCTTTCTGTTCGGGATGCGCGGCGGGCTGTTCAGTTCGCCGCGGGCGGATGCCGCCATGCATCGTCGGATTCGCAGCCATTTCGAGCGGATGTTTCCCGCATGGGCGCATGTCGAGACGCCCCATAGCTGGAACGGATTGCTGAGCCTGTCGCGCGACATGACGCCTTATGCAGGCCCCATCCCCGAGATGCCGGGCGCGTTCACCGCGCTGAGCTATCAGGGCAATGGCGTGGCGATGGCCAGCCATGCGGGAGCGATCCTTGCCGATCTGGCGCAGGGGCGCGCGACCGGCCATGCCTATCCCGCGATCATGCGCAAGGCGCCACGGCGCTTTCCGATGGGACGGTTGCGGCGCGGCTGGCTGTGGCCCGCCTATGCGGTGGCGACGGTCAGGGGCGACTGAGGCCGGGTCAGAGCTGCGGTGTGCGCGCGGCGCGCGCCTTGCCGCGCTGAATGCCAAGGTGTCTTTCACGCAGGATGATGATGATCCCGGCAAGGATCACCAGCGCCGCGCCAAGCAGCATCGGACCGGTCGGCGCTTCGGCAAAGACAAAATAGCCGATCAGCAGCGCGAACAGCATCGAGGCATAGTCGAACGGCGCCACGACGCTGGCATCGGCAAACCGGTACGAGGATGTCAGGAAGATCTGTGCCGTGCCGCCCAAAACTCCGGCGAGGATCAGGAAAACAGTCTCTGTTCCACCGGGAATGACCCATCCGAAAGGGATTGTCAGCAGCGATAGCAGCGTCGAGGTGAGCGAGAAATAGAACACGATCGCACTGGTCTGTTCGGTGGCCACCATCTTGCGCACGTAGATCTGTGCCAGTGCGGCACAGACCGCGCCCAACAGCACCACGACCGCACCGATCGCCTCGAGCGTCTGGACCGTCTCGCCACTCAGGGTGCTCAGGCGCGGCGAGAGCACGATCAGCACCCCAACCAGCCCGAGCGCCACCGCGCTGATGCGGAACACGCCCACCTTCTCATCGAGGAACATTGCGGCGAACACCACCGTCAGCAGCGGCGCGGTATAGCCAAGCGCCGTTACCTCGGGCAAGGGCAAGAGGCCCAGCCCCGCGAACATGAGGCCCATGGCGGTGGTGCCCACCACACCGCGCCAGAAATGGCCCATGCGCGACTGCACGCGCAGACCCGTGCGTAGATCACCGCGCAGCGCCAGCCAGACCAGGATCACGGGTATCGCGAAAAACGACCGGAAGAACACGGCCTGCCCGGGCGGCACGTGATCCGATGCCGCCTTGATCAAGGCCGACATCACCACGAACAGCATGACGGAACACAGTTTCAGGGCGATGCCCTTGAACGGACTCATTGCCGCGCCTCCCTCTCCCCTTATCCATGGGCGGCGGCGCGGCCGAGGTCAATTCCCGGCGATCGCACAAAGGCGAAAGGCCGGGTTTCGCCTGTTGCATATCAGGCTCTGTTCAGGCCCGAAACGGCCCCGGGATCAGGCGGATTTCCGGGGCTTGGTGCGGGAAATGATCCAGTCGGGGCGCGGGAAATGGCAGGTATAGCCATTCGGGAAACGCTGGAGATAATCCTGATGTTCCGGCTCGGCTTCCCAGAAATCGCCGACCGGCTCCACTTCGGTCACCACCTTGCCGGGCCAGTTGCGCGATGCCTCGACATCGGCAATGGTGCGCAGCGCCTCTTCTTTCTGGGCGTCGTTCACATAATAGATCGCCGAGCGATAGCTCATTCCCAGATCGTTGCCCTGCCGGTTCGGCGTGGTCGGATCGTGGATCTGGAAGAAGAACTCGAGCAGGTGGCGATAGGTGATGCGGGCCGGGTCGAAGATGATCTCGATCCCTTCGGCATGGGTGCCATGGTTGCGATAGGTCGCATTGGGCACATCCCCACCGGTATAGCCGACACGGGTGCTGATCACCCCATCCAGTTTGCGGATGAGATCCTGCATTCCCCAAAAGCAGCCCCCCGCCAGTACAGCGCGTTCCGTCATGTCACGTCCTCCACTTGATCCAGATAATCGCCATAGCCCTCGGCCTCCATGTCATCGCGGTGGATGAACCGAAGACTTGCCGAATTGATGCAATACCGCAAGCCGCCGCGGTCGCGCGGACCATCCGGAAAGACATGGCCCAGATGACTGTCGCCATGCGTGCTGCGCACTTCGGTGCGCACCATACCGTGGCTCACATCGCGCAGTTCGGTCACATGCGCAGGCTCGATCGGCTTGGTGAAGCTGGGCCATCCGCAGCCCGACTCGTATTTGTCAGCCGAGGCGAACAGCGGTTCGCCCGACACGATATCGACATAGAGGCCCGGCTCCTTGTTGGAGAGATACTTGCCGGTGCCTGGACGCTCGGTGCCGTTTTCCTGCGTGACCCAGAATTGCTCGGGGTCAAGGGCGGCGATGGCGTCGGGATCCTTTCGGTATCGGCTCATGCGTCGGTCTCCGGTGATTGGCGCTTGGATATTACATGGGTACGGCTGGCGGGTTTTCAAAATCAAATCTTTGCAAGCAGCCCGATCCGGCGGCAAGACCGCGCACGATCCCGCTCAAGTGACCAAGATTTGAGCAGCGGCGCATCCGCGACATCCTCAGGCGGCGACCCTGGGCCGCCCTGTCGCCTCGACGGTGATCTCGGCT
The DNA here is from genome assembly GCF_900142765.1 of Roseovarius litoreus. GTDB lineage: Bacteria > Pseudomonadota > Alphaproteobacteria > Rhodobacterales > Rhodobacteraceae > Roseovarius > Roseovarius litoreus. The sequence goes on from NZ_FRCB01000001.1 coordinate 713,861, forward strand.
TCGAGAAACACCTCGCGCCCCTCGGCTTGCGCGGTGCGAAGCGCGCGGCTGGCCTGCACGTGGATATCCTCGGCACCCGCCGCATCCGCCTGCTTGCGCGCCTCTTGTTCAAGCGCGGCCTGCAAGGCGGTCATCGCGGCCTCGGCCTCGGTGTGATCCTCGGGTCCGGTGTCAAGATGAACCCGGAACTTGCCCTCGGCAGGCGAGGTGACGGTCCCGCTGCGCCGGATCGTGACCCGGCCCACAACGGCACCAATGGCATTGGCCACACCGGCATGATCCGGCAGGATCATCGGACAGCCAAGACGCTTGCCCACATCGGGATAATAGCTGGGCGCCGAGGCCCCCAAGCCCACAACCGGCACGTTCAACCCGGTCTCGAGCCGCACCAAGCCCTTATGACCGGCCAGACCGCGCTGCATCAGCACATGCCGGGCCAAAAGATCGGGGGCTAGGTCAAATGGCGTCTCTTCCTCGGCAAAAGCAGTCTCCAACAAGGCCAGACTTGTCTGATGGGTCAGCTGATCCACGATCAATTGCGCGAAGGCAACCGGATCGGGACAGAGCATGGTGCCGCTGCCGGTCCGCTTGCGGCCCAAAAGCTGCAACGCCTTGGTCGCGGCATTTGCGTCCCATTCGGTCAGGCGACCAAGCACATGGCTGGCGTCCGATGGCGTGACCCCGGCCACCTGCACCAACCCCCGCGCCACCAACCGGCGCAGCGCCTGCCCTTCCAGCCGGGTTTTGAGCACTGCGCCGAGCGGGTGCACTGCGTCACCGATCCGGCTTAGAAGCGTCTCTTCGCGCTCGGACAGGCCACTGGCGTCGATACCGGTGACGGCACGGACGAACCGCGCGTCATGCTCACCCGGCACCGCGCGGCGCAGCTGTTCGTCCAGCGCGTCATGCACCGGACCGGGCGCTTCGAACGCCATCAAGCTGACCGGAATCAACCGCTGCGGTCCCAGCCGGATACCGCCCTGCAAGCCCTCATCTTCCACATGCACTTCGCTGTCACCGCCCAAGCCGGTTGTGCGCATCGCCACGGCCTCGACCATGGTGCGCCACGGACCCACCTGCGCACCCGCCGGATCGATCATCGGCTTGCCCCCGCGCAGCACCGCCACATCCGTGGTCGTCCCCCCGATATCGGACACCAGCGCATGATCGGCCCCGGTCAGCCAGCGCGCCCCCACGATGCTGGCGGCAGGCCCGCTCAGGATCGTCTCGATCGGTCGCTCTCGGGCCTGATCGGCCGAAATCAGCGCGCCATCGCCACGTACCACCATCAAGGGCGCCGAAATTCCCAGCTCGCGCAACGTGCCTTCGGCCCGGTCGATCAAGCCCGCGATCATCCCGATGAGCCGCGCATTCAACAGCGCAGTCAGCGCCCGTTTCGGCCCGTTCAGCTTGGCCGACAGATGATGCGAACACGACACGGGCTTGCCCGTGACGCGGCGCACGATCTCGGCGGCGCGCAGCTCATGGGCCGGGTTCCGGGTGGCGAACTGGGCCGCCACGGCAAAGGCCGACACATCGCGCACGGTCTCCAACCATGCAAAAAGCGCCGCTTCATCCAGAGGCATCGCCTCGGATCCGGCATGGCTGTGCCCACCGGCCAGCACCAGCGCCGGATCGCCGGCCAATGCCTTGTCCAATCCGTGCCCTTCCAGATCGGTTGCGCGAAACCCGATATAGATCAGCCCGGCGCGCCCCCCCTGACCCTCGACCAGGGCATTGGTGGCCAGCGTCGTCGACAAGGAGGCAAGCCCGATCCCCGCAGCCGCCTCGCCACTCTGCCGCAGCACATCGCGGATCGCCCGGCCGATGCCGATCGCCAGATCCTGCCGCGTCGTCAAGGCCTTGGCCTTGGCCACAACATCCCGTTCGTCGCGGATCAGCACCGCATCGGTATAGGTTCCCCCGGTATCGACACCCAACAGCAACGCCATGCATCCGTTCCCTCGCCTGCCTGCCGCCGGTTTAGCGGGTTTTCGGGGTCATGCCATCCCGTTTGCGTCACCATCCAGTCGCAGCACCGCCCATCGCGCCGCATCGGCAACCGTCGGGTCGGGATCCTCGCACAGGCTTTGCGCCACGGGCCTGAGCCCGGGCATCCCGGAATTGCCGATCGCATAAAGCACATTGCGCACGAACCTGTCGCGCCCGATGCGCTTGATCGGGCTGCCGGAAAACCTTGCGCGAAACGCCGCATCATCCAAGCCAGCCAGTTCCGCCAGCTTCGGAGCCTTCAGATCGTCGCGTGCATGATACCTGACCTCACGCGCCTCTCGGGCGAACTTGTTCCATGGACAGACCGCCAGACAATCATCGCAGCCATAGATGCGATTGCCCATCAACCCCCGCAACCCAAGGTCCACCGGCCCTTTATGCTCGATCGTAAGATAGGAAATACAGCGCCTCGCGTCCAATTGGTAAGCTGCGGGAAACGCATCCGTCGGACAAATGTCCAGACAGGCGCGGCACGAGCCGCAATGGTCGATTTCTGCCGGATCAGGCTCGAGATCCAAGGTGGTGAAGATCGACCCAATGAAAAACCAACTGCCCAGATCCCGGCTGACAAGATTGGTATGCTTGCCCTGCCAGCCAAGCCCCGCCGCCTGGCCAAGCGCCTTTTCCGGCACGGGTGCTGTGTCCACGAACACCTTCACCTCACCGCCCGCCTCGGCGATCAGCCAGCGTGCCAGCCGCTTGAGCCGCTTCTTGACCAGATCGTGATAATCCCGGTTTCGCGCATAGACCGAGACGGCTCCCACATCCCCTTGGCCCAGACACGCCAGCGGATCCTCCTCGGGCGTATAACTTTCGCCCAGCATCACGATCGCGCGGGCCTCCGGCCACAGGACCGAAGGATCGCCGCGCCACTCCGCGCGCTCGGCCAGCCAGCCCATCTGGCCATGATACCCCTTGTCGAGAAACGCCTTCAGCCGCTCCGGCACATGCCCCACATCCCAGGGCCGACAGAGCCGCGCCAGATCGAACCCTTCCTCCAGGGCCCGCGCCACCAGCCTGTCTTTCAAACCCGGCATGGTTTCTTCTGGCCGGAAATATCCTGGGGGGAGGCCGCAGGCCGGGGGGCAAGGCCCCCCTTTTCAGAAATCGAGATCGGCATAATGCGCAGGCGGCGGGAAACCGGGCACCTGATCCGCGAGGATCCCGCGAAATGCCGGGCGCGACTTGATCTTGGCATACCAGTCCTTGACCGTCTCGCTCCGGGTCCAATCCACATCGCTGATGTAATCCAGCGCGCTGAAATGCGCCGCGGCCGCGAAATCCGCCAGCGTCATCGCATCCCCTGCAAGCCAGCGCCGCCGGTCCAGCAGCCATGTCATGTAATCCAGATGATACTTGATCGCCTTGGCGCCCGCTTTCACGTTGCTGCTGTCGGGAAAGCCTAGCCCCATCACCTTCTTGTTCACCCGCTCATAGACCAGTTTCGACGTGACCTCGGAATGGAACTTGTCGTCGAACCAGCTGATCAGCCGACGCACCTCGTATCGGGCCTCGGAGCTTTTCGGCATCAGGACGGGATCGGGGTATCTTTCTTCCAGATATTCGCAGATCGCCGCGCTTTCGGCCATGGTCATGCCGTCGATCTTCAGAACCGGCACCTTTCCGGCGGGGTTGCGGCGCAGGAAATCAGGGTCCTTCTCCCAATAGCGCTCTTCGATCAATTCGCACTCGATCTTCTTTTCCGCAAGGCTCAGACGGACCTTGCGACAAAAAGGGGAAAGGGGAACGTGATAAAGTTTGGCCATGTCGAAATAGAACCTTGTCAGGCAGCAACTCATCCCTCCATGCCGCGAATGGCCCGGATTTTCAATCCTCGAAACAATCCGCGCGCCCATCCCGGTCGATCGTTGCCGCCCCGTCCAGGATCGCGGCGGACCGTTTGCGCAGCCACTCGCCTGGGTTGGACGCCGAGCGCCCCTTGGGATCGGGCAGAACCGCAGCGAGCCGCGCCGCCTGAACCGGAGTCAGATCCGAAGGCGGCACGCCGAAATAATGCCGGGCCGCTGCCGCAACGCCGAACACCCCTTCATCGAACTCGGCCACGTTGAGATAGACCTCGACGATCCGGCGCTTGGGCCACAGCATTTCGACAACCGGCGTGATCGCCGCCTCCAACGCCTTGCGCGGCCAGCTTCGCCCGTGCCACAGATAGACGTTCTTGACGACCTGCTGGCTGAGGGTGGATGCCCCGCGCGCGCCGCCATCCTCGATCGCGGTGCGGATCGCCATCATGTCAAAGCCCCAATGCAGGCAGTAATTGGCGTCTTCTGCGGCCACGACCGAGCGCGCCATGACGGGCGCCACCGCCTCGAGCGGCACCCAAAGGTGGTCGATCCCGCCAAGACGCCGGGCTTCCTGACCCATGTAGAAGGTGCGCGGCGGATCGATCACACGATGGGCGGCCACTGTGCCCAGCACGATCAGCACCGCCAAAACGCCCAGTCTGATGGTCCAACGCCGCAACCATCGCACCGGGCGCGTGCCGGGCGCGGGTTTGCGCGTTGTCCTGGTCGAGCTGCTTTTTGCCATCCTTCAAGCTATAGACAGGACCGACCCCTGGGGTAAAGCCAAAGGCCGGCGACATGGATCGCGTCCCGTCATTCGCCGTCGCAATAGGCGCGGATCGCAAGTTGCACATGATAAAGGCTCGAGGCCGGCATCAGGCGCGAGCGCAGCGCGCCTTGCGCGTCGCGCTGATCGAACCAGCCGCCCGGAACATCCGTCGTCAGATAGTCCAGCCAGATGCGCTCCATGATCGCCGAAGGGCTGTCACCGGGAGAAAGGTCATGGCCACGCCAACACATCACCATGGCCGCGCGCAGATACTCCAGTTGCGGCCACAATCGGCGGCTGCGGGCAAGCGGCTGGCTGGTATCGGGCAGAAATCCCGACGCGAGTTTTCGGGCGCGCACCGCCCTGAACAGGCGCACGAGGCTGATCCCGGCGCACCGCCCCGTCACCTGCTCGTAACGGTGCAGCAGATACACCCATTCGGCCATATGCCCCGGCTCGACCGATTGCCGGGGCCGTGGCATCGGGGAAAGATCACCCTCATGATATTCCAGAAGCCGGCCATCAGGCTGCAGAAAGACATCCCGCAAAAGGCCAAGGCATTCATCGGCAATCGCAAGATGCCGGGACGCGCGTGTGACCCTGTAAAGCTCGGTCGCAGCCTCGAACAGGTGCATATGGGGGTTCTGACGGCGCGGCAGGGACTTTGCCGCGTTTTCATGCCAGCCACGCGGCGCCTTGAGCCGGGCCAGTCCCGCCTCGAGCCGCGGCAGGTCATCGGCGCGCAAACGCCCATGCTGCAGCAACGCAGATGCCGCCAGCAGCATGAACGCCAGATCATAGAGATCATGTGGCGCGGACAGGATCCCAAGCCGACGGTCGAAAAGCGCCACCAGATTGCCGCTGCCGGGATCGAACCCGTGATCCATCGCGAAACGGAACTGGCGCTCGCCCAGATCCAGCAGATCGGCGCGCCCGGCCGAGGCAAAGCAATAGGCCTGCCGCGCCTGAACCCGCAAGCGGCGGTCGATATCGCGCAGCGGGCGTCCCGCGTGATCCAACGCCTCCCAACTGACCCCGGTTGCCGGGTCGATCGCCACACCCGACCACAGAGGATAGACCTGTGTTTCCAGCCAAAGCCGGGGGTCATGGACGTTTTTGCGCAGCGCGATCATGCCGGTTTTCCCCATCGCACACTGCGCTGCCAGCGTCGCATCCGGCGCATCATCCTGAGCATGTCGATATGGTAAAGGCCGCTGCGCGCGGCCCAATCGGTGGGAGGCTGACGCGGCGTTGCGATCACCGGCTGCCCCTCACGGATCGGAGCCAAAGGCAGAAGATCGTCAAGCCAGGTATCCTCACTCGCCCGCATCAGATCGACATCGCCCCGCTCCATCAACATTTCGAGGATCCTGCGATCGAGCAGCGGATCATGCAGCCGCCCGTCAAGGCCCCGATGCCCCAGATCCTGCCCCAGAAGCGCCCTGCAGCGCGGCCCGGGCTGATAGGGATAGCGCCGGGCGCCGCCATACATGTCGAAACCCGCCAGAATGATCCGCTCGAAGCCCAGAGCATGCGCCATCAGAACCGCATAGGTGCCGGTCATCGGCTTGCGGTCATGCTGCGCGATTAGCACCCCGAGCCGCTGCGCGATATCGTGGCTGCGAAAGCCGACCCTGCGATACAGGGACGAAAATCGCCGTTGTCCCGCCCGTGTGACCAAAGGGTTATGGCTTGTCCAACCCTGCAGATCGTAATCCACCCGGCATTGCCAAAGGGTCGCGAACACGAAAGGTGCGACCCGCGGATCGCCCGCCATGACCGCCAGATCCACCCTCCGGCCAAGATAGTGCATCGGCTCGAAAAAGAAGTTGTTGGTGCGCAGGATCGTGTCACTGGTCAGAACGCGCCCCATATCGATGCGAGCGACGGACGGTCCGTTTCCGGCGACCACGGCGGTCCGCCCCGTCATTGCCGACCCATATGCGCCAAAAGCGCGTCGGCCATCGCGCGCAGGGCGCCCGCGCCACCCGGAAAGGGCAGGATCCAATCCGCAATCGCCATGATCTCGGGATGGCTGTCGCTGGGGCAGGCCGAGAGGCCCACCGCCTGCATCACCGCCTTGTCGTTCACGTCATTGCCGACATAGAGCACTTCTTGCCGGGTCAGCCCTTCGACGCTCAACCAGGCATCCAGCGCAGTGAGCTTGTCGTCGATGCCATGCAACGCGGGAATGGTCAGCTTTTCGGCCCGCCGGGCGACGACCGGATTACGTTCTTTCGACAGGATCAACATGCGCCAATGCCCCGCATCGCGCATCATCGACAGGCCCAACCCGTCATAGCGCGAGCTGCGCACCGTTTCCTGGCCGGTCTCATCCACCTGAACCCGGTTGTCGGTATGCACCCCGTCGAAATCCATCACCACGGCGCGCAGGCCGCGCAGCCTTGCGGGATCGACCCCGACACGCCCCATCTGCTGCAGCAGGAGCGCGCATATCTGCAGATCGCGTTCACTGTCGATCTCGATCGGGGGATGATCCACGGGGCACAGCGCAACCGTGCCGCAAAACCGCTGACCCGCCGCCTCGAACGCATCGGCCTTCACGCAATAAATCGCTCCGCTTTCGCGAAACGCCGGCGGCAGATCCTGCCGGCGCCGGCGCGGATGGGCGGGGGTATGGTTCACCCCTTGCCCCCATCCATCCGCGTCCTGCGACCACAAGAAGGAATGATCCGCGATCACCGACAGGGCGCAATCGGCACCCTTGTCCTGCATGGATTTGAGACAGTGATCGATATCGGCGCCGGTGGTGAAGGGCGATGTGCATTGCAAGAACACCAGCCGGGACAGATCGGGCATGTCCCGCCGCAGGTGCGACAGCGCGTGCAGCCAGCCGGATTCGGAACTGGCGGTGTCACTGGCCAGCGCGGCGGGCCGGTCGATGATCCGCGCCCCGTAAAGCCGCGCCTCGGTCGCGATGGCGGCGTCGTCTGTCGATACATAGACACAGCCAACCTGCCTTGCCATGCGCGCCGCCCGCACCGCGCGCGCCACCAGGGACACCCCGCCCACATGCCGAAGGTTCTTGCCCGGAACACCCTTTGAGCCGCCCCTGGCAAGGATCACGCAGGCCGTGGTCTGACATTCCGAATGAGACATGGCTGATTTCATCACCGACTACCCCGGCGCGGCCTTGCCGATTTACAAACACGGGCCACCACGCTAAACAACCTTAGGGTAAGTGCGATTTAGTCTATAATATGTTAACGAGACTCAAAAAGACGGGGCCAGGACGATTTCTGCAACGGCTGTCGCGCAGTCGTCGCATCGGCGCACCCTTGCGCTTCATGGCATGGACCTTGCGGCAGGACTGGTCGACACCAGCCTATTGGACAGCGGCCAATCGTCGGCACAATCGCGAACAGGCCGCCATCCTTGCCCGCTTCGAAGCTGAAACGGATCGGCGCGGATGATGCGCCGCGCACCGCGCCTTCTGCTGCTGTTTTGTGACGATTCCACCCTGATCTTCTGCTCGAGGCTGGCAGGCCTTCTGATCGAGGCGGACCGCAGCGCACAGATCACCTTTGCCGCCTATGCGCCCGAATCGGCCCTCTCGGACCGGCAGCTCCGGCAGTATTTGCCCAAGGGCGATTACGAGATCCTTGACACCGCAGATCTGAAATCGGCGCTGATGGACGGGCGGTATGACGCGATCCTGACAAGCCGTGTCTTTCGCTCTCTCGACCGGATGTTGAGCGATCCGCTCTATCGCCAGAAGGCCGGGCGCGCGCGGGTGGTCTCGTTTCTGGGTGGGCTGGATTTCTCCCCGGGGCGGGGGATGCGCAACCGCCGTCATTGCGACGTGGTCTATCTGTTCCCTCGCGCCATCTGTAAAAGTTTCCGCAAATCCTATGTTCAGCCCGCCACCGAAGGAATGGCCGAATGGCCCGCCGTCGGCTTCGGGCATCCCGCCTTTCTCATGCCCAAGTCCCCACCTGCGGCGACGCTGAACCCGGCAGGCGACATCTATTTCTTCGCACAGGCGCTCAGCCCGTCCACGGCACGGGCAAGGATGCACATGCTGGCCGTCATGGCCGCCATTGCGCGGCGCAACCCGGATCGCAACGTCTGGATCAAACTGCGCCATCTGCCCGATGAAAACACCCGGCATCTGCACCGCGAGCAGCATGATTATCCCGGCCTCGCCGCGGCGCGGACCGATCTGCCGCCCAATCTGCGGCTGACCGCCCGAACGATGGCACAGGCCCTTTCCAATGCCAGCCTCGGGATCACATGCACCTCCACCGCCGCGATTGATCTTGTCCGCGAGGGCGTGCCCGCGATGGTCCATCTGGACTATCCCGACACCACACTCGACCCACTGGTGGGACCGATGCGGCGCCTGTTCACGGGAAGCAACCTGATCAAGCCTCTGGATGATATCCTCAATCTGCGCTTCGATGCCCCAGAGCCGGACTGGCTTGCGGACATTTTCTGCGCACGGGAACTGGGCAGCGATGTGCTGGCGATGATCGCGGGCGGCCCGGCGAAAAAGGCCGACATGATCGGCGCCTGACAGGCGCATTCGGGCAAGACCGGCAAATCATCAAGAAAAGATTAATCGGAAGTTATCAACTTATTAATATTTGGCTCCGATAGTTTCAACAAATGCGTGTAAACTTGGAACTATCGGGTGCCATATGTTTAACAACAAAAGACTTCTGATAACCGGAGGAACCGGGTCTTTCGGACAGCAGTTCATATGCAATGTCCTCGAAAACTACGCCCCTTCCGCCGTGGTGGTCTATAGCCGCGATGAGTTGAAGCAGTTCGAGATGCAGCAGCGTTTTCCCGGCGAAAGCCGGCTGCGCTATTTCATCGGCGATGTGCGCGATGGCCAGCGCCTGACCGATGCAATGGAGAATGTGGACCTCGTGGTTCATGCAGCCGCGCTCAAGCAGGTTCCAGCGGCCGAATACAACCCGATGGAATGCGTGCGCACCAATATCACCGGCGCCGAAAACGTGATCCGTGCCGCCATCGCGCAGAAGGTCGACAAGGTCGTTGCCCTGTCCACCGACAAGGCCGCGAAACCCATCAGCCTTTATGGCGCGACCAAGCTGGTTTCGGACAAGCTGTTCGTCTCGGCCAACAATACCGTCGGCACCAACCGCACCCGTTTTTCCGTGGTGCGCTATGGCAATGTGGTGGGCTCGCGCGGGTCGGTCATCCCCTTTTTCCACAACATGATCGGCAAAGGGACCAATTTCCTGCCGATCACCGACAACCGGATGACCCGCTTCTGGATCACGCTGGATCAGGGCGTGGATTTCGTCACCAAGGCTTTCGAACGCATGTGGGGCGGCGAGATTTTCGTGCCGCGCATTCCCAGCACCCGGATCACCGATCTGGCACAGGCCATGGCCCCCGATCTCGAACAGCGGGTCGTGGGCATCCGCCCGGGCGAAAAACTGCACGAGGTCATGTGCCCCGAGGAAGACGCCCACCAGACGCTCCGCTTCGACAATTTCTTTTCGATCACCCCGGCGATCACGTTCAACAACACGGATGTCGATTTCGCCCGTACCCGGCTGGGTGAAACCGGCAAGCGTGTGGACCCCGAGTTCGAATACAATTCCGGCAACAACCCGGTTTTCTTGAATCAAGCTGAAATAGAGACGCTTTTGGCCGCAACCGGTTTCGGACGATGATCCCCTATGGGCGCCAATGGATCAGCCCCGAGGATGTCGCAAGCGTGGTCGATGTCCTCATCTCGGATCACCTGACCCAAGGGCCCGCAATCCCGCGCTTCGAACAAACGCTGCGCAGCGCCTGCGCGGCGGCCCATGCCGTCGCGGTGAACAGTGCCACCTCCGGTTTGCATATCGCCTGTCTCGCCCTTGGGCTTGAGACGGGCAAACGGCTCTGGACCTCGCCCAACAGTTTCGTGGCCTCGGCCAATGTCGCCCGGCTTTGTGGCGCCGAGGTCGATTTCGTGGATATCGACCCTGACACATTGACCATGTGCCCCGATCGGCTGTGCGACAAACTGCATGTCGCCCGTCGCAAGGGCCGTCTGCCGCATATCGTGATGCCGGTGCATTTCGGAGGGCAATCCTGCGACATGCCAGCGATCCACACTCTTGCGGCCGAGTTCGGTGTTCACGTGATCGAAGACGCGTCCCACGCCATCGGCGCGCTGCTTGACGGCGCGCCCGTGGGCGATTGCCGCTATTCGGACGCCTGCGTGTTTTCATTCCACCCGGTCAAGATCGTCACCACAGGCGAGGGCGGCGCCGTGACCACCCGCAACGACCGGCTTGCCGCGAAACTGGACAGGCTGCGCAGCCACGGGATCACCCGCAACCCCGCCCTGATGACCCGTGACGCCGATGAACCATGGTATTACCAACAGCTCGATCTTGGCCTGAATTACCGCATGACCGACATGCAAGCCGCCCTTGGCACCAGTCAGATGACGCGGCTCGAACCGTTCATCGCTCTGCGCCACGGTCTTGCCCGGCGCTATGACTGGGCGCTGGCCGATCTGCCGCTGCGCCGCCAACAGCGCCCTGTTGCGGATCGCTCGGCGCTGCATCTTTACCCGGTTCAGCTTGACCCGTCCCTGCCGGACCGCGCCCGCCTGCGACGGCACCTTTTCGACCATCTGCGCAACAACGGAATCGGCGTGAACGTGCATTACATCCCGATCCATACACAGCCCTATTACCGCGCGCTCGGCTTCATGCCCGGCCAATTTCCCGTGGCCGAGGGCTATTACGAAGGCGCCTTGTCGCTGCCGCTGCACCCGCAAATGTCCGATGCCGATCAATCCGCCGTGATCGAGAGCCTTGGATCCGGCCTGACATCACTGGGCCTGATCTGAAATCACGCCGCGCAACACCTGCGCACGGTGCGCTCACCATTTGTCAGGGAATTGGACTCAGGGTCTGACGCAGCAGCAACCGGATCCGAGAGACCAGCATGTCCGACATTTCACCGCGCCTTTCCCTTCCCTTCCTCATGCCCTCGCAGGCCCAGAAACACGTCACCCATAACGAAGCGCTGGAGCGGCTTGACGCTCTGGTCCAACTCAGCGTTCAGGCCTTCGACACTCTCCAGCCCCCCGCCTCGCCCGGCCTGGGCGAAATTCATGCGATCGGGACCGGTGCAAGTGACGCATGGGCTGGCCACGACGGGCAACTGGGCCTTTACACAGAGACCGGCTGGAGCTTCATACCTCCCCAGCAGGGCTGGCGCGCATGGGGCGTGACCGAGGGCGAGTTGCGGGTCTATTCAGGCGGAACATGGCTTTCTGTCGTGCCGCCGCTACAAAATCTGGACGGTGTCGGGATAGGCACGTCATGGGACAGCACGAACCGCCTGTCGGTCGCCTCGGGCGCCTCGCTGCTCAGCCATGCGGGCGGCGGTCATCAGCTCAAGGTCAACAAGGCCGGCACCGGCGATACCGCCAGCCTCCTGTTTCAGTCCAACTGGTCGGGTCGCGCCGAAATGGGCCTGACCGGCGACGATGATTTCCGCATAAAGGTCAGCCCCGATGGCGCCACCTTCCATGACGCGATGCAGGTGCGCAGCGCGGATGGCGTGGCCCTCATCCCCTGCCTGATGAGCGGCAAGGTCAGCATCACGATCGACAGCGTGGTGAGCATCCCGACACCGGGCGCGGGCGGGCTGATCGCGGTCTCGATGGTGGACACCGCGTATCCCCAGACACCCCATGCGGGCCTGTTTTCGTATGATACAGGCCCGTCGCTGTCTCTGCTGACGCTGGCCAAGGGCGCGAGCCTCGAGGATCACGGCACCACAGCCCTGACCGGCACGACCGGCACCAACGGGCGCAGTTCGATTGCCGTCACGGATGGTGCAATCCTTCTGGAAAACCGCCACGGCCCCGAACGCTTCTATGCCTATACGTTCCTGAACACGTTCTGACCTGCCGCCTTGCGGCTCCGGCCCACAGCCTGAGGGCCGGAGCAACGGCGCGCCCTTGTCGACATCGAAACCCTACGGCGCAAGCGGAACCGATCCCGTTTTTCTCACAGCCCTGGAAAACGCCCGCAGCATGGGCAGCAGATCGGCGGTCATGACGCTTTGCTTTCCGACAGGGGTACCTGCAATCTCACGCTGTCCAGCGCCATGCGTCGGCTCACCTGCTCTGTGCGCAAGCGCGGGGTGATCTGCCCCGCCGCCTCTTCCCGCGTCCGCCTGTACCTCAGCGCCGCGTCCCCGCCGGGTTCCAGACGCTCCCCAAGGGCGCGCCCCACAAGCTCCTCGATCTCCGGGATCGGCGCTTTCGCCGCGCGCTCCAGATCTTCGGCAAACCAATAGGGCGGGTACAGCACCTTGTTGGTCACCGGGCGCGCGTGGAAGCGATAGCTCTGCGTGAAATCCTCATTGGCCATGTAATCGAGCCAGACAGCCGCACGCTCGCGGATATCCAATGCCACCACCGCCGGTTTCTCGAACCGCAGATACGCCTCGTAATCGGCGCGGTCCTTGGGCACCACATGCCCGATGGGATAATCGACGGGCGCGAAATCCCCGCACAACACCGCGGGAATTCCCATCAGTCCCAGTTCGATTGTCGTCGTTCCATTATAAACCAGCCCCAGATCCATCCGCTCTCGCATGTCGTGCATGTCGAACCAACGATGCCCCAGAAACAGGACGTTCTCGGACATGGGCGCATCGATCAGATCTCGGAAACACTCCGTCGGAAAGGTCGCAATCTCGTTGTTCAACTCATGCGGATGCGGCTTTATCAGCAGCAGCGTATCAGACCCCTCGACCGCGCGAACCGAATGGTTGATCCAATCTTTCATGCTGCGATGGGCTGGCCCGCCATCATGCGGAACGCCGCTGTCGCACACCACCTTGCCAAAGGCGCAGGCCAGTTTGCCGCCCCTTGCGCGCCAAGCCGCGATCCGTGAATCCGCCTCTGCCGCCTCGGGCGCCCGGGTCTTGAGGCCAACGGTCGAACGTGTGACCTTCGTGATCCCCGCGAACGTCTCCATGATCTGCGGAATGCGCGCCGTGTTCTCGGCGTAATAGGCCTCGAAATACTCGGGGATCGGAAAACTGGCCGACCGCAGCCTGGGCAGTTTCGTCATGTTCCGCAATGCAAAGCGATGCGAGATGTTGGTCGAGAAATTGCTGAAGTAATTCTGATAGCCATTCGCGGCATGAAGGAAAAAGAACGTCTCCGGATCGCCGCGCGCGGCGCAATAGAACCGAAACAGCGCATCCGGCATCCGGCTGTTGAACAGCGACATGCAGGCCGTCTTGCCCCCCGTGAGATCATGCTGACCCCTGGCATGCTCCAGAACCCGGCCGATCGCTGCGCTCCAGCTCATCAGCCGACCGACATAATGCTGCAATTCCGGGCAAGCCCAGTTGATGCTGTATCGCCGCCGGTTGATCGCCGCATCCTCCCAAACGGCATGCGACAGGTCCATCTCGCCCCATCTCAGGGTGCCGGTGGACGGATCGGCCACGAAATCCGTAAGCTCCGGCATCGCCCGTTCCGCCGCCTCCGACAGCTTGCAGGTCGCGCTGATCGCGCCATTCATCACGTCGATGGCCGGATCGCCCGTCATCTCGCGCGGCAGCAACCCTTCGACCAAAGGCACCACAGCCCATCCCCGCCGCTTGAGTTCCATCAGAACCATCAGCGGATAGCGGCGCAATTGGTCGATGTTGCGCGGTGCGATCAGCACCACCGCCTTGGGGTTTTGCGGCTGTTTCACGCTGGAATAGAGCCGCTCCGTCTCGATCAGGAACCGCAACTCGCCCGTGCGCTTGATCAGGCTGTGATTGGTGACCGGGTTCAACAGGCTGGGATTGGCCAGCGACTGCCCATGCACCTCGGTCAGGATCTTCAGCGCCTCGCTGAATCGACCCTGACGCTGCAGGATATTCACGTAATACAAAAGACCATGCCGCCGATGCAGGGCTTTGGGCAGCTTTGCGTAAAACGCATCCGCCTTGTCATACCGGTTCGCCTCGGCCGCCCAGCTGAAGTAATCCCGCGCGTCGCGATTGGTCTTGGGCGGCTGGCATTCGACACGCGCCATGATCCGCTCCGCCATATCCAGACAGGCGCTGTCCCCGGCAATCACCCCTGGCGCGGGCCATAGCGCCTTGACCACCTCGCCCCTCATCGACAACGCCTCCAGATGCGTGACGATCCGCGCTGCCACAGTCCACAGGCTCAGTCGTCGCGCAATCCACAGATAAAGGCACAGATCATCCACCGTTCTCACGGCATCCTTCGGCGACAACACCGCCTCGAGGGCAAACAGGCACTCCAGATCATCCGCGATACCGATCAGACGTTGTGTCGCCAGCGCATAGGTTTCGGTGTAGTCGGGACTGTGTCGTATCCCCACGCGCAGCATGTCCCTGATCGCGCGCAGCTTCTTGCCCGGCTCGCCCGCTGCCCGAAATTCCGCATCGCACAGCCCCAGATACGCGTCGCGCCGCCGCTCCTGTAGCGCTTTTTCCTTGAAGTCTCCCGCAAGTGGCGGCGCTGCCTCGCGATCCGGCGGGCATCCATGGGTGGGATCCTCGCTCCAATCCATCGACTCCCGCGCAATCAGGTCGACGACACGCCAGGACTGCTCCAATATCCGGCGCCGCTTTTCCATCAACGCAGGCGCGGCAGCATTTGGCGTGTCGATCTCTTGCAAAAGACGCTCAGCCGCCTGACGATAGTCCCCCTGCATCGCCTCGCAGAGCGAAATCAGATGGCTGAGATAGGCGCTCTCCCTGAACCGTTTCCGGGCCTGTCGCGCGCTTTCAAGAAGCGTTTTTCGACCCTCTTCCGTCACAAGCTGCCGTGCGATCATCTGCCCGGCCTTGAACTGGATCGTCAGATGCGTGCGCTCCATCTCGGCCATCACGATCAGAAGACCGGTGTAATCCCGCCTCTCGATCAACGGCACCACCAGTCGCCGCAAGCGTGTCGCCCGCAACTGCGCCGCCATCTGCTCGCGCCCCCGATGTTGCGCGGCAATGGCGCGCAGATGCATCACCCGCAAGTCATCCGGATAAAGCCGCGCCACAACGCCCAGCATACACGCCGCCACACCATGATGCCCGGCGTTCAGACATCGCTGGCCCAGCTGCAATGGCGCGGACAACAACAGTTTTCGGACAAGACGACGGTCCCTGAGCGGCTTCACGTGGTTTTGCGGATCACTCATCACATTTCCAGATATGGACGAGCTCGCCTCGCCCGATCGCGGGTCACTGACTGTCAAGCAAGTCCCATGTCACAGGCGTCCCGCGCGTGACATCGCGGCCCACCTTGCGCCCCAGCAGCGCCTCGTAATGGCGCGGCGCAAGCCCCAGACCGGGCCTGATGCGCCGCAAGGTCCGGGGCGACAGCACATCGCCCGCCTTCATGTCCTCACCGATATAAAGCGAGCGCCGCTTGCGCCGGCCCGGCTGTTCGGCCTCGGTCCCGCCGAAGCAGACCCGGCCCATGGCCTGTGCTGCGCGGGTGGTTTCCTCCACCAATGCGCGGAAGCCGTCCGGCTCCAGCGAAAAGGCACTGTCCACGCCGCCCTCGGCCCGATCCAGGGTGAAATGCTTTTCGATCACGCTGGCACCCAATGCCGTGGCCGCCACCGCAACGCCAATACCAAGGGTATGATCGGACAAGCCGTAATTCACCCCAAAGCTCTGTCCGATCACCGGCATCGTCACCAGATTGCTGGCCTCCGGGCTGGCAGGATAGCTCGAGGTGCATTTCAGCAAGGTCAGATTGGGGCACCCCGCTTCCAGCGCCACCTCCACCGCCTCACCGATCTCCGACACGCTGGCCATGCCGGTGGACAGGATCATCGGCTTGCCCGTTTCCGCCACGCAGCGGATCAGCGGCAGGTCCACAAGCTCGAAGGAGGCAATCTTGTAGACCGGCGCATCAAGCCTTTCCAGAATCTCGACCGCCTCCTCGGAAAACGGGGTCGAAAACGCTAGGATACCCCGCGCTCTGGCCCTCTCGAAGATCGGCCCATGCCATGCCTCGGGGGTCATCGCCTCGGCATAAAGATCGTAAAGGCGCCGCCCGTGCCACAGCGATTTGGGGTCGGTGATGGTGAACTCGCCCTCTTGCAGATCCAGTGTCATGCTGTCGGGTGTGAAGCTCTGTATCTTCAGGGCATCCGCCCCGCTCGCCGCCGCCGCATCGACGATCTCCAGCGCACGGTCAAGCGACTGATTGTGATTGCCCGACATCTCGGCAACCACGAACGGTGCGCCCGTATCGGCGACACCGTGGGTTCCGGCCAGATACTGTCTCAGCGTCGGCATGCCATGTCCTCTTCGATGATGGCGCCGCAGGCCAGCATCACCTTGCGCATATCCTGCAAACCGGCCTCCAGATCATAGGCCGGTCGCCAGCCCAGATCGCGCGCCGCACGGTCCAGCGCCATGATGCAGCAATCTGCGCGCCCTTTGCTGTCGGTCTTGTCGATCAGATTGCCCATGTTGCCGTGGATGACATTCACCGTCTCTGCGATCCGCCGAACCGGCAAGGCCGCGCCACCCCCGATATTGCAGATACCCGTCACCTCCGGATGGCGCAGCGCCGCGATGATCGCGGCGGTGGCGTCGCGCACATAGATCTGGTCGATCGCGGTGTCGGGATGGCCCGTCACCATGATCGTCTCGCCCGCAATTGCCTGATCCACAAAGCGCATCATCACGGGCGTGTCCTTTTCGCCATGCCCGTAAACCGACGCCAACCTCAGCGCCACGGAAGACGGACCCCCGGCGCGGGTCAGCATGCCCAGATGCGCTTCGGCCATCAGCTTGGACGTGGCATAGGCGTTGATCGGCTGCACGCCCATGCCTTCATGACAGGGCAGCGGCTGGTCACGGCCATAGACCGCGATGGTCGACGCCAGCACGATCCGCCGCACACCCGCCTGCCGGGCCGCGGCGACCAGATCGCCGATCACCGCCACATTCGGCTTCTGAAAGGGCGTGATATCATCGGGATCGTCTTGCCGTGTCATCCGGCGTCCCGCCAGATGCACCACGGCCTCGGCCCCTTCAAGCGCCCTTGCCAGACTGTCGCGCGAATAATCCGTCTGCCGTTCCACA
The DNA here is from genome assembly GCF_900142765.1 of Roseovarius litoreus. Lineage (GTDB taxonomy): Bacteria > Pseudomonadota > Alphaproteobacteria > Rhodobacterales > Rhodobacteraceae > Roseovarius > Roseovarius litoreus. Next base: position 731,540 of record NZ_FRCB01000001.1, read on the forward strand.
GCCGCTTGTGGCGCCCCCCGACCCAGACGCAGCGGCCTGTATCCCGCTGCCTCCAGATCCTCGCAAAGATAGCGCCCGATAAACCCCGACGCTCCGGTAACGGCAACCTTGCCGCCCGCAACACACCCATCCACACTCATGACCACGGCCTCACATAATACCCGACAACGTCGAGCGATCCGTTCACCGCACGGATTCGCTCGCCGTCACCATAGCGAAACTCGTGATACATGGCATCGTCGGGAGGTGGAAAATTACCGCTGTCAAAGATCGTGCCCGGCGGCGCCCGCTGGAACATCAACTCCATGACGGGACGGGTCTGCCGGCCTGCTTCTGTTTCTTCCCCTATCTCGTTCGGCACACCCGACACGGGCGCCTCGCCGATCAGGCATGTCACCATCATGTCCAACAGGTCCACGCCCAGTGCCAGCGCGATCAGCCGCCACATATGGCAGCCGTCGAGCCTCGGGGCGATCTCAACGATGCGCGGCCCGTCGCGTGTCATGATCATCTGGACATAAAGCGCCCCGTCCGGATGGCCCATGACCCTCAGGATACGCCCCACCAGATCATGGGCCGCTTCCTGATCCGCCTTAGACACGGCAACCGGCGGCACCAGATGGCCGCGCGGCACCCCCATCGCGGGCGCTTGATGCACCAGCCGCTCGGACAACACCTGCAACCGGACCTCACCACCCGCAATCAGCAGGTTGCACGACAGTTCCACACCGTCCAGAAACGCCTCGATGATCGCACATCCACTGCGCGACACCGCCATCGCGCGGACCAGCGCCGCCGCCAAGGCGCCTGACTCATCGACCCGCTCGACGCCTCTCTGGCCCTGCGCATCCACCGGCTTCACGACACAGGGATACTGCCTCCAGCCCTCGGCCTCCTCAAGCCTGCACACGCGCCGGAACGGCACAGCACCAAGCTCGTGCTCGGCCAGAAACGCGCGCAGCGCCGCCTTGTCATCGAGCAAGGCGACAAAGGCGCTGTCGTGGAAATGCGGCAAGCCCAGCCTCTCGGACAAGGCCACGACCGACCGCATCGCCACATCCGATGCCACCGACAGGATCAGATCCACCGCGTGCCGCCGCGCCACGGCTTCCAGCGCCTCCAGATCGGCGATATCCACCGCCTCCACCACATCGCAAAAGCGCTGGCCCACCTCATCGGGCACCGGCGAACAGCCGATCACGCGCCAGTGCCGCGCGCGCAGATGGCGGATGAGATCGGCCTGCCCCGCATTCGTCCCCAGAACAAGGATCGACCGGCTCATGCCACCGCCCTCTCCAGCAGCGCCGAAATCAGCCGCTCCACCCCGCGCCCATCCACCGCTTGCCGGCCTTTCACCGCCATCGCCTCGCGCTGCCTGTCAGCCCGGATCAGAGACGAAACCGCCTCAAAAAGCGTTTCAGACCCAACATCCGCAACCCGCCCCAGATAAGGCGCACCGGTCAGCGCCTGCCACCCAAGGCAGGGCCGCTCCTGATTGGCGGCAAGCGCCAGCGTCACCATCGGCAGCCCACAGATCGCCGCCTCATAACTCATCGTGCCGCCGGCGATCACCGCCAGATCACAGCCCGCCATCAGCCCCGGCATATCCTCAGGACCCACATGCAGCTCCACCTGCCCGGATCCCATCTCGGCCGCCGCCCGCTCCACGGCGGCAAGCCCCGGATTGCCCGCACCCGAGACGAGGACAAGCGTCACCTCCCGTCCCAGCCGCCCCGCCACCGCCTTGAGCACCAGCGCGATCGCACCCCGGTCATCGCCGCCGCCAAACGCCACCAGCACCCGGCGCACGGCCCGCCCGTCGCGGCGCCTTACCACCTGACGAAACCCGCGCCGCAGCACCGCATGGGCCGGGCCGAACAGGGTCTGCACCCGCTCGGGCCTCTCCAACCTCGGCAGATACGCGTCCCGCCGCTCGAGCGGGCCGGCATTGACCAGCACATCACAGCAAAACCGCCAGTCGCAGCTCGCGTCGAACTGTTGCAGCCACCTTAGACCACCTGCCTTCAGCACCTCCTGAAACGCGGGATCGGCCCGATAATCGTCAATCACCGCATGGCGCGTGCCAAGCCGGTCGCACAGCGCCACCACCCTTGCCGCATCGCGCGCCGATCCCTGCCGGTCCTCGACCGCCTGCCAGTGTTGGAACAGATCGCCATCCTCTGCCAGCCGCAGCCCCTCTGCCGGTCCGATCATCGCCGAGCCGATGCCCTGATCCCGCAAATGTCGCGCCATCTCGCAGCAGCGCGTCACATGGCCCAGCCCCACGCCCTTGCCGCTCTGGCAACGAAAGACGACCCACCGGCTCATGGCATGGTCCCGGCGGGGTGCAGACGGTCGAAAAGCGTCTCTGCAAAGGCCCAATCTTCGGGCGTATCGATATCCTGCGCCCTGTCGCGCGGGATCATGCAGGGCAGCGACCGGGGCGAAAACATCGGTGCATCCTCCATGAACGCATCGCGCCGACCCCAATAAAACATCCCGGCATCGTGAAACGCCTCCGGCAGATCCTGTGTCCGGGACCGCGCATGCTCGGGCAAGATCATCCGCACACCGCCGGTGTCCCTGAGCTGCAAGGCCCGTTGCACCGGATGCGCATACCCCACAGCGGCAAACACGAAATCCAGTGCGGGCCGATCCGCCAGCATCTCGAAACCGCGCCTCAGATCCTCGGCGCGCAGCATCGCGGCGGTGGCATAGATGCAGCAGGCCATGGTCACCGGCCTGTCATGCCGCGCCTCGGCATCGGCAATCGCATGGGTGATGACGCCGCGCGTCGGTGTCAGATCACCGGACAGATAGGCTGGCCGGCGAAACGGCACCAGCGCACCGGCATTTTCAGCGACAGAGGCAATCTCGTCATCATCGGTCGAGACGATCACCTCGTCGAACAGCCCCACCTCCAGCGCCGCGGCAATCGGCCAGTGGATCATCGGGCACCCGCCGAAGGGCTTGATGTTCTTGCGCGGAATACGCTTGCTGCCGCCGCGCGCCGGAACGATCGCGATCTGCAAAAAAGCCCCTGTCACACTCGGGTTCCTCTCGACACGCTTGCCGGTCACAGGCCCACAGGACCTGTCAGCTTCATTCATCATGAACGAAGGTTAACAAACCGTTACGCCATGCCGAAAAGGGTCAACCTGACTGGTCAGGATAGAAGAGGTCGAAATCCCGTTTGTATCTCTCGAAGATCAGCGCCAGCAGCTTATCGGGCAAGGTCAGAGCCTGATGTTCCCCTGCAACGATCCGCCTGTTCCTTGCGCCCAGCTTGCCCATGGCCACGCCGCTGCGCGCTTCGATCCGGGCGGCCACATGGGCCCAATCCGCGTCGATGCTTTCCACGCGCCCCACGAAATCCGGCACAAGTCGTCCCTGATGCTCGAGGATCCCGCTTTGCGAATGCACATGGATGTCCGCCCGGTCATCCGGCGTCTCGGCCACCGCCTGCACAAAGGCGGCAAAGGGCATTCCCGGCCTGACCCCCATTGCCAGGAATCCCGGCGACAGGGCCTCATTCTCGATCACCTTGTTGTTCCAGCACGAATGCAGCCGCGCCACCGGATGTCTGACAAAGCTGAAGGTCCAGCATTTGGCCGCATGACCCTCGCTCACGAAACGCTCGGGCGTCATCCGCTTGGCCAACCCCTCTTCGGTGTCGTCCCAGAACCCATCCTGCGCCACGGTTCGATCGCTTCTCGCGCGAATGCCGAACCTCATCGCCAAAGCCGACTTGATCGACGAATTCGCCGCCTTCGGCACCCGGACATAGGCAATCCCCGGCCCCGGCAGACAGATCACATGCGCCTCGTGATAGCCCTGTGCCGGGCCATGCAGCAGCCGATGGGCCAATCTCCGGATCACGGCGCCTGCCCCGCATCAGCACCCAGCCTCCTGCCCAGCGCAAAGCGCAGCATCAGCCCGATGCGTCCGAACCGGCGCGCATGCCGCATCGCGTAAAGCGGATGTACCAGCCATGCCCAGCGCCCGAAAACCCGGCGCTGAACCGCAAGTCTTGCATCGTAGAGCGCCGGACTGTCCCACAGATCGCCGCTGCTTGGGCCACGATGCGCGCCGGCGATCACCGGCAACGCCTCACCCCGCATTCCGGCGCGCAGCATGTCGGCGACAAAGACATACTCCTCGCCCAGTCCGTACCGCGCGCCCTTTCCAAAGGCCTCGTCGAACCGCACACCGCATCCCAGAACCCGGTTGCGCCGCACGATCAATTCCGGCGCACAGATCCGCCCGCTGTTGCGCAAGCCAAGCATGTGCCGCCCCGCTCTGCGCCCATGTTTCGGCAAACGGTCCTCGCGCCAACCCGCGACAAAACTCAGATCGGGCCGCGATTGCAGATGCGTCGCCAGCGCCAAAAGCCCCTCGGTCCGCAACACCATGTCATCATCGGCAAAAACCACCAGATCGGTTTCGGCCGTCTCCAACGCGATATTGCGGCTTTGCGACAGTCCCAGTCCCTCGACCTCCAGAACGTGCAGATCGCCGCGCCCGCAAAGCTGCCCCGAAAGCATGTGCCCGTCCGGTGGCTGAACCACGATGAGATACCGCAGTCGCTCCACAGGGTCCGGCAACGCGATCCCGCGCAGCCTCGATCCCATCGTCGCGATGGCAACCGTCAACTCGTTCCTGTCATCCGGCAAACGATTGCGCACTCATAACCCGATCATCACTGGCATGTTCAACCCTGAATGGTCTTTTTTCGCAGGTGGCACAGATTCGGTCAATCTTCGGCCATGCTCCGGCACAGCACCGGGTCACAGGAACTGGATGTTGTCCGCAAGATCGCCCAGACCCAGATAGAGCGTCACCTCGATGATATCGCCACTCCCGAAGTCCAGCGTCACCGTGCCATCGCCAAAGCTGGCATGACGATCCAGCACGGTCTGCGCATTGGCCGGGCCATCCACCAGCGCCGCATCCAGCATCAGGATGTCATGCGCCGCCTCGAAGTCCAGAATGGCGTCCCGGTCATCCCCCCGCCGAAAGATGAATTCATCCGCAAGGCTCCCGCCCCGCATCGTGTCGTTTCCGGGTCCTCCCTCGATCACATCCAGCCCTTGTGACCCCTGGATCACATCATGGCCCGGCCCACCGCGAAGCGTGTCGTTCCCCGTCGCCCCAAAGAGACTGTCATTGCCCGATCCGCCCTCAAGCAGATCCGATCCAAGATTTCCGAAAAGCGCGTCCTGCCCGTCACCTCCATAAAGGAAATCAAATCCGAACCCTCCCGACAACGTGTCATCCCCTGCCTCGCCGTGCAGATCGTCCTGCCCTTCGCTGCCCAGCAGACTGTCATCGCCATCCCCCCCGAACAGCGTGTCCCAACCGGTGCGACCGATCACCGTGTCGTTGCCCCCATCTCCGTACACCACATCCACGCCGTTACCCGGACTGATCCAGTCATTCCCGTCACCGCCATAAATCAGATCGACCCCGGTATTGCCCAACAACCGATCATGTCCCGACCCGCCATAAAGCGTATCCGCCCCGATCCCCCCGGCCAGCGTGTCATGGCCCGCCTCCCCGAACAGCAGATCGACCGAACTCAGCCCCTCAAGACTGTCATTGCCGTCGCCGCCATAAAGGCTGTCGGCCCCGGTGCCACCGATCAACGTGTCGCGTCCCGGCCCACCCCGCAGGATATCCGCCCCGGCCTCGCCCAGAAGCCGGTCATTGCCGCCCATGCCGGTGATCACATCGCCACCACCCGCGCCATTGATGGTGTCATTGCCTTCTCCCCCCAGCAGGACATCAGGCGCGTCCGTCTGCGTCGTCAAAAATTCGGGCGGCGCGATCCGGACGATGCCCAGCATGTCCGTCTCGAGGATCTCGCGCCAGCCGATCTCCGCTCCGCTTGCGGTGCGCAGGGTCAGCACATCGGCGCCATAAGTGATCCGCGCGCCATCGCTCAGCGTCTCGAGCCCGATCTGCAGCGTTGAATACAACCCCTCCCAATCCGACAGATCCACCCGGTCCTGTCCCGGCGCAAACCCCCGGATCTCGTCCGGCGCGCCATCCTGCACCAGCACGAACAGATCGGCACCCGCTCCGCCAATCAGCGTATCGGCCCCGCCCCCATCCCAGATCAGCCCACCATCAGCTCCGATGCCCAGCACATCGGCGCCCTCGGTCCCGATGACCACCTCCCGACCAGGCAGCAGCGGTGCGGAAAGCAAGCTCAGCCCCGCCTCCCGCTCCGAGGTCGCCACCACATGCAGCGCACCCCCGAACACCGTCAGCGCCACCGCATTTGGATTGTTCAGCCCCAGCGCCCGGGTGTCCGACACCGTATCAAGATGCACCATCTGCCCATTGGGCAAGAGCTGCAGAAGGCTCAACCCGTCATCGGCCCCCCCGGCCAGCACATAAACCTGCCCCTCATGACTCAGTGTCTGCAACACGCTGATCCCGCCGAATCGGGTCTGGCGATCGTCCAGCGTGTTGTCCAGAAGGGTCAACGCACCACTTCCCGTGACCTCCAGCACGCTGATCGCACCCGCCTCGAAACTGCCCGCCAGCAAGAAATCCCGCCCCTCCAATGTGACCGTCTCCAGCAGATTGGGCCGGAAAGAAACGCCCTCCTCCTCGATCCCCAGCGATGCGCGCCGGGTCAGTCCGCCCGCAGCCGTGACCTCAAAGGCGCTGATCCCGGACTCCTGTTGCGAGGCGGCAAAAACCATAGTGCGCCCCGACACGGTCTGCACCGCAGCCAAGGCAATCGGCCCCGCAAGGTACGCCTCATCGCTGTCCGCCAGCTGCGACACCTGCATGAGCCCCCCCGAAGGCTCTCGCCGCAAAACCGACAGCCCGCTGCCATCCGGCACGGCGGCGACCATATAATCCGTGCCATGCACAGGCGTCGCCACCAGATGCACCAGATCCCCGTAATGCCCGCTTTGGCCTGAATAGAGACTTATCTTGTCGCCAAACTCCTGCAACCGGTCCAGCTCCTCGGTCAACAGCCGGAATTGCCGGCCGCCGATCACCGACGCGACATAGGCCTCGGCGCGCATCTCCGCCGCCACGAAAGAAAGCTGCCCCGTCTCGGTCAGCCGCCAGATGCCTTGGGACAGCCCCATGCCCCCCAGAACCGAAATCCCGAGATCCGCCCCAAGCGGCGAAAACACCAGGTTCGGCATGATGCCCGAATGCAGACCATCAGCACCCGGATCATGCGTCTGTTGCGTAAACTCCATTGCAGGTCTCCCACCACCAACGATGGAATCCTGTCAAAGGGCCGGGTCACCGGCCTGAAACGCTCGCGGCAAAACCGTGGCGTTCGCTTGCGATTTTCGTCAACTTTTCGCGGATCGGACCTGCGTCACATGGGCTGTTCCATGTTCTTCACATGCTGGGCAATCGCCTCTTCAACCGTGTCGTAAAAGGTCAGCTTGCCATCCTCGAGGATCGCACCCGCGGTGCACAGGTTGCGCACTTCAGCCAGCGAATGGGTCACCACGATCGCGCTGCTTTGCTGCAACCGGGCCTTGAACACCTCGGCGCTTCTGGCGCGAAACGCCCGGTCGCCCACCGATGTCACCTCGTCCACCAGATAGGTGTCGAAATGAATGCCCATCGAAATGCCAAAAGCCAGCCGTGACCGCATCCCCGACGAATAACTGCGCACCGGCATTCGGAAATGCCCGCCCAACCCCGAAAACTCCGCGACGAAAGCGATCAACTCGTCGGTATCCACGCCATAGACACGCGCGATGAACCGGCAATTCTGCGCGCCGGTCAGATCCCGGTGGAACGTGCCGGTGAACCCCACTGGAAACGAGACACTGCCCCGTCTGACGATCCGCCCCTCATCATGGCGCATATTGCCGGAAATCATCCGTAACAGGGTCGATTTTCCCGCCCCGTTGCGCCCCATCAACGCCACCGCCTGCCCGGCGGGAAACAGCGCGTTGATCCCTCGCGCCACGTATTTGCGGCCCCTCGATGTCGGAAAGCTCTTGGTCAGGTTGCGCAGCTCGATCATCGCGCCACCGGCTCACCTGCGATCCCGCAGAGAATAATAGATCAGCACCAGAATGCTCCATCCCACGCTCAGAAACAGCACCGTCAGCCCAAGGATCAACCATCGCCTTGGATATTCCGCGCTTTCCGGCAAGGTGGGCTGCTCGAACGCGGCCAGATACCGGGTTTGCCGCCGCGCCTCGGCCTGGGCCGTGTCGAAATTCGACAGCGCCGTGGTGTATTTCTTCTCGGCAAATTCCCGGTCCACCGTCAGCTTTTCGAACTCGGTCACGATCGACGCGTAATCCTCGCCGTCTCCTTGCATGTCCGCGCCACCGCCCAGCTTGCGCCGCTCTTCGGAAATGCGTTTGCGAATGGCCTCGATCCTCAGCTTGGATTGCACCGCGCGCGGGTCGCTTTCATTGGCCTGTTCACTCAACAGGTCCAGCTTGATCAACTCTTCACCCAATTGTTGCTGCAGCGTGTTGATCAGACCCATCTGCACCTGAATATCCGCCTCCGGGCTGATGACCTGATTGGCCGAGCGAAACACCGTCAGCGCCTGTCTTGCGGCCTGCAATTGCGCTTCCGCCGATGCCAGCTCGGTGCTTGCAAAGCGGATCGAATCCGCCCTTGCGATCGCGGTCATATCGTTGATGCGCCGCAAACTCTGGTCAAAGATCGCCTGCGTGATGTCTTGTGCATCCTGCGGCGCAAAGGCATTCACCCGCACCTCGATCAGACCCGATCCCGAGGTATAGGACACCTGCACCATCCGCCGCCAGTAATCGCGCAAATCCTCCCTCGTACCATCGGGGCGCAGCGCAAAAACCGGGTCCCGCTCGTGATGGCGGCTGAACATCGCGCGCAGGTCATGCTCTGCACCGACCCGGCCGATCATGTCCTGCGAATGGATATATTCGAACAGCACATCGCTGTCCGACGAACTGCCCGCAGACAGGCTGCCTAGACTGCCCAGAACATCCGTCGGCGTCGGCGCCTCTTCCCGCCGGATCGTGAAACCCGTGTAGGAGGCATATTGATCCGCCGCACGCTCCCACAGATACCAGCCCGCCACCAGCGCCGGCAGCAGGATCAACAGCTGCGCCGAGATCATAAGGAAAAGATGCCGTTTGCGTGGCCTCACGCGCCGCATGGCCCTACCCGAGACCGGCGGCTTTTGCGGGTCTTTGCGGGTCTCTTCACCTTTCGATTGTTCATCGGTCACAGGTATGATCCAATCGACACAACTTTAACGAGTTTAGAGTTTCACGATTCTCGCAGGAATACCAGTGTCGATCAGCCGGCCCAATCTTCGCACACCGCAGCAGCCCGCCCGCCGGTTTCGCATGGCCCGCGTGATCCTCGCCCTCGTGCTGCGCGAGATGTCGACCACCTATGGCCGCTCTCCCGGTGGGTATGTCTGGGCCATTCTGCAACCTGTCGGGCTCATCCTGATCCTCGCGATCGGGTTTTCGCTGCTGCTGCGGGCGCCCTCGCTCGGCACGTCGTTCCTTTTGTTCTACGCCTCCGCCCTTCTGCCGCTGCGCATGTTTCAGGACATGTCCGTCAATGTCGGCGCCGCCATCAGCTTCAACCGCGCCCTGATGGAACATCCCCGCGTCACCGTGATGGATGCGGTTCTGGCCCGTGCCCTGCTTGTTGTGCTCACCCAAGCTGTGGTCTCCGCCTTGATCTTCACCGGCATCTTTCTCGCCGAGGACATCCGCGAAACCATCGATCCTGCTCCCATCGTGACGGCCTTCGCGCTGGCCGCGTTTCTCGGCTTCGGGTTCGGGATGTTCAATTGCTATGCGATGATGGCCTTTCCGGTCTGGAAAACCCTCTGGACCGTGCTGACCCGCCCCCTGATCCTGATCTCCGGCGTGTTTTTCCTTTACGAGGACCTCCCCCGCGGTCTTCAGGACATGCTGTGGTTCAACCCGCTTCTGCATATCGCCGGCATCGCGCGCGAAGGGGTCTATGCCATTTACCAACCCGGCTACATTTCCATCCCCCTGATCGCGGGCATGGCCATGGCCCCGATGGTCCTCGGCGCGCTTCTGCTGTTCCGCTTCGGGCGCAGCCTGATCTACAAATGAGCCCACCCGCGGATCATGAAGCCTTGGCATGCCGCGCGCGCAGCCATTTCAGCTTGTCGCGCTGCACCTGTTCCACCGGCAGGATCTCTTCGGGCTTCATGGCCAGTGTCTGATCCACCTCTCGAATGTCCCGGCACAACTGCCTCAGCCCATCCGGCTCGAGGCTGGCGGCGTGATCGGTGCCCTTCCAGCTCCGGTCAAGGGTGAAATGCCGCTCGATATGGCTGAACCGGCCCCAGCCTTCAGCCTCCATCATCCGGCCGACGGCCAAGGCCGCGACATCCGTGCCGATCCCCAGGTGATGCCCGGAAAACCCGATGCTTTTCACCCGTGTTCCATAGCGTTCCATGAGGTTGCGGATCTCGAACAGGCACACATCCCCGAACGCCACCGGATACCCCGAGGTGCAGCTGTAGATCACCAGATCCTTTGCTCGTCCCCGATCTTCGTAAAAGGCCACGAGATCCGCGATCTCACGCCCCGTCGACATGCCGGTCGAGACATGGATCTCACCCTCGAAATGCCGGCACAGATAGTCCTGCAAGTCGAAATGCTGATTGGTCGCCGACGGGATTTTCAGCATCATCGGCCCAAGCGCCGCCATCTCCCGCGCCGAGGTCAGATCCCAGACGCTGGTCGAATAGGCGATGCCATGCGCCTTGCACGTCTCGATCAACTCGCGATGCTGATCGACATCGAATTCCAGAAACTCCCGATGCGCCCCATAGGTCGGCCCATAGGCATTCTGAGGCACCGGATGCGGCGTGGTATATTCCAGCCGCGTCAGCAATTCACGATTGCAGCGTTTCTGAAACTTGGCGACATCGGCCCCGCACTCCTCGGCGGCGACGCGAATCAACTCTTTGGCGAGGTCCAGATCACCTTTGTGATTGCATCCGATTTCGGCGATCACCTGAACTGGCTGTCTTTTCATAGCGATATACCCCTGAGACTTAACAGTTTCACAATCTTTGCATGCAAGTCTTAAGGAAGCCCTAGCGTGTCCAAGGTTTTCGAAATTCATCATGCTCCAGCCTTCGGTCTCGATCCTCATGCCAGCTCATAACGTCGCCCCCTGGGTGGGCGCTGCCATCGCTTCGGTGCGTGCGCAGCAGTTTCGCGATTGGGAGCTGATCCTCGTCAACGACGCCTCGAGCGACGATACCGCCGCCTGCGCCCGGGCCGCCGCCCATGGCGATCCGCGTCTGCGCCTGATCGACACGGCGCTGCAAATCGGCGCCGCCGGGGCGCGCAACCTCGCGCTCGATGCCGCGCGTGGGCGCTATATCGCCTTTCTCGATGCCGATGACACCTGGCACCCCGACAAGCTGCACCGCCAGATCCCCTTCATGCAGGCCGAAGAAGCCGCCCTGTCCTATACCGGCTTCTGGCGTCAGACCGCACTCCGGCGTCACCATGTCCGCGTCCCCCGCACCGTCACCCGTGACGCCTTGCTGCGGGGCAATGTCATCGGCTGTCTGACGGCGATCTACGACACCGCCCATCTTGGCAAGGTACCGATGCCCGATCTGCCCATGCGGCACGATTTCGCCCTCTGGCTCGATCTTCTCGGCCGCGCCGGTCTGGCGCATGGGCTCGATCTGCCGCTGGCCACCCATCTCCGCCGGGCCGGGTCGCTGTCGTCCAACAAGCTTCGGGCGATGGCGGCAACCTGGCGGGTCTACCGCGATCATGCCGGTTTGCAGCGCAGCGCGGCGATGCTGTGCTTGTGCTCGCATCTGGCCAAACGGCTCAAACGCGGATGAGCGGGCTTGGGATTTTGATCCTCCGCTCCGCTCATCCTTGGGTGACATGGCGCGGTTTTCGCGCGGAAAGGGTATCATGAGGTTCAAAGACAGGCTTGATGCCGCCTTCAAGGCGTTCAGCGACCCCAAATGCGTCGTCTCATACGACTCGCTTGGCGATCTGATCGACGCCCGCATCACAACCGCACTCCAGAACCAGCGGCTCGAAGCGGAACAAAGCCTTGTTCTGGCCCAGACCGAAGGCGCGCAGCTTGCCGCCGATATCGCCCGCGACGGCACTGCCTGGAAATCCGCACCACCCCGGTGGGACCGTGTCCGCGAGATGACCCGCGCCGCCCTCACCCAAGCCGGCCTTGCCGGGGGGCGGATGCTGGAAATCGGCGGTCGTCACAATCCGCGCAACGCCGACTTCCCCGAATTCGAGTATCAGGCGCTCGACCTCGAAGGGGCGCCCGGCGCCAAGATCGACGTCATGGCCGGCGACATCACCCAATGCCCCCATATTCCCGACGCAAGCTATGACTTCATCTTCAGCTTCGATGTGTTCGAGCATATCGACAAGCCGTGGCTGGCCGCGTCCGAGATCACGCGCCTCCTGCGTCCCGGCGGCGTCACGGTCCATTCCACGCTGTTCTCGTGGCGCTATCACCCCTGCCCGATCGATTACTGGCGCTATACCGCTGAAGGGCTGAAATCATTGTTCGGAGATCTAGACTGCCTGTGTTCCGAGTTCGACGCCACCGAGCGTCGCCGTGACATTCGCGGGCAGGGCGGCAATGCCGTGACCCCCGACGCCTTCGGCGGCTGGCGCGAAAACATCCGCGTCAATTACGCGGGCCAGAAACCGGCCTGATGCTGCCCTTGTCGTGAGTGCTGAACACGCGCGCACCGCTCCGGCGCGGCACCAAGGCCGCAGGCCGCCGCGCATCGCCGGGCCACCCCAACAAAAAGGCACCCTGTAATCGGAGGCCTTTGTCTTAAGCGGTGTAAATGATCACTACTGGCTCAGAGCTCGATGATCGGTTGGAGCCCGGTTTGCCCCTTTGCCAGCGCGAATAGCGCCGCAGGCGCCGCGCATCGCCGGGCCGCCCCCCGGCACGGCGATTTGGCAAAGCCGGGCGCGCCGCTCATCGGGTGTCCGGGTTTGGCCGGGATAAAGTGCCCTCGAGCACCCCTAGGATCGCCGCACCGCGGCCCGCCGACACGCACGCTCTTTGCCACAGAACAAAGCCACCCAATCAAAAAGGCCCCCGATCAAGGGGGCCTTTTCACAATTCACAAACCCGGATCACTCTGCCGGAACAGCCGTGTCCTCGATCCCCAGCGGATGCTCCAGCTTGTTGAGCATCTCGGTCGGGCAGACCTGCAGGAAGTTGGCCTTTTCCACATCCCAATATTGCAGGATGTCCTTGGCCTTGCGGCTTCCGGTTTCCTCGGCATGGCGGCGCACCAGGGCTTCCAGTTCCGCCATCCAGTGATCCGTGCTCACCGGGCAGGTGACGACCGTTTCCATGTTGATAAGCGTGTTGGCCAGCCCTTCGGGATCATAGAGATACGCCATCCCGCCGGTCATGCCGGCGCCGAAATTGGCCCCGACCGGCCCAAGGATCACCGCGACACCGCCGGTCATGTATTCACAGCCGTTGCTGCCGCAGCCCTCGACCACCACTTTCGCGCCCGAGTTCCGCACCGCGAACCGCTCCCCGGCGCGTCCGGCGGCGAAAAGATAGCCGTTCGTCGCCCCGTACAGCACGGTGTTGCCGATGATCGTGTTTTCAGCCGCAACCAGCGGGCTGGCCATCGGCGGGCGCACCACGATCGTGCCGCCCGACAGGCCCTTGCCCACATAGTCATTGGCATCGCCCGACACTTCCAGCTTCAGACCCGGCGCGGCAAACGCCCCAAGGCTCTGCCCCGCGCTGCCCGTCAGCTTGACGGTCAGGTGATCGGGCTGCAGGCTGTTGCGCATCCCGAAATTCCGCACGATATGGCTCGACACCCGCGTGCCCACCGTCCGATGCGTGTTCTGCACCGCGTAATGCAGCTGCATCTTCTCGCCGTCGTTCAGGAACCGCGCCGCATCCCGCACGATCTCGGCATCCAGCGTATCGGGCACCGGGTTGCGCGGCTTGTTGCGGTCATAGGTGATGTCCTTGGCGCCATCCACGGTGATCAGCATCGGGTTCAGATCCAGATCATCCAGATGCGCCGACCCCCGGCTGACCTGCGTCAAGAGATCCGCCCGGCCAATCACCTCATCCAGCGATCTCGCGCCGATGCTCGCCAGCAATTCCCGCACTTCCTGCGCATAGAAGGTGATCAGGTTCACCACCTTGTCGGCATTGCCGGTGAACTTGGCGCGCAGGCTCTCGTCCTGCGTACAGACACCGACCGGGCAGGTGTTCGACTGGCACTGACGCACCATGATACAGCCCATCGCGATCAGGGCGGCGGTGCCGATGCCGTATTCCTCGGCCCCCATCATCGCCGCCATCACGATATCCCGGCCCGTGCGCAGCCCGCCATCGGTCCGCAGCGTGATCCGGTCGCGCAGCTTGTTCATGCTCAGAACCTGATGCGCCTCGGTGATGCCCATCTCCCACGGCAGACCGGCATATTTGATCGACGTCGCGGGGCTGGCCCCCGTGCCGCCATTATGCCCCGAGATCAGGATCACGTCGGCCTTCGCCTTGGCGACACCCGCCGCGATCGTGCCCACACCCGACTGCGCCACCAGCTTCACACAGACCTTCACCTGCGGATTGATCTGCTTGAGGTCATAGATCAGCTGCGCCAGATCCTCGATCGAATAGATGTCGTGATGCGGCGGCGGCGAAATCAGCGTCACCCCCGGCGTCGAATGCCGCAGCCTTGCAATCAGCGCGGTGACCTTCATCCCCGGCAACTGGCCGCCCTCACCGGGCTTGGCGCCCTGGGCCACCTTGATTTCCAGCTCTTCGCACTGGTTGAGGTACTCCGCCGTCACCCCGAACCGGCCCGACGCCACCTGCTTGATCTTGGCGCTCGGATTGTCGCCATTCGGCTCCGGCACGAAATGCGCGGGATCTTCCCCGCCCTCGCCACTGTCGCTGCGCGCCCCGATCCGGTTCATCGCCACGTTCAGCGTCTTGTGCGCCTCGGGGCTCAGCGCGCCAAGGCTCATCCCCGGCGTGACAAACCGCTTGCGGATCGCAGTAACGCTTTCCACCTGCTCCAGAGGCACAGGCTCGCCCAACGGCTTGATCGCCATCAGATCGCGCAGATGGATCGGCGGGTTCGCCTGCATCGCCTTGGAATACTGCTGCCACAGCGCATAGGACGCCTTGTTGCAGGCCATCTGCATCATGTGCATCGTCTGCGCGCCCCAGGCATGGGTCTCGCCCGATTTGCGCATCTTGTAGAAGCCACCGATCGGCAGCACATCCTTGCCGCCGCGGAACGCCTCGGCGTGGATCGCCTCCAGCTTGGCCTGGATCCCGCTCACACCGATCCCGCTGATCCGGCTGGTCAGCCCGGGGAAATACTCGTTGCACATCGCCCGGCTCAGACCCACCGCCTCGAAGTTCAGACCCCCGCGATAGGACGAGATCACCGAGATCCCCATCTTCGACATGATCTTGAGAATACCCAGATCGATCGCCTCGCGATACCGCGCCACAGCCTCGGTGAGCGTGCCATCCAGAAGCCCCCGCTCGATCCGGTCCGCCAGCGTGTCCTCGGCCAGATAGGCGTTGACCACGGTGGCGCCCGCCCCGATCAGCACGGCAAAATAATGCGGGTCGATACATTCCGCCGACCGCACGTTGAGCGAACAGAAGGTCCGCAACCCCTTGCGCGTGAGATGCGAATGCACCGCACTGGTCGCAAGGATCATCGGCATCCCGACTCGGTTTTCGTTCAGATGCTGATCGGTCAGCAGGATATGCCCCGATCCGCTGCGCACGGCGTCCTCGGCCTCGGCCCGGATCCGCTCCAGCCCGGCTTGCAGCGCGCCCTTGCCCGGCTCGAACGAGCAATCGATCTCGGTCACGTCACCATCGAACTCGCGCATCAGCTCGGACCATTGCGCATTGCCGATGAACGGGCTTTCCAGAACCAGAATCTCGGTCTGCGCGCTGGATTCGTCCAACACGTTCTTCAGGTTCCCGAACCGCGTCTTGAGGCTCATGACCCGGTATTCGCGCAGACTGTCGATCGGCGGGTTGGTCACCTGGCTGAAGTTCTGCCGGAAATAATGGCTCAGCGGGCGATACTTGGTCGACAGCACGGCACTTGGCGTGTCGTCGCCCATGCTGGCCACGGCCTCTTTCGCGTCCTCGGCCATCGGCGCAAGGATCGTCTCTATCTCTTCCACCGAATAGCCGGCCGCATATTGCCGCTTGCGCAGCTCGCCCCCGGTGAACAGCGGCTTTTCCGTTACGCTGCCCAGCACATCATCCAGATCCTTGATCTTGCCGACCCATTCGCCGAACGGCTGTGCATGGGCCAGTTTGTCCTTGATCTCCGTGTCGTGATAGAGCTTGCCCTCAACCATATCGACAGCCAGCAACTGGCCTGGCCCAAGCGCGCCCTTTTCCTTTACCGTGGCCTCGTCGATCGGAACCATCCCGGTCTCCGAACCCGCGATCACCAGACCATCACCCGTCACCACATACCGCATCGGGCGCAGCCCGTTACGGTCCAGCCCGGCACAGACCCAGCGCCCATCGGTCATCGCCAAGGCTGCGGGGCCATCCCACGGCTCCATCACCGAGTTGCAGTAGGAATACATGTCGCGCCACGCCTGCGGCAGCTCCTCGGCCTGCTTCGACCAGCTTTCCGGCACCAGCATCGTCTTGGCCATCGGCGCGTTGCGCCCGGCACGCACCAGCACCTCGAACACCGAATCAAGCGCCGCCGAATCCGAAGACCCGCCCGGAATGATCGGCTTGATATCCTCGGCCATGTCGCCAAAGGCGCTGCTGGCCATGCGGATCTCATGGCTCTTCATCCAGTTGACGTTGCCCTTGAGCGTGTTGATCTCACCGTTATGGGCCAGCATCCGGAACGGCTGCGCCAGCCACCATTGCGGGAAGGTGTTCGTCGAATAGCGCTGGTGATAGATCGCGAACGCCGATTTGAAACGCTCATCCTGCAGGTCGGGATAGAACTCCGCCACCTGTTCCGCCAACATCATCCCCTTGTAGATGATGCTCCGGCACGACAGCGAGGCGATATACATCTCGCCGATACCCTCGGCCGTCGCGGCCTTCTCGATCCGGCGGCGAATCACGTAAAGTTCGCGCTCGAATTCCTCTTCCTCGATGCCCTTGGCGTTCGAGATCAGGATCTGCTCGATTTCGGGCCGCGTCGCATTGGCCTTTTCGCCAAGGCAGTTCACATCCACCGGCACATGCCGCCAGCCATAGATGTGATGGCCCATGCGCAGCACTTCGGTTTCCACGATCGTCCGGCAGGTTTCCTGCGCGTTGAAATCGGTGCGCGGCAGGAACACCTGACCAACCGCCATCAGCTTGTCTTCGTGCGGCTCATGCCCGGTGCGGCGAATCTGGTCATAGAAGAACGGCACCGGGATCTGCACATGGATACCCGCGCCATCGCCGGTCTTGCCATCCGCATCCACCGCACCGCGATGCCAGATCGCCTTGAGCGCATCGATCCCGGCCTGCACGACCTTGCGGCTCGGCTTGCCGTCAATCGACACCACCAGACCGACCCCGCACGAGGAATGCTCTTCCTCCTGGCTGTACATGCCGTTCTCGGCCAGCCAGTTGCGCTTGGCCTCTTCTTCGGCCTTCCAGTTGTGATCCAGCTTCGTCATTTCCGTTAACCCTTCCTTCATCCGGTGGGTCAGGGCTGCTGCCCTGTATCCTGTCCTGTCATGCGCCAGCGCGCCGTCAAATCCGTTGTGTACACAAATCGGCGAAACGGGCCGTCCTTTGGTACGAAACCGGCGTAGGATTCGTACGAACCCTACGCATCTCTCACTCGGCTGCGACCGATTGCGCGGCGTTCAGATGATCCAGAATCGCCGCTGCGGAATCGCGCCCATCGCGGATCGCCCAGACAACCAGCGACGCACCGCGCACGATGTCGCCCACCGCGAAAACACCCGGCATCGAGGTCTGACCCGTGGT
Source organism: Roseovarius litoreus (assembly GCF_900142765.1). Classification (GTDB taxonomy): domain Bacteria; phylum Pseudomonadota; class Alphaproteobacteria; order Rhodobacterales; family Rhodobacteraceae; genus Roseovarius; species Roseovarius litoreus. The sequence continues at coordinate 749,540 of NZ_FRCB01000001.1, forward strand.
GAAATCGGCCTTGATGGTGCCCCAGCGCGTGACCTCCAATTCCTCCTGATTCCAAAGGGTTGGCAGCTCTTCCGGCTCAAAGCCCAGCGCCTTGATCACGAGATCTGCAGGCTCGTCATGCTCCGCACCCTCGATCGGTTCGGGGCTCTGGCGTCCGGTTGCATCCGGTTGGCCCAGCCGCATCTGCTGCACTTTCACCGCTGTAACGGGATCGCCCGCAAAGCCCTTGGGCGCGCTAAGCCACAGAAATTCCACACCTTCTTCCTCGGCATTCTGCACTTCGCGCTGACTGCCCGGCATGTTTTCGCGGTCCCGCCTGTACAGGCACTTGACCGATGTGGCCCCTTGCCGGATCGCCGTACGCACACAATCCATAGCGGTATCACCGCCACCGATCACAACAACTCGTTTGCCTTCGGCATTCAACTCGCCGCTTTCGATCTCCGGCACCTTGTCGCCAAAGCACAGCCGGTTGCTCGCCGTCAGATAATCCAGCGCCTTCACGATGCCCTTGGCACCTGACCCCGGACCCTGAAGATCACGGCTCTTGTAGACCCCCGTCGCGATCAGTACCGCGTTGTGTTTGTTACGAATTTCCTCGAACTGGATGTCCTTGCCCACGTCGCAGTTGAGCACGAACTCGACCCCGCCCTGCTCCAGCTGCTCCATCCGGCGCATGACCACATCCTTCTCCAGCTTGAAGCCGGGGATCCCATAGGTCAGCAACCCGCCACCGCGGTCATAGCGATCATAGACCGTCACCTGCACCCCAGCCCTGCGCAGCACATCCGCCGCCGCCAGACCACCGGGGCCAGCGCCGATTATCCCAACGGAATCAGCACGTTCCTGTGCCGGCGCAATCGGCTCGACCCAGCCTTCTTCCCAGGCTGTATCGGTAATGTATTTCTCCACGGCGCCGATCGTCACAGTGCCATGCCCCGATTGTTCGATCACGCAATTGCCTTCGCACAACCGGTCCTGCGGACAGATGCGTCCACAAATCTCGGGAAACGTATTGGTCGCCTGACTGACCTGATAAGCCTCCTGCAACCGCCCCTCCGCCGTAAGACGCAGCCAGTCGGGGATGTTGTTGTGCAGCGGGCAATGGCTCTGACAATAGGGCACGCCGCACTGGCTGCACCGGCTGGCTTGCTCCTTGGCCTTCGCATCGGCGTATTCCGCGTAGATTTCATGAAAATCCTCACGACGCGCCTCGGCAGCCCGCTTTTCGGGCATGTCACGTTCGACGGTCACGAATTTCAGCATCGGTTGCTTGGCCACGTCAGAAACTCCGGTTTTTCTCGGTCGCGCATGTCTAATCCAAGCCGAGACAAAATAAAAGTCATAACACGTTACCTATTATCAAATAATTCTCAACTCCGAGTGCTGCGCCGCGGCAATTTATCAGAAATTTATTTCCGATCCGGACCTAAAAGCCCGCTTTCCTCTGAATCTCAATGGTTTATAGGTTGTGTCAATTGACCCACGGGAATTGGCCGATGCCATTACTCCACCTGTTTCTTGTCGCCGTGATCCAGGGCCTGACCGAGTTTTTGCCGGTTTCGTCCTCTGCTCATCTGATTCTGTTGCCGAACCTCGCCGGGCTCGAGGATCAGGGCCAGACCATCGATGTGGCGGTTCATGTGGGCACGCTGGTCGCTGTGATGATGTATTTCTGGGCCGATATCCGCAGTGCCATCCTTGGCGTGCCTCGGCTGATGACCGGCAAAACCGATACCGAGGGCGCGCGGCTTGCGCTGCTTCTGGTCGTCGCCTCTGTCCCGGTCGTCGCCTTCGGGCTGGTACTTCACATGACCGGACTGGACGCCGAGATGCGCTCGATCAAGGTGATCGGCTGGGCGATGCTGCTTTTCGGCCTGCTGCTTTACTGGGCCGATCAGGCCGGTGCGACTCACAAGACCGATCGTGACTGGTGCCTTCAGGATGCGATGGTGATGGGCGTCTGGCAGGCGGTCGCCCTGATACCCGGAACGTCGCGCGCGGGCATCACGATCACCGGCGCGCGTTTCATGGGTTACAACCGAAGCGACTCGGCCAAGCTGGCGATGCTGATGTCGATCCCGACAATCGCGGCCAGCGGAGCTCTTCTTGGCTTTGAATCACTCCTGAAGGCCGATACCGCGATTCTGAGCGATGCCCTCATCGCGGCGGCGCTGTCCTGTGTCGCGGCCCTTCTGGCGCTCAGTCTGATGATGCGGCTTTTGCGCAGCGTCAGCTATACGCCTTATGTGATCTACCGCATCGTTCTGGGCATTGTCCTGCTGGTCATCGCCTATACGTGACCAGCAGAGCGCAGGCTGTCCCGCTCAATGCGGGCGCAGGTTCTTCGCGGATTCCTTGATCGCGTCATACTGCCCGGCGGGCCGGAACCGCCAAAGGTAATCGGGCAGAACAGCTTCGGTCGCGGTGGGCTTGATCCCCAGATCGGCAAAGCCGCGCGCGCCCTCGGACACCACGTTATCGACCCGAAGACTGCGCACCTGATCACGGGTGATCTGCGGCGGCACAAGGCCAAGGCTCAACGTTTCGCCGACCTCCATCGCGCCGGCCATGATCGCGGCCACGCGAAACGGAATGTTCACGATCAACCGCCGGCGGCGGATCACCCCGAGCATCTCTTCCATCAACGCGCGGAACGTGTTCACATCCGGACCGCCAAGCTCGTAAATTCCGGGGCTGGCCTTGCCCTCGACGGCCATCGCCGCCGCATGGGCCACATCATCCACATAGACGGGCTGAAACCTTGTTTCGGCCCCGACAACCGGAAGAACCGGGCTGAACCGGGTCATGCCCGCAAACCGGTTGAAGAATGCATCTTCCGGCCCAAAAATCACCGAAGGTCTCAGAATCACGGCATCGGGCATCGCCTGCAGGATCGCTCGCTCGCCCTTGGCCTTGGTCTGGGCGTAAACACTGGCAGAATCGGGATCGGCGCCAATGGCCGAAATATGCACCATCCGCGCAACACCCTCTTCGGCGGCGATCCGCGCGATGCGGGCCGCGCCCTGATGCTGGACGGCATCAAAGTTGTTGCGCCCCTTGCGATCGAAGGTGCCCACGCAATTCACCACGGCATCTGCGCCATTCATCACGGCGCGCACGCTGGCGTCGTCACGGATATTGCAGAACACCGGCTCCACCTGCCCGACCACGCCATAAGGTTTGACATGCATGGCCTCGTTCGGACGCCGCACCGCAACGCGCACCCGCCAGCCCGCCTTGGCCAGACGCCGCGCGATATAGCGGCCAACGAATCCCGATCCGCCATAGATCGTCACGAGTTTCGACATCTGAGGAACTCCCGCTTGAATTTGCCATCTTCCTAAAGGTCTGCAGTGTTTTGAACAAGGGCATATGGGGATTGCCAGCGTTCCATGAAAATCGCCGTTGACACGCGATGGTCACGGGTCTAAACGGCGGCCTCACGACACCTGCCCAGGTGGCGGAATGGTAGACGCGCTAGCTTCAGGTGCTAGTGTCCGTATGGACGTGGAGGTTCGAGTCCTCTCCTGGGCACCATTCCCTCCACGAAGGGAATGAACATGGCAACTTATCTCTACAAGAACGATCTTCCTGACGGCCTTGACTTGGGTCCTGTCGTCGCCATCGATTGCGAAACGATGGGCCTCAATCCACATCGCGACAGGCTGTGCGTCGTGCAGATGTCCGGCGGAGACGGCAACGCCCATCTGGTCCAGATCGACAAGGGTCAGACCGAAGCGCCCAATCTGGCTGCCCTGCTGGAAAACCCCGATATCCTCAAACTGTTCCATTTCGGCCGGTTCGATATTGCCGCGATGTTCAACGCCTTCGGTGCGCTGGCCGCGCCCGTGTATTGCACCAAGATCGCAAGCAAGCTGGTGCGGACCTACACCGATCGCCACGGGCTGAAGAACCTGATGCAGGAACTGCTCGACAAGGATATCTCCAAGCAGCAGCAATCGTCGGACTGGGGCGCGCCGAAATTGACCGAAGCACAGTTGGACTATGCCGCGTCAGACGTTCTCTACCTGCACCAGCTGCGCGACGAACTGAACAGGATGCTGGCCCGCGAAGGTCGCGTCGAAATGGCCCAGGCCTGTTTCGATTTCCTGCCGACCAGGGCCAAGCTCGATCTGGCAGGCTGGCCCGAAATAGATATTTTCGCGCATTAGACGATGGCGCGGCAGGGGAACCTCCATTCGCAGCTGGTGGCATGGCTGAAAATCATCCTGCCCCTCGCGGCTTTGGGGTTGCTGTCGACCCTGTTTCTCTTGTCGCGCTCGATCGACACGAACAATGCGATTCCGTTCAGCAATATCGACATCGAAAAGCGCGCCCGCGAACAGGGGGCCAGCAACCCGGCATTTGCCGGCGTAACCGATAGCGGCGATGAGGTTATCGTGAATGCCCGGACCGCATGGCCGGATCTGTCCAATCCCGAACGCATTCTGGCCGAAGTGGTGGATGCGCAGCTGTTGCTGACCACTGGCGAGGTGATCGACATCACCTCGGACTCCGCCGAGGTGCTCCAGCAGGAGTACATCGCCACCTTGATCGGCAATGTCGTGGTGACGACCAGCACGGGCTATCGCATGACCACCGAAACACTCGAATCCCGGTTTGACACACTCCATGCCGAGTCCCTGGCGCCGGTCTCGGGCACAGGCCCACCCGGCAAACTCGACGCCGCGCGCATGCTGCTCACCTCGGACCCGGACACTGGTGATGCACATTTGCTTTTCACTGGCGGAGTCAAACTGCTATACCAGCCACAGAATTCTGGGGAATAGCACTCTTGATCCGTCTTTCGTGCCTCGTTTTTTCGTTGTTGCTGGCCGGACTGCCCTCTGTCGGCCATGCGCAATCCGCACAGGTCGCGTTTGGCGACAGCCAGCAGGACAGCAACCTGCCGGTCGAGGTCGTGTCCGAAGTGCTCAACGTCAACGAGAATGACGGAACCGCGATTTTCACTGGCAATGTCATCGTCGGTCAGGGTGAGATGCGCCTCTGGGCGCCGCGGGTCGAAGTCATCTACAAGCAGGATCAAAGCGGGATCGAAAGCCTGCATGCCACCGGCGGCGTCACCCTTGTCAGCGGCGAAGATGCCGCCGAGGCACGCGAGGCCGATTACAACATCGATACCGGCATGATCGAGATGGAAGGCGAGGTTCTGTTGGTCCAAGGCCCGCAAACCCTGACCTCGGACAAGATGGTGGTCGACACCCGCGCAGGCACCGCCCAGATGACGGGCCGGGTCAAGACAGTGCTGCAGCCACAACAGCAGCAGCCGCAGGACTGACGCTTGCCGAAACCCGACCTTCATATCGCACATGAGAGCAAGGGCCTCGAGGTTCGCAACCTTCGCAAAAGCTACAAACGGCGCATGGTGATCCGCGACGTGTCCATGTCCCTCCGTCAGGGCGAGGTCGTGGCGCTGCTCGGTCCGAACGGGTCGGGGAAAACCACCACCTTCTATGCCATTGCGGGGCTTGTGCAGCCCGAAGGCGGCCACGTTCTGATCGACGGGCAGGAAGTGACGAACCTGCCGATGTATCGGCGCGCCAAGCTGGGTATCGGCTATCTGCCACAGGAAATGTCGATTTTCCGGGGGCTGTCGGTCGAAGACAACATCCTGGCCATTCTAGACATCTCGGAGGCGGATCGCCACAAGCGGCGCGAACGGCTCGAGGAACTTCTGTCGGAGTTCTCGATCGAACATTTGCGCCGCGCACCGGCGCTGGCCCTGTCGGGCGGTGAACGGCGCCGGGTCGAAATCGCGCGCTGCCTTGCCGCGCATCCGAAATATCTGCTGCTTGATGAACCCTTTGCCGGGGTCGATCCGATCTCGGTCGGCGACATCCGGCATCTTGTGGCCGATCTCAAGAAACGCGGCATCGGCGTGCTGATCACGGACCACAATGTGCGCGAAACGCTGGAAATCGTGGACCGCGCATATATCCTGCATGACGGCAAGGTTCTGATGTCCGGAACCCCTGAGGAAGTCGTCGAGAACGAGAACGTGCGCCGCGTCTATCTCGGGGACAATTTCCGCATTTCCTGATGCCCCGGCAGCGACCCGCAGATCGGGCCGGGCCTCTCTAATCTCCATTGACAAGTGCCGGCAAAAGCGCCTCAATCAAGGAATGACATCTTGGTTTTTTGCGCCTTTCCCCTGTCGTTTCCCGCTTCAGCGGGACGGCATCGGACAAGCCAGAGGGATGTCTGTTTCCCGCATCCGGACGTGACAGGCATCGGCGCTCAAGGGCGCAGGATGGGGTCTCTCGGATTGTCAAATGAAGGAGCTAAGATGCGCTATCAAATCAGTGGCAAGCAAATCGACGTGGGCGAAGCGCTTCAGACACACGTCAAGACCGAACTCGGCGAAGCCGTGGCAAAATACGCCGAACGCCCGACCGATGCGCATGTGATATTTTCCAAGAACGCCAGCGAATACGCTTGCGAAACCATTGTCCACCTCTCGACAGGCCTGACCGCGCAGGCCAAGGCCAATGCGCATGAAATCTACAGCGCATTCGATCAATGCTGCGCAAAGATGGAAAAACAACTTCGCCGGTACAAGCGCCGCCTCAAGGACCACCACAGGGATCGACCGCAACCGGTTGAACTTTCCGGCGCGTCCTCTTATATCCTCGCCTCGGAACGGGAAGATGTGGATTCGGAGCCAGACAGCCTCCAGCCGATCATCGTCGCCGAGATGGAGACGCAGATACCGTCCCTGTCCGTCGGTGAAGCGGTGATGCAAATGGAGCTGGCAGGCGCACCGGTCCTCGTTTTCCGCAATGAGGGAAGCAAGGGATTGAATGTCGTGTATCGCCGCGAAGACGGCAACATCGGCTGGATCGACCCTTAAGAGACACGAGCATCGGGACGGTACAAGCCAACCCGAATGAGAGCCGATAGATGGATATTCAAATGATCCTCAAGCCCGAGGCGGTCCGCGTTCTGTCTGCGGTGTCGAGCAAGAAACGCCTCCTGCACGAGCTGGGCGGCATTGCGGAATCCGTGTACAATCTCAATCAGTCATTGGTGGTTGAGGCGTTGCAGGAACGCGAAAGCCTTGGGCCGACAGGCGTGGGGAACGGCGTTGCCCTGCCCCATGCCCGTCTCGATGATCTTGACGAGGTTGTGGGCGCTCTGGTGCTGCTGGAAAAGCCGGTTGATTTCGACTCCGTCGATCGTCAGCCGGTCGATCTGGCCTTTGCCCTGTTCGCACCTCGCGATGCCGGCGTCGAGCATCTCAAGGCGCTCGCTCTAGTGTCCCGCACCCTGCGCGATCCGTCGGTCTGTGCCAAGCTGCGCGCCAATATGGACCCGTCCACGCTCTATACCATCGTGACCGAGGCCCAATCGGCACAGGCGGCCTGACGCGCTCGGGTTACGTGGCGCTCCACGCCTCGAAGCCGAACATCACGTAATCCCGCTGGTAGATGTCACTCACCAGCGCTTCGATCTCGTCGTCATAGATATCCGCCAAGGCAATCGGGCTGTCGGCCGGCGCTTTCTGCGGCCGCTTGGCCGCCGCATATCCAACCTCTCCTGCCAGCATGGTTAGGTGCTTTGCCATGTCAGCCTCCCGGATCACCATGTCCGGTATCCCGAACTGGGCCATGCCCTGCAGGATCGCCACCTGTGACGCCCAATGCGCGTCGATCCGGATATTCGTCTGGCTCGACAGATTGGCCCGCAGGAAATTCAGAAACCCTACGAATGCCTCTCGATGGGCACGACGGTCATAGGACTCGTCAGGCCCACCGCCGGGAATGGGTACCTTGTAGAAATTGCGCAGCGTCTTGCGGATATCCGCAAAAGCCCCCGGCCCGGTGGACAAAATTCTTTTGCAGAACGCGTCATGCGCCCGGGCCACCGGATGGCGCAGCACGGTAAAGCTGCGATGCCCGGCATTGCGCCGTTTCCACTGACGCAAGGCTTTCTGGTTCAGATGCGTGGGCAGCGTATCAGGCGCGACATCATCCAATGCCGCCATCCAGGCACAGACCTCATCCTCGGGCCCCGAGCGCACTGGCATGTAAAGCAAAGGTGCGTGCGCAGCCGTCACATAGCCCGGCACCGCCGCGCCGCGCCGCGGTTCGAAATTCGGCGTGCGTGACAGGTTGAACAGATCCTGCCCCGACAAAGCGCGCTCCATCTCGTCGAAATTCGAGACCTTGCTCTCCAACGCACCGGGGTTCTGTTTTTTCAAGGACTCGTCAAGCGCCTCAAGCCGTTCGTCACTGCCAAGAAACCGCGCCAGGCCATTGAGCACATCAAGGCTTTGAAGGTCCTCATAAGCAAGATAGAACGCCGTCTGCCCGGTCACCTGAAGCCGGTTCAGCAAGAACACCTGGAACGACTGAAGATGCGCCACATGCTTGTCGAACTCGGCCACATCGAAGCGCACCTTGCTGTCGCGGCGGCGTTTGACATTGGTCAGTTTCCACTGCCCCGTGGCCTGCGCGATCTTCCATGACACATAGCTGTCCACCGGATTCCGGGTCAGCACGATCTTGGCGCAGCGCGGATCGTTCAGGCTGATATCCAGAACGCGCCGGTCGTGATCGTGAAAGAACCGAAACCCGCCCAGACCTTTGGAGTCCGTCTTGATCGTCTCGATCAGGCGCATGGGATCGGCATCGCGCATGGCCTGCGTGACGCCCAGTATCTCGGTCCGGTTGGGATAACCGATGAAATGCGGATTGAACGCCTCTCCGTGGCACTCGAACGCATCGAACGCATTCAGATTCGTCTCGAGAAAATTCGAGCCGGTGCGCATTTCCGCGAACACCACGAAGTAATCAAAAGGGCCGGTCATGCGGGGTTATTGCACCAGATAGGGTTTCGGCTTGTTCTGTTGGGGTTCATGCGGTCCATGCGCCACCGGGAAATCCCCCATCAGATAGGGATGCATCCCCTGGTTCTTGAGGTTCTGCAGGAACTGTCCGAACCCGTTCAGATCGGCCATCCTCGGCACCTCCGACAGGCCACGCATGTTTTGCTGTCCGATCTCGTCGATGATCGTCTGCAGTGGCTCCATCGGCGCCTCGATGAATTCCGCCATGGTCCAGATGCGGATGCGTGCCTTGGCCCACGGAGAGCGCAGCACCTCAAGATGTTTGCTTTCGATCTGCTGCAGGCGCGCGGCCTCCTGCCGGATGTCGCCGAAATTCTGGTTCGACTTGAACAGCGGCACGGCCCATGCCCCGGTGATCACCGAGATCTGCGCGTTGGGATCCTTGGCGATATCCCATTCGATGTTCTTGATATGGTCGCGCGGCCCCATCTGGAAGCACTGCCGCTCTCCGCGTGTGTTCCAGATCAAACTGGCGAAAAAGGCGCGCGGATTGTAATCGCGCAGCGCCGCGCTGTCGCTCAACGCGCCATTCATCACCGTCTGACCATCGGAAAACTCGGCCCGCTCCGGTGCGAAAAGATGCCCGTGCACCCGCGTTCCCGTCGCCCGCGCCAGCCATGGCTCGAAATTCTCGAACAGGTCGGCAAAGCCTTCGAACACCGAATACTGTGCGCAGGTCAGACCATTCTCGCGGCCCTCCACCGGAAACCGGCTTTGCATGTAAAGTCCGGGGCGTCCGCGCGTGCGCCGATCCACCGCCTTGGCGAAGATGCGGTCGATCTTGCCGGGGTTCGGCTCGGTCTGTTTCATCGCCGTGGCGCTATCGGTCAGGAAGGCATCGTAAAGCCGGTTGGCGAACGGCCAGATCTTGCGCGCCACAAAGCAATCAGACCGGCGCAAAAGCTGCAGGTGATCGTCATAGAAGATATGCGGTTTGCCCTGGTAATCGAACTTCGACAGCGTCAGGGACCGGCTTTCGATCTGCAACGAATACTGCCGCGCCAGCGTCTGGAAATAGCTTTCGTCGGGGATCCAGACATGGCGGAAATACCTGTCATAGATCGGCCTTTCCGGGTCCGAAAGGATCGCCGACAGGGTCTGCCGGGTCAGACACCACCATTGGCTGCCCATATGCGGCACGATGCCATTCGGGATGCGCCTCTTGAAGCGCAACCTGCGCTGCAGCGCGACGTAGCGGTCAAAAAGATACTTGTTCTTGCGCCATGAAAACGGAAACCGCAGTGTGAACCGCTCGTGATCCAGACCCCCGATGGTCCAGGGCACATCCGCGGTCGTCGCGGATTCGATGAAATCCGTCTGCGGGCGCTCGGCCAGGTAGTCGATCAGCTCCTGCACCGGGCGCAGCGGCAGGCACGAGCCCGACGCCAGATAGACATGCCGCACATCCTTGAATTCATCCAGCATGATCTGCGCGGCACTCTGGGTCGCGGCCACCAGCCCCCATGTGCCCCATTCACAGCGATGCCGCTTGCAGAACCTGACATCCGGAAGATCGGACAGCGATTTGACGAAGGCGTTATAGGTTTTCGCAGGCACGGATTTGTCGGCATGGATCACGATCGGACAGCCGCTCGCCGCCCAGTGCCGTGCAACCTGCTCGGCACGGTCGAACGCCGTGTGGACCAGCATTATGATACCCACGCTCACCGAGAACCGCCCTTCCTCAAGCCCAGTTCCCCTTGGACATCAGCCCAAGGATCTCCAGTTGCCGCCAGTTTATATACTTTTCCGACCATTTGCACCACAGCTCGGGATTGTCGCGCAAGTTGTCGTAATACGCCTTGTATTCGATGCTCGCCGCATAATGCTGGTTTCGCGCCAGCTCCTCTTCGGCCTTGGCGGCAAAGGTGTCCAGAAACTTCGCGTGCAACAGGACGCCGCTGGCCTTTTCACCGCCCAACGTGTCGTATGTCTGGTTCAGCCCACGAGGCAAAAGCATATGGGTCGAGCTGACATAGGCATAGCGCCTGTCCCATTTGACAAGCGGGATCTTGTTGAGCGCCGGCGCCTTTTTCGGCGTATCCCGGAAAAACACGCGCGCCCTTGGACCACCCTGAATCCACAGGTTCCCGAAATCGTTATTCTTGGCGATCATGTAATTGCCCGGATCGAACCACGAGGTGATCTCGATCGGATTTTGCCCGGGCCGATACGGCACCGCATCGATCCGCCCTTTGGGATACATATCCAGCAACATCGCCCCGAATGACCGCAATTGCGACACATCCAGCCAGTCGGTCAGCGCCCTGATCGGCCGCGTATCGCAAAACGGGTAGACGAAGAATTCATCGGGATCGACAACAAGCGTCCAGTGACCGTGGCCATATTTGCCCTGCAACCAGTTCAGCCAGTCCACCCCGAACCTCGCGCGCTTGTAACTGGCCTTGGTGGTCCAGATCGAAACATCCGGCTGATCCGCCAGATATTCCCGCCCGCCATCGTCGCTGTCATTATCGACCATCAGGAAATGCGACACGCCCAGATCCCGGTAATATTTCAAGAAATAGGGAAGGCGCACGTATTCATCCCGAAACGTCGAAAACAACAGGATGTCACCCGGTCCGATACGATCCGTGCGGTCGGCCACCTGCTTGAGAGAATAGTGACTGCGCCACGCGCGCAGCTTGGCGCGCTTGCGCTTCAGGCGCATGCGATATGATTGCAAGGGATTCAAGCAATGCCCCTCTGCGCGCCGCTATAGACCATAGCACTTGGTATCCACTGCCCGGTTAACACGTTCTTATGTTCAATCGGCACATATTCCCAAAGATTTACTCTTATTTTCGGATAATTACACAAAGTCAAACCCATTCCCCCCGTGACATAAGGCCCAAAGCCTCAAGCTGGCGCCAACTGGTGAAACGGGTCGATCCCTCGCACCACAGGTCGGGATTGGCGATCAGGCTGTCATAATACGCCTCATAAAGATCGCTGTTTGCGAAATGCTCGCGGCGGGTTTTCTCCTCGGCGGATTTCTCGACCACGACATTGAGGAACTTGGTGTGCAGCAAGATACCCGACAGTCTTTCGTCGCCATCCTCGCCATAGACCCGGTTGAGCCGTCGCGGCAAAAGTGAATGGGTCGAACTGACATAGGCATAGCGCCGGTTCCACTTGACCAAGGGCATCTTGCCCATCGTCGGCGCCCGTCTTGGTCGATCTGCAAAAAACATCCGGGCGCGCGGGCCGCCCTGTATCCACAGATTCTGCAGATCGGGCTTCTTCTGGATCATGTAATTTCCGGCATCGAACCAGCACAGCTCGGTGAACGGATCGTCACCGGGCCGATAGGGATGATCCTGCAACCGACCCTTGGGATACATATCCAGCATGAGCGCGCCAAAGGACTGCCTGTCATTGGCATCAAGCCAGTCCGTCAGCGCCCGCAGCGGCCTTGTGTCGTGATAGGGGTAGATAAAGATCTCGTCGGCATCCAGCGTCAGACACCAATGCCCGTGCGCGTGGCGGATCTGCAGCCATGTCAGCCAATCCATCCCGAACCGCGACAGCTTGTAACTATGCGTCGTCGTCCAGAGCGACACGTCGGGTTGCTGCGCCAGAAACTCGGTGGTGCCGTCATCGCTGGCATTGTCCACCATCAGGAAATGACCGACCCCCAGCTTGCGATGATGCTCAAGAAAATGCGGCAGCCGCACCATCTCGTTGCGCACGGTCACCGCCCCAAGGATCGCATCCGGCGCGATGCTGGCGGTGCGGTCGGCCACCACGCGCAGCTGATGCCGCTTGCGCCAGGCACGAAACAGCAGCCGCCGCCGTTTCCAGCGCAGCCGATAGGCGATACCAGCGTGCCTCAACCACTCCATACCCGTCCGCCTGTGATCCGCCGACTGACGACAGAATCGGTGCTATTTCGTGTAATGTCCAGTTTGATACCAGCGCCACGCATCGCCGATCATCCGGTCAAGGCTCGAGCGTTCGGGCGCCCAGCCCAACTCGGTCATCGCACGGGTCGATCCGGACACAAGCTTGGTGCAGTCCCCCGGTCGCCTCATGCCTTCGATCACCGGGACTGTCTTGCCGGTGATCGCCTCGGCGCGGTCAATCACCTCACGCACCGAAAATCCGCTTCCGGTGCCAAGGTTGAAGACGCGGCTTTGCCTGTTATCCTGAAGCCATCTCAGCCCGAGAATATGGGCATCCACCAGATCCATCACATGCACGTAATCGCGGATGCAGGTGCCGTCCGGCGTGTCATAATCCGTGCCGAAAATCGTGAGCGCATCGCGCCTGCCTGCGATCGCCTCGAGGATCAGCGGAATCAGATGCGTCTCGGGCTGGTGAAACTCTCCCACTTCGGCCTCGGGATCGGCCCCCGCCACGTTGAAATACCGGAAGATCACGTGGCGCAGCCCATGCGCCGCCTCGAAATCGCGCAGAATATCCTCGATCGCGCGCTTCGATCCGCCATAGGCGTTAATCGGGTTGCGGTCGCTGGTTTCATCCAGCACCACATTGTCCTGGTCGCCATAGGTCGCACAGGTCGACGAGAACACCACCTTCAGACAGCCCGCCTGCACCGCCGCCTCGAACAGGCACAGCGATCCCGCGACATTGTTGTGCCAGTAGAGCCCCGGTTCCCGCATGCTTTCGCCCACCTGGCTCAGTGCGGCGAAATGCAGGACCGCCTCGGGCCGATAGGCGGCAAAGACCTGATCCAGCCGCGCGCGGTCTGTCAGATCGCCCTGCTCGAACGGGCCATAGCGCACCGCCTGTTCCCAACCGGTGCTCAGATTGTCATAGGTGACGGGCGTGAAGCCCGCCGCCTTGAGCGCCTTGCAGGCATGCGAGCCGATATAACCGGCGCCGCCCGTCACGAGAATATTGCTCACTGCATCGACTCCGGCGGCTTACTGCGCCGCCTTCTCCGCATACAAGATATCGTGCAGAAAGGCCCGCAGGTCATCGCGCAGATCCTCGCGCGCCAGCGCAAAGGAAACGGTCGCCTGCAGGAAGCCCGATTTCGACCCACAATCGAAGCGATGCCCCTCGAAGCGATAGCCGTATACTTCTTCACCGGCCTCCCGCGCATCCGAAATCGCATCGGTGAGCTGAATTTCCCCACCCGCGCCTGCACGCTTCTTGTTCAGCATCTTGAGCACGGTCGGCGTCAGGATATACCGCCCGATCACCGCCAGGTTCGACGGCGCCTCACCCAGCTTGGGCTTCTCGACCATGCCCTTGGTCGACACGATCCGCCCCTTGTCCTCCTTGATATCCAGCATCCCATAGGACGAGGTCTTTTCCTCGGGCACTTCCATCGCGGCGACAATATTGCCCTGCGTTTCCGCGAAGGCCTCGACCATCTGCGCCAGACACGGCTTTTCCGCCGCGATCACGTCATCCGGCAGCATCACGGCAAAGGGCTCGTTCCCGATAAGATGCCGCGCGCACCACACCGCATGACCAAGCCCAAGCGGCTTGTGCTGCCTGACATAGGCGATCTGGCCGCTGTCCATATTGGTGCTTTTGAGAATCTTCAACAGATCCTCCTTGCCCTTCCTGCGCAACTCCTGCTCGAGCTGCGGGGCAAGATCGAAATAATCCTCAAGCGCGCCCTTGCCGCGCGAGGTAACGAAAATGAAATCCTTGATGCCCGCTTCACGAGCTTCATCGATCGCGTATTGGACAAGGGGACGGTCCACCAAAGTCATTATTTCCTTCGGTACCGACTTGGTTGCCGGCAAAAATCTCGTCCCCAGACCCGCGACAGGAAAAATGGCTTTTGTTACTTTCTTTCGCATGTCTGCTCCTTACCTGCACCAACGCTGGCACAATAAACCAGCCCTGATGTCATTGCACTGATTAAAGGGAGATTATGAAGATTTCTGGACCAGACATTGTCGATGACCGCAGAAATACAGCTTTTTCACTCCGATCCCATCTCTTTCATCATCCGTTCGATGCGCGGCACATCCTCAGGGTTGTTCAACTCCCAGAACTGTCGCCCGCGCGCCTCGACCTCGACACAGCGCACCGCGCGCCCGTTTTCCAGGAACCTGAGCTGCTCCAGCCCCTCCAGCCCCTCGAGCGGCCCCTCCGACCAGCCCGGATAGGCCGATAGCGCCGCCGCGCGATAGGCATAGACCCCGACATGGTGAAACACCGGCGTCGCCTCGGCATCGTCATAGGATTTCGAGGTGTAGGGGATCACTTCCTTCGAGAAATAAAGCGCATGGCCACGGCTGTCGAAAACGGCCGTCGTGCCACCCACACGGCCTGCGCGCCGATCTTCCAGAAACCCGTTCAACGCGCGCCCGTCACAGCGCAACACCGGCGTCGCCATGCCCGCCTCGGCATCTTTGCTCAAGGCCTCGATCAACGCCTCGACGAACCAATGCGGCGTCAGCGGCGCATCTCCCTGCAGGTTGACCACGATATCATAGCCGCCGCCAAGCACCTCATGCGCTTCCGCGCAGCGTTCCGTGCCATTGCGACAGGTCTCCGAGGTCATCGCCACCTCGGCGCCGAACCCTTCGGCGGCCTGTCGGATACGATCATCATCGGTGGCCACCACCACCCGGTGATCGCCACCGACCTTGCACGCCGCCTCCCAACTGCGCTGGATCAGGCTCTTTTTGGCACCGCTCGCACCGGTCAATTCGACCAGCGGCTTGCCCGGATACCGGCTTGACGCATAGCGCGCCGGAATGACGATCAGAACCCGCATCAGCCCGCCTTCAACGTGACGCCCGGCGCATACGCGATGAAGAACGGGTTTGCGAACCCGTCCTTGCCATAACGCAAAGGCTGGTGATCATCGAACCGTACCACCTGACCGCCTGCACCCTGCAGCACGGCTTGGCCTGCGGCGGTATCCCATTCCATCGTGCGACCAAGCCTTGGATACAGATCCGCCTCACCCGTCGCCACCAGACAGAACTTGAGCGACGATCCCGCGCTCGTCATGTCCTTGACGCCATATTGACCGATATAATCATCGGTCGCCTGATCGCGGTGCGATTTACTGGCCACCACCATCAAAGCCGCATTGTCGGGCGTCGACACGGCGATCTCGGTCATCGCACCCGGCATCTGCGGATCGAACGGCCCGGCCTCCTCGACCGACACACCATCGGCGCGGGTAAAAAACATCCGCTCTTTCGCGGGCGCATAAACCACCCCGCGCACCGGAACACCGTTTTCCACATAGGCGATGTTCACGGTGAAATCCCCACGGCGATGGATGAATTCCTTGGTGCCATCCAGCGGATCCACGATCAGAAAGGTCTCGACGCTCTGCCCATGCGACGCGGCCTGCTCTTCGGTGACCAGCGCCACATCCGGAAACGCCTTGCGCAGACCCTCCGAAATCAGCGCATCCGCCGCCTCGTCGGCTTCGGTCACCGGGCTGTCGTCGGACTTCACCTTCACATCGAAATCGTCGGAATTGTAGATTTCCATGATCCGGTCACCCGCTTCCAGCGCCAACCGGCGCATGACCGTAACAAGCTTGTCGTGATCCAATGTGATACTCCTGCCTACCTTTTGTACCGCGGTGACACGGCATGTTGATCGAATGCCTCGCGCCCTTTATGGTATGCGGGTAACGGGACAGCAAGAAGTCCGTGCCACATTCCGGCAGGCTGACAGGCGACGAGTAGATGTTTCAGAAAGTTTCCCCCAGAAGTAACCTGCAATCGGCCCTCGCCATTCTGGAGCTGATCTATCACTCCACGGTGCGATCTGTCCGCAAGTCGCATGGCAACGCGTTCTTCGCGATCCTCAACAACATGTTGCAGGCCGTCATCTTCGTCATGGCGTTCTACCTCATGTTCTGGATGCTCGGCATCAAGGGCGCGCGCATTCGTGGCGATTTCCTTTTGTACATGATGTCGGGAGTTTTCCTGTTCCTGACGCATATCAAGGCGCTTGGCGCGGTGGTCGGGGCCGAAGGGCCATCATCACCGATGATGCAGCATGCGCCGATGAACACGGTCATTTCGGTCGCCTCCGCGGCACTGGGGGCGCTTTACATTCAGGTATTGTCGCTTTTCGTGATCCTGTTCGTGTATCATGTCGCCTTCACCCCTTTCGAGGTGTCGCAGCCCTTCTCGGCCTTCGGCATGCTGGTTCTGGCGTGGTTCACCGGGGTGGCCATCGGGCTGGTGCTGCTCTCGATCAAGCCTTGGTTCCCGGCTGTGGTCGGACTCATCACCATCGTCTATCAGCGCGCCAACATGATCGCGTCGGGCAAGATGTTCGTGGCCAATTCGCTGCCGCCCTTCATGCTCAAGATGTTCGACTGGAACCCGCTGTTTCACGCCATCGATCAATGCCGCGGCTTCACCTTCGTCAACTACGTGCCGCGCAATTCATCGCTGGAGTATCCGCTGATCGTCGGGCTGGTGTTCCTCATGATCGGGCTGATGGGCGAATTCTACACCCGCCAATACGCCTCGCGGAGCTGGGACGCCCGCCGCTGAGGTCCATCGCGCGGTCAATCAACCACCCGCAAGGTCAGGTTGATGCGGCCGCCACCCTTCAGCAAGGCGGACGATCCCGGCCTGATCCTGTCGATCCCATGATAGATCAGCCGCGCGTCGCCCCCCATGACGACAACATCCCCCGATCCCAGCCAGATCGACTCGGTCTTGCCTCCGCGCGTCGTGCCCCCGACCCGGAACAGCGCGTCATCCCCCAAAGAGACCGACAGGACCGGCCAACCGAAATCGGCCTCGTCGCGATCCTGGTGCATCCCCATCTTCGCCCCCTCGCGATAGACATTCACCAGACAGCAATCCGGCGCGCGCCGATCGCTCACCAGATCGCGCCAGATCGCCAGCACGTCCTCGGGGATCGGCGGCCAGGGCTGACCATCCGGATGGCGCGGCACATAGCGGTATCCGCCCCGGTCCGCATACCAGCCATACTTGCCCGCCGAAGTCATCCTGACCGACATCGGCTTGCCATAGGGCGTCATCGGCGAGAAAAGCGGCGCCTGCCGCACCACCTCTCGCAGCGCATCCCTGAGCGCCTCCTGCGCCCCGCCATCAAGCCACCCTTTGTAGATATGCACCCCCCTCAGGGTCAGCGTCGGGTCCGTCATGCATCCTCCCTCATGGGCCTGACATACAGAATTAACGACAATTTCCCGAAATCCATCCCCCCGGGCCGCTTGCAGCCCCTGATCGCCCTGCCTATATACCCGCAAAGCGTGGACGCACGGCCTCCCGTGGTCCGCCCTGAGATCGGGGGCCCGGTGCCGTAATCGGGTCGGGCGTCCGGAACATCGCCTTATTGAAGAAGGGATATAAAAATGTCCAAAGTGATCGGTATCGACCTCGGAACCACAAACAGCTGTATCGCCATCATGGATGGCAGCCAGGCCCGTGTCATCGAAAACTCCGAAGGTGCCCGTACGACACCGTCGATCGTGGCCTTCACGGAAAACGAACGTCTCGTCGGCCAGCCTGCCAAGCGTCAGGCCGTAACCAACCCGGAAAACACCATCTTCGGCGTCAAGCGCCTGATCGGTCGCCGTGTGGACGACGTTGATCTGGCCAAGGACAAGAAGAACATGCCGTTCACCGTCGTCGATGGCGGCAATGGCGACGCATGGGTTCAGGCGCGCGGCGAGAAATACAGCCCCTCGCAGATTTCCGCCTTCATCCTCGGCAAGATGAAGGAAACCGCCGAATCCTATCTCGGCGAAGAGGTGACGCAGGCCGTCATCACCGTTCCCGCCTATTTCAACGATGCTCAGCGTCAGGCCACCAAGGACGCCGGCAAGATCGCCGGTCTCGAAGTGCTGCGAATCATCAACGAGCCGACAGCCGCCGCGCTGGCCTATGGTCTCGACAAGAAAGAAACGCAGACCATCGCCGTCTATGACCTTGGCGGCGGCACCTTCGACGTCACCATCCTCGAGATCGACGATGGCTTGTTCGAGGTGAAAGCCACCAATGGTGACACCTTCCTCGGCGGTGAAGACTTCGACATGCGGATCGTCAACTACCTCGCCGACGAGTTCAAGAAAGAGCATGGCGTCGACCTGACCAAGGACAAGATGGCTCTGCAGCGCCTCAAGGAAGCCGCCGAGAAAGCCAAGATCGAACTGTCCAGCAGCTCGCAGACCGAAATCAACCAGCCCTTCATCTCGATGGGCTCGGACGGTCAGCCGCTTCACATGGTCATGAAACTGACCCGTGCCAAGCTCGAAAGCCTGGTGGGCGATCTCATCAAGGCCTCGATGAAGCCCTGCGCCGCGGCCCTCAAGGATGCCGGCATCTCCGCCAGCGAAATCGACGAGGTCGTTCTCGTCGGCGGCATGACCCGTATGCCCAAGGTCGTCGAGGAAGTGACCAAGTTCTTCGGCAAGGAACCCCACAAGGGCGTCAACCCCGACGAAGTCGTCGCCATGGGTGCCGCCATTCAGGCCGGCGTGCTTCAGGGTGACGTCAAGGATGTGGTCCTGCTCGACGTGACGCCGCTGTCGCTCGGCATCGAAACGCTCGGCGGTGTCTTCACCCGCCTGATCGACCGCAACACCACGATCCCGACCAACAAGTCGCAGATCTTCTCGACCGCCGAGGACAACCAGAGCGCCGTGACGATCCGTGTCTTCCAGGGCGAACGTGAAATGGCGGCCGACAACAAGCTGCTCGGTCAGTTCAACCTCGAAAACATTCCGCCCGCACCGCGCGGCATGCCCCAGATCGAGGTGACATTCGACATCGACGCCAACGGCATCGTCTCTGTTTCCGCCAAGGACAAGGGCACCAACAAGGAACAGAAGATCACGATCCAGGCGTCGGGCGGCCTCAGCGACGAAGACATCGAGAAGATGGTCAAGGAAGCCGAAGAAAACGCCGAGTCCGACAAGGCCCGCCGCGAGCTGATCGAATCGAAGAACCAGGCCGAAAGCCTGATTCATTCGACCGAGAAATCGCTCGAGGAACATGGCGACAAGGTGGATCCAACCACTGTCGAAGCCATCGAACTGGCAATCGCCGCTCTCAAGGACGACCTCGAGAAAGACGATATCGGGGCCGACAAGATCAAGTCCGGCATTCAGAACGTGACCGAAGCGGCCATGAAACTGGGCGAGGCGATCTACAAGGCGCAATCCGAGGAAAACGATGGCGAGCCGTCGCCTGCGGATCGTGCCCGGTCGGACGACGATGATATCGTCGATGCCGACTTCGAGGACCTCGACGACAACAAGCGTTCGTAACGCGCCTGACGGGACCAATGGGGCCGGTCCGACCTTTGGGCCGGCCCCGTGCAGTTCCATGACCAAGGAGATCCCCGATGGCCAAACGCGACTATTATGAAGTGCTGGGTATATCGCGGGGTGCGTCTGCGGACGAGATCAAAAAGGCCTATCGCACCAAGGCCAAGGAACTTCATCCCGACCGCAACAAGGACAACCCCAACGCCGAAACCCAGTTCAAGGAAGCCGGCGAAGCCTATGACGTCCTGAAAGATCCCGACAAGAAAGCCGCCTATGATCGCTTCGGTCATGCCGCCTTCGATGGTGGCATGGGCGGCGGCGGTGGCCCTCGGCCCGGGGGCGGTTTTGGCGGTGCGGGGCAGGGCGATTTCGCCTCGGCCTTTTCCGACGTGTTCGACGATCTGTTCGGCGATTTCATGGGCGGTCGGGGCAGTGGCGGACGCCAGCGCGCGGCGCGTGGCGCCGATCTGCGCTACAACCTGCGCGTCACCCTCGAAGACGCCTACAAGGGCATGCAGAAAACCATCAACGTGCCCACCTCCGTGGCCTGCGGCGAATGTAACGGCACCGGCGCCGAAGGCGGCTCCGAGCCGACGACCTGCCCCACCTGTTCCGGCATGGGCAAGGTTCGCGCCCAACAGGGCTTCTTCACCGTTGAACGGACCTGTCCCACCTGTTCGGGCCTCGGCCAGATCATCAAGAACCCGTGCAACGCCTGTCACGGGCAGGGCCGCGTCGACAAGGATCGCGCTCTCAACGTCAACATCCCCGCCGGCGTTGAAACCGGCACCCGCATTCGCCTCGCCGGCGAGGGCGAAGCCGGGATGCGCGGTGGCCCTCCGGGCGACCTCTACATCTTCATCGAGGTGGCCAAGCACGACATTTTCGAGCGCGAGGAAACCAATCTCTTCTGCCGCGTGCCCGTGTCGATGACCGCCGCCGCCCTTGGCGGCGATATCGAGGTGCCCACCATCGACGGCGGGCGCTCGCGCGTGAAGATCCCGGCCGGGTCGCAATCCGGGCGTCAGATGCGTTTGCGCAACAAGGGGATGCCTGCGCTGCGCGGCGGGGCAACCGGCGACATGTTCATCGAACTGGCCGTGGAAACACCGGTCAACCTGACGTCCCGCCAGAAAGAGCTTCTGCGCGAATTCGAGGCGCTGTCCGAGGACAACAACCCCGAAAGCAAAAGCTTCTTCTCGTCGGTGAAAAGCTTCTGGGATTCGATGAAGTCCTGACGCGAAGCCCACCGATCCTGCTCCGGGGCGCGCCGCATTGGCGCGCCCTTTTTCTTTGCCCGGTTACTTTACCTGACAGCAAAGGGTTAATGCCCATCGGCACCGACGTGATACCGACGCAATACCGACGTGATACCGATGCGCTTTTCGGGCCGCTGTTAACGCTTTTCTAACCCTCGCGCGCCACTCTCCGGATATGTCCGATCCGCATGCCTTTTCCGATCTGCCGCTGCCGCTTTTCGCGGCAGACACATCGCCTCCCGCCACCCTCCCCCCCGGCGGGCGCCTGCCCTCCTATATCCGCGACCATCGCAAACGCCTGCGCGACAGGTTCCTGTCGGGCGGTGCTGCCGCGATGCCGGATTACGAGCTTCTGGAACTGGTGCTGTTTCGGGCCATCCCGCGCCGGGATGTCAAACCTCTGGCCCGTCAACTCCTTGATAGATTTGGTGATTTTAACGCCGTCATCTCTGCCTCCGCCGCCCTACTGGGCGAAGTGCCGGGCATCGGCGACGCCGTGATCTGCGAGCTCAAGATCATCGAGGCTGCGGCCCACCGCCTGTCTCGTGCACGCATCCTGCAACGGCACGTCATCTCGTCCTGGGACGCGCTTCTGGACTATTGCCACACCACCATGGCCCACCGTGAAACCGAACAATTCCGCGTCTTCTATCTCGATCGCAAGAACATCCTCATCGCCGATGAGGCGCAGGCCAACGGCACCGTCGATCACGTCCCCGTCTACCCGCGCGAAGTGGTCAAGCGCGCCCTGCACCTCAATGCCAGTGCCTTGATTCTAGTGCATAATCACCCATCAGGTGACCCCACCCCATCCGACTCCGACATCCACATGACCCAGCAGATTCAGACCGCTGCCCAAGCCTTGGGGCTGACCTTGCACGACCATCTCATCATCGGCAAATCCTGCGAGATCAGCTTTCGCGCCCAAGGCTATCTCTAGCGCACCCAGACCTCCACGCGCCGGTTCACCTGCCGCCCCCATTCACTGTCATCGCAGGCCATCGGCATCGCCTCACCAAAGGCTTCCGTCTCAATCGTGATCCGCGATAGATTGGCCGTCTCCGCCGCCGCGATCACCGCCGTCTTCACCGCCTCCGCGCGCTGCTCGGCAATCCGCCTGTTGCCCGCCGCCGGACCTTCACCATCGCTAAACCCCACGAAAACAAGCCTGCGCGCGTCATAAAGCCCGATCTCCAACGCCCGGGCAAGCTGCTGCACATTCGACCGCGACTGCGCATCCAGCCGCGCCGACCCGGCCTCGAAACGGAATGTCGTCGTCAACCGTCTGAGCGGCGAGAGCAGCGCCACCATGCGCTGCAGTTCCTCCAGCCCCACCTCGCTGCCCGCTTGTGTGATGGCATTGGCGAACCGGTCACCTTGGGCATTTATCTCGATTTCCTCCGGCGCCTGATCCACGAATCCCGCCCGCCGCACCACAAGCTGCGCCGACGGATCGCGCAGATACGTCAGAAACTCCCTGACCAGCTTGGGAAACCGCCGCGCCGGCATATACAGGAACAGCGGCGCGGTCAGTGGATAATCCTCGGTCTTGACGGCCCGCCGCGTCGCCCTGAGCGTGAAGCCGCATGTGCCCCTCAAGGCCAAGGTCCATATATTCCCGGTCTCCGAGCGGCTGGTCACACCCAACCCGAAAGGATCACCCGCCACCGCCTCGATCAGGGCCTGACCATCGGCATGGCGTATCGCGCCCTCGACCAGCGCCCCGCCCCGCGCCGCCAGCAAGCGATCCTGCGTCGCCTGTCCGATGCCAGATTTTTCAGTGACGACATGCACCGTTATCGGCGCATCGGGGCCTCCGATATCCGACCAGTTTGTGATTTCACCCGCCAGAACACCAGCCAGTTGCGGAGTGGTTATCGCCTGCAGGGGATTGCTCGGGGCGACGATAGGCACCAGCGCATCCAGCGCCACGATCATACTGCGGCCGCGCGCGTTCAAATCCCCAAGGCCCAGCTCTTCGGCGCGCCTCACCTCGTCGTCGCGGACCTCGCGCATGGACATGACGATATCGGTCGCATCGACCAGCAGATCGGCAAAACCCTCATCGCTGGTCGACAGATGCAGAGTGAACTCACCCACCAGGGCACCGCTTTGCGCATTGGTTAGACCATAGACATATTGCCCATCCGCAAGGTTGGTTCGGCTCAGCTCGTACTCATACCGGATCGCGAAAGCCTCGAGCAACGCAGGGATCAGGACACGCCCGATAACGGGAGCACCAGACAGGGTGACGCGCGCCACGAAATCCTCGAGATTTGGACATCCCGGACCCTCGCACAGCACCCCCGAGCCATCGACCGTCAATTCACCGAAAATAGTATCGACCCGGTAGAACTCACCATCAAACCCGAGAAGATTTCCGGAGATTTCCACATCTCCGTCGCGCGACGTGAGTGTCACATCCTGAGCATTCACCGACAGGCCCGGACCGACCGCAAAAAGTGCGGCGAGGATCGCCGCACGTACTCGTCTCATGGATTGGCCCTCGATTGCTGCGATTTAGTTCCGCGCGATCTTCAGGTCATTGACGATGTTTTTCAACACCAGAAAGTCTCCCGTGGCGTCGCATTGCGGCATTGCAAGCGAAATCTCCTGTATGGATGGCGTCTCTCCCTGCCGGATCGTGATCGTCTGCGCGTCGATATCCCGGCCACAGGTTTGCGCCGTCACCTCGGCTTCGACACTCAGGGTCACCTCGCCCGGACGGATCGCGATGCCCGACGGAAACGTATAGATCTCCGCCATGCGCCCGTTCCCGGCGTCCTGTGTGCCAAGCCGCGTGATAAACCCGCCTTCCCCGGCGGCCGCAACCGACATATCCCGTGCCGCATCGGCCCAGACATGCCCGTCATCGCCATAGCTTGCGCCATATTCCCGCGCATGGATCTGCAAACCGCTATGGCCGCTCCATTGCACCACGACACGGTCATAATAGGACACCGAGGTCACATCGACATTCACCAGCGCACCTTCTCCATTGCCGAACGCAGCGATATACAGCGCGTTTTCCGCAAGGGCCGGCACCGTCATGTTCCATCGGCCCTCAGCATCGGTGACCCCGGTGAACATCATGCCCTGATGATGCAGCGTGAAGCTTTCATTGGGCAGGCAAGCGGCATCCAGCGCAAGGTCCACCATCGCCGCAGCCGCGACAGCCCCGGTCAGCGTCAATTCGCAATCGAAGGACGGAGGGGCCTGTTCGACAGGAAGATCAAGGACCGGGGTCTGCTCGAGACTTGCGTTTACGAAAGCGGAAGCGTCAAGCGACCTGTCCGGCAGCGGCATGGGCTGCGGCGCCGCGGGCGGCATCTCGGGCAATGCCGATGTCAGCGTCACATCCGATAGATCAAGCGGCGGCTCGGGGTTCTCGGCGGCCTGGGCCGCTCCGGTCACGACCAGCGGCGTCGCGGGCCCTGTGGCCGCGACGCTTGCCTTGGGTGTCGCTGCGGCGCCCGTCTGCGATGGCTCTGGCGTCTCCGCCACACTCTGCATGATGAACCCTGTCGTCAGGGCACATGCAAATGTGCCGCCTGCCATCAGGTACCGTCTTAACTTCGACATGATCCGTGCCTCGCACCTACACTACGAAGTCAGGAATATTCCGGAAAAACGGCGTCCCTATGGCGCTGTCAAGGAGTCATTCGGGCCAGACCGGGTCAGGCAAGCCGCCCGTGGCAATGCTTGAACTTCTTGCCAGACCCACAAGGACACAGCTGGTTGCGGCCCGGATTGCCCCAGGTGGTGGGGTCGTTTTCATCAAAGCCGGGCGCTGCATCCTCGGCCGCGACCATACCCTGATCCGCCGTTGGCGCCGCAGCCGCCTCCATCGCGGCGCGCTGCCTGAGAAGCTCATCCATCATGGATTTCTGCTCTTCTTCGGTCATCGGCCGGATCTGCGACAGTTTTTGCGTCACATCCTGACGCAGACTGTTCAGCATGGTCTCGAAGAGTTGGAACGCCTCGTTCTTGTATTCGTTCAGCGGATCGCGCTGCGCATAGCCCCGGAAGCCCACGACGCTCCGCAAATGCTCCAGCGTCAGAAGATGCTCACGCCACTTGGTGTCGATGGCCTGCAGCAGGATCTGCTTTTCGATCGACCGCATCGTGTCAGGGCCGAAGGCGGCCGCTTTCTGCGCCATCATCTCGTCCGCGGCCTTTTCAAGGCGTTCCGCGATGTCCTCGTCGTCAACGCCCTCTTCATCGGCCCATGCAACGACCGGCAGGTCCATGTTCAACTGATCCTTCACAGCGGCATGAAGACCCTCGGTATCCCACTGATCGGCATAGGTCTTGGGCGGCATGTAGGTGTCGACCAGATCGTCGATCACCTCGCTGCGCATGTCCTGCACGATCTCCGAAAGGTCCTCGGCCTTCATGATGTCCAGCCGCTGCTTGAAGATCACCTTGCGCTGCTCGTTCATCACATCGTCGAACTTGAGCAATTGCTTGCGGATGTCGAAGTTGCGCCCTTCGACCTTGGCTTGCGCGCGCTCCAGCGATTTGTTGACCCACGGGTGCACGATCGCCTCGCCTTCCTTCATGCCAAGCGTCGACAGCACCTTTTCCAGCCGCTCAGATCCGAAAATACGCATCAGATCGTCTTCAAGGCTCAGGAAAAACGCCGAACGCCCCGGATCGCCCTGCCGCCCCGACCTGCCGCGCAGCTGGTTGTCGATCCGGCGGCTTTCGTGCCGTTCGGTGGCCAGAACGAACAGACCGCCCGCGTCGATCACGGCCTTTTCGTCATCGGCGTGTTCGGCCTCGATGCGGGCGCGCAGCTCTTCGGGGTCGGCTTCGGGATTGGCGGCAATCGCCTCCATCACCTTGAACTCGACATTCCCGCCCAGTTTGATGTCGGTACCGCGGCCCGCCATGTTGGTGGCGATGGTCACGGCGCCCAGCTTGCCGGCATCGGCGACGATCTGTGCCTCCTGCTCATGCTGGCGCGCGTTGAGCACGTTGTGAGTGATCCCGGCAGAGGTCAGCAACCGGCTGAGCATTTCCGACTTCTCGATCGAGGTGGTCCCCACAAGAATCGGCTGGCCCTTCTCATGGGCTTCGCGGATCGTCTCGACGATCGCATCGAACTTTTCCTGCGCCGTGCGGTAAACGGCGTCATCCTCGTCGATACGGGCGATCGGCTTGTTGGTCGGCACTTCGACCACGCCCAACCCATAGATCTCGGCGAATTCCTCGGCCTCGGTGGCGGCGGTGCCGGTCATTCCCGACAGCTTTTCATACAGGCGGAAATAATTCTGGAAGGTGACACTGGCGAGCGTGACGTTCTCAGGCTGGATCTTGCAGCCTTCCTTGGCCTCGATCGCCTGATGGAGCCCGTCCGACAAACGCCGGCCCGCCATCATCCGTCCGGTGAATTCGTCGATCAGTACAACCTCGCCATCGCGAACGATGTAATCCTTGTCCTTCAGGAAAAGCTTGTGCGCGCGCAGACCCTGATTGACGTGATGCACGATAGTCGTGCTCTCCGGATCATAAAGCGACTGCCCCTGATCCAGAAGACCGCGGTCGTGCAGAACCTCTTCCAGATATTCGTTACCCTCGTCGGTGAAGGTCACGTTGCGGGTTTTTTCATCGATCTTGTAGTGCTCTTCGTTCAGCAGCGGGATCAGCTCATTGATGCTGACATAAAGCTCGCTGCGATCCTGTGCCGGACCGGAAATGATAAGCGGCGTGCGCGCCTCGTCGATCAGGATACTGTCCACCTCGTCCACGATGGCGAAATAATGATCCTTCTGATTCATCTCCTCGAGCGAGGATTTCATGTTGTCGCGCAGATAATCGAACCCAAGCTCGTTGTTGGTGGCATAGGTCACGTCCGACGCATAGGCCTGCTTTTTCTCGGACTCGGGCTGCTGCGGGTAAACCACGCCTGTGGTCATGCCCAACGCGGCATAGACCTTGCCCATCCATTCGGCATCGCGCTTGGCCAGATAGTCGTTGACCGTGACGATATGCACACCCTTGCCCGCCAGCGCGTTCAGGTAGCCGGGAAAGGTCGACACCAGCGTCTTGCCCTCGCCGGTCTTCATCTCGCTGATATTGCCCTGATGCAGGAAGATGCCCCCCATCAACTGCACATCGAAGGCGCGCAATCCAAGCGCCCTTTTCGCCGCCTCCCGACAGTTCGCAAAGGCTTCGGGCAGAAGGGCGTCAAGGCTTTCACCCTCTGCGAGTCGCTTCTTGAATTCCTGGGTCTTTTCGATAAGCCCCGCGTCACTCAACGCTTCGTACTCAGGTTCCAGCGCGTTGATCTTCTCGACCAGCGGGCGTGTCGCCTTGATCTTGCGGTCATTCGGGGTGCCGAAGATCTTCTTGGCGACAGTTCCAATACCCAGCATATCCAATCCGTTCCGGTGTTTGCACTTGTCAGTGAGAGGCAATTGCTTGCCCCGCCTTCCGCACCACCCTAGAAAGGCACAGAATGGCGGTGTCTTGGTCCAAAGCCGATGTAAGGGGCCGCCGTTAGAGTGTCAACGTCGCGCAGGCGCGCGTCACCCAACGCAGCACTGCAAAGGAAAGACTTCATGACCTTCCGTACCAAGCTTTTCCCGGCCCTCGCGATTGTCGCAGCGGTCGGTTTCGCACAAGCCCCGGCAGCTCAGGACAGCCCGGATATCGATACCGTTCTGGCCACTGTGAACGGCACGGATATCACCTTGGGCCACATGATCGCGCTGCGCGCCAGCCTGCCGGCACAATATGGCCAGCTGCCGCCGGAAATCCTGTTCAACGGCATTCTCGACCAGCTGATTCAGCAAACCCTTCTCATGCAAAGCTTCGAGGGCGAAGTCTCCAAGCGCAGCGCCCTCGTGCTTGAAAACGAACGCCGCGCGATCCTCGCCACCGAGGTTATCGAAAAAGTGATGCAAGGCGCTCTGACCGACGCCGACGTTCAAGCCGCCTACGAAGAGCGCTATGCCAACGCCGGACAAGAGACCGAATACAAGGCCGCACATATCCTTGTCGAAACCGAGGAAACAGCTCGCGACCTGATCGCCCAGCTGGACGGCGGCGCCGATTTCGCCACTCTTGCCCGCGAAAATTCGACCGGCCCCTCTGGTCCCAATGGCGGCGATCTGGGCTGGTTCGGCCCCGGTGTCATGGTCGAGTCGTTCTTCAACGCCGTGGCAAGCCTCGAGCCGGGACAGGTCTCCGAGCCGGTGCAGACCCAATTCGGATGGCATGTCATCAAGCTGAATGAAACCCGGCTTACCGAAACACCCCCGCTGGAAGAGGTCCGCGCCGAAATCGAAGAAACCCTTCGGCAGGAAAAATTCGACGACCATGTCGACACCCTGACCGGCCAAGCCACGATCGAACGTAGCGATGCATCGGGTATCGCGCCGGAAACGATCAACAATCTCGATCTTCTGGAGAACTGACAAATGGGCGCAAAGCCTCCGCTGTCCCCGCTTGCTCCTGCCTCTTTTCCCGATCTTCCGCATATCGCCGGGGTGCGCTTTGCAACCGCTCAAGCCGGGGTGCGCTACAAGGGCCGCGAAGACGTGATGCTGGCCGTTCTGGCCCCCGGCACGGCCATGGCCGGGGCCTTCACGCGCTCCGCGACGCGGTCTTCTGCGGTGCTTGATTGCCAGCGGAAAATTGGGCAGCACAGCAGCGCCGGGGCTGCGATCCTCGTCAATTCGGGCAACGCAAACGCCTTTACCGGGCGCCATGGCGATGCATCGGTCAAGGCGGTGACCGATGCCGCTGCAAAGGCTCTGAACCTGCCCGAAACGCGGATTTTCACATCGTCCACCGGTGTCATCGGCGAGCCGTTACCGCATGACCGCATCACCGCCAAACTCGATGAGCTGTCCGCCAACTTGGCCCCCGACGCGATCGACGCCGCCGCGCGCGCCATCATGACCACCGACACCTTCGCCAAGGGTTCTGGCACCACCATCACGATCGACGGGCAAAACGTGCATATCGCCGGTATCGCCAAGGGATCGGGCATGATCGCGCCGGACATGGCGACCATGCTGGTCTATATCTTCACTGATGCGGTGATCGACCAGCCGGTTTTGCAATCCATGGTCACCGCGCTGAACCGCACCACCTTCAACTGCATCACCGTCGACAGCGACACATCGACCTCCGATACGCTTCTGGTGGCGGCCACCGGCGCGTCCGGCATCCGGGTCACCGACGAAAGCATCGGCTTCATGGCCGGTCTGCGCCAGGTCATGCTCGATCTCGCCCATCAGGTCGTGCGCGACGGCGAAGGCGCCACGAAATTCGTCGAAGTGTCGGTGACCGGCGCCGCCAGCGACGCCGACGCTCACACGCACGCCATGGCCATCGCCAATTCGCCGCTGGTCAAGACGGCCATCGCCGGCGAAGATCCCAATTGGGGGCGGATTGTCATGGCCATCGGCAAATCCGGCGCGCGGGCCGACCGGGACACGCTGTCCATCTGGTTCGGGCATATCCGCGTGGCGCGCGATGGCTGGGTCGATCCCGATTACGACGAGGCGGACGCGGCCCTTTACATGAAACAGCAAGAGCTCGTGATCCATGTCGATCTCGGTCTTGGCGGCGGCACGGCGGTTGTCTGGACCTGCGATCTGACCCATGGCTATATCGACATCAACGCCGATTACCGCTCATGAAGACCTTGCTTGTTTCTGCCGTGGCACTGATCGACGTTGATGGCCGCATTCTTCTCACACAACGTCCCGAGGGCAAGTCCATGGCTGGCCTGTGGGAGTTTCCGGGCGGCAAGGTCGAGCCGGGCGAAACGCCCGAACATGCGCTGATCCGCGAGCTTGAAGAGGAATTGGGCATCAACACCTGGCAAAGCTGTCTCGCGCCGCTGACCTTTGCCAGCCACAGCTATGACGATTTCCACTTGCTGATGCCGCTCTTCGCCTGTCGCAAATGGGACGGAACACCGCAGGGGCGTGAGGGGCAGACCCTGAAATGGGTCAAACCGAATGCCCTGCGCGACTATCCCATGCCGCCGGCGGACATTCCCCTGATCCCGATCCTGCGCGACTGGCTGTAAGACCGTCCTGCAAAACGCGAAAAGGGGCCGCCCTTGGGCAGCCCCTGTCAAACTCGCGTTGATATCAGGATCAATCCAGCGTGCGTTCGACCTCTTCGCGCTCGAAGATCTCGATCACGTCGCCCGGACGCACATCTTCGTAGTTCTCGAACGCCATGCCGCATTCCTGACCCGATTGAACCTCCGAGACTTCATCCTTGAAGCGCTTGAGCGTCTTCAACGTGCCTTCGTGGATCACCACGTCGTCGCGCAGCAGGCGCACCCCGGCAGACCGGCGTGCGATACCCTCGGTAACCAGACAGCCGGCAACCTTGCCGACGCCCGACACCTTGAACACTTCCTTGATCTGCGCATAACCGATGAAGTTCTCGCGGACCTCGGCACCCAGCAGACCGCTGGCCGCCGCTTTCACATCGTCCACCAGATCGTAGATCACGCTGTAATAGCGGATTTCCACGCCTTTCTGGTTGGCGCTGTTACGGGCCGGCGCATTGGCGCGGACGTTGAAGCCCAGAACCGGTGCGCCTGACGCTTCGGCAAGGCCGATGTCCGATTCCGTGATGGCGCCGACGCCCGAATGCAGAACGCGCACGCGCACCTCTTCGTTGCCGATCTTCTCCATCGCCTGAACGATCGCCTCGGCAGAACCCTGCACGTCGGCCTTGACCAGAATCGGCAGTTCCTTGACGTTCTCGTCTTCCTTGGCCTTTGCCAGAAGCTGCTCCAGCGATGTGCCGGCACCAGCCGCCGCGCGCTTTTCCTTGGCCGCTTTCTCGCGATACTCGGCGATTTCACGCGCCTGCGCTTCAGTCTCGACCACGTTCAGAACGTCGCCCGCTTCCGGCGTGCCATTCAGGCCCAGAACCTCGACGGGAACCGACGGGCCTGCAATCTGCACCCGCTCACCACGGTCGTTGATCAGCGCGCGCACCTTGCCCCACTGTTCGCCGACGACAAAGATATCGCCCTGCTTCAGCGTGCCTTTCTGCACAAGCACCGTCGCCACCGGGCCACGGCCCACATCAAGCTGCGCTTCGATCACCGCACCTTCGGCAACCCGATTCGGGTTGGCCGTCAGTTCGAGGATCTCGGACTGCAGCGCAATCGCCTCGAGCAGCTCTTCAAGCCCCTTGCCGGTCTTGGCCGAGACTTCGATATCCTGCACGTCACCGGACATCGCCTCGACGACGACTTCGTGCTGCAACAGATCGGTGCGCACCTTGTCGGGGTTCGCATCGGGCTTGTCACACTTGTTGATCGCAACGATGATCGGCACCTGCGCCGCCTTGGCGTGGTTGATCGCCTCGATGGTCTGCGGCATCACCGCATCATCAGCGGCCACCACCAGAACCACGATATCCGTCACCTGCGCACCACGGGCGCGCATGCTGGTGAAGGCCGCGTGACCGGGCGTATCGAGGAATGTCAGCAACGCACCCGAGTCGGTCTCGACCTGATAGGCGCCGATATGCTGGGTGATTCCCCCGGCTTCGCCCGACACCACCTTGGCATCGCGGATCGCATCCAGAAGCGATGTCTTGCCGTGGTCCACATGGCCCATCACGGTAATGACCGGCGGTCTCGGCTGCAGATCTTCGGGCTTGTCCTCGACCTGATCGATCACGTCTTCAACGTCCGAGTCACTGACCCGCACGACGCGATGTCCGAACTCCTCGATGATCAGCTCGGCGGTATCGGCGTCGATCGTCTGGTTCTGCGTGACCATCATGCCGTTGCTCATCAGCGCCTTGATGATGTCGCCGACGCGCTCGGCCATGCGGTTGGCCAACTCCGAGACAACGATCGTCTCGGGCAGCTGCACGTCGCGCACAACCTTTTCGCGCTCCTGCATACCGCCCATGGCCTTCTGGCGGGCGCGTTCCTGCTTGCGCTTCATCGCGGCCAGAGATTTCTGGCGACCGCCTTCGCCACCGGCCAATGCCTGATTGAGCGTCAGCTTGCCAGCGCGGCGCCCACCGTCATCGCGGACCTTGCCACGGCCACGCTCCTGATCCCGGTCCGTATTGACCTTTTCCTGCTTGCGCGGCGGTTGTTTGGCGGGTGCGCGTGTGGCCGCATCCTCGCCTGGCGGCGGCGGAGGCGGTGCCGCGGCAGCCTGCTCGGCTGCGAGGCGCTTGCGCTCTTCCTCATCGGCCTTGGCGCGGGCGCGCTCTTCGGCCTCGCGCTGTTCGCGCTCTTTGGCCTCGGCTTCTTCACGACGGCGCTGGCGCTCTTCCTCGCGTTCTTTTTCCTCGGCCTCACGGCGCGCGGCATCCTCGACTTCGCGGGCCTGTGCGGCCTGCAAGGCGCGCATGCGGCGCTCCATCTCGGAATCGGAAATACCGGCAGGGCGCTTGGACGCATCGCCAGAGGACGACTGCGGTCTCGATCCCGCAGCACCGCCCGCCGCAGGCCCACCCGGCTTGGGTTTGACCACGCGCTTGCGCTTTGTTTCCACGACGACGTTCTTGGTCCGTCCATGGCTGAAGCTCTGCTTCACATTCCCCGAACGGGGACCGCCACGCACACCCAAAGTCTTTTTCTCGTCGTTGTCGCTCATCTGGTTCCACTTCCTTTCCGGCGGCTCTGTCCGCCGTTCGAGACGCGCAGGCCCTTCAACCTTGCCGCCTCCTCTACAACACGTTGGGCCAAACCGCCAGCACCCAGTACGGCGTGCACAGCCGTTTGTCGCCCGAAAGCCTGACCCAGTTCCGCCGCGGTCAACCACCCGATAAAGCGGCCACCATGGGGGGTGCTCAATTTCGATTTGCCCCGTTCCGATCCGTCGCTGGCCTGCAGCAAGACGGTGGCCTCCTCCTTGGAAAGCCAGTCCTTGACCTTTTCATAGCCCGTGACCGCATCGCCGCCCTTCCGGGCAAGGCTGATCAGGTTCACGACTCGGCGCACCAACTGATCCTCGATCAAGTCGGGCAGGTTCTCGGGCACGGTGACGGCCTGACGCGCCGCCTTGGCAAACAGCTTTTTACGGACCGCCGTCTCGATCGCGTCGCGATCGGCGGACACCCAGATGCCGCGCCCGGGAAGCTTACCTGCGATATCCGGGGCAAGCTGCCCATCAGGGCCAACCACGAAGCGGATCAAGCCCTGCGCCGGGCTCACTTCACCCGTGGCAATGCACTTGCGTTCGGGACCTTCGCTCCGGTCCTTGGGTTGCCCACCGCGCCCCATCAATGCCTCCGAGGCCTGACGGATCAGGCCTCGGCCTCCTGATCTTCGCTCTCGTCGCCGTCGATCTCTTCGAGATCCGGCTCAAGCTCTGTCGGATCGACCCAGCCCAGCATGACCCTTGCCGTCATGACCATGTTCTGTGCTTCCTCAAGCGAGACGTCGAACGGTTCCAGTACGCCCTCGTCCTTGACACGCTGCCCATCCACCGTCGTCCAGCCGCCAGCCAGCTCCCAGTCGGCGCAGGTGGCGAAATCCTCGAGTGTCTTCACACCATCTTCCGCCAGCGCAACGATCATCTGGGGTGTCAGACCCTCGAATTCAATGAGGCTGTCCTCGGCGCCAAGCTCGCGGGCCTTCTCCATCGCCGCGCGCGCCTGCGCATCCAGCACGTCGCGGGCGCGGGCCTGAAGCTCGTTGGCGGTGTCCTGATCCACCCCGTCGATCACCAGAAGCTCGTCGATCTCGACATAGGCGACTTCCTCGAGATTGGTGAAGCCCTCGGAGACCAGAAGCTGGGCGAAGAACTCGTCCAGATCCAGCGTGTCCATGAACAGCTTCGTGCGCTCCTCGAATTCCTTCTGGCGGCGCTCCGAATCCTCGGCCTCGGTCATGATGTCGATGTCCAGACCGGTCAACTGGCTGGCAAGGCGCACGTTCTGACCACGGCGACCGATCGCCAGGCTCAACTGCTCTTCGGGAACGACAACCTCGATACGCTCGGCTTCCTCGTCAAGAACCACCTTGCTCACCTCGGCGGGCTGCAACGCGTTCACAAGGAAAGTCGGCTGATCTTCGTTCCACGGGATGATGTCGATCTTTTCGCCCTGAAGCTCGTTCACGACGGCCTGCACACGGCTGCCACGCATACCCACACATGCGCCGACCGGGTCGATCGAATTGTCATAAGAGATGACCGCGATCTTCGCCCGGCTGCCGGGGTCGCGTGCGACGGCCTTGATCTCGATGATGCCATCGTAGATTTCCGGCACTTCCATCTTGAACAGCTCGGCCATGAATTCCGGCGCGGTCCGGCTCAGGAAAATCTGCGGACCGCGGGCTTCGCGGCGCACATCCTTGATATAGGCGCGCACACGGTCGCCGGGGCGATAGCTTTCGCGGCCGATTTTTTCGTTGCGGCGCAGGATCGCCTCGCCACGGCCGACATCGACGATGACATTGCCGTATTCCTCGCGCTTGACGACACCGTTGATGATGGTGCCCGCGCGATCCTTGAATTCCTCGTACTGACGATCGCGCTCGGCTTCGCGGACCTTCTGAAGGATCACCTGCTTGGCCGACTGCGCCGCGATGCGGCCCAGATCGACGGGCGGGATCTCTTCGATGAACTCATCGCCGATCTTTGGATCTTCCAGGTACTGCTTGGCCTGATCGACGGTCATTTCAGCCTGATAATTCTCAAGCTCGTCATCCGCCACCACGGTGCGCACGCGGGTGAAATTCGCCTTGCCGGTCTTGCGGTCGATCGACACCCGGATATCCATCTCGGCGCCGTAACGGCTCTTGGCCGCCCGTGCGAGGCTTTCTTCCATCGCCTCGACCACAAGGCCGGGATCGATCATCTTCTCGCGGGCCACGGCCTCGGCGGTTTGCAGCAGCTCAAGCTGGTTTGCAGAGGTAATTGCCATCTTCAGTCCTCCTCAGACCCTTCGGTCTCGATCTCGTCAAACGCGTCTTCATTCAATGTGCCAGCGGCCTTTCGGGCCTTCAGCATTTCCTTGATCAGCTCGTCGGTCAGCACCAGCTTCGCGTCGCTCAGCCAGTCGAATTTCAACCCGACCGTGCCTTCCTCGATATTGATCAAAACCTCGTCATCCTCGACACCGGCCAGCACGCCCTTGAAGCGCTTGCGCCCGTCGATCAGCTCCGAAGTCTCGATCTTGGCCTCGTATCCCTCGAAGTCCTCGAAGTCCTTCAGCCGTGTCAGAGGCCGGTCGATTCCCGGGCTGGACACTTCCAGCGTATAGGCGTCCATGATCGGATCTTCGACATCCAGAACCGCGCTCACCGCATTCGAGATCTTGGCGCAATCATCCACCTCGATCCCGCCCTCGGGCTTCTCGGCCATGATCTGCAGCAGATGTGTCTTGCCGCCCATCAAGCGAATACGCACCAGCTCGAACCCCAGGTCCTCGATGACCGGGGTGATGATCTCCGCCAATCGGCGGTCGATCGCGGCTTTTGCAATCAGGTCGTTCGTCATGGATCCTGTCAGCACAAAAAAACGGGCGCGCGGCCCGTCACATATCTCCGGTGGAGCCTGCCGGTTTGGACCCGGAGGCGCCGCTGTTGAGGTGCATATACGCCTCATGTGCCGAGTCTGCAAGAGAAAGCGGAACTTTCCTGCGACCGCTCTCGTAACCCTTTGCCCGAGCTCCCCGATCGGTGCGCGGCACCGACGCAATACCGACGTTATACCGATGTAATACCGACACGCATTTTGCGCCGGTCCGACGCCGTTAACCCTCTCGTGCCAGCCGCGTCATCACCTTGACCAACTCCGCGCTGATCCCCGGCTCAGAGAGGGCATGACCCGCCACGGGGATCATCCGCAAACTGGCATTCTGCCAACGCTCCGCCAGCGTATGCGCAGCGGCAGGCGGACAGATCATGTCATAGCGCCCTTGCACGATCGTGCCGGGAATATGGGATATTTTGCCAATCTGATCAATGATTTGACCATCATACTCCAGAAAGCCGCCATTGATGAAATAGTGGTTTTCCAGTCTGGCAAAGGCCCGCGCGTAATCCGGCGGGCTATCACCTCCCGCCCCATTGGACTGCACCGTCGCCAACGCATTTTCCCAGGCAGACCAGGCCTTGGCAAAGCGGATCTCCTGCGGCCGATCTCCGGAAAACAGGCGTCGGTTATAGGCCGCGATCATGTCGCCGCGCTCATCCTCCGGCACAAGCTCTTGAAATCTCGCCCAAGTTTCCGGCCAGAACCGCCCGGCACCCCCGCCATAGAACCAGTCAAGCTCGGCCTGCGTCATGGTGAAAACACCCCGCAAGACCAGATGCCTTGCCCGATCCGGATGGGTCTGAGCATAGATCAGGGCAAGCGTGGCGCCCCAACTGCCTCCGAAAACGATCCAGTCATCTATCATTAACGCTTCGCGAATACGCTCGATATCGGCCACAAGGTGCCACGTCGTATTTGCCTCAACACTGGCATGTGGGCGTGATCTGCCGCACCCGCGCTGGTCGAACAGGATGATTCGGTAAATATTCGGATCGAAATACCGCCGCATCGCCGGGCTGCATCCGCCTCCCGGCCCGCCATGCAACACCACAACGGGCAGCCCATCGGGTTGGCCCGACTGTTCCACGTATATCTCATGCCCATCGCCCACATCCATCATGCGCCGGTCGAACGGTTCGATCGGCGGATGCAGGTACTGAACTGCGCTCTTTTGATCCGAGAATTTATCCATGACGTCCTATATAGAGGGATAATTCCAAAAGAGCATATGGAGAGCAGAATGCAAGCCGCTCGAAGCACGATCGACCCAGCCGAAGTCGCCAAATTCGAGGCGATGGCCGCCGAATGGTGGGATCCAAACGGCAAATTCAAACCGTTGCACATGCTCAATCCCTGCCGTCTGGACTACATCACATCCCAGATCGCCACCGAGTTCGATCGCGATCTGGGAACCGATAAGCCCTTCTCGGGCTTGCGTATTCTGGATATCGGCTGCGGCGGTGGCTTGCTGTCCGAGCCGATGGCGCGCCTTGGTGCCGACGTGGTTGGCGCCGATGCCGCCGAGCGCAACATTCCCGTGGCCCAGGTGCATGCTGAACAATCCGGCCTGACGATCGATTATCGCCACACCAGCGCCGAAGCCCTTGCCGCCGCAGGCGAGCAGTTCGATGCCGTGCTGAACATGGAAGTGGTCGAACATGTCGCCGATCCGCTGTCTTACCTGAACGCCTGTCAGCAGCTTCTCAAGCCCGGCGGATTGCACATCTGCTCGACCATCAATCGCAACGCCAAAAGCTTCGCCATGGCCATCGTCGGCGCTGAATACGTGATGCGCTGGCTGCCGAAGGGCACGCATGAATGGAAGAAGTTCATTACGCCGGACGAGCTTTATGCCCTTCTGAAACAGGCCGGCCTGACCCCGGTGGATCGCAAGGGCTTCGTGTTCAACCCGATTACCTGGAGCTGGTCGCTGTCGTCCCGCGACCTCAGCGTCAACTACGTCACCGCCAGCACCAAACCGGACTGACGGTCAGTCGCTTTCCAGCTTTGCGCGCAATTCCCGCAGAACGGGCAGCGTGGCGCGCACCTTGGCCTCGCCCAACTCGCCGACCATTTCGGTGATCATCGGGGTGATCGCGGCGATCGCCGCCTCGCGGGCCTGTCGGCCGGCGGGGCTGATCGACACCATCTTGCGGCGGGCATCATCCCAGTCTGGCCGAATATGCACGTATCCAGCCCACTCCAGTTTGTTCAGAGTGTTCGTCATGGCGCCGCGAGTGACGTGAAAACTCTTGGCCAATTGTGCCGGACTACGCTCATCGGAAATACGCGCCAGATGGTTCAGAACCGAGAAATGGCTGATCTCCATTCCCTTCGGCAAAACACGGCTGAGCCTGTTTCGAATCAGCTGGTCGTTGGTCAGGATCTCGCTGAACAGCGCCACGGCCAGGGAATTATTGCTGCTGCCATCAGTCATCAAGGTCCATCGAACTCGGTTGTCGCATCAAGCGAAGGGATGCGCTGTCGCGCCTTTGTAACCTCGGAAAGATCCAGATCGACATATACGATACCCGGCTCGGTTCCACCATCTGCCAGAATGTCTCCCCATGGTCCAACCGCAAGCGAATGGCCATAGGTCTCGCGCCGCTTGGCCGACACGGACCCATGCTGGCCGGTTTGCGCAGGTGCCAGCACGTAACAGCCCGTCTCGATCGCTCGGGCACGCAGCAGCGTTTCCCAATGGGCTGCACCGGTCACCGGCGAAAACGCGGAAGGCACGGTCAGGATCTGGGCGCCGCTGCGCGCGAGCTGCCGAAACAGATGCGGGAAGCGGATATCGTAGCAGACAGTCATCCCGATCCCTCCGATCGGCGTTCGGGCGAGAACGCTTGTCGTGCCGGGCCTGTACCCTGCGGATTCGCGATAGGTTTCGGTCTCGGACACTTGCACATCGAACATGTGAATCTTGTCATAGCGTGCCACGATCCGTCCTTCCGGCGACACCAGAAAGGACCGGTTGGCAAAACGCCCATCCGCATCCTCGGTCTTGAGGGCAAGCGATCCGATCAAAAGCCAGATGCCCAAATCCCGCGCCTGCGCCTGCAAGCCTGCCAGGGTCGGGTCCGTCATCTCGGGATGCAGAACCTCTTGCTGGCGGGTGCGGTCCGCCGAGACACAATTGGTGACTTCCGGCGTCAGAACGAAATCGGCCCCTGCGCCGGCGGCCTCAGCCACCAGAGAGTGCGTGACAGCCAGATTTTCATCCGGATCGTCACTGCTATTAAGCTGTATGAGTGCTGCCTTCATGCCGACAGCAGGGCATCCAGCTTACCGGCCCGTTCAAGTGCATAAAGCTCGTCGCAGCCGCCGACATGGATGTCACCGATGAAGATCTGCGGTACGGTCTTCTTGCCTCCGGCCCGCTGGATCATTTCCGGCTTGCGAGCGGGCTCCACCAGCACATCCACTTCGGTGAAGTTGGCGCCCTTCTGTTTCAAAAGGCGCTTGGCGGCGTGGCAGAACCCACAAAGCGGCGAGGTATAGATTTCCACGGGTTGCATGGTCTCGGGTCTCCTGAACGTGTTTCCGGGAACTTATGCATCCTTTGACACGCGCGCCAGTACCAGAACGCGCACATCCGTCGCGCCACCCGCCAGACAGATTTGCGCCAAGGCCGACAAGGTCGCACCAGACGTCATGACATCATCCACCAGAAGTATCGTCCGATCCTTCAGATGATGCGCCCGTCCGGGATGCGCCCGAAACACGTCGCAAACCGTGGCATGTCTTTGGTCGTAGCCCAAACCGTCAAGAACCGGCGTGCGCGCATGTCTGACCAGAAGATCCGGACAGCACTCGAGCCCGAGCTGGTGCGCGATGGCCCGCGCCAGCACCGCCGACTGATTGAACCTCCGGCGGAGCATCCGCGTCCAGTGCAACGGCACAGGCGCCAAAATCATGCCCTCGCAGGTCATCGGTTGTGCCGCACGGGCCATCCATCGCGCGGCAGGGCGAACGATGTCGTGGCGATCAGCATGTTTCAGTCCAAGCACTAGCTTGCGGCCATTGTCGCGGTAAAGAACGGCTGCGCGCCCCATGCTCCATGGTTTTGCGTAGCGCAGGCAATCATCGCAGTATTCCGGCGTATCGTTGTTTTCGCCCGGCAAAGGGACGCCGCATGTTTCACAGCACAGGCCAAAAATGAACGGAGTGTCGCGCCAGCACGGCCCGCAGAGGGCGAAATCAATTTCCACCCCCTCTCCACAGACGATACAACGCGCCGGATAGACAAGCCTTAAGGCTGTTTGAAAAGCTCTCCCGCTCACTCTATTTCCCAAGGCATGATGACCCAACTGACCGATCGCAAAGCTCTGATCCGGAACCGCGAAAGAAGCCGGGCAAATCCGGCCCTTTTCCTGCACGAAGCGGCAGCGGACGAGATCAATGATCGCCTGAGCATGGTTAACAGATCATTTACCGATAAGGTGGTCGTCTCCGGTTTCCCTGATTTCTGGGCAACGCAAATTCCTGGCGCAGTCTGCATCGGTGATGATGACACTCTCGACCTTGAGACGGAGCGTTACGATCTGCTTGTTCATGCCATGTGCCTGCATTGGGCAAATGATCCGGTCGGTCAGCTGATACAGGCCCGACGCGCATTGAAGCCCGACGGGCTGTTTCTGGGCATATTCTTTGGCGGCGCCACATTGAACGAGCTGCGCAGCGCCTTGGCGCAGGCTGAATCCGATGTGACAGGGGGCTTGTCGCCCAGGGTAACCCCAATGGCCGAAATCCGGGATTTGGGCGCCTTGCTGCAGCGGGCCGGATTTGCGCTACCTGTCGCGGATACTGTAAAGTTGACCGCAACCTATGCATCACCCCTTCACTTGATGCGCGATCTTCGTGCGATGGGCGAAACAAGTGCCCTTGCCGGAAGACCGCGCCACATGATGCGGCGCGATGTCCTCTTTCGGGCATCAACCCTTTATGTTGAAAGCTTCGGGTCCGATAACCGGGTTCCTGCAACATTTGAGTTGATGGTCCTTACGGGTTGGGCACCGCATGAGAGTCAGCCACAACCGCTACGCCCCGGATCAGCGTCGGCGCGACTTGCCGATGCTCTTGCGACAAAAGAAAAACCGCTCAAAGATTGACGATTGCCTCCAAGTCGTTATTTCCACGGCTAACCTGACGCAAAGAGGGACTGGATAATGCTTGACGCAAGCACCACCGCCACCCGACCAACCCATGCACCCGCCGATCATCCGGCGATACCGAAATACAAGACCGGTATTCTGCTGGCGAATCTGGGAACACCCGATCACTACAGCTACTGGCCGATGCGCCGGTACCTGAACGAGTTTCTGTCGGACAGGCGTGTGATTGATTACAGCCCGTGGAAATGGCAGCCTCTTCTGCAATTGATCATCCTCACCAAACGCCCCTTCACAAGCGGCGAGGCCTACAAGTCGATCTGGAACGAGGAAAAGGGCGAAAGCCCCCTGATGACCATCACCCGAGATCAGACCACCAAGATGGCCAAGGTTCTCGAAGATCGCTACGGGGATCAGGTGATGGTTGATTTCTGTATGCGCTATGGAAACCCGTCCACCAAGTCCAAGGTGCGCGAAATGGTCAAGGCGGGATGCACGCGCATCCTTTTCTTCCCGCTTTATCCGCATTACGCGGGCGCCACTTCGGGCACAGCGAATGATCAGTTCTTCCGCGCCTTGATGGAGGAACCGTGGCAGCCGACCGCACGTACAGTGGAGCCGTATTACCAGAATCCCCATTACATCGAGGCGCTCGCGCAATCGGTGGAAAAAGCCTATGCGAAAATCGAGGACCGGCCTGACATCCTCGTTGTGTCGTATCACGGTATGCCCAAGCGTTACCTGATGCAGGGTGATCCGTATCACTGCCAATGTCAGAAGACGACGCGCCTTCTCAAGGAACGTCTTGGCTGGGATGATTCCGAGATCACCACGACGTTCCAATCCGTATTTGGACCCGAGGAGTGGCTGAAACCCTACACGGTCGACCATGTGGCCGAACTGGCGAAACAGGGTAAAAAGAAGATCGCTGTCGCAGCACCCGCGTTCTCGGCGGATTGCATCGAAACACTCGAAGAGATCAACGAAGAGATCAAGGAAAGCTTCGAAGAGGCGGGCGGAGAGCAGTTTACCTACATTCCCTGCCTCAACGACGATGACGCACATATCAACGCGCTCGCCTCGATCGTCAGCGACAACCTCAAAGGCTGGCTGGACTAACGCGTTTCGCGAAATGCAGTGCTCCGTTCAATCGTTGCACACGTTCCGCGTTCAGCTGATGCATCAGGTCAAAGGCGAAGCGCTTTAAGCCAGAAGAAGCCCCGGCACAAATAAAAAGGCAGTGGAAAACCACTGCCTTTTCTTTTGGTCTCTAAGTCGTGAGACTTAGTCCATTGCAACTGCAGCTGCGATGATCGCCAGAACAACCAGCGGGATCACAACGCCAGCAGCCGAAGAGCTTGCTGCGGTTTCTTCAACAACAACGGGCGCTTCCATGACCGGCTCTTCCATCGTGCCAGCGGAAACGGTCGAAGCAGCGGCGGCGAACGCAGCGGCGAGAGCGAGTTTTTTCATGTTATCCTCCAGAAATTAGCTTGATGCTGCTTTGCAGCATAAAGCACCCAAGACTTACCTCGTATATATTTGTTAATCAGCAAAAATAGCTGATTGCAAATGCAACCTTCGACAAACGATCCACACAATGTCTGTTTTTCGTCAAATTAGCAACACTTGTGTACCAACCTTCGCCATCTGAAACAATTCCGCTATGTGCTCATTGTAAAGGCCGATGCAACCGTTTGATGAACGGCGGCCGATCTTGCGCGTATCATGGGTTCCGTGAATGCGATAATATGTCCAGCTCAGGTACAAGGCATGGGTTCCGAGCGGGTTATCGGGACCAGGCGGAACAAAGGCCGGCCAGTCCGGATTGCGCTTCAGCATCGACGGCGTCGGCCGCCAGCTTGGCCCCTCGACTTTTTGCGTCACCCTTGTGCGACCCCGACGCGTCAAGTCTTCGGACAGGGGAACACTGGATGGATAAAGTTTGTAGGTTTGCCCGTCCTCAGACCAGTAATGCAGCGCCCTGGAGGAGATATCGACAAGGATCGCGCCGTTATTCAGGTTTGAGAAATAGGGCTGCCAATCCAGAGACCGAAAGCTCGAGATATTACGCCGGACAATTTCGGTCACCTCTTCTTCTATCTCGACAGTGCCGGAACTATCCATGCTCTGAGCGAAAGCAGGCGCACCGACCAGAGCCGCACTCCCCGCCAGAAACGAGCGACGATTGAGTGTATTCTTGAATTTAAAAGCCATGTCCGAACTCCGGCTTGGGTCAATCACATATCATCATAATATATGGCGCGAATGCCGCAGTCGCAATTCAAAGAACCGTCATTCGGCAACTCAAAGCCCATGCGGGTTTGAATCGTATCCAAAGGCGATATACGACGTTGGCATCGAATCTTGTACAAGGGTGCGCAAAATGGCTCGAATTCTGGCATTGCTGTTGTCAGCTCTCTTGGCTTTGTCCGCTTGCGCCGCACCGCCAGCGCCCCCACAGCTGGGGGCAGATGGAAAACCGCTGCCGAGAGTGTATCGCATAGGGCCGGGCGACACCGCGCGCATCCAGTATCGAATACTTGATTCCGTCAACTCCCTGCGAGAAGCCGCTGGCCGGCCGCCTGTGCAACTCAATGCGCAGCTGAACGCCGCCGCTGCAACGCATTCGCGCGACATGTCGGTTCAGAATCGCCCCTGGCATTTCGGGTCTGACGGGTCTTCCCCGATCGATCGCGTCCGTCGTGTCGGCTACAACGGCGGACTGGTCGGAGAGAACATCTCCGAGACCTATGAAACCGAACTCGAGACGCTGGCGGCTTGGATGCAAGAACCCACAACCCGAGACGTGATCCTGTCGCCAGACGCGCGCAACATGGGCTTTTCCTGGCTACAGGAAGATAACGGCAAGATCTGGTGGACTTTGGTAATGGGTGACTAAGCCACCTCGTCACGGATTTATCGTGATCGGCGTTCCGTCTTTCACCATCGCGTAAATGATTTCCATTTCCTTGTCGGTCACAGCGATACAGCCTTCGGTCCAGTCCGGCCTGTGCCGCCGGACAGTTTGCGGCGCCCCATGGATGAAGATATCGCCCCCGGGACTCATCCCCATGCTTGCAGCGCGGGCCACATCCATTTCATTCGGATAGGAAATCCCGATCGAAAGGTGAAAGCTGCTGTTGGGGTTACGCCTGTCGATGAAGTAATCGCCCTCGGGCGTCTTGCCATCGCCCTCGACTTGCTTGTGACCTTCCGGGGCAAATCCAAGATGAATATCGAATGAGCGAAGAACGCGACCGTGATGCAAAAGGTGCATTTCACGCTCGCCCTTGTTGACGATGATACGGGTCACCTCCGGCCCATTGTAGGTCCGGAATTTCGAACCGCTGCACGCTGTCAGCGCCACCAACAACAAAGCGCCAACCAGACCTCTGATCACCCGCATCGCACATCACCTGTATAAACTGCTCTGAAGCAGTTTTAACTGGTTCGTTCGAGTTTTAAAGATCTGTTTGGAGGCGCCGCTCAGCTGTGCCGAAACTCTGCGACAAGCTCCACATGCGACGACCAGCGGAATTGATCGATAACGCGGATGCTTTCAAGCCGATATCCGTGATCTGCAAGTTGTCTGGCATCCTTGGCGAAGGTCACCGGATTGCAGGACACATAGGCAATCACCGGAACGGATGACGC
Source organism: Roseovarius litoreus (assembly GCF_900142765.1). Classification (GTDB taxonomy): domain Bacteria; phylum Pseudomonadota; class Alphaproteobacteria; order Rhodobacterales; family Rhodobacteraceae; genus Roseovarius; species Roseovarius litoreus. The sequence goes on from NZ_FRCB01000001.1 coordinate 794,158, forward strand.
GCAGATCTGAGCGGTCTGCGCAGACGCGCCGGCCCGCGGCGGATCGAGCACCACCGCATCGAATGGCGCAAGCTCATCCGGCAACAAGGGCCTGCGGAACAGATCGCGCGTTTCATGCGTCACAGCCTTGAGGCCGGGTGTTCTACGCCACCCGGCATCAAGGGCGGACATCATCGCGGCATCGCCTTCGACCGCATGCACCGCCATGTCGCGTGCCAACGGAAGCGCAAATGTGCCGCATCCCGCGAAAAGATCCGCAACCCGGCGCGCAGCGCCGACTATTCGGCGCACATCCGCGCGCAAAGCATCCTCACCCTCCTGAGTGGCTTGCAGGAACGCCCCGGGCGGCGGAGTAACGACGACATCGCCAAACCTTTGTTCGGGCGGCGCACGCGTTACCACAACCTCGTCATCGAAAGACAGGCGGGCAAGGTCATGACGCTCGGCAAGAGCCGCCAAGTCCAGCCGCATGGGGCCATCAAGAGCTTTGCCATTCGAGACGGCGATATCGAGACCGTTGCGAGACATCGTTGCCGCAACGGCAAGGGTCTGCTTGCGGCTTGCACCAATTGTTGCAAGCTCCTCGGCTACGGGTAAGGCTTTCATCAAATCCGGGTGGAACAAACGGCACTCCGGGATTTCGACCATCACATCCGATCCGCGCGCATAAAGACCAGCCATGGCCCCTTTCTTGGTGCGTCGCGCCGCCAATGTGGCCCGCCTGCGAGATTGCGGGGGCGATACGGAAATGGGAAGGAATTCAGCCGTCAGATTGTTGGCGGCCAGTGCCGATCTGACGACATCCTGCTTCCAGGACGCCAGAAAGACATCCGAGGCGTGCTGAAGCTGACACCCGCCACAGGACCGAAAATGTCGGCATGGTGGGGTCACCCGATCGGATGACGGCTCGATAATACGAATATCGGTCAGAACCTTATCCGCAGTCCTGGCCTCGATCACCTCACCAGGCAGCGTACGTGGGGCAAAGAATGGCCCTTCGACAATTCCATCACCATGGTGCCCCAGACGGGTGACCGAAAACCGGCGCAGCGGTGATTGATGATCGTCCGTCACAGAAGATCCTCCCGACCAAGCGAAAAACCCGACTCGATCCAGCGCTGCTCCAACTCGGACAGGCGCCGACCAAGAGCAGGCCCGCTATATTCCGGCATGAGATCATGCGGGGTTACGGGGAATTTCGCATGCGATGCCTGCTCCACGATCTGCCGGACGGCCGAGTCGAACGGCGACTCGAGCAAGGCGTGTCGCAGAACGACGATGTCCAGTCCCGGATCAATGCCGTAACGATATCCCAGTTCCATAGGCGGCTTGGTCAGCGCGGCCTCGGCCAACAGAAGATCAAGCCGCTTTGACTGCGCCTTGCTCAAACGCAAACGCGAAGCCACCATGTCACCCCCAAGCGATGCAAGACGACGCATCGGCTCTGGCTCCAGTCCCGCGATCTGCTCTAGATGAACCAGCGGCGCCAGCGCGCGATCATCGCTTCCGGGCAGAACCGCGGCCAGAACACCACAAGCGCGCATGGCCGCGACCGAAGGGGCGGGATCCGGCGCGGTCAGAAGCTTGACGATCTCCGAACCGATCCGTTCCCGTGAAAGGCCCGCAAGGCCATCAACATGCTCGGACACGGCCGCAAGACCATCAGCATCAAGACCCATATCGGGATCGCCATACCAGGCATGAAATCGGAAGAACCGCAGAATGCGGAGGTAATCCTCGCGGATGCGCTGGTTCGGATCGTCGATGAACCGCACGCGCCTTGCCTTGAGATCCGACAGCCCACCAAGCGGATCGACAAGCATGCCATCGGGTCGGGCATAAAGAGCATTCATAGTGAAATCGCGGCGCCGGGCATCCTGCATGACATCATCGGAATACGCGACAACGGCATGGCGCCCATATGTTTCAACATCTTCGCGGAAGGTCGTTACCTCATGTGGAATGTGATCGGACACGACCGTAACGGTCCCATGATCCAGCCCTGTCGGAACCGGCTTCAGCCCGGCCGCCTCGGCCAGGCGGATCACCGTTTCGGGATGGGCATCCGTTGCGATATCGATATCCGACACAGGCCTGTCCAGCAACGAATTGCGCACGCAGCCCCCGACGAACAGCGCCTGATGCCCGGCGTCCTCGATCATCCGACAGACCGCTTGAGTCGCTGGTCGATCTATCCAGTCTCCGCCAATCTTCATGCTTTTTCCGCTGCGTCAGCCATGGCCCTTAAGATACGCGCGGTTGCCCCCCATATGTAATAGGGACCGAAGGGAACTATGTAGTATTTCCGCCATGTCCCACGCCACCGACGCGCCTGAATGCTGTATTGTGCGGGATTAATGACATGCGACAGGGGAACATCGAAAATCTCGGCGACTTCTCCGGTTTCGGGTCGCGGATCGAATGGCGCCATAATCCTCGCCACGACAGGTGTTACATGGAAGCCGGTAACCGTTTCGTGGGCAGGCAAGCATCCCAAGACTTCGACATTCGAAGGATCGAGACCGATCTCTTCATGCGCCTCGCGTAGGGCCGCTGCAGTGATATCGGGATCTGCTTCATCCTGCTTGCCGCCGGGAAAGGCAATCTGACCGGGGTGATGTCTGAGGGCCGAGGACCTCTTGGTCAGGAAAAGCCGCGCCTCCGAACCGCCGCAAAAGATCGGGACAAGCACACCTGCAGGGCGCAGTTTGCGGCCTTCCGGTAATGCGATATCTGCATTCAGATCATAATCCGACGAGGCGATCCCCGTGTTGCCGAGGGCCGCATAAACAGGGTCGAGTGGATCACGCATCGCCATCGGGTGGATTTTGCGCATCGAACCCCAAAGTCTTCGGGTCCAGCCGATAATGCGCACCACAAAACTGGCAATCGGCGGTCACGATGCCTTCTTCGGTTGTCATTTTCTCGATATCCTTGGCGGAATAGATCGACAGGCTGTTGCGCACCCGATCTTCGGAACATGTGCAGCCGAACCGCACCGGCTGCATGTCGAAGACGCGCGGCACTTCCTCGTGAAACAGCCGAACAAGCAAATCCGTCGGAGCAACCGAGGGGCCGATCATTTCCAGATCATCGACCGTATCCAGCAACATATTGACCCGGTTCCAGTTTTCTTCGTCATCGCCGTCCAGAATGTCGGCGGGCAGCAACAAGCCTTCTTCTCCCGAACCGCCGCCCTCTGCATATGGTGATGCTGCGGGCATGTGCTGCAACATGATACCACCGGCACGCCAGTGTTCGGCCCCACCTTTTTCAGTCGACTTGCCGAAAGTCAGTGCAAAGCGCGTGGGCAATTGTTCGGACTGGGCGAAATAGGCTTCGGCACTGGCACTGAGGCCGTTACCGGAAATCGGAGTGATTCCCTGATAAGGTTCCGATCCTGGACCCTGATCCATCAGAACCGCGAAATAACCCTCGCCAACCTGGGAAAACGGATCATCCCCTGAAATGCGGTCACGATCGAAACTGGCATAGGCCCTGATGCGCGCGGCATCGCCCTCGGCAGCAGGCGCGTAGTAATCCGTAGCGATCATCCGGACCGGACCATTGGTCTGGATCTGCAGCGACAGCTTCCAGCGCAGTTTTATCGTTTGGCCGATCAGCGCCGTGAGAAGCGCCATTTCCGCGACAAGGGCCTCCACGGCATTGGGATAATCGTGCTGCTTGAGGATGCCATCCAACACGCCGTCCAGCCGGGCGACGCGCCCACGTATGTCCGCATTGTCCAATTGGAACGGCAGGATTGTATCATCCCACGCGATTTTCTGTCCGAGTGTCATGGAGTTTCCTTGTTCGCCAGAGATCGGCATACCGCGTCTATATAGGCGTCGCAACACACTGGCCAAGAGATTGCCCATGATGGTCCGGCATGGACTGACACCAAATGCAGGCAGGCCATGGGTTGTCACACGCTCAGGGATGCGGGTTGAATTCCAGAAGTATGGCCGAAACATCGTCGGCAAAATCATCCGAACCCGAAAACGTGGATAGGTTCCATGTCAGAGCCTCAAGACAGGCGGGGCCATGAATGTCGCGCAGCTCGGACAGAATGCCGGAAAGACCCTCGTTGTCCAGCAATTGACCCTTGATGTCCGCGCATTCGACAATGCCATCCGAATGGATCAGCAGCCTTTCACCGGGGCCGAGGTCAAAAGAAACCTGCTCGAACGTCGCAGCAGGTAAAAGCCCGACAGGAAGGCCGCCATGTCCCGCCCATTCGATTGTTCCATCACGGCGCTGAATGGCTGGATGAGGATGCCCCGCCTGCGCCAGATCAACCTTGCCACAGCTCAGATCCACATCCGCCAGGATCATGGTGAAATACAGTTCGGTATCCATTTCATCGAGAATCAGTTTGTTCAGGGCGGCAATGGTTTCTGCGGGCGGTCGCATATCGAACCGACCGGCGTCCACCTCGTATAGGGCGAGGTTCTGCTCGGGCGCGAAAGCCGAGAGATACCCCGCCAGCCGCGCGGTCATCAGCGCCGAGCTGATGCCATGTCCGGACACATCGATGGCATAAAGGCCAATCCTGTTTTCACCGACCGGGAACATACCCACAAGGTCGCCGCCGACATGCCCGCTCGACCGCAGCAAAAGCGACACCTGCGCCACGCCGAAATCGCGGAAGCGGTCATGGACAAGCGACTGCTGAAGTTTCCGCGCTTCGACAAGATCACTGTTGAGGGACTCGTAGAGAACCTGCAGTTCTTGCAGCGTGCTGGCGATCAGTCGGTTCTTTTCCGTCAATTCCCGTTCCATCCGCAAAATGCGATCACCGGCAGCAATCCGGGCGCGCAATTCCGAGGAATTCACCGGTTTTGTCAGAAAGTCGTCGGCGCCCGCATCCAGCCCACAGGCGATATCCTCTTTCCCGCTTTTCGATGTGAGAAGGATGAAATACCCGTAGTTTTCACGAGGCATGTCCCGGAACATCCGGCAGAAATCCAGACCGTTCATGCCCGGCATCACCCAGTCGCTGATCACCAGATCGGGGGGAGTGGATGTGCAGATGGCCATTGCGGCAGCCCCATCATGAGCCTCCAACACGTCGAAGCCCCACCGGCTCAGCGCGGCGCTGACGATCCGGCGCTGAGCCGGGCTATCATCGACGACCAACACGCGGCGGATCGCCTGCGGCTGCGAACCGATGTGAAAAGCAACTTGTTCAGGACTTCCCAATGACGACACCCTTTTCCATAAGGGCACGGTTTAGGGCCGGTCACTTAAATCTTGGTGAAAGATTGGATTTGATCTTTTCGACCGCCACGCTTGAGATTTGCTTAGGGTTTTTGACCGAACATCGCCCGGTCGCAACCAGAGGCCTGATATGATCGACTGGAACCGGGTGAAAATTCTTCGGACGGAACTTGGCGCTGAAAACTTCGCGGATGTCGTCGGTCTGTTCCTGGATGAAATGGAAACCGAATTGCCCAAACTCCCACATGCGGACACGCAGTCTGAATTGGTGGATTTGCTGCATTTCCTGAAAGGTGGCGCCCTGAACCTTGGCTTTGCGGAATTTTCGGAGTTGTGCCGGGACGGCGAAACCAAAGCCACGGGACATGGGCCTCAGGACGTGAATATCAGGCAGATCGTCGCGTCCTATCACCAGTCACGGGCGTGTTTCGTCGATGGGCTGGACAAGATCGACACCGATTAGATCAGGAATTCGGCAAGCACTTCGTCATTGGTGATGTCGCGATAATCGAAACCGGCGGCATCGAGTTTGCGAAGAATATGGACAAAGTTTTCCGGATTTCTGGTTTCGATGCCAATCAGGACCGAACCGAAATTTCGGGCCGATTTCTTCAGGTATTCGAAACGGGCGATATCGTCATCCGGCCCGAGAATCGTCAGGAAATCCTTCAGCGCTCCGGGCCGTTGCGGCATGCGAAGGATAAAATATTTTTTTACACCGGAATAGCGCTGCGCGCGTTCCTTGACCTCCGGCAGGCGTTCGAAATCGAAATTCCCGCCCGAGGTGACACAAACGACGGTCTTGCCGCGAATCTCATCTGCCATGTCCTTGAGGGCATCCACGGCCAGAGCGCCGGCCGGTTCCAGCACGATGCCTTCGATATTGAGCATTTCCAGCATGGTGGTGCACAGCCGGTCTTCGTTGATGGTGCGGATGTCAGCGGGATCGACGTCGCGCAGCCGCGCGAACGTCCGCTCGCCGATCTGGGCCACGGCGGCACCGTCGGCAAAATTATCGACATGTTTCAGGCGCGTGGGGTGACCGTGTTGCATGGCCGCCATCAGACAGGCACCGCCCTCTGGCTCGACCAGGATCAGGCGGGTCCGGTCGCCGAGATAGCTGCGCACCCCGGCGGACAACCCACCGCCACCGACGGGCATGATGATGATGTCGGGCATGGTTTCGGCCTGGGCCTCGATCTCGACCCCGACAGAGGCCTGACCGCCGATAACATCCTCGTCATCGAAGGGCGAAAGGAAATGCCCTTTGATTTCAGCGCAATAGGCTTGAGCCGCGGCAAGCGTATCGTCGAAATAATCCCCCGTCAGCCGGATCGATACGGCATCGCCGCCGAATTTCTCGGTCTTGCCGATCTTCTGCTGTGGGGTGGTCACCGGCATGAAGATCACACCCTTCACCCCGAAGTGGCGGCACATGAAGGCGACGCCCTGCGCGTGATTGCCGGCGCTGGCGCAGACGAATTGCCGTGTATCGGGGCTGTCGGCCAGAACCTTGCGCATGGCGTTGAATGCACCGCGCAGTTTGTAGGACCGCACCGGTGACAGATCCTCGCGCTTCAGGAGGATCTCGGCATGATACCTTTCGGACAGGTGATCGTTGCGCTGCAGCGGCGTGGGTTCGAACACGTCGCGCATGGCGGCTTCGGCGTCTCGGGCAAGGGTGCGGAAATCGGTCATGTCCCTTGATTGGCTGAATGTTTCCGTGCTGGCAAGGGCGCGGGACAAAGCATACTCAAGAATACCGAAGCGGGGGGCATCTTGCCCCGCGCCACAAAACCGGATAATCGCCGGGCGCATGTCTGACATAAGGGGAAACTGATGTCCGCGCCCAAAAAAGTCGTGCTGGCCTATTCCGGCGGCCTCGATACTTCGATCATCCTGAAATGGCTGCAGACCGAATATGGCTGCGAGGTGGTGACCTTTACCGCCGATCTGGGCCAGGGCGAAGAGCTGGACCCCGCACGTCAGAAAGCGGAAATGCTTGGAATCAAACCGGAAAATATCTTCATCGAAGATGTTCGGGAAGAATTTGTGCGCGATTTCGTCTTTCCGATGTTCCGCGCCAACGCGGTCTACGAAGGGCAATACCTTTTGGGGACCTCGATCGCGCGGCCGTTGATCTCGAAGCGGTTGGTGGAGATCGCGGAGGAGACCGGGGCGGATGCGGTGGCGCATGGCGCAACGGGCAAGGGCAACGATCAGGTGCGGTTCGAACTTGCGGCCTATGCGTTAAACCCGGACATCAAGGTGATCGCGCCGTGGCGGGAATGGGATTTGACCAGCCGCACGAAACTGCTTGATTTTGCGGAACAAAATCAGATTCCCATCGCCAAGGACAAACGCGGCGAAGCCCCGTTTTCGGTGGATGCGAACCTGTTGCACACGTCGTCCGAGGGGAAGGTGCTGGAGGATCCGGCGGTGGATGCGCCGAATTACGTGTATCAACGGACCGTTAACCCGGAGGACGCCCCGAACGAGCCGGAATTCATCGAGATCGGCTTTGAAAAGGGCGACGCGGTCAGCGTGAACGGTGAGGCACTCAGCCCTGCCAACCTATTGACAAAGCTGAATGAATTGGGCGGCAAGCACGGGATTGGCCGGCTCGATCTGGTGGAAGGGCGGTTCGTGGGCATGAAAAGCCGGGGCATCTATGAGACGCCCGGCGGCACGATCCTGCTGGAGGCGCATCGGGGAATCGAGCAGATCACGCTGGATCGGGGGGCTGCGCATCTGAAGGATGAGCTGATGCCGCGCTATGCCGAGCTGATCTATAACGGGTTCTGGTACAGCCCGGAACGCGAGATGTTGCAGGCGCTGATCGACCAATCACAACATCATGTGACAGGAACGGTGCGGCTGAAGCTGTACAAGGGATTGGCGCGGACGGTTGGGCGGTGGTCGGATCACAGCCTGTATTCCGAAGCGCATGTGACCTTCGAGGATGATGCAGGGGCCTATGATCAGAAGGACGCGGCGGGGTTCATCCAGTTGAACGCCCTGCGGCTCAAACTGCTGGCCGCACGGGACCGCCGGTTGAAAGGCTGAGTTTCGTACGATTCGTACGAAACCTACGCGCATTCAGGACCAAACGAGGGTCGCGATCTGGAATTTGTGTCCATCCTGTACACAAATCATCAGATCGCGACGGCGCGAAGCCGGTCATAAGCCGGCATCGCAGCCCGCGCCAGGGCAGCACGCGGACCGTCGAGATCGGGAATGTCCCCCTCGGGTCCGGCGAAGCCTGTGGAGGCGTGAACCGACCCATACCAATGCGAGGCCCAGACCCCATCGGAGGGATGACCGCCCGCAGGCCATGACAGCATGGCGGGATCCCATTCAAGACCGATGGCGGCACAAAGCTGCTGCAGCTTGCCCGCCGGATCGCGGCGGATATCGGCGGAGTCGATCACCACGGGCGCAACGCCCGCTGCGGTCAAGGTTTCGTAAAGCTCTTGCTGTTGGATGAACCCGATATCGGCAAGAGAGGGATCATCGTATTTGGCAGAGAAACTGGCGGCCACACGGGCAGGGTGGCGAATGAGAAACACGTTGGTCACATCGGCGATCCAGTCGCGGGGAATGCCGGGGATCATGTGCTGGGACATGTGCTTTTGGTAGAGATGCAGCCGGCCATCCGGGATCGGGCCAAGCAGGTGATCCACGACACAGGCGGGATCGGTGGGCTGGGAGGCGATGATCGCATCGCGCATCGGATGATCGAGCCCGGTCAGCGTAAGATAGGCGGCATAGAAGGGTTCGTCCATCACCGCGAAATCACGGCGCGCGCCGAAGGCATACATCAGCGCAGTCGACAGGTTGCGGGGGCCGGACCACATGGCAAGACGCATCGGGAGAGTTCCTTGGGCCAAGGCCAATCAGGCCGTTTCGAGGTGAATCAGAGCCTTGTAGAGCTGTTGAATGCGGGTTGTGACGGGGCCGGGTGCCGCATCACCGATGGCACGCCCGTCGATTTCGGAAACCGGGGTCTGCGCGCCGAATGTGCCGGTGAGAAACGCCTCGTCGGCGCCATAGGTATCGACCAGCGAGAAGTTACGCTCGAACACGGGGATATCGTTGGCGCGGCACAGATCGATCACCTTTTGCCGGGTGATCCCGTTCATGCAGTAATCCCCGGTGCTGGTCCAGACCTGCCCCTTGCGCACGATGAAGAAGTTGCAGGCGTTGGTGGTGTTCACGAAGCCATGGATATCGAGCATCAGCGCCTCGTCGGCGCCGGCTTTTTCGGCGGCAATGCAGGCAAGTATGCAATTGAGCTTGGAATGGGAGTTCAGCTTGGGATCCTGCGTCATGGGAAGGCCGCGAATGTGCGGCACGGTCGCCAGACGGATGGGGCGGGCGATCTTGGGCCTGGAATGCTCCATGATGATGGCCATTGTCGGCCCCTGACGGCTGAGCGAGGGGTGCTGGAACGGGCGGGTTTTCACACCGCGCGTCACCATCAGGCGCGCATGGGCGTCAGAGTGCATGTCATTGGCCTTTTGTGTGTCTAACACGGCCTGAAACACCTGTTCCCGGGTCATGCCGATATCGAGATCAATGGCTTTGGCGGCCTCGAACAGGCGGTCGAGATGTTCATCGGCAAAAGCCCATGTGCCGTTATAAAGGCGCAGACCTTCCCAGACGCCGTCACCCAGCATGAAGCCGCTGTCATAGACACTGACGGTGGCGGCCTGTTTCGGGACGATGCGCCCGTTGAGCCAGATGAGAATATCCTCGTTGCGGGCGTCTTCTTCGGCTTGGTGCGTGGTCTGGTGATCGGTCATGGGGGCCTTTTGAGTGTTACAGCCGACCTGCGGCTTTTGTTTCAAAGGCAGGCTAAAGAGGCGGAAAAATGGTTCAAGCTGTAAATTCGGATCAACTGGATGTGACATCACGCGGGGGTGAATTGGCCGTGTGCGGGGTCATGGGCCAAGGTGGGCCTGTTCAAATGAGGAGGGTATCCCGATGGGGTTACGTCGCAGAACCATAAAAGCCGGTGCGCTGGCGATCCTGATCGCGGTTGGCATCGGTGTCGAGGTCAATCAGGCCAAGGCGGCCGGGACCGAGACATTGACTGTCGCGGGCGGCTGTTTCTGGTGTGTCGAGGCCGATTTCGAGAAGGTCGAGGGCGTCAAGGAGGTGGTGTCGGGCTATACCGGCGGCACGGTGAAGAACCCCACCTACAAGCAAGTCGTGGGTGGTGGCACCGGGCATTACGAAGCGGTCGAGATCATGTACGATCCGGCGAAAGTGTCGGCGCGAGAGCTCTATGACCTGTTTTTCCGCTCCGTCGATCCGACCGATGCGGGCGGGCAGTTCTGCGATCGGGGAGACAGCTATCGCACGGCGATTTTCGTCTCTGATCCGGCGGAAAAGGCTGCAGCGAACGCAGCGAAGGCCGAGGCCGAAAAGGCGCTTGGGCAGCAGATCGTGACCCCGATCCTCGAGGCCGGACCGTTTTACGAGGCCGAGGCATATCACCAGGATTACTACAAGGGCGACAAGTTGATCCTGACGCGGTTCGGACCGAAATCACAGGCTGCGGCCTATGAACGGTATCGCACGGCCTGCGGACGGGACGCCCGGGTGAAGGCGTTGTGGGGGCAGGCCGCGCCGTTTGTGAACTGAACCGGGATTACCCCACCTTGCAGGCCGACAGCACCGCCATGTTGAGAATGTCGCTGGCGGTGGCATTGGTCGAACAGATCTGAATCGATTTGTCGAGACCGGCGAGGATCGGGCCGATCACCGTGGCGCCGGCCATTTCCTGCATAAGCTTGACCGAGATCGAGGCCGAATGCCGGGCCGGAACCACGAGGATGTTGGCCGGGCCGGTCAGGCGCTGGAAGGGATAGGCGTCTTGCGCGCGGGGATTGAGGGCGACATCGACGGTCATTTCGCCTTCGAATTCGAAATCCACGCCGCGACGGGCCAGCACATCGGGAGCAAGGTGCATTTTCTCGGCCCGTTCCGAGCGCGGATAGCCGAAGGTCGAGAAGCTGACGAAGGCGACGCGCGGCTCAAGCCCCAGATGGCGGGCGACGCCGGCGGCACGGGTGGCGATATTGGCGAGATCCTCTTCGTTGGGCCATTCATGCACCAACGTGTCGGAAATCAGAACGATGCGCCCCTTGTGCAGAAGCGCCGTGACACCGGCGACGCCATGCGCGGTATCGGCGTCGAACACATGGTTGATGCGTTCGAGCACATGGGCGGATTTGCGGGTGGCGCCGGTCACCAGACCGTCGCCATGGCCATGGGCCAGCATCAGCGCCGAGAATACGTGACGATCCCGGGCGGCCATGCGGTGAATGTCCTGCCGGTCATGGCCCTTGCGCTGCAGGCGGGCATAGAGAAACTCTTTGTATTCATCGAGACGGTCGCTTTTGGCGGCGTTGGTGACTTCGATCTCGCGGACGGCGTCGCCGAGGCCAGCCGCCTCGAGCTTGGCTTTCACGTCATCGTCACGGCCCACGACGATCGCCTTGCCGAGACCCGAGCGCTGATATTGCACGGCCGCCCGCAGCACGCGGGGATCGTCGCCTTCGGCAAAGATCATGCGGGCCTGGGCGTTGCGGGCGCGGGCGTTGATCGAGCGCAGGATCGAGGCGGTGGGATCCATGCGGGCGGCGAGCGACTGTTCATAGGCGTCCATGTCGACAATGGGACGGCGGGCGGCACCGGTGCGCATGCAGGCCTTGGCCACGGCGGGCGGCACGGTATGGATCAGGCGCGGATCGAAGGGGGTGGGGATGATGTAATCGCGCCCGAAGGTGAGCTTGCGGCCATAGGCCATCGCAACCTCGTCGGGGACATCGGCGCGCGCCAGTTCGGCCAGGGCTTCGGCACAGGCGATCTTCATCTCGTCGTTGATGGCGCGGGCATGCACATCAAGCGCGCCACGGAAGAGATAGGGAAAGCCAAGCACGTTGTTGACCTGGTTGGGATAATCCGACCGGCCGGTGGCGACGATGGCATCGACGCGGACCTCATGCGCCTCTTCGGGCGTGATTTCGGGATCGGGGTTGGCCATGGCGAAGATCACCGGGTTGTCGGCCATCGAGGCGACCATGTCTTGGGTCACGGCGCCCTTCACCGACACGCCGATGAAGACGTCGGCGCCTTTCATGGCCTCTTCGAGCGTGCGCAGATCGGTTTTGACGGCATGGGCCGATTTCCACTGGTTCATGCCGTCGGTGCGGCCCTGATAGATCACGCCCTTGGTATCGCAGGCGATGCAGTTTTCGGGGCGCGCGCCCATGGATTTCAGCAATTCGATGCAAGCGATGCCCGCAGCGCCGGCACCGTTGAGAACGATGCGGCAGTCTTCGAGCTTCTTGCCCGAGATATGCAGCGCGTTGATGAGACCGGCGGCACAGATCACGGCGGTGCCGTGCTGATCATCGTGAAAGACGGGGATGTCCATCTGTTCCTTGAGCGTCTGCTCGATGATGAAACATTCGGGCGCCTTGATATCCTCGAGATTGATGCCCCCGAAGGTCGGCCCCATGAGGCGCACGGCCTTGATGAATTCCTCGGGGTCTTCGGTATCGAGCTCGATGTCGATGGAGTTCACGTCAGCGAAACGCTTGAAGAGAACGGCCTTGCCCTCCATCACCGGTTTGGAGCCGAGCGCGCCAAGATTGCCAAGACCCAGAACCGCGGTGCCGTTGGAGATCACCGCCACCAGATTGCCTTTGTTGGTGTAGTCATAGGCGAGTTCCGGGTTGGCGGCGATTTCCTCGCAGGGCACCGCCACGCCGGGGGAATAGGCCAGCGACAGATCCCGCTGTGTGGTCATCGGCACGGTGGCCTGAATCTCGAACTTGCCGGGGGTGGGTTCGAGATGAAAGGCAAGCGCCTCTTCGCGGGTGTATCTGGGTCTGGACATGGTACGGCCTTGCACTGTTTGAGTGATTTGCATCGTCATAGCGGGGGTTTGCCACGGTCTCAACTGCAACTCGTTTTCGGGTTTCCGGCGGCTTGCGGGCTTTGTAAGGTTCGGGCCAACCAAGCCGGGGGGCGCACGTGACGACCGAGACATCCGCCGTAACGCCGATGATGGCGCAATACCTTGAGATCAAGGCAGAATATCCGGGGGCGCTGCTGTTCTACCGGATGGGCGATTTCTATGAGTTGTTCTTTGACGATGCGGTGGCCGCCGCAGAGGCGTTGGATATCGCGCTGACCAAGCGCGGCAAGCATCTGGGCGAGGATATCGCCATGTGCGGGGTGCCGGTGCATTCGGCCGAGAATTACCTGCTGACGCTGATCCGCAAGGGATTTCGGGTGGCGGTTTGCGAGCAGCTCGAGAGCCCGGAAGAGGCCAAGAAACGCGGCTCGAAATCAGTGGTCAAGCGCGGGGTCGTGCGGCTGGTGACACCGGGCACCCTGACGGAAGAAAGCCTGCTGGAGGCACGTCGGCACAATTATCTGGCCAGTTTCGCGCGGGTGCGCGGCGACGGCGCGCTGGCCTGGGTCGATATTTCCACGGGCAGCTTCCACGTGATGCCGCTGACCGAGGTGCGGCTTGGCCCGGAGTTGGCGCGGCTGGCCCCCTCAGAGGTGGTTCTGGCCGATGGGGATCAGGCGGATTTGGGTGACATAGTGACTGAATCCGGGGCTGCGGTCACCGAGTTGGGGCGCGCGGCCTTTGACAGTGCGGGCGGCGAAAAGCGGCTTTGCGATCTGTTCGATGTCGGCACTCTGGAGGCGTATGGGCAGTTCACGCGGCCCGAGGTGGCGGCGATGGGCGCGATCGTCGAATATCTGGAGATCACCCAGCGCGGCAAACTGCCCTTGTTGCGGCCACCGCAGCGCGAGGCGCAAGCGCGGGTCATGCAGATCGACGCGGCGACGCGGCGCAATCTGGAAATCACCCAGGCGCTTGGTGGCGGGCGGGCCGGATCGCTGTTGTCGGCGGTGGATCGGACGGTCACGGCGGGCGGTGGGCGATTGCTGGAGCGGCGGCTGTCCAGCCCAAGCCGGGTGCTTGAAATCGTACAAGACCGGCTGGATGCCGTGGCTTTTGCGGTTGAACAGAGTCGATTCAGCGAGGATCTGCGCGCGGCCTTGCGCAAGGTGCCCGATCTGGACCGGGCGCTTTCACGGCTGGCGCTGGATCGGGGCGGGCCACGCGACCTTGCCGCGATCCGCAACGGGCTGGAACAGGCGGGCGCTATTGCCGATATGGCCGAGGGCCACGATCTTCCGAGGTTGATGGCCGAGGCGGTGACGGCGCTGAGCGGGCACGAGAGCGTGCTGGACCTTCTGGAGCAGGCTTTGGTGGCGGAACCCCCGATGCTGGTGCGGGATGGAGGGTTCATCGCGCCGGGTTTCGATGAGGAGTTGGACGAGGCACGGCAGCTGCGCGACGAGGGGCGCGGCGTGATTGCGGGGATGCAGGCGGAATATTCGCAATTGACGGGAATTCAGAGCCTTAAGATCAAGCATAACAACGTGCTTGGCTATTTCGTTGAGGTGACGAGCGTTCATGCGGACAAGATGCTGTCGGCGCCGCTGAACGAGACGTTCAAGCACCGGCAGACCACAGCCAATCAGGTGCGGTTCACGACTGTGCCGCTGAGCGAGATGGAAACCCGTATCCTGAATGCGGGGGGTCGGGCGCTTGAGATTGAAAAGCGGCTCTATGACAGCTTGAAAGCGGCCATTCTTGAGAATTCCGACGCGGTGTCACAGGCCGCAAGCGCGTTGGCGGAGCTGGATCTGGCCACCGCGCTGGCCGATCTGGCGCGTGGTGAGGATTGGACGCGACCCAAGGTGGATGCCAGCCGGGCGCTGGAGATCGAGGCCGGACGGCATCCGGTGGTGGAACAGGCGCTGCGCAAGGCCGGAGAGCCGTTCATCGCCAACGACTGCGATCTGGGGACTGCGCATGACATCTGGCTGCTGACCGGGCCGAACATGGCGGGTAAATCCACGTTTTTGCGGCAGAACGCGCTTATTGCGCTGCTGGCGCAGGCGGGCAGCTTCGTGCCGGCACGGGCGGCGCATATCGGGATGGTGAGCCAGTTGTTCAGCCGGGTGGGCGCGAGCGATGATCTGGCAAGGGGTCGGTCGACCTTCATGGTGGAGATGGTGGAAACCGCCGCGATCCTCAATCAGGCGGACGATCATGCGCTGGTGATTCTCGATGAGATCGGGCGCGGCACGGCGACCTATGACGGGTTGAGTATCGCCTGGGCCACGCTGGAGCATCTGCACGAGATCAACCGCTGTCGGGCGCTGTTTGCCACGCATTATCACGAGTTGACCAATCTGAGCGACAAGCTGGACCGGGTGGATAACGCCACGGTCAGCGTCAAAGAGCATGATGGCGACGTGATTTTCCTGCACGAGGTGCGGCGCGGTGCGGCGGATCGCAGTTATGGCGTGCAGGTGGCCAAGCTGGCGGGGCTGCCGGAGACGGTGGTGGCTCGGGCGAGGGTGGTTCTGGATGCGCTGGAAAAGGGCGAACGCGAGGGGGGGACGGCGCAGAAAGCCCTGATCGACGATCTGCCGCTGTTTTCCGCCGTGCCAGCTCCGCCGCCGCAGGTCATCCGGGAGTCTGGTGTGGAAAAACGGCTGGCAGAGATCTTGCCCGACGAATTGACCCCGCGCGAGGCGCTGGATCTGATTTATGAATTGAAGGGGATCGCGGAGGGCTAAAGCGTTCCGCCTTTAACCTGAGGCATCAGCCAAAGGCGTAACGCGTGCAACGATTGAACCGAGCACTGCATTTCGCGAAATCCCTGAGTCAGGTTTTTCGCGAAACGCTTTGGGTCGGGCTGGGCGCCCGACCTGATCCTTAGCCGTGGTTCGAAGACACGCCGACTTGCGCGGGGCGCAGGATACGGTCGTGCAGCATGAATCCTTCGGTCGACACCTGGATGATGTCGCCCGCCTTGGTGCCGGGAAGCGGCGCTTCGAACATCGCTTCGTGCTGCTGGGGGTCGAACCTGTCGCCGACTTCGGGCGAGATCCGGGTGATGCCGTGGCGCGAGAAGACGTTGAGCAATTCCCGCATCGTCAGTTCGACACCTTCGAGCAGGGCGGCGGAAACCTGTTTCTGCTCGTCGGTGGCGGCTTCGAGCGCGCGTTTCATGTTGTCGTAGACTGGCAGCATGTCGCGGGCCAGCTTGGAGCCACCGTAGTTTTCAGCCTCGCGGCGGTCTTTCTCGCTGCGCTTGCGGGCGTTTTCGGCATCCGCCAGCGCGCGCATGAACTTGTCCTGCAGCGCGTCGCGTTCGGCGCGCAGGGTTTCGATTTCGGCGTCTGTATCCGAGATCTCCTCGTTGGCGAGGGCGTGTTCCTCTGCCTCGGCCTGTTCGATGTCGTCAAGGAAATCTTCGTTCTTCGGCTCTGCCATATTTCACCTCTAGCTCCGGTCCGCGATCAGTTTTCCGACCAGTTGCGCCGTGTAGTCCACGATCGGCACGATGCGGCCATAGTTCAGACGGGTGGGACCGATGACGCCCACCGCACCAATGATCTTTCGGTCAGCGTTCATATAAGGAGAGACCACCAGAGAGGAACCCGAAAGTGAGAAAAGTTTGTTCTCGGAGCCGATAAAAATGCGCACACCCTCGCCCTCATCGGCCAGTTCGAGGAATTCGGCGATATCGCGCTTGCGTTCGAGATCGTCAAAGAGGGTGCGGATGCGTTCCAGATCCTGTTCTTCGGTCTCGGCATCGAGCAGATTCGCGCGGCCCCGTACGATCAGGCGCTCATAGGTGTCGCCCTCGCCATCCCACACGGCCAGGCCGCTTTCCACCAGATCGCGCGCCAGTTTGTCGATTTCCTGTCGCCGCTGAGCGATCTGCTTGGAGATCACGCGCTGAAGCTCGCTGAGGGTGCGCCCCTCGGCCAGTGCGTTGAGGAAATTGGCAGCTTCGCGCATTGAACTGGGCGTTTGGCCCGGAGGCGGCGTGAAGATGCGGTTTTCGACATGGCCATCGGCAAAGACCAGCACCACGAGCGCGCGATCCTGCGCCAGACTCACGAATTCGATATGCTTGATCGGCGCCTCGCGCTTGGGCGCCAGAACCAGGGAAGCGCCATGGGTGACGCCGGACAGGGCCGATCCGATCCTGTCGAGGATACCGGACACATCCTTGGAATTGCTGCCAAGGGTGGCGTCGATCATCTCGCGGTCGGTGCTTTGGAGGTCGCCCACCTCGAGCAGGCCATCGACGAACATGCGCAGACCGGTCTGTGTGGGGACGCGACCGGCGCTGATATGCGGGCTTTCCAGCAGGCCGAGATATTCGAGATCCTGCATCACGTTGCGGATTGTTGCCGCGCTGACCTTTTCGCTGAAATCACGTGTCAGGGTGCGCGAGCCGACGGGCGCCCCCGAGGACAGATAGGTTTCCACCACCCGGCGAAACACCTCGCGGGAGCGTTCATTCATCTCTTCGAGAATTTTGCCTTGGTCATTCATGATGGTCAGGCCGTTTTGGGGTATGGCTCGTCATTAAAGACGGCTTGTGGAAAAGGTCAATCGGGGTTGCTATCTGCGTGACACGGACTGTATCCACGGGACGAATTTGTAAAAGGATGACGACATGCGCCCCTCGGGTAGAGATTTAAGTGAAATGCGCCCCGTTTCAATCGAAACGGATGTCACGAAACATGCCGAGGGGTCGTGCATGATCCGTGTCGGGGACACTCATGTGCTGTGCACCGCCAGTCTTGAAGAGCGCGTGCCCCCCTTCATGAAGGGCACCGGGCTTGGCTGGGTCACGGCGGAATACGGGATGCTGCCGCGCTCGACCTCGTCGCGGATGCGCCGCGAAGCAACTGCGGGAAAGCAAGGCGGACGTACCGTCGAGATCCAGAGGCTGATCGGCCGGTCGTTGCGGGCCGGTGTCGATCGGGTGGCTTTGGGTGAGCGTCAGATCACGGTGGATTGCGATGTGATCCAGGCCGATGGCGGCACACGCTGTGCGGCGATCACCGGCGGTTGGATCGCGCTGCGGCTAGCGGTCAACAAGCTGATGAAGGCAGGTGACGTGATCAGCGATCCGCTTGTCGATCCGGTGGCGGCGGTCAGCTGCGGGATCTATGCCGGTCAGCCGGTGCTTGATCTGGATTATCCCGAGGATAGCGAAGCCGGTGTGGACGGGAATTTCATCATGACCGGGAGCAAGCGGCTGATCGAGGTGCAGATGAGCGCCGAAGGGTCGACCTATAGCCGGGAGCAGATGAACCAGCTGATGGATCTGGCGGAAAAGGGCGTGACCGAGTTGGTTGCGGCGCAAAAGGCGGCGGTGAATGCGTAAATTCACGGGCGATACCCTGCTGGTTGCGACCCATAACTCCGGCAAGCTGGAAGAAATCGCCAGCCTGCTGGAGCCTTTCGGCGTCAAGGTGGTGGGTGCCGCGGAAAAGGGACTGGCCGAGCCGGAAGAAACCGAGACGAGTTTCGTGGGCAATGCGCGGATCAAGGCCCATGCGGCGGCCAAGGCCACGGGCCTGCCCGCGCTGTCGGACGATTCAGGCATCGAGGTGGATGCGCTGGATGGCGCACCGGGTGTGTTTACGGCGAATTGGGCCGAAACAGAGACGGGTCGCGATTTCATCATGGCGATGGGCAAGACGCATGACCGGCTGGTGGAAAGCGGTATCCCGCAGCCCTGGACGGCGCGGTTTTGCTGTACTCTGGTGCTGGCGTGGCCCGATGGGCATGACGAGGTGTTCCCCGGAACGGTCGAGGGGCGGATCGTCTGGCCCATGCGAGGGCATGAGGGGCACGGATACGATCCGATCTTTCAGCCTGACGGGTATGAGCAGACATTCGGCGAGATGGACCGCTGGGAAAAGAACCGGATCAGTCACCGGGCCGATGCCTTTGCCAAGCTGGTAAAGGGCTGTTTTGGCTGAGGATTGGCAACAGGGGGGCTTTGGCCTCTACCTGCACTGGCCGTTTTGCGAGGCCAAATGCCCGTATTGCGATTTCAACAGCCATGTGAGCCGTGAAATCGATCAATCCCGCTGGCTTCGAGCCTATTTGCACGAGATCGACCGCTATGCCGGGATGCTGCCGGGACGGGTCTTGAACTCGGTTTTCCTTGGCGGAGGCACGCCCAGCCTGATGGATCCGGATGTGGTCGCCGCCATTCTTGAGCGCGTGCGGCAAAGCTGGCCACAGGCGAATGATCTGGAGGTGACGCTGGAGGCAAATCCGGGGTCGGTGGAGGCGGGACGGTTTCGGGGATATGCGGAGGCCGGTGTTTCGCGGGTGTCGATGGGCATTCAGGCGTTGAACGACGTCGATTTGCGCCGTCTGGGCCGGATACATAGCTTGGCCGAAGCGCGTCAAGCCTATGATATTGCAAGGAAAAACTTTGATCGCGTCAGTTTTGACCTGATTTACGCGAGACAGGATCAAACGGTTGAGGCATGGCGGGCCGAGCTTGGCGACGCGTTGGAGATGGCGGTGGATCATCTGTCGCTTTATCAACTGACCATCGAGCAGGGCACCGCCTTTGCGGATCGCTATGCGCGGGGCGGGCTGAAGGGGTTGCCGGCCGAAGATGCCGCCGCGGATATGTATGAGGCGACGCAAGAGATTTGCGCGGGCGCGGGCATGGACGCTTATGAAGTGTCGAACCATGCCAAACCGGGCGCTGAATCGCGGCATAACCTGATTTACTGGCGCTATGGGGATTATGTTGGCATCGGACCGGGAGCGCATGGGCGCGTGACGCTGGATGGTCAACGCCATGCGACCGAGGCTTGGTCGAACCCCGATCGCTGGCTGAGCGCGGTGGATGCGGGGAAGTCCGAGAAGCAATGGGAGGCGATTGATCCCAAGGATCAGGCGGCGGAATACCTCATGATGGGGTTGCGAGTTCGCGAAGGCATAGATGTTGTGCGTTATGAAGCGTTGGCAGGCGAGGCGCTGTCAGAAGAAAAACTGTTCGAGCTGCGAGAGCTTGGGATGATCGAGAGCAACGGACAGCGGGTATGGGTCACCGAGCAGGGCAGGCCGGTGCTGAACGCGGTTTTGCGGGACTTGCTGGTGGATTGAGAGCGGTCAGTCGCCGGTGCTTAGCATACGGCACAGGGTGTCGAGCTGATCAAGGGTTTCGTAGGTGATGGTCAGCTGGCCCTTTTCCTGCCCTGGCTTGTGATCCAACCGGACAGCCATGCCCAGATTGGCCGACAGATCACCCTCGAGCGCCTTGGTATCGGCGTCCTTTTCCACTGATTTCGACGGCTTCTTCTTGTTACCGGGATCGGCAAAGATGTTGCTGATGGATTTCTTGACCAGCGCCTCGGTTTCGCGAACAGAGAGGCCTTTCTTGATGACCTCGCGCGCCAGGGCCGCGGCATCTTCGGCGGTTATGAGGGCACGGGCATGCCCGGCACTCAGGCGGCCATCGCGGAGATAGGTCTGGACCTCTTCGGGCAGAGTCAGAAGGCGCACCGAATTGGCGATGTAACTGCGGCTTTTGCCCAGAACCTCGGACAGTTTTTCCTGCGTGTGGCCAAATTTTTCCATCAGTTGACTGTAACCGGCGGCCTCTTCCACGGGGTTGAGATCGGCGCGCTGGATGTTTTCAATGATGGCGATTTCCAGCACTTCGGTATCGTTGAAGTCGCGCACCAGAACAGGGATCTGATGCAGCTTGGCCATTTGAGCCGCGCGCCAGCGGCGTTCACCCGCGACAATCTCGAACGCGGTATCGTCTCCGGGCACGGGACGCACGATCAGGGGCTGGATGATGCCCTTTTCCTTGATGGACGCGGCCAGATCGTCGAGCTTGTCCTTGTCGAAGCTGCGGCGCGGCTGATCGGGGTTGGGGCGGATTTTCTCAATCGGAACAGTGCGATCCGCCGACTTCGGGGCATCGGAGGTGATTGCTTTGTCTTCGTTCACGTCGGCCATGAGCGCGGACAGGCCACGGCCCAAGCCGCGCTGTTTGGTTTTCTTGTCAGTCATCCGAAGCTCCTGTGATTACGCAGCGGCGCGCGTCTGATTGGACATCAATTCCCGCGCCAGATCGCGGTAAGCCTGCGCCCCCTTGGACGCCGAATCATATTGCAGAACCGGCACCGCGTAGGAGGGCGCCTCGCTGACGCGGACATTTCGGGGGATGCGCGTCTGGAACACCAGGGCGCCAAGATTATCGCGGGCATCCTGCTCGACCTGCGAAGAAAGGTTGTTGCGCGCGTCGAACATCGTCAGCACGACGCCTTCGATACGCAGATTGGGATTGGCAGTCTGGCGGACCTCGCGAATGGTCAGCATCAATTGTGACAGGCCTTCGAGCGCGAAAAACTCGCTTTGAAGCGGCACCAGCACGGAATGGGCGGCAACCATCGCGTTGACGGTCAACAGGTTGAGCGACGGGGGGCAATCGATCAGGATGTAATCAATGGCGTAGTCGTCCATTGCCGTCTGGCGAAGGGCGTCATGCAAAAGGAAGCTGCGCTTTTCGGTTGCGATCAACTCCATATCCGCCGAGCTGAGATCGACGGTTGCGGGAACAATCAACAGGTTTTCAAAGGCGGTTTCCTGTACGACCTCTGAAAGGTCAATTTCTTCGAGAAGAAGCTCGTATGTGGTAAGTTCACGGTCCGACGCGTCGATTCCAAGGCCGGTCGAGGCGTTTCCCTGCGGGTCCAGATCGATGATCAGGACTTTTTGCCCGGCTTCGGCCAGTGCAGCGCCCAGATTTATCGTTGTCGTGGTCTTTCCAACGCCGCCTTTCTGGTTTGCAACGGCAATGATCTTGGGTCCGCGAGGGCGGGTCGGATCAGACACGGGCGACTCCTGTAATGGTCATGATAACTGGGCCAGTTTCAGTTTTACTTTTAGCAAGCCGGTGCGTGAAGGTCCAAGCTGTTTGCGCGGCCTCGACCTCTTTTTGCCAGTTTTCGCCCTTGGGAAAGATCGCCGTCCCATCGGCGCGCATATGCCGTTCAGCAAAGCCAAGCAGGGTGGTCAGATCGGCCAGCGCGCGCGCCGACAGGACATTTGCCTCAAGGGGCGGGATATTCTCGATCCGGTCATTGATGACATCGGCGCGCGCACCCGTTTCGCGGATCACGGTGTTGAGGAACACACATTTGCGGACATCGCTTTCCACAAGGGTGGTGCGCTTGGGCGATCCGGTTTCAAGCGAAAGAATGGCCATCAGCAAACCCGGAAATCCGGCGCCGGACCCAAGATCGACCCAGTGATCGACCGGATGTGGCGCGAGATCGTAAATCTGAATGGAATCAACGAAATGACGCTGCCAGAGATCCGGGAGCGTCGAGCGCGCCACAAGATTGATCCGGGGCGTCCATTTGCGCAGCAGCACCTCGTAGATGGTCAGGCGCTCCAATGTTTCACGTGAAACATTGAGATCAGGCGCATCGCTCATGCAGTTTTTTCACGCTTGCGCAGGCGCAACCGGGCCATGAGCAACGTCAGGGCTGCAGGCGTCATCCCATCGATGCGCGAGGCTTGCGCCAGATTCGCGGGGCGGGCAGCGGTAAGTTTGGTCTTGAGCTCGTTGGACAGCCCATCGATAGAAGAGAAATCGAGATCAGAGGGAATTTCCTGTGCCTCGTCGCGCTTCATCATTTCAACGTCACGGTTCTGACGCTGGATGTAATTGGCATAGAGCGCGTCCTTCTCGAGCTGCGCCCGTGAGGCTTCGTCGATATCGGCCAATGTCGGATCCAGGGTGAGCAGATGCGAAAAGTCGATATCCGGGAAGGCGAGCAGCTGAAAGGCGGTGCGGCGGGAGCCGTCCTGATTGATTTTCAGTCCGGTCTTGATCAGGTCGCGGGGAGTGAAGCTGGCCGCGTCAAGACGCGCGCGGGCCGTTTCGAGGCGTTCCATCTTTTGGGCGAAAGCCTGACTGCGTTGCGGACCAACAAGGCCCGTAGCTATCCCCAGAGGCGTCAGGCGTTGGTCGGCGTTGTCGGCGCGCAGGGAAAGGCGAAACTCGGCGCGGGAGGTGAACATGCGGTAAGGTTCGGACACGCCACGGGTTATCAGATCGTCAACCATAACGCCGATATAGCTGTCCGAGCGGCTAAAGAGCAGAGGATCACGGCCTTGCACCGCCAGAGCGGCGTTCAACCCGGCGACAAGACCCTGGGCCGCCGCCTCTTCATAACCGGTGGTTCCGTTGATTTGACCGGCGAGATAAAGGCTGGGAACTGCCTTGACCGCGAGCGTGGCGTCAAGGGCGCGCGGATCGACGTAATCGTATTCGATGGCATAGCCCGGCTGCACGATCACGGCATGTTCCAGACCCGCAATCGACCGGACATAGTCGTGCTGCACCTCTTCGGGGAGGGAGGTCGAGATCCCGTTGGGATAAATCAGGTCGTCGGACAGGCTTTCGGGCTCGAGGAAGATCTGATGAGAGGTCTTGTCGGCAAAGCGCACGATCTTGTCCTCAATCGACGGGCAGTAGCGGGGGCCGACGCCGTCGATATGGCCACCATACATCGCGGATCGATCAAGGTTGTCGCGAATGATGGCGTGCGTTTGCTCGTTTGTGTGGGTGATCCCACAGGAAATCTGCCGCGCGGTGGGTGCGTCCGAGAGGAACGAGAACAGCACGGGGTCATCATCGCCGGGCTGTTTTTCAAGAATGTCCCAGTCGATGGTTTTGCCATCGAGCCGGGGAGGCGTGCCGGTCTTGAGCCGCCCAAGCTTGAGCGCGAAACTGTCAAGCCGCTCGGCCAATTTGATCGAGGGCTTGTCGCCCATGCGCCCCCCGGGGCGGGACACGTCGCCGATATGGATGACGCCGCGCAGGAACGTTCCGGTTGTCAGTACGACCGCGCCTGCGGAAATCTCGCTTCCGTCGGCGAGAGCGATGCCGGTGACACGCTCGCCTTTCATCAGGAAATCAGCGGCCTCACCTTCGATGATGCTCAGACCGAGTTGATTTTCGATCTCGGACAGCATCGCCTCACGGTAGAGTTTGCGATCGGCTTGGGCGCGCGGGCCTTGGACGGCTGGGCCTTTGCGGCGATTAAGCAGGCGGAACTGAATGCCGGCCTTATCGGCGACACGCCCCATGACACCGTCGAGCGCATCGATTTCGCGGACCAAATGGCCCTTGCCAAGCCCACCGATGGCCGGGTTGCAGGACATGACGCCAATGCCCGATTTGTTCAGGGTCACAAGGGCTGTGCGCGCGCCGACGCGTGCTGCGGCGCAGGCTGCGTCGCATCCGGCGTGACCGCCGCCGATCACGATGACATCAAAATGTTTCACGTGAAACACTCCTCATTTCCCAAGGCAAAAGCTTGCGAATATTTCGTCCAGGATGTTCTCGATATCGACGCGTCCTACCAGAGAATCGAGCGCACGGATAGCGGTTCGAATCTCTTCGGCGGTAATTTCTGCGGTGTCTTCGCCATCGGGCAACAGGGCAAGCGCCGACTGCAGCGCGGCGAGGCCACGCTCCATCGCCTGTTTGTGCCGCAGCCGGGTGGCGAGACCGGCGCCCGAGGCGCGCTTTGACAGGATCGCCGTGATCCGCGCGATAAGGTCGGACACGCCGAGCCCGGTTTTGCCAGATATACCGTCAGCCGGGTTATCGGAGAGATCGGCCTTGGCGTTCAACACGATGTCGTCAGGTTCGGGGTTGAGATCGGGCGTATCGCCAGCCGTGATCAGGAACACCCTAAGATCGGCCGCCTGCGCCCGGGCAAGGGCGCGCTCGACCCCGATGGATTCGACGATATCATCGGTTTCGCGGATCCCAGCCGTGTCCAGAAGCGTCACGGGCAGACCGCCCAAATCCATGCGGACTTCGATGACATCGCGGGTGGTGCCGGCAACTTCGGAGGTGATGGCGGCATCGCGGCCCGCCAAAGCATTGAGCAAGGTGGACTTGCCCACATTGGGCGCGCCGACAATCGCCACTTCGAAACCAGAGCGAATCCGCTCGGCGGTTGTCACGCCGGAGATTTCACGCTCGAGATCGTTGGTGACACTGGTCACCAGCTCTGTCACCTCGGGGGAGACGTCGACAGGCACATCTTCGTCGGCGAAATCGATCGTCGCTTCCAAAAGTGCGGCGGCGCGGATCAATGATGTTCGCCAGGTTTCAGCCCGTTTTCCAAGATCACCGGAGAGAACACGAAGCGCCTGTCGCCGCTGCGATTCGGTTTCGGCATCGATCAGATCGGCAAGCCCTTCGACCTGAGCCAGATCGAGGCAACCATTTTCCAAAGCACGACGGGTGAATTCGCCGGGTTCGGCCGGACGCAGATCATCGAGCGTCGACAGCGCATCAAGGACAGCGGCGACAACGGCTGTACTGCCATGAACATGGAACTCGACGACATCCTCGCCGGTGAAGCTGTGCCCTTGCGCAAAGGTCAGGACCAGAGCTTCATCAAGGCGCATGCCATCCGGGGCGCGCAGGATGCGCAAGCTGGCTTCGCGCGGAGAGGGGACGGCCCCAGCGAGTGCCTGCGCCGCGCCGAACGCCAGAGGGCCCGACACACGGATAATCGCAACACCGGCTTTGCCCTGCGCCGTCGACAGGGCGTAGATCGTATCCATAGCGTTGCCCCCAAGAAGGCCGGTATCAGGTGTTCATCGAATCGAAGAACTCGGTGTTGGTCTTGGTTTGCTTGAGCTTCGACAGAAGGAATTCGATGGCGTCGGTGGTTCCCATCGGGTTTAGAATCCGGCGCAGAACAAAGGTTTTCTGGAGATCGACCTTGTTGATCAACAGATCCTCTTTCCGTGTGCCGGACTTCAGGATGTCGATGGCCGGGAACACGCGCTTGTCGGCAATCTTGCGATCGAGCACGATTTCCGAGTTACCGGTTCCCTTGAATTCTTCGAAGATCACCTCGTCCATGCGGCTGCCAGTGTCGATCAGCGCGGTGGAAATGATAGTGAGTGAGCCACCTTCTTCGATATTCCGGGCCGCACCAAAGAACCTCTTGGGCCGCTGGAGCGCATTTGCGTCAACGCCGCCGGTCAGAACCTTGCCCGAGGATGGGACGACAGTGTTATAAGCCCTACCAAGTCTTGTTATAGAATCGAGAAGAATAACAACATCTCGTTTATGTTCGACAAGACGCTTGGCCTTTTCAATGACCATTTCAGCAACGGCCACGTGGCGCGCCGCGGGTTCATCGAAGGTCGAGCTGATGACTTCGCCCTTTACCGAGCGCTGCATGTCGGTGACTTCTTCCGGGCGTTCATCGATCAGAAGAACGATCAGATAGCACTCGGGATGGTTCTTTTCGATGCTGTTGGCGATGGTCTGCAAGAGAACCGTCTTACCCGTGCGCGGGGGGGCCACGATCAGCGAGCGCTGACCCTTGCCGATGGGCGCCACCAGGTCGATCACGCGTGGAGAGCGATCCTTGATGGTCGGGTCTTCGATTTCCATCTTGAGGCGCTCATCGGGATAGAGCGGTGTCAGGTTGTCGAACGCGATCTTGTGCTTGGCGCGCTCTGGATCCTGGAAATTGATCTGCTTGACCGTGGTCAGAGCGAAATAGCGCTCGTTTTCCTCGGGCGCGCGAATTTCACCTTCGATCGTGTCACCGGTGCGCAGAGAGAACTGCCGGATCGTTTCGGGCGAAACATAGATGTCATCGGGGCCGGGCAGGTAATTCGCCTCGGGAGAGCGGAGGAACCCGAAACCGTCCTGAAGCACCTCGAGCACGCCGTCGCCAAACACGGTCCAGCCTTCGTCCGCGCGTTCGCGCAGGATCTGGAACATCATCTCGCCTTTGCGCATGGTCGAGGCATTCTCGATCTCAAGCTCTTCGGCCATGGCAAGCAGATCCTTGGCACTGGTCGCCTTCAGATCAGACAGGTTCAAACGGTCTTCGGACATGGGGGGAATTCCTTGGGCATGACAAGCCAGCGAATGCAAAGCGTCATGTCAGCGTCATGAATTGGAAACGGGCCACCCGGACGGGTGCTTGGCAGCTACATACGCATAGCGCATGCACGAGTCAACGACGCTCAGAATTTGATGATGACGGCGAGCACGATCACGACCATCAAAACGGTCGGCACCTCGTTCATCATGCGGTACTGACGGCCGGTCAGTTGATTGCGCCCGGCAAGGAAATCCTTGCGCCGCAGACCGAGCCAATGATGAAACCACGTCATCGCCAGAATGGCCCCACCCTTGGCATAGGGCCAGATCGCGGACCAATCGACGATACCAGGCGTGAACACCATCATCAGACCGAAGACCCAGGACGCGATCATTGCCGGATTCATGATGACGCGCAGAAGCTTGAGCTCCATCGTCTGAAACACTTCATCGCGGCTGTCACCGGGAGAGGATTGCTCGACATGATAGACATAAAGGCGTGGCAGATAGAACAGCCCTGCCATCCACGAGATGACGGACATGATATGGAACGCTTTGCTCCAAGGATAGAGCACGATCAGGATATCGCTCATCAAGGGCCTCTTTCTTCGCTGTCTTCTCTATAAATAAAAATAAAGATTAAAAAGGTGATTGTTTGGAGTAGAGGAGCCATGAACCTGTGGATTAGCGGCTTGTCACATGGTTATGAACAGACCCGGAGCCATGTGGATAAAACCGTTAATTAATTTGTGAATATTGCATTCAAAGCTATTAAAGCATTTATTATCAGATGCTTATGATAGACCGTGACAGAAGAATAACTTGAGGACAGATGCAGATCGACTTGGGTTATTCAGCGGACTGACTTATTCATATCCCCTGCGGATGAACGGAAGCCTTTTCGTGCGAGATGACGGAAGAAGTCCGGAGTCCTCGCCGGGGATGGATTTCTCGCCGATCAGTTCTTAAACCTTCGTTAAGATATCCAAGAGGTTGTCCACAAGATGACGGAAATCATCCTTGCGTCGGGATCCGAGATCCGGCTGACCCTGTTGCGCAATGCCGGGGTCGAGGTGACGGCGATTCCGGCGCGCGTCGATGAGGATGCGTTGCGAATGGCGATGCAGGCCGATGCCGCGCCGCCGAGGGATATCGCCGATGCGCTGGCCGAGATGAAGGCCCAGAAGATCAGCGCCAAGCATCCAAGATCCCTGGTGATCGGGTGCGATCAGGTTCTGAGTTTCGAGGGTGATATCCTGAGCAAGCCGGAAACCCCCGAGGACGCCCGCGACCAACTGGAACGGATGCGCGGCAAGCGGCACGAATTGCTGTCCGCCGCGGTGATCTGCGAGGAGGGGCGGCCGATCTGGCGGCATGTGGGCGTTGTTCGCATGGTGATGCGGCCGGTGTCGGATGGCTATCTGGACGACTACGTGGCGCGGAACTGGGACAGTATCAGACATTCTGTCGGCGCCTATAAGCTGGAAGAGGAAGGCGTGAGGCTTTTCGCGCAGATACAGGGCGATTATTTCACGGTTCTTGGTTTGCCCTTGCTGGAGCTTTTGTCCTATTTGACGGTGCGAGGAGATCTGGAAGGATGAGTATGGAGAAAATCCCGTTGGCAGGGGTGATCGGATCGCCGATCGCGCATTCCAAGTCACCGCAACTGCATGGTCACTGGCTGAAGGTGAACGGGCTGAGGGGGCATTACATTCCGATGGATATCAGCCCCAACGATCTTGAGACCGTGCTGCGCACGCTGCCGAAAATGGGGTTTGTCGGCCTGAATGTGACGGTGCCCCACAAGGAAAAGGTGATGGAGTTCGCCGATCTGGTGACGGATCGGGCGACCTTGATTGGTGCGGCGAATACGCTGATTTTCCGCAAGGATGGCCGGATTCATGCCGATAACACGGATGGCTATGGCTTCATTCAGAACCTGCGTGAGAATGCGCCGAAGTGGAACCCGAAAGCAGGGCCCGCCGCGGTTCTGGGGGCAGGTGGTGCAGCGCGGGCGGTGGTTGCGTCCTTGCTGGATGCGGGTGTGCCCGAGATCCTGATTTCCAACCGGACCCGAGTGCGCGCCGAAGCGCTGAAAAACGATTTCGGCAAGCGGCTGACGGTGGTGGATTGGGTGCAGGCCGGCAATATGCTGGAAGAGGCGGTGACAGTGGTGAACACCACATCGCTCGGCATGATCGGAAAGCCGCGCCTGCGGGTGCCGCTGGATGGGCTGCGCAAGGATGCGGTGGTAACGGACCTTGTCTATGCACCACTGAAAACACGTCTCCTGGCCGAGGCCGAAGAGGCCGGTTGCGTGACGGTCGATGGGCTGGGCATGCTTTTGTATCAGGCGGTTCCAGGGTTCGAGCGCTGGTTCGGCGTGCGGCCCGTGGTGGATAGTGCGGCACGGGCAGCGGCATTGCGATGAGCTTTGTTCTGGGTCTGACCGGGTCGATCGGCATGGGCAAATCGACAACGGCTGCCATGTTTGCCGACGAGGGCTGCGACCTTTGGGATGCAGATGCGGCGGTGCACCGGCTTTATGCCGAGGGCGGCGCAGCGGTTGCGCCCATGCAAGACGCCTTTCCACAAGCGGTGGTGGATGGTGCGGTATCGCGCGCGCGGCTGAAAGAGATCATATCCGAAGATCCTGCTGCCTTGAGACGGATCGAGGCGATTGTTCACCCGCTGGTCGCAGAGGATCGGGCCAAGTTCATCGCCGGCTCGACGGCGGATATCGTTGTTTTGGATAT
This sequence comes from Roseovarius litoreus, assembly GCF_900142765.1. GTDB lineage: Bacteria > Pseudomonadota > Alphaproteobacteria > Rhodobacterales > Rhodobacteraceae > Roseovarius > Roseovarius litoreus. The sequence goes on from NZ_FRCB01000001.1 coordinate 823,976, forward strand.
TCCGCTGCTGTTCGAGACGGGCAACGAAGCGCAGGTCGATGCCATCGCTTGCGTGATCGTCCCGCCAGAGGAGCAACGCGCCCGTGTGATGGACCGGGGCACCATGACCGAAGCACAATTCGAAGCGATCCGGGACAAACAGATGCCGGCGGAGGAAAAGTGCCGCCGGTCCGATTATGTCATCAAGACCGATACGCTTGAGGCTGCGCGCAAACAGGTTCAGGATGTGGTCAGCGACATCAGGAGCAAGCTGGCCAATGCGTGAGATCGTTCTGGACACGGAAACCACCGGCTTCGACCCGGAGCAAGGCGACAGGATCGTCGAGATCGGGGCGCTGGAGCTTTACAACCACATGCCCACGGGGCGGACCTTTCATCATTACATCAATCCCGGACGCGGAATGCCGCAAGAGGCGTTCGAGGTGCATGGGATCGGTCCCGACCTGCTGGACGAGCCACGCCCCCCGCGCCCCGGAGAGATCACGCTGAAGGACAAGCCGCCGTTCGATCAGGTCGCGCATGCCTTCATCGAGTTCGTGGGGGATGCAAAACTGGTGATCCACAACGCGGCGTTCGACATGAAGTTTCTGAATGCCGAGCTGGGTTGGTTGAAGCTACCGCTTTTGCCGTGGGAGCAGGCCATCGACACACTGGCGATCGCGCGGCGGAAATTTCCCGGCTCGCCCGCGTCGCTCGATGCGTTGTGCCGGAGGTTCGCGATCGACAATACCGCGCGGACATTGCATGGCGCGCTTCTGGATTCCGAAATTCTGGCGGAGGTCTATCTGGAGCTGATCGGCGGCCGTCAGCCGGATTTCGCGCTGTCGACACATCCTGTCGCGCAATCGGGCAGTGCCGAGACCGACATCGGATGGCGGCCAAAGCCACGGCCGCAGCCCCTGCCGCCCCGCATCAGCGAGTCCGAAGCCGCCGCCCATGCGGCTTTCATCGAAACCCTGGGCGACGGCGCGCTTTGGAAAAAGCTGGGATAGACCCGATCAGGCGTCAGGCGTGGCCTTTTCGGCGGATTGTGCTTGCTGACGGCGGGCGATTTCGTTGCGATAGAGCTGGACGAAATCCATGTTTTCAAGGTTCAGGGGCGGGAAGCCACCGTCACGGGTGACATCGTTGACGATCCGGCGAATGAACGGGAACAGCATCCGGGGACATTCGATCATCAGGAAGGGATGCATTTGCTCGTCGGGCACGCCTTCGATGTGGAACACGCCGGCATATTCCATTTCCAGAACGAACAACGCCTCGTCGGTGGCCTTGTTCTTGGAGTCGATGCGCATCTTGACGACGACTTCATACTGATGCTCGACCGAACGTTTCTTGGCGTCAAGGCTGACGCCGACCTGAACATCGGGGGTGACTTCACCGCCGGTGCCGCGCTGCGACAGGACGTTTTCGAACGACAGGTCACGAATGAACTGGGTGAGAGTGTTCATCTTGACTTGAGGCTGTTGGGCCTGTGCGGCTGCCCCGTTTTCTTGTTCCGACATGTATCGACTCCACTGAAATGACGTTGGGCGAAGGATTAGCAGGAAGGGTTGGGGGCCTCAATCACAAGACGTCAATGCCGCGTCGTCCAGCCGGAGGGTTTGTGCGTGGGACGCTTGGTGGGGTCGACCTCGTGATACTCACCGTCGATGATGCCGGGATCATGTGGAGGGCGCGGCGCATCGCGCCCCATCTCGAACCGGGTGACGTGCACACGTTTGCGAAGGTATGCCAGCACAGCGACGCGCACCGGTGGCATCAGCAGGGCAAAGCCAACGGCGTCCGTGAAAAAACCCGGTGTCAGCAACAAAGCGCCCGCGACAAGGATCATCGCACCATGAGCAAGCGGTTCTGTGGGGTCGTCGAGCTCGGAAAACGAGCGGCGCAGATCGTTCATCGCCAATCGACCTTGGGTGCGCACAAGCCAAGCGCCCAGAACTGCCGTGAGGATGACGATGGCAAGCGTTGGCCAGAGGCCGATGGCGCCGCCGACCTGTATGAACAGGGCGATTTCGACAACCGGCACCGCAAGGAAGGCCAGAAACAGCCACATGGTCGCAACTCCTATGTCTAATTTGCTTGCAAGGTGGACTTGCTTGCCCGCGTCACCTACATAAGTTCGGACGTTCAACGTTTCCATGCCTGCTTGACATGAGGTGCCAATGAATTCCCCCCTTCTTCAGCTTCTGGTTCTGGCCGGAATCGCGATCTTCTTGATCTTGCGATTGAAAAGCGTTCTGGGCACCCGTGACGGGTTCGAAGGGCCGCCGCGCAGCGAGCGGGCGGGTGCCGCACCGCAGCGCCGCGACACGTTCGAGGTGATCGAAGGTGGTCCGGATTACGACATCATCGACAATGTCTCCGAAGGATCGGACGCGGCTGATGCCCTGTCACGCATGAAGCGCATCGAGCCTTCGTTCAATGTCGCGCAGTTCCTGCAGGGTGCGCGCGGCGCCTATGAGATGATCCTCATGGCCTTCGAGCGCGGACAGCTCGAGGATGTGGCACCGTTTCTGGATGAAGATGTCTATGAGGCCTTTGCCCAGGTGATCGATGCACGGCAGGAACAGGGCCTGATTGTCGAGGCGGAATTCCTTGGATTGCGCGAAACCAAGCTGGTTGAAGCGACCTTGAGCGATGACAACCGAGCCGCGATCACCGTGCGCTTCGTCGGAGAGCTTACGTCGGTCGTGCGGGATGCCAATGGTGAGATCGTCGAAGGCGATGCAAAGACAGCCAAGCGCCAGAAAGATATCTGGACATTCGAGCGCGTCATGGGCTCGGACGATCCGAACTGGCGGCTTGTTGCCACGGGCGAATGACCGGAAGGCTGTGGGCGGCGCTGGCTGTCTGGCTGTCCTTTGCGGGCGGCCTGTCAGCCAGTGAGACCACTCATAGCATTCTTGATTTCCGGGATCTCGATGGCTGGGAAGAGGACGATCACGAGCGGGCGCTGTCGGTATTTCTCGAGACATGCCCGGATATGGATGATCCCGATTGGTCAGCACTTTGCGCCTTGGCCCAGCAAAAACCCGAAGCGCGCCCCTTTTTCGAGCTGTTCTTTCGGCCGGTGCTGATCGAAAACGCCCAAAGGCCGCTGTTCACCGGATATTTCGAGCCCGAGTTGAACGGCGCTTTGCGTCCTGACAGCCGCTATCGCTTTCCCGTTTACCGGATGCCGCCGGAAGCCAGGGGCGCGGGCCAATGGCTGACCCGGCGGGAGATTGAAACCAGCGACGTGATGAAGGGCCGCGGCCTTGAGATCGCCTGGGTCGATGATCCGGTCGAACTGTTCTTTCTGCAGATTCAGGGATCTGGGCGGATCAGACTTCCTGATGGGGATGTGATCCGTGTCGGGTATGCCGGCAAGAACGGGCACGATTACCGGTCCGTCGGGGTCGAGATGGTGCGGCGCGGCATCTATGAGGTGCATCAGGTTTCGGCGCAGGTCATAAAGAACTGGGTCAGGCGGAACCCTGTCGAGGGTCGCGAATTGCTGTTCCACAACCCGTCCTTTGTTTTCTTCCGCACGGTCGATCAGGTGCCAGCCGATAAAGGACCGCTTGGCGCGATGAACCGCTCGGTGACCCCGGGGCGCACGATCGCGGCCGATCCGGCGTTTGTGCCGCTTGGCGCGCCGGTCTGGATCGAAAAGGGTGGGGAAAATCCGATCCACCGGCTTATGGTGGCGCAGGATACCGGATCGGCGATCAAGGGCCCGCAGCGCGCGGATATCTTCTTTGGGACGGGGGATGCCGCGGGACGCGCCGCCGGCAAGCTGCGCGATCCGGGACGCATGGTGGTTCTGCTGCCGATTCAGCGCGCCTATGCCATGCTGACGGAGCCGTTGCAGTGACGCGCCGACGTGTCAAGCCCGACGAGCTGGAACTTTGGCGCCGGGTTGCCAAGACCACGCAGCGTCTTGCCCCTGAGCGCCGGGAAGAGCATGGGCTTGCGCCAAAGCCGGTGGCGAAAAACACGGCACGCCCGCTTTTGCAGGAGTTCGAGATCGGGCAGAAAAGGATGCCCGCCAAGCCCGAGCACAATCTGTCCGGCGATATCGCCGAAAGGATCGCGCGGCAGCCTGTCAAGATGGATCAAAAGACCTATGGCAAGCTGAAGCGCGGCAAGGTGGTGCCAGAGGCGCGGCTGGACCTTCACGGGATGACCATGGATCAGGCGCATCCGGCGCTTATGGGCTTCATCCTGCGCGCCCATGCGCAGGGCAAACGGCTGGTGCTGGTCATCACGGGCAAGGGCAAGAGCCGCGACGAAGGGGGTCCGATCCCGGTCAGGCAAGGGGTGTTGAGGCATAATGTGCCACAATGGCTGTCATCGCCGCCATTGGCGCAGGCGGTCCTGCAGATCACCGAAGCGCATATCTCGCATGGCGGCGGCGGGGCCTATTACGTGTATTTACGGCGCCAGCGTTAGAAGCGGCCGGGCGCGGGCAATGCCCAGACCCATCATCACGGTGGCAAAGACGAAATAGCCCGCGATGAGCACATATTGCGCTTCGATCCCCAGACCAAGGTCGATCCCCAGCCCGGTCAAACCCGGACCGATTGCCGATCCAAGCACCATGAGCGCCGCTGCCATCGCCTTGATCGAGCCGATATTGCGGGTGCCATAGAACTCGGCCCAGAAGGCGCTTGGCAAGGTGGCGTTCATTCCCGTGGTCAGGCCAAGAAAGAAGAACCCCAGAACCATGGCTGTCGGCCCGTCTGCCTGTGCGAAGAGCAGAAAGGCAAACACCATGGGCACTTGTGACAGCGGCATCAGCCGCGCGGTTCCCAGACGGTCAAGCGCCCATCCCGACAGCACCATCGCAGCGATGGACACCGCAGTGTAGAACGGAAACATCGCCACAAGATCCACATGGTCGATCGTCTTGATATCGGCGAAATGGACCTGATGAAAGAAGAACGCCGTGTTGAAGGCCGAAGGGCCAAGAAGGGCGGGGATCATGAACCAGAAAAGAAAATGGCGCAGCGCCTGATTGCGGGTCCAGTGGCGCGAGTCCATGCCGGTGGATTGGCTGAGATGCGCCATGGATTGAGGGGTGCGTTCATGGCGCAGCAAAAGCAGAAGGATCGGGATTCCGGAAACCGCGATCAGCCCTGCCAGACCCCATAGAAGACGCCAGTCGTAATGGATCATCAGCGCGACGAAGATCAGTGGCAACAGCGCCTCGCCCGCAGCAAAGCCAAGGGTTGCGATTGACAGCGCCTTGCCACGGGTGGCGATGAACCAGCGCGACATGGCGACCACGGCGATATGGCTGGTCATGCCCTGTCCTGCGAACCGCAGGGTGAAGATGACCGCCGGGAGCAGCCACCAGACAGGGTTGAGCGCCATGAACAGGCATGCCGCCATCAGCATCAGAAGAACCAGCGCCCCAAGCACCCTGACGCGGAACAGATCCGTCAGACCCCCGGCCCAGACCATGACAAGCGCCGAAAGCCCAGTTCCAAGCGTATAGATGCCGCCCCATTCACCATGCGACAGGCCGAACTCGGACCGGATCTGACCGGCGAAGATGGAAATGAAGAACGTCTGTCCAAAGCTGCTGAGAAAGGTCAGCAGCACACCAGCGGACAGCCAGGGCGCATTGGAGCGCAGGAACGCAAGGATCGACATGCCCTTTGGTGGAACGGATCGCCCGGAAAGAAAAGGGCATTCGAGCCAGGGGCAGTGCCCTTAGGACGGGCGGGGTTTTTCCATCACCAGAAAGGTCATCATGCCGATCGGCGGCAGCGATTTGTGTTCGGTCACCGACAGATCATCGCGCATCACTTGATCGATGTGGAAATCCGAATGCCAGCCCAGAAGATTGGCGAATGGCGCGGTCACGCGGCCAAGGAAGGCGAGAAACCCGCGCTCGTGCACGAAGTGATTGGTGATGACCACGCGGCCACCGGGCGCGCAGACGCGGGCGATTTCCGCCATGACCTTTTCGGGTTCGGGGACCACGGACAGGACATGCATCGCGGCGACCGTATCAAAGCTGTTGTCGGGAAAATCCAGCTGTCGCGCATCCATCTGCCGCAGCTCCTTGACGTGATGGAGGCCCAGATCGGTTACCCGACGCTGCGCCTTGGCCAGCATATCCTCGGAGAAATCGATCCCGGTGACGGTGCATTTCGGATCGTAATGCGGCAAGGCCAAGCCGGTTCCAACGCCCACCTCAAGCACCGTTCCCGGCCGCTGATTGATCAGACGGACGGCGCGGTTGCGGCCCGCATTGGTGATTTTGCCGAATGTCGCATCGTAGATCGGTGCCCAACGGGCATAGGACGACTCGATCGCTTTGGGATCCATTGGCTTACTCGCTTTGCTCGCTGCGGCGCAATTCTGTGACAAAAGACACAAGGACTGCAACAAGATAGGCGCCACAGGCGGAAAGCAGCGTAATCCACTCGAAAGCGGCGAGCGCAACCATCGCCACGATCACGGTGATGATCGCCAAAAGCCGGTTCTCACGTGCGATGCGGATGGATTTGAACGAGGGCGTTGGGACCCGGCTGACCATCAGGAACCCGATGAACAGCATGTAAAGGCTGACGGCGATGCCCGGCAAGGCGGGCCTGTCGGTAAAGGCGAAGGACAACAGAAGAGGTGCCAGCGCCAGAAAGGCACCGGCGGGGGCGGGAACGCCGGTGAAATGGCTTGCCGGAGCCGTGGCCGAGGGATCGCGGGCGCTGACATTGAAACGCGCTAGTCGCAGGATGCAGCAGATCGCGAAGGCCAGTGCCACGCTCCAGCCGAAGGGCCCCAGATCCTGCATGCCCCAGAAATAGACGATCAGCGCCGGTGCCACGCCAAAGTTGAGGAAATCGGCCAGCGAGTCGAGTTCGAGCCCGAATTGACTGTCGCAGCCGACATAGCGCGCGACGCGGCCGTCGATCCCGTCAAGCACGGCGGCGAGCAGGATAAGCTGCACGGCCACAATGTAATTTCCCTGTACGCCAAAGCGTATGGCGGTGATCCCGGCGCATACGGCGCCGAGGGTCAGCATGTTGGGAATGAGCCTGACCAGCGTCAGGTCGGTGATGGATTTTGCGGGTGGTCGTGTCATGTGTTCGCGTCGTGATCCGTTTTGGGCGCATCGAGATTGGCGATCACGGTTTCTCCGGCGACCATCGTTTGCCCGACACGCACTTGCGGCTCGATCCCCTCAGGAAGGTAGACATCCAGCCGTGATCCGAAGCGGATCAGGCCAAACCGCTGGGACATATCTACACGATCACCGCGATTGACGAAACACACAATCCTGCGGGCCACCAGACCAGCGATTTGGACGACCGCCAGATCTTGTTGGTTGGCCATCCGGATCACCAAGCTGTTGCGTTCGTTGTCGGCGCTGGCCTTGTCCAGGGAAGCGTTGAAAAATTTACCGGGACGATAGGCGATGGCGGTGACTTCACCGGCGACGGGGGCGCGATTCACGTGGCAGTTGAACACCGACATGAAGACGCTGACCCGAGTGAGAGGGGTGTCTGGAAGGCCAAGCTCGGCGGGGGGAACGGCCGGTTCGATGAGGGACACGATGCCATCCGCAGGGCTGACGATGACATCGTCGCGCGCCGGGGCAACGCGCTCGGGGTCGCGGAAAAAGTAGTAGCACCAGACAGTTAAGCCGACCCCGATCCAGCCCAGCACATCTTCGATCAGGAAGAGGGCGAGGGTGATCGCGGCGAAGATCGCCACGAATTTGCGCCCCTCGGGGTGCATGGGTTTGACGAAGGTGGACATCATGTTCATGGCTGGGGTGTTCCGGTTATCTGTAGATCAGCCGCAGATAAGGCAAAACCGGGGGTTTGCATAGAGTGTGCGGAACACGCGCAGGCCGATCCGGCGAATCAGGGCGCAACCGATTGGTTAATGGGCAAAAACCCGCTGCGGTATCGTGTCGGTATAACGTCGGTGTCGCGTCGGTATCGGGCACCGCACCACGCGCGGTTAACAGGGCGCGCGGTGCGGTGTTGCGAAAGACCCGATCCGAGGGCGCGTCAGCCTGCCAGAGCGCGGGCCTGATCGCGAAGGACGAATTTCTGGATCTTGCCGGTCGAGGTTCTGGGGATCTCGGCGAAGACGATGCGGCCCGGCACCTTGTAGGGGGCCAGATGATCGCGGCACCAGGCGCGAAGGCTGGCTTCGTCGGCATCATGGCCCGAGGACAGCTGCACGAAGGCGCAAGGTGTCTCGCCCCATTTGTCATGTGGCATCGCGACGACGGCGGCGACCGCGACGGCGGGGTGACGGTAGAGCGCCTCTTCCACTTCGATCGACGAGATATTCTCGCCGCCGGAGATGATGATGTCCTTGGAGCGGTCCTTGAGCTGGATATAACCATCGGGATGGACGACACCCAGATCGCCGGAATGGAACCAGCCGCCAGCAAGGGCCTTTTGCGTGGCCTCGGGGCTGCGGAAATAGCCCTTCATGACGACATTGCCGCGAAACATCACCTCGCCCATGGTCACGCCATCGCGCGGCACGGGGCGCATCGTGTCGGGATCGAGCACATCCAGCCCTTCGAGCGGGAGATAGCGCACACCCTGACGGGCCTTGAGCGCGGCCTTTTGCGGGCCGGGCAGCGATGACCAGTCGGCATGCCATTCATTGACCACGGCGGGACCATAGGTTTCGGTCAGCCCGTAGAGATGGGTGACATCGAAGCCCGCCGCATCCATTTCGGCCAGAAGCGATTCGGGGGGCGGGGCGGCGGCGGTGAAGAATTGCACGCGGCGATCCAGCGGGCGCTTCACGCTGTCATCGGCGGAGTTGATGAGCGACATCACGATGGGCGCGCCGCACAGATGGGTCACGCCATCTTCGGCCAAAGCGCGCCAGATCGGTTCGGCCCGGACCTGTCGGAGACAGACATGGGTGCCGATGATGGCGGACAGGGTCCAGGGAAAGGACCAGCCGTTGCAATGGAACATCGGCAAGGTCCAGAGATAGACACTGTGTTTGGCCATTGAGGTGGTCAGCGCATTGCCCTGAGCCAGAAGATAGGCGCCGCGATGATGCGAGACGACGCCCTTGGGATCGCCGGTGGTGCCGGAGGTGTAATTGATCGAGATCGCGTCCCATTCATCCTCGGGCATGAGCCACGCGAAGTCGGGATCGCCGGTGGCGAGAAACGCCTCGTACTCTTCGGCGCCGGCCATGCTGCCTGGCCCGTCATATTCGGGATCGTCATAGAGGATGACCGGGGGTGTCACGCTGGCAAGGGCGAGCGCGTCTTGCATCAGGGGCGCGAATTCGCGGTCGACGATCAAGATTTTCGCCATCGCATGATCGAGCTGGAAGGCGATGATCGCCGCATCGAGCCGCGTGTTGATCGAGTGCAGCACAGCGCCGCACATCGGCACGCCGTAATGACATTCGAGCATCGCGGGCGTGTTGGCCAGAAGCGCCGACACGGTGTCGCCCCGACCGATGCCGCGCTGGGCCAGAGCCGATGCCAGCCTGCGCGAGCGGGCATAGAAGGCGGCATAGCTGCGCCGCAGGTCACCATGCAGGATCGCGGTGTGATCGGGAAACACGGCGGCGGCGCGTTCCAGAAAGGTGAGCGGCGTCAGCGGCTGGTAATTCGCCGGGGTTCGATCGAGGCCGGTGTTATAGGGATTGGTGCCCATGGTGCTTATTGATCCTGCCATTGCGGCGCGCGCTTTTCGATGAAGGCATTGATGCCTTCGCGGGCGTCATCGGCCAGCATGTTATCAACCATCACCTGAGAGGCATAGTCATAAGCCTCGGCCAGAGGCATCTCGCGCTGGGCATAGAAGGCGCGTTTGCCGGTGGCCAGTGTCATACTGGATTTCGAGGCGATCTTGCGGGCCATGTCGAGCGTGGCTGCGCGAAGCGCATCTTCGGGGACGGCATGATTGACGAGGCCCATTTCGGCGGCGCGGGAGGCCGGGGTCATGTCACCGGTCAGCAGCATTTCCATTGCGTGCTTGTTGGAGACATTGCGCGACAGCGCCACCATCGGCGTGGAGCAGAAGAGCCCGATATGGACACCCGGCGTGCTGAAGCGGGCGGTATCGGCGGCGATGGCCAGATCGCAGCTTGCCACCAGCTGACAGCCTGCGGCGGTGGCGATGCCCGTGACCTCGGCGATCACGGGTTTCGGGCAATTGACGATGGTCTGCATCATGCCAGAGCACTGGGCCATCACCTTGGTGAAATAGGCGCGGCCCCCGTCGGGACCGGCGCGACCGGCGGTCATTTCCTTGAGATCGTGACCGGCACAGAAGGCGGGGCCATTCGCGGCAAGGATGATGACGCGCACGGCAGGGTTTTGTCCTGCGTCGGTGAAAGCGTCGGTGAGCCGGGTCATCATCGCCTCGGACAGGGCATTGCGGCGCGAGGGATCGTCCAGCGTGAGGCGCAGGATGCCATCTGCGTCGAGATCGGAGAGAAGCATGTGGTTTCCTTTGGAGGCGGTGTTGCGGGACTTAGCGGACGTTGATTTCGACGCTGTCAGCCAGCGTGTTGGCGATGAAGCAATAGCGGTGGGCGCGGTGCTGCATCTGGGCCAATTCGTCTGGGTCGATGGCAAAGCCCGTGTCGAAGCGCACCACCGGGTTCAGGTCGATCCGGGTGACGGACATCTGTCCCTGTGGGTTCTTGCCAAGATGCGCCTCGGCATAGTCGTGATAGCTGGCCACGGGCCAACCGGCCTTGGCGCAGAGCGCAAGGAAAGTCATCATGTGACAGCTGGACAGGGCGGCGGCCAGCGCCTGTTCGGGGTTGGTATGGTCGGGATCGCCGCCCCAATCGGGGGCGGCGTCCACCTGGACCTCGTGGTTGGTATTATAGAGCACGGTGTGCGCGTTTGAGTATTTGCCGGTCTGCAAGGCAGGTTCGGCGCGCTGCCAATGCAGCTCGATCGCGAGGTCGGACATATGCGGGCCTTTTATGCGGTGGCTTGGGTGGTCAGCGGCGACGCGGCGGCGGCCAGTTGCTTGCGCGGATCGAAGAACGGACGTTCCACCACGGTGGCGTTGGTTTCGCCGGAATGGGTCACCACTTCGAGCTGGGTGCCAAGTTCGGCGCAGTCGACCGAGACCATGGCCAGCGCGATGTTCTTGCCAAGCCGGGGCGAGTAGATCGCCGAGGTGACCTTGCCCACGCAGGCGCCGTCATGGTTGATCGGCCAGAAGGTCGTATTGGGGCCGGCCAGTTTCGGTCCGTCGATGACAAGGCCGATCTGCTTGCGGGTGATCCCGTTGTCGCGGATGCGCTGGAGGGCGAATTTGCCGATGAAGTCAGCCTCCATATCCAGGTTCACGAGCCGGTCGAGGCCCAGTTCGAACGGGTTGGTGTGGATGTCGGCATCGGCGTGATAGGAGAGCATGCCGCCCTCGATGCGCCGGATGCTGGATGTGTGACCCGGTTTCAGCCCAAAAGGCATGCCGGCGGCCATGATGCGTTCCCACAGGGCGTCGCCCTTGGTGCCGTCGCGCAGGTAGATCTCGTAGCCCAACTCGCTGGACCAGCCGGTGCGCGAGACGATGAGGGGGATGCCGTCCAGCTCCATCTCGCGGAGCCAGTAATAGCGCAGGTCCATGATCTCGTCGCCGAAGAGGGCGCGCATGATCTCGCCGGATTTGGGGCCTTGCAACTGCAGCGGAGACACGTCCGGCTCGCAGATCGAGACATCGAGGCCGGAATGCACGGCGACGCCCTGCGCCCAGAGCAGAATGTCGCTGTCGGCGAGCGAGAGCCAGAAGTGGTTTTCATCGAGCCGCAGGAGGATCGGATCGTTGAGGATGCCGCCTTCGGCATTGGTGATGAGCACGTATTTGCACTGACCCACGGCCATGTTGGACAGGTCGCGGGGGGTGAGCATCTGAACGAATTTCGCGGCGTCGGGGCCGGTGATCTCGACCTGACGTTCGACGGCGACATCGCACAGGATCGCGCAGTTCACGAGGTTCCAGAAGTTCTGTTCCGGATCGCCGAAATCTCGCGGGATATACATGTGGTTGTAGACCGAGAAGCCCGTCGCACCCCAGCGGACGGTCGCATCGAAATAGGGGGATTTGCGGATCTGGGTTCCAAAGCCGAAGTCATGTGGTTGCATCATGTCGTTCACCCTGTTCTGCGCCGGATTGCTGCCCGGAGCGGCGTTGCTGATGAGCAGGGCGTATCCTGTTTCGGGGTGTAAGCGTGGCCTGAAAACGCGGGCTTTGCAGACCGATCAGGCCGGGATTCGGCCTGTTGGCGACCAAATGGACTTGACGCCTTATCGGGCGGTATGCGCGACCAGTTTGGCGAGGTTGGGTTGCTCGGCCTTGATGAGGCGGGTGGCGAAATAGGTCATGTACCGATCGATGCCCAGATCGGCAGACAGAAGATCCTCCATCACATCCTGAAAGGTGCTCAGGCTGGGGGTGACAACGGTCATGATATAGTCGATCCCGCCGCCTGTCGCGACACAGTTGATGATCGCATCAATGCCCGCGATATGATTTTCGAACCGGTCGAAATCGGTTTTGCGGTGGTGCGTGAGCGAGACCGTCACCACGACGCGGGTCGTATCCACCACGCGATCAAGCGCGATATCGGCGTGATAGCCGCTGATATATCCGGCTGCGCGCAGCCGGGTCAGGCGCGCCCAGCACGGGGTGGGAGACAGGTTCACGAGTTCGGCCAGCTTGGTCTTGCTCAGCTGGCCGTATTTCTGAACAGCGGTCAGAATGCGGATGTCCGCCGCATCCAATCCATTTCGTTCTCGCATCGCACCCTGCTTCCTGCATGCCGAAGACCCGAAAGCAGCGCCCGAAGATCGCGGCGCCTTGCGTTCGCGGCGATTATGCCGCCATGCAGACCGGAATTGAGGGAATTTTGCGACAGCTTAGGGGGTTGCAGCGTCACTTTGGGCGGATCGCGTCGATACCTCAGAGCACATAGCGCGACAGATCGGCGGATTTCATAAGCTCACCCAGATTGGCGTCGACGAAGGCAGCATCCACGGTCACGGTATCGCCGGCACGGTCGGGGGCGGTGAAGCTGAGGTCTTCGAACACCCGCTCCATCACGGTGTAAAGCCGCCGCGCGCCGATATTCTCGACCGATTGATTGACCTCGGCTGCGATTTTGGCCAGCGCCGCGATGCCATCTTCGGTAAACGTCACGGTGACATCCTCGGTTCCCATGAGCGCGGTATATTGCCGGGTCAGGGCATTGTCGGTCTCGGTCAGGATGCGCACGAAATCCTCTTCGGTGAGGGCGCGCAACTCGACCCGGATGGGAAGGCGGCCCTGAAGCTCGGGGAGCAGATCCGAGGGTTTGGCGATATGGAAGGCGCCCGAGGCGATGAACAGGATATGGTCAGTCTTGACCGGGCCGTATTTGGTGGACACGGTCGTGCCTTCGATCAGGGGCAGCAGATCGCGCTGCACGCCTTCGCGGCTGACATCGCCGCCGCGCGCATCGGAGCGAGCGCAGACCTTGTCGATCTCGTCCAGAAAGACGATGCCGTTCTGTTCAACCGCTTCGAGTGCTGTCTTGTGGACAGTGTCGTCATCCAGCAGCTTGTCGGCCTCTTCGCTGATGAGCGCCTCGTAGCTTTCGGAGACAGTCATCTTCTTGCGCACGGTGCGCCCGCCGAACGCCTTTCCGAAGATATCGCCGAGATTCATCATCCCCATCTGGCTGCCGGGCTGACCGGGAATGTCCATCATCCCCAAGGGGTTCGATTGATCGGCGACATCCAGTTCGATCACGGTATCGTCCAGCAGGCCGTCGCGCAGTTTCTTGCGAAACATCTCGCGCGTGGACTCGCGGGCGTCTTCGCCGGCGATGGCGGCGATCACCCGGTCTTCGGCCTGTTGATGGGCCTTGGATTTGACGTCCTCGCGCATGTAGTCGCGGGTCTGGGCGATGGCGCTGTCCACCAGATCGCGGATGATCTGTTCGACATCGCGGCCGACATAGCCGACTTCGGTGAACTTGGTCGCTTCGACCTTGATGAAGGGCGCGCGGGCGAGTTTGGCCAGACGGCGGGAAATCTCGGTCTTGCCGACGCCGGTGGGGCCGATCATCAGAATGTTCTTGGGATACACCTCGTCGCGCAGATCGTCGGCCAGCTGCTTGCGGCGCCAGCGGTTGCGCAGGGCCACGGCGGTGGCGCGCTTGGCGTCCTTTTGGCCGATGATGAAACGGTCGAGTTCCGAGACGATCTCGCGCGGGGTCAGGTCGGTCATTTGGAAATGCTTTCTACGGTCAGGTTGCCGTTGGTATAGACACAGATATCGGCGGCGATGGCCATGGCGTCGCGGGCTATCTGTTCGGCGCTGCGGTCGCTGTCCATCATGCCGCGCGCAGCGGCCAAGGCGTAATTGCCGCCCGAGCCGATCGCGGTGACATCATGTTCAGGCTCGAGCACGTCGCCGGCGCCGGTGATGACATAGATCTGATCGCCATCGGTGACGATCAGCATGGCTTCGAGTTTCTGGAGGTATTTGTCGGTGCGCCAGTCCTTGGCCAGGGCGACGCAGGCGCGCTGCAGCTGTCCGGGGGTTGCTTCGAGCTTGGATTCGAGACGTTCGAGCAGGGTGAAGGCATCGGCGGTCGAGCCGGCAAAGCCCGCAACCACGTCATAACCACCGGGGGACAGGCGGCGCACCTTGCGGGCGCTGCCCTTGATGACGGTGTCGCCAAGGCTGACCTGTCCGTCACCGGCCACCACGACGGTTCCGGCCTTTTTCACGCCGATGATGGTTGTGCCGTGCCAGCCGGGAAATTCTTTGCGCATGGGGCCTCCGTTGGGTTTCCGCCTATATGGAAGGGCGGTGGACAGGGTGCAAGGGGCGCATCAGCCCAGCAGATCGCGGGCGATCCGGGCGAAGATGCGGGTGCCGATCGGGATCAGATCGTCGGGAAAGTCGTAATCGGGGTTATGCAGAGCCGCATGATCCGCGCCTGCGCCCAGAAACAGCATGGCGGCTTTCGCGGAGTGGCAGAAGCGCCCGAAATCCTCGGAGGCGCGCATCGGCAGGCCCGATCCGTCATGCGACATGCCGAGTGCATCGAGCGCCTTGCGGATATGGGCCGTCGCCTCGGGGTGGTTTTCGGAATGCAGGAAAATGTCTTGAAAGCCGTGATCGGCGGTCAGGCCGTGCTGCGTGGCGGTGTGGTGCAGCAGATCGAGCGCGGTGCTGCAAAGCGCGTCCATTCGGTCATCTGTGAGGGTGCGCAGCGTCGCCATGATCGTGGCCTCGCCCGGTGCGATCCCGAAGGCGGCGGCGCCCAAATTGGCATGGGTCACGGTCACCAGCGCGAAATCGGCGTCCTGCGTGGTGCCATGGCCGAGGGCGGTCAGCGCAGGCATCAGGGTGCACAGGGCCGCCATCGGGGAGGTGCCGTTCTCGGGCTCGGAGGCATGGGCGGTCTTGCCCGTGAGCCGGGCCAACAGCCCACGCGAGGCGCAGTTCACCGGCCCTTCGGCTAGCCCGACATGGCCCAGGGGCAGGCCCGGCATGTTATGCAGGGAAAAGGCGAAATCAGGTGAAACAGTGTCGAATTGCGGGTCCGCGATCACCGCTTGCGCCCCGGCGCCGGTTTCTTCGGCAGGCTGGAACAACAGCACGACGCGACCGCGCGCGGGACGCTGGCGGGACAGAAGGCGCGCGAGGCCCATGAGGATCGTCATATGCCCGTCATGACCGCACAGATGCCCGGTGCCGGGATAGGCGGAGCGGTGGGGGCTTTCCGAAAGCTCTTGGATCGGGAGGGCATCCAGTTCGGCGCGGAAGAGGACGGTTGGGCCGGGATCGGTGCCCTGATAGATCGCGGCGATGCCATGCCCGCCAAGATCGGTCAGGATGTCATCGGGTGCCTGCGCGTCCAGAGCGGTGAGAATACGGCGGGCGGTCTGCGCTTCATGTCCCGAAACCTCGGGGTGGCGGTGCAGATCGCGGCGCAAGGCGGTCAGATCCGCGATATCGGAATTGCTGAGCATCATGGGCCTTTTGTCACCTGTCCGGGGGCAAAAGAAAAGGGCCGCAAGCGCGGCCCCTTCAACATCAACTGTACAGCACCGATCAGATGCTGCTTTCGATCCAGTTTTGCAGCGCGGCCTTGGGGGCGGCGCCAGCGCGGTTCGAGATCACCTCGCCATTCTTGAAGATGAACAGCGCCGGGATGCCGCGGACGCCCATGGCGGCGGCCGTGTTCGGGTTGCTGTCAACGTCGATCTTGGCGATCTTGACCTTGCCGCCCATTTCTTCGGACAGTTCTTCGAGGGCCGGGCCGATCTGCTTGCACGGGCCACACCATTCGGCCCAGAAATCGACCACGACGGGAATGTCGGAGTTCTTAACTTCTGCGTCGAATGTCTCGTCTGTTACGGCTACGGTGCCCATTTTATGTCTCCTGACAGGAATTGATTTGACCAGAACGTATGGAGCGTGACGGGGAGCGTCAAGCGGTTGGCGTGTCACGCAGCGCCTTTGTCACAAGATCGTGCGGCAACAGGGTCAGCGTGGCGTTGCGTGTCCAGAGAAGACCGGTTTCTACGGGTCGGTCGGGATAGATCAGGGCAAGGGCGTTGGCATAGGCCCCCATCTGTCGCAAAAGCGCCGAGGGCACATGCTCGGCCGTGTCGGGAACGCCGGCGTTGGTCTTGAAATCGACGGCAAGCACCCGGTCGGGGGAGATCAGCAGCCGGTCGATGATCCCGTGAATGCGGCGGCCACCCAGGGCATCGAGGCTGGCCGAGACCGGCACCTCGCATAGCGCATCGGGCTGGAACAGAAACTGAAGCGACGGTTTGGTCAGCACCTTTTCGGCCTCGGCCAGGAGCAGGTGAAGTTCCTCGCCTTCGGCCGCATCAGAGCCGTTCGACAAGAGCTTCCCGGCTGTCTCTGGCCAGTCGGATTGCGGCACGGTGGGCAAAAATTCGAGCAGACGGTGGATCTGCCGACCGCGGCGCTTGGCGGCGTCCTCATCGAGCCCGCGCTCGTCCGGCAGCGCCTTGTCGCCGCCCAGATCGGATGGCTTGAGGGTTTCGGGTGGCAGGACCGGAGGTGGCGCCGGCTGTTGGAAATGCGCAGGCAGGGGCGTGGTGGAATGCGTTGCGTCCCGAGGCGGATCAGAGACTGTTCCGGCCCAATCGCCATGTTCCAGCCGCAAGCCCTGTCCCAGATCGAAATCATGAGCGGTGGCGCCAGCCGCCTGCAGACCGGTCTGCACCTTTTCATACCAAGCCTCGCCATTCTTTCCCAGATCGCCGGCAGCGGCCACGATCAGCCATGTTTCGGCGCGGGTCATGGCGACATAGAGCAGGCGATCCCGTTCCGCGCGCTCGGCGTTGCGGGCGGCATCGCTGGCGCGCACAATCGCGGCGGGCGCCTCGCCCCCTGCGCTGCGCCAGAAGGCGGTTCCGTTGCTGGTCGTGATCTGGTCGCGGATGCGGATATCGCGCTTGGCGGTATCGGGCAGGATGACCACGGGCGCTTCGAGCCCCTTGGCGCCATGCACCGTCATTACCCGGATCCTGTTTCCGGCGCTGTCCATCTGGCGCTTGATTTCCAGATCGTCGGTTTCCATCCAGACCAGAAACCCGGTCAGACTGTCCACGGCGCGCTGTTCATAGGCCATCGCCTGCATCAAAAGCGCGTCGATGCCATCTTCGGCCTCGGCGCCAAGGCGAGCCAGCAGTTTGCGGCGCCCGTCGTGGCGGGTCAGGATGCGTTCGATCAGATCATAGGGGCGCAGATAATCGGCCTTGCGGCGCAGATCGTCCAAAACGGCCATCGTTTCGGGAAAATCCGATGCCCGGTCGCGAAGCGCCGCCCAAAGATAGTGCTGCGTGCGCTTATGGGCGAGATCGAAAAGCTGCGCCTCGGACCAGCCGAAGAGCGGTGATCGCAGGGCGGTGGCGAGCGACAGGTCATCCTCGGGCGTGGCGAGAAAGGACAGGAGCGCCGCAAGATCCTTGACCGCCAGTTCCGCCCCCACCTTGAGCCGGTCTGCCCCTGCAATGGGCAGGTTTTGTGTCTTGCATTCGCGGATCAGCTCGTGAAACAGGCTCGAGCGGCGCTGCACCAGGATCAGGATATCGCCGGGCCGGATCGGTCGCAGGCCCGAGGGAGAGGTCTTGTCGGGAATGGGCTGTTTGTCATCCACCATGCGGCGGATCGTGCGGGCGATTTGACGGGCGAGAAGCGTGGCGGGATCGTTGGCGGCCTTCACATCCACCGGCATGTGCCATTCGGGATCCTCGTCCTGATCGGGCTTTTCGATCACCGGCCACAGATCGACCCGGCCGGGCAGATCGGATTTGAACGCCTTGTGACCCTGTTCCGGCGTAAAACCGCTATCACGGCTATTGGCGAAGGTATGATCGACAAGGTCCAGAATGGCGCTGGAGGAACGGAAGGAATATTCCATCTCCATGTCCTGAAGCGGCTGGCCGGTGGCGCGCAGACGGGTGGCGAAATCGTCCTTCATGCGGTCGAATTCGCCCGGATCGGCGCCTTGGAAGGAATAGATCGACTGTTTCTTGTCGCCCACCACGAAGATCGTGCGCGTCACGTCGGCGCGCGCGCCCTGACCGCTGGTGAATTCCTGCGCCAGGCGCTCGATCACCTGCCATTGCACGGGGCTGGTATCCTGTGCCTCGTCCACAAGAATATGATCGATACCGCCATCCAGCCGGAAGAGAACCCAGGCCGCGACGGCGGGATCGGTGAGCAATTGACGCGCGCGCAGAATCAGATCGTCGAAATCCAGCCAGCCGCGCAGGGCCTTGGCGCGGTCATAGGCGGTGAGAAAGACGCGGGCAAATTCGTGCAGCGTGCGGGTTTTCTGGATCGTGGCGAGGGCGAGACGGGCGTCGCGCGCCTCTTCGACGCGGGCCATCCATTGGTCGATCTGGGGCATGATCGCATCGATGGGGGCGCGGCCTGCTTTGGTTGGAAAAGAGCCTATCTTGGCGGAAAACGGCTCTTTTGCGCTATCGCCAAAGAGAAAGACGGATTCGAGAACAGGCAGAGCAGAGGCATCCAGCCTGTCGATGGACGCAAGGCGCAGTGCTGCTTTCTGGTCATTGGTGCCACTGGCCCGAAGCGCCGGGAGCAGTTGGTCCAAGAGGTCCTGTTCGCTGCCCAGAAATACGCGTGCGGTGATGTCATCAAGCGTCAGGCTGCCGGGCTGTCCCAAGGCTTGGGCCAGTGCGTCATCGCTGCACGGGGTGTCGAACAGGGTGCGGTGCCGGACGATTTCCGCAGTGATATCGTCAAGGGATTCGCCGCCATAATGCCGGGCGAAGGCATAAAGCGTGGCGGCGTCGGGGCCGCTCGCGATGGCTTCGGTGATCTCGGAGCGCAGAAGCGAGGCGGTGCGGTCCTCCATCTCGGTGAACTGCGGGCTGATGCCAGCCTCGAGCGGGAAGCGGCGCAGAAGACCGGCGCAGAACGAGTGGATCGTCTGAATTTTCAGACCGCCCGGAGCCTCGATCGCGCGGGCAAAGAGACGGCGGGCCTTGCGCAGGGTATCGGCGTCGATCAGGCCCTCATGGCCCAGATCCTGCAATTCCCGAGACAGGCGGTCATCGGGCAGCATCGCCCATTGGCCAAGCCGCTTGAACAGACGGTTCTGCATCTCGCTGGCGGCGGCCTTGGTGTAGGTCAGGCACAGGATGTGCCGGGGATCGACATCTTCGAGCAGCAGGCGCGCGACACGGTCGGTCAATACGCGCGTCTTGCCCGACCCGGCATTTGCCGACAGCCAGGTGGAGCGATCGGGGCGCGCGGCGTCGATTTGCCGTTGGGTGGCTTCGTTGCGGGCCATCAGCGCAGCTCTGCCGTGTCGGGGGGATCGGTGATGTCCCATTCGCCGAAGCGGGCCAATTGATCGTAATCGCCCTTGTCGGCCTTCTTGAACACGGCGCGGCGGGCGGTATAGCCGCGATCCGGTTCGAGATAGGCGCGCATCAGGGCTTCGAATTCGATCCAGACCTTTTGCACGGGTTCTTCGTCCAATGGGGCCAAAACAGTCTCTGGTTTGCTGCCCAGGCCGATGAACTGGGCGCGCGCGACCTGGGACGGGGCGAGCTGACCGAAGCCCGCTTGTTCGGCGATTGCGGCTTCCAGCAAAAGCTGCCGGTCGAAATATTTCTGTTCCTTGGCGCTGGGTGGTTTGCCGGTCTTGTAGTCGTAGATGTGAAGGCTGCCGCTGGCGTCTATGTCGATGCGGTCGGCCTTGGCCTTGAGGGTGACACCAAGATCATCGAGCGTAGCGATGCCGGATTGTTCCAGTGCGCAAGGTTGGGCGATCTGACGGCGGTCGAACTCACCGTCGATGAACCAGTCGGCAACACGGTCCATACGTGCTCGCCAGATGGCCCGAGCCTCGGCCCAAGGGACGTTTTGGGCAAGAACAGACTCGGTTACGGCCATCAGGTGATCGCGGGTGCAGAGTGCCGCATCGTGCTGGCTGTCCTTGATGAAGCGGTCCAGAACCTCGTGCAGGACAGTGCCGCGCAGCAGCGCGTCCGGCACTTTCATCAGTGGATCAAGCGGCCGCACCCGCAGGACATGGCGCGCATAGATGGCATAGGGATCGCGGATCAGGCGCTTGATTTCCGTCACGGAAAACTCGCGGGGACGTGCCGCCAACGGCGGGCAGGGCGAGGGGCGCTTTTCGGCGGGCACATAACCGGGCTCTTCAAGGCTGGCGACCAGTCGGAGCCAATGCGCGCCGCGCGCCTTCATATCCTCGAGCGCCTGCGCGCCGCCTTGATCGGGGAGACCGGCCAGAAGATTGCGGATGCGGTTCAGCCAGCGAGACGGCACTGTTTCGGCGTCATCCGATCGAATCGAGCGGGTCATCCAGACTTCGGGTGCGCTGGCGGCTTGCTGAAAATCATGGGCGGACAGGCCGATGCGCCGCTCGGGTAGCAACAGCCCGGCCTGATTGCGCAGCGCGCGGTTGAGCCAGGGATCGGGCTTGGGGGCTTCGGGCCAGCTGCCTTCGTTGAGACCGGCGAGAATGAGCAGATCGGCGCCTTGGACACGGGCTTCGAGCGTGCCCCAGATCAGGATCTGGGGATGAGGCGTATCGGGATTGCGGACCTCGCCGCCCGAGAGGATGGCGTGAAAGAGGGTGCCATAGTCGGCCGCGGTGATCTCTCCGCCGTGATTTGCATGTTCGGCAAGATTAGAAACGCATTTCCACGCCTCTTGCCCGGCATCGTTGCGCCAGAGCCCATGCGGGCCGCCATCGACCGGGCCTTGGGCGATGCGATTGGCCAGATCGATATGCCGCTCGACGAATTCGGACAGGGGCAGGTCGCCATTCACTGCTTTTGCGCAGAAACAGTCACTGATCCAGCGCGCCCAGGGCGCGGCGGTGGTGTCTTTCTGAGCCTCGCCCCATGCGATCAGGCTGGCGGCATCGGGATAGGGTGGACCGTTGCGGCGCAGATGGAGTTCAAGCTCGCGGGTGAGCCGCAGATGCGGCCCGCGATCGGTGCCGCTATGGGTGAGCGGGTGCTTGAGCAACGTCAACAGCAACTCGGCTGTCAGAGTGTCGCGCATCAGATCGCCCACATGGCGCAGATACCGGCCCGGCGGAGACAGGTGCAGCGGCATCCCGGCGCTGTCATCGGGAATAATGCCCCAGCGATCCAGTGCGGCGGTGACCTGTCGGGTCACGGTCCGGTCGGGGGTGATGAGCGCTGCGGTCTGCCCATCTTCGGCGGCTTGACGCAGGCGCATGGCGATGGCCAGCGCCTCGGACCGGGTGGAGGGCGCCTCGAGCAGGGTGATATCCTGCGTGGCGCGGTCCAGATCGGTGAGGCCAGGCCCATCCTGCAGCCATTGATCGGTCACAGGCGCGGGCCGCAAGGCCAGCGACAAGAGCCGGTTGCGGGCAGGACAGGCGGGGCTGCCCGGTGTCCAGCGGGCGATCTCGGCGGGTGAGAGGCCGAGCTTTCCCATCAGATCGGCGAAACGGTATTGCGGATGATCCTCGGAGAGCATCGCATCGTCCAGCGCGCCCCAAACATGCGCCGGCATGTCGAAATCGAAGCCGGGAAGAAGGACCGCGCCTTGCGGCAGTTTGGACACCGCCTGCATCAGAAGCTGGGTGGCGCCGCGCGATCCGGTGGATCCGGCGATGATGATCGGGTGATCGGGAGGCGTTTCTTGCCAAGTTTCGATCACATGCTCGATCACCAGACGCTGGCGGGTTTCGACATCGGGATGCTCGGTGCCAACGTCGAAATAGTGTCTGACAATGCCCAAAAAGGCCGTGATCCTATCCCAATGACCGGATTGATCGGTGACATCCAGCCCCTCGATCGCATCCGGAGAGACACCTTCGCCATGCATTTCGTCCATCAGCGATGCAAGGCTGTCGGCCAAGGCATAAAGCGAGGAGCGCGGCGCGATGTCGGGCTGTCTGTCCAGCAGCGAAGAGACAAGCTGTGTCAGCTCGAGCCGACGGCGGAGCGGCGGCACGGGATCGGGGATATGCGCCAGATCCCAATGCTCGCCCAGATTGGTGAGCAATTCGATCCGTGGCAGCAACAGCGCCGGACCCTGATCGAAGAGCGCCCGGATGCGGCGCGCCATGCGCCGGGTGTTGACGATCACCTGCACGCGGGCCAGCGCCTCGGGCGGCTGGCCGGCATGGCGGGCAAGCAGGCCATCGACCAGAGCGCGGGGAAAATCCACGCCAAGCGGCACGCCAAAGACACGGGGGCGGTCGGTGGGATCAAACATGCCGATATCCAAGCATCTTTTCGGCCTGCGCGATACCCTCGGGACGGCCCACATCGCACCATTCGCCGGTGTAGCCGGCTGCGAACAGGCGATTTTCGGCCAGCATCCTGTCCCACAGAAGATTGAGGGAAAAAGCCGTCTCAGCGATGTCTTGCAGACCATCGGTCTTGAGGATCTGCAGCCCGGAATACACGAGGCCCGGTCCGCGCTGCGCCCTTCCGTCGCCGTCGATCGTGAAATCGCCCGTGCCGGTATGGCCGATGGCGTGATCGCGCGGGATACACAGAAGCAGCGCATCCATGCGGGTCGGATCCCAGAGCGCGGCAAGCTGATCCAGAGGGTTGGCGCCGCGCCAGACGGCATCGGTGTTCATTGTAAAGACCGGCCCGTCGCCCAGAAGCGGCAAGGCGGCGCGCAGACCGCCGCCGGTTTCAAGGATGTCGGGGGTTTCGTGCGACAGGATCACGTCGCTCTCGCCAAGATGCCGGATCAGCGCCTCGGGTCGGTAATGAATGTTGGCGACGATGCGTTCGGGGCCATGGGCGCGCACAAGCGACAGCGCGTGATCGATCAGCGGTTTGCCCGCCACCTTGATCATCGGTTTCGGGCGATCGGCGGTCAGTGCGCCCATCCGCGTGCCGAACCCGGCGGCGAACAGCATTACCGAGCGGGGACGGTCGCGCATTGCTCTTTCACCTTGTGGAGAATGGAGGCGTCGGGCGCGGGCAGATGCGCGCGGGTGATATCGGCCAGATCCGACAGGGATGGATCGGACAGATCGCGGATCAGATGCGTCCAGACACGCGGGATCAGATCGACGTAATGCGCCTTTCCGTCGCGCACGCAGAGACGGGTGAACACCCCCAGAATGCGCAGGTTTCGCTGAGCGCCAAGCACGTGATAGGCGGTGCGGAACGCGCTTTCGTCCTGTCCGGTGCTGGCGATGTACCGGTCGATCATGATGTCCTCGATCGCGCGGGGCACATCGCGGCGGGCATCCTGTAGCAACGAGACCAGATCATAGGCCCGGTGGCCCAGCATGGCGTCCTGAAAATCCAGCAGACCGACGCGGGCCAGACCCTGCCGTTGCGGCAGCCAGAGCAGGTTTTGGGCGTGATAGTCCCGTTGCACGAGCACATCCGCGGTCGCGGCGTGACGGGTCAGCGCATCGAGCATGGCGCTGTGAAAGTGGCCTCGCGCGGTGGTGTCGGGGCCGGTCGTGCTGGCCAGATACCAGTCGAAGGCCAGCGCGGCGAGCTCCGCCATCAAGGGCGGCGCATAGGACTGAAGACCGCTTGGCACGGGGTGGCTGTGAAGATCGGCCAAAAGATCGGTTGCGCAGGAATAGAGACTGTTTTCCAGCGATGGATCGGCTGGGATCACGCTGGCGAAAAGATCATCGCCCAGATCCTCGAGCAGCAGGAGACCCGCGCCGTGATCCTGCGCCAGAATGCGGGGCGCGCTGAGACCCACGGAGGTCAGATAGCCGGCGATGGAGACGAAAGGGCGCACATCCTCGCCCCGGTCGGACGGGGCGTCCATCAGCACGGCGGTTGCCGCGCCGTCGGGATGTGTGAGGCGCAGATAGCGCCGGTTCGACGCATCCCCGGCCAGGGGCGCGACGGTGGCACCGGCCCAGTCGGTCGCGTCGATGAAACCCCGGATCAGAGCGTCACGGTCAGACATCGAGAACACCTTTCAGTTTCGCATCCCAGGACGGGTCACTCCACGACAGCGAGAGCACTCGCGTGTCATCGGGCGCGGGCGCGTCCAGATGCAGGCAAAGCGCCGATGCCGGGGCCAGATCGCCCAGACGGTCGGGCCATTCGACAAGGCAGATCGCGTCGGAAAATGCATCGATCAGGCCAAGCTCTTCGATTTCGGAGATATCGGTGAGACGGTAGAGATCGGCATGCCAGATCTCGCCGCGACGTCCCGGATAGGATTGAACCAGCGTATAGGTCGGCGAGGGTACGTCCTCGGGCGTGTCGAGCGATGCCAGGATCAGGCAGCGCGCGAAATGCGATTTTCCGGCGCCGATCTGACCCGAGAGCAGCAGAACATCGCCCGGTTCCAGACGCGGAGCGATGGCCCGCGCAAGGGCGCAGGTCTGGTCGGGATCGGAGAAGTGCAGTGTCTTGGCCCTGTCAGACATGGGCTGACACTACACGCCCGGCGCGGTCCTGCAAGCGGCATCAGCCTGCGGCCTGACATGACGTGTCGATCATGACTGTGGTCGTGCAGTCAGCCATGCTCAGCATGGCTGACCCACCAGTGAGAGGAGACAGGCGACACCGCATCGGATGGCCTGCGCGGCTGTAAAGCACGGTTTCCAAAGGCTCGGTCAGGCTATGGCCCGACAGGAGGGTTTCCGCCTGCGGCCAGAAGGTATCGTCGGGGATATGCTCGCGGCAGATCGCGATGAGAGCGGGCACGGAAAGCTCTGCAAGGCTGCTGTCCGGGTCGATACCGAGGAAATCGGAACAGCGCTTGTTGCACAGCAAAAGCAGCTTGTTGGGCGAAATCACCGCGATGGCATCGGGCAACTGATCCAGTACCGCCTGCCGCAGATTGAGCTGTGTACGGAACCGGCGGGTCAGGGCGATCTCGTCCGATATATCCTCGAACAGAAAGGCCACGGCGCCATCGGGATGCGGTCGACCCGTGACACGGTAGGTCAGCCCCGAGGGCAGCGACCAAGTGTCCTGATAGAGCCCGTCGGAAGCGGTGGCGACGATCTCGCTGATCCGGGTGCGCCAGTTGGCGTAGTTCTTTGGCTCCGGCATGATCTGTCTGTCGCGCAGATTGTCGAAAACCCCGATCAGGTCCGGGCGCGCGCTGAGAAATTCGGCCGAAAGCCCGGTCAGATCGACAAAGGCGGGATTGAACAGGGCCAGCCTTTGCTGGCGGTCGAACACGGCAAGCCCGGTCGTCAGATTGGCGAAGGTCTTGGTCAGCGTCTGGACGAAGTCGCGGCGCACGGTCTCGGCCTGAATGACCTTGGTGATATCGGTGACATAATGGAACAGGTCGCCGCCGACGCGGGTGGAATTGACTTCGTACCACTGGGTCGCCCCGCTGGCGGCGTTCTTGAACGAAATCCGGTCGATCAGGGAGCCTTCGCATTCGGGCACGATCTTCCGATCGGGGAGAAGCCGCGCGCGCTCGTCCTCGGGGAGGTTGGAAAAGGCCAGGTTCTGCCAGATGACGCGCCCATCCATCGATGAAATCGACAAGCCGAAAGGCGCATGGCGCAGAGCGGTGTTCCAATTCTCGAGCCGAGCGGAGAGGCGCAGGTTGTCATGGCGTTCGGCTGGGCTTGGCACTGTCGGATCGCTGAGAGTAATGCGGCAGACCGGACCGATGGGGGCTATGTGCAGCACGGCCTGGTCGCCGGGAAGCATGCTTTTGAGCAGCAGCCCATCGTCTGCGGGCACCAGGGCGATATCGGTGGGAAACTCGGGGAACCTGTCACAGAACCAGTCGCGCAGCGATGACCAATCCGAAAGGTTCTGGGGAAGCACGCGTTCGGGCAGATCATGATCGACGAGGGCGCCGTTCTCGAACAGGAAATGTGCGGATTTATCTTGCGGCGGCGACAATCTTGCCTGCCTGTCCTGCCGTCCGATCAACAGGCCATAGATCCACAGAATCCCAAGTGCGGTCGCGCCCGCGACGATGGGAAGCAAAAACCACCCGAAAGCGGGAACTGTCATCACGCGCCTTTCAATCTGCCCCAGACCCCCAGCGCAGCCTGCGCGGGAATTGGTTAACCGGTGGTTAACGAAGTCAGGCGCGGATCGGCGGGTTATCCCCGGTGGGTTGGCGGCTGTCCGAGGTTTCGTCCTCCATCCTGTGGCGCGGCCATGTCACCTCGACCACGGCGCCGGTGCGGTCCGGATGGCCGGCTGCTCCGTCTTTCTGAGCGTCCGTGGCATTCGCAAAGCTCAGATCGGCCCCAGAGCGTTCCAGCAGCGTCTTGGCGATGAACAGGCCAAGCCCCATGCCTTCATAGCCCGGGCGGCGCGGATCGGAGACCGGGCCGCGGCGGCGCATGAAGGGCTCGCCGATCCGCGCCATAACATGCTGCGGATAGCCGCGCCCGTCATCCATGATCCGCAAGCTGATATGCGTCTCGGACCAGCGGCTTTCGATCCAGACATTGCCGCGCGCGAAATCGACGGCATTCTGGATCAGGTTTCGAAGGCCATGGATCACCTCGGGGCGGCGATGGATGGTCGGCTGGCTGTCGAGCGGCCCGGACGAAGAGACATGCTCGAAATGGATTGTCTTTCCGCGATCCATATGCGGGTCGGCGGCTTCTTCTATCAGGGCGGTCAGGGGCGCCTTGCGCAGGTGCAGATCGTCCTTGCCGGCGCGGCCCATCGACCGAAGGATATCGCGGCAGCGATCCGCCTGTTCGCTGATGAGAACGGCATCCTGTCGCAGCTCTTCATTGTCCGACAGCTCTTGGGCCAGTTCCGAGCTGGTCAGCTTGATCGTGGCCAGAGGCGTGCCAAGCTCGTGTGCGGCGGCGGCGACGACACCGCCCAGATCGGTCAGCTTCTGCTCACGTGCGAGCGCCATCTGGGTGGCCTGAAGCGCGTTCGACATGGCGTCCATTTCGGACACGATCCAGCGTGAATAGACACCAAGAAAGACGATCGCAATCACGATCGCCGCCCAGTTGCCGAAGAGGAATACATCCGGCATCCGCAGGATAAAGCCCTGTTCGGTGCGCAAGGGAAGATGGAACTGGGTCAGGATCGACACGATCAGGATCGCCATCAACCCGAGAAACAGCGTGGACCTTGACGACAGCGCCGAGGCCGACACCGTTACCGGCCCCACGATCAGGATCGAGAACGGATTGTTCAGCCCGCCGGTCAGATACAGCATCAATCCCAGTTGCAGCATGTCGAACAGAACCACCAGAAGGGTTTCGGTTTCGGACAGACGCTTGTTTTCCGGATAGACGAAGGACGCCACAAGGTTCGAAATGACGGCAACCCCGACCACCAGATAGCACAGCCCGATTTCCAGGTTCAGGTTATACAGCTGCTGCGCCACGATCAGCGCCGTAACCTGCCCAGCAATGGCCCACCAGCGCAGCAGGATCAGCGTGCGCAGGCGAATCCAGTTCCCGCGACTGCGGGATTTGAAGGCGCTGGGGGAAATATCGGACATCTGCGCGCTTGGGTCCCGTTGCAACTTGGGTTTCTGCTGTTAGATGTGCCACAGCCCGGCTTTGTTGCCCAGAAGAATGAGGATCCTTCGATGACACGCATATCCGCGATTGCCGCCGCGATTGCCGCTTTGGCGGGCCTTGGTGCCTTTTATCTCATGGGATCGGGATCAGGGGGTGATGATCGCTTTGCGCAATGCCGCGAAGGGCAGGTCGCGGGCGGCGCGCAGATCGGTGGGCCGTTCACGCTGGTCAGCGAAACCGGCGAAACGGTGACCGATGCAGAGGTGGTCGATCAGCCGGCGCTGATCTATTTCGGCTATACCTTCTGCCCGGATGTCTGCCCGCTCGATGCGTCCCGCAATGCGGTGGCGGTCGAAATCCTAGAAGAACGGGGCCAGATCGTGAAGCCCGTGTTCATTTCGGTCGACCCCGAGCGCGACACGCCAGAGGTGCTGGATGACTTCACCGCCAATCTGCATCCGCGGATGCTGGGCTTGACCGGGTCGCCCGAGCAGGTCAAGGCAGCCAGTCAGGCGTATCGGACCTATTTCAACAAACAGGAACCCACCCCGGGACAGGAAGACTTCTATCTCGTCGATCATTCGACCTTTACCTATCTGACGCTTCCGGAATATGGGTTTGTGGAGTTCTTCCGCCGCGAGACGACGCCTGAACAGATGGCTGACCGCGTGGGATGCTTTCTGGATGCGATGTAACCCCTTGCGATGGTTTGACGCACCTGAGGGCGAGGGCTAAAACTGTTGCGTACAAGCTGTGCGCGAACGGGAGGAGTGGCGGCATGACCGATGAGTTGTCTGATCTGGGAAGTGACAAGAGCCTGCTGCTCGTCGATGATGACGAACCGTTTCTGCGCCGTCTGGCCAAAGCCATGGAAAAACGCGGTTTCCAAGTGGAAATGGCAGGCTCTGTTGCCGCTGGCAAAGCCATCGCGACAGCCCGCCCGCCGGCCTATGCCGTTTGCGATCTGCGGCTGGAGGATGGCAACGGGCTGGATGTGGTCGAGATCATCCGCGAAAAGCGCCCCGATAGCCGTGTGGTGGTGCTGACCGGCTATGGTGCGATTGCCACGGCTGTGGCGGCGGTAAAGATCGGCGCGACCGATTACCTCTCCAAGCCTGCCGATGCGACCGACATCACCAATGCGCTGCTGGCGGGGGCCGACACGCTGCCGCCGCCGCCCGAAAACCCGATGAGCGCTGATCGCGTTCGTTGGGAGCATATTCAGCGCGTCTATGAGCTGTGTGACCGCAATGTGAGCGAAACCGCACGGCGGCTGAACATGCATCGCCGCACCTTGCAGCGCATCCTGGCCAAGAGATCGCCCAAATAGGCTCTAATCCAGCGTGAAACGAGTGCTGATCTTGTCCACCAGCGTTCCGTCATCCAGCGTTACACCCTTCTGCAAGGCATAGGGCTCGAAGCCACGGCTCTGGTAATAGGCCAGCCCACCGGTATTGTCGGCGCGGATCGTCGCGTTGATCCAGTGATAGCCCAAATCCCTCGCGGCGATAGAACTGGCGTCGAACAGCGCCGATCCGATACCGAGCCCTGTCATCCCTGTCTGGACGAAGGTGGCGATATCGCAGGCCTCGGGCGGCAAGGCGTGATGCGGCGCGATGAACTGAAAGCCAAGGATCGTGCCGCTGTCATCCTCGGCCACGTGCCATGCGGATCGACCCTGTTCCTGCCGAAGTCGGGCCAATATCGCGTCACGGGTGACCGGCTTGGTCAAGGCCGTGGTGCCACCCTTGCGAATGATCGCATTGAGAAGATCGGCCATCTCGCGTGTATCCAGGGATCCGGCGCGACGAACGATGATCACGACATCTGGTCCAGAAGGTCTTTGTGGCGGGCGGTATAATCGTTGCGTGCCTCGAGCGGCGGACGCAGCACGATGGTCAGCCCTTCGATCAGCCCCGTGTCGGGCTTGCCGAAGAACTTGTTGGCCTCGGCCTCGGTAAAGCCGGCAATCTGCGTGGCCTCCATCCATGCGCTGATCTTGTCGGCCTTCTTGATCTGCTTCTTGACCTCGGCCGGGATCGTCGCAGGCAAGCCAAAGCGCAGGTGAATTGCCGCCGCCAGCCGTTGATCCAGGTCGTCATAGCCCGGCCCGACCGCGGCCTTGACCGGCGAGATCATGTCCCCGATCACATATTCCGGCGCGTCATGGAGCAGCGCGGCAAGGTTCCATTTCCTTGGACTTGCAGGATTGAGGCGGGAATAGAGCCTTTCCACCAGAAGTGAATGCTCGGCCACGGAATAGGCATAGTCGCCGATTGTCTGCCCGTTCCAGCGCGCCACAAAGGCCAGACCATGCGCGATATCCTCGATCTCGATATCCACCGGAGTCGGATCGAGAAGATCAAGGCGCCGTCCCGACAACATTTTTTGCCATGCACGGGGTTGTTTCATAGTGGCCTCTTTGTCGCGCTATGGTTTCTGCGTGCCTGTGGCGTTGCCCATCACGGTCGCCGGTGCTATCTGCACTCGCAAATGTAAGTTTGCAAGGAGCCGCCCCAAATGGCGAAGGATTACATCGTAAAGGATATCAACCTGGCTGAATATGGCCGCAAAGAGTTGGATATCGCGGAAACGGAAATGCCGGGGCTGATGGCCCTGCGCGAGGAATACGGTGAGGAAAAGCCGCTCAAGGGCGCGCGCATCGTCGGGTCGCTGCACATGACGATCCAGACCGCCGTTCTGATCGAGACGCTGGTCGCCCTCGGAGCCGATGTGCGCTGGGCCAGCTGCAACATTTTCTCGACACAGGATCACGCGGCCGCCGCTATCGCGAAATCGGGTGTTCCGGTTTTTGCGATCAAGGGTCAGACACTGGAAGAGCATTGGGATTACCTCGACAAGTCGTTCCTTTTCGAAGACGGCCCGAACATGATCCTCGACGATGGCGGCGACGCCACGCTCTATGTCCTGCTGGGCGCGCGCGCCGAGGCGGGTGAAGACATCATCCCCGTCCCCACCTCGGAAGAGGAAGAGGTCATCAAGGCGCAGATTGCCAAGCGCATGGCGGCAAGCCCCGGCTGGTTCACCAAGGTTCGTGACCAGATCAAAGGCGTGTCCGAGGAAACCACCACCGGCGTCAACCGTCTCTATCAGCTGGTGCGCGACGGGCAGCTGCCTTTCCCGGCGATCAACGTGAATGACAGCGTCACCAAGTCGAAATTCGACAACAAGTATGGCTGCAAGGAATCGCTGGTCGATGGCATCCGCCGCGCGACCGATACGATGATGGCCGGCAAGGTGGCCGTGGTCTGCGGTTATGGCGACGTGGGCAAAGGCAGTGCTGCATCGCTTGCCGGTGCCGGCGCCCGTGTGAAAGTGACCGAAGTCGATCCGATCTGCGCGCTGCAGGCTGCGATGGACGGGTTCGAGGTGACGCTTCTGGAAGATGAAGTCGGGAGCGCCGACATCTTCATCACCACCACCGGCAACAAGGACGTGATCCGCATCGAGCATATGCGCGAGATGAAGGACATGGCGATCGTCGGCAATATCGGCCATTTCGACAATGAAATTCAGGTGGCCAGCCTCAAGAACCACAAATGGACCAACATCAAGGAACAGGTGGACATGATCGAGATGCCCTCGGGCAACCGGATCATCCTTCTGTCCGAAGGGCGTCTTTTGAACCTTGGCAATGCCACCGGTCACCCCAGCTTTGTGATGTCGGCCTCCTTTACCAATCAGGTCCTTGCGCAGATCGAGCTTTGGGTGCGTGGCGATCAGTATGAAAACAAGGTCTACATCCTGCCCAAGCATCTGGATGAAAAGGTCGCTCGCCTGCATCTGGGGCGGATCGGTGTCAAGCTGACCGAACTCAAGCCCGATCAGGCGGAGTATATCGGCGTGAAACCCGA
Source organism: Roseovarius litoreus (assembly GCF_900142765.1). Lineage (GTDB taxonomy): Bacteria > Pseudomonadota > Alphaproteobacteria > Rhodobacterales > Rhodobacteraceae > Roseovarius > Roseovarius litoreus. The sequence continues at coordinate 855,814 of NZ_FRCB01000001.1, forward strand.
AGGCCCGTTCAAGCCCGAGCATTATCGCTACTGATATCCCCAATCGGGACATCCAGAGGCTCCGGCGGCGACGCCGGGGCCTTTTGCTTGCCATAAGTCAGCAATAAACCCGGCAAATTTATTCTTTGTCGGGGGGCAATCTGTGGTTATCGTTCCCTCAGCGCCGGAATGGGGCTGTAATGTTAACAAAACGACCCGGCGCCAAAGCCGGTAAGGTGGGAGAGACAGTATGGGAAAGCGCGACGACCTGATCGCAAAATATGCCGAAGATCTTCGGACGAAATGCGGCATGGAGCCGGACATGGACCTGCTTACCAAGGTAACGATCGGCTGTGGCCCGTCGATCTATGACGCCGACGCCTCGACCGTGGCGGGAAGTCAGCAAGGTGAGCTGGAAACGGTCAAGAACAACTTCCTCATCAAGAAACTGGGTCTGGCCGATGGTCCCCAGTTGATGGATGCGATCACCCAGGTCATCGAAACCTATGGCCGCTCCGAGCGTAACAAATACCGGGCCGTGGTCTATTACATGCTGACCAAACACTTCGGCAAAGAGTCGGTTTATTCCTGAAACCCGGCCAAAGACATGACCGGCGCCCGTCCATTGCGGCGGGCGCTTTCATTTGAGGCGTATTCTAAGCATTACGGATTTGGCCGGGATGGTTGATTGGGATAAGGTCAATTCAAGGGCCAGTATGGCCGGGACCTATCCAGAGATCACGTGTGGTGCGTAGGGAGCACGTGGGGTGGCGGAGGGTGTCGGTTTTTGGCTGACACTCTCCGTTCCACCAAATTTCAGGGCGTGACCCCTGCCATGTCGCAGATGATGCGCCATTCGCTCTCGGTGACGGGTTGCACCGACAGCCTCGGACTTTTGACCAGCAACATATCGGATAATCTGGGATCGCCCTTGATCGTCTCGAGCGTCACGGGGGTTTTGACGGGTTCGACAGCCTTGATATCCACGCATTCCCACCGCGGATCGTCTGCCTTGCTGTCTGGATGCGCCTCGGCGATGATCTCGACAATGCCGACAACGGCCTTTTCCGTCTGACTGTGATAGAAAAATCCCCGGTCACCCAGCTTCATGTCCCGCATGAAATTGCGGGCCTGATAGTTGCGGACGCCGTCCCATTCTTCACCCGAATCGCCCTTGGCGACTTGATCGTTCCAACTCCATGCCTCGGGTTCGGATTTGAACAGCCAATACCGCACGGATCAGATCACTTTCTTCCACTCGATCAGATCGACAGAGCCAAAAAGACCCGCCTTGGCATAGGGATCGTCACTGGCCCAGTCCTGTGCCTGTGCCATATCCTCGACATCCAGAATAACCAGCGATCCCGCCATGTTTCCATCTTCGTCAAGAAGCGGACCGGCCTGCGACACCACGCCGGTTTCCTTGAGATAAGCGATATGCGCCTCGCGATTGTCCAGACGGGTTTGCAGCGCACCGGGCTTGTCGCGGGCGATCAGGGCTATCAGCATCATTCTTCCTTCAATGGTCGTGACAACAACATATCCATAGCCTGATCCACCTGCAATTCGCCATCGATCAGTGCGGTAATGGCGCGGGAAACGGGCATATCGATCCCAAGCTCTGCCGCGCGTTGGCACACCGCCCTTGCCGTGGCCGCACCTTCGACTGTGATGGTTGGATCAAACGCTTCGTTTCGACCCAAACTCTGCCCGAAACGGGTGTTCCGCGACTGATCCGAGGTGCAGGTCAATACGAGATCGCCAAACCCGGACAGGCCTGAAAGTGTGTCGGGTCGCGCTCCAAGTGCCGTGGCCATCCGGCACATCTCGGCGAAACCACGGGTCATCAGGGCCGCGCGCGCACTTTCCCCAAGGCCCGCGCCCATCACCACACCGCTGCCGATCGCCATGACATTCTTGAGCGCCCCGCCAAGTTCGGCGCCGATCACGTCGGTCGTCCTGTAAAGCCGCAGGGTGCCGGTGCTGAGCAGGGACTGCAACGGGCGGCCGATTTCGTCATCCGTGCAAGCCAGCGTCAGCGCGGTGGGCAAACCCTTGGCGATATTGGCGGCAAAGGAGGGACCGGTAAGGATCGCGGCAGGCGATTGCGGCAGGATCTGTGCGATGATCTGCGTGGGGCCAAGCCCGGTGGTCAATTCGATACCCTTGCAGCAAGCCACAAGCGGCGGGCCGGCAAGCCTTGCGCCATGCTCCTCAAGCAACGCACGCAACCTTTGCATAGGGACCGCCAGAAGGACGGCATCGGCGGTCTCTACAGTCTCTATTTCGGCGCAAACGCGGATATTTTCGGGCAAGCTCACACCCGGCAGGCGGCGCGCATTTTCCCGTGTGCCCTGCATTTCCGCGGCATGTTGGGGATCGCGCGCCCAGAGTGTCACCGCATGGCTGCGCGCGAGCGTTATCGCCAACGCCGTCCCGAACGCGCCAGCACCCAGAATGACGATCATGCCTTGGCCCCCTTCTTGCCACCGCCGATCAGGGCCGGACTGCTGCGATCGAGCGGCCAACGCGGTCGCGCGGCCAGTGTCAGATCGTCCCGGTGCCCGGCGGCAAAAAGTTCGGCCCCGGCATAGGCGATCATCGCCGCATTATCCGTGCAAAGCGCCAGGGGTGGCGCGACAAACCCGGCCCCTTCGGCGGCACAAACAGTCTCTAAACTGGCCCGAATGGCAGAATTTGCTGCAACACCGCCGGCGACTGCAAACATGGGCATCGGTGGCGCCTCGGCCAGATAAACCCCCAAGGCACGGCGGGTCTTCTCGGCCAGAACATCCGCTACGGCGGCTTGAAACCCTGCGCAAAGATCGGCCCGATCCCGACGGGTCAGACCGCCTTGCGCGGCAATCAGCGTATCGCGTGCTCGCAGAAGCGCGGTTTTGAGGCCCGAAAAGGACATATCGCACCCCGGCCTGTCCAGCAAAGGGCGCGGAAAGCGAAAGCGCGTGGGATCCCCCTGTTTGGCCTCTTGCTCGACATGCGGACCACCGGGCTGTGGCAGACCCAGAAGCCGGGCCGTCTTGTCGAACGCTTCGCCGGGGGCGTCATCGATCGTGCCGCCAAGCCGGGTGAATTCCTCACAGCCGTGCACGATCAGAAACTGACAATGCCCGCCCGATACAAGCAACATGAGGTACGGATAGGCGATAAGGTCCGTCAGTCTCGGGGTCAGTGCATGACCCGCCAGATGGTTCACCCCGATCAGCGGCAGGCCTGTCGCAACGGTGATCCCCTTGGCGCACATCACCCCTGAAAGCACCCCTCCGATCAGCCCCGGGCCGGCGGTGACAGCCACGGCGTCCAGCGCCGAAAGCGTCACATTCGCCTGTGTCAGAGCCTTTTTCACGCAGATATCAAGCTTTTCCGCATGGGCGCGCGCGGCGATCTCGGGCACCACACCGCCATAGGCTTCGTGAAGCTCGGCCTGGCCGTGCACCACCGACGACAGGATGCTGGGCAAGCCATCCTCAACCCGCAGCACCGCGGCTGCCGTATCGTCGCAGCTGCTTTCGATCCCGAGAATGGTAAGGCTGGTGCCCATGAGCCGCCCGTTGCGTGTTGGTCCACAGGCAGGTAACACCTGCGGTGAGTGCAAACAACTCCGGACAGCCCATGGCGCCTGCGATCCTGATTACGCGGCCCGACCCTTCGGGTGCCGCCTTCGCCGATCACGTGCGGGCGCGGATCGGCTGTGCCCCCGAGATCGTCCTGTCTCCGATCATGCGAATCGAGCATTGCGGCGATCTGCCCGACATGAGCGGCTACAAAACCCTGATTTTCACGTCCCGCCACGGGGTCGAGGCGTATCTGGCGCAGGATGGGCCGTGCGACATTCCTGCTTATGCCGTGGGAAACGCCACCGCCGCCGCCGCCCGGCGGGCGGGCATGGACGTGATCTCCTGCGATGGCGATGCAGGCGATCTGATCGCGCGCATCCTTGCCGACAGCCCGACAGCACCCTGCCTGCATCTGCGCGGCGAACATATCGCTTCGAACATCGCACAGGCTTTGACTTTGGCCGGAACAGAGACACATGAAGCGACGATCTATCGCCAAATCGAAGGGCGGCTTACCGCGCAGGCCCTCTCTCTTTTGCAGAATGGACAGCCTGTGATCGTCCCTCTTTTCTCGCCAAGAAGCGCGCAGCTGTTTTTCGAGCAGACAGCCGCTGCGGGACCGATACTTGTGGCAGCGATCAGTGATAACGTGCGCCAAGCCGTGCCTTGCGGTACTGCGCAACGGATCGAGACGGCTGAAAAACCGACGGCAGAGGCAATGCTCGAGGTGATTGTGACACTTTGGAACAGCGCCAAGCGGCTTGAGGGCGGAAACCCGGCAAAGTAAGGTCGTCGGGTGTGTGCCGATGGCAAGATTCGAAAAGGTCGACAGGGGTGGTGAAACGTGGCTGAGAAAAAGCGCTCAAGAAACAAGTCGGACAAGCCGATCGACACATCGGCCGCCGATACCGCGACCGACGCCACAAACACTAGCACCCCCGAGCCGGCACCCGAGCATGATCACGATACGGCCGTATCGCAGACGCCGGAAACATCACCTGACGCAGCCGACGCCGCGACCCCGGAAGACAGCCAGCCTGCCGAACCTGAACGCGAGCCTGACGCGGACAAACCTTTGGGCTCGGAGAAAAAAGACGACGAGACCGATCATGGGGATGCAGCACCTGACCTCACCGACCCGGTGGAGCAAGAGCCAGAGGAAACGCCCGACGCGACCGAAGAAACCCGTGACACGGTTGAAAAACCCATGCCTGTCGCGCCCCCTCCCGAACAAGTCGTTGTCCGCAAGGGCGGGTTTTTCGCGATGCTTCTGGGCGGTGTCGCTGCAGCGGCCATCGGGTTTGGCATGGCGCGCTATGTCTTGCCGCAGGATTTCCCGTTTCCCGCAAGCGGCGGTGACAGTGCTGCCATCCAGGATCTGACCCAAAGAATCGAAGCGCAATCGCAGGACCTCGCGCAACTGTCCAGCCGCATTGACACGCTTGCCGACGGCTCGGAGCCGGGCGCAATAACCGCCGAGATGGACAGCCTTTCGGCAGCGATAGACACTGTGTCGGGCCGCGTGAACGAGATTGCGACCCGGATTGACGCGTTCGACGCGCGCCTTTCCGATGTTGAAGCGCGTGGAACGTCCGGATCCGGCGACTCGCAAGCTGCTCTGTCCGCCTATGAACAGGAATTACGTGAATTGCAGGCGTCCATCGCCCAGCAAAAAGCCGAGATCTCGGCGATCGCAGAAGACGCTCGCGCCAAGGAAGAAAGCGCCGTTGAAACCGCTCAGGCCGCCATGCGCCGCGCCGCGCTGACGCGCATTCAGACGGCTTTGGATGCCGGAACCCCGTTCGACGCGGCACTCGCCGATCTCGAAGCGGCGGATGTCGCTGTGCCCGAAGCGCTGGCCAGTGCGGCCGCCGAAGGCGTACCGACGCAAGCCAGCCTGACCGAAACCTTCCCCGATGCCGCGCGCCGGGCGCTTGCCGTCTCGCGCGCCGCTGTCGACGACGCAGGCGCCGGCGGCCTTGGCGGGTTTCTGCGCTCTCAGCTTGGGGCCAGATCGCTCGAGCCGCGCGAAGGCGATGACCCGGATGCGGTTCTGTCACGAGCCGAAGCTGCGGCGCGCGAGGGTCGTCTGAACGATGCGCTGGCTGAAATCGAAACATTGCCCGAAGAGGGCCGTGCCGAATTGTCCGACTGGTCGGCCGAGGCCGCGCGGCGTCTGGATGCTCTGGCTGCGGCCAAAGCGCTGGCGCAGGACTTAAACTGACACCGAAAGGGCAAAAAAGATGTTGTGGTCGATTTTAAAGATTGTCGGTTTCATCGCCCTTGTTTCGGCGGCGACACTCGGCGCAGCCCATCTGATCGAGATGGAAGGCGGTGTCAGGATCGTGTTCGGCGGTCAGGAATTCAACCTGACCCCGATCAAGGCGGTGATCGCATTGATCGTTCTGGTGATTGCGCTGTGGCTTTTGCTCAAACTGCTGTCCTTGCTGGTCGCAACGCTCAAGTTCATCAACGGCGATGAAACGGCGATTTCGCGCTATTTCGACAAGAACCGGCAGGAAAAAGGGTTTCGTGCACTGTCCGAAGGCATGATGGCGCTGGCTTCGGGTGAGGGCGACCTCGCCATGTCCAAGGCCAACAAGGCGGAAAAATACCTGCGCAAACCCGATCTGACCAATCTTCTCACGGCGCAGGCTGCAGAACTGTCGGGCGACACCCGCAAGGCCGAATTGGTCTACAAGAAGTTGCTCAAGGATGACCGGACCCGCTTTGTCGGTGTGCGTGGCCTGATGAAGCAGAAACTGGCAGCCGGCGACACCGAAACCGCGTTGAAGCTCGCCAAGACCGCATTCGCGCTCAAGCCTCGGCATGGCGAGGTGCAGGATGCCCTCTTGCGGCTTCAGGCTCAGACCGCAGACTGGAAAGGCGCGCGCGAGACCCTGAATGCCAAGTTGAAATACGGCAGCTTGCCGCGTGATCTGCACAAGCGCCGTGACGCCGTTCTGGCCCTTTCCGAGGCCAAGGACGTGCTTGACGAAGGCAAGGACATCGAAGCCCGTGAGGCCGCGATCGAGGCCAACAGATTGTCACCCGATCTGGTTCCCGCAGCTGTTCTGGCGGCGCGAAGCTATATGTCCCAAGGGTCCAAACGCTATGCGACGCGGGTCATCAAGAAGGCATGGGGCGTGCACCCGCATCCCGACCTTGCCGCCGCTTTCGCCGAGATCGAACCCGATGAAACTCCGGCGCAGCGCCTCAAGCGCTTCTCCAAGCTGATCGCGATGCATCCCGATAATCGCGAAACCAAGCTGCTCAAGGCCGAGCTGCACCTTGCCGCCGAAGATTTCCCTGCCGCCCGCCGTGCGCTTGGCGATCTGGTCGAAACGGATCCGGATGCGCGTGTGCTGACCATCATGGCCGCGATCGAACGCGGCGAGGGATCGTCGGACGCGGTGGTAAAGGGTTGGCTTGCGCGCGCATTGTCCGCGCCGCGCGGCCCGCAATGGGTCTGTGACAATTGCCAGCATATCCATGCGGAATGGGCGCCTGCCTGTGACCATTGCAACGCCTTCGACACACTGACATGGAAGACGCCCCCGGTCTCGACGATGACGACATCCACCGGCATCGAAATGCTGCCCCTGATCATCGGCGCGATCGAGCAAAAGCCCACAGAAGAAGAACAGACCGAAGCGGACGGGGATGACGTGCTCGATGCCGAAGTCGTTGAAGAAACCCCCGAGACGACGGACGAGGACACCACCCGAAAATAGGACTTCCCCCGCCCCCCAGCCGATGCTATAGGCCCGCGAAACAGGGCCGCTGTAGCTCAGCTGGTAGAGCACGTCATTCGTAATGATGGGGTCGGGGGTTCGAGTCCCTTCAGCGGCACCACTTTCTCAGCCAAAATCATCCAATGACATCCAAAACACCTGTGTTCATGGTGGTTTTGTGATGTCGGTTGTCATATGCCGGTCAGCCCGGTCCGCCAGTATCATCCACTGGTGATCGTCACGGACAACGGGCATGGCCATTTGAAAGTGATCGTTGAAATCACTGCCCGGCCCGAGCCGATAAAACACGAGCGCAACGATCAATTGCTGCGCGCTCTCGCTTGTTGATACTATCCCATCATGATGCAGGATATCTCGCAAGTCGCACATGTGAGGCGGCGTTCGGTATTTATGGGTTGGTTGGGGCTTGGCGTGATATTTCTGCTGAGTGTGGGCGTATTTGTCCATTCACAAGCAACCCGTGTCTTTCTGAACGAAGCCGCTGGTCGCGCCGAGGGAACACTTCAACTTGCGACGACAGCCCTCGAAGGTTACCTGGAGCGGTTCGAGCGTTTGCCTCCGCTGATTGCCAAGCAACAACTTGAGCTGCCCCCACTAAGTGGTCCAAGTTGATTGTTAGTGCATGACCGGCCTCTGGTCCATCTGGACAATACTTTCCGGTGCGGGAGGCCGGTAT
>NZ_FRCB01000002.1 GCF_900142765.1 Roseovarius litoreus
GTGTCCATGTCCGGGCACGTCTCACTGACCATACCGCCCGAATACCGGGTCGGGGATTGATCCTTCAGCGGGGCCTTCGCTTCTGGCGGGCTTTCAGGCCACGCGCAGGGGGCGCGGCGCGACACTGAAGGAGCGACGCGGCTAGGCGCCGTAAAGCTCCAGCAAGAGGATCTCGGGCCCTTTGCGGTCCAGTCTTGCCTTTGCCTGCGACATCTTGAGTCGCGCGGCGATGAACTGCGCCAGAGCACGCTGCCGCCGGTCATAAACCTGCCGCACGGGGGATTTCGGCGCCCCAATCGTCCGGCGTGGCGGTCGGTCACCATCGGGGAACCACCCCCGCGCAGCTGCGCAGGCGCGCCGCCAGGACAGGTCCGCCTCGACATAGCGCAGGTAGCTCATTGTGAGAACGCGCCGACGCAGGTTCAGATCGTTGTGCATCATCTCCTCCCCGATAGTTGCACTCCTCAACCAAGACAATACCACGAAACCGCCCCACGGGTCAGCACGGGCGCGCCCGTCGTCACGGTTTTCGTATTCTTGCATACCGTTCCAGCACCTCAAGCCGAAGATCCTCGGGCTGTTCATCGATCGCCTGCCGCAACATCCGCAACTCGCGCTGCGACTTGTGCAAGCGGTCGATCAGCGACAGGATCATCGGGATCGTATCCCCCGAAATCGCCATGTCCTTGCGCAGGTCGCATAACAGGCGGACGCGCGCGATATCCAGTTCGTCGAAGAACGGGCCGTCCTCGCCCTGCGCGGGCCGCACCCAGCCTTCGCGCACCCAGCTGCGCAATTCCCTCATGGTCAGGCGCTCGACCCTCGCCACGACGCTGCGTTCATCGTAAGTCATATCGCCCTCCGCAATGTCTCGCGCGGATCGTAGCTTTGATGGCTGCGCCAGCGCTTCGCGATCTCCTCCATCTCTTCATCAATCTTCTGCGGCAGCACGATCTTGAGCCGCAGGATCAGATCGCCATATGCGGCCTTGCCCACCGGAAAGCCCTTGCCCTTCAGGCGCAGCTGACGGCCCGATGAGACACCCTTGGGGATCGTCACGGCAACCCTGCCCGAAATCGTCGGCACATCCACTTTCGCACCCAGAACGGCCTCGTCGAAGGTGATGGGCAGCTCCATTTCGATATTGCTGCCGTTGCGGGTGAACACCGGGTGCGGCCGCACGCCAACCGTGATCAGCGCGTCACCGGGCGGACCCTGGCCGATCCCCGCAGCCCCCTTGCCGCGCAGGCGCAGCGTCTGGCCGTCCTCAAGCCCGGCCGGGATCGACACCTCGATCATCTTGCCGTCGGGCATCGTAATGGCCCGTTTCGCACCGCGGGCGGCATCCATGAAATCCACCTCTAGATGATAGTGCATATCGCGCCCACGGGCGTGGAAGCCGTGCTCATGGGTCGCCCCGCCGCCGCGCTGCCGTGTGCCGAATATATCCGAGAACAGGTCCGACATATCCTCATACTCGCCCGCATCCCCGCCCGGTTCATAGCGCTTGGCGCCCGGGTGGCTCGCATAGTCGTGATAGAATTGACGCTCGGGGCGCTCGTGGCCCTGTGCATCGATTTCACCTGCATCGAAGCGCCTGCGCTTCTCGGGATCGCCCAGCAAATCGTAGGCCGCGGAAACGGCCTGGAATTCCGACTTTTTCCCGGGGTCGCCGGGGTGAAGATCCGGGTGCAGCTTCTTGGCCAGCTTGCGATAGGCCTTCTTGATCTCGTCCTGCTTGGCGCCCTTGTCCACGCCCAGAACCTTGTATGGATCATCCGTCATCACGCGCCCTCCCGTTATGCGGCGTGGCGATACTGCCCTGCCACCGAGCGCGGAAAATGCCTTGTGCGCTCATCTGCCACCGGCGGCAGGAAAGGACGCCTTGCCATGTCATGCCGCACGGCCCTGCCGGACCCAAGCCACGATATCTTGTGCCGCCATCGCGCCGGCCTGCCGTTGAACCTCGCGCCCGCCTTGGAACGCGATCAGCAACGGAATGCTCCGAATACCATAGACCTGCCCCGCTTGCGGATAGGCTTCCGTGTCCAGCTTGGCGCAGCGGGCTTGCCCCTTCAGCAGGCTTGCTGCTTTGGCAAATTCCGGCGCCATCACCCTGCAGGGCCCGCACCACGACGCCCAGAAATCGACAATGAGCGGTAGATCATCTATACGTGCCGCCTTTTGCAGGATCTCGAATGACACGTCCCGCGGCTCTCCGCTCAAAAGAGGCGCGCCGCAGCTGCCACATTTGGGCCCTGCGCCGAGCTTTTCCCGGGGAACCCTGTTGCCCTGACCACAAACCAGACACGCCAGCTTCAAGCCCAAACCTCCCTCTTCACGATGACAGAAGGCTAGTCCGGAAAATCAGGTCCGACTTTGCGCTCTGTCAAATCCCGGGGCGGATCGCTTCATTGTTTTTGGTATTAAAGCTTCGTGGCGAATGCCGGCAAAGCAGACCTTGATGCACAACGCAGCGAACTGCGGCTTTCCGCCCATCGTGTCGAATGCTGCGCTCCGCTTTAAAGTCAGCTTTGGGCTGCCCGGCCATACGCGGTTCTTTCAACCGATGACATTTATCGTCGCTGTCGTCAGGCCTTCGGAGCCCGAATTAACTCAGGCCACCCACCTGAGGGCGGCCTGACGTCGCTGGATTGCCATGGTGATGGGTTTACCGTGGCGCCTTCGCTCAATCACCCCCACGCCTCCGGATCGTGCGGATCGCCCGCGGGCGCGGCATCCGCCGATCCGGTGTCTGAAAGTGTAACCGCGTAACCTTCTTTCGTTTTCAATGGGTTAGACGGATCCTGAGGTGTAACCTTATCATTCAGGTTACACTTTGAATCAGGGCTAACCTCTTGATTTTGTTCAAGGGTTACGCGGTTACACTTTGGCAGACAGTACCGCGCCGCGGCGGCCTTCACCTCGCTGCGCAGATAAACTCTTGCCGAGGTGCCATGCAGCTTTCGCACCATGGCCTTGATGCCAAACGGCTTCATGAGCTTCGCGATGGTGGTCGTGGTAAGCGGTTTGCCGTGCCGCCACTCAGCCCAGGGCCGATCCTCCATCGTGATGAGATCCGCAACAAGTTCCGACGATGCGATGCGGTCTGGCTGCCCGGTCCGCGTTGCGAACAGATCCGCAATGTCGCGCAGCAGCATGACGCCGGCCGGGTCGTCATCTTCGTCCTGGGCCTGCGCTTGTGCCGCATAGGCGCTGGCAATTCGATCAGGCCAGGGTCCACCGAGAACAGTGGCAATCCGCCAGAGCGGCGTGAAGTTGTCCTGCATGCGGTCATTACCACACGCTGGTGGCTCATCTTTCATCTCGCCGATCCTGATGGCATTGTCTTCAGCCCACCGGGCCACCTGGCGACGGACACGCAGCATTTGCCCATGCAGTTCGAAAGGCAGGCGCGCGACGGTTTCTTCTGGCAACTTGCGGCGCAGACCAATGACGATACTCCGGCTCATCAGCGTATCGCGCTGGCTGCCGATCCCGGCAATCGCCATTGGACACCAGGTTGAGAAGGGGGTTGGGACGTGCTCTCCATTGACCTCCTGGACCCGGATCACCCGGGCCGTCCGGCGGGTATGGCCGGAGTTCAAGATGCCGGCCAGATCCTCGTTCTGCCGCATCCAGGTGTCGGCCTCATCAAGCAACAGGGTTGGCTTCCACGCCTCTATCGTCCGGAAGATGGCTGCCGGACTTGCATTCGAAACGATGAAGCCGCGATGGGCCATCGCATCAATCACCTCCAAAAATGTTGACTTGCCACAGGCCTTCGTGGGGCTGGTGATCAACAAGCGTGGCCAGAGCCGCCACGTGTCCATCAGGTATGTGCCGATCACCCACAATGTGGCGCAGTCCACATCAGCATCCGCACCAAACACTACGTGCGCGCGAAGCCGGTCGCGGATCTCTTCTGCAAGCGACGCCCCCTCGACCGGGTAATCCCAGGTCTCGAGGTCTTCGACCACGGCGGTCTGGCCACCGTCGTCCTTACCAACCGCGCGAGGTCGGGCGTTCTTGACCTCAAGATCCAGAACTGACGCACGCCAGCCCAAGCGGGCAGCCGCACCCTTCCGCTCGGTCTCATAGGTGGCGGGGTCTAGCCCCGCCAACCTTTGAACCTCTGCTTGCGCATCGGCATGCGTGACGTCTTCGACCCTCGGCAGATCATTCCAATCGTATCCATCCATCATGCCCGACCTCCCTTCACATGCTTCAGGAAGGCGATACGCTCCTGGTCGGGAAAGCTCCGCCAGATCGCCTTGAAGGCCACCTTTCGCATTGGAAGTGGTAAAAGTGCACTGGGGAGGCGCTCCAGCCCTGCCAAGGTGTAAGCCACAAGTTCGTGCTGCGGGGCCGATAGTGCCCAGAACCGGGCGTCTGAGTAGACCATCCCGAACGGATCGTGGCGCGGACCGCCGATCTCTGCCGCCTCGAGCCAGGCCGCGCAGATCGCATTTGCATGCGACAGGCGGCAATGCTCCAGAGCGAAGACGGCGGCCTCCGCCCATCCCAGGCGCAAACGAGTGTCTGGTGTGATCATGTCCATTACCGATCCTCCCCAAAGCAAAGGCCCGCCATCAGCCGGGCGGTGCGGGCATCGAGGCCAAACCTGCGCTGCAAATGACGAGTTTGCAGATCGCGGCAATTGGCGTATGTTTGCGCCATAGGTGCAATTGTCATTCCCCAATGACCATCTACTGATGCCCCGGTGGTGCGCTGCAACGCATTGCCGGGGCTTTTCCATTTCTGGCTCATGACGAACCTCCTATGATGTCTGGAAGAGTGGCGAGCGCGGCCCAGGCGGCGGGGTCCACGCGCTCACACAAGGTGGCGCAGAAGCGCATCAGGGCCTCACGGGTGCGGAAGTACCTGAGGGACCGCCAAGGTCGCTCCGCGCCACCATTCTTGCGTCGCTGCGTGATCAACTGAATGCCGTCGCGGCAGATAATCACCCGGTGACGAGGGCAGAGGCGGGCGATAACGCCCGCATAGCTGTCAGAGGTTTCGTGGTGGTTTCGCTGGGCAATGCTCATTTGGACATTGCCTCCAGCGTGGCGTCGATCTCGGCCTCGTTCCAATAGAGGCGCGCGCCGAATTTCATCGGCTTAGGCAAACGACCGATTTCTAGGTCGCGGTAAATAGAGCTGCGGCTTCTGCCGCCAAGCTTTGCTTGAAGGTCTTGGAAGGTTAAAAATTTCATATTGGACCTCATTGCTGTTTGATGAGGCCCAGTTACGCACAAGAGCATAACTCTGAAAACTGGGGGGAAAGCTTGGATTATTTCCCCTTAATTTCCCCCTGCAATGCCCTAGGGGGCTGCTTGGCCTTGGCATCCGAGACCCAGCTTCGCATAGTTTTTGGTGCCGGTTTTTGCCCAGTTTTTCTTTCTAAATGTCGCGCCAATTCTTCCCAAGAACGATTGCCCTTTTTGAACCCCATTTCTGCGAATGCAGCTTTTGCCTTTTCTAAAGGTGGGCGACCTATCGTGCGCCCTTTCCTGTCAGGAGTGTTTTCTGATGTTACTTTGTCCAGTAATTCGGGAGGTAATTCGTAACTCTTGATGATATATTCTAGCATCTGCGCGTCGTCTTCTTCCGAGATGCAAAATGCCCACCCTTGAAAGTGAGATATCATTTCAGCGGTATGATTTAAGTAGGGCCAATCATCTGGATTAAATTCCCTGAAAAGGTCGGAAAAGGCTGAATGCCAGTTTTCAAGGTCCACCATGAAAGTGTTAGCATTCAAGAAAAAGAAGTAGAGTTCGTGGCCGATTAATTCGGGCGGAAACCAATCTGTTGTCCAGTAAAGTACAGGGCTTTCAAAAAAATAGAGTGAATCCACTTTAAGAATTGTTCCATCTGGGCCGCAGATGGCCGTGGATTCGCATTGTTCCAAAAACCCGAGATGCGCTCGGTTCATCCTGTGAGGATGAAGGACTTTTTTTCTATTTTCTTCATCAGAAACGCCTAGTGGGTCACCAAGCTCAATACTTGCTACAATCAAATGCTCCACCCATTCTGAGAGCCATATGCTTACCTGTGAATAGGGAAGATAATGAGGGGGGCAAAACACTTATACAGTCCACTTATGTTTAAAGGTGCATCAACTATCAGAAGCAGAATGCGCTAGGATTCCAACCACTTTTGCATCCGTTGCTGACAGCTCAACTACATTGGACGACCACTGCTCCAGCAACGCACGCCTCTGTTCAAGAAAGTCCGTTCTCCGATATGCCCGCTCGACGGAACCGCCTGTCACGTGGCCTAGGCACATTTCTGCGACATCATGCGGCGCATTGGTCGTTTCAGCTAACCAGTCGCGAAAAGACGAGCGAAAGCCGTGTGGGCGTTCCTTCATCCCGCGACGGTCCATGAATTTCCCCATTGTGGCGTCGGAAATCACGCCCTTGCGGACGCCCGGAAACAGATAACCGTCACGCGCGAAGGGTTTGGCCGCTGCAATCACGTTCTGCGCCTCTTGCGATAATGGCACCCGAAAGTCCTTGGTCGCCCCCACGCGGCCTTTCATGGCCTCTGCGGGGATGGTCCAGACATCGCCTTCGATCTGGTCAAGTCGGATGTGGCGCAGAGGGTACGAGCGCACCGCTGTGAGGATGAGCAACTTCAGCGCCAGTTCGGTAATCGTGCCGCCCGATAAAGACCGATAGAATTCGGGGACCTCCTTCCAAGGCAGGGCGGGGATATTCTGCGCGTTATGTCTTTGCTGACCTAGCAGCGCCTTGGCTTTTTCCGTCGCTTGCAAATCTACATCTAAGCCGAGCGCCGCCGCATGACGCATGCAGATACCTAGGCGGTTCATAGCCTTGCGCGCGGTATCGGCCTTAGTGTGCCAGATAGGGGCAAGTGTATCGCGGATATCGCGCTGGTCGATCTGGGAAACAGGCATGCGGCCGAGCTTGGGCAGTACATGCAATTCTAGCGGCGAATACCACCGGCCCGCTTTCCCGTCGCCTTTCAATTCGGCTTTCCGGCTTTCGAAGGCATCAAGTGCGACGTCGGCAAGCAAGTGCATATTGCGTTCGGCCTCGCGCCTTTCGCGTTCTCGTTCTTTTATGGCATCTTTGCCTTGCCGCACAACCGCGCGCCATTTCTCGGCTTCCTCGCGAGCTTCTTTCAAAGATACGTCTGGGAATCGTCCAAGGCCCATTTCATGGCGTCGAGAAAAGATGGTGTAGCGCAATACCCATTGCGCACCGTCATCGTGGCGTTTGTAGAGCCACAAGCCATTTCCATCTGCATACTTGCCTGCCGGTTTGCCCCTCAAGCTGGCTGCGGACAGCCGGTGCATTGTGCGCGCCATTTACAGTCCCCCTTTTGGTCCCCCTCTAAATATGGGGTCTGCTGGGGCGAAATGAAACACTATGAAATAGAAAGTATGTATATCTTCCTTATTTTGTTGGGTATGTGGTGTTTCGGGGTACCCCAAGATGTAGAGTTATCATGCCGTGTGGGGGCACCATTCACCTCGTTAAATGTCCAAAAGCGCGCACGATTTAGTGAAGCGGACGCAATAAGCCTGTTCCGCGTTGTTCGGGCTCAGTTGCATGATCTGTTCACGGAAGAGTTGGCCTTGCTCATGATCGAGGTCTTGCAGGCACGCGCTGCGCGAAATGATTTCGTTCCGATCTGTATTGCCACGATCAAGGAAGGGCTTTCGCGTGTCGCGGCACATCTGCATTATGTACCCGCTTATCGGGTAACTTGGGATCCATCTGCAGCTTGAGGTGCCCTGTGTCGATGTCCGGCGTGATCTGTCTTCGTGAAAATATTGGTTTTGCTCAGGCGCCGATTTTGGCGCTGTCGGTTTCACAGGGGCACGGCGTTTTGCGCATCGCCTATGTGTGAATAGATATAACGTATTGTAATATATATCTTAATTAAGGTTCTTTCTTCTGGGGGCTTGGTTTGAGCCTGGAAAGAATGCGTTGATTTTCGGGTCTGCCTGTTTCCATTTATTTCACATGGTGGAATTTTATCTCGAATGAAACGCTTGTTTGCCTGCGCAATTCTTCTAAAACTACGTCTGATCGCGGGAGGAGATGTCATGCGCGGCTGACTTGGGAGTTTCAGCCACTCATGCCACTTGCTCGTGGCTCAAAAACAGACCACAGTGTCAGACCCTTCAAGGGCGTGAGACGACAACTACAAATATTGGGAGGAAACATGACAAATACTATCAATCGTAGAAAATTCCTGCGCGGCAGTGCAGTCGCTGGTGCCGCTGCGCTGGCAACCCCCGCGATCGCGGCGAATGACGCGACGACGCTGAAAATGCAGGCCGCATGGGGCGGTGGCATCTTCCTTGAGAATGCCCAGTCCTTCGCAAACCGCGTCAACGAAATGTCGGGCGGCTCGCTTGTCATTGAAGTGCTGTCGGTGGACTCGGTGGTCAAGACCAGCCAGATGCAAGACGCTGTTCACCGCGGCGTTCTTGATGCCGCGCACTATGTGTCGGCCTACTGGTATGGCAAATCCAAGTCCGCATCGCTGTTCGGCACCGGCCCCTGCTTTGGCTGGTCGAGCCAGGAAATGCTGGGCTGGATCCACGCAGGCGGTGGTCAGGAACTGTTCGATGAGCTGATGGAAAACCTTCAGCTGAACATCGTGTCGTTCTTCA
This sequence comes from Roseovarius litoreus, assembly GCF_900142765.1. Taxonomy (GTDB): domain Bacteria; phylum Pseudomonadota; class Alphaproteobacteria; order Rhodobacterales; family Rhodobacteraceae; genus Roseovarius; species Roseovarius litoreus. Next base: position 8,653 of record NZ_FRCB01000002.1, read on the forward strand.
ACTCTCCGATGCCGGCACAGCCTCTGGGTTGGTTCCAGGAGCAGATCACCGACGCAAGCCAGATGAATGGCCTGAAGTACCGTACGGTTGGCCTTGCCGCTGACGTTCTTCTGGAAATGGGTATGTCCGTTGTTCAGCTGCCCGGTGGCGAAATCCAGCCGGCGATGAAATCCGGCCTGATCGACGCTGCGGAATTCAACAACCCCACGTCCGACCGTGACTTCGGTATGCAGGACGTGTCCAAGCATTATCACCTGGCCTCGTATCACCAGAGCCAGGAATGCTTCGAGGTGACGTTCAACAAGGACAAGTTCAACGCACTGTCGCCTGAGCATCAGGCGATCATCCGTAACGCATCGATGGCTGAAAACTCCGGTTTCTACTGGGGCAACACGAAGCGCTATTCGGATGACCTGATCAAGCTGCAGGAAGCCGATGGCGTGAATGTCTACCGCACACCCGACTCGGTTCTGGCAGCTCAGCTCGAGGCGTGGGACGTCGTTGCGAACCGTATCGCGGAAGAAGACCCGTTCTTCGCCAAGGTGATGGAGTCGCAGAAGGCCTATGCCAAGGATGTTATGAACTACCTGAACCTCAACCAGCCTGACTACAAGCTGGCTTACAACCACTACTTCGGTTGATAGCAATACGCTGAATAAGATGTCCGGGCGTCCTTACGACGCTCGGACATTTCTGTGCTAGGGCGCCTTGCACAGAGATGACAGTCGATCCGCTAGGGAGCATGAGCCTCATGAAATTCGTTCACGCCATTGAGGGGCTAAGCCTCTGGGTAGGTCGCGCCTTTGGTTGGTGCATCCTGATACTTACGCTTTCGGTTTCGTACGAGGTTTTCGTACGTTACGTACTCAACGCACCCACGGTCTGGGCCTTCGACATGATGATCCAGATGTATGGTGCGCTGTTCTTGATGTGCGGCGCTTATGCGCTGGCTCAGGACACACATGTTCGCGCCGACGTCGTGTACCGCTTGTTGCCGGTCAAGGTGCAGGCAACCCTGGATTTCTTTCTGTATTTCCTGTTCTTCTTCCCGGGCATTCTGGCCCTGGCCTGGTATGGCTACGAGATCGCCTCCGACAGCTGGCGCTATAAAGAAGTGAGCTTCAACAGCCCCGCCAGCATCCAGATCTACTTCTTCAAGTCCCTGATCCCGTTGGCTGGTTGCCTGCTGGCCATTCAAGGCTTGGCCGAATTGGTACGTTGCGTGATGGCGATGCGTACCGGGGCTTGGCCCGAGAGACTTGTCGATGTGAAAGAGACCGAAGATTTGCTGACCGACGCCGACCTGGAAGTCATCAGCGCCTTCCGCCCGTCTGACAAATAAACCGCCTCAAGCGCTTCTAGAGAGATAAAAAGATGACAAATCCCGAAGTCGCCCTGCTCATGCTTGGGCTGTTTATTATCCTGGTTCTTCTTGGATTTCCGATTGCCTTCACGCTCCTCGCTATGGGTGTGGCGTTTGGATACTATGCCTACCACCAGAGTGGGTCGGTCGATACGTTCAGCGATATCTTCAACAACAATATCTTCTATCTGCTGAACCAGAACACCTATTCGGTGATGGAAAACCCGATCCTGGTCGCCATCCCTCTGTTCTTGTTCATGGGGTATATCGTCGAGCGCGCCAATATCATCGACAAGCTGTTCTTCTCGCTTTACATGGCGGCGCGTAATCTGCCGGGCAGCCTGGCGATCGCGGCGCTGTTGACCTGTGCGGTGTTCTCGACGGCGTCGGGGATCGTGGGGGCCGTGGTGACCTTGATGGGCCTGCTGGCCTTCCCGGCGATGGCCAATGCGAACTACAACAAAAGCTTTGCGTCCGGCGTGATCTGCGCGGGGGGTACATTGGGCATCCTGATCCCGCCCTCCATCATGCTGATCGTCTATGCCGCGATTGCCGACCTGTCACCATTGCGGCTTTATGCGGCGGCCCTGTTCCCGGGCATGCTATTGGCCGGTCTCTACATCGTCTATGTGATTTTCCGTGTCTGGCTCAATCCTGCGCTGGCACCCAAGCCGACAATGGACGATCCCCCGCCGCCGAGCGAGATCTACAAGGACCTGTTGGTCAGCTTCGTGCCGCTGACCGTCCTGATCGCCTTGGTTCTCGGGTCCATCCTGGGAGGCCTGGCAACCCCGGCCGAAGCGGCTGCGATGGGGGCCTTGGGCGGAATCGTTCTGGCGATCCTCTACCGGTCGATGACGTGGGTGAAACTCAAGGAAAGCGTGTTCCTGACTGCCAAGTCCACGGCCATGGTCTGCTGGCTGTTCGTTGGCTCGTGGACGTTCGCGTCGGTGTTCTCGTATCTCGGTGGACATGATGTGATCGCGCATTGGGTTGGCGGCATGGATCTCGAGCCCTGGCAGTTCCTGATCCTCGCCCAGGTCATCATCTTCCTGCTTGGCTGGCCGCTGGAATGGTCCGAGATCCTTATCATCTTCGTGCCGATCTTCCTGCCGCTTCTCGAAGTGTTCGGGGTGAACCCGTATTTCTTCGCGATGCTTATTGCGCTTAACCTTCAGACGTCATTCCTGACGCCCCCCATGGCCATGTCGGCCTACTATTTGAAAGGGGTGCTCAAGAACAAGATCGAACTGATGGAGATCTTTGCCGGGATCATGCCGTATCTTGGCATTGTGATCTTGACGATGGTCTTGATGTATATCTTCCCCGGCATCGCGCTTTGGTTCCCGGACTACCTGTTTGGCCCGTATATTCCATGATCCGCGACAGCTACAAACTGACTGCGACCGATGCGTTGGCCGCTATCGCTTCTGGACGCCTGAGTTCCGTTGAGCTTGTGAAGTCCTGTCTTGCGCAGATTGAAGCGACGGACAGCACGATCAAGGCTTGGGCGTTTCTTGATGCCGATATGGCCCTCGCACAGGCTGCGGAATGTGATCGGGTTCGCAAGGCGGGTCTGGCGACAGGCCCGCTGCACGGTATCCCTGTGGGGTTGAAAGATATCATCGACACCGCAGACATGCCGACGCAGCGCGGCACCCCGATCTTTGCCGGACGCCAAACCGACAATTCCGCCCGGTTGGTCGAGCGGTTGCGCGACGCGGGTGCCGTGATCATGGGCAAGACCGTGACCGCGGAAATGGCGTTCGTGCATGCAAATGAAACGCGCAATCCGCATGATGCAGAACGCAGCCCCGGTGGGTCATCCAGTGGATCGGCTGCCGCCGTGGCCGCGTGCCATGTGCCCTTGTCGGTCGGCACGCAGACCAACGGATCTGTCATCCGGCCGGCGTCGTTTTGCGGAGCATTCGGGTTCAAACCGACCCGCGGCGTGATCTCGCGCGCGGGACTGCTGCAAACTTCGGTTTCGCTCGATCAGGTGGGCTGTTTCGGTCGCAGCCTGGATGATGTAGCACTGCTGACGGATGCGATCGGGTGCTACGATCAAACCGATCCTGTCAGCTATCCGCGTCCGCGGCCTGATATGTTGGCGGGTGCTCGAGCCGATGTATTGGTGGAGCCCGAGTTTGCCTGGTTCGAGCTGCCGTTCAATGACAGGCTGTCGGGTGATGCGCGCGAGGGCCTCGAAGCCGTTCTTGACATTCTCGGGCCTAAAGTGACGAGAATGGAGCCGGCCGATACGCTGTCCAACCTCGTTGCCGTGCAAGCGCGTATCCATGAATACGAGATTGCGAAACATCAAGCAGACGTTTTTGATGCGCATTGGGATCAGATAAGCCCAACGCTCCAGCCGATCATCACGCGTGCTCGGCAGATCTCCAAAGACGAGTACGAAGATGCGCTGGCCGTGAAAGCCTCGGCCGAAGCGTTTTTCGCCAATTTCTTCCTCGATTACGATGCAATAATCGCGCCCTCCGCCGCTGGAGAAGCGCCTTTGTTCGGGGAAGGCACGGGCGATCCGATTTTCTGCACGCTCTGGACATTGGCGGGGCTACCATGTGTCAGCCTACCTTTGCTGGTCGGTGAACACGGGCTGCCTATCGGGGTGCAACTGATTGGCCCCGCTGAAAAAGATGACCGTCTACTGCGCACTGCGCGCTGGCTTCAGAAACATCTTTCTGAGGAAGCGGAATAGGGAGGAACTGACATGTCATACACGGTGAAATTGGTGGTGGGACTGATCGGCACGGCGCTGCTTTGCGTGTTTGTCGGTGGCCTGTCGCAAAGTATCTCTTCGGGGTTCGCGGGTTTCATGGGCGGCTTGCCCTTTATGTTGATCGCCATCTTCATCTGCGCCATGGCGGTGTATGATTTCTGGGACGAGTGTGTTCGCAAGAAATGACCAAGAAACGCCTCTGGATTACCCGCCGCCTCTCCGACGCGACGCTGGAGCGTGCCGCACGCGATTATGATGTCGTGATCAACCATGCGGACACACCAGGAACCGCCGAGGACCTGATCGCGGCGAGCGCCGAGTTCGATGCGATCATTCCGTGTCACTCGGAACATTTCACAGCGGATGTTGTCGCTCAATTTGCAGACCGTTTGCAGATTGTGGCCAACCATTCAGTCGGTGTCGACCACTGCAATTTGCCCGCTCTCAAGGAGCGCGGAATCGTGGTGACGAACACGCCGGATGTATTGTCTGATGCAACGGCGGAATTGGCCATGCTGCTGATGCTGGGTGCGGCCCGGCATGCTGTTGCCGGTGACCGGATCGTACGGACCGGGGCATGGGACAGCTGGTCGCCTGCCTTCATGGTCGGTAAACAGGTGACTGGCGCGCGTCTTGGGATCATCGGGATGGGCCGCGTCGGCCGTGCCTTTGCGGCCAAGGCGCGTGGCTTCGATATGGATGTGCATTATTTCAACCGAACCCGCCTGACAGACGGTCAGGCCCAAGGCGCGACCTATCATGAAACGGTCGAAAGCTTGTTGGAGGTTTCGGATTTCCTGTCCCTGCATTGTCCGGCCACGCCCGAAACGACCGACCTGATGAACGCAGAGCGCTTTGCGATGTTGCCCGATGGGGCTGTGATCGTGAACACCGCGCGGGGTGCCTTGGTGGATGAAGATGCCTTGATGGCGGCTTTGGACACAGGCAAGGTGGCGGCTGCGGGGCTTGACTGCTTCAAGGTGGAGCCGGGCGGCAACCCCTTGTTTTCCAAGTATGAAAATGTCTTCATGCTGCCCCATATCGGCAGTGCGACGCGGCAGACACGGGACGCCATGGGCTTTCGTGCATTGGACAATCTGGATGCGTTTTTTGCAGGAAAAACGCCACGAGATCTTCTCTGACAGGTTGAGAATGTTCTGAGCGTATAGGGTTGGTCTCCGACATGGGGACTTGCCCCATACGCGTCGGATCAAACAACACATCGGACTTGGCGTGCTGCGCCTATTGTTTCACTTGTGCTCTTCATACTCTTCTCGCAGATTGTCCTTCGGATGACCCGGTTGATCAGATGGGTCTGACCGGGCAGGGCTGAAAGGTAATACTGCGATGGCACATTGGACAGGCGAGGCTGAACCTGGACACCCCTGGTGGTGGGAGGCAGCCCCGCCTGTCCCGGATTCTGATGATCTTCCAAAGACTTGCGATGTTCTGGTCATCGGAGCGGGCTATACGGGGCTATCTGCCGCCATCGCCGCGCATGACTGCGGCGCGCAGGTCGTGGTGGTCGACGCAGGGGTGCCGGGGCAGGGCGCATCGAGCCGCAATGGCGGGATGTTCGGGGCGCATCCGAGGTTGGGTTGGAGCGAATTGGAGCGCAAGTTCGGCGCTGCGACGGCGGATGCCTTGTTTGCCGAGGCGAAGCCGGCGTTGGAGTGGACCCGCGGGCTGATCGAGGCCGAGGGGATCGACTGCGATTTTCAGCAGACCGGACGCATCCAACTGGCATGGACGCCGGGACATTTCGAGAACCAGAAGCGGCTCGCGAAAAGCGTTCAGGACAAGAGCGACGTTGCCGTGCACCTTGTGCAACGTGCTGATCTGAATAAGGAAATTTCGACCGATAAATATCACGGGGCGATTGTGTTCCCCGAGCACGGCGCGATCCATCCGGCCAAATTCCACCGCGGGCTTCTCGAGGCGGTGAGGCGTAGGGGGGTGCCGGTGGTGGCTCATGCGGGGGTTACGGATCTGCGCAGGGAGGGGGCGGGGCGGTTCCGGGTGAAGACGGCGAAGGGAGAGCTGCAGGCCGAGAAGGTCATTCTGGGCACGAACGGCTACACGACAAAGCCCTTCGGATGGCATGTACAGCGGGTGTTCCCGCTTCCTAGCTATTTGATTTCAACAGAAGAATTGCCCTCGAACCTGATCGGTCACCTGGCGCCGGGGCGGCGGATGATGGTTGAGACGAGGGCGAGGCACAGCTATTTCAGGATTTCACCGGATGGCAAAAGGGTGCTGTTCGGGGGGCGGGCGTCGATGCGGGATCTGCCCATCAAAACGGCCGCAGAACGGCTGCACGAGACCATGTCGGGCATCTGGCCCGAGCTGCGCGACACGAAAATTTCCCATGCGTGGTATGGGTTTACCGGATACAGCTTTAACCACATGCCTCAAGTCGGAGAACAGAACGGGATATTTTACGCAATGGGGTATTCCGGGTCGGGGACGGTGATGGCGCCTTATCTGGGGGCGAAGGCGGCCTATTTGGCGATGGGTGATGCGCGCGCCGAGACGGCTTATGCCAACACCTTGTTCAAAAAGCATTTTCTGCACCAGTTCCAGAAACCGCATTTCCTGAAGGCGGCTGATCTTTACTATCGGCATTGGGTCGACCGGGTGGAAAACTGGCAAGCGCGTTGAGTACAACCCGTACGAAACCACCACGCGTTCAGGACGAAACATGGAGCAAATCCGCGAAATTGTGTCCACAACTCCCGAAACCGGCCCATGCGACGGGTCCGACAGCCCCGGCGGCAAAAGGTGACAGGCCCGACATTCGCCGCCATCATGCCGGAAAAGAATCTCGTCAACGGGGGGACAGACAGCCATGGCGGTGACCATATGCAGGATGGTGGTGATCGGGATCACCGCGCTTTACCTTTTCGCGCTGGCGTATTTCGTGATCGGCACCTACGGCCTTTTCGGGCAGGCGCCCAATCCGCTGGCGGGCGTGTTCCTGTTGCCGCTGGGGCTGCCTTGGTCGCTGCTGCTGACCGGGTTGCCGGAGACAGTGCGGCCTTGGGCGCTGGTGGCGGCGCCGTTGCTGAATATCGCGTTTTTCACGGTGATGTGCCGGCGCACGGCGGCACGGGTCCGCGCCGGGAAAAACTGAGCAACCGCCGGGGTGTCGGGTGATCCGGCGGGCAGGGGGCACGTTTTCCGCATTTTCCGCCTGTTGCGAAATTTAGGCGATTGCCTGACCGATTTTGTGGGGTATGGTTCCCGAACAAAAATAAGGGAGGTTACCATGTTCAACAAGGTTGTCTGCACGGCAGTTGCGATTGCGGCTCTGTCCACATCGGCGGTTGCGGCGGAAAAGATGCGGATTTCTCTGCAATTGCCGCTGACCAGCCATCTGGGCGAAAACCTGGTGCTGTTCGAGAAGGAGGTCGAGGCGCGTACGGGAGGCGCGATCGACGTGGAGATCTATGACAGCGCCACGCTTTACCGCGACAAGGAAGTGCCTGCGGCGGTCGGCTCGGGATCGATCGAGGCGGGCGTTGCGTCGCTCACGCAATATGTGGGCGATGCGCCGGTGGTCGATGTGTTCTACATGCCGTTCCTGTTCAACACCGAGGACAAGGTGCGTGCCGCCGTGGCCGAAGGGTCGGTCGTGCGCACCGTGATCGAGGAAGAGGTCGCCAAGACCGGAGGGGAGATCCTGTTCTGGCAGGCCTATGGCGGCGCGGTGATGCTGTCGAATGGCGGGCCGATCCGTAACCCTGACGATCTGAAGGGCAAGAAGGTCCGGGTGTTCGGCAAGACGCTGGGTGATTTCGTCACCGCGGCGGGCGGTGCGCCGACGCTGATTTCGGGGTCGGAACAGTACCTGGCCTATCAGCGCGGCACGGTCGATGTCGGCATGACCGGCGTCTCGGGCGTGAAGTCGCGCAAGCTGTGGGAGGTGATGGATACGATCACCGTGACCAACCACGCCGATATCGAGTTCGTCGTCGTCGTCAACACGGAGTGGTTCAGCGGGCTGTCGCCCGAGATCCAGGGCCATATCCGCGATGCCGCCGCCGTGGCGCAGGAAGATGTGCGCAACCGCATGTCGCAGATCGAAGCGGACGCTTTTGCCGCTGCGGAAGAGAACGGCATGACCATCGTGCAGCTGACGGATGAGGATCTGGCTGCATGGAAGGCTGTCGCACAGCCGGTCTATGATTCGTATCTGGCTGCCGCCGGTGAAGCGGGCAAGAAGATCCTCGACTCGGTCGGAGCCGGCGGCTCCTGATCCATAACGTGGCAAGGGTGGTCGGGCGGCCCGCATGGGCCGTCCGCGCTCTCGTGCGGATAAAGGTTTCATGAATATCATCACCCGAATCTCGCTCGCGGCCGGGGTTGTTGGCGCCCTTCTGATGGCGGCGACCGGCGCGATGCTGACCTATGAGGTCGTGGCGCGCTATTTCTTCATCAAGCCGACGATCTGGGCTGCCGAGCTTAGTCAGATGTGTCTGATCTGGGGGTGCTTTCTGGCGATGGCGCAAGTGCTGACCCTGCGGCGGCACATCACGGTCAATGCGGTGACCAACCTGTTGAGTGTGAAGCTGCAGAAGATCTGCGCCGCGCTGGCGCTGATTGCGGTGATCGTCTTTTCGGTCATTGTGGCCTATTGGGGCTGGGACATTTTCCATGACAGTTTCGTCAGGGGCCGCACGACGGGGTCGTTGATGAATTTGCCGATCTGGATCACCGAGCTGTCGGTGCCGGTCGGCTTCGCCTTGTTGGCGGCGCAGTCGGTGGTGGAGCTTGTTCGCCTGCCGGGCGATAGCCATCCCGGACTGGGGAGTTCACACGAATGACGATCCTTTTCATCCTTGGCTCGCTTTTCCTGCTGTTGCTGCTGGGTGTGCCCGTGGCTTTTGCGCTTGGCGGCATCGGTCTTGGGATGCTGCTGGCAGGGGGCTTTTCGCCGCTGATGGCGCCGCAGGCGATTCTGGCGACGCTCGACGGGTTCATCCTGTTGGCGGTGCCGCTGTTCCTGCTGATGTCGAATGTTCTGCTGAAAGGCGGGGTGGGGCGCGATCTTTTCACAGCGGTGCAAGCCTGGGTCGGGCATTGGCCCGGAGGGCTGGCGGTGGCGACGATCCTGAGTTGCGGGCTGTTCGCGGCGATTTCGGGATCATCGGTGGCCACGGCGGCGACGATCGGCACGGTGGCGATCCCCGAGATGATCAAGCGCGGCTATGAGAAGCGGTTCGTCTATGGGTTGCTGGCGGCCGGGGGCACGCTGGGCATCCTGATTCCGCCGTCGATCCCGATGATCGTTTACGGCTTTGTCACCGAGCAATCGGTGATCGCGCTGTTTCTTGCCGGGATCGGGCCGGGGATCGTGCTGGTCACGCTGTTCGTGATCTTTGCGATGCTGCATGCGCGCTTCACCTCGTCCTATGTGCCGATGGAGAAGGCGACTTGGGCCGAGCGGTGGGAGGCGTCGTTCCGGGCGCTGCCGTCGGTGGCGCTGGCGGCGCTGGTGGTGGTGGGGCTGTATTCGGGGGCGTTCACGCCGACCGAGGCGGCGGCCATCGGTTTCGCCGCCGCATTGGCGATCACGGCGTTTTGGTTGCGGACCCTGACATGGGAGGCGCTGTGGAGTGCGATCCGGGAATCGGCGATCACTACGGCGGCGATCCTGTTGATCGTGGCGGGGGCCAAGGTGTTCGGCAAGGCGATCGCGCTTTACCGCATTCCGCAGGAGATCTCGGGGTTCATCGCCTCGGCGATTGACGGGCCGATCATGTTCCTGCTGGTGGTGTGCTGTGTGCTGCTGCTGATGGGGCTGGTGTTCGAGGCGCTGTCGATGATTCTCATCATGACGCCGGTTCTGTTGCCGGCGGCGATGGGGCTGGGATTCGATCCGATCTGGTTCGGGATCTTCATGGTGATCATGGTGGAATGCGCGCTTGTCACGCCGCCTGTGGGGTTGAACCTGTATGTGATCCAGTCGGTCGCGCGGGCGACGCTGGCGGATGTGTCGCGCGGGGTGCTGCCGTTTCTTTTGCTGATGCTGCTGACGGTGGTGATCCTCTATCTGGTGCCGGGACTGGCGCTTTATATTCCTTTCCAATGGTGATGCGATGACCAAGGCCGAAACGCTGCGCCGCCTCTTGGCGCAAGACATATGCCACGTGATGCCCTGCTGCTTTGATGCGCTGTCGGCCAAGCTGATTGCGCAGGAGGGGTATGATCTGACGTTCATGTCGGGCTTTGCCGCCTCGGCGAGCCGGATCGGGGCGCCCGATCTGGGGTTGATGAGCTATGGCGAGGTGGTGGATCAGGCGCGCAACATCGCCGATGCGATCCCCATTCCGCTGATTGCCGATGGCGATACGGGCTATGGCAACGCGATGAATGTGCGCCGGACGGTGGCGGGGTTCGCACGGGCGGGCTGCGGGGCGATCATGATCGAGGATCAACTGGCGCCGAAACGCTGCGGGCATACGCCGGGCAAGGCGGTGGTCGGGCGGCAGGAGGCGTTCGACCGGATCCGGGCGGCTGCCGATGAGCGCGAGCTGCTGCGCGCGCAGGGGGGCGATATCCTGATCCTCGCCCGGACCGATGCGCGGCATGAACACGGGCTGTCCGAAGCGATCGACCGGGCGACGCAGTTTGCCGAGCTGGGCGCGGATATCCTGTTTGTCGAGGCGCCCAAGACCGTCGAGGAGATGCGGCAGGTCTGCGACAACCTGCCGGGGCCGAAGATGGCCAATATCGTCGAAGGGGGCGAGACGCCGGATCTGCCGGTGGACGAGCTGCGCGATATCGGGTTTTCGATTGCGGCCTATCCGCTGTCGCTGATGGCGGCGGCGATGCAGGCGATGGTCACGTCGCTGCGGGGGATGCGCCGGGATGAACGGCCCGGACAGATGGATTTCAAGGAATTGCGCCACCGGATCGGGTTCGATGCGTATTACGAGACCTCGGAGGCCTATGCCTCGTCCCGGCGGGAGTAGGGGCTAGCGGCAAGGATGCAGCGCACAGGTTGAAGAAAAGCCCCCCGGAGCGATCCGGGGGGCTTAGGGTTTACGGGCCTGGTGGCGGGAGGGTTATTCCTGCGCTTCGCGTTCGAAGACCCGTTTGAGGCGTTCGGGGCTGCGGGCTGCGGCCTCGTCTTCCTGCATCTCGCGTTTCTCGATGCGGGCTTGCAGGATGTGGAAGCCGAGCCAGAAGGCCACCCCGATGACGAAAAGGATGAATTCCGTTCCCACCATCGGGTAGATCGGTCCGAGTTGCGACAGGTCCGCGCCGGACCAGCTTTCGACGAGTGTTGTGGACATGGGGTCTCTCCTCAGGTCAGCAGGCCAAGGCGACGCGCCTCGGCGATGTCGGCTTCGGATACTTCGATGGCGTCCATCTCTTCACGCAGTTCCTCGGACATATCGAGGCCCACCAGCTCGACCGCTGGCGGCACGCGCAGGATGCCCATCATCGACAGGATCTTGGAGACGATGAAGGCAGGGATGAAGCCCAGCACGATGAACATGATGCAGGCGCCAAGGAATTGGCCCACCGGATTGATGGTGGCGACCTCGGCATGGTAGCCCGCCGTGGCCGGGTGACCCCAGAGCACGAAACCGCAGATCACGAGGCCAATGAAGCCCGCATAGCCATGCACCGCGACCGCGCCCACCGGATCGTCGATCTTGAACCGGCGTTCGACCCAGAAATGCAGCTTGTAGGCACAAACGGCGCCGACGCCGCCGATCAGCATGGCCTGGATCGGGTGATAGAGGTCATTGCCCGCAGAGGCGGTGATGATCCCCGCCAGACCGCAGGAATAGGTCCAGAACGCTTCGCCGCGCGAGACGACATAGCCTGCAAGCATTCCGCCCGAGAGCGACATCAGGAAGTTGAAGACGATCGCCGACAGGGTGGTGGGCGTGAGGTAAATGGTGGTTGCGGTGAAGGTGCCTTCGGCAGCACCGATTGCGCCCGAGCCGATGATCGGCACGTTGCAGGCGACATAGAAGCCCCAGAAGCCGCAATAGATCATGAACAGACCGATGGTCACCAGCCACTTGTTGTGCGGGTTGATGTTGCGGGGTGTCCCGTCGGGGGCGAATTTGCCGATCCGGGGGCCGAGCACGCAGATCACGCCAAGCGCGAAGCCGCCCGCGATGGCATGGATCACACCCGAGGCATAGGCATCGTGATAGCCCAGTTGCGTGACCATCCAGCCATCGGGATGCCAGCCCCAGGCCGCGTCGATGATCCAGGTGAAGGAGCCGATGACCACCGCGAGGATCCAGAAGGCGGTGGGGCGGATCCGTTCGATCGTGGCACCCGACACGATCGAGGCCGCAGTCCATGAAAAGAGCAGGAAGGCTGCCCAGAACACACCGTTGAGGCGCGACCAGAAGCCGTTGCCGAGATCGGCGCCATAGCCTTGGGCCGATTCAAGGGCCGGTCCGGGGCCACCGAGATGCGTGCCCATCAGTTCGGACCACGGCACGGCATGGTCGGATTGCGTGAGGCCGCCGGTGATGCCGGGACCGTTGGGGAAGGCGAAATAGATCCACCAGCCGAAGAAGAAGAACGTCACGGTCACCAGTGGGATGAGCATGGTGTTCTTCATCAGGGTATGGATGTGGTTCTTGTGCCGTGTGGCGCCGACTTCGTACATGCAGAAGCCGACATGGATCAGGAACATCAGGGGGATCGTCACCCAGTAATAGAACTCGGTGAAGATCACCGTCAGCGCGCCGATATCGGTGTCCATTCAATTGTCCTCCCGTTGGACTGCTTTTGTTGGGGTGGGCGGGGTTATCCCCGCTCTGGTTGGGCCAGTTTTGGTTCACTGGCAGAACCGATGTTAACCCACATTCGTTCTTTTTCCGACTATTTTTTAATCTTTAGCGGCTATAAAAGATGCGTAAGGGAATGATCTTTGGGGATTATTCACTAAGGTGAAAATATTTTCCTGAAAAATCAAATGACTACCCAAAGGGCCCGGAGAGGCGGGAAGAGCCGGTTTTCTCGTCGGCCCTGTGGTGTGGGGCGCAGGCGGGCTGAGGCCGGGCGGCAGGGGCCACTGGTCAAGAGCTGCCGACTGCCTCAGGATTGTGGAGAGAACGGGGTGAGGTGACTCGGGAAAGGATCGGACGGATGAGGGCGGACCAGACGGGGCGAGGCGCGGCATGATCGCCAAACGCTTTGACGAGGATGCGGCCTGCGGAATGCTGGTGGGGCTTGCGGTGGGCGATGCGCTGGGCGCGGGGGCCGATGGCGTGGCGCGCGCCGAGCTGGAGCCGGTCACCGGGCTGCGCGGCGGCGGGCGGCACGATCTGGCGCCGGGGCAATGGGGGGCCGCCACGGCGATGGCGATGTGTCTGGCGCAGATGTTGCGCTCGGCCAATGGCTGGGACGCGGAGGATGCGATGCGGCGCTATCTCAACTGGCGCGATCACGGGTACCTGTCGGCGACGCGGCGGTGCTTCGGGATGGATGCGGCGAGCGTCGCGGCGCTGCGGGGGTATGAGGCGACGGGCAACCCGTATTCGGGGCAGGGCGCGCCCGAGGGAGAGGGCGGCGGAGGGATCATGCGGCTGGCGCCGGTGGTGCTGGCCTATGGGGCCGAGGTGGCGCCCGCGCAGGCGGTGGCGCAATTGCAAAGCCGCATGACCCATGCCGCGCCCAAGGCGCTGCAGGCGGCGGCCAATCTGGCGCAGGTGATGGTGAGCGGGGATTTTTCGCCTCTGCCGCGCCCGGATGCGCCGCCCCATGAGGTGACCGACGAGGTGACGAGCCTGTTGCACGCGGCGTTCTGGGCGCTGGGACAGGCGGATGATTTCGCGGGTCAGGTGCTGGCGGCGGTCAATCTGGGCGGAGAGGCGGCGCGCGCGGGCGCCATCACCGGGCAATTGGCAGGGCGCTTGCATGGGCTGTCGGGTATTCCGGCGGCATGGCGGACGGGCCTTTACGATCACGACAAGATCCGCGTCGCGGCGGAAGATCTGCACGCGATGCGACCCATAGACATGTAGCACCGGACAGAAAGGCGACTGAGCATGGCGATATTCGATGAGGACCTGTTCCTGAAAGGGCTCGAGCAGCGCAAGGCGACGCTGGGGGCGGAGTATGTGGAGAAGAACCTTGCGGCTGCGGACGAGTTCACGCGGCCCTTCCAGGAGGCGATGACGGCGTGGTGCTGGGGATTCGGCTGGGGCGATGAAGTGATCGACGCCAAGACGCGCTCGATGATGAACCTCGCCATGATCGGGGCCTTGGGGAAGATGCATGAATGGGAAATCCATTGCCGGGGCGCGCTGACCAACGGGGTGAGCCGTGAGCAGATCCGGGCGATCTGCCATGTGATCGGGATCTATTGCGGGGTGCCGCAGGCGCTGGAATGTTTCCGGGTGGCGCGCAAGGTGCTGGACGAGGGCTGAGGGCGGCAGGGGATCGGACGCGTACGACTCGGGGCTTCGGGGCGCGACGGGCGGCTGGACACGCCAGAGTAGCCGGGGGGCGGCATGTGCAAGCGAAAGGGGTCCTGCGCTTTGAAGGAAAAGAGAAAAACAGCTGATTTGGGCGGTTTCCAGCCCAAGGCGTGGCGAGTGTGTGGTTTAAACGTCACAGACCGGACAACAACCGGCCGGGGCTCGGCGGGTTCGTTGACACTTAGGGGGTGTTTGCCTCATTTCATTTTCCAAGCCGTTTCCACTCCGGGACGCGGTGGAACTTGAAACACTCTGCTTTATGGAGGGACACCTTGAAAAAGCATCTTCTCGCAACGACCGCAGCCATCACGATGGTCGGCGGCGCAGCTTCGGCTCAGGACTGGAACCTGGACTGGGGTGGGTACTACAACATGGACGTCCTGTACAACGACGCCAGCGGCAACCAGGTTGCTGCCGCGGCTGATCTGGACGGCATCAACATCCACCAGAACGGTGAAATCCACTTCACCCCGTCGGTGACGCTGGACAACGGCATGACCTTCGGCGTCGTCGTCGAAATGGAAGCAGCAAACGCCGGTGGCGGTGCTGACGGTATCGACGAGTCGTACATGTTCATCTCGAGCGACACGATGGGTCGCGTTGAAGTCGGTTCCGAGAACTCGGCCGGCTACAAGCTGAGCGTCGGCGCACCGTCGGTTGGCTTCGGCATCAACTCGCCGTCGCCGTCGGCCTATCACCCGACCGCGTTCCTGCCGCCCGCAGGCGCGTTCCCCCTCGGCCGTAACGCCATGGGTTCGTCGGCAACTGAAGTCGCCGGCAACAACGACACCGCGCGCATCAGCTACTACACGCCGAGCTTCAACGGTCTGACCCTGGGTGTGAGCTATGCACCGGGCAACACCAACACCGCAAACTCGGGTCTGGTTAACCGCAATGGCGGTCTGAGCGACATCTTCGACATCGGCGTCAACTACAGCCAGTCCTTCGGCACCGTTGACATGACCCTGTCGGCACGCTGGGGCACAGGCGACGGCGGCAAAAACTTCGCAGCGATCGCACCTGGTCTCGACGGCGTCGTCGGCACCGCGGACGACATCCTGACACCGGCGCTGGTTCAGCCGGGCGATCCGGAAACCTGGGCCGTTGGCGCACAGTTCTCGACCGCAGGCTTCACCTTTGGTGGTAGCTATGCCGAGAACACCACTGGTGCTCTGTTCGGCGTCGGCGACACCGAAGGCTTCAGCCTGGGTGTGACCTACGACATGGCAGGTCCGTGGCGCATCGGTTTCGACACCTACCAGGGTGAGCGCAAAGGTGCTCTGGCGGCCTTCGGTCGTGAGAAGAGCGAGTACGTTGCGTACCAGATCGGTGCAGAGCGTTCGCTGGGCAACGGCGTTGCATGGCGCATCTACGCGATCGACTCGGAAACGTCTTCGGCGACCCCCTTCACGGTCAAGCAGACAACCAAGTCGACCACCGTGGGTACCGGTATCCGCCTGACCTTCTAATTGAAGATCACGCAGACCTAAGGGAAGAGCGGGCAAAAGCCCGCTCTTTTCTTTTTTATCGGCTGGAAAATCGCGGTCTGCGGCTATAGGTGTAAACGGCTTGCGCGCCGCCCCGAATGACCATCCGGCTGAAGATGTGACCCCATGAAGAAAAGCATAGTCTGGCTGGCCAGCTATCCCAAATCCGGCAACACCTGGTTGCGGTCCTTTCTGGCCAATTATCTGGTGAATGCGGCCAGCCCCGTTCCGATCAACGAGGTGCACAAGTTCGGTCTGGGCGACAACATCACGCAGATGTATCGCCGGGTCGCGACGGGTCCCGTCGATCTGAACGATGTGGAGGCGTCGGTCAGGTTGCGGCCAAGGGTTCTGGCGGCGATTGTGGCGAACAATGCCGATGTGAACCTGGTCAAGACGCATAACATCAATCGCGATATCTATGGTGTGCAACTGATCCCGGCGGAGGTCACCCGCTCGGCGATCTATGTGATGCGCAACCCGCTGGACATGGTGTTGAGCTATGCCAAGCATACCGGCCAGACGATCGAAAAGGCCGCGCAGGATATTTGCCATCCCCATAACGGCACAGCCCCTTACGAGAAGAACGTGGCAACCTTTCTCGGGTCTTGGTCGGATCATGTGAAAAGCTGGACACAGCCTTTGCCCTATCCGGTTCTGGTGCTACGCTATGAGGATATGCTGGCCAAACCGGCAGAGGCCTTTGGCAAGGTGGTGGAGCATTTCGGAATGACGGTCGATCAGGAGCGTCTGGAGCGGGCCATCCGGCATTGCAGTTTCGACGAGTTGCGCAAACAGGAAGAAAAGTCCGGCTTCATCGAGAAGTCCGAACATTCCGACCGGTTCTTTTCGAAAGGGCAGGCGGGGCATTGGCGGACCGAGCTGGACCCCGAATTGGCCCGGACCATCCGCCAGTCGAACAAGCGCATGATGAAGCAATACGGGTATTGGAATGACTGACCTTCACCGCATCATCTGGCTGGCGAGTTACCCCAAATCGGGCAACACCTGGATGCGCAGCCTGCTGGCGCATTACTTCATGCCCAAGGGGGCGGCGCCGGATATCAACAACCTGCGGCAGTTCACCACCGGCGACAGCCGGGCGGATTTCTTTGCGGCGGCGGATGGCGGCACCTACAAGGCGCAAGGCATCGAGGATTGGCTGAGGGTCAGGCCGAAGGCGCTGCGTCTGATCGCGGCGAGCAAGCCGAACCATCATTTCGTCAAGACGCATTGTCAGGCCATCGAATTTCTGGGCGAGCCGCTGATCCCGAACGATGTGACGGCGGCGGCGATCTATATTCTGCGCAATCCCTTCGATGTGGCGCTGAGTTATGCGCGCCATACCAGTTCGGATCTCGATACGGCGATCGAGCGGATGGGCGCGCCCGACAATGTGATGAGTTCGCCCAACCATACCTATGACGTGCTGGGACGGTGGGACGATCATATCGACACATGGGCGAATGCGCAGGGCCTGTCGGTGCATGTGGTGCGCTACGAGGATCTGCTGACCAAGCCGGGGCCGACCATGCGAAAGCTGCTGGAGCGGTTTCTGAGGGTCAAGGTGGATCAACCGAAGCTTGCCTATGCGATCAAGAGCACCAGTTTCGAGGCGATGCGGCGTCAGGAAGAAAAGCTTGGATTTGCGGAAAGGCCCGCAGGTATGGCACAGTTCTTTGCCAAGGGGCAGGCCGGAGCATGGCGCGAGGATATGACGCCGGCGCAGGTGGCCCGGGTGCGGGAGCTGTTCCTGCCGGCGATCGAGCGGTGGTATCCTGAATTGCGCAAAGAGACGGCCGACATGGCCGCGCGGGTTTGAAGGAGTGATTTACATGCGGACCACATTTGGACTTGTTGCGGCACTGGTGCTGACCGGATGCACGAGCGTGCAGGATGCAGGTGTTGCAAGGCTGGGCAATGCGCCGGTGCTTGGCGGGGGCAGCTATGAGAGCGGCGGCGGTCTGACCGTGGCGGCGGATGTGCGCGAGCGCAATGGTCTGGCGGTCGTCTGTGGCGTCTGGGCGCAAAGCCTGCAGCAAAGTGTGCTGAGCAAGGGGGCCGAGGCGAGGGTTCTGGGATCGGGCAGCGTGTATATTGGGGATCGGGCTGCGGTGCGTGGGTTGCTCTTCATGAACGAAGTGGCGCCTGCGGACAGCTATGCCGGGGCGATGGCCAATTGCGTGCAGACCGACCTGCGCTGGAGTGAGGCGGATGCGGCTGAGCCGGTGACGATACGCCTGCCGAGGCAGCTGATCTATCGCGATGCCGATGATGACGGGGTGATCGAGATCTATTTCGAGCCGACCGGACCCGGAGCGGGAGAGACCGCCCTGCTGGACACGGTGATCGAGGGGGTGAGGGCAAAGTCGGGCGGCTGAACGCCTGAAGAAACCCCTTCAAGCGTTTGATCTTGAAGGGGTTTCCTGCCTCTATATCCGGGCGTCGTCAGTTGCGGAAGCAGTAGATCGCCCCACCATAGATCACCGGCGCATGTGCCGGGCAGGCGCCGCGAAAGGCTTGTGCGGGTGCTGCCCCTGCAGGGCCGCCGCGGCCAAGACGCTCATCGGCGCAGGCGTTGATCCAGGCGGCATCCTCGACCGACACGCTGCCATGGGGCAACAGGCGCATGACGGTCTGTCCGCCCCAGGGCGTTTCCACATAGGTCGCCTGCAGCCGGGGCCAGCCGCGACGGCCGAGATCGCCCTTGCATTCGACGAGCGCGTTGCGCTGTTCGGTGACGGTCAGGCGCGCGGCGGCATCGGATGCGCTGGCCATGTCGGCCATCTGGGCGAGAATCAGGGCCGAGCCGGCCAGGGAAAGGGGTTTTGCGAAAGCACGCATGATGGCTTCCTTCCAAAATAATGAATGGGTGAAATCTCAACCTGGCCCGATATGGCAGAGGGCGGGCGTCATACCTGCAACTATAGAGGGACGATACCGCTTTGGGTTAGGGGACGAAACCCGAAAACACGCCAGGGGCTGAAGTTGGGCGGGCTGCTGGACGGGGGCGGGCTGTGCTGGCATGGTCGGGGCATGATGAAACGTCGGAGCTTTTGCACGGGTCTTGGAGCGGCGTTGACGGCGCCGGGCGTGGCGCGTGCGCAGGCGGGGTCGTGGGAGGCCGAGTTGCGCGTGGCGTTGGAGGGCATGCCGCAGCTCCATTCGCTGCAGATCGACCGGGGCAATGAGGTGATCTTTGCCGATGCGCCCAGAGGTCCGGGGCTTGACCGTCTGGCGAATATCAAATCCTGTTCGAAAAGCCTTGTGGCGCTGCTGCTGGGCACGGCGCTGGATCGGGGTGAGATTGCCGGGGTGAGCGCCACATTGGCCGAGGTGGCGCCGGGGCTTTTGCCGCGCGATGCGACGCCGGGGGCGGGCGAGATCACCATGGAGGATCTGGTGACGCTGCGCGCGGGGCTCGAGCGGACATCGGGGGCGAATTACGGGGAATGGGTGCAATCGCCGAATTGGCTGGCGGATGCCTTGCGCCGGCCGATGGTGGCGCGGCCCGGCACGAGGATGCTGTATTCGACCGGATCAACCCATATTCTGGGGGCGGCGCTGAGCGAGGCCACGGGGCAGAGCCTTTTGCGGCTGGCGCGCGACCGGCTTGGCGGGCCGCTGGGTATCGAGATCCCGGCCTGGACGCGCGATCCGCAGGGATATTACCTGGGCGGCAATGAAATGGCGCTTCGTCCGACAGCGATGCTGAAGATCGCGCGCATGCTGCGCGACAACGGAGCGTTCGGTGGGCAGCAGGTTGTCTCGGAGGCGTTCATGGCGGCATCGGTCGAGCCGAGGGCAAGATCGCCCTGGTCGGGGCTCTCTTATGGCTATGGCTGGTTCCTGTCGCCCTCGGGTTATGTTCTGGGGCGGGGCTATGGCGGGCAGATCATCGCGGCGCATCGTGACCGTGGTCTGGCGGTGGCGATCACCTCGGACCCGACGCGCCCGGCACGGTCGGAGGGATATTTCGGCGATCTGATGCGGTTGCTGGACGGCCCGATCCTTGCCGCCGGGTGAGCCGGGAACACGCCGGGGCAAGAGCGGCGGCAAGGGTCAGATGATGGCGTGGCGCATCCGGGCCGAGACCCATTCGCTGAGTACGACGGTGGCAAGGATGAGAAGCAGGATCACCGAGACCTGACTCCAGGCGAGGACATTGAGCGACGCCTGCAGCTTGAGCCCGATGCCGCCCGCGCCGACCAGCCCGAGGATGGTGCTTTCGCGGATGTTGATATCCCAGCGAAACACCGAGATGCCCCAGAAGGCCGGCATGATCTGTGGCACGATCCCGTAGCTGAGCACCTGTGCGCCGCCGGCGCCGGTCGCCTCGATCGCTTCGATCTGGCGGGCGTCGGTTTCCTCGATCGCCTCGTAGAGCAGCTTGCCGACAAAGCCGATCGAGCGCAGCGCGATGGCGACGATCCCGGCGAGAAGGCCGGGGCCGATGATCGCCACCAGCAAAAGCGCCCAGATCAGCGAGTTGATCGAGCGCGAGGCCACGATGATGAAAAGTGCTATGGGGCGCAGGATGCGGGCCGAGGGCGTGGTGTTGCGGGCGGCCATGAAGGCCACGGGGACCGCCATGATGACGCCGCCGATGGTGCCGAGGGTCGCGATGTTGATCGTGTCCCAGAGCGGCAGCCAGAGTTCGGACATATAGGACCAGCGCGGCGGGAGCATGCGGCTGCCGATATCGGCGGCCTGACGGGGGGCATCGGCCACGAAAAACCAGATCGTGTCGCGGGTCATGACCTGCCAGCACCACACGAAAAGCGCCACCAGCGCCAGCCACCCGCCCCAGAGCAGGAGGCGGGCCTTGGGTGTGCGGTAGGTCCAGACCTGGCTGTGATGGGTGATCTCGGTCATTGCAGGAACTTTCGCAGATAGCTGGAGCCGTATTCCGCGACCATCACGATGGCGATGATGATGAGCAGCACCGCGCCGGCGCTGTCATATTCATAGCGGTCGATGGCGGTGTTCAGCGTGGCACCGATGCCGCCCGCGCCGACGATGCCGATCACCGCGCTTTCGCGGAAATTGATGTCGAGCCGGTAGAGCGACAGGCCGATCAGGCGGGGCATGACCTGTGGCTGGATGGCGTAGTTGACCACCTGCCACCACGAGGCGCCGGTGGAGCGGATCGCCTCGGCCTGGGATTCGTTGATTTCCTCGATATCGTCGGCCAAGAGCTTGGCGATGAAGCCGATGGTGGCGAAGCTGAGGGTCAGGAAACCCGCGAAGGGGCCGAAGCCGAACATTGCCACGAAGAAGATCGCGATGATGATTTCCTGCAGGGCGCGGCTGACGGCGATGATGCTGCGGCAGATGTAATAGATCCAGCGCGGCGCCAGGTTGCGCGCGGCGCCGATGCCGATGGGCACCGATATCGCCACGCCCACTACCGTGGAGGTGAGCGTCATCGTCAGGCTTTCGACGAGGCCCTGGCTGATGTCGCGCCAGCGGCTGGAGAAATCGGGTTGCAGGAAGCCCATGATGAAGCGCTGGCCGCGTTCCAGCCCGTCATAGACGCGCGCCCAGTTCACCTCGACCGAGCCGATGGCGAGCACCAGATAGACGAGGATGCCGATCTGGAGCGCCAGCCGCCAGCGCCGATCCTTGACGATCTGCGGAGGGCGGCGCCACGTGGTGGGATAGGAGGGGGCGGTCATTTGGCAAGCGCCGCGATGCGGTCGCGGGCGTCTGCTTCGGCGGCGGCCTGTTCGGCGTCGCCGGCGCGCATGGCGTTCCAGTCTTCCTCGCCGTAGATCTGGGTCAGGGCGGCTTCGGTCAAGGCGTCGGGAGCGCCGTCGAACACAACGCGCCCCGCGCGCAGGCCGACGATGCGCTGCATGAATTGCTGGGCCAGCGGCACGTCATGGATGTTGACGATGGCGGGCAGGCCGCGTTCGGTGCAAATCTCGGTGAGAAGGCGCATGATCTGGCGGCTGGTCTTGGGATCGAGGCTGGCGGTGGGTTCGTCCACCAGCAGCAATTCGGGATCCTGTGCAAGCGCACGGGCGATGCCGACGCGTTGACGCTGGCCACCCGAAAGGGCGTCGGCGCGCTTGTCGGCATGGTCGATAAGCCCCACACGATCCAGCAGGGCGTAAGCGCGCTGAATGTCGGCGGGGGGATATTTGCGCAGGAAGCTGCGCCAGAAGGGCACATAGCCCAAGCGCCCCGAGAGCACGTTTTCCATCACGGTCAGGCGTTCGACGAGGGCGTATTCCTGAAAGATCATCCCGATCCGGCGGCGTTGCCGGCGCAGATCGGCCTTGCCCAATTTGGCCAGATCGACATCGCCCAGAAGCACCTTGCCCGAACTGGGTTCGACCAGGCGGTTGATGCAGCGGATCAGCGTAGATTTGCCAGCGCCGGAGGGGCCGATGAGCCCGAGGATCTGACCTTTGGGCACATCAAGGGTCACGTCGTGGAGTGCGGTCTCACCTGTCTTGTAGGTCTTGGACAGTTGTTCGAGATGCAGCATGGGTGGCCCTTTCGACAAGACATGCGGGCGGTCAGGGACCGCCCGCAGGGAACAATAGCGTGGACTGGGTCAGTTACATTCGTAGACGACGTCGTTGGCCTCGTCGATGGTGCGGATCACCGACCATTCGTCCTTGAAGGTGATCTCGATGAACTGGTCCTCGCCGTTGCGGCCGAATTCCTCGGCCAGGGCGGTGCCTTCCCACTCGTAGCTGAAGAACGCCTCGCGGATCTTGTCCTGCAGCTCGGGGGCGAGGTTGTAGACGGTGCCGTAGCCGGTGGTCGGGAAGGTCTGCGAGGTGTAGATCGTGACCAGCTGATCGTCGGAAACCACCTGACGGTCGAGCATGCGGGCCTTGACCGAGTTGGCGATCGAGGCGGCGATATAGTCCTTGTTGGCGACGCCGAGGATCGAATTGTCATGCGCGCCCGAGAAGACGGCTTCGAAATCCGTGCCGGCGACCATGCCGAATTCGGCCTTGAGGATCGCGGACGGGGCCTTGAAGCCCGAGTTGGAGGTTTCCGAGGTGAAGGCCAGTTGCTTGCCCTTGAGATCCTCGACCTGCGTGACGCCCGAATCGGGGTAGGTGATGATTTCCATCTCATAGCCGAACGAGCCATCGGCGGCGGCCATCATCGCGAAGGGGCGGAAGCCCGCGCAGGCCACGGCAAGAGGGTTGGAGCCGGTGTTGAAGCCTGCGACATGCAGGCGGCCCGCGCGCATCGCTTCGATCTGGGCGGCGTTCGACTGCACGGGGAAGAACTGCACCCGCTTGCCGGTCACCTCGGACATGTGGTCAAGAAATCCCTGCCAGACTTCGGCATAGACGGCCGGGTCTTCGACGGGCGTGTAGGCGAAGATCAGCGTGTCGGGATCGATCCACTCGGACGCATCGGCGGGAATGTCGGCGATCATGTCGCCATCTGCGTCGGTGTAGCGGTCGCCCAGTTTGAATTCGGCCTGCGCGGGCAGCGCCACGGTCAAGGCGAGAAGTGCGGTCAGCGTCGTCGTGAGTTTCATGGGTTCCCCCTTTGAGTACATCTGTCAGCCGGGCGTAGCGAGCGAATGTAACAGGATATTGACCCTGTCGCCGGTTCGTCCCGAAGTGGTGCGGGCCAGAGTGTCGCAGAGGGCCCGTGGCAAACGTCCGTTGAGTTTGCCCCAAGAGTTTGTTTCGATCAACGCTGGATGTGTTGTTGATGAATTGTATCAACTATGGATTGCAAGCCATTGTTTTTGCTTTGCATTAATTTCGGCGTGCGGGATCGGAAGGTGGGATGGCCTGCAATCGTCATGCGGTTCGCCTGTGTCGGCGATGCGGTGCCGTGCTGGACGACCTTGCCGATACCGGCGCCGAATGCGTCGCCGCCGGGTGTCACGCCGGATTGCTGTGCGAAGGCGGATGTCCAAGCCGCAGGGCGCCGGTGATCTGCCGGGTCACACCCCGCCGTCACACCCCTCCGTCACGGGCCGGGGTCCAGCGGTGCAGCCAGATGGGGCTTGCCGGCTGGCCCGAGGCGTCGTCGCGCATCACCATGCGCAGCTCAAGCGCGCTGGTGTCCTTGGGGGTCAGGAGGAAGGTGACGCGGGTGCCAAGCCCCTCAGGCAGGGCGAAGGCGCCGATGCCGCGGATCTCGGCGGGGCCGTTGACCGAGATATCTGGGCTGAGCCCGTCGGGGGCGCCGGAGAGGTCGATCACGAAACGCCGCGTGCCGGGTTGGTCGTGTTCGCGGCCAGACCGGCTTTGCAGGATGCGCATCGGCGGTGTCTGATCGGGGAGGCCGAGCGTCCAGTCAAGGCTGTAGCGGAAGCTGTGTTCGCTGCCGGGCTGGAGCGGCGCCTCGGGGCGCCAGAAGGCCACGATATTGTCCATGAATTCGGTGTCGGTGGGAATCTCCACCAGTACCACGGCGCCGCGCCCCCAATTGCCGGTGGGGCGCACCATGGCAGAGGGGCGGTCGTGGTAACGGGCCTCGGTATCCTCGTAATCGGCATAGCGGCGGGGGATCTGGAACAGACCGAAGGCCGAGGGGCCGTTATCGACGAAGGCCGACGCTTGCAGGGTGGCGGGATTGGCGATGGGGCGCCACAGATGTTCGCCCGCGCCATTGGTGATCGCCAGCACGTCGCTGTCATGCACGCGGGGGCGGAAATCGTCGGACACCGCCGCGCGCATCGGTCCCTTGAGATACATCGAGGTCAGGGGAGCGACGCCGATATCCGCGATCTCGCGGCGGGGCAGAAGGGTGGTCGCGATCTGCATGCGCGTGTCCGTGCCGGGATGCAGGGTCATGTCGATGTGACCGGCAAGCGACGGGCTGTCGATCACGCCTTCCAGCCTGATCTTGCCGTCCTGGGGCGGGTGCAGGCGCAGATGGGTAAAGCGGGGAAATTCCTCGGGCGTGGGGCCGCCGGTGCCAAGCGCCACGGCGCGCGCCGAGAGGCCATAGGCCATGGCCTGACCGATGGCGCGGAAATAGCTGGCGCCCTGCAGGACCATCACCTCGTCCAGCACGTCGGGGCTGTTGAGCGGGTGGCGCAGACGCAGGCCCGAGAAACCCGCGCCGGGGGCGGTGTCGGGGATGTCGCCGAAATAGCGCGGCTCGAAACTGAAGAGATCGGGCGAGAAGGGCACCTCGTGCACACCATCCGGATGGGGCAGTTCGATCTGCACGGGATCGGGAAAATAGAGCCCCGGCGGCAGGAGGTCCACGCTGTAGCCCGGACCGACCGGCAGTTGCGCGGCCCGCCCCGCAAGGGGGCGGATGCCGCGATAGGCGTCATAGTCCAGCCCGGCGAAGGGCGGCGGCAGGGGTGTTTCATTGGGCCTGTAGGCCTGGCGGGCCATGCTGCGCGCCAATCCGAGAAGATCGGCGGGCACGGCTGTGCCGGCCGACAGGGTGCGGGGGGCGGCCAGCAGGGCCGAGGCCCCGGCGAGAAAGGCGCGGCGCTTCATCGGGCGGGCGCGTCCAGCAGGCGCACAAGCAGGGGGGCGGCCAGAAGCGGCAGGATCAGCGGCAAAAGCCAGAGCGTCGCGCCCGCCTCGGAGACCGAGGCCAGGGCTGCGATGGCAAGGCCCGCGCTGCTTTCGGGCAGGCCGCGCGGGGGCTGCCAACGAGGCGCGCGCGCGGATTTCCAGCCGCAGTCACGGCCCGAGACCACCGAGAGCACCGACCCTGTCTGACGGATCATCATGATCGGGGCGACGAGGCTCGAGAGGATCAGTTCGGCGGTCCAGGCGCGCAGGCTGATCCATCGGCGGCGCGCGGTGCGATCCCGCGCGATCCTGCCGACAAGAGCGCAGAGCTTGGGCAGGAGCAGCACGGCGGCAATGAGCGCGAAGGGCAGGGCGCTGGACACCGGCACCGCGCCCGAGGCCATCAGGATCACCAGCAGCAGCCAGATCGGCGCGGCGAGATAGCTGACCACGCCCGAGGCGAGGTGAAACCGGCTGACCGGGTGCAATCCGGGGGCGGTGAGCATGAGGAGATGCTGCAGGTTGCCCTGACACCAGCGGCGGTCACGGCGGTGGAAGGCGTCGAGGGTCTGGGGGGCATCCTCGGCGCTGCCGGTCAGATCGGGGTCAAGCTCGACCGACCAGCCATCCCGGCGCAGGAAGGCGGCTTCGATGAAATCATGGCTGAGCAGGGGACCACCGAAGGGGGCGCGGCCCGGCAGATGGGGCAGGCGCGCGGCATTGCGGAAGGCGGCGATGCGGATGATCGCGTTATGTCCCCAGTAATTGCCGTTACGGCCTGTCCATGCCGCCATGCCACGCCCGAAATTGGCCGACATCAGGCGCACGGCGTTGCGCTGAAGCTGGCCGAAGCGGCTTTGCGCCGGGATCAGGGCCATGCCGGCCTGAATGAGGCCGGTGCGGGGGCGCGTCTCGATCTGGTGAATGAGGCGGCGGATGCGCGTGCAGGACATGCGGCTGTCGGCGTCGAGGATCAGCATATGGTCGAAGCCTGCGCCCTGAGCGTCCAGCCAGTCGGCGATATTGCCGGGTTTGCGCCCGGTATTGAGCGCGCGGCGGCGATAGGTGACCGTGCCGTCGGCTATGAGAGCGCGCATCGCGGCCTCTTCGCGGGCGACAAGCGCCTCGCCCGAAGTGTCCGACAGCACGAAAATGGCTGTCGCCCGATCGAGCCCGCACCGCTGCAGGCGGGCGCCGAGATCACGCAGATAGGCCGCCAGAGCGTCGGGGTCTTCCTTGCACAGGAGCACGAGGATCGCGGTGCGGCTGGACGGGGTCCAGTGATCGGGGGCGGAAGGCATGGGCCGGGCGGGTGCCAGAAGCCCGATCAGGGCGGTGGCCGCCCCCCCCGAGACCCAGGCCGCGTTGAGCGCGAGCAGCGCCAGCGCGGCTATGGCAAGCGGTGACCAATGGCTGATCGACAGGGCGAAGGCCCCGGTGATGAGCGTTGCGAGGGCCAGTGTGAGCGCGGCAAATGCCGTGCCCGCGCCGGGCGAGGGGAGCCATGAAGCGGCCGGCGTTCCCGCCGGTCGAAGAAGATGTTCGGATAGGGCCATGGCAGTGGGATTTCATCCGTTGAAAAAAGGGCTGATGTCGTTGATTCCAGGGTCAGTTAGCGCCAACACATATGGTGCGCTTTCGGCCCGACAAGAGGCTATTTCGCGGAACGGATCACGGGTGGCCACATGCGCGAAAAGACGCCGTCGCGACGTAGCATTCCGTGGTAGAAAGCGGCGGAAACATGCACAAGCACGATCCCGGCGATCACAAATGCGCCACAATGGTGAACGGCCTTCGCAAGATCGGCCAGCCCCTCGGAGCGCGGCACGAGCGAGGGGACGCCAAGTGCATCCAGAGCCTCGATCGGGAAGCCACCGGACTTGACCCGGACATAGCCCGCAACGGGCATCACCACGAGCAGGATATAAAGCGCCAGATGGCTCGCGCCGGCGGCGCGAGCCTGCCAGGAGGGCAGATCCGCGGGCAGGGGTGGCGGCGGCTGGATCAGGCGATAGGCGATGCGCAGGACCATCAGGAGCAGCACCAGAACACCGACATTCTTGTGAAAGATGAAGAGCGCGTTCTGGAGCGAGCGGCCAAGCCCGTCCTGCACCATCAAAAAGCCCGCGGCGATCATCGCGAGCACCAGCACGGCCATGATCCAGTGCAGGAGCCGGGCGAACGTCGTGTAATGCGGTGCTGTGTGATCCATGATGCGGGGCCTCGTTTCGCCTTCAGGTAGCGTCGAGAGGGGCGGGTTCAAGTGCTTGAGCGGATGGGCGCGCAGCAAGGTCCGGGCATGCAAGGGAGGGCTTGACCGTGGCCGCGCTGCGCTAAACTAAGAGGAATGAGCATCGCCTATCCCGATATGGCACGGCCTGTGCCCCATGCGCCCGACCCGGGTGGCCGGCTGGTTCCGCTTCGGCGGTTCGCGGCGGCGGCTGGTCTGGGGGCTGTGGTGGTCGTGGGGCTTGGATTCGGGCTGAAGGCGCAAGGGTGGCTGCCGGTGGGCGCGGCCCTCGGCGTCTATGTCGCGGCGGTTGTGCTGGTGGGGTGGGTGATGGCGCGCAGCTATCCGCATCGCGCGCTGGGCCTGTGCAATCTGGTGACGCTGTTGCGCCTCGCGCTGACCTCGGCGCTGGTTGCGCCGCTTGTGTCGGGAAGCGGGGCGCAATGGGGTGTCCTTATGGTGGCGGCGGTTGCGCTGGCGCTTGACGGGGTGGATGGCTGGCTTGCGCGGCGGCAGCATCTGGTGTCGCACTTCGGCGCGCGCTTCGACATGGAGGTGGATGCGGGGCTGGGGCTGGTGCTGGCGGTGAGCGCCTTTGCGGCGGGAAGTGCCGGGGCGGCGGTGCTTGCGCTTGGGATGCCGCGCTATGTCTTTGCCGCCGCGGGCCGGGTTTTGCCGTGGCTGGGCGCGCCGTTGCCTGACCGGATCGGGCGCAAATGGGTCTGCGTGATCCAGATCGGGGTTCTGATCGGCCTGCAGGTGCCGGGTCTGCCGGTGCCGCTGGCCAATGCGGCGATCGCGGTAGCGGCGGCGGCGCTGTGCTGGTCCTTCGGACGCGACATCCTGTGGTTATGGAGGAGGCGCGCTTGAGCGTGCCGGGCCGTGGCGGGCTGATCCGGCTGCTGGTGGCGGCGCTGGTGCTGCATCTGGTGCTGATCCAGCCCAATCATCCGGCGGCGATGACCTGGCGGGCGCTGGTGCTGGTGCCGCTGGAATTGCCGGCCCTGCTGCTTGGGCTTGTGGCCCTGAGAGGGCGGGCTGTGCTTGTGCTGCGGATCGTGCTGAGCGCGGCGCTGACGATTCTGGTTATCCTCAAGACAGCTGATTTCGCGATGTTCACGGCGCTGGCGCGGGGGTTCAACCCGGTGGCGGATGTCATGCTGATCGAGGCGGGCTTGCGTTTGCTGGCGGGATCCATCGGCGTGGTGCCCGCGGCTCTGGTCGGTCTGGCGGCTGTTGCGGCGGCAATCGGGATCGGTTGGGCGATCTGGTGGGCGACGGGGGTTTGGGCGGCGCTTGCCGCACCAAAGGTCACCGCATGGATCGCGGGCACGGGGGCGGTGCTGTCGGCGGTGGTGGCGGTGGCCGAGATCGGGCAGACCATGGGCCGCTGGAGCCTTGGGGTAAGCCCGCCCGGTGCGGCCTTCACCGCGCGCGTGGGTGTCGAGCGGGTGGTCATGGTGGGCGACACGCTGCGCGATCTCAGGGCGTTTCGCATCGCGGCGCGGCAAGATCCCTTTGCCGGGGCGACTGGCCTGCTGGACGGGATCGACCGCGATGTGCTGGTGGTGTTCGTCGAAAGCTATGGCCGCACCAGTCTGGACACGCCCTTTTATGCGGGCCTGCATCGCGAGACGCTGGAGCGCAACGAGGCGGTGCTGCGCGATCTGGGGCTGTCGATGGTGTCGGGGCTGGTGCGCGCGCCGACGCGCGGCGGGCAAAGCTGGCTGTCGCATGCGACTTTTGCCAATGGTCTTCTGGTCAATGATCAGACGCGCTATGGCGCGGTGCTGGCCTCGGGGCGCGAGACGCTGTTTCATATCGCGGCACGGTCGGGGTTTCACACGGCGGCGGTGATGCCGCAGATCACGCTCGACTGGCCGGAATCGGCGGTGATGGGCTTTGACACGGTGCTGGCGGCGGCGGATCTGGGATATCAGGGCGCGCCGTTCAACTGGGTGACGATGCCCGATCAATTCACCTTTGCGGCGCTGGACCGGCTGGTGCGCAACGGGCAGGCGGATGGGCCGTCCTTTGTGCAGATGGCGCTTGGCTCGTCGCATGCGCCATGGGTGCCGGTGCCGGAACTGGTGGACTGGGACAGCATCGGCGATGGGCAGGTGTTCAACGAGATGGCGACGTCCGGTCCCACGCCGGAAGAGGTCTGGCGCGATCGGGACCGGGTGCGCGAGCAGTATCGCGATGCGGTGGATTATGCGCTGTCGGTGGTCTTCGCCTATGCCGAGCGGCATGCGGGCACCCCGCCGCTGATGATCGTGCTGGGGGATCATCAGGCGGCGGATTTCGTGGCGCTGGATACGCGCGCGGAGGTGCCGGTGCATGTGATCGGGCCGCCGCATCTGGTGGCGCGGATCGAGAGCTGGGGCTGGAGCGAGGGTCTGATCCCCGACCCGGACAGGCCGATCCGCGGGATGCAGGAGATGCGCGACCTGCTGATCGAGGCCTATTCGAGCCCGGTCGCGCGAGAGGCCGGTTCAGTCCGGGTCACGCAGTGATGCGCAGAGGCATCCGGGGGGTGGCGATCCGCGCGGGGCAAGGGGTGCTGGCGGTGGGGCTGCTGGTCTTGTTGTGGCGGGTCGCTGGCGGAGAGGAGGCGGCGCGCAGTCTGGCGGGGGCGGATATGCGCTGGCTGGCCGCTGCACTTGTTGCGCTGAGCCTGCAGACGGTGCTTTCGGCGCTGCGCTGGCGGGTGACGGCGGCGCCCTTGGGCATCCATCTGAGCATCGCCGAGGCGGTGCGGGAATATTATCTGTCGCAAGTGGTGAACCAATCGCTGCCCGGGGGCGTGATCGGGGATGCGGGCCGCGCGATCCGCGCGCGGGGGCAGGCGGGGTTGCTGGCATCCGGTCAGGCGGTGGTGTTCGAGCGTCTTGCGGGGCAGATGGGGCTTTTCGCGGTCACGGCGCTGGCGTTCGGGCTGACGGTCGCGGTGCCGGGGGGCGTTGTCTGGCCCGACTGGCTGATCTGGCCCGTGGTGCTGGGCTTGGCCTGCGGGCTGGCTTTACCGGTGTGTGGCGCGGTGCTGGCCCGTATGCGGGGCCGGATCGGGCGCGCGGTGGCGCCGGTCTGGCAGGGGATGGTGCGGTGCCTTTTCGCGCCGGGGGTGATCGGCCCGCAGATCGCGCTCAGCCTTGCGACCACGATCTGCAATCTGGCGGCGTTCGGCTTTTGTGCGCAGGCGGTGGGGCATCCCCTGTCGGTGGCCGCCGTGGCGGCCTTCGTGCCGCTGATCCTGCTGATGATGCTGGTGCCGCTGACGATCGGCGGCTGGGGGCTGCGAGAGGGGGCGGCGGCGGTGCTGTTTCCGGTGGCCGGTGCCTCGGCGGCGGGCGGGCTGGCCGCCAGTGTCGCCTTTGGCCTGATGTTGCTGGTTTCGGTGCTGCCGGGGGTTGCGATCGTGCTCAAGCGGCGCCGCGCGCCGGTGATGCCGGGTTGATCAGGGCCGCGCGAGCCGGGCGGGTCGCGCATGCAGCGGCACGCCTGCGGCCAGTGCGGTGTCATCGAGGGCGCAATCGAACACCACATCCGATCCCAGCGAAAAGGCGCGGGTCTGCGGGCGGATTGCGTCCGAGAGTTTCTCGGTGGGCGAGGGCATGGTCAGCCCCTGAGGCCCGGCGCCGATCAGAAGCGGGGCCACGGCCACTTGCAACCGGGTGAGACGCCGCGCTTCGAGAAAGCGCGAGATGGTGATCCCACCCCCTTCGATCATCAGGGTCGAGAGGCCCTTGGCCCGCAGCGCCGAGAGGATCTGAGCCGGGTCGAGCAGGCTTTCGCGGTCGTTCAGGCGGATCACCTCGACCCCGGCGGGGCGGGGACGGTCCACGGCCTGAATGACGATCCGGCGGGTGCCGTCGGCGCGCAGCAGGGGGGCGTCATCGGGCAGGCGTCCGCGCGGGTCGATGACGATGCGTGCCGGGTTCGGACCCTTGCACAGCCGAACGGTCAGGCGAGGGCTGTCATGCAGCGCGGTGCGCACGCCGATGACCACGCCATCGACCAGCGCCCGCATCCGGTGCAGATGCGCCAGCCCGTCGGGGCCGGAGACGTCGCGCGCGTCGCCCGTGACGGTGGCGATGCGCCCGTCCAGAGACTGGCCGATCTGGGCCACGGTGATCGGTCCGAGGTCGCGCCGCGCCAGAGGGCCGTAGAGTGCCAGGGCGGCGTTTTCGTTTTGGCTCCAACGGCCGCAACAGGTGCAGGATAAGCCCTGACGCACGGCCAGAAGCCGGTCCCAGACGCGGGAATTGACATCAATCGGCTGCATGGGTGGTCTCCGTGGAGAGTGAGCGGGGCAGGGCCAGAATGTCGCCGTGCCCGATGGTGCAGATTGTCTGCACGACGCGGTCGCGGCGTCTTTGGCCCCAGTCCAGAGCCTCGGCCAAGCCGGTTTCGGCGGCAGCGGTGGCGATGCCCTCGAGCAGGCTGGCATGAAGTGCCGCGGTGTCGGGGCCAAGGACCCAAGGGCTGTCGGCCTGCGCCACGTCAAAGCCCGCCGCGTCGAAGACGGCTGCGCTTGCGGTGACGGCGCCGGGGCCAAGGGCGGGGCCAATCCCCTTGTCGCCAAGCTGGTGGTGGTTGAAGGCTTCGGTGACAGGCGCATCCAGGGGATCGGCGGGATCCCAGGACATATGCCCGTCATATGAGAGCGCGGCATAAAACGGCACCGTGAGCCGCGCGGCCAGCGCCGCGACCCAGTCGCGCGGCATGAGGTCAAGCAGCGCCGAGGCGGTCACGAGCGTCACCCCGTCGAGAGGCAGCGCGCCGGGATCGGCCAGATCGAGGGAATATGTTCTTGTCTCGGGGCCTGCGGCCTTGGCGGCCAGTGCCAGCAAGGCGGGGTCATTGTCCACCAGCCGCCAAGTTGTGCCCGCCGGCAGATGCGGCGCCATCGCGCGCACGGTCGAGCCGGTGCCGCAGCCGAGATCCAGAATGACCGGCGCGGCCCCCGCCGACTGCGCTGCGCGGCGCAGCAGAGCGCCATCCCGCGCGGCATGGTCGGCGGGTTCGCGAAGGGCCAGCCAGTCGGCGGTGAAGGCCATGTCAGATGTCACCCTCGTACCAGGCGCGGGCGACATGGCTTTCGTGCAGCTGGATGCGCAGCTTGCGCACGCGCCCGTCATCCTTGAGGCGCCCGTCGCGGACCGCCTCGGCCATGCGGTCGAAGATATGTTTGCACAGGAATTCGGTTGTCGTGAATTTGCCTGCGAATTCAGGGATTTCGTCAAGGTTCTTGTAGCGAAGCGGCGCCAGTGTATCGGTCAGCGCCTCGGTCGCGAGGCCGATATCCACGACCAGCCCGTGCGCGTCGATATCGGCCGTATAAAAGGCTGCGTCGACAGTGAAGGTTGCGCCGTGCATGCCCTGGGCCGGGCCGAAGACGGGCGAGGGCAGGGAATGGGCGATCATGATATGGTCACGGACTTCGACGGCGAACATTGGCTCTCCTCAGGTGGGTGTTGTGTAGCGGATGCGGTGACACAGCGTGTCGGGATCGGTGAGGATCCGGGCGTAGTGCGCGGGCAGATCCTCGAACGGGGTTTCGCCCGAGATCAGCGCATCGAGCGCCGGATCGCGCAGCAGATCCAGCGCCTTGGCCATGCGGCGTGCATGGGTCCAGCGCGGGGTGCGGGCCGGGGGCAAGTGTCCCACCTGACTGCTGACAAGGCGCAGGCGGCGGCTGTGGAAGGCGCCGCCAAGTGGAACGGGCGTGGACCCCTCGCCATGCCAGCTTGCCTCGACGATGGTGGCGCCCGCGCCGGCGCAGTCGATCGCGGTGGCAAGGCCCGCGGCGCTGGCGGTGGCATGGATGACCACGTCGCAGCCTTCGGGGGCCATGTCCGGTGCGGCAAAGGCGCAGCCGAGCGCGTCAGCCAGAGCGGCGCGACCGGGGGCGGTGTCGATCAGGGTGACATCGGCGCCGGGCAGGCGGGAGGCGAGATATCCGGTAAGAGCGCCCACGACGCCCGCGCCGATCACGGCGATCCTGTCGCCCGCCGCAGCGCCGCTGTCCCACAGGATATTCAACGCGGTTTCCATATTGGCCCCCAGCACGGCACGTTCGGGGGGAAGGTCTTCGGGCAGGGGGGTCAGCATCGCGCGGTCCATGCGAAAGCGGGTCTGGTGCGGATGCAGGGCAAAGACGGCGCGCCCGCGCAGATCGCCATCGGACACGCGTCCAACGGCGCAATAGCCGTATTTGACCGGAAAGGGGAAGGCGCCTTCCTGAGCGGGGGCGCGCATGGTCTGCGCCTCGCTTGTGGGCACGCGGCCTTCGAAAACAAGACGTTCGGTGCCGCGGCTGATCGCGGTGAACAGCGTCTCGACGCCGATCCCCTCGCCCAGTTGGGCCGGTCGCAGATCGACCGTGTGGGGTGCGATACACCACAGCGCGGTTGCGGTCATGCCGGAACCTGCGGGATCAGGACGGATGCCCCGGACACGCGACTGCGACCCGCGAAGCGGGCGGACTGGCGGCGCTGAGCGCTGGTGGGTCGACTGTGCATTGTCGCGGGTCCGATATCCGTGTCCTGTCCATGATTAGGTAGGCCACCACAGCCCAAGACAAGTGGCTTGCGAAAAATGTGCAAAGCTTTGCCGATCGGGGCGCTGGACAGCCGCGAAGGCGCGCTATCTGGATGTTATCAGACTGCGGAAAGGCGGGGCAATGGCGCTTTGGATGGGGTTTCTTCGATCGCTGGTGATCTATCACAATCCCGTGTCGAGGCGGGCCTGGCGGCGGTTCTATCACGGTCTTCTGGAGCCCGGCGATCTGGTGATCGATGTGGGCGCGCATGTGGGCACGAGGGCACGGGCGATGCGGGCGGCGGGCGCGCGGGTCTTGGCATTGGAGCCGCAACATCCGTTTGCAGGGTTTCTGCGCCTCACATTGCCGCGCGACATCACCCTGATCGAGGCAGCGGCGGGCGCCGTTGAGACCGAGGCCGAGATGGCGGTGTCGTCCCGTCATCCCACCGTGTCGTCCTTGCGCCGCGATTTCGTCGAGGGCGCGCGGGACGCGCCCGGTTTCGGCCATGTGCAATGGGATCGCAGGCAGCGCGTGCGGATGGTCACGCTGGACGGGCTGATCGCGGGATATGGCGTGCCGCGTTACATCAAGATCGATGTCGAGGGGTTCGAGATTGACGTTCTGGCGGGGCTGTCGCAGCCGGTGCCGCTCATCTCGGTCGAGTTTCTGCCGGGATTTCCGCATCTGACCCATGCGGTGATCGATCGGTTGACGGAGCTGGGGGATTACTGGTTCAACCCGGTGCAGGGTGAGACGGGCGGCTTCTTGTGGCCGGACTGGCGCGATGCGGCGGCGGCGAGGGAATGGCTGGACGGGTTGCGGGGGGATGCGAGCTCGGGTGATCTGTTTGCGCGCCTGTCGGAGTGATGGCGTGTGATCCGCGTGGTTCAGCCCGCGCGAAGGACGCGGGCGAAGGCGTCGAACAGGGCGGGTGCTGCGGCGATGACCGTGCCGCTATCCTGAGGGTTTTCGGTGCTGTGCCAGCCTTCGGTCCGTGCGCCCGATTGTTGCAAGATCACGAGGCCTGCGGCAATGTCCCAAGGCTGCAGGCGGCGTTCCCAGAAGCCATCGAGCCGCCCTGCGGCGACATATGCCAGATCAAGCGAAGCGGCCCCCATCCGGCGCACACCCGCGCAGAGCGGCATCAGCCGCGCGATATCGGCGGCGTGATCGTCGATATGGGCCATGCCGCCGAAAGGAATGCCTGTACCGAAAAGGGCAGGCTCGAGGGTTTGGGTCCGGGCGGTACGGATCGGTTGGCCGTTCAGGGTAGCCGGGGCGCCGCATCGCGCGGCGAAGGTCTCGGATTTGATCGGGTCGTGGATCACGCCGAGGGTGAGCCTGCCCGCCTCGCGCAGGGCGATGGAGACGGCCCAATGCGGGATGCCGCGCAGGAAGTTGGTGGTGCCGTCCAGCGGATCGACGATCCAGACACGCTCGGAGTTTCCGTCCGCACCGGTTTCCTCGCCCAGCCAGCCGTCGGAGGGGCGGGCGGCGCGCAATGCGTCACGCAGAAAGGTTTCGGCATCGAGATCGGCGCGGGACATGAAGTCGCCCGCGCGTTTGGTGCTGATGGCGAGGCTGTCGCGGGTCTGCCAGTGGCGCAAGAGAATGTCGCCCGCCTGCTGCGCAAGGGTCACGGCGAGCGAGAGGTCAGCGGCGCTCATGTGCCGTGACCTGCGATCTGGTCGAGGATCGTGCCCACAAGGTCTGCGGCGTCGGACCAGAGGGGAAGGGCCGCACCGGCCTTGAGTGCTGCGGCGGATTGGGCTGCATGCAGGGTTCTGTCCTGCAGAAGGGCGCTGAGGGCGGCGGCAAAGCCCTTGGCATCCTCGGGGGCGATCAGAGTGCCAGCGGCGGCGGGCACCGTGCCGGGCACCGCGCCTGCCGTGGTCGAGACGATGGGCACTCCGTGGATCAGAGCCTCGTCGAACACGATGCCGTAGCCTTCGTAGCGGGTGGCCAGCGCGAAGGCGTAGGCCTCGGTATAAAGACGGTCGAGCGTGGCACGCTCCACCCGGCCGGCGAGATGCACACGGCCCGACAGGCCCGCGCGGTCGATCTGCTGGATCAGGGCGTCGGCATGTCCCGGTGCCCATGGCGCACCGACGATCACCGCGCGCCACGCTTGATCAGCGATCCGCGACAGCGCGTCGATCAGGATGTCATGGCCCTTGCGGGGATGCAGAAGGCCGACCGAGAGGATCAAGGGCGGCGCATCGGGATCGGGTGTGGCGGGTGCTGGCACCGGCTGCGGCGAGAGATCGGGCCGACCGGGGCGGATCACCGTGATGCGGCCTGGATCAACGGCGTAATCGGCCAGCAAGACATCCCTTATATGAGGGCTTGGCACGAGGATATGCGCGGCGCGGGTGAGGTTGGCCTTTTCCAGCGCCCGAAGGCGCGCGGCCTCGGGGTGGGGCAGGCCGCTTTCATGGGCGAGCGGGTGATGGACAAGCGCCACGATCGGCGCGGTGATGTGGTCAAGCGCCTCTGTGGGCAGCGCGCCGAAGGCCAGACCATCGACGATCAGGATGTGGTCGCAGGGAACCTTGGCCAGTTGGTCGCAGGCTTCGGACATCTGCGCCTCGGACGGGTGGGGGAAGCCGTCGGGCAGGCGGATATGGGCCACCTCGCGGCCCGCGTCGCGCAGGGCGCACAAAAGGCGGCGGTCATAGTGATAGCCGCCCGTGGGACTGGACAGGTCTCCGGGTATGGCGAAGGCGGCGGGGTGAGGGCGAGGCATAAGGGCTCCTTGCGTCTTGCTCATGGGCTTAGCGCGGTGCGGGTCCAAGGCAATGATGCGGCGCGCTGCGGGTCAGGCGTTTGTATGGCCATCCTCGATCTGGCGGATCACGTCGGTCACGCTGCCGTCCCGATATTCCGACACCGCCACGATACGCCCCGAGGGGTTGGGCGGTGCGGGGCGCGTGGCAAGGCGGGCGGCCTGATCGCAGAGGGTCTCGATGCCGCAGAGCGCAAGCCCGGCGGCGTGCAACCGCTCGGTCAGCGCGGGGCGCAGCGGGTTGACCGCGATGCCATGATCGGTGACCACCACGTCAACCGTTGCGCCGGGTGTGGTCAGGGTGCCCACATGCGGCACGATCTTGGGAAAGCCCGCAGCGGTCAGGCGCGTCGTCAAGATGGTCAGGCGCGCGCCCGCGGCGGTGTCGGCATGCCCGCCGGAGCCGCCGATCACGATGCCGCCCGCCTTGGTGGTCACGTTGACGTTGAAGGCAAGGTCCACCTCGGCGGCGCCCAGAACCACGGCATCCACCCTGTCCACCACGGCCCCGCCGATATGGGGGGCGGCATAGGTGGCCGCGCTCATCATCTGGTGACGGGGATCGGATTGGTACGAGCGCACCGCCGCGAGATCGAAGCATTGCACATCCATCAGCGCCCGGAAGAGGCCTGCATTCAGCATGTCGACGTGAAATCCGGTGATGCCGCCGGCGCAGAAACTGCCGGTGACGCCTTGATCCGTCATCAGGCGTCCCACGGCGGCGGCGGTGCAGAGCGAGATGCCGCCCGCGCCGGTCTGGAACGAGAAGCCATCGGCCAAGAGGCCACTGGCGGCGATCACGGCTGCGGCGGTGTCTCCGATGCGGGTGCTGACGGGGTCGGTTGCGGGGGTCGTGGTGCCCGAGGCGATCCCCGTCGGGTCGCCGATCCGGTCCACGGCCACGACGTGATGCACCTTGCCTTGCGGGATGTCTATGGCAGGGGCGGGGAAGGGCACCAGCGTATCGGTCACGGCGATCACGCGGCGGGCTACCTCGACATCGGTGAGCGGATAGCCGAGCGTGCCGCAGGCGGTCGGGCCGACGCGGCCCGAGAGATTGCCCATCTCGTCGGCGGCAGGGGCGGCCACGAAGGCCGCATCGACCTGCAATTCGCCCATGTCGAGCGCCCGCGCCCGCCCGCCATGGGTGCGCAGCACCACGGGATGCGGCACGAGGCCATGGCTGATCGCCTCGCCCACGGGGCCGGAAATGAAGCTGGCGGACAGGCGCGTGACGGTGCCGGCGCGGATATGCCCCACCAGCGGAGCATGGACCGGGAAAATCGAGGTCGCGGCGACATGCAGGTTCTTGAGACCACGCGCCGCCAGACGATCGAGCACCATGTTCAGCACCGCGTCGCCGTTGCGAAGATGGTGGTGGAACGACACGGTCGCGCCGTCGGACAGCTCGCAGGCGGCGATGGCGGCATCGAGATCAGCGAGCAGCTTGGACCGGCACGGGGCCGGGCCTGTGCCGTCGTCATGGGCGCGCACGGCGCCGTAGCCTTCAATCTGTTCCGGAAGGTCGCGCATCGTCTGGTCCTGATGTTCCTGTGTCGGCGAAAAAAGATCCCCGGAGGGTCATGCCGCCGGGATCGGAGGCTGTCAACGGGCGGGGCACCGGCGCCAGCCCTGCAGGTCACGCGCCTTGAGACGGCAATGGGGCGCCCGTCTCTGTGCGTGGCCTTGCGTGTGAGAACCGCCCGTGGCGCCGACGATCCCGAAGCGCTGGCGCGGCAACTGGCGGCATTGGCGGCGCAGGCCGAACTTGGTATGACCAAGGACGGGATTTCGACGGGGCGGGTGGAATTCCAACCCTTTGCCATGCCTGAGGAGATGACAGATGAACATTGCCTACACGATGGCGCCGGGGCGCGGCGATATGGATCTGATCCTCGCATCGCTGGCAGCGGAGCTGGAGGCCGCTGGCCTTCGGTGCTGTGGCACCGTCCAGATCAACACCGTGAACCCCGCCTATGGTACGGCAGGACCGTGCGACATGAATGTGCGCGTTCTGCCAGAGGGTCCGGTGCTGCGCATCAGTCAGGATCTGGGGCCATCGGCGCGTGGCTGCCGGTTGGACCCGAACGTGCTGGAGACGGCGGTGGGTCTGGTGGCCGAGCGGCTGGCGCAGGGCGCGGATCTGTTGATCGTGAACAAGTTCGGCAAGCACGAGGCCGAGGGGCGCGGGTTTCGTGACGTGATCGCCGAGGCTCTGGCGATGGACATTCCCGTGCTTGTCGGCCTCAATGCTCTTAACCGTGAGGCATTCGAGCGTTTCACCGAGGGCCTGGCCATCCCGTTGGCCCCTGAAACCGCTGCATTGAGGACATGGGTGGACAGCGTGACCGCGCCCTTGACGCAAAGGGCGGGCGCAAGGCCGGCCCAAGCGATGTCATAGGATTTTCGCTGAGCCTTTTCTGGCCTTTCGGCGCTGGCCCGCGACGCCCATCAGGCCCGGACCTGCTGCCAAAAGGGGCAGACCGCCGGACGCGGTCGCGGCAAGAGCTCTGTGGGTTTCTCACCGGTTAGCCCGATTTTGGGAAACAGTCCGAATTTTTGGGCTTTATTGACCTGTTTTTTGGAAACGAGATGTCGGGGCTGACGGCCTCAGTTCGGTGCTGCCAGCATCTCGAGCGTGCGGGTGATGTCGTCTTCGGTGGTCAAGGGATTGATCGTGCACAGCCGAAGCGCCGAGCGGTCTTTGAGCATCGTCGATGACAGCGTGGCAAAGCCCGAGGCCGAGACGCGCGCGGCGCGGGCGGCATGGTCGGCCGCGTCCGAGCCGCGATGGGCGAAGCAGACGATGCCAAGCTGGGCGGGGGTGATGATCTCCCACCGGGAGGGGGTCCGGCGCAGGTGATCTTCGGTGAATTCGGCCAGTTCGATGCCGCGCAGGACTGCGTCGCGGAACGCCTGCGCGCCGTGGGTGCGCAGCGACATCCACAGTTTGAGCGCACGCGACCGGCGGCTGAGTTCGAGGCTGCGATTGCCGTAATTCACCTCGCCCGAGATGGCTTGCACGTCGCGCAGATATTCGGGGTTCATGGAAAAGCACCGCTCAAGGGCGCCGGGGCGGGTGACAAGGCACAGACCCAGATCATAGGGCTGGAAGAACCATTTATGCGGGTCGAGCACGACCGAATCCGCGCGCTCGAGTCCGGACAGCGTGGCGCGGCCCCGGTCCGTGATCGCGGCGGGCGCGCCGTAAGCGCCGTCGACATGCATCCAGATGTCGTGGGCGGCGCAGATATCGGCGATGGCATCCAGCGGATCGGTCGCGCCGGTGTTGGTGCTGCCGGCGGTGGCGACCACCATCATCGGGCGGCGGCCAGCGGCGATATCCTCGGCGATGGCGTGGGCTAGGGTCTCGGCGCTCATGCGCAGGGCATCATCCGAGGGCAGGATGCGGATCTGCTCGGACGAAAGGCCCATCTGGCGCAGATTGCGCGGCAGCGAGGCGTGGGTCTGATCGGTGAGATACGCCACGCCTGCGCCGATTTCGGAGCGGGCGACGCAAAAGCCGGTGAAATTGGCCATCGAGCCGCCCGACAACAGCACGCCTTCGGTGCGGGCGGGCAGGCCCAGCATCTCGGCCACCCAAGCGCAGACGGTTGTTTCCACCACCGCCGGACCCGAGCCGCCGCCCCAGCTGGCGCAGATCGTGTTGAAGCCGGTGCCGAGCCAGTCGCCAAGCGTGGCGGCGAAGGCAGCGGGGCCGGGGACGCGGGCGAAATAGCGCGGGTGATCGCCATGCTGCATGTTGGTCAGCGCCACCTCGGCCAACAGATCCAGAGCCGCGTCGGGGTCCGATGGCGCATCGGGCACCGGCCCGCCGAGGCGCGCCGTCAGATCGTCGGCCTTGCCGGTGGTGATCACCGCCTCGGTGTTGCGGCGCTCCAGCCGGTCGACGACCATGTCCACCACCTTGTGACCCAGACGCCGCATCGTGGCAGGGTCCATCCCGAGCGTGTCGGCGGGAATGGCGAAAGGATCGTTGGAGGGCGGTGTACTGGAGGACATGGCGGGGTCCGTGTTGTGGCAAAGGCGGTCTGGACCCTAGAGGTCGCCCGGATTGGGGTGGATTGCAAGGGGGCAGGCCCGTGTGTCAGGCGGGGGTGTCAGACATGCGCTGCCATACGCGCCCGCAATGTCCGCACGCCGGTGCGGACGGCATCATGCACGGGGCCGGGGCGGGGCGTATCGCGTATGGTCGTGGTCCAATGCGCCGGGCGCGGGGTGCTGCCCTTGCGCGACCAGCTGAGGGCAGACAGCACATCGCGCGCCGGATCGGGCAGATGATCGGGGATCGCATGGCCGTTGAGCGTCGCCCAGAGACCGGTCCAGAGGCGCCCGACGCTCCACGGGTTGTAGCCGCCGCCCCCGAGCAGCAGAAGCCGGGGGCTGAGCGGGGCGATGTGGCGCAAGGCGTCGAAATGGGCGTTGTTGGACCATGCCAGCCGAGAGAGAGGATCCTCGAGCACCGCATCGGCGCCGCATTGCAGGACAATGGCCTCAGGGCGGTGGGCGCAGAGCGCGGGCAGGATCAGTTCGTGCAGGGCGAAGGCGGCGTCGTCGTCATGGCTGCCGCGCGGCAGCGGCAGGTTGAAGCCGGTGCCTTGGGCCGTGTCGTGCAGCGCGCCGGTGAAGGGCCAGCGATTTTCCTCATGGGTGGAGATCATCAGAAGCCCCGGTGTACCGGACATGGCCGCCTCGACCCCGTCGGAGTGATGCGCGTCGATATCGACATAGGCGATGCGGGTCAGACCTTGGGCAAAGAGCGCCTTGAGCGCCAGAACGGGGTCGTTGAGATAGCAAAAGCCCGAGGCCCGGTCGGCCATCCCGTGATGGGTGCCGCCGCCGGGATTATAGACAGCGCCGCCATTGGCCAGAAGCTCGGTCGCCAGAAGCGAGCCGCCGGCGGCGGTAGCGGGGCGGCGGAACATCTCGGGGAAGATCGGGTTGGACAGGGTGTCAAGACCGTGGCGCGCGCGGATCGCGGGGCTGACGCGGCCTGTCCTCTCGGCCTCTTGCAGGGCCGCGACATAGGCGGTGGTGTGAAACGCGGTCAGGGCGGCGGGGCGCGCGCGGGGACTGGTGCGGTATTGCGCTGGCGGCAGCCAACCCATCGCGCGGCTGAGGTCGATCACCGTGGGCACCCGGGGGATCGACAGCGGATGGCGTGCCCCATAGCTGGAGCCGCGATAGATCTCGGAGCCGATGAAAAGGGGTGCGTTCATGGCGCTCAGTCTAGCGCTCGGAGGCGCGCAGGGAAGGGGGCGAAACCGGGAGCAGGGCTGGCGCTTGACGCAAGGGGCGGCTATCCCTTGGCGGAACGCGGCGCGCTGCGCTGCACATGAGGGAGGATGCAGGGCATGGAGATGAACCTCGGGATGCGGGACGAGACCCGCGCGCTGCTGGAGCAGGTGCGCGCCATGGTGCGCGACGAGATCATGCCGCTGGAGGCGGAGTATGCTGCCGAGATCGGCAAGGGGGATCGCTGGCAGTATACCGCGCGGCAGGCGGAGATCCTCGAAGGGTTGAAGGCCAAGGCCAAGACGCGCGGGCTGTGGAACTTCTGGCTGACGGGCAGCGACAAGGGCCATGGGCTGAGCACGGTGGAATATGCCTATTTCGCCGAAGAGATGGGCCGCACGCCGATGGGGGCGGAAGTGTTCAACTGCAATGCGCCCGATACCGGCAATATGGAGGTGTTCGAGCGGTATGGCACCGAAGAGATGAAAGCGCGCTGGCTGGCGCCGCTGCTGGAGGGGGAGATCCGGTCGGCTTACCTCATGACCGAGCCGGATGTCGCCAGTTCGGATGCCACCAATATCGCGATGTCCTGTGTGCAGGACGGCGATGGCTATGTCCTCAATGGCGAGAAATGGTGGGCGACAGGGGCGGGTGATCCGCGCTGTGCGGTCTATATCGTCATGGTGCGCAGCGGCGATGACAGCGCGCCGAGGCATCAGCGCCATTCGATGATCGTGGTGCCCGCCGACAGCCCCGGTATCGAAAAGCTGCGCCCGATGCAGGTTTATGGCCATGACGACGCGCCGCATGGGCATATGCATATCCGCTTCACGAATGTCCGCGTGCCGGCGGAGAACCTGTTGCTGGGCGAGGGGCGCGGCTTCGAGATCGCGCAGGGGCGGCTTGGACCGGGGCGCATCCATCATTGCATGCGCGCGATCGGGCAGGCGGAGGCGGCACTTGAATTGATGTGCCGCCGGGCGCTGGCGCGCGAGGCCTTCGGCAAGCCGCTGGCGCAGCTTGGGGCGAATTACGACATCATCGCGGAGTGCCGCATGGAGATCGAACAGGCGCGGCTGTTGTGCCTCAAGGCGGCATGGATGATGGATCAGGGCGATGCGCGGGCGGCGGCGCCCTGGATCCACCAGATCAAGGTTGTCGCCCCGCGCATGGCGCTCAAGGTGGTGGACGAGGCGGTGCAGATGTTCGGTGCGCAAGGTATCAGTCAGGATGTGCCGCTGTCCACGATGTGGACGCATCTGCGCACCCTGCGTCTGGCGGATGGCCCGGATGCGGTGCATCGGCGGCAGGTGGCGCGGGCCGAGCTGCGCGCCTACACGCAGGAAAAGGTCTGAGCCGATGGCGCAGCTGGTCAGCCCTTGACGGGCTGACGCGCTGGGCGGCGTGTCACTCGGCGGGCTGGAAGCCTTCGATCAGTTGGCGCAGGCCAAGGGCTGCGCCTGCGATGATCGCAAGGAACGTGACCGGCGCCGAGTAGGCCAGAACGGAAAACGCCGACAGTCCCTGACCCACCGTGCAGCCCATCGCCAGCACCGCGCCCGCGCCCATGATCGCGGCCCCGGTCATCTGGCGGCGCAATTCGCGCGGGTCCTCGCAGGCCTCCCACCGGAAATGGCCCTTGATGAGCGAGCCGATGAAGGCGCCCGTGGCCACGCCCGCCACAGAGCCTACGGCAAAGGACGGTGCCCGGGCCGAAGCGGTCATGAAGTAGAGCAGCGTTTCCCCCACGGGGGCCGAGAAGCTGTGCGAGACGACGGGCATGGCCGTGAAGCCGGTGGTCGCCACCCAATAGCTGCCAGCCCATCCGCCGGTGATCGCCAGCCCGACGATGCAGGCCCAGAAGATCGATTTCGGCGCGCTGATGAGGTCTCGGGACGACAGGGCGCCAAGCGTGATGAGCGCACCGATGGCGATGCCGAGCGGTGCGAGCGGCAGGCCTGTCTGAGAGGAGAGCAGATGCACCAGACCCGGGGGCAGCCCGGTCACATCCTGTTGCATGAAGGCCCAGTTGCGCAGATAGGCCAGCGGCCCATGCAGCACCACATAGGCCGATATGCCCATCACCACGACGATCACGAAGGCCCGGAAATCGCCACCGCCAAGCCGGGCGATGCAGCCATAGCCGCAATTGCCGGCCAGAGCCATGCCG
This sequence comes from Roseovarius litoreus, assembly GCF_900142765.1. GTDB lineage: Bacteria > Pseudomonadota > Alphaproteobacteria > Rhodobacterales > Rhodobacteraceae > Roseovarius > Roseovarius litoreus. Next base: position 53,164 of record NZ_FRCB01000002.1, read on the forward strand.
TAGCCGAACATCAGCCCGCCGAGGATCGAGGCGAGCGGCATCCACTGGATCGAGAGATAGAACGAGCGTTCGGTCTCCATCATCCCCGCGCCCGACAGCGCGAAAGTGCCCATGACCGCGATGCCTATGGCAAGGATCCACATGCGCATGCGCAGCGATGAGCCGCCATAGAGCATGTCCTCGATCGCTCCCATCGTGCAGAATCGCCCGAGCCGCGCGGCAAGGCCGAGCAGGATACCCGAGGCAAGCCCGAACAGGGCCACAAGCGTGTTGTCACCTAGAAATTGATACATGGCGCGTTCCTCCCGATGCGGAAGCGTGCCTTCCCGTCAAGGCCGCGCGGACCCCGCATCCTGAGCACAGAATAACTCATAGACGAGTTCAAGTACACGGCGAGGACGCTCGTCGGCGAGACGGTAATAGATCGCCTTGCCGTCGCGCCGGGGCACCACCAGCCCTTCGAGGCGCAAGCGGGACAATTGCTGCGATACGGCGGCCTGACGCGCCGACAGCAGGTCTTCGAGTTCGGTCACCGATTTTTCGCCCGTCACCAGATGGCACAGGATCATGAGCCGGCCTTCGTGACTGATTGCCTTGAGGAAGTTGGAGGCGTTGGTCGCATTCTCGACCATGCGGTCCATTTCCGCTTCGCTGAGGGAGTTGTCAAACACCGGAAGAGCCATCGTTCGGGGTTCCATTCTCTTTAACGGGCAACCAGCCCTGCGCGCTGGGCGTTATCTAGTTCGTTTTCACCGGGTCTGCAAAATCGGTATTTTGACGCAGCATCATGTCGAGCAGGCCCCAGAAGAAATCTTCTCCGGGATGGCCTTCGATGCGGGCCAGTTCCTGCCCGTTCTCGACAAGGATGAAGGTCGGGGTGAAGTTGACGGGGCGGGCGAATGTCACGTCCGGGGGCGGCGCGTCGGCGCGTGACACCATGCGCAGCGGCGCATAGGCGCCTTCGGGTGTTTTGGGATAGATCGGACCGATGGTTTTTTTCCATTCGGTGCAGTGATAGCAACCGGCTTGCTCCACCATCACCAGCTCGATCGTCTGCGCTGCGGCTGCCTGCACAAGCCATAGGCAGGCAAGAATAGTTGCGGCGAGGCGAGCGATCATTGTGAACACCGATTGACGTTGTATGCATATACAACTTAATTTGAATATGTCATTTCAACAAGAGGCTTCGCGGATGCTTGATATTTCCTATGCAGGCGCAGCACTTGCGGGGCTTTTGTCTTTCTTCACGCCTTGTATCCTGCCGATGGTGCCGTTCTACCTGTGTTATATGGCGGGCCTGTCGATGACCGAATTGCGCGGCGATGGCGCGATTGCTCCGGGCGCGCAGAAACGGCTGGTGATCTCGGCGGTGATGTTCGCGCTGGGCGTGACGACGATTTTCGTACTGCTGGGAATGGGGGCCACGGCGCTCGGGCAGGCCTTTGCGCAATGGCGCGATCCGCTGAGCTATGTGGCGGCGGGGGTTCTGGCGCTCTTCGGGCTGCATTTTCTGGGAGTGGTGCGGATACCGCTTCTCTATCGCGAAGCGCGCATGGAAAGTACCGCCGAGCCGACGACGGTGATCGGTGCCTATGTCATGGGGCTGGCCTTCGGGTTCGGCTGGACACCCTGCGTGGGGCCGGCGCTGGCGGCGATCCTGATGGTGGCGAGCGGCATGGGCAGCCTGACGGAAGGGGCGGCGCTGCTCATGGTCTACGGGCTGGCGATGACCGCGCCTTTCGTGGTCGCGGCGTTTTTCGCGCGGCCGTTTCTGGCGTGGATCCAGAGCAAGCGGAAATACATGGCCTATGTGGAAAAGGTGATGGGCGCCATGCTGATCGTGTTCGCGATCCTGATCGCCACCAACGCCGTGAACATCATTGCAAATTTCATGATCGAGTGGTTCCCGAGTTTTCAGTCACTGGGCTGACGGGACATTTACGCAACCAAGGGAGGACGGAATGAAACACTACGCACTGGCGCTGGTCTTGGCGTTGAGCGGTCTGGCAGCGCCGGTATCGGCTGCCGAAGTGGGCGATGACGGGCTGCACAAGGCCGCGTGGATGCGCGACACCTTCCTCTATCTGCGGGACGATCTGGAGGAGGTGACCGCCGAGGGCAAGCGCATGGCGGTGATGATCGAGCAGCGGGGCTGCATCTATTGCAAGAAGATGCACGAGGAGGTGTATCCGATTCCCGAAATCTCGAACTACATTTCCGAGAACTACGTGGTGGTGCAGCTCAATCTGCATGGTGACCGCGAGGTGACCGATTTCGACGGAGAATCGCTGTCCGAAAAAGACATGCTGCGCAAATGGGGGATCCTGTTCACGCCGACCGTGATTTTCCTGCCGGAAGAGGTGCCCGAGGGGACGTCGGCCAAGGATGCGGCGGTGGCGATCATGCCGGGAGCGTTCCAGAAGGGCACCACGCTCGATATGTACACCTGGGTCAACGAAAAGCGCTATGCGCTGGAAAACGACGAAGATTTTCAGCGTTATCACGCCCGCCGCATTCAGGAACGGGCCGCGGGGCAGAACTGAGCGCGTTGGTTGGCGCGGGCATGGTTCGGAGGCTAAAAATTCACAATTGTGAATTTGTTGTTGCGTGACGGGCGGGTGGTGGCCTATTGTATACCGAGCTATCCAAGCGAAGAATATGATAGCCATGGGAGGAGACATGAAGCTTTCAACTACACTTTTGACCCTGAGCGTATTGGCCGCGGGGTCGGCGCTGGCTGAACCGGTTGCACCGAGTGATGTCCAGTTCGACGACTACGGAGCGGTGGCCGAATCGCTGACAGGTCAGCCTGGCGATCCTGCCAAGGGCGCCGAGGTGCTGAGCAAGCGTTCGCTTGGCAACTGCGTGGCTTGCCATCAGGTGTCGGCGCTGCCGGATGTCCCCTTCCAGGGCAATATCGGTCCGATGCTCGATGGTGTCGGCGACCGCTGGAACGAGGCCGAACTTCGCGGCATCGTGAGCGACGCCAAGAAGACCTATCCCGGCACGATGATGCCGTCCTACTACCGGGTCGATGATTACGTCCGTCCGGGCAATGCCTTTACAGGCAAGGCGGCAGAAGGCCCGCTGGATCCGTTGCTGACGGCCCAGCAGATCGAAGATGTGGTCGCGTTCCTTGTGACCCTCAAGGACCAGTGACCTTTTATCCAAGGAGATGAATATGGATTTCACACGACGCGAAACCCTGGTCATCGGTGGCGCAACGGCGGTTGCCGTCGCCCTTCCGATGCAGGCCATGGCCTCGGCCGTGGATGACGCAATCAACGCATTCACCGGTGGCGCTGCTGTCGGCGATTCCGGCGTCACACTGGACGCACCCGAGATTGCGGAAAACGGCAACACGGTGCCGATCGAAGTCAGCGCCGAAGGCGCGACGGCGATCATGGTTCTGGCAGCCGGCAACCCCACGCCCGGCGTGGCGACGTTCAATTTCGGCCCTCTGGCCGGATCGCAGACGGCCAAGACGCGTATTCGTCTGGCCGGCACGCAGGACGTGATCGCCGTGGCGAAGATGGCTGATGGCAGCTTTGCCAAGTCGCAGAAGAACGTGAAAGTCACCATCGGCGGCTGCGGCGGCTGAGCGAACTCGAGAAGGAGACAGACAGATGGCAGAAGGTGTACGCCCCCGCGTGAAGGCTCCGAAATCGGCGTCGGCTGGTGAGGTTGTGGTTCTCAAGACCCTGATCAGCCACAAGATGGAATCGGGCCAGCGCAAGGACAGCGACGGCAACCCCATTCCGCGCTCGATCATCAATCGTTTCACCTGCGAATTCGGCGGTGAGATGGTGGTCGACGTCACGATGGAGCCGGCGATCTCGACCAACCCCTATTTCGAGTTCGAGGCAACCGTCCCGCAAGCCGGTGAATTCGTCTTCACTTGGTATGACGATGACGGCTCGGTCTATGAAGACAAGCAGGCGGTATCCGTCGCCTGATCGACCAAGAATATGATGGGCGTCCTGCCATGCCCGGGAATGGGTCTGGCAGGGCCGCTCAAGGGAGGAAACGCATGAATTTCAAGTCAATGACAGCAGTGGCGGCCCTGATGCTGACCCTGCCGGGCGTCAGCCTCGCGGATCCGGATGATGACACGCTCATCATCAATGGTGAAACCGAGATTGTGACCAAGGCACCGCTGCCCGCGCATATGGAAGATGCCAATATGGACCAGATCATGTCCGGTTGGCATTTCCGTTCGGACGAAACGCAAGCCCTGGAAATGGACGATTTCGACAATCCGGGCATGATCTTCGTTGATGCCGGTCTGGAGCAGTGGAACACCGTCGAAGGCAGCAAGGGCAATTCCTGCGCCAGTTGCCACGAGGATCCGTCGAGCATGAAGGGTGTGCGGGCGGTCTATCCCAAGTGGGACGAAAAGGCCGGCGAAGTGCAGACCCTCGCCATGCAGATCAACGATTGCCGCGAGGCCAATATGGGTGCCGAGCCCTACAAGTATGACAGCGGCCCCATGGTGAACATGGAAGCGCTGATCACACTGCAGTCGCGCGGCATGCCCGTCAATGTGGCGATCGACGGACCGGCGGCCGACGCTTGGGCCAAGGGTAAGGAAATGTACTATACCCGTTATGGACAGCTGGAACTCAGCTGCGCCAATTGCCACGAAGACAACTACGGCAACATGATCCGCGCCGACCACCTGAGCCAGGGGCAGATCAACGGGTTTCCGACCTATCGTCTGAAAAACGCCAAGCTGAATACCGTGCATGGCCGTTTCAAGGGCTGCATCCGCGATACGCGCGCGCATACGTTCAACCCGGGCAGCGAGGAATTCGTCGCATTGGAACTGTATGTGGCCAGCCGCGGCAACGGCCTGTCGGTCGAGGGACCCTCGGTCCGCAACTGATGTGATCCGGGCCGGGGCGGCGTGATCGCCCCGGTCGCCAAGCTGCCTGCATGACATTGAAATTCCTGGCGTTTCGGCCAGAGCCGCTGCCGGATCGCCGGGGCGGAACAGTAGAACTATAACCACTCGGAGACGCAAATGATCTCTCGTCGCGATTTTCTTCAGGTCAGCATGGCGGCCTCGGCGCTTTATGGCGCAAGCGGTTTCGGCAACTGGGCGAAACTTGCTGCGCAACAGGCGCTGACCCAGGATCAGCTGCTGGAATTCGACACGTTCGGCAATGTCAGCCTGATCCATGTCACCGACATTCACGCGCAGCTGAAGCCGATCTATTTCCGCGAGCCGGAGATCAATATCGGGGTAGGGCCGAACAAGGGCGAGGTGCCGCATGTCACCGGCGCCGATTTCCGCAAGCTCTATGGGATCGACGATGGCAGCCCCAGCCATTACGCGTTGACCTATAATGATTTCTCCGCGCTGGCCAAGGAATATGGTCGGGTCGGCGGGCTGGACCGGGTGGCCACGGTGGTCAAGGCGATCCGCGCCGCGCGCCCCGATGCGCTGCTGCTGGATGGCGGTGATACGTGGCATGGTTCGTATACCTGCTATCACACCAATGGGCAGGACATGGTCAACGTGATGAACGCGCTCAAGCCCGACGCGATGACCTTCCACTGGGAATTCACGCTTGGTCAGGACCGGGTGCGCGAGCTTGTCGAGGGGCTGCCCTTCGATGCGCTTGGCCAGAACATTTTCGACGCCACATGGGACGAGCCCGCGCAGGAGTTCAAACCCTATGAATTCTACGAACGCGGCGGGGTGAAGATCGCGGTGATCGGTCAGGCCTTCCCCTATATGCCGATTGCCAATCCGGGCTGGATGTTCCCGGATTACAGCTTTGGCATCCGCGACGAGCACATGCAGCAGATGGTCGACGAGGTGCGCGCAGAGGGTGCCGAGCTGGTTGTTTGCCTGAGCCATAACGGTTTTGACGTGGACAAGAAGATGGCCAGCGTCGTCAGCGGGATCGACGTGATCCTGTCGGGTCATACCCATGACGCGCTGCCCGAGCCGGTTCTGGTGGGCGACACGATCATCATCGCGTCGGGATCGAATGGAAAATTCGTCAGCCGCGTGGATCTGGATGTGCGCGACGGGCAGATGATGGGCTTCCGCCACAAGCTGATCCCGATCTTCAGCGACGTGATCGAGCCGGATGCCGAAATGGCCGCCTTGATCGACGAACAGCGCGCGCCCTATCAGGCCGAGCTGGACGAGGTGATCGGCCAGACCGATACGCTGCTCTATCGCCGCGGCAATTTCAACGGCTCGTGGGACGATCTGATCTGCGACGCGCTGCTCAGCGAGCGCGATGCCGAGATCGCCATGAGCCCCGGCGTGCGGTGGGGTCCGAGCCTGATCCCCGGCGACAATATCACCCGCGAAGATATCTGGAACGTCACCTCGATGACCTATGGCAAAGCCTATCGCAGCGAGATGACGGGCGAATTCATCAAGGTGATCCTCGAGGATGTGGGCGACAACATCTTCAACCCGGACCCCTATTACCAGCAGGGCGGCGACATGGTGCGGATCGGCGGCATGGGCTATTCGATCGACGTGTCCAAGCCCCAGGGTGAGCGGATTTCCGACATGACCCTGCTGAGCACCGGAGAGCCGATCGATCCCGCGCGCAGCTATGTGGTCGCCGGATGGGCCAGCGTGAACGAGAACACCGAAGGTCCGCAGATCTGGGATGTGGTCGAAAGCCATATCCGCAAGAAGGGCACCGTGTCGCTGGAGCCCAACACGAGCGTGAAGGTGAGCGGCGTCTGAGCGCGCCGCGACCTTTTGACAGATATCCTGTATTCATCACATTCACGTAGATGAATATGATGTTGGAAGAGGAGGCTTAGGACAGATGACAGCCGACAACGACAAGAAGGGCGCCTCGCGCCGCGCGTTCCTGAAGGGCGCGGTTGCCGCCGGAAGTGCGGTGGCCGGGGCCGGCATGGCCCGCGCCGCCGAGCCGGACCCGCTGATTACCGAAGTTCAGGAATGGGCCAGCGGCTTGGGTGAGGGCGTCGACGCCACGCCTTACGGCCTGCCGATCCGATTCGAGAGCGATGTGGTGCGCCGCAATGTGGAATGGCTGACGGCGGATACGATCAGCTCGATCAACTTCACGCCGATCCACGCGCTGGATGGCACGATCACCCCGCAGGGCTGCGCCTTCGAGCGGCACCATTCCGGCGCGATCGAACTCAAGAAGGAAGATTACCGGCTGATGATCAACGGGCTTGTCGATAAGCCGATGATCTTCACCTATGCCGATCTGGAACGCTTCCCGCGCGAAAACCACGTGTATTTCTGCGAATGTGCCGCCAATACCGGCATGGAATGGGCCGGCGCGCAGCTGAACGGCGCGCAATTCACCCATGGCATGATTCACAACATGGAATATTCCGGGGTATCGTTGCGCACGCTGCTGACCGAAGCGGGCATGGAAACTACGGGCGATCTGTCGGACAAGTGGGTGTATGTCGAGGGTGCGGACGCATCGTCGAACGGTCGCTCGATCCCGATGGACAAGGCGCTGGACGATGTTCTGGTGGCCTTCAAGGCCAATGGCGAGGCGCTGCGCAAGGAACACGGCTATCCCGTGCGTCTGGTCGTGCCGGGCTGGGAAGGCAACATGTGGGTCAAGTGGCTGCGCCGCATCGAGGTCATGGATGGCCCCGTGGAAAGCCGCGAAGAGACCAGCAAATACACCGACACGCTGGCCGATGGCACGAGCCGCAAGTGGACCTGGGTGATGGACGCCAAATCGGTGGTCACCAGCCCAAGCCCGCAATCGCCGATCACCCATGGCCCCGGTCCGCTGGTCATCACCGGCCTCGCCTGGTCGGGTCACGGTGCGATCACGCGCGTGGATGTCTCCATTGATGGCGGCAAGAACTGGACGCAGGCGCGTCTGGCCGCCGAGGGCCAGACCAAGGCGCTGTCGCGCTTTTACCTTGAGATCGATTGGGACGGCAGCGAAATGCTGCTCCAGTCGCGCGCCCATGACGAGACCGGGTATGTCCAGCCCACCAAGGACCAGCTGCGCGAAATTCGCGGCGAGAACTCGATCTATCACAACAACTGCATCCAGACATGGTGGGTGAAGGAAAACGGGGAGGCAGAGAATGTCGAAGTCTCTTAAGCTTTACGGTTTCACGGCGGTCAGTGCCGCTGCGATGCTGACGGCGGCCTATAATTTCGCCGACCGCAACGTCACACCGATGCCGGATGTCGCAAAGGTCATGCCCGCGGATGCGGGCTCTCCTGACATGATGTTCATCGCCGCCGCACGCGCCGAAGCCGCGGCCGACGCCAAGCGCATCGGTCTGGGCCGCGAGGCGCTGCCCGAGGAAATCGCGGCATGGAACGTCGATGTGCGCCCCGACGGCACCGGATTGCCGCCCGGATCGGGATCGGTGGCCGAGGGTGAAGAGGCGTTCATCGCTTATTGCGCCGTCTGCCACGGGGATTTCGCCGAAGGCGTGGGCAACTGGCCCAAGCTTGCCGGTGGTGACGGCACGCTGGCGGACAAGGATCCGGTCAAGACCGTCGGGTCCTACTGGCCGTATCTGTCGACCGCCTGGGATTACGTGCATCGCTCGATGCCGTTCGGCGCCGCACAGACGCTGACGGTCGATGAGACCTATGCGATCACGGCGTATATCCTGTATTCCAACTTCCTCGTGGATGATGAGTTCGTTCTGTCGAACGAGAACTTCCTCGAGGTCGAGATGCCCAATGCCGACGGGTTCATCGTCGATGACCGTGCCGAAACCGAGTATCCGCTGTTCAGCGAACCGGCCTGCATGGAAAACTGCAAGGAGAGCGTGGAAATCACCATGCGCGCTGCAGTTCTGGACGTGACGCCCGAGGACGATGGCGCGGCTGCGGCGGAAGAGGCGATGAAAGAGACCAACGCCGATACCGCCGCCGATGAAAAGATCGAGCAAGTGGCGTCAGCGTCCACCGAAACGCCGGCTGCCGAAGCACCTGCGTCGGATCAGGCGGCGCTGGACATGGCGCTGGTTGAGAAGGGGGAAAACGTCTTCAAGAAATGTGCGGCCTGCCATCAGGTCGGAGACGGTGCCACGAACCGTGTGGGGCCGCATCTGAACGGTATCGTGGGTCAGCAGATGGGTGCGGTGGACGGGTTCCGCTACTCCAAGACATTGGAGGGCATGGGCGCCGACGGCATGGTCTGGAACGCCGAGACACTGGCGGAATTCCTCGCCGATCCAAGGGGCTATGTGAAGGGAACAAAGATGTCCTTCAACGGCCTGAGGAGCGACGACGACATCGCTGCGGTGGTTGAATACCTCAAGTCCTACTCGCAATGAGATAAAATCGACAGGGCCGGCGTTTCGCCGGCCCTGTTTGCTTTGCCTTGGAGGGGCAAGCTGTTTTACAGTGCAGGTGATCCTTTGGGAGGAGGACTCAGTATGACAACGCACCCCGCATCCATGATGTGGCGGCGCCGGTTTCGTGGGAATCGGACAGCCGTTTCACGCCGCTTGTGCTGCCTACCGCGCAAACATGTGGCGACAGGGAGCACTCTGGCATGACCACGAGACTCGTGGTGGGGCTGGGAGCCGCCATGCTCGCCGCCGGTGCGGCACAAGCCGATGAGATCGGCGATGCAGAGCGCGGCAAGGAATTGTTCAGCATGTGTTCGGGCTGTCACGAGGTGGGCCGGGGCGCTGAAAATGGTATCGGGCCGCATCTCAACCGTATTTTCGGGCGCAAAGCTGGCGGTGTCGAGGGCGCGTATCGCTACTCTGATGGCTTGCAACGGGCCGGGGCGGATGGGCTGGAGTGGCATCTGGAAACGCTTGACGCCTATCTTGAAAACCCCAAGGCGCTGGTCAGCGGCACGAGGATGAGTTTTCGCGGCATGAAAAAGCCTCAGGACCGGGCGGATGTGCTGGCCTATCTGCGGCTTTATTCCGACAACCCGCAGAACATCCCCGAGGCGGATCCGACTGCTCTGGCCCCCGAGGTGGCGTTGCCCCCCGAGGTGTTGGCGCTGGCGGGTGATCCGGAATACGGCGAATACCTGTCGAGCGAATGCAAGACCTGCCATCAGTCCGATGGTAATGATGACGGCATCCCCTCGATCACCAACTGGCCTGAAGAGGATTTCGTGGTCGCCATGCATGCCTACAAGCGCAAGCTGAGGCCGCATCCGGTGATGCAGATGATGGCGGGGCGCCTGAGCGATGAGGAGATCGCGGCGCTTGCGGCTTATTTCGCGGATATACAGTAGACCGGGACAGCCGGTCGTTACCAGGGAGGAGACCAAGATGACACTTAACAGACGGGCCTTTATCGGCACCGGGGCCGCGGCGGCGGCACTGCTCTCGGCGCCCATGCTGGGCGCGCAGGGCAAGCCGCGCGTGGTTGTGGTGGGCGGTGGCGCCGGTGGCGCCACGGCGGCGCGCTATATCGCCAAGGATAGCGATGGCGCGATCGACGTCACGCTGGTCGAGCCGACGCGCGCCTATTACACCTGCTTTTTCTCGAACCTCTATATCGGCGGTTTCCGGGATCTGAGCTCGATCGGCCACAGCTATGGCACGCTGGCCACCGATTACGGGATCAACGTGGTGCATGACTGGGCCGTGGGGATCGACCGCGATGCCAAGACCGTGTCGCTGGCGGGGGGCGCGGTGCTGCCCTATGACCGGCTGATCCTGAGCCCGGGCATCGATTTCGTAGATGATGCCGTGCCGGGCTGGAGCGTGGCGCAGCAGAACAAGATGCCCCATGCCTACAAGGCCGGCAGCCAGACCGAACTTCTCAAAGCGCAGATCGAGGCGATGCCGGAAGGCGGGCTTTTTGCCATGGTGGCCCCGCCCAACCCGTTCCGCTGCCCGCCGGGACCGTATGAACGGGTCAGCATGGTGGCGCATCTGCTCAAGCAGATCAATCCGACCGCCAAGATCCTTGTCGTCGACCCCAAAGAGAAATTCTCGAAGATGGCGCTGTTCCAAGAGGGCTGGCAGAAGCATTACGGCGGCATGATCGACTGGATCGGGCCGGATTTCGGTGGCGCAAACGTCAGCGTGAACCCCGACCAGATGACCGTCGATATCGATGGTGCGGTGGAAAAGGTGGATGTCTGCAATGTGATCCCGGCCCAGAAAGCCGGTCGCATCTGTGACATGGCCCAGATCACCGAAGGCAATTGGGCGCCCATCGTGCCGGCCACGATGCAAAGCCGCATGGACGAGAATATCCACGTTCTGGGAGATGCCACCAATCAGGGCGACATGCCGAAATCCGGCTACTCGGCCAATAGCCAGGCCAAGGTTGCGGCGATGGCGGTGCGCGGGGCGTTGACCGGCTCGAAAGTCTTCCCGGCCAAGTTCTCAAACACCTGCTGGAGCCTGATCGACACGGATGACGGCGTGAAAGTCGGCGCCTCTTACGAGGCGACGGATGAGAAGATCGCCAAGGTCGATGGTTTCATCAGCGACACGGGCGAGGATGCGGCCCTGCGCAAGGCGACCTATGAGGAAAGCATCGGGTGGTATGCCGGGATTACCGAAGACATGTTCGGCTGAGCCCAAGGGGCGCTTGACCTGAAGACTGCCGCTTGCCGGTTTGCGCATCGCTGCGCGTTTCGGCAAGCGGCCCACGCTTGGGGGCCGGATGCCTCAGGCGGGAGTATTATCAAACGTAAAAATACAATTTTTGTATGCACCTACGTAAAGTCGCTGCCGGGCAATCCCCATTCTTATCCATATGCCGTCTCCAACTGACCTGGCACTGAACGTTTATCCAGCCGGAACCGGTGCCCGTTGTTGTGTTGGTCCGTCTGAAGGCAGAGTTTTTCGGCCTCGATCAGGGTGACAGGCGGGTGGTGTCCTCCGATTTTGTCAGCGTGATCGGGGCTCTGTTGACGGGTGCGAAAGCGGCCCAGATGAAGGAAATCTAGATGGCGTCAGCGATGGCCAAAGCGCCTTCAAATTCCGCCCGCAGATATGTGACAGTGCTGTCCACCTTTGTCTGTCCGAGCAGCAACTCTACAGCGCGCAGCTTGCCAGGCTTCATGTAAATCTGCGTGACCTTTGTGCGCTGCATCGAATGCGCGCTTCTTGATCTGACCAAAGGCATGAGATCAATGACCTTCATCTTCACCAGATCATGACCGCGCAGCATGCTGTGGATGGCCAGATTAAACTGTTCCAGGTTGCGATGGCTCTCGGCCAGTTTAAGCCGAACCCTGATCTCCCAAACGTGCTTGATCTTGAGGATCGACGACCCGGTTTGGTTCCAGACCAGGTTTAGCGAGCGAATGGCCGGTATAATCTCAACGAAAGCTGAAATCGCCAAGCTTACGAACTTGTAAGACTGGCGACCGGCGCTGGTAAGACTGGCTTTCTATCTCTGTTTCATCGGACGGCACGACAGCCCTCCCCAACATGAAAAAGGAGATACCACATGAACACGAAACTCATTGCAGGCGGCGCGCTGACAGGTCTGGTTTTGGCTGGTGGCTTTGCCGGAATGCTCTCGGCACAATCGGCAGCGGACGCGACGGGACTGACCAAAGAGCAGATCATTGAGATTGCTCTTGCGGAAGTGCCCGGTGAGGTGACCGAGGTCGAACTGGAACGCTATCTTGGTCAGCAAATCTATGAGATTGAAATTCTTGGCGAAGATGGCGTCGAGATGGAAATCGAAATCGCGGCCGAAACGGGCGAAGTCTTGAAGGTTGAAGCTGAAGATGACGACGACCAAGAGGACTACGGCAAAGACGATGACGATCATGATGATGACAGCTGACTGAAAATCGTTTCGTCACGCATATAAGCGCGATAGGCTGCCCGCCGGGGTGGCCTATCGTTTTCCATTCTGCTCTGGGGACACAATGCGCATTTTGCTTTTGGAAGATGACAAACAACTTGGACCATGGATCGCGGGAGGGCTGCGCGAGGAAGGTCATGTTGTTGATCATTTCGTCGACGGTAAGGATGCACTGGTCGCGGCGGTGGGACAGGAATTTGACCTGCTGATCCTGGATCGTATGGTTCCGGGTTTGGATGGTTTGGCTGTTCTCAAATCCCTGCGCGCCTCTAACAACAGCACCCCCGCATTGTTCTTGACGGCGCTGGGAGAGGTGGATGCGCGCGTTGAGGGATTTGAGGCAGGGGGCGATGATTACCTTACCAAGCCCTTCGCGTTTGCCGAGTTATCTGCACGCGTTGGCGCATTGGGGCGTAGGCGAGAAGTTGGGTATGGGCCGCGACCTGCGGAAACAACCCTCCGCTACGCCGACCTCACCCTCGACCTGTTGTCGCGCAAATGCGAGCGAAAAGGTCAACCGATCGAGTTGATGGCCAAGGAAATCAAACTGCTGGAATATCTGATGCGCCGACCAGGTCGGTTGGTGACCCGCACGATGCTTCTTGAACAAGTCTGGGACATGAGTTTCGACCCCACGACCAGTGTCGTCGAAACCCATATCAGCCGCCTGCGCGCCAAAATCGACAAGCCCTTTGAAAAGGCCTTGCTGCGCACGCGACGCGGCGAGGGTTATGTCTTTGGTGCGTAAGTGGCTCCTGCAATTCGAGTGGCTGCTTCGTTCCTCAACCTTGCGCCTTGCGGCACTTTTGTCTGCCATATTTGCGCTTGGCTTTGTGGTGGCGATCTTCGTGGCGTTGACCCTGGGCCAAAGGGCTCTGGAGCAGCGTGTTGACGCAACCCTGACAGTTCTTGCGCAAGGTTCCGGGGTCGCACAGACGCGCGTCGATGGTGCCGGGATGATCCGTCGTCCTGTGCACGATCTGGCGGGGCTGCCAGAGCCTTTCCGCCGCGCGGTTGAACGCGGTGGCGGGACACTGGACCTGGACGATGATCTGATGGGGTCTGATAAATGGCGGGTGATGGTTGCATCCGACAATGATGGTCGGCCAACCATGGTTGCGGTCTCGGTTGAGGACAGCGCTGACGCACAGGAGTTGTTGGCAAGCATTCTGTGGACGACGGCTGGGATCGTCATTGCCCTTACGCTCGCAATCGGGGTTTGGATGGGATTGTTGGCCCAACGGCGTCTGGCGCGGATCAACAGAACCCTAGGCCAATTGGCCGCGGGGGATTTGTCGGCGCGAACAGTGCATTCGCAGGCCAAGGATGACCTTGATGATATGTCGCACAACCTCAACCAAACGGCGTCAGAATTGGAACGCCTTGTCAGCCAGACCCGTCGCCTGAGCGCAAGCATCGCGCACGATCTACGGACCCCTTTGGCGCGACTTCGCGCACAGTTGGAAATGCTGCCAGAGGGGGACGGGCGTGCCGCCGCCCTGGAAGAGGCCAGCCGGCTGTCCGATATATTTGACACCATCATGCGGGTTGCGCGGATCGAAGCGGGGCAAGGCCGGGAAGGCTTTGAACACGTATCGCTGGACGAATTGGCGCAAGACATGGCTGAAACCTTTGGTCCGGTTGTGGAAGACGAAGGGAAGACGTTGAATTTGGAAATTGCGTCATCTGCCACGGTTCAGGCCGACCGCGCGATGTTGGTGCAGGCCTTGGCCAATCTTATTCAAAACGCGCTGGTCCATGGCGGAGAGCAGATCACCGTCTTTGTCGATGGGTATAGCCTTGGCGTGGCTGATAATGGTGCGGGTGTTGAGCCCGCTCAATTTTCAAAGATCATTGAACCCATGGTGCGCCTTGACGCGGCGCGCGGTACACCGGGATCAGGGCTTGGGCTGGCGCTGGTAAAGGCTGTGGCGGACCGACATGGCGCAAAGCTGAATTTGGCAATGCACAATCCACATGGGTTGAGGGTCACGCTCAACTTTACACAAATGTAAGATGTCCGTCAGGCACGGGCAAGACAGGTCCCCTATCTCTTGGTCATCGAAACACTAGATGACACTGGAGACAGCGAAATGACGACCCTGATTGCAAAAACCAAAACTGCTTTGTTAAACGCGACCCTGTTCGCCATCGGCCTTTTCATGGTTGGCTTGGGATTTGCCTTTGTTGGCACGATCGCGCTGTTTGGCATTGTCGCAGTGGGAGTGGCTATGATTGCTTCGCTTTTCGTGACGTTGGAGCCGCCCAAAGCCACTGACGCTGAAACCGTCTCCTGAGTGACGTTCTTCGGCGGGGTGCGTGATTGGCACTAATCGCACACCCTGCAGATCACATATCCCAATGACTTCGTCACACCTGGCATCCATTGGCTCTCGAGACATGACAGGTTTCACAAGACACCGAAACGAAACTAAGCCGCCGAGACGTTCGGCGGCTTAGTCATTTTCACGCCCGGTATTAAGGCAAGTGTCGCACCTAGTGGAATTTCTTGATTTCGCCGGACTTGAGGCGCGACAGGTAGCTGTCAAGCTCGCGCTTGACGACAGGCATCAGGACGTAGAGCGCGACAATGTTGACCACGGCCATGGCAAAGATCGCGGCATCTGAGAAGTCGATGACCGGTCCGAGGCTTGCCGAGGCACCGATCACAACGAAGATGCAGAAGATGACCTTGAACACGAGCTCCTTGCCCTGTCCCTCGCCAAAGAGGAATGTCCATGCCTTGAGGCCATAGTATGACCAGCTGATCATTGTCGAGAAGGCAAACAGGATGACCGCGATCGCCAAGATATACTTGAAGAACGGGATGGCCGAAGAGAAGGCTGCCGAAGTGAGGGCTACGCCTTTGTTGCCGTCGACTGTCTGAATGGTCGAAGCGCCTTCGTCGAGCAGGTACAGGCCTGTGTTCGGATCACTGATCAGCTGGCCGGTGATGATGATCACAAGTGCTGTCATCGTGCAGATCACGACCGTATCGATAAAGGGCTCAAGTAAGGAAACGAAACCTTCAGTGATCGGCTCCTTTGTTCTTACGGCAGAGTGCGCGATTGCCGCCGAACCAACACCGGCCTCGTTTGAGAATGCGGCCCGCTTGAAGCCTTGGATCAGCGCGCCGACCATTCCGCCTGCGACGCCTGCGCCAGTGAACGCGCCAGTTATGATTTCTCCGAAGGCCCAACCAATCATGTCCGCGTTCATGAGAAGAATGACCAAAGCCGTCAGAACATAAAGCACGCCCATGAATGGTACGACTTTCTCGGTCACGCTTGCGATGGATTTCAGACCACCGACGATGACCGCAAAAACGATGCCGGCAAAGACGATACCTGTGATCCAGCCCGGGTAGTCACCAACAACATTTGTGATCTGGGCATGGGCCTGATTGGCCTGGAACATATTGCCACCACCAAGAGCACCAAGAATACAGAACACGGAGAACAAGATCGCCATGAACTTGCCCGCAGGCACTCCGCGCTCCGCAAAGCCCTTCGTCATGTAATACATCGGGCCACCTGAAACGGTGCCATCCTCATATTCGTTGCGATATTTCACGCCTAGCGTACATTCGGTAAACTTCGATGCCATGCCCATCAGGCCGGCAAGGATCATCCAGAACGTCGCCCCCGGACCACCGATGCCGACAGCGACCGCCACACCGGCGATGTTGCCAAGGCCGACGGTGCCCGAGAGTGCGGTTGCCAACGCCTGAAAATGGCTGACCTCGCCAGCGTCGTTGGGGTCGGAGTAATCGCCTTTGACCAGCGAGATCGAATGCGGGAAGGCGCGGAACTGGATGAAGCCGAAATAGAGCGTAAAGACCGTCGCCGCGATCACCAACCACATAACGATCCACGGGAATGTGGTTCCGGGGAACGGGCTGAAGATGAAGTTGACGAACCAACCGGTCGCGTTGGCAAAGCCTTCATTGATGGTTTGGTCCAGTGATTGAGCCATTGCCGGAGCGGATGCGACCAGCAAAGTCAGAGCAGCAAGCGCTGCCGGCTTGAATAGGTTTTTCATGATATGTCCTGTCCGCTTACGGCACGATGGTGACAGGCACAGGTGCGGCCTGTGCCAGACTGATGGCAACTGAGCCGAACACACGAGATGTCAGACCGGGTTCCCCGTTACGACCGATGACAATTTGATCGGCGCCGCTGTCCTTGGCGATGTGGATGAGCGTTGCGGCGATGCCGCCGTATTTCAGCGCGGTTTCAATTTCCAAGCCACTTTCTTTGAGGCCCTCGACAGCAGGGGCGAGTATCGCGGCTTCGGCGCGCTCCAGTTCCTCGCGACGGCGTTTGTGCCGTTCTTCCAGCTCGGTTGGCGTCAGAAATGAATACGGAGACCATTCCAGCACGTGGGCAACGACAATGCTGCCGCCCTGTGCCCTGGTCAGGTCCGCAGCGAATGACAACGCGGCCTTGGCGCTGTCGCTGCCGTCGTATCCGACGACGATTTTATGGGACATCTGTTCCCTCCCTTTTGGTTGTTTTGTCTGTTTTAAGGACATCTTCAGGGTAGCCGGGTGGGGGCGATAAAGGTTCCTTTATTTCTTGCGAGTTCGGAAATTTTCTGGAAATATTGTTAATGATAATGAGTGTAGAGAGAAATTTTCTCATGGATCGATTGGATATGCGCATTCTTTCCATTCTTCAGAGAGACGGGCAAATCTCGATGGCGCGCCTCTCCGAACAGGTTGGATTGTCGCTCTCAGCCTGTCACAGGCGGGTCAAGATGCTTGAGGCCGATGGAAAGATCTCGCACTATGCTGCGCGCCTCAACCGCAAGCTCGTGGGGTTGGAAATTCAGGTCTTTATCGAGGCAAAGCTGGTCGGTCAGCGACGTGAGGACATTCAGGCGTTTGAGGAGGCCATTCATGAAATGCCAGAGGTTCTTGAATGTCATCTGATTTCGGGCGAGTTCGACTACCTTATCCGGGTAGCGGCTCGCAATACAGAAGACTACGAGAAGTTGTATCGTGACAGGCTGACACTGATCCCCTCAGTGGCTCAGATGAAGACATTGCTTTGCCTGTCGACGGTAAAAGAATTCCGGGGCTTCCACCTCGCAGAGTGATCATTGAGAGCGCTTGTTGATCCAGAGCAAGACCAAGCGGCCGGTACCGTTCGAACTCACAGGAAATGTTCGTGAAACCGTCTTGTCCCGGGTCAGGTGACCAGAGAATTTTTCCCTCTTCGCAGTCCAACCTTTGATCGGCCCCACAGATTGAAGCGAAAGATCCTTTGTACTCCGCTATCGGCCCGCTAATGATCCCAAAGACCCTCCCTATCGCAATGCTGGTCTAACGGCAGAGACTTGAGTTGAGCGACTGTAAATGCATATGATTTTGCCATGAAAATATCCTCCGTGGTGTAAACGTTCTGGCTTGGCACTGCCCGGTTCGTTCTGAGCTGCTATTTTGGTTTAAAATATTGATTTTAAACGAATATAAAATCCACCGTCACCCCTTGAGAACCTATGACACAAGAAAAATACCCCCCGGCAGGAGTATTTGGGGAACGATGAAAGACGCGCCGCGCGCGCGTTTCTTCTGGCCGGAAATATCCCGGGGGTTTGGGGGCAGAGCCCCCAATGCCACGTTAGCGGATGATGTTGACCCGGAGCTTGAGTCGTCGCCGCGCTTCTTTGGGGAGATGCCGGTTCAGACGGCTATTGATCAGGCCGAACAGGCCGAGGATAACCAGGGTAAGCAGGATGAAGTAGCCGGCGAGGATCGGGTAGGGCACGAAGGGGTTGAACGTCTTGTCCGCGAAGTAATTGGCGTAATAAAGCGCGTCGCCGCGTTGCTGCCAGGCGGGAAAACCCGAGAAGAAGACCAGTGTCGTGGCGTGAAAGAGAAAGATCGCCTCGTTGGTATAGGCGGGCCAGGCAAGGCGCAGCATGGTAGGCCAGATGATCCGACGAAAGCGCGCCCAGCCGGAAAAGCCATAGGCGTCGGCGGCGTCCACATCGCCTTTGGGGATTGAGCGCAGCGCGCCGTAAAAGATCTCGCCGGAATAGGCGGCGGTGTTGAAAAACAGCACGATCAGCGCGCCGGCCCAGGCCGAGGTGAAAGGATCGAAGATCGGGCTCACGGATTTGAGCGACAGAAACGCGAAATAGGCAAAGAAGAACTGGATGAAGAGTGGCGAGCCACGGAAGATGAAGATGAACCATGTGCTGGCGACACGTATTGCGCGGTTGCGCGCGCCCTTGCCGATTGCCAGCGCGGTTGCCAGAAAGAACCCCGCAAGCAGCGCCAGCGTGCCGAAATAGATGTTCCACAACAGGCCCGAGCCGATCAGGGTGACTTGCTCGCAAAGGGTGAAGTCTTCGCGGGGCAGCAGACGTTCGCCGATGCCGAGGCTGCGCAGGCCGTAATCCTGAATGGTCTGCCAGCAGCTCATGCGGCGGCCTTTCGCTGCGCGTCGCCGCCGGTGGTGGCCTGCCCATGGGTCAGTTTCTGCATGAGGCGTTCGAGAAACACCTCGGAAATCCGGGTAAAGCCGAGATAGAACACCAGAAGTGCAAGGAAATACCAAACGCGCCAGTCGCCATGCGGATAGTCGGTGAAGCGCGGATTGGCCGTGCCGCCCAGTTCGCGCGCCCAGTAGACGATATCCTCGATTCCCAGAAGGAAAAGCAGCGGCGTTGCCTTGATCAGCACCATCCAAAGGTTGCCCAGACCGGGAAGTGCATAGACCCACATCTGCGGCACCAGGATACGCCAGAAGATCTGGCGGCGCGTCATCCCGTAGGCTGCGGCGGTTTCAAGCTGGGCCTGGGGCACGGCGCGCATGGCGCCGTAGAGCACATTGGCCGCGAAGGCGCCGAACACGATAGCAAAGGTCAGCACGGCGAGCGAGAAACCGTATATTTCATGGATCCATTGCGGTGCATTGCCGAGCGGCAGCTTGGCCTGGGTGCAGACCACGAAATCACTGCCCTGTCGGATCGGCTGATCCCAATCGGGGCAGAGCAATTGGTGGCGCATCCATTCGAAGCCCTGATCCAGTGCGATCACGAAGAACATGAAGAAGGCGATGTCGGGCACGCCGCGCACGATGGCGATATAGCCCTTGCCCAGCCAGCTGACCGGCCAGATCCGCGACCGTGCCGCCGCGGCTCCGCCGAAGCCGAACAGCAGCGCCGTGGGTGCGGTGATCGCCAGCAGCAAAAGCACAACCCCGAAGGAGATATAGAACTGCATGTGCTTGCCGGTCGTGAGGTAGCACGACAGCCATGTGAGCCCTGACAGCGTTTGGGGGTCTGTGCAGTAGGAAAACATGCCGGTGCATCCTGCAGGGGTCGGCCCCGGTCTGAGGAGCGGGACGAGGGAGGGCCGGGTGCTATGCCCGGCCCATCAGAGGATCAGAACGTCGAGGAGACGTCCCATTTGGTGATCAATTCGTTCAGGCTTCCATCGTCCTTCATCGACTGGATGGCGGCATCGAACGTGTCGCGCAATTCGGCATCCGATTCCCGGATGCCCATGCCGACGCCACCGCCAAGGGGCACATCGGGGCCGACGATCATCAGCTCGGCGTCTTCCTCGGCGATGGGTGTGAGGAACGACTTGTCGGCCAGAACCGCGTCCGCCTCGCCGTTGCGCACGGCGGCGATGGTTTCCTCGGGCGTGGCGAATTCGACCAGCGTGGCGCCCTGCTCGGCGATATAGGCGGCCTGGATCGTGCCGGATTGCGCGGCGATCACACCGCCTGTCAGGTCGACATCTTCCGACATTGCCAGATAGGCCGAGGGATCGGGCGGCGTGTAGTTCTGGGTGAAGTCGATGACCTGATCACGCTCGTCGGTGATCGACATGCCGGCGATGATCGCATCGTAGTTGCCCGAGACGAGGTTGGGAATGATGCTGTCCCAATCATTTGTGACCCATTCGCAGGTCAGCTGGGCGCGCACGCACAGCTCGTCCCCCAACTCGCGCTCGAAGCCGTCAACCTGTCCCGCGTCATTGAGAAAGTTCCACGGAGGATAGGCGCCCTCGGTGCCGAGGCGAACGACGTCCTGAGCCATCGCGAGATTGGCCGAAAAGGCCAGTGCTGCAGTGGAAAGGATGATTTTTTTCATATGGTTACTCCCGTTTCTTGATGTTTTACGCGGCCATTGTCGAGTTGAGAAACTGCCGCAGGCGTTCGGATTTTGGGGCCTTGAACAGGATATCGGGCGCGCCTTCTTCCTCGATCAGGCCTTGATGTAAAAAGACAACGTGATCAGACACATCCGCCGCCATCTTCATGTCATGGGTGACGATCATCATGGTCCGGCCTTCCGAGGCCAGATCCTTGATGACGCGAACCACTTCCTGTTCGAGTTCCGGATCGAGCGCGCTGGTGGGTTCGTCGAAGAGCAGCGCCTCGGGCTCCATGCAGAGCGCGCGGGCGATCGCGGCGCGCTGTTGCTGGCCGCCCGATAGCTGCGCCGGGTAGGCGTCGCATTTGTCGCTGATGCCCACCTTGTCGAGATAGGCGCGCGCGGCCTGTTCGACTTCGGCGCGGTCACGGCCCAGCACGGTCACCGGGGCTTCCATCACGTTCTGCAGGATCGTCATATGCGCCCAGAGATTGAACTGCTGAAAGACCATCGACAGGTTCGTGCGGATGCGAAGAACCTGATTGAAATCAGCAGGATGGCGATCAAGGCCCTGACCCGCCCACTTGACCGGTTCGCCCTTGAACAGGATATCGCCCTGCTGGCTGTCCTCGAGCAGGTTTGCACAGCGCAGGATGGTGGATTTCCCGGACCCCGAAGATCCGATCAGCGAGACAACGTCGCCGCGGTGGGCGGTGATATCAACGCCCTTGATCACTTCAAGCGCCCCGTAGGCCTTGTGAAGGTTGCGGATTTCTATGACAGGCGTGTCTTTGGTCAAATGCTGGGTCCGTCGTTTGGGCCGCGTCATTCCGAAAGTAGAAAGAAAAAACTGCATGTTGCAACTTGCAAAACGAAAGATATGCCCGATTGGGCACCGTTTTGACGTTGGGTCATGCCGCTTCGGGCGGTGACGGCGTGCGATTGGGCGGGATGAGGACGGTTCGTACGAACATGCAGGCGATTTCGTACGAGTCCGCAATTCGCCTTTGGGCCGATCCGATCGCCACGGCGCACGGGTCATCTGCTGCCACCGTCCGGGGGCGGTTCGGCATGGCCGAGGCTGTGATCAGGGGCGCTGATCCACCCGGCGGCGGGCCAGGGCGCTGTCGCGGTCGTTCACACCCAAGAGGTTGGCCACGAGCCGCACGAGGGCGTCTTCGTCCTGATCGCGCGCTCCGTCGGCCAGAGCGACTTCCCACAGCGCCTCGATCACGCCGACACGCTCGTCATAGGGCACGGCGTCCTTGATGGCGCGGGTGAAGCGCACGGTGTCCGGCGCTTCGGATTCCAGTTGCTCGGCTTCGGCGCGCAGGGCGGCGGCGGCGGATTTGTCCAGATGATACCGGGCCGAGATGATCCGGTCGATGCGGATGATCTCGGAGGCGGCGTAATGGCTGTCGGACCGCGCCAGACGCACCAGAAGGGCGGTCAGGGCGCGGCGCGCGTCGGCGTCGTCAAGCGGTTCGGGTTCGGGCTGGACGAGCTTTTTGAGAAGATCTGCGAACATGGGGGGAATATAGGCTTTCGTGTCGGGGGCGAAAAGGGCTATCGGGTTTCGTCGAGCGCACGGGCGCGGGCGGCGTCGCTGTCGGCCTCGGACAGGCCCAGAGCCTCTTGTGCGGTCTGGATGACGGCGATTTCCTCGTCCTGGCCGACATCGTCGGACAGAACCACCTCCCACAGGGCCTCGAGCGCGTCGATCCGCGCCTCGTGGGGCACGGCTTCGCGGATGAGATGCGCCAGCGCCCCGGTATCGGGAAACGCATGTTCCAGCTTTTCGCAGGTGGCGCGCATCTTGGCCGCCTCGATCGGGCCGATCGCGTTGACGCGGGACAGCAAACGGTCGATGCGGCGGATTTCCTCGAACCGGTAGAGATGATCGGATTTCGCGACGCGGACCATCAGCGCGCCGAGCGCCAGCTTGGCGTCCGGTTCCGGCAGGGGTTGCGGCTTGGGGGCGAGCAGGGCGGCCAGCAATCGGTTCAAGATGTCACTCCCCGTAGCCCTCGACGATCACCAGATCGCCAGTCGAGACCGGGTCGCGCAGGGCTTTGGCGGCCTGGTACCCCGGTGAGTCGTAGCAGGCCAATGCGGCGGCATAGCTGGGAAATTCAATCACCACGGTCCGGGCGCGGACCTGCCCCTCACGGGTTTCGCAGGGGCCGCCACGCACCAGAAAGCGCGCGCCGTATTCTGCGAAGGGCGCGGCATTGGCGGCTTTGTAGGTCTCGTAAGCTTGCGGGTCGTCCACATCGACATGCGCGACCCAATATCCTTTCGGCATGAAAAATCCCTTTTTGTCAAAACGCCATGGGCGCAGTTTGATAGAGGATATCGTCCAAGGCAATCCCGCCCGGATCGTCATTCGTGACGGTGATCGCGGCGATATCGGCCATACCGTCGCCTCGCCGAAAGCCCAGCTCGGTGATGCCGGTTTCCAGCCGGCGGCGGACCTGTCCGATCAGTGCGCCGTCGCGCCGGTAAAAGGCGAGGGTGAGTGTGCCTTGTGGTTGCGCGGCGCCAAGCGGGGCGGCGTAATCGCTGTGAATGCGCAGGCCGATGGCGCGCTGGCCGTGATCGAAGAGAAGTGCCACCGATCCTTCGCCGCGCGCGGCGAGCGCGGGAAACCCGGCGGGGCCGAGTGGAAACAGAGCGTTGGAGCCAAATCCGCGGTGATGCGAAACCGAAAGCGCGGCACCCGGCAGGCCCGCGGCGATCGCAAGCGGCGCTGTCGGGGGACCCTGCAAGATGTCATGCGGCGCGCCTGTGACCTGCTGGCCTGCAAGCCGTTCGCCCAGCCAAACAAGGCCCTCGCGCATGGGAGCATCCAGCCGGATGCCCGGCTCGGCGCGGCGCGGAAGGGTCTCGAAATCAAGTTTGGCGTCAAGCTCGACTTCGAGAAGGGCATAAGCCGTGTTTATCAGGGCCGCATCTGCCCGGGCTGGGCCCGCCAGCGCCAGCATGGCGAGAAAACCGGCAATATTACGCTTGTTTCGGAATGGCCTCAGAACGGACACAATTGCTCCCAAGAAATTGCGATATCCGGGGACAATCTAAACGCGACTGTCACCGGGTGACATGGCATTATAGCTTGCGGAGCGGTTTCATGCAGAATTTTGAGGAGTTCGACTGGCTTACAGGGTCAGAGGACGAGCACCTTGCCATGGCCTGGCAGGCGAGCCCCGCGCAGCTGCGCGATCTGGCGCGGCGGTATGACTGGTCGATGTATCCCGAAGCTGTCATGGGATGGGTCATGGCGCAGGCCTGCATTGATCTGGGATCGGCGCTCACGGCGTTCTTCAATGGCGACCCCGAGCGCTTCAACTATATCCCGAAGCGGCAGGTTTCCAAGGAATATCAGCCTGTTGCGGTCTTGCTGGACAATATCGTGCGCCGGGTGAACAGCGGGTATTACCTGGTGGATCCGGGCCGGGACGTGGCCAGCCGCAAGACGCTGGCGAAATGGCTGACCTATCAGGAGGCGGATCGGCTGGAGGGGCGGCAGGGCCGTTATGTGCTGGACGAGAAGATTCTGAGCACGCTTCTGGATGATACGCTGCGGCTTGATCGTGTGACCGAGACCGCCAGCTACAATTCCGATCCGAGCCTGTGGCGCGATCTTTTGAGCCCGGTGATGGATCTTGGCGTGCCACGCCGATTCTTGCGGTTCAAATCCGGGGATCGGTGAGGGGGCGCGTGTCCGCGCGCCCCGGATGAAAGGTCAGACAGCCTTGCGCCCTTTGGCTGGTGAATAACCGAAACGCGCCCGAAAGCTTTTGGTGAACACCACCGGAGAGGTGAAGCCCGACGCCACGGCGATTTCGGTCACGCTGAGATCGGTTTCGCGCATCAGGCCGCGCGCATGATCCAGACGCAGATCGCGGAAATAGCGGTAGGGCGTTTGATGCAGGTATTTGACGAACAGGCGTTCCATCTGTCGGCGCGAACAGCCTGCGGCCTCCGCCAGGTCATCCATGCTCACGGGTGTTTCGATATTGGCCTGCATCGCCTTGATCGCGCGCACAAGCAGCGGGTTGCGGCTGTCGAGTGCATTGCTGATCGAGGCGCGCTGCGGGGCGCGTTGGGCGCGGCGTTGCGTGTGCAGGCACATGTCGGCGACCACATCGGCAAAGCTTCGGCCGTAATCGGCTTCGATCCGGTCGAGCATCATGTCGGCCGCACCGACCCCACCGCCGCAGGTGAAAGGCGAAATGCCGAACGCCTGTGGTGGGCTTGACCGCAAAGAACGCGGCACATTGCGGGATGATGGGCGCCGGAAAGCTGGGCGATGTTGCGGTCCGCGAATTCCAGGATCTGCATCCTGTCCAGCCATTTGCGGGCGCGGGTGACGCGCTCGGCCTTGGCGACGCCGCGCATCTTGAGGCTGAATTCGACGTTTTCCTGCACCGTCAGGAACGGAAAGAGCGCCAGGCTTTGCCAGACCATCGGCGTGTCGCGGTCCCATGTGGCCTTGCCGTTCACGCGCACCCCATCAAGATAGATATTGCCTTGGGTGGGGTCCTCGAGACCGGCCAGCATCCGCAAGGTCGTGGTCTTGCCGCAGCCTGACGAGCCCATGATCGCCAGAAATTCGCCGCGCCCGATCTCGAAGTCGGCCCGCTCGACGGCGGTGAAGTCGCCGAATTTCTTGACCACGCCTTCAAGCTTCACGATGGCGTCGGATTGAATGATGGAACGCATGTTCATGGCCTGTCCTTTGAAGCATTGCGCAACAGCATCTGCGCCAGGATGATGAGGGTGATCGAGCTGAGAAACGCCAGCGATCCGATCGCGTTGATACGCGGGCTGACCTGACCCTGAAGAAAGCCGAGGATTTTCACGGGCAGCGTTTCGTTCAGACCGGAAACGAACCAGGCTACCGCGAATTCATCGAAGGACACTGCCATCGTGATGAACAGCGCGGCAAGGATCGCGGGCTTGGTGAAGGGGATGATGACATGGCGCAGCGTGGCCCATTCATTGCCGCCGAGATTCCACGACGCCGCTTCGAGGTCGCGGTCCATCTGCGACAGGCGGAGGCGGATGATCGCCATGGCGAAGGGGCTGCACATGACGCCATGCGCGATGATGACGGAAACGGTGCTGTCCGAAAGGTTGACCCGCGAAAGAAAGGCCAGCATCGCAAGCCCCAAGATGACCACCGGGATCGTGGGCGGCAGAAGGGAGAGGGCGAGATAGACCTTCTTGCCGAGAAAGTTGTAGCGAAAATCGGTATAGGCTCCGCCGAAGCCCAGCACCGTGGCGATCACCGCCACGATCAGGCCGACGATCACGGTATTGAAGAACCCGGCCCAGACGAAGGGATCTTCCCAGATCAGCCGATACCACTCGGTCGAGACTTCCCCGAGTGGGAGCGAGGGAAAACGATCCGAGTTGAGAGAAAAGACGAAGCTTCCAAGGATCGGCGCGAAGATGAAGAGCACGCAGACCAGGATATAAAGCTTGAGACCTGCATTGATGAGACGGTTTCGGTTGCCGGTCATTTTCCACGCTCCTTGTAGGCAAAGCTGATGGCGGCGAAGGCGACTGTCAGCACGGCGCTTGCCGTGGCCAGCATCGCCGAGCGCGCATAGGCGTCCCAGAAGGTGCCCCGTGTCAGAATGCGCTCCCAGTTGCCGAAATTCAGATCCGGCGTCATCTGGAAATTACGCACGCTCCAGAAGCTTATGGCGATCAGGAACAGCAGCGGAAAGGCGAAGAAGGCCAGTTGCCAGATCAGCAGCGGCAAGGACAACACGAGCGAAAACAGGCTGGGGCGGGATCGGGTCATGTGTTCGGGCTTTCACTGGGGCAGGGACGAGGCCGCCGGACGCCGCGAGACGGGCGCCCGGCATCACTCGGGTCAGGCGCCCTTGTAGTCGGACCAGAAGTCGTTCCAGTCCTCGAGGCTTTGTTGCACGGGCAGTTGGCGATACTGGATGCGACCCTCGCGAATCATGTCCATGGCGTTGCGGGTACCCAGAACCATGTTCTGGCGCTTGGCTTCGGCGAGGTTGTCGGCGTTGAGCATCTCCCAGCCCTTCTTGTTGGGCACCAATGCGGGATAGGCGGCCATGTCGGCTGATTTCGCCTGTCCTTCGGCCGAGGTGATCCACTGGATCCATTTGCGGGCCATCTCGTAATTGGCCGTGCCCTTGCCGATCGAGAAGGACTCGGTCCATTGCAGGCCGCCTTCTTCGGGGATGGTGGTGCGGACCTTGGCACCGTTCTTTTCCAGCACGCCGGTGATCCAGTCGCCGATCCCGGCAAAGGCCAGCATCTGCCCGTCATTGAGCAATGAGAACGTGCCGCCATAGTCGAAGAACCCGCCGACCTGACCGCGCATGGCCATCGTGGCCTCTTGCAGTTTGTCCCAGCCGGCATCGTCGATGTCATAGGCGGACGTATTGCCGGCGGCGAGGCTCATTTGCCCGAGATTGGGCAGATGCCAGTCGAAATGGCCGACCTTGCCGGTCACACGCTGGTCGGCGAAGACCGAATAGCTGGCGGCGTCCTTTTCGCTGAGAACATCGATATTATGCGCGACACCCAGAAAGCCGAAGCGCGTGATCACCGAATAGAGCGTGTCGCCCTGCCAATGGCCGGGGAATTTCTGAAATTCGGGGAAGAAATCGTCAAAGGCGTAATCGGCGGCATCGAGCGGCTCGATATAGCCTGCGGCATTGAGCTGTTGCACATATTCGGCGTCCGACAGGATTACGGTGGTGCAATCGGGCGATATCCTCAGCCTCAACACCTTTCCGATGATCTTCGGCTATTACACCGCGCTGGAGCGGACGCTGTTTTGCGACTCGGTGGATGATGCGAGCCTGGATGTCTGGGAAAAGAACGTGGCGGTGCATCGTCGCGGACTCAAGCTTATGAAGCCGGGTGCGCGCTGCATGGATATCGCGATCGAACTGAACGAGATGTATCGCGAATGGGACCTGCTGAAATACCGCTCGTTCGGCTATGGCCACAGCTTTGGCGTGCTCAGTCACTATTACGGGCGCGAGGCCGGGGTCGAACTGCGCGAGGATATCGACACCGTGCTCAAGCCCGGCATGGTCGTGTCCATGGAGCCGATGGTCATGATCCCCGAAGGGTGCCCGGCGCGGGCGGCTACCGAGAGCATGATATCCTCGTGATCGGCGAGGATGGGGCGGAGAATATCACCGGGTTTCCCTTCGGTCCCGAGCATAACATCGTCGGGTCCAACTGATCGCACGCGATGGGCAATGGCCTTTCGGTGATGATTGCGGCGGCCAGCGTTTTCCTGACGCTGGCCGCCATTGCCTGTGCGCCACCCAAAGGGGCGGGCGGCGCCGAGCAAACATGTGCCGCCCTGCGGATGCCGGTTGCTGGCGCTGCAGCCTTCGGCGTATCCTTTTGTCCAAGGCGCGAGTGAGGCGACGATGCTGCATTCAGGACGCGGCACGCCCCCTGTCGGGCGCCGTACCGCGCCCCCGCATTGAGGATGACAGGTGCTTGGATGGATGATGTTTCGCTTGGTCTGATGCTCGATCTGGTCGGAACATTCGTCTTCGGTCTGAGCGGGGCGACACTGGCGGTGCGCCGGGACTTCGACATTTTCGGCATTCTGGTTCTGGCCATCGCTGCGGCCCTCGCGGGAGGCGTGATCCGGGATGTCTTTCTGGGTGCCACACCGCCAGCCGCATTCAGCGACACGCGCTATATCGCAGCCGCCGCGTTGGCGGCTGGCGCCGCGTTCGTCGGATACCGTGTGATCGAACGGCTCGCCAAGCCCGTGATGCTGCTCGATGCGCTTGGTCTGGGCCTGTTTGCGGTCAGCGGATGCCGCAAGGCGCTGGAGGCCGGTCTTGATCCGCTGCCGGCTGTCATTCTGGGCGTGGTGACGGCGGTGGGTGGCGGCGCGCTGCGCGATATGCTGGTCGCGGAGCCGCCCCGCGTGCTGCGCGAAGAGGTCTATGCGCTGGCGGCGCTGATCGGGGCGGTCATCGTGGTCGCGGGAGATATGATGGCGCTTCCGCCCGGCTGGGCGGCGGCGATCGGCGTGGTGATGACGGCGGGGTTCCGCATCGTCAGCGTCTGGCGCGGATGGAACGCTCCGCGCGCGCCCGGATCAG
Source organism: Roseovarius litoreus (assembly GCF_900142765.1). Classification (GTDB taxonomy): domain Bacteria; phylum Pseudomonadota; class Alphaproteobacteria; order Rhodobacterales; family Rhodobacteraceae; genus Roseovarius; species Roseovarius litoreus. The sequence continues at coordinate 82,165 of NZ_FRCB01000002.1, forward strand.
GCAAACCCCGCTGAGCGGTCCCAGCCGGAGAGGCCTTGCCCGGGACCGCGCGCTTGCCGGCGTGTGCGGGTTTGAGCCGCGGTCTTCGTCCTGCGGCGGCGCGCAGGTCATGGGCGGGGGCCTCCGGCGGGGATATTTGAGGCCAGAAGAAGCGCCGGGATGCGAGATCACGGACGCATGAGCCAATCGCGCAGGCGGCAAGGCAGGACGCGCGCGGGACAGGCAGGTGTCAGCGTCCCTCGTCCTCGGGCGGGGCGTCGGGGTCGGGTTGGCCGATGCCCTTGAAGATGAATTTGAACGGCGTGATCCACAAGAACCCGAGGCCCACATAGATCGCGAACTCTACCCAGAGCGGGGGGCGGTCGAAGAGATCGACCAGGTTGACGGCTGCCACGATATAGAGCGGCAGGCCGATCAGCAGGATCACCAGGGACCAGCGCTTGCGCGCCTTGTAGCTCAGCTGCATATGCCCTCCGCTTCGGGGTGGATCGGATCAATCGGCGAACGGATCGGTCACGAGGATCGTGTCTTCGCGCTCGGGTGAGGTGGAAAGTAGGGCAACGGGGCAGTCGATCAACTCTTCGACGCGGCGCACGTATTTGATCGCGTTGGCGGGCAGATCGGCCCAGCTGCGCGCGCCTTCGGTCGACTCGCTCCAGCCGGGCATTTCCTCGTAGATGGGGCGGCAGCGGGCCTGCTGATCGGCGGCTGTCGGAAGGTAGTCCATCCGCTGGCCGTCAAGCTCGTAGGCGACGCAGATCTTGAGCGTCTCGAACCCGTCGAGCACATCGAGCTTGGTCAGGGAAATGCCGTTGACGCCGCTTGTCGCACAGGTCTGGCGCACGAGGGCCGCATCGAACCAGCCGCAGCGGCGCTTGCGGCCGGTGACCGTGCCGAACTCATGCCCGCGCGTGCCGAGCCGCGTGCCGTCTTCGTCTTCAAGCTCGGTCGGGAAGGGGCCTTCGCCCACACGGGTGGTATAGGCCTTGACGATGCCCAGCACGTAATCGATCGATCCCGGTCCCAGCCCGACGCCGGTGGCGGCCTGTCCCGCGATCACGTTCGAGGAGGTGACGAAGGGATAGGTGCCGAAATCGATATCCAGAAGCGCGCCCTGAGCGCCTTCGAAGAGGATGCGCTGACCGGCCTTGCGCCGTTCTCCCAGCACCTTCCAGACGGGCGCCGCGAAAGGCAGGACCTGTGGTGCGATCTCCTTGAGCTGCGCGATCAGGGCGTCGCGGTCCACCGGGGCGATGCCAAGGCCGCGCCGCAGCGGATCGTGGTGCTGCAGCGCCCGGTCGATCCGCGCCACCAGTGTCGCCTCGTCCGACAGATCGGCCACCCGCACCGAACGCCGGCCCACCTTGTCCTCATAGGCCGGCCCGATCCCGCGCCCGGTTGTGCCGATCTTGGTGCCCTTGGAGGCCGCTTCCTCGCGGGCGCGGTCCAGTTCGCCATGGATGGGCAGGATCAGCGGCGTGTTCTCGGCGATCATCAGTGTTTCGGGCGAGATCTCGACGCCCTGGTCGCGGATCGACGCGATCTCTTTCACCAGGTGCCACGGATCGAGCACCACGCCATTGCCGATCACGCTCAGCTTGCCGCCCCGCACCACACCCGAGGGCAGGGCGTTGAGCTTGTAGACCTTGCCGTCGATCACCAGCGTGTGCCCGGCATTGTGCCCGCCCTGAAAGCGGACGATCACATCGGCGCGCTGGCTGAGCCAGTCGACGATCTTGCCTTTTCCCTCGTCGCCCCACTGGGCGCCCACGACGACGACATTTGCCATGATGATCCTCTCGGTGATGGTCTTCGGACGAAACCCGCGCCGGTATAGCGGGCCGCGCGGCTGCGTGAAACAGCAAATTGACACCGTCTGGCGGGTGTGGGCCGATTGTCGGGTTGCGGGGTGCGCCCGAATTGCATAGATAGCCCGTCAGACGCCACCACCCGTATCCGACAAAGGCCGCCCTCAATGGAAAACGTCGTCCTCACCGTGCATCTCCTTCTGGCCCTCGCCCTGATCGGCGTGGTGCTGCTGCAGCGCTCCGAAGGCGGGGGGCTTGGCATGGGCGGTGGCGGTGGCGGCGCCATGACCGGCCGGGCCGCGGCCACGGCTCTGGGCAAGGTCACCTGGATCCTGGCGATCGCCTTCATCATCACGTCGCTGACGCTTACTGTTCTGGCGGCGCAAAAGGCGGGCGGGTCGTCCGTGCTCGACCGGATCACCGACGCGCCGCTGCGCGAAGAGCCGGCCGATCCGGTTCTGCCCGGCACGGGCGGCGATCTGCTGCCGCCGGCTGCGGACGATACCGCGCCGCTCACGCCGACAGCCGACTGACCACAATGGCTTGATGAATGGCCGACAGCCGCAACAGCATCTTGCGGTAAGCTTGCGCATGTCGCGAGAATCCATTATATGTCGAGTCCCGTGATGCCATGGCCGAATCCGGCTGGACAGGGCTCTGAACTGGCCTGATATCAGGCTGACACTCACGGGGGATCGCCAGCGCATGGCACGGTATATTTTCATTACGGGCGGCGTCGTTTCCTCACTCGGCAAGGGGCTGGCCTCGGCGGCACTGGGCGCGCTGTTGCAGGCGCGCGGCTTCTCTGTCCGCCTGCGCAAGCTCGATCCCTATCTCAACGTCGATCCCGGCACGATGTCGCCTTTCGAACATGGCGAGGTGTTCGTCACCGATGACGGCGCGGAAACCGATCTCGATCTGGGACATTACGAACGCTTCACGGGTGTGCCTGCCCGGATGAGCGACTCGGTCAGCTCGGGGCGCATCTACTCCAACGTGCTCGAGAAAGAGCGCCGCGGCGATTACCTGGGCAAGACGATCCAGGTCGTCCCGCATGTGACCAACGAGATCAAGGACTGGCTCGCCATCGGCGATGACGAGGTCGATTTCATGCTCTGCGAGATCGGCGGCACGGTGGGCGACATCGAGGGGCTGCCCTTCTTCGAGGCGATCCGCCAGTTCGGCCATGACCGTCCGCGTGGCAATTGCATCTACATGCATCTGACGCTGTTGCCCTATCTTGCCGCCAGTGGCGAGCTCAAGACCAAGCCGACCCAGCATTCGGTCAAGGAGCTGCAATCCATCGGCATCGCGCCCGATATCCTTGTCTGCCGCTCCGAGCAGCCCATTCCCGACAAGGAACGCGAGAAGATCGCGCTATTTTGCAATGTGCGCAAATCCGACGTGATCCCGGCCTATGACCTCGGCTCGATCTACGAGGCGCCGCTTGCCTATCATCACGAGGGGCTCGATCAGGCGGTGCTCGACGCGTTCCAGATTTCTCCCGCGCCCAAGCCCGACCTCAGCAAATGGCTCGATGTGGTGGACCGCATCCACCATACCGACGGCGAGGTGACGGTGGCCATTGTCGGCAAATACACCCAGCTCGAGGATGCCTACAAATCCATCAAGGAGGCGCTGACCCATGGCGGCATGGCCAACCGCGTCAAGGTGCGCGTGCAATGGGTCGATGCCGAGATCTTCGATACCGAGGATCCCGCCCCCCATCTCGAGGGCTTCCATGCGATTCTCGTGCCCGGCGGCTTCGGCGAGCGCGGCACCGAAGGCAAGATCAAGGCGGCGCAGTTCGCCCGCGAGCGCAAGATCCCCTATCTCGGCATCTGCCTCGGCATGCAGATGGCGGTGATCGAGGCGGCGCGCAATCTCGCCGGATTGACCGATGCCGGCTCCGAGGAATTCGACCATGAAGCCGGAAAGAAACGCTTCACCCCCGTGGTCTATCACCTCAAGGAATGGGTGCAGGGCAACGAAAAGGTCAAGCGCAACGTCTCGGACGACAAGGGCGGCACCATGCGCCTAGGCGCCTATGATGCCACCTTGAAAGAAGGCAGCCGCGTGGCCGGGGTCTATGGCACCACCGCGATCGACGAGCGTCACCGCCACCGCTACGAGGTGGATATCAAGTATCGCGAAAAACTCGAAGCGGTCGGCCTGTGCTTTTCCGGCATGTCGCCCGATGGCCGGCTTCCCGAAATCGTGGAATGGTCGGATCACCCCTGGTTCATCGGCGTGCAGTTCCACCCCGAGCTGAAATCCAAACCCTTCGCGCCGCATCCGCTGTTCGCGGATTTCATCCGCGCCGCGCTGGAAACCTCGCGACTGGTCTGACCCCGGCCGATTGGCGCGGCGCAATCGGCGTTTCTTCTGGCCTCAAATATCCCCGCCGGAGGCCCCCGCCTCAGATTGGCACCACGCCGCAGGATTACAGCAGGTGGCCGGATTTCGCCGCCTTGGTGGCCAGATAGGCGCGGTTATGGCTGTTCTCGCCCACCTTCAGGGGCACGCGTTCGGACACGGTGACGCCGCATTGCTCCATCATGGCGATCTTGCCGGGATTGTTGGTCAGCAGTCGGACCGACGAAAAGCCCATCCGCTTGAGAATGTCGGCGCCGATGCGGAAATCGCGCTCGTCATCCTCGAATCCCAGCCGGTGATTGGCTTCGACCGTGTCAAAGCCCTGATCCTGCAGGCTATAGGCGCGCATCTTGTTGGCAAGGCCGATGCCGCGCCCTTCCTGATTGAGATAGAGCAGTACGCCCGCGCCCTCGGCGCCCATCTGGGCGAGGGCACCGCGCAATTGCGGGCCGCAGTCGCATTTCAGACTGCCCATCAGGTCGCCGGTGAAACAGGCCGAATGCAACCGCGCCAGAACCGGGGCGTCGCGGCGGGGCTGGCCGATCTCGATGGCGTAATGCTCCTCGCCGCCATCTTCGGGACGGAAGATATGCAGCCGGCCCGCCTCGGACACGGCCAGCGGCAGCCGGGCGCTCACCACCGGATCGAGCGGGCTTGACCGCGACATGAGCGCTGCCGCTTCCACGCCGGGGATCCGGGTCAGGTGGTGGGCCTCGGCAAACGCTTCGGGGGCTGTCAGATCCAGCATCAGCGCCGCGGGCAAGAGGCGCGCGGATTTCACCAGATCGAGCGCCAGACGGTGCAGATCCGCCGATCCGTCGCGCGCCGTCATCAGCGGGCCTTTCATAGGGGTCTTCAGATCGTCGGCGGGATCGGCCACCCCCAGAACCCATGACAGGCTGGCATCGGGGGGCACGATCACCCGCGCCAGATCGCCGTCATAGGCCCGCGCCTTGAGCGTCTGCGCGCGTCGCGCGCTGATCGCCAGAACCGGCTGCTGTCCAAGCGCGCGCAGATCGGCCAGACGCTGCGCATCCAGCGTTTCGGCAGCCAGGACCAGCGCGGCCTCGCACTCGTTCTGCAGCACCACGGGCACGCCCATGCGCAGATCGGCTCTGGCCCGGGCGAGCGTTTCGATCAGGTCGGGGGCAAGGGTCATGGCGGGCCTTTCCAGATTTCGGCCCGACAGATGTAGGGCTTTTTGAAACGAAATGAAATATTCCCTCGCAACCCAACACGTGGGCGTGAAGGGGATGTTGCAAATCTTGCTCTTTGGCATCTTCGGGCGCATTTGTGATCAAACAGCGCGAGGATGATTGTGATGGGACAGCTCAAGAAAATACTTCTGGTGGACGATGACGAGGATCTGCGCGAGGCGCTGAGCGAACAGCTCGTGATGACCGAGGATTTCGACGTCTTCGAAGCCGGCACCGGCGCGGATGCGATGGCCCGTGCGCGCGACGGCATTTATGATCTGGTGATCCTCGATGTCGGTCTGCCCGATACCGATGGCCGCGAATTGTGCCGGCTCATGCGCAAGCAGGGCGTGAAAGCGCCGATCATGATGCTGACGGGCCATGACGGGGATGCCGACACGATCCTCGGGCTTGATGCGGGCGCCAATGACTATATCACCAAGCCCTTCAAGTTCCCGGTTCTGCTGGCGCGGATCCGTGCGCAGTTGCGTCAGCACGAGCAGTCCGAGGACGCGATTTTCCAGCTTGGACCCTATACGTTCAAGCCCGCGATGAAGATCCTCATCGACGAAAGCGACCGCAAGATCCGCCTGACCGAGAAGGAAACCAATATCCTGAAATTCCTGTATCGCTCGCCGGATGGCGTTGTGGCACGCGATGTGCTTCTTCATGAGGTGTGGGGCTACAATGCCGGTGTGACGACGCATACGCTGGAGACGCATATCTACCGCCTGCGCCAGAAGATCGAGCCGGACCCCTCGAACGCGCGTCTGCTGGTCACGGAATCGGGCGGTTATCGTCTTTTGATGTGACACCGGCACGCAACCTGCAGGGTTGATTGATATTGACCCAGATCAATGCAGGCGGTCGCGCGTTGCGGCATCCTGAACCCAATCCCGTCGCATGTGCGGGTTATCACATGCAACCTCCCTGTTGGACTGGCCCCGGCTTCGCGCCGGGGCCTTTTTTGTGCCCCTTGGCAGCGCCCGGGCGATATGCGGGTGGCATCCCGGCCCCGCCGCGGTATAGACCAAGGCAACCGGGACATGACCACGAAAGGGGCGACAGATGGCATTCACGCTGGCCACATGGAACATCAATTCGGTCCGTCTGCGCGAGGGGCTGGTGGCGAGGCTCTTGCGCGAGGAAGCGCCGGATATCCTGTGCCTGCAGGAATGCAAAAGCCCGGTCGACAAGATCCCCGCCGAGAGCTTTGCAGCCCTTGGCTACCCCTACATGGTGGCGCGCGGGCAGAAGGGCTACAACGGCGTGGCGATCCTGTCGAAACTGCCGATCGAGGATGCGGGCGACATGGATTTCGCCGCATTGGGCCATGCACGGCACGTGGCGGGGCGTTTGGAAAACGGCGTGGTGATCCATAATTTCTACGTGCCTGCGGGCGGTGATATCCCGGATCGCGACAAGAACGAGAAATTCGGCCAGAAGCTGGATTATCTGACCGGCATGCGCGACTGGTTCCGCGACGGGCGCCCGCAAAAGGCGATCCTCGTGGGCGATCTCAACATCGCCCCGCGCGAGGATGATGTCTGGTCGCACAAGCAACTTCTCAAGGTGGTCAGCCACACTCCCATCGAAGTCGCGCATCTGGGCGATGTGCAGGAGGCCGGCGGCTGGGTGGACGTCACCCGCAGCGACATTCCCGAGGGCCAGTTGTACAGTTGGTGGTCCTACCGCGCCAAAGACTGGGACGCCGCCGACAAGGGTCGGCGGCTGGATCATGTCTGGGCCTCGGCAGATTTGGGGCAGGCGTTTCATTCAAGTCGCGTGTTGCGCGCCGCGCGCGGGTGGGACCAACCCAGTGATCACGCCCCGGTTTTCGCGACATTCGACTGCTGAACACCGCGTCTGGCGCGACAAGGTGACCAAAGGTAAGGTTTTCCATACTTATATTTTATTCCTGCCATGCAACAAGAGTTTCAGAAGGGCGGACAATGTTAAATATTGTCTGTGTACGATTGCCAGGGGTCTTGTCCTTCAGGGCGGCAAACCTGCCACGGTAGGATTGCTGCCCGCCCTGGGCACGCGTGGCGGCAATGGTCGCGTCCGGATGATGCGGCACGGACAGTTGCGCAGTCCCCGATACGAGGGTCCCCCCTTGCAACACCATCCTCGCTGCGCCATTTAGGCCCTATAGGGATCGCAACAAGCTGGAGTCCGCGACATGATCGAACTTGGTGGCAAGGCGCCGTCCGCACAGGATCTGATTAAAGATGTCTCGGAGGCCGATTTCATGGCCGAGGTTGTCGATGTCAGCCGGACCGTTCCGGTCATCGTCGATTTCTGGGCGCCGTGGTGCGGTCCGTGCAAGACGCTTGGCCCGGCGCTCGAGGCGGCTGTGACCAAGGCAGGCGGCGCTGTGAAGATGGTCAAGGTCAATGTCGACGAGAACCAGATGATCGCAGGGCAGTTGAGGGTGCAGTCGATCCCCACGGTCTATGCCTTCTGGCAAGGCCAGCCGATCGACGGGTTCCAGGGGGCGGTTCCGCCGTCGGAGCTTGAGGCCTTCATCGATCGTGTGATCGCCGCATCGGGCGGTCAGGCACCGGGCGATGAGCTGGCCGAGGCCGTGGCCGCCGCCGAAGAGATGCTCGAGCAGGGCGCCGCGGCGGATGCGGCGCAGACCTTTGCGGCGATCCTTCAGGAAGACGCGCAGAACGCCGCCGCCTATGGCGGGCTGGTGCGGTCCTATATCGCGCTCGATGATCTGGATCAGGCCGAGGCGATCCTGAACGGCGCACCGGCCGAGATTTCCAAGGCGCCGGAACTGGAAGCCGCCCATGCGCAGCTGGAACTGGCCCGACAGGCCGCCAACGCCGGCCCGGTCAGTGACTTGCGCGCCCGTGTGGACGCCGCCCCGGAGGATCATCAGGCCCGGTTCGATCTGGCGCTGGCCCTGCAGGCGAGCGGTCAGACCGCCGAGGCGGTCGACGAATTGCTGGAGCTCTTCCGCCGTGATCGCGAGTGGAACGAGGCCGCCGCAAAGCAGCAGTTGTTCACCATTTTCGAGGCCCTGAAACCGAATGATCCCGTTGTTCTGAACGGTCGGCGAAAATTGAGCTCGATGATATTTGCCTGATCGCCGGCGTGGGCTAGTTCCAACCCATGTTCAACAAGGCCGATCTTCCCGAGGTGATCCCCGTCTTTCCGCTGCCCGGTGCGCTGCTTCTGCCGCGCTCTCGGCTGCCTCTGCACCTGTTTGAGCCGCGCTATCTGGCGATGCTCGATGACGCCTTGAAGACGCCGGGACGTCTGATCGGGATGGTGCAACCCAATCCGGGCCGCGATGGCGACCGCGCGGGACTGCATACGATCGGCTGTGTCGGCCGTGTGACGCAGTTTTCCGAAACCGAGGACGGGAGATACATGATCACCCTGACCGGCATTTCGCGCTTTCGTGTGCTCGAAGAGGTCGAAGGCTTTCAGCCCTACCGCCGGACCCGTGTCTCGTGGAGCGGGTTCGAGCGGGACATGAGCCCGCCGGAGCCCGACACCTGTTTCGACCGCGCGCGGTTTCTCGATCTGCTGAACCGCTATTTCAGGTCGCGCGAGTTGCAGACGGATTGGGAGTCGCTCGAGCAGGCGGATGACGAATTGCTCATCAACTCGCTTTCCATGCTTCTGGGGTTCGAGCCCGAGGACAAGCAGGCGCTGCTTGAGGCGCCATCGCTGAGCACGCGCCGCGAAACATTGGTGACGCTGATCGAATATGCCCTGCGCGGCGGCGATGACGAGGAGATCATGCAATGACCGGGACGACGGAGGGGCCGGGGTTCGACCGTCGGATGCTGGAGGCGCTGATCTGCCCGCAGACACAGGCCACGCTGAGCTATGATGCCGACAAGCAAGAGCTGGTCAGTACCGCGGCGGGTCTTGCCTATCCCATTCGCAACGGCATTCCGGTGCTGCTGGTCGACGAGGCGCGGGCGCTGCAGGAGTGAGTGCTGCGCGCTGAGGGCCAGAGGCGGGGGGCCAGCCCCCCGCACCCCCCGGGATATTTTCAGCCAGAAGAAACAGGCGCGGATTTGCGGGCATGGGCGGCCATCACGTCGCGCCCGAGGGTGAGCGTATAGGCCTCGAGCTCGTGCAGGGCGGTTTCGGCGGCGGTGGCGTCCTGCGCCTGCAGCGCGTCGGCGATGCGGGTGTGCAGATGTTCGATCACCTCACGCGAGCGGGCGGTGAAGGTGATCATGTTCATCAAGGGCTGCATCGCCTCGACCGCGCCGGCCAGATGGTAGCTGAGCACCGGGTTGCCGGCGGCATCCACGAGCGCCCGGTGAAAGGCCACATCCGAGGCGCAGAAGGATTCATCCGACAGGCCCGGCTGGGCCTGGCGGTGGATTTCGGCCCGCATGGTGGCCAGGTGATCGGCGGTGCGGCGCGCGCAGGCCAGCGGTGTGCAGGCGCGTTCGAGCGCGTAGCGCGCCTCGCAGGCGGTCTCGAAGCTGACCGCGTTCATCGACAAAAGCAGCGTGGAGGTGGTGATATGCTGGCCGTAGGCGCCTTCATAACTGAGCCGGTTGACGAAGGCGCCGCCGAACGCGCCGCGCTGCGTGCGAATGAGCGATTGCGCCGCCAGCCGCTTGAGCGCTTCGCGCACCGTGGGGCGCGACACTTCGAACTGGTCGGCAAGCTCGGCCTCGGAGGGCAGACGCTCGTCCACGATCATGCGGCCCTCGACGATGGCGTCGCGGATCGCTTCGGCAATCTGGGCCGAGAGGTCGGCCTTGTTGGAGGGGTCAATTTTCATTTGTCTTACATTTAAATGTCTGACAATTTTGGCGCAAGCATCGAGTCGCGGAGGGGGCGCATGATTTCGGCACGTATCAGGCAGATGACAGGGGGGCATTGGCTGATGCTCTTTGGCCTGATTTTGCTGGCCTGGGGCGCGCTTTACGTGATGGCGCTGCCGTCTGATCTGCGGGTTGCGGGGCGCATTTACGGCGCTGAATTTCTGGCCAGCCTGTGCGTGGTCACCCCCGATGCGGCGGGGTTTGCGCGAATCACCGTGATGTGGGCGCTGATGTCGGCGGCGATGATGGCGCCCACGGCGCTGCCGGCGCTGGCCACATATGACGAGCTTGGCCATAGTGGCCAGACCCGCTTCGGAAGGCTCCTCGCGGGGTATCTTGTGGTCTGGCTGGGCTTTTCGGTGGTGGCGGCCGCGGCGCAGATGGCGCTGTTCCGGGCGGATCTGGTCAGCGCCTTCGGAGACAGCCGCTCGGGCTGGTTGTCGGCGGGGCTGCTGGCGCTGGCGGGGGGCTATCAGTTCAGCGCCCTGAAGGAGGCGTGTCTGGCCAAGTGCCGCGCGCCGCTTTCGTTCTTCATGCAGCATTGGGACGAGGGACCGTGGCGCAACGGTCTGCGGCTTGGCGCGGTCTGTCTTGGCTGTTGCTGGGCGCTGATGGCGCTGGCCTTTGTGGGCGGGGTCATGAACCTCGCGTTCATGGGCCTTGCGACGGTGGTTATGGTGATCGAGAAACTGCCCGATCTTGGCCGCTGGCTCACGCGCCCCTTGGGGGTCGTGCTGCTGGCGGCGGCGGGCTGGATGGCGCTTGGCGCCGGAATTTGAGCAAAGGGAGGGCCGCAGATGGCCGCTGACAGACTGGACACACCCGCCAAGATCGACAACCGGATGCCCGGTGCGCCGAAATCGGGCCATGGCACCGTGCCATGGGCGATCAAGGGGGAACTCATCCTGAACTGCAATTGCACGGTGTTCTGCCCGTGCGTTGTCTCGCTTGGTCAGCATCCGCCGACCGAGGGCTATTGCCAGGCCTGGTCGGGGGTGCGCATCGACGAGGGGCATTATGGCGACACCGATCTGTCGGGGCTGAATGTCGGGCTGATGCTGGAGATCCCGGGGCTGATGGCGCGGGGCAACTGGAAGGCCGCCGCCTATATCGACGAGCGCGCCAGCGATGACGCCTATACCGCGCTGGTCGACATCTTCAGCGGCAAGGCGCGCGGCACCACGGGGCTGTTCAGCATCCTGGTCAGCGAGTTTCTGGGCGCCGAGCGCGCGCCGGTGGTGTTCGAAACCGAAGGCAAGACACGCCGGTTGATGGTGGGCAAGAAGATCCAGGGCGAGGTCGTTCCGGTCTCGGGCCATAATGGCGAGGATATCGTGGTGACCAACACGGAATACTGGATGGGCCCCGACATCACCGTGGCCACCGCCACCAAGGGTCGGGTCCGTGCCTTTGGCCGGGTCTGGGATTTCGATGGCCGCAGCGCCGAGATCTGCCAGATCGACTGGAAAGGCCCGCGCTGATGATCCGCCCGGGCCTGATGGCCCTGCCTGCCATGTGATCCGTTCGTCATGCCCAAGGAGAGTGACTGATGTCCGCGCCGCTTTTGTCCTTGTCGCGCAGGTTGCGCCGCACGCCCTTTTCCGAAGGGGTCGAGGCGGCGGGCGTGAAGGCCTATACGGTCTATAACCACATGCTGCTGCCGACGGTGTTTCGCAGTATCGAAGAGGATTACCGCCATCTCAAGGAGGCGGTGCAGATCTGGGATGTGGCCTGTGAGCGCCAGGTCGAGCTGCGCGGGCCGGATGCCGGACGGCTGATGCAGATGCTGACGCCGCGCGATCTGCGGGGGATGACCCCGGGACAGTGTTTCTATGTGCCGATCGTCGACGAGACGGGCGGCATGCTGAACGATCCGGTGGCGGTCAAGCTGGCCGAGGATCGGTGGTGGATCTCGATCGCCGACAGCGATCTGCTCTATTGGGTGCGCGCCACGGCGCATGGCTGGCGGCTGGATGTGCTGGTGGACGAGCCGGACGTGTCGCCGCTGGCGGTACAGGGGCCGCGCGCCGATGATCTGATGGCGGCGGTTTTTGGCGACAATGTGCGCGATATCCGCTTCTTCCGCTTCGGCGTGTTCGATTTCCAGGGCCGCGACATGGTGATCGCGCGATCGGGCTATTCCAAGCAGGGTGGCTTCGAGATCTATGTCGAGGGCTCGGATATCGGGATGCCCTTGTGGAATGCGCTGATGGAGGCGGGGGCGGGCATGGATGTGCATGCAGGCTGTCCCAACCTGATCGAGCGGATCGAGGGTGGATTGCTGAGCTATGGCAATGACATGACCGATGACAACACACCGCATGAATGCGGGCTTGGCCGGTTCTGCAACACCCACACGGCGATTGGCTGTATCGGACGGGATGCGCTGTTGCGGGTGGCCAAGGAAGGCCCGGTGCAGCAGATCCGCGCCGTGGCGATCGACGGTCCGAAAGTGCCGCCCTGCGATCACTGGTGGCCGCTTCTGGCACAGGGCAAGCCGGTGGGGCGGATCAGTTCGGCGGCCTGGAGCCCGGATTTCGGCACCAACGTGGCCATCGGCATGGTGCGCATGACCCATTGGGATGCCGGCACGCGGCTGCAGGTCCAGGCGCCCGACGGGATACGGGAGGCGGAGGTGCGCGAGGCCTTCTGGGCCTGAGCGGCGGTTGCAAGCGTGGGAGCGAGGGGCGAGCCCCTCGCGCTCCCCGGGATATTTGAAGCCAGAAGAAGCAGGGGGAAGCCTCTGCGCAACGCAAGGGAGAACAGCATGTTCAATGCATTGATCGTCGAGAAGGACGAGGACACCGGCAAGACATCGGCGTCGGTGGCGCAGATCGGCGAAAACGATCTGCCGCATGGGGAAGTGCTGGTGGCGGTCGAGTATTCTACGGTCAATTACAAGGACGGTTTGTGCATCGGGCCGGGCGGCGGGCTGGTGCGCAAATACCCGCATGTGCCGGGGATCGATTTCGCGGGCACGGTCGAAGAGAGCACGGATGCGCGCTACAAGCCCGGCGACAAGGTGGTGCTGACCGGTTGGCGCGTCGGCGAGGCGCATTGGGGCGGCTATGCGCAAAAGGCGCGCGTGCTGGCCGATTGGCTGGTGCCGCTGCCCGAGGGGCTGGACACGCGCCAGGCTATGGCGGTGGGCACCGCCGGTTTGACGGCGATGCTGTCGGTGATGGCGCTGGAGGATCACGGGCTGCGCAAGGATCACGGGCCGGTTCTGGTGACAGGCGCGGCCGGCGGTGTCGGGTCGGTGGCCACGGCGATCCTGGCCAATCTGGGGTATGAGGTGGCTGCGGTGACGGGACGTCCCGAGACGGCCGGGTATCTGAAGGATCTGGGCGCCACGCAGATCGTCGCACGCGAGGAGTTTGCCGAGGCGACCCGCAAGCCGCTCGAGTCCGAGCTTTGGGCCGGCTGTGTCGATGCGGTGGCCGGCGTCATGCTGGGCCGGGTGCTCAAGCAGATGAAATACGGCTGTTCCGTCGCGGCGGTGGGCCTTGCGGGTGGGGCGGCGATCGAAGGGGCGCTGATCACGCCGTTCATTCTGCGCGGGGTCAATCTTCTGGGGATCGACAGCGTGATGCAGCCCTATGAGGCACGTTTGCGGGCCTGGCAGCGGATCGCCAGCGATCTGCCGATGGCCAAGCTTGAGGCGATGGTCCAGCCGGCGACGCTGTCGGATCTGCCGCAATTGGGGCGCGATATCCTGAAAGGCCAGGTGAAAGGCCGTGTGGTCGTCGATGTGAACGCCTGATGATGGATGGCGCCGGGGGCGGTCCTGCCGTTTCCGGCGCCTCTTGCGGCTCGGTTGATTGATTTCCGGGCCGCCGCCACGTTACCGTTGCTCCAAGGGGCATCCTGCGGACCCGCCGCAGGCCCCCGGTCGGTGCGGTGCGCTGCGGGCCATATTCAGGCCCATCCCGAGCGGCAGCCGCGCGAAAGGAGGATATTTTATGTTCAAGAAGATCATGACACCTGTTGATCTGGCCCATCAGGGCGATTTGCAAAAAGCCCTGGCCGTGACGGCCGATCTGGCCAAGCATTATGGCGCATCGGTCGTGTTCGTAGGGGCGACCAGCTCGACCCCGAGTTCGACCGCCCACACACCCGAGGAATACCGCGATAAGCTCGAGGCGTTTGCCCGGGACCAGGGCGCGGCGCATGGCTTCGAGGCAAGTGCCGACATGGTGATCGCGCATGATCCGACCACGGATGTGGATGATGTGCTGCTCAAGGCGGTCAGGGACACGGGTGCCGATATCGTCGTGATGCAAAGCCATATGCCCAATATCCTCGACTATGTCTGGCCTTCGAATGGCGGCAAGATCGCCGAGCACGCCAAAGTGTCGGTGTTCGTGGTGCGCGGCTGAGCGGAAAACGGCCCGGTCCCGCAAGGGAGGTGCCGGGTCCGGCGCGGCTTGCTCTTTGGCGGTTGCCGGATATGGTCGTGACGGGGCAGCCGCCCGGGAGGAGCCTTCGGTGACATATGGCGACGATCTGGTGATCCGCGCTGTGCGCGACAGCGACGAGGACGCGCTCTGGCCGATCCTGCGCCGGGTGATCCGCGCAGGCGAAACCTATGCGATCGATCCTGGCCTGACACGCGAGCGCGCGCTTGACCTGTGGATCCGGCAGCCTCGCGGTTGCTATGTGGCCGAACATGACGGCGAGATCGTCGGCACCTATTACATCAAGTCGAACCAGGCCGGCGGTGGGGCGCATGTCTGTAATTGCGGCTACATGACCGCTCAGGCAGCGCGCGGGCGCGGCGTGGCGCGCGCGATGTGTCTGCATTCCCAGTCCGAGGCGCGCAAACTGGGCTATCTCGCGATGCAGTTCAATCTGGTGGTCGCGACCAATACCGCCGCGATCGGCCTGTGGGACAATCTGGGATTTCGCACCATTGGCCGTTTGCCGGGAGCGTTTGCCCATCCCAAGGCCGGTTTCGTCGATGCGCTGGTCATGTACAAGTGGCTCGATGAGGGTGAGCCGGCCTGACAGGGCCGGCGACCACATGCGCGCGGGCCTGTCATCCGGGCCAGGATGGGAGATGATGGGCCATGGGAAACCATGGGCCTGATCTGCGGGAAATCATGGGAGAACCTTGGGTAAACCCCGAATCACGGGCATTTGCGGCGTGAATCGCAGGTGATTTGCGGTGCGATGCGGCGCTCAATGGGGGCGGATTGCAAAATATTTCGGAATCTCCGGGAAATCGTGGGAAAAGTTTCAACACAAGCTCGAATACCATATTTAGTATAAATTACCTTAGGAATAGCTAGGTTCTGCGTTTAAACCCTCGAAATAGACACATCATCTTGAGTGGGGCAGGGTGCTCACTCAAGATGATGTGCCTTTTTCCCTCAAAAAGTTATTGATTTCCATGAATTCCCATGGCATCCCTTAACTCACGATGAGGACGGGAAATCAGGGGCGGACAAAAGACCCCGAACAAAAAATCCCAAGTCAGGTTTCATACAGGCCCCGCTTTCATCGAAACACGAGATCCGGCGCGCGGGCGAGCAGACATCCCCCCAGGTGGCGCGCGCAGTCGGACACCCCGCAAGTCGGGACGAGGGCGGCGGATTGGGCAGTGGCAGCAGCTCAATCCGTCGTTTCGTTTCAGGGGGCTTCAAGACCCGGGCGAGACATTCGGGGGACATCAGAGAGGCGGACGGGACAGTGGTTCGCAGGTTCAGAGGCGAGAGCCAGCACAAGGTGGACAGCAAGGGCAGGGTGTCGATCCCGGCCTCGTTTCGCCGTGTGCTCGAAGCGTCCGACCCCAACTGGACCGAAGGTCTGAACCCCGAGCTGGTCATCGTCTATGGCGATCACCGCCGCAATTATCTCGAATGCTACACGATGGAGGCGATCGCCGAGGTGGACGCCAAGATCGACGCGCTGCCGCGCGGCTCGATGGAGCGCAGGATGCTGCAGCGTCTTTTCCATGGGCAGTCCTATCCCACCAATGTCGACGAAACGGGCCGGCTCGTGCTGCCCGCCAAGCTGCGCCAGAAAATCGCGCTCGACACCGAGGCGTTTTTCATCGCCGCGGGCGACACGTTCCAGATCTGGAAGCCCGAGACCTACGAGTCCGAAGAACTGGCGCGCACCGAACAATGGCTCGAAGAGCTGCCCGAGGATGTCGATCCGCTGTCCTTCCTGGACGGTCCGCAAGGGGCGTGACGGATGGCTGCCGCTGCCCAAGCCCCCGATTCTTCCGCCCCGCATATCCCCGTTCTGTTGCGCCCGCTCCTCGAGGCGGTGGCCCCGATCGAGGGCGTCTGGATCGACGGCACGCTCGGTGCCGGCGGCTATGCCCGCGCGCTGCTCGAGGCCGGGGCGCAAACCGTGATCGGCGTGGACCGCGATCCGCTCGCACTTGAAATGGCCGCGCTCTGGGGTGCGGCCTATGGCGACCGTCTCGTGCTGGTGCAGGACACATTCTCGAACATGGATGCCCATGCGTCCGAGGTCGATGGCGTGGTGCTGGATCTGGGCGTCTCATCGATGCAGCTTGACCGCGCCGAGCGGGGGTTTTCCTTCATGAAGGACGGCCCGCTCGATATGCGCATGAGCCAACAGGGGCCGTCCGCCGCCGATCTGGTCAATACCGCCGATGAGGGTGAATTGGCCGATATCCTTTATCTTTATGGCGAAGAGCGCGCCAGCCGCCGGATTGCGCGGGCCATCCTGCGCGAGCGTGCCTCGGGTGATATCGACACGACGCTGCATCTGGCGCGGATCATCGAATCCTGCCTGCCGCGGCCCAAGCCCGGGCAGGTCCATCCCGCCACCCGCAGCTTTCAGGCGTTGCGCATCGCGGTGAACGATGAATTCGGTGAACTGGTCGCCGGGCTGGAGGCGGCCGAACGCGCGCTCAAACCCGGCGGCAAGCTTGCGGTGGTCACCTTTCATTCGATCGAGGACCGGATGGTGAAGCGCTTTCTTCAGGCCAAATCCGCAGGTGGCGGAGGCGGCAGCCGCCACGCGCCCGCCATGCGCCCCGAACCGGCCGAATTCGATGTCTCGCAGCGCAAGGCCATCGGCCCGGACAAGACCGAACTGGCGGAAAATCCGCGCTCGCGCAGCGCCAAGCTGCGGGTCGCCATCCGCACCGATGCGGCGGCCACGCCCGCTGATCGCAAAGCTATCGGGATGCCATTGCTCAAGGGGAAACGTTGATGCGCAGCCTGTATTTCATTCTGACTGCACTGTCGGTGATCGGCCTTGCCTTCTGGGCCTATCACGAGAATTACGAAACCCAGGAGGCGCTGTCCGAGGCCGAGGATCTACAGACCCAGATCAGCGATGCCCGCCAGCGCCTGCGCGTTCTCAATGCCGAATGGGCCTATCTCAACCGGCCCGATCGTCTGCGCGAACTGGCCGAGATCAATTTCGACCGGCTGGGTCTTTTGCCGCTGCAGCCCAATCAATTCGGCCGGATCGATCAGGTGGCCTTCCCTCCCGACGACACCCTGTTGCCGATCCTTGACCCGATCGAAGTCTCCGAAACCGAGGCCCACCCATGATCCGCACGCCGCTTCGTCCGCTCGCCCGCATTCTGGAGGCCCGCTCGAAAGGAGAAAATCCCGACGCGATCGAGCGCGAGAATATCCGCATCCGCCATGAACAGATGCGCGACCGCGCGCGCAAGCGCGCCGAGGGGCGGCTGTTCGTTCTGGGCATCATTTTCACCTTGTCCTTCGTCCTGATCGGCGGGCGGATGGGCGTTCTGGCCAATAGCGAACCGACCGAGCCGCGCAGCTCGGTCGCGGGGGCGCAGATCGTCGCGCAGCGCGCCGATATCGTCGACCGGAAGGGGCGTATCCTCGCCACCAATTTCGAAACCCACAGCCTTTATGCCCAACCCGAACAACTCGTCGATCCCGAGCGCGCGGCCGACGAGCTGGTGCGCATCTTCCCGGATCTGGATCGCGAAAGGCTGGTCAAGGACTTCACCGGCAAGCGCAAGTTCTTGTGGATCAAGCGAAAAATCAGCCCCGAACAGAAGCAGGCCGTGCATGATATCGGCGAGCCGGGACTTTTGTTCGGCCCGCGCGAGATGCGGCTTTATCCCAACGGGCGGCTGGCCTCGCATGTTCTGGGCGGCGCCAGTTTCGGGCGTGAAGGCGTGCATGCCGCCGAAGTCATCGGCGTGGCCGGCATCGAAAAGGAATTCGACACCCGTCTGCGCGACCCGGCCCAAAGCCACGAACCGCTGCGGCTGTCGCTTGATCTGTCGGTGCAGGCGGCGGTCGAGCGCGTGCTCTATGGCGGCATGAAGCTGATGAATGCCAAGGGCGCCACGGCGATCCTGATGGAGGTCAAGACCGGCGAAATCGTCGCCGTGGCCTCGCTGCCCGATTTCGATCCCAACGACCGGCCGCGCCCGCCCACCGAAGGCGATCCGACCGACAGCCCGCTCTTCAACCGCGCGGTGCAGGGCGTCTACGAGTTGGGCTCGACGCTCAAGATCTTCACCGTGGCGCAGGCGCTCGATATGGGGCTCGTCAACGCGAACACCATCATCGACACCAAGGGTCCGCTTCGCTGGGGCAAGCACCGGATCAGCGATTTCCGGAATTACGGCAACGAAATGAGCGTCACCAAGGTGATCGTGAAATCCTCGAATATCGGCACTGCCCGGATCGCCCAGATGATCGGCGGCGAGCGTCAGAAGGCATTCCTCAAGGATCTCGGCTTTCTCGATCCGCCCCCCGTCGAGATCGTGGAGGCCGATGGCGCGCAGCCGCTTTTACCGCGCAACTGGTCCGAACTTTCGACCATGACGATTTCCTATGGCCACGGCATCTCGACCAGCCCCATGCATCTGGCGGCGGGCTATGCGACGCTGGCCAATGGCGGGCGCAAGGTCACCCCGACGCTCTTGCACGGGACCACGACCGAACCCGGCCCGCAGGTCATCTCGGAGCAGACCGCGCGCGTCTCGATGGACATGCTGCGCAAGGTGGTCACCGAAGGCACCGCCAGCTTCGGCGAAGTGCCCGGCTATGCGGTGGGCGGCAAGACCGGCACCGCCGACAAGCCCAAGGCGCGCGGCGGCGGCTATTACGAAGACAAGGTGCTCGCCACCTTCGCCAGCGTCTTTCCGGCGCATGACCCGGAATATGTCCTCGTGGTCACGCTGGACGAACCCGTAGAGACCTCGGGCGACGAGCCGCGCCGCACCGCAGGCTGGACAGCCGTGCCTGTCGCGGCTGAAATCATCCGTCGTGTGGCGCCTCTTCTGGGGCTCAGACCGCAGATTGAACCCGGCGAACTGGCTGGTATAACGCTCACATCGAATTAAGCCGGAACGCGGGGCGACATGGTGGCGGGGCAGCGCAAATCACTGACGGATCTTGGCCTGACCGCTCAGGGCGGGCGGCGCGCCGACATCACCGGGCTTGCCGTGGACAGCCGGCAGGTGCGCGACGGCACGCTCTTCGCGGCCCTTCCCGGCACCCGCGTGCATGGCGCGGAATTCATCCAGTATGCCTTGCGCATGGGGGCCGCCGCGATCCTGACCGATGCGCAAGGCGCGCGGATCGCCGCCGATGTGCTGGCTGAAAGCGACGCCGCCCTGATCGTTGCCGAAGACCCTCGCCAGACCCTGGCCTATACCGCCGCTCTCTGGTTCGGCGCGCAGCCCGAGATCATGGTCGGCGTGACCGGCACCAACGGCAAGACCTCGGTCGCCAGCTTCTGCCGCCAGATCTGGAGCGAGCTTGGCCATCACGCGGTCAATATCGGCACCACCGGCGTCGAAGGCGCCTATGAGGCGCCGCTGGCCCATACCACGCCCGAACCGATCACCCTGCACCGCGTTCTGGCAGACTGCGCGGCCGCAGGTATCACCCATGCCGCGATGGAGGCGTCGTCGCACGGGTTGGAACAGCGCCGGCTGGACGGGGTGCGTCTGGTTGCGGCGGGCTTCAGCAATTTCAGTCAGGATCACCTCGATTATCACGCCAGTTTCGACGCGTATTTCGCCGCCAAGGCCGGGCTCTTTGCCCGTGTCCTGCCCGAAGACGGTGTGGCCGTGATCAATATCGACGACCCCAAAGGCCCCGCCATGGCCGAGATCGCCCGCGCCCGCGGGCAGGATCTGATCACCGTCGGGCGCAAGCCGGGCAGTGATCTGCACATTCAGGCGCAGCGTTTTGCCCCCACCGGGCAGGATCTGCGCTTTGAATGGAAGGGCCGCGCCCATCAGATCCGGCTCAACCTGATGGGCGGGTTTCAGGGGGAAAACGTGGCGCTCGCCGCAGGCCTCGTGATCGCGGCCGGGTCTGATCCGGACAGGGTGTTCGACACCCTGCGCCATATGAAAACCGTGCGTGGCCGGATGCAACTCGCGGCCACCCGCCGCAACGGTGCTGCGGTATTCGTGGACTACGCCCATACGCCGGATGCGATTTCCACCGCCCTGAGCGCCCTGCGCCCGCATGTGATGGGCCGTCTTGTGGCGATCATCGGCGCAGGCGGCGATCGGGACACCGCCAAGCGACCGCTGATGGGGGCGGCTGCTGCTGAAAACGCCGATCTGGTCATCGTGACCGATGACAACCCGCGCAGCGAAGACCCCGCCGCGATCCGCGCCGCCGTCATGGCCGGCGTGCGCGACGCAGGCGGCTCTGATTGGGCGACCGATGTGGGCGACCGCGCCGAGGCGATCCTTCGTGGCGTCGACATGCTGGGGCCGGGGGACGCGCTTCTGATCTGCGGCAAGGGCCATGAAACCGGGCAGATCGTCGGCGATGATGTCTTTCCCTTCGATGATTGCGAACAGGCCAGCGTCGCGGTCTCGGCGCTTGACGGGGGGCTGGCATGACGCTCTGGACCGCAGCCGAGGCCGCACGCGCCACCGGCGGGCGCGCATCGACCGACTGGGAGGCAACCGGCGTCTCGATAGACACCCGCACGCTCAGGCCCGGTGATCTATTCGTGGCGCTCAAGGCGGCGCGTGACGGGCATGACTTCGTGGCTCAGGCGCTCGACAACGGCGCCGCCGCGGCCTTGGTCAGCCATGTGCCGCCCGGTGTCGATGCCACACGCGCGCCGCTGCTGATCGTCGATGACGTGCAGACCGCGCTCGAGGCGATGGGCCGCGCCGCCCGGGCGCGCACGCAGGCGCGCGTCGTCGCGATCACCGGCTCGGTCGGCAAGACCTCGACCAAGGAGATGCTGCGCGACGTGCTCTCGTCGCATGGCCGCACCCATGCCGCCGAAGCCAGCTACAACAACCATTGGGGCGTGCCTTTGACATTGGCGCGGATGCCCGCCGACACCCAATTCGCGGTGATCGAGATCGGCATGAACCACCCCGGCGAGATTGCGCCGCTGTCGCGCATGGCGCGCCCGCATGTGGCGATGGTCACCACCGTGGCGCCCGCCCACCTGGCGGCCTTCGAAAGCCTCGAGGGGATCGCGCGCGAAAAGGCCTCGATCTTCGAAGGGCTCGAAGAGGGGGGGACCGCCGTCTATAATGGCGATCTTGCCGTCAGCCCGATCCTCGCCGACACCGCCGCGCGCCATGCCGCGCATCTGCTGTCCTTCGGCGAAAGCCCCGCCATGCATCACCGCGTCACGCGCATCACGCTCAAGAACGCCTGCACCGTGGCCGAGGGGCGGGCGTGGCGCAGTCCGGTGCTGTTCAAGATCATGGTTCCGGGGCGGCATTTCGCGGTCAACGCCATGGGCGTGCTGGCGGTGACCCATGCGCTTGGCCTTGACCGCGCCAAGGTCGTCACATCGCTTGGCCAGTGGCAGCCGGGATCAGGGCGCGGTGCGCGCGAGCGGATCGTTCTCGACATCGTCGATGCGCATGTGGTGGTCGAACTGATCGACGACAGCTACAACGCCAACCCCGCCTCGCTTGGCGCCGCCCTCGAAGTGCTGGCCGCCGCCGTACCCAGCAACGACATGGGACGGGTCTCCAAGGGACGGCGCATCGCCTATCTGGGCGACATGAAAGAGCTTGGTCGCACCGAAGCGGCGCTGCATGCCGCCTTGGCCGAGCATCCCGCGATGGCGCTGATTGACCGGGTGCATTGCGTAGGCCCGTTGATGCGCCACCTCTGGGAGGCGCTGCCCGACGGCAAACGTGGCCGCTGGACCGAAACCGCCGACGAGATGGCTGCAAATGTGGCGCGTGATCTGGATGCCGGCGATGTCGTGCTTGCCAAGGGGTCGCTTTCCATGGGATTGGCCCGGGTCGTTGCCGCGATCCGCAAGATGGGTCGTGCCTCGGCCTCCACGGACGTGTAAGGATGGTACTATGCTTTTCTGGTTGACCGAGCTTTCGGATGGCGGGGATTTCTTCAACCTCTTCCGCTATATCACGTTCCGTGCAGGCGGCGCGTTCCTGACCGCGCTGTTTTTCGGCTTCCTCTTCGGTCCGCCCCTGATCAACGTGTTGCGCAAGCGGCAGGGCAAGGGCCAGCCGATCCGCGCCGACGGTCCCGAAACGCATCTGGCCAAATCGGGCACGCCCACCATGGGCGGTCTGCTGATCGTGGGCGCTCTGGTCACGTCCACGCTGTTATGGGCACGGCTAGATAACGCTTATGTCTGGATCGTGCTCTTCGTGACCCTGTCTTTCGCCGCGATCGGCTTCTGGGACGATTACGCCAAGGTGTCCAAGCAGAATGTGACCGGCGTGCCGGGGCGGCTTCGGCTGGCGCTCGGCTTCCTGATCGCGGCGGTCGCTGCGGTCTGGGCCGCGTGGTATCACCCGCCCGAGCTGCAATATCAACTGGCCTTGCCGGTGTTCAAGGATGTGCTGATCAATCTTAGCTGGTTCTTCATTCCCTTTGCCATGTTCGTGATCGTCGGCTCCGCCAATGCCGTGAACCTGACCGATGGTCTGGACGGGCTGGCCATCATGCCGGTGATGATCGCCGGCGGCGCGCTCGGCATCATCGCCTATGCGGTGGGCCGGGTGGATTTCACCGAATATCTCGATGTGCATTACGTGCCCGGGACCGGCGAGATCCTGATCTTCGCGGCGGGGCTGTTCGGCGGCGGGCTTGGCTTTTTGTGGTATAACGCCCCCCCGGCGGCGGTGTTCATGGGCGATACCGGATCGCTGGCCCTTGGCGGCGCGCTCGGCGCGATTGCCGTGGCCACCAAGCACGAGATCGTTCTGGGCATCATCGGCGGTCTGTTCGTGGTCGAGGCGCTGAGCGTGATCGTTCAGGTGCTCTATTTCAAGCGAACCGGCAAGCGGGTGTTCCTGATGGCGCCGATCCATCATCACTACGAAAAGAAGGGCTGGGCCGAGCCGCAGATCGTCATCCGCTTCTGGATCATCGCGCTGATCCTCGCGATGATCGGACTGGCGACCCTCAAGGTGCGCTGACCGGGGTGGAATGCGGTCCTGTGCCGCCTCTTCGGCACCGACCTTCGCACCGACCTTCGCACCGACCTTCGCACCGACCTTCGCACCGACGCAATACCGACGTTATACCGACGTGATACCGAAGGCCGAAAACGGCCCCCAAAGCCGCTTGCACAGCCCGGCCCGAGGGGGCAATCTGCGCGCCGATGACAGCAAGGGAACAGCCATGATACCGGTAACTGGATATGACGGGCAGCGCGTCGCGGTGCTGGGATTGGGCCGGTCCGGTCTGTCGGCGGGCCGTGCCCTGCGGGCTGGCGGCGCGCATGTTCTGGCTTGGGATGACAACCCTGAGGCGCGCGATATGGCCGCCGAAGAAGGGTTTGAGATCAAGGACTTGTCCCGCGATGGCGCGTTTGACGACATCGCTTGCCTGATCGTCAGCCCCGGTATCCCGCATCTCTATCCCCAGCCCAACAAGGCGGTCGCCAACGCGCTGCAGGCGGGTGTGCCCGTGGACAATGACATCGGGCTTTTCTTCGCCTCTCTCGGCGGCGCGGACTGGGCTGTTCATGATGTGGCGCCCCGCGTGGTCGCGGTGACGGGAAGCAATGGAAAATCAACCACTTCGGCCCTGATCCACCATGTCCTGCACGAGGCGGGCAAGGACGTGCAACTGGCCGGCAATATCGGCCGCGGCGTTCTGGATATCGACCCTCCGGGCGATGGCGGAGTCGTGGTTCTGGAACTCAGCAGCTACCAGACCGAACTCGCCCGGGCTCTGACACCGGATGTCGCTGTTTTCACGAACCTTTCTCCCGATCACCTCGACCGGCACGCGGGTCTGGGCGGCTATTTCGCGGCCAAGCGGAGGCTCTTTGCCGAAGGCGGCCCGGATCGCGCCGTGATCGGCATCGACGAGCCTGAGGGGCTGTTCATGGCAGGCCAGCTTGCCACCGCTCCGGGCGATGACCGGGTCATCCGCATCTCGGTGGAACGCAAGCTGGCAGGGCCGGGCTGGTCGGTCTTTGCCCGCAAGGGGTTTCTGAGCGAATACCGCAAGGGCAAGCAGCAAGGCGCCATAGATCTGCGTGATATCAAGGGCTTGCCGGGACAGCACAACCACCAGAACGCCTGCGCCGCCTATGCCGCTTGCCGCAGCCTGGGCCTCTCGCCCAAGGTGATCGAGCGGGCCTTCCACAGCTTTGCGGGCCTGCCGCATCGCAGCCAGGTGATCGCCGAGAAAGACGGCGTCACCTTCGTCAACGACAGCAAGGCCACCAACGTGGATTCCGCGCTTAAGGCCTTGAACGCATTCGCCAATATCCGCTGGATCTGTGGCGGTCTGCAAAAGGAAGGCGGGCTTGCAGGGCTGGAGCCGGGCCTGCGCAATGTGCTCAAGGCCTATGTGATCGGGCGGGACGCGGCGCAGTTCGCTCTGCAGCTGACCGGGACCGAGGCCGAGACCTGCACCACGATGCAAACCGCCGTCGCGCGTGCCATGGCCGACGCCCAGCCGGGCGAGACCGTGCTTCTGGCTCCGGCGGCGGCCAGTTTCGACCAATACGACAATTTCGAAAAGCGTGGCGAGGATTTCATCGCTCAGGTCAGGGCGCGGCTCTGACCCGGGTCAGCGGGATGCAATCGCCGTTCCCGCGGCCCAGCCCGAGGACCAGGCCCACTGGAAATTATAGCCCCCCAGCCAGCCGGTCACATCGACAGCCTCGCCAATGAAATAAAGGCCCGGAACGGTCTCGGACATCATCGTGCGAGACGACAGCCCGTCGGTCGCCACGCCGCCAAGTGTGACCTCGGCGGTGCGGTAGCCCTCGGAACCGGTGGGTTTCAGCCGCCAATGGCGCAGATGATCCACGATCCCGGAGAGGACCATATCGGAGTGATCGGCAAGGTTACCTTTCGGTAACACTTCCGGTGCAATGTGATCGACAAGCCGTGTGGGCAGATGTCTCGCCAATTCATTTGCGACGCTGCGGCGCCCGGATGTCTGACGCTGCATGCGCAAATCGTTCAGAAGCCGCGCCTCGGGGTCCAGATCGATCACGATCTCCTCGCCCTCGCGCCAATAGGACGAGATTTGCAGGATCGCGGGGCCGGACAGGCCGCGATGCGTGAACAGCACCGCCTCGTCGAAGCTGCCGCGCGCGTTCGACACCCGCGCCGGTGCGGCGACGCCCGAGATCGCGGCAAAGCGCTGATCCGAAAAGGTCAGCGGCACCAGTGCGGGCCGCGTGTCGGTCACCTGATGGCCGAATTGCGCGGCGATGTCATAGGCCAGCCGCGTCGCACCCATCTTGGGGATTGACTTGCCCCCCGTGGCCACCACGAGGTTGCGCGCCTCGATCATCACGCGGCTGCCCTCATGGTCGATCTGCGCGTGAAAGGCGCTCCCGTCATGCGACAGATCGGCAAGTGCGCTGCGCAACCACAGCAGCGCGCCCGCGCGGTCCATCTCGGCGCGCAGCATGTCGATGATCTGAAGGGATTTTCCGTCGCAGAAGAGCTGGCCAAGCGTTTTTTCGTGCCATGCGATGCGATGGCGGGCGACCAGATCCAGGAAATCCCACTGCGTATAGCGTTTCAGCGCCGATTTGCAGAAATGCGGGTTGTCGGACAGGAAATTGTCCGGACCGGCATGCAGATTGGTGAAATTGCATCGCCCGCCGCCCGAAATCCGGATCTTCTCGCCCGGGGCCTTCGCGTGATCGATCACCAATGTGTCCGGCCCCGCATGGGCCGCGCACATCATGCCAGCCGCGCCGGCCCCCAGAATGAGCGTTTTGACCTTCATGTGCCGTGCATTGGCCCATGAGGCAGGCGGGGTCAATCCGTTTCGCAGCTGCGATGCGGTCTGGCGGATGGCGGATGCCTCCGGCGGGGATATTTGAGGCCAGAAGAAGCGCCGGGATACGCCAAGATGGCTTCCCACGGGGCGGTTGTGCTGCTAGAGTAGTGGCCAAGACCCCTAGAAAGGGGCGGACATGAGGCAGTTGCGGCGGTTCATATGACAGAGATGGTCTATGGCACGATCCCGGTCAGGGAAACGGAGCCAGTACTTCCCAAATGGTGGCGGACGATCGACAAATGGTCGATGTCCTGCATTCTCATTCTTTTCGGGATCGGTATCTTGCTGGGGCTCGCGGCCTCGCCGCCGCTGGCCGAGAAGAACGGGTTTTCGCCCTTTCATTATGTCGAGCGACAAGCGCTGTTCGGAACACTTGCTCTGAGCGCCATGTTGCTGACCTCGATGATGAACCCGCATCTGGTCCGGCGCCTTGCGGTGCTCGGGTTTCTGGTCGCGTTCGTGGCGCTGTGCCTGCTGCCGTTTTTCGGCACCGATTTCGGCAAGGGCGCGGTGCGTTGGTTCAGCCTCGGGTTTGCCAGCGTTCAGCCGTCGGAATTTCTCAAGCCGGGATTTGTGGTCGTGGCGGCGTGGATGATGGCGGCCAGTCAGGACATCAACGGGCCGCCGGGGCTGACATGGTCGTTTTGCCTGGCGCTGGTGATCGTGACGCTTCTGGCGATGCAGCCGGATTTCGGACAGGCCTGTCTGGTATTGTTCGGCTGGGGTGTCATGTATTTCGTTGCGGGCGCACCGATCCTTCTGCTTCTGGGGATGGCGGGATGCGCGGTGCTGGCGGGCAGTTTCGCCTATTCGAATTCCGAGCATTTCGCGCGCCGGATCGACGGCTTTCTCAGCCCGGATGTCGATCCCAACACGCAGCTTGGCTTTGCCACCAATGCCATTCGCGAAGGTGGCTTTTTCGGGGTCGGTGTGGGCGAGGGCGAGGTGAAATGGTCGCTGCCAGATGCGCATACGGATTTCATCATCGCCGTGGCCGCCGAGGAATACGGCCTTGTGCTGGTGCTGTGCATCATCGCGCTTTACGGGATTATCGTCGTGCGCTCCCTGTTGCGTCTGGTGCGTGAACGCGATCCGTTCATCCGGCTGGCGGGGACGGGGCTCGTGGTGATGTTCGGCGTGCAGGCGATGATCAATATGGGCGTTGCGGTCCGCTTGCTGCCGGCCAAGGGCATGACGCTGCCCTTCGTGAGTTATGGCGGCTCGTCGCTGATCGCGGGGGGCATCGCGATCGGGATGCTCTTTGCTTTCACGCGGACCCGCGCGCAAGGCGAGATCGGTGATATCCTGAGAGGGCGGGGCAGATGAGCCGGGGCATCCATCGGGGCGAGGTGGGAACGTGACGGACAGGCGGCCATTGCTGGTGATCGCCGCAGGTGGCACCGGGGGGCATATGTTTCCCGCGCAGGCGCTGGCGGAGGTGATGTTGCGGCGCGGCTGGCGGGTCAAGCTGAGCACGGATGCGCGAGGGGCGCGCTATACCGGGGGGTTTCCCCATTCCGTCGAGATCGAGCAGGTGTCCAGTGCCACCTTCGCGCGCGGCGGGGTGATCAACAAGCTTCTGGCGCCAGCCCATATTCTCGGGGGCGTATTGGGGGCAAGCCTCAGGATGCTGCGCGACAAGCCCGACGTGGTGGTGGGCTTTGGCGGCTACCCGACCATTCCGGCGCTCGGGGCGGCATGGCTGCTGAGGGTACCGCGCATGGTGCATGAGCAGAACGGTGTTCTGGGCCGGGTCAATCGGCTGTTTGCCAAAAAGGTCGACCGGGTGGCCTGTGGGACATGGCCCACCGCCTTGCCCCAAGGCGTCGAGGGCGTGCATGTCGGTAACCCGGTGCGCGCGGCGGTGCTCGAGCGGCAGGCGGCGGGCTATATTCCGCCGGGAGATTATCCGATGTCGGTGCTGGTGATCGGCGGCAGTCAGGGGGCACGTATCCTCAGCGATGTGGTGCCTGAGGCGATCGCGGCGCTGCCCGATGCGCTGCGGCGCAATATCCGCGTCAGCCATCAGGCGCGCGAAGAAGACGGCGCGCGGGTGGCGGACTTCTATGCCGGGCACGGTATCGATGCCGATGTGGCGGCCTTCTTTCGGGACGTGCCGCGCCGGATGAGCGAGGCGCAATTGGTCATCAGCCGTGCAGGGGCCTCGAGCGTGGCCGATATCAGTGTGATCGGGCGGCCCGCGATCCTGATCCCTTATGCCGCGGCCGCCGAGGATCACCAAAGCGCCAACGCCAAGGGGCTTTCCCAGGCGGGGGCTGCCATCGTCATTCCGGAACCGAAACTTGCGGTCGAAACGCTTTCGGAGCAGATAGCCAGCGTCCTGACGAATCCCCAAGGAGCCGAGCAGATGGCGCGCGCGGCTCTTGGTGTGGCGATGGTCGATGCACCGCAGAAACTGGCCGATATGGTCGAGGACTTGGCGCAAGGGGCAAAGACATGAGAGATTTCCGGGCCGAAGGAGACAAGGTGATGAATGCGGCGACCAAGCTGCCGGGAGATGTGGGCCCGATACATTTCGTGGGCATCGGCGGCATCGGCATGTCCGGCATCGCCGAGGTGCTGCTGAACCACGGCTACACGGTGCAGGGTTCGGATCTGAAATCCTCGCCGATCACCCGCCGGCTGGCGGAGATGGGGGCGCTGGTCTTCGAAGGGCAGCGGGCCGAAAATCTCGAGGGGGCGCAGGTTGTCGTGATCTCATCGGCGATCAAGCCGGGCAATCCCGAGCTGGACGAGGCGCGCAGGCGCGGGTTGCCGGTGGTGCGCCGCGCCGAGATGCTGGCCGAGCTGATGCGCCTGAAATCCAATGTGGCCGTGGCTGGAACCCATGGCAAGACCACCACCACAACGATGGTCGCGGCCCTTCTGGATCGCGGCAAATTCGATCCCACGGTCGTCAATGGAGGCATCATCCATGCCTATGGCAGCAATGCGCGCGTGGGGCAGGGCGAATGGATGGTGGTCGAGGCCGATGAAAGCGACGGCACGTTCAACCGCCTGCCGGCGACCATCGCCATCGTGACCAATATCGACCCGGAACACATGGATCACTGGGGTACCGAGGAAAACCTGCATCGCGGCTTTTACGAGTTCGTCAGTAATATCCCCTTCTACGGGCTGGCGGTCTGCTGCACCGATGATCCCGACGTGCAGGCGCTGGTGGCCAAGCTGACCGACCGGCGTGTGGTGACCTATGGGTTCAACACGCAGGCCGATATTCGCGCGGTCAACCTGAGGTATGAAAAGGGCGTGGCGCATTTCGACGTGGCGCTGCAGGCCGAAGGTACGATGATCGAAGGCTGTACCCTTCCGATGCCGGGCGATCACAATGTCAGCAACGCGCTGTCGGCGGTGGCAGTGGCGCGGCATCTGGGCATGAAACGCTCGGAGATCCGCGAGGCGCTGGCGGCGTTCGGGGGTGTCAACCGGCGCTTCACCAAGGTGGGCGAGGTGAATGGCGTGACCATCATCGACGATTACGGCCATCACCCGACCGAGATCGCCGCGGTTCTCAAAGCCGCTCGTCAGGCGTGCGACGGGCGTGTGATCGCCGTGCATCAGCCGCACAGATATTCCCGGCTGCACCATCATTTCGCCGAGTTCTGCACCTGTTTCAACGAAGCCGATGTCGTCGCTATCGCCGAGGTGTTTGCCGCGGGCGAAGATCCGATCGATGGTGCCACGCGCGACGATCTGGTTGCGGGGCTCATTCGGGCGGGTCATCGCCATGCGCGGGCGTTCAACGATCTGGATGATCTCGTGCGACTGGTGCGCGAACAGGCGCGTCCCGGCGACATGGTCGTCTGTCTTGGTGCGGGCACCATAAGCGCATGGGCCAACAGCCTGCCGGAGCGCTTGCAGTCGGCTTGAGGCCGCTGGCGCCGCCGGGGTCGTCATGCTACCTGATGCGTGTTGGTCGTGTGTTCCGGGCCGGGTGGCGGATGGATCATGGGGGCTGCGATGGCTGAAGACCTCAAGCGACGTATCGGGCTTGGCCTGCTGACCGCTTACGGCGTGGGCGTCATGGTTGGCGCCGGCATCTATGTCCTGGTGGGCGCTGTTGCCGCGGAGGCGGGTATCTGGGCGCCTCTTTCCTTTCTGATTGCGGGTCTCATCGCGGCGCCTTCGGCGCTCAGTTATGCCGAGTTCTCGACCCGTCTGCCGGAAGCGGCGGGCGAGGCGATTTTCGTGGCCAAGGGGCTGCGCCGCCCGTGGCTGGCCAATGTGGTTGGGCTTGCGGTGGTGGCTGCGGGAACCGTGTCGGCGGCTGCGGTGCTGCGCGGCGGCACGGGGTATCTCACATCGGTGGTGGATCTTCCTTTCAATGCGACGGCGGTTGTTATCGGTCTTTTGCTCGTCGGCGTGGCCATTGCCGGAGTGCTGGAAAGCCTGACCGTCGCTGCGGTCTTCACGGTGATCGAGGTCGGGGGGCTTGCACTTGTGGTCTGGGCCGGGGCAAGCGGCGAGCCTGTGGCTGATTACAGCATGCCGCCGGCCATCGTGTGGTCGGGCGTGGCCTCGGCGGCGGTGCTGGCGTTTTTCGCCTTCATCGGCTTCGAGGATATCGTCAACATGGCCGAAGAGGTGCGCGACCCGACCCACACCATGCCGCGCGCGATCCTGTTGTCGCTGGCCCTTACAAGCCTGCTTTACATGCTGGTCGCCTGGGCCGCGGTGCGGGTTGTGCCGCTGGATAGGCTTGCGGGCAGCGAACAGCCGTTGGCACTGGTCTGGAGCCACGGGCAGGGCGGTGGGGCCGGTTTTCTGTCGATCATCGCGGTGGCGGCGGCGATGAACGGCATTCTTGCCCAGATCGTTATGGCCAGCCGGGTTCTGTTCGGCGTGGGCAAGCGCACCACCTGGCTTGCGGTTTTCCATCACGCGCATCCGCGCTTCGGCACGCCAGTTCTGGCGACTTCGGTGATCGGGGGGCTGGTGATCGGCATGGCGGTGCTCCTGCCGATCGCGAACCTTGCCGAAGCGACATCGGCCATTCTTTTGTCGGTCTTCGTGCTGGTCAATGGCGCGCTGATCGCCGTCAAGAGGACCGATCCCCATGCGCCGTTCCGGGTGCCCATGGCGGTGCCGGTGCTGGGGCTTCTGGGGTCTCTGGCCGCGCTGGCCATCAGTTTCGGAGCGGGCGGATGATGAACCTGTCGCTGATCCTTGCCTGTCTGTGGGCGATCCTTGCCAATGTGCTGGCCATGATCCCGAGCCGGAACAATCACTGGCGACGGGCCGCGTTTCTGGTGGTGATCGGGGTTCCCCTTCTGGGCTACGTGACGTATCAGAACGGTCCATGGTGGGGGCTGGCGGTGCTGGCTGCGGGGATGAGCGTGCTGCGCTGGCCGGTCATCTATCTGGGACGCTGGATGCTGCGCTTTGTTAAAGTGAGATGACGCGATGCACATGCCTGAAACGCGAGGCAAGCTGACCGAAAACCGGTCATTGTCCGATCTGACCTGGCTGCGCGTGGGCGGTCCTGCCGACTGGTTGTTCCAGCCTGCCGATATCGACGACCTCGCAGGCTTCCTTGCCGACCTTGACAGGGACGTTTCGGTTTTTCCGATGGGCGTCGGCAGCAACCTGATCGTGCGCGACGGCGGGTTGCGCGCCGTGGTGATCCGGCTTGGCCGGGGCTTCAATCAGATCGATATCGACGGATCCCGCGTCACGGCAGGGGCCGCGGCTCTGGATGCGCATGTCGCCCGCAAGGCCGCTCAAGCCGGGCTGGACCTGACCTTTTTGCGTACCATTCCGGGGTCCATCGGCGGGGCGGTGCGGATGAATGCGGGCTGCTATGGCACCTACACCGCCGATCGCTTCGTATCGGCCCGTGCCGTCACCCGCGACGGCCAAATCGTTACGCTGCAGGCCGAAGACCTGAATTTCGGCTACCGCCACACCGATCTGCCGGATGGCTGGGTGCTTGTCGAGGCGACCTTCGAGGCGCCATCCGGCGATCCTGCCGAGCTTGAAGCGCGCATGGACGAGCAGCTGGCGAAACGCGATGCCACCCAGCCCACCAAGGACAGGACGGCGGGCAGCACGTTCCGCAATCCCTCGGGACACTCGAGCACCGGGCGGGCCGATGACGTGCATGATTTCAAGGCCTGGAAGGTGATCGATGATGCCGGGATGCGTGGCGCCCGACGGGGCGGCGCGCAGATGAGCGAGATGCATTCCAACTTTCTCGTGAACACCGGAAATGCCACCGCCGCCGATCTCGAAGGTTTGGGCGAAGAGGTGCGAAAAAGGGTTTTCCAAAACAGCGGAATAGAGTTACATTGGGAAATCATGAGGGTGGGCGAAACTGCCCCATGACGCCAAGGCAGGCGAAACAAGAATAAGTGGATCGGCGAACGATCCGGGACTTTGAGGCACATGTTGGGACTTTCGAGCAGAAAATCCCCGACTGTAGCGGTGATAATGGGTGGCCCTTCGGCAGAGCGCGAGGTTTCTCTGTCGACAGGACATGAATGCGCCGCCGCATTGCGGGAAGCTGGATATCAGGTGGTCGAGGTGGATGCCGGGCCTGACCTGTATGTCCGTCTTTCCGAAACCTCTCCCGATGTCGTGTTCAACGCCCTGCATGGTCGATGGGGCGAGGATGGCTGCGTGCAGGGGCTGCTGGAATGGATGGGGCTGCCCTATACGCATTCGGGGGTTCTGGCCTCGGCATTGGCGATGGACAAGCAGAAGACCAAGGATATCTACCGCGCCGAGGGGCTTCCGGTGGTGCACAGCCTTCTGGCCCGGCGCGATGATGTGCGCCGCGCGCATGTCATGGCGCCGCCCTATGTGGTCAAGCCCAACAACGAAGGCTCTTCCGTGGGTGTCTATCTGGTGCAGGACGCCGCCAGTGCGCCGCCTGATCTGTCCGACGACATGCCCGAGCAGGTGATGGTCGAGGCCTTCGCCCCGGGGCGTGAACTGACCGTCACAGTGATGGGCGACAAGGCTTTGACGGTCACCGATATCCTGACCGATGGCTGGTACGATTATGATGCCAAATACACGCTCGGCGGCTCGCGTCACGTGGTGCCTGCCGATATTCCGGCCGATATATTCGATGCCTGCATGGACTATGCCCTGCGCGCCCACCGGGTGCTTGGGTGCCGTGGGCTGAGCCGTACGGACTTCCGCTGGGATGAGGCGCGTGGTCTTGACGGGCTCATACTGCTCGAAACCAACACACAGCCGGGGATGACGCCGACCTCGCTCAGCCCCGAACAGGCCAAGGTCATAGGCATTTCGTTTCCCGATCTGTGCCGCTGGATGGTGGAGGATGCCTCATGCAACAGGTAATCCGGCCCGATCCCGCGCCATCGCGCTGGTCTTACAGGCTTCAGCGCCTGATGCTGACGCCCGGACTGCGCCGACTCTTGCGCATCGGCGTGCCGGTGACCGTCATGGCGGCGGTGGCGTTTGCGTATTTTTCGGACGAAACACGGCGCGAAGCGATCGCGTTGCAACTGGCCGATCTGCGCGATCAGATCGAAACGCGGCCTGAATTCATGGTTGACCTGCTCGCCGTCGAGGGGGCGAGCGAAGGCGTCGAGACGGATATCCGCGAGATTTTTCCCTATGATCTGCCGGCAAGTTCCTTCGACCTCGATCTGGAGCATGTCCGCGAGATGATCGAAGGACTGCCCGGCGTCGCGAAGGTGGATCTGCGGATCAGGCAGGGCGGCGTTCTCATGGCCGAGATCGTCGAGCGCCAGCCGGTCGTCCTGTGGCGCACCCGCGAAGGTCTTGGAGGCCTGGATATCGAGGGCATCGCAGTCAGTGAGTTGGCAACGCGTGCCGACCGGCCGGACCTTCCCTTGATTGCGGGCGAAGGTGCCGACAAGCGGGTCGCCGAGGCGTTGGAGATCTTGCGCGCCGCAGCCCCGCTCGAGGCGCGCGTGCGCGGGCTGGTGCGCATGGGAGAGCGCCGGTGGGATCTGGTGCTGGACCGCGATCAGCGCATTCTGCTGCCGGAAACCAACCCGGTGCAGGCCCTTGAACGCGTGCTGGTGCTGAATGACGTGCACGACATGTTGGCGCGCGATCTGGTGGCCGTGGATCTGCGGCTGTCGGGGCGCCCGACGATCCGGATGACACCCCGCGCTGTCGAGGACTGGTGGCGGGTGACGAAAATGACAATCGGGACACAATAAAAAGATGATCGAGCTCTACGAAACCCAACGGGCGATGCGGAACATGCGAAAGGCGGCCATGCAGCGTGGCGTGGTCGCGGTTCTGGACGTGGGCACATCCAAGATTGCATGTCTGGTTTTGCGCTTCGACGGAACCGAGCGATTGACCGAAAGCGACGGCATCGGCGCGATGGCAGGGCAGGCCGGCTTTCGGGTGATCGGTGCTGCAACGACGCGGTCGCGCGGCGTGCGCTTTGGCGAGATCACCGCGATGGTCGAGACCGAGCGCGCGATCCGCACCGCCATTCAGGCGGCACAGAAGATGGCGAATATCCGTGTCGACCACGTGATCGCCTGTTTTTCGGGCGCGGGCCCGCGCTCTTACGGGCTGGCGGGGTCTGTCGATCTGGAGGGGCACACCGTCACCGAACAGGATATCGGTCGTGTGCTCAGCGCCTGTGATGTGCCCGATTACGGAGAAGGGCGTGAGGTCCTTCATGCCCAGCCGGTGAATTTCGCACTGGATCATCGCTCGGGTCTGGCTGACCCGCGCGGTCAGATGGGTCAGACGCTGTCCACGGACATGCATATGCTGACGGTCGAGGGCGCGGCCATTCAGAACATCGCCCATTGTGTCAAACGCTGTGACCTTGAATTGGCGGGGCTGGCAAGCTCAGCCTATGTCAGTGGCATCTCGGCGCTGGTCGAGGACGAGCAGGAACTTGGGGCCGCCTGCATCGATCTGGGTGGCGGTACCGCCGGCGTGTCGATCTTCATCAAGAAACACATGATCTTTGCCGACAGTGTCCGTATGGGCGGCGATCACGTCACCGGCGACATCTCCATGGGTTTGCAGGTGCCGCAGGCCACCGCGGAACGGATCAAGACCTTTTATGGCGGCGTTGTCGCAACCGGCATGGATGACCGCGAAATGATCGAGATCGGCGGCGAGACCGGCGATTGGGAACATGATCGCCGCACCGTGAGCCGCGCCGAACTGATCGGCATCATGCGTCCTCGTGTCGAGGAAATCCTCGAGGAAGTGCGCGCACGTCTCGACGCCGCGGGGTTCGATCATCTGCCAAGCCAGCAGATCGTGTTGACAGGCGGCGGCAGCCAGATCCCGGGTCTAGATGGTCTGGCCAGCAAGATCCTAGGCCATCAGGTCCGGCTGGGTCGGCCGTTGCGGGTGCATGGCCTGCCGCAGGCCGCCACCGGGCCTGGCTTTTCCAGTGCCGTGGGCATGTGCCTTTTCGCGGCCAATCCACAGGATGAATGGTGGGACTTCGAGATTCCCGTCGATCGCTATCCCGCCCGCTCTTTGAAGCGGGCCGTCAAATGGTTCAAGGACAACTGGTGAACGCAATATGTGGTCATATCGGCGAAATCCCGCGTGCAGGGACAAAAATATGGGCATATTTTGTGTCATTTCGTTGTTTTTTGGGTGACGCAAGGGGCAACCATCGGTAAGAATGGTCGGGAATAGGCGGAAAAATGGCCTGTCTGGCAGAGGCAGGCGCAACAGCAGGCGGATGATAGAGCAATGACTTTGAACCTCACGATGCCAGGACAGGATCAGGAACTGAAACCCCGCATCACCGTGTTCGGTGTCGGTGGCGCCGGTGGTAATGCGGTCAACAACATGATCGAGAAGCAGCTGGACGGGGTTGACTTCGTTGTGGCCAACACCGACGCGCAGGCCTTGCAGCAGAGCAATGCCGAACATCGCATCCAGTTGGGTGTCAAGGTGACCGAGGGGCTTGGCGCGGGCGCCAAGGCATCCGTTGGCGCCGCGGCTGCCGAAGAAAACATCGAACAGATCGTCGACCATCTGGCCGGTGCGCATATGTGTTTCATCACTGCAGGCATGGGCGGTGGCACGGGCACAGGCGCCGCGCCGATCATCGCACAGGCCGCACGTGAGCTTGGCGTGTTGACCGTGGGTGTCGTGACCAAGCCGTTTCAATTCGAGGGCGCGAAGCGGATGCGTCAGGCCGAAGAGGGCGTGGAAGCGTTGCAGAAGATGGTCGATACCCTGATCATCATTCCCAACCAGAACCTGTTCCGTCTGGCCAATGAAAAGACCACCTTTACCGATGCCTTCTCGATGGCGGATGACGTTCTGTACCAAGGCGTCAAGGGTGTGACCGACCTGATGGTGCGGCCCGGTCTGATCAACCTCGATTTCGCCGATGTGCGCGCCGTCATGGACGAGATGGGCAAGGCGATGATGGGCACGGGCGAAGACTCGGGCGAGGATCGCGCGATCCAGGCCGCCGAGAAGGCTATCGCGAACCCGCTGCTCGACGAAATCAGCCTGCGGGGCGCGAAGGGTGTACTTATCAACATCACGGGTGGCCATGATCTGACCCTGTTCGAGCTCGACGAAGCCGCGAACCGCATCCGCGAGGAAGTGGACCCGGATGCCAACATCATCGTGGGCTCCACTCTCGATACCAGCATGGAAGGCACGATGCGGGTCAGCGTTGTGGCGACCGGGATCGATGCGCAGTCCGACCGTATGGACCCGCCGATGCCGCGCCGGTCGATGGCTGCGCCGCTGCGCCCGGCCGTCCATCAGGATCATGAAGAGGACATGGCCGGCGAATACGAGGAAACCCCCGTCGCCGCGCAACGTGCCGAGCCTGAACCCAGCCTGTTCCAGGATGATGATCTCGACGCGCAGCGTGCTGCCGCCGAAGAGCAGATGGAAGACATCTTCGAAGAGCAGACGGCCGCCCGCTTCGAGGACGACGATTTGCCGCCGCCGGCTTATGCACCGCGCGCCGAAGAGTTTGACCCGGCAGCGCATCACGCACAAAGAGCATCTGAGCGGGAAGAGTTCGTGGCGCCCTCACCGGCACGCCCGGCGCCGGGCACCCCTACGCCCGAGGCAATGGCCCGTCTGCAAGCGGCAGTGAGCAAAGCGCCGGAAGCGCGCGAGCGTCAGGCACAGCCTGCTGCACCGCAAGAGCAGAGCCATGATCCGCGGCCGCGCTTCGGTATCAATTCGTTGATCAACCGGATGACCGGGCATGGGGAGCCCGAGGCCACGCGCACAGCGCGCCAACAGCCGACGGTGCAGGCACCGCAAACCCGGCAAGTCGCTCCTGAACCGCGCAGTGAAGATGACGAACAGATCGAAATTCCGGCATTCCTGCGGCGTCAAGCCAACTAATCCTGCCTGGAAGTGAACGAAAAGAGCTGCCATTTGGCGGCTCTTTTTGTTTTTAAATCAGTCATTTGCAGGTATCGATTTTCATTTGGGCAAGAATTCGCCAACGCATCACGGAAGATGTTTCAACACGTTGCAAAGATTGAGTTGAGCCTTGGGTTTCCGGGATTTAAACCGCTTGTTAATCATTAAAGGCGTGGTCCGTCCACGACGTGAGGGACATCTTGCAGACAACGATCAAGACTCCAGTTTCGTTCGAGGGCGTCGGCCTGCACTCCGGCAAGCCGGCTCGTGCGACGATCCTGCCGGCTGCAGCCGGGCACGGTATCGCCTTTCGCCGTAGCGACATGGCCCCGGATCACGCGATGATTCCAGCCCTTTGGAGCAATGTCCGTCAGTCGCCACTCTGCACCTTGCTGGAAAACCGCTATGGCGCGACCGTATCGACGGTCGAACACATCATGGCAGCTTTGATCGGTTGCGGAATCCATAACGCCATCGTCGAAATCGACGGCCCGGAAATTCCGATCCTCGATGGAAGTTCTGCTGCTTTCGTTCGTGGCATCCTGTCGCGCGGCGTCCAGCATCTTGGTACGCCTGTCAGCGCCCTGAGGGTGCTTGAAACGGTCGAGGTGCGGCGCGGGCAGGCATGGGCGCGTCTGACGCCGCATGACAGCCTCATGATCGAGTTCGATATCGAGTTCGAGGATGCCGCCATCGGCAGTCAGAAGAAAACCCTGAACATGTCGAATGGCAGCTTCGTGCGAGAGCTCAGCACGAGCCGTACCTTTTGCCGCAAGGCAGATGTGGACATGATGCGGTCGAACGGTCTGGCGCTTGGCGGAACACTTGAAAACGCGGTCGTCGTGGACGGCGCGCGCGTTCTCAGCCCCGGTGGCCTGCGTCACGACGATGAGGCCGTGCGCCACAAGATGCTCGACGCGGTCGGC
The DNA here is from genome assembly GCF_900142765.1 of Roseovarius litoreus. Taxonomy (GTDB): domain Bacteria; phylum Pseudomonadota; class Alphaproteobacteria; order Rhodobacterales; family Rhodobacteraceae; genus Roseovarius; species Roseovarius litoreus. Next base: position 120,860 of record NZ_FRCB01000002.1, read on the forward strand.
GATCTTGGTCTGGCCGGTATGCCGATCCTTGGGCATTATCACGGCTTCCGCGCCGGTCATGCGCTGACAAATGATCTTCTGTGTGAACTCTTCTCGCGTCCCCGGAGCTTTGAGACGCTTTTGTGCGACGAGACCACGGCAGCGCGCTTGCCCGGAGTGGGCGTCCATTGGGGTGAAATTCCTGCAGTCGCCTGACGTTCAAAAAACGCCCAAAGACGTTTTGCACCGGAAATTTATGTGCTAGGACCAAACGAGATAAATTGGGTTTCGGTCCGAAATCGCGCAAGATAGGTGAGTTCCAGCATGACAATCGGCAAGTCCCGGGCAACACTGGTCGGTGCAATCGTCGTTGGCCTTGGTCTTGCAGGGTGCAGCGAGAATTCACGTGTCGAACGGGGCGAGGTCGATTTCGAGAACTACACCGCGGAACAGATATTCGAACGCGCAGAATACGATCTTTCGAGGAACGATCCCGACCTTGCGGCCGAGGTGTTCGGCGAGGTCGAGCGCCTGTATCCATACTCTGAATGGGCCAAGCGCGCGCTCATCATGCAGGCCTTCTCGTATCACCAGGCCGAAGATTATGAAAACAGCCGTGCCTCGGCGCAGCGGTTCATCGATTTCTATCCGACCGATGAAGACGCGGCTTATGCGCAGTACCTGCTGGCACTGAGCTATTATGATCAGATCGACGAGGTCGGGCGCGATCAGGGGCTCACGTTCCAGGCGTTGCAAGCCCTGCGCGAAGTCATCGAACGCCATCCTGACAGCGAATATGCCCAGTCCTCGGTTCTCAAGTTCGACCTGGCCTTCGACCATCTGGCCGCCAAGGAAATGGAAATCGGTCGGTACTACCTGCGCGGGGATCATTTCTCGGCCGCGATCAATCGCTTCCGTGTCGTGGTCGAGGATTTCCAGACCACCAGTCACACGGCCGAGGCGCTCCACCGCTTGGTCGAGTCATATCTGTCGCTTGGCCTCACGGACGAGGCGCGCACAGCCGGTGCGATCCTTGGCTACAATTTCCGCGGCACCCAATGGTATGAGGACAGCTACACGCTGTTGACGGGGCAGGGGCTGACGCTGGAAGCCGCCGGCGACAGCTGGCTGCGTCAGATCTATCGCCAGATGATTCAGGGCCGCTGGCTGTAATGCGGCGACGGAAATGTCGGCGTCACCGGGACATATTCAATGCTGCGTGCACTTGATATCCGCGACATTCTCATCATCGACCATCTGGAACTGGCCTTTCAGCCGGGGCTGAATGTTCTGACCGGCGAAACCGGTGCGGGAAAATCCATCCTGCTCGACTCGCTCGGGTTCGTTCTGGGCTGGCGGGGGAGGGCCGAACTGGTTCGCCAGGGCGCCGATCAGGGCGAGGTGGTGGCCGAATTCGATCTGCCCAAGGATCATCCAGCCCGTGCCGTTTTGTTGGATGCGGGCCTGCCTGAAGAGGATCAATTGATCCTGCGCCGGGTCAATACCAGTGACGGACGCAAGACCGCCTGGGTCAATGATCGCCGATGTTCTGGCGAGGTGCTGCGCCGTCTTTCGGATACCTTGGTGGAATTGCACGGCCAGCACGATGATCGCGGTCTTCTGGACCCAAAGGGACACCGTGCCTTGCTGGATGCCTTCGGCGCCTTGAACGACCTGAAATCGCGGACAAGGACGGCCTGGCGCGCCGTGGCCGAGGCGGGCAAGGCGCTGTCTCGCGCCGAGGCTGCCTTGCAGGAGGTGCGCACCGAAGAAGAGTTCCTGCGTCATGCGGTCACCGAGTTGGATGCTCTGGATCCCCAACCAGGCGAGGATGACGCGCTCGATGCGCGACGCCGCTTGATGCAACAGGCCGAGCGTATTCGGGAAGATATCCTGCGCGCTCAGGCGGCCCTTGGCTTCGAAGGGGCCGAGGGCGCCGCGGGGGACGCGTTGCGCTGGCTTGAGGGGGTGGCGGATCGCGCCGAAGGCCAATTGGACGAGCCGATTGCCGCGCTGAGCCGCGCCATGGTGGAGCTTGACGAGGCGACGCAGGGCGTGACCCGCTGTCTTGACGGGCTGACCTTCAATCCTCTGGAACTGGAAGAAACCGAGGAACGTCTATTCGCGATCCGCGCGCTTGCCCGCAAACATGGCGTGGCCCCGGATGATCTGGCGAGTTTCGCGACTGAACTGCGCAGGAAACTTGCTGCTTTGGATCAGGGCGATGCCGATATCGCCGCGTTGCGCACGGCCCTTGCGCAGGCTCAGGCAGAGTATGACGCGACCGCCGATGCGCTGACAGACGCGCGCAAAGAGGCCGCAGATCGTCTGGATCATGCGGTGACTGCAGAACTTGCGCCGCTCAAGATGGAACGTGCGGTCTTCTCGACCGAGATCACGCGCTCGGATCCCGGACCCGACGGGCGTGACAACGTGACATTCACGGTGGCAACCAATCCCGGTGCGCCTGCTGGTCCGCTCAACAAAATCGCCTCGGGTGGTGAACTCAGCCGGTTTCTTCTGGCTCTGAAAGTCTGTCTGACCGGAACCGACTCAGGGCTGACGATGATTTTCGACGAGATCGACCGCGGTGTCGGCGGGGCGACGGCGGATGCGGTGGGGCGGCGGCTTGCGCAACTGGCCGGCGGTGGGCAGGTGCTGGTGGTCACGCACTCGCCGCAAGTGGCCGCCCGTGGCGCGCATCACTGGCGCGTGGAAAAGAAGGTTGTTCACGATATCACCTTGTCGACTGTCACGCCTCTTTCGCAGCCCGACCGCGTGGACGAGATCGCCCGCATGTTGTCCGGTGACCGGATCACGGCAGAGGCGCGGGCCGCGGCCGAAGCCCTGATGGCAGGCTGATCGGTCGCAGCGCCTCCTCTGGCGTCGGGTGTCAGCTGTCAGGCGGGACCAGTTTGCCGGGGTTCATGATACCTTTTGGATCAAGCGCCCGCTTTAGCGTGCCCATCACGCCCCAGGCCGCCCCGTGTTCGCGCTCCATATAGCCCAGTTTGCCGATGCCTATGCCGTGCTCGCCGGTCGCCGTTCCGCCAAGTGCCAGCGCGCATTCGACCATGCGCTCCGAGACGGCCATGGCTTTGCCGACCGCTTCAGTATCGGTGTCGTCAAAAAGCAGGATCGCATGGAAATTGCCGTCTCCGACATGGCCCAGTATCGGGCCGGGTATGCCGGTGGCTTCAAGATCCGCGCGGGTCGTCTCGATCGCCTCGGCCAGCCGCGAAATCGGCACGCAAATGTCGGTGACCAAGGCCCGCATCCCAGGGCGACTGGCAAGGATCGCGTGATAGGCATTGTGCCGCATGGTCCAGAGCGCGGTGCGATCCTCGGGTCGCGTGGCCCAGTCAAAGCCCGTGCCGCGGTGCTCGGCGGCGATCAGTCCGAAGGTTTCTGCCTGTTCTCCCACGCCTGCATCCGAGCCGTGAAACTCCAGAAGAAGATGCGGCCGTTCAGGCAAGTCCATCCCGGCATAGGCATTCACGGCCGCGACACTGGCGGGATCCATCAGCTCGATCCGCGCCATCGGGATCCCCATCTGGATGGTCTCGATAACCGCCTGCACCGCATCGCCGACCGTCTCGAACCCGCAGACCGCGCTTGATATCGCCTCGGGTTGACCGTGCAGGCGCAACGTAACCTCGGTGATCAAACCAAGTGTGCCTTCCGATCCCACGAACAGCCCCGTCAGGTCATAGCCCGAAGAAGATTTGCGCGCGCGCGTGCCGGTGCGGATCACTTCGCCCGAAGCGGTCACCACCTCAAGCCCCAGAACATTGTCGCGCATCGTGCCATAGCGCACCGCCGTCGTGCCGCTTGCACGGGTCGAGGTCATGCCCCCGATCGAGGCATTGGCGCCGGGATCCACGGGAAAGAACAAACCCGTCGCGCGGAGGTCTTCATTGAGCGATTCGCGCGTCACCCCCGGCTGAACCGTCACGTCCATGTCTTCGGGATGCACGGCAAGGATGCGGTTCATCCGGCTGAAATCCACGCTTATACCTCCCTGAAAGGCCTGAGCCTGCCCCTCAAGCGAGGTACCGGTTCCCCATCCGATCACCGCGCATTCCGCCTTTGCGCAAGCCTTCACGATCCTTGCGACCTCTTCCGTGGTTTCAGGATAGGCGACCGCATTCGGTGGGCTGCAGGGAAAATGACTTTCGCTTCTGCCATGCAGGTTCAAATCGGACTTGGACCGGCTGAGCCGTTGGCCTAGAAACGTTGATATCTCGGCGATTGCTTCCTGCACGCCCATGACTGCCCTCCAGAACTGCGACAGGTTCAGGTTACGGTAAGCAAAGCGCAGGGAAAAGAGCGCTGGACCCGGCAAGTGGCAGGCAATGAACGACGGCGAACAGTCTATTTTCCGACAGAAGGCGACCGCCGCGCGCGGTGCCGTGCGCAGCGGCTGGGACGTGCTGCTGCATCGGGGCCCAAGCCAGTTCCAGTTCTGGCTGATCGCCCTTGCGATAGGAATCGCCGCCGGTTTTGCCGCGTTGTTGTTCCGCAAGGGGATCGCCGCGCTGCAAAACCTCGCCTATGGCTCCGATGATCCGGGCCACTTGCATTCATTGGCTGAAACCTTGCCCTGGTATTGGGTTTTGATCGTGCCGATTCTCGGCGGTCTGGTCGTCGGGATCATCTTGCATCTGTTCACCGATGATGCGCGGGTGCGGTCGGTCTCGGATGTGATCGAGGGGGCCGCGCTCAACGATGGCCGGGTCGAGGGGCGTGAGGGTGTCGCCTCTGCCTTCGCGTCGCTGATCACGCTTGGTACGGGCGGGTCTTCCGGGCGCGAGGGACCGGTCGTGCATATGGCCGGCGTCATTTCGAGCTGGGTGAGCGACCGGATCAACGCTGATGGGATCACCGGCCGCGATCTTCTGGGCTGCGCGGTTGCCGCTGCGGTCTCGGCGTCTTTCAACGCGCCGATTGCAGGGGCGCTTTTCGCGCTCGAGGTGGTGCTACGCCATTTCGCGCTCCATGCCTTTGCCCCGATCGTGATTGCCAGCGTCGCGGGCACGGTCATCAACCGCCTTGAATTCGGCGACATCACGGAATTCGCCCTGCCCACGGTCAGCGTGCTGGAATTCTATGTCGAATTGCCCGCTTTCCTTCTGTTGGGGCTTGTCTGCGGTGTTGTCGCCACGGTGATGATGCACTCGATCTTTTTTGCCGAAGACATGGCCAGTTACATGCAAAAGCGAATCCGCTTGCCGCGATGGCTGCGTCCGGCGGTGGCGGGCGGCTTGCTGGGGGTTCTGGCGATCTGGTTTCCGCATATCATCGGTGTCGGATACGAGACGACCTCTCTTGCCCTGACCGGGCAGCTTTTGCTGCATGAGGTGGTGATCTTCGCCATTCTCAAGGTGCTTGCGGTGTCGATCACGATCGGCGGTCGAATGGGCGGCGGGGTGTTCTCGCCATCGCTGATGGTGGGCGCTCTGACCGGGCTGGCCTTCGGGCTGATCGCCACGGGGCTGCTGCCCGAGGTGTCGGGCTCGGTCACGCTTTATGCCTTGGCGGGAATGGGCGCTGTCGCGGCGGCGGTTCTGGGAGCGCCGATTTCGACCACGCTGATCGTGTTCGAACTTACCGGTGACTGGCAGACGGGCCTTGCGGTGATGGTTGCGGTGTCGATGTCGACAGCGCTTGGCGCCAAGCTGGTGAAGCGGTCATTCTTCCTGACGCAGCTTGAGCGGCGCGGGCGCCGGCTGGCCGCTGGACCGCAAAGCTATCTTCTGGCGATGTTCCGCGTCGAACGGTTGATGCGCAAGTCCGATCACGAACGCCCGGCCCGCGAGGAAAAATGCTGGGAGCTGATCGAGCAGGGGCTCTATGTCGACGGCAACGCCACGCTAGAAGCGGCGATGCCGGTCTTTGACCGAACGGGGGTCCCGTTTCTTCCTGTGGTCATGCTCAAGGGCGAGGGACAGCCGCCCGAATTGCTGGGCGCGCTGTTCCATGTCGATGCTCTCAAGATGTACAATAGGGCGCTGGCGGCGGTGTCCGAAGAAGAACACAGCTAGCGCGCCCAGGCAGCGATCAAACCGGTGTCAGACCCGTTCGACCGTGACGGCATCGCTGCTGTAAAACGCCAGATGATCCTTGATCCGGGCGACATCGTCCTTGGGGTCCGGGTAACTCCAGGCCGCGTTTTCAAGCGTCTGGCTTTTCGTCACGATGGAATAATAATGCGCCTCGCCCTTTTTGGGGCAGGTCGTCCGGTGATCGGTTTCATCGAGAAAGGCCATGGCGATATCGTCGCGCGGAAAATAGATCACGAACGGATACCCGTCTTCGACGAGTTCCAGCGCGTTCTTGCTTTCTGCAAGAACCGCTCCGCCTGCACGAACTGTCCATGTGCCTTCGGCCTTACGTATGGTGATATCAGCCATCATCGTCCCTTTCTTGTTTTTCTTCACGTCCTCAAGTGCCGTCGCTTTGTTACAGCAATGTGTCACAGGGGATCGGTTGCCTGGCGCAACCATAATTCAGCCGGCCCCGACATCCGAGGCCCGATTTTTTCCCAACATTCAGCATGATAGGCATTGAGCCAGTCGCGCTCGGGACCTGTCAGCATCTCCAGCACGATCAGTCGGCGGTCGATGGGAACGAAACTCAGCGTCTCGAAACACAGCTTGCCGCTGGCGTCGCCGCCGGGCAGGGTCTGCGCCTCGGTGACGACGAGCAGATTTTCGATACGGATGCCAAAAGCGCCCTCGCGGTAATATCCGGGCTCGTTCGACAGGATCATCCCCGGCTCCAGCGTGACCTCGCCGCTTTTCGACAGGCGCTGCGGGCCTTCGTGAACGCACAGATGCACGCCCACGCCATGCCCTGTCCCGTGGCCGTAATCCTGATCGGCCAACCATAGCGGATGCCGCGCAATCGCATCCAGATCGCGCCCGGACAGACCGCGTGGCCAACGGGTGCGGCTCATCGCGATCATCCCCTGCAGAACCCGTGTGAAAGCCGCCCGCTCGTCCGGGCCGGGTTGGCCCACGGGCAGGGTGCGCGTGATGTCGGTGGTGCCATCCAGATATTGCCCGCCGCTGTCGAGCACCAGCAGGTCTCCATCGGTCAGCACCCGGTTTGTCTTGCGTGTCACCCGGTAATGCGCCAGAGCGCCGTTCGGGCCGCTCCCGGCGATGGTGTCGAAGCTGATATCCAGAAGCTTGCCAGTTGCCCGGCGGCAGGCTTCAAGCTCGGTGACCACGTCGATTTCGGTGAGCGTGCCGGGGGGCTGATCGTCAAACCAGGCAAGAAACGCACAAACCGCAGCCCCATCGCGCAGATGCGCCTCGCGGGTGGCGGCGATCTCGGCGCGGCTTTTGCAGGCTTTGGGCAGGATGCAGGGATCATCCCCCCAGACATGCGAGACATTCGCCTCGTCCAGCTGGCTGGCGACCCAGACAGGCACGCTGCCCTTGTCCAGACGCACAGGGCCGCCAAGACTGCGCAGCCCCGGGGCGAAGGCGCTTGGCGGGCGGATGGTGACATCCTCTCCCAGATGCTCTCTTACGGCCTCGTCCAGTTTGCCTGCCTCGACATAGAGCGTCAGATGCGCGTCCGAATGCAGCACGGCAAAGGCATGGGGAACCGGATTGCGGGGAATGTCGCTGCCGCGGATATTGAGCAGCCACGCGATCGAGTCGGGCAGGGTGATCACCGCGCATGTATGTCCCGCATTGCGCAGGGCCGCAGCTACACGGCGGCGCTTGTCACTATGCGACTCGCCCGCCAGATCCTCGGGATAGACGCGGATCGCCCCGCAGGGCGGCGCGGGTTGATCGGCCCAGAACCGGTCGATCAGGTTGCGGGTCGGCTTGAGGCTGATGGCGGTGCCGCTCAGCTCTTTTTCCGCCGCCTCGATCTGCGTCGGTGTGTAAAGCCAAGGATCAAAACCAATGACGCCGCCATTCGGCAGGTGCCGCTTGAGCCAGTCGGTCAGCTTCACCTCTGGCCAGTCCACCGGGGTGAAATGCGCGCCGTCCACTTGCGCGCGGACTTGCGTGCGATACCGGCCATCCACGAACACACCCGCGCGCTCGGCCAGAACGGCACAGAAGCCTGCCGATCCGGTGAATCCCGTAAGCCATGCCAATCTATTGTCGCAGTCCGCGACATACTCGCCCTGGTGCGCATCGGCGCGCGGCACCAGAAACCCCGAAAGACCGTCGGCAGCGATGGCGTCGCGCAACAGGGCAAGCCGGGATGGCCCCTGATCCGGAGACGCGGTGTCATCGAAGGACTGGAACATGGCAATCTCCTTTGGGCGAGCGCGGCTCGTAAGTGCTAGAGAACCGCGCCGCGAAGATCAATCTCCCAACGGTCGGACAATCGAACCGCGCGGCAGGGCAGAGCCCGCCGTCATGGTGCAAAGACCAAAAGCCGCGAAACGATCGTGCTCAGCCTGCCTTGCGGATGCCCATGATCCTTGCGCGGGCGCGCGGATCGGGATCGAACAGGGCCGCCAACTGCTCGGTCATCGCACCGGCCAGCTGATCGACATCGGTGATGGTCACCGCGCGGTCGTAATAGCGCGTCACGTCATGGCCGATACCGATGGCCAGCAATTCGACCGCCTTGCGCCGCTCGATCATCGCGATCACGTCGCGCAGGTGCTTTTCAAGGTAATTCGCGGGGTTCACCGACAGGGTACTGTCATCGACCGGGGCGCCGTCCGAGATCACCATCATGATCTTGCGCGCCTCCTTGCGGCCAGCCAGCCGCCGATGTGCCCATTCCAGCGCTTCACCGTCGATATTTTCCTTGAGCAGCCCCTCTTTCATCATCAGGCCCAGATTGTCCCGAGTGCGCCGCATCGGCGCATCGGCGGATTTGTAGATGATGTGGCGCAGATCGTTGAGCCGCCCGGGAACCTGCCGGCGCCCCTCGTTCAGCCATGCCTCGCGGCTTTGACCTCCCTTCCAGGCGCGGGTGGTGAAGCCCAGGATCTCGACCTTGACGCTGCATCTTTCCAGCGTGCGGGCCAGAACATCGGCGCAGATCGCGGCAATCGAGATCGGTCGCCCGCGCATAGACCCGGAATTGTCCAGAAGCAGCGTCACCACCGTGTCGCGGAACTCCATGTCCTTCTCGACCTTGAAGCTCAGAGGGGTGGTCGGGTTGGCCACCACGCGGGCAAGGCGCCCTGCGTCCAGAATGCCTTCTTCGCGGTCGAATTCCCAACTGCGGCTTTGCTGGGCCTGCAGGCGGCGTTGCAGCTTGTTGGCCAGCCGACTTACCGCGCCTTTCAGCGGATCGAGCTGCTGATCGAGATAGGCGCGCAAGCGTTCAAGTTCGACCGGTTCGGCCAGGTCCTCGGCGCGGATTTCCTCGTCATATTCGGTGGAATAGACGGTGTAATTTGGGTCCGCATCCGAAACCGGGGCAGGGGCGGGCGGCTCCATCGGGGCCTCGCCTTCTGGCAGTTCGGTCTCTTCGCCCATGTCCTCATCGGCCATGTCATCCATGCTGACCTGGGCCTGCGCGTCGTCCTGCTGCTGCTCCTGACTTTGCTCGGGATTGGCCTCGGCGTCGCTTTCGTCGCTCTCGTCCTGACCTGAGCTGTCGGGCTGCTCGTCTTCCTCGGGGGTCTGTTCGGCCTCGTCGTCCTGATCGTCATCGGGGGCGTCGGGATCGTCGCCCAACTGGTCGCCATATCCCAGATCCTCGATCACCTTGCGGGCAAACCGGGCGAACTCAGTCTGGTCCGCCAGCGTCTTTTCCAGATTTTCCAGCGTGCCGCCGGCCTGCTGCTCGATGAAATCGCGCCACAGGTTCATGACGTTCTGAGCGGCGGGCGGCAGATCGCGCCCGGTGGCCAGATGCCGCACAAGATAGCCTGCCGCCGTGGCCAGCGGCGCATCGGCGGGGGTGGTGATCCCGCCATAGCCCAGCCTGTCGGCCTCGGCACCGATCTTGGCGTCGATATTGCCTGCCGTGCCGGGCATGTGACGCGCGCCGATCGCCTCGCAGCGGGCGGTTTCCATGGCTTCATACAGATCGCGCGCCATCTCGCCCGCCGGGGAATAGCGCGCATGGGTGGCGGCATCGTGATATCTGTGCCGCAGCGCAAGGGCATCGGCGGTGCCGCGTGCCTGCAGAACCTCGTCGCGTGTCATGCGGCGGCTGATCTGCGGCAAGCGCAGGGAATCGCCCGACAGTCCGGCAGGATCGACCGAATAGCTGACGTTCAGATCGGAATCGTCGGCCATCACCTTGGTCGCTTGGGCCAGCGCCTTCTTGAACGGATCGGCCGGATTGTCGGTTTTCTGCGCCATGCGCGTTCACTCTCCTCGGCGGACTGCAGCGGGGGCGATGGGGCTCCCGTCGCCCGGCCCGTCAGTTCCTGATGCGCCCGTGGCGCCTGACATGCCCGTGGTCAGTCTCACCCAAGGCTCATGCTGGCGGCGCTTTCGGGCAGTTCCTCGTCAAAGCAGCGCTGATAGAACTCGGCCACCGTCTGCCGCTCCAGCTCGTCGCATTTGTTGAGGAAGGTCAGCCGGAAAGCATAGCCCACATCGCGGAAGATCGTGGCGTTCTGCGCCCATGCGATCACCGTGCGCGGACTCATCACCGTGGACAGCTCGCCATTCATGAAGGCGGTGCGGCTGAGATCGGCGACCGTCACCATCTGGCTGATGGTCTTGCGTCCGGCGGCGGTGTTGTAGACCGGGTTCTTGGCCAGCACGATGTTGGTTTCCGCGTCATGGCTGAGATAATTGAGCGTCGCGACAAGGCTCCAACGGTCCATCTGACCCTGGTTGATCTGCTGGGTGCCGTGATAAAGCCCCGTCGTGTCGCCCAGGCCAACCGTGTTGGCCGTGGCGAAAAGGCGGAAATACGGGTTGGGCGAGATCACCTCGTTCTGGTCCAGCAGCGTCAGCTTGCCATCGGCCTCCAGCACGCGCTGGATCACGAACATCACGTCGGCCCGGCCCGCATCGTATTCGTCGAACACGATTGCCGTCGGATTGCGCAGCGCCCAAGGCAGGATGCCTTCGTGGAACTCGGTCACCTGCTTGCCATCGCGCAGCTTGATCGCATCCTTGCCGATCAGGTCGATCCGGCTGATATGACTGTCGAGATTGACGCGCACGCAGGGCCAGTTCAAGCGGCTCGCCACCTGTTCGATATGCGTGGATTTGCCCGTGCCGTGATAGCCTTGCACCATGACGCGGCGGTTATGGCTGAACCCGGCAAGGATCGCCAGTGTCGTGTCGGGATCGAACTTGTAGGTGCTGTCATTCTCGGGCACACGCTCGGTGCGATCGGGAAAGCCTTTTACAATCATGTCCGTGTCGATGCCGAAAACTTCGCGCACCGAGATTTCCTCGGTCGGTTTCGCGTTTACATCGATGCTGCCGTCAGCCATTCGCGCAGTCCTTTAATCGGGTATCCTGAGTTTGGTTTCCGTGGTGCAACATATTGCGTCCGAGAGCAAGGGGAAGGGCGGGAATTGCATGGTGCCGGACGCAAACGTCTCTGGACACCTCCTGTGGCTGCAATAGAAAAGCAAGCATGGCGAGTCGTAATGACATCGAAAACTGGCTGGCTCGATGCGCCATGGGCGACAGGCGGGCATTCGCGGCGCTCTATCAGGCGACATCAGCGAAACTATTCGGCATTTGCCTGCGTGTCTTGCAAGACCGCTCCGAGGCCGAGGATGTGCTGCAGGACGTTTACGTGAAGATCTGGCGCAATGCCGGGCAGTATCAGGTGAACGGTCTGAGTCCGATGACATGGCTGATCACCATTGCCCGCAATGCCTCTATAGATCGTTTGCGCCGCCGGCGCGCGATGTCCGGCGACAGCGACGGCGCGGACCTGCAGGCCGATCCGGCGCCCGGCCCCGAAGCGCGCGCCATGGCCGCCTCGGACAGTGCGCGTCTGACCGGATGCCTTGGAGAATTGGACGAAAGACATGCGCAGGCGGTAAAAGGCGCCTATCTTGACGGCGAGACCTATGCCGATCTTGCGGTACGGTTCGACGTGCCGCTGAACACGATGCGGACATGGCTGCGGCGCAGCCTGCTGAAACTGAGGGAGTGCCTCTCGCGATGAGCGACGCGTTGCCGGAACGTGATGCCGACAAGGCCCTGGCGGGGGAATATGCCCTTGGCCTTCTGCCGCCCGACGAGGCGGTGGCTTTCGAGGCGCGTCTCGCATCCGAGCCCCAGTTGCGCGCACTTTATGCCGACTGGGCCGAGGATCTGGCCCGGCTGACCGACCGGATCGACCCTGTCGCCCCCCCGCCTCAGATTTGGGCCGGGACCGAAGAACGGCTTTTCGGATCGCGCGGCCGAGTGCGCCCCTCTGCCGCCTGGTCGGGCGGGTGGCTCGGAACCCTGATGGGCGGCATAACCGCCACTGTCCTTGTGCTGGCGCTGATCGTCGGTGCGGACCTGATGCAGCGCGGCCCGTCTGGCCCCTCTGATCCGGCCTATGTCGCGGAACTTGTGTCCGAAGAACGCAACCTGATCCTCTTTGCAGCCTATGACGCGCAGCAGGGCACACTCTTCGTCGAGCGCCAAAGCGGCGCCCCGGCGCAGAATCGTACCCTTGAGCTTTGGCTGATCGCAGGCTCCGATGCGCCGGTCTCCCTTGGGGTATTGCCCGACGCGCGCGCCGGAGTGATCGACATCCCCGAGGCTCTGCGCCCCCGGCTCGAGGGGGCTGCACTGGCGGTATCTGACGAACCCGAAGGCGGCTCGCCCACGGGCGCACCGACCGGTGCTGTGCTGGCCGTGGCGCAGATCACGAACACGTGAGACCGATTTCTGAAACTTCCTGATCCTCCCTGCGTGACTTCGGGGTCTGCGGGCATTTGCGCCCGGGATTATAAATCAGGAGGACTTCTCATGTTCAGATCAACTTTTTTCGCAGCAACAGCCGTCGCTGCACTTGGCCTCGGCGCATCCGTGGCCAGTGCCGACAACCCGATGGTGGGCGGCGCGCCGATGTTCGCCGACAAGACGATCGTCGAAAATGCCGTGAACTCCAAGGACCATGAAACCCTTGTGGCCGCGGTGCAGGCGGCAGGCCTTGTCGATGTGCTGAACTCCGATGGTCCGTTCACCGTCTTCGCGCCGACCGATGCGGCTTTCGGCATGCTCAAGGAAGGCACGGTCGAGGCGCTGCTTCAGCCCGAGGCCAAGGCGCAACTGGCCAACATCCTCAAATGCCACGTGGTCGGCGCCGAAGCGATGTCGATGGCGATCAAGGGCATGATCGACGATGACGGTGGCGTGCATCCCGTTCCCACGCTCGGGACGTGCACGCTGCAGGCCACCTACAAGGGCGACAGCATCATGCTCGAGGATGAACGCGGCCGAGTCATCAACGTGACCATCGCCGACGTGCAGCAGTCCAACGGCGTGATCCATGTGGTCGACAGGGTCATTCTGCCCCCGCAGTCCTGAGATCACAGCATCGTGCGGGGCCGTGCATTGCGCATCGGCCCCGCGCAGCTCATTTTTGCCAGGTATAAAGCCAAAGGAGAGCCGCCATGAACCGACGCAGAGCGATCGCAACGATCATGACCGCAAGTGCGGTCCTGTCGATCTCCGGCAGGGGCGGGGCCGCGCCGGGCGCGTTCGAGGTGACCCGCACCGATGCCGAATGGAAAGCCATGCTCAGCGATCTGGAATACAAGGTGATGCGCAAGGAAGGCACCGAACGCGCCTTCACATCGCCCCTGCATGACCTCAAGACCGCCGGGACCTATCATTGCCGCGGGTGCGATCTTGCGCTTTATTCAAGCCAGCACAAGTTCGACAGCGGCACCGGCTGGCCCAGCTTCTGGCAAGCGGTCGACGATCAGGCCATCGGCACCAAACGTGACTGGAAACTCGTCATTCCGCGCACGGAATGTCATTGCGCGCGCTGCGGCAGTCATCTGGGGCATATCTTCGACGACGGCCCTCAGCCGACCGGCAAGCGCCACTGCATCAACGGCGTCAGCCTGGTGTTCAAGCCAGCCTGATCCGAAGGATACCTGCCTCCGCTCGTGGTGATGGCGCTTCGATGCACCGAGACGCGCGATTTTGAAATCGCGCTGGCAAGGCCATGTGAATGGCCTTGCGTCCCGCTTTACTTGAAATTGCGGCTCTGCTTGATCTGGTCCCAGGCCCAGACAACCTGCTGCAGCTGTTCTTCCTGGCTGCGGTCCCCACCATTGATGTCGGGATGCAGCACCTTGATCAGCGCCTTGTAGGATTTCCGGATTTCCATCTTGGTCCAGTCGTCCTTGGCCTCGAGGATCTCGATCGCGCGCCGTTCCGTCGGCGGCAGCTTGCGCCCCCCGACCTTGGCGCGGCCCGGATTCTGCGTCGCATTGCCGCCAAGCACCTGATGGGGGTCTTCGATCCCCAGACGGGCCCACGCGCGCTGCTCGGGATCGACGAAAGCCTTTGTCTCGCGCTCCCAGACCTTGTCCTTGGACATCTGCGCGTTCATCTCGGCCTCGGTGGTGCCGTGGAAGAAGTTCCACTCCTGATTGTATTCGCGCACATGATCCTTGCAGAACCAGAAATACTCATCCAGCACATCCGGAGCCTTGGGCGCGCGGTATTTGCCCGGCTCCTGACAGCCGTCTTTCTCGCAAATGCGCGTTGAGGTTTCGGACGCGCCCGACATGCCTCGGCGCCCGCGAGGATTCTTCTTCTTCGCCGACGAAACCGACATGTCGAAACCGAAGGGATCTGTCTTGGACATGGCTCTACCTTTGCGACTCGGAGGGTGGAGTTTATTGCAAACACGTGGAAATTGAAGGGGCGACGGACAAAAAAGTTTGTGTATCGGCCAGCATTATCTTTTATGCGCCATCAGCGTCAGGCCGCGTGCGATACCGGCAATCCACGCGCGGCTTATGGCGGATGACGCCCGGCTTGCGATACAGCGCAAAAGCCCCCGGGCATGATCCCTGCGGCCCGATGGCCTGATCTAGCTTTGTGGCCTGTCGCCCTTGGTGGTGTCCTGCGCCGCGTCGCTTATGTCGTCCCGCGCGGAGAAAGGCCGGGGCACGTCCCCGCCCGCTGTCTCATCCTGTGTCATGTCTGGTCGTGTGCTCTGCGTTTCAACCCCCGTACGGGCTTCGGGCGCCGTCGTTACCTCGACCGCAAGGGCCCGCCGAAACACCAGCACGCTGCGATAGACGGTATGGGTCGATGTCAGCCCCTGGCGTTCTTCAGACGGAAGGATGTCCGAGCGCTGATAGTCCCACCCCTCGGCTGCGAGCGCATTCATCACCTCTTCGAGAGCAAGAGCGAAACGCGGCCCGGGGCCTTTGACACCGGGGGCTTTCTTGCCGCGCGCCGGCGCAGGTATCACCTTGTATTCGTACATCACCACCCCCCGGAAACATCTGTCGGCCCGCATCCTATCGGCTGGGTCCGCAAGCACAAGGGCCCCGGCGCGGATCGCGGCCGGGGCCCTGAACTCTGGGGCGAAGTGCGCTTTGTGTGCCTCACTCGGCCGGTTGAATTCCCGAGCGCAGGCTCTGCGCCGGACGCAGGACGCGGTCCATGAGAACACCACCCGCCACGATCGCGCCAATCGCAAGCAGCGCTGCAATGGACAGGGTGGGGATACCGGACAGGCCTGCGCCGACCGTGCAGCCTCCTGCCAGAACACCGCCCACGCCCATCAGCACGGCACCAGCCAGATAGCGGCCTGTCTGCGCGGGGCTTTCAAAACTCTGCCAGCGAAAACCGCCAAACACCAAGGCCGCAATCAAAGCGCCGATCAGCACGCCACCCACAAGGCCCGCGCCGAAATTCGCCGGGATCGCGCTCGAGGCGACCGTGAAAAAGATGGCATCCGCCGCAGGGGCCGTGAAGGACAGCGATTCCATGGCGATGGGGTCGAACTCATCCTGCAGCACGAAGCCCGTGCCGACCCAGCCAAGCGGCACCAGCGCACCGATCAGCGCCGCCAGAACCAGCGTTCCCGCCTTGTTGCCCGAACGGACCGCATAGATCAGCGCCGCCAGCGCGATCAGCCCCGCCCAGATCAGCGCATTGCCCGGCAATGCAGCCGTCTCGAGGCTCAAGGTGACCGACCCGAGCGTCGTGCGCAACGGGGCCAAAACGCCTTTCAGCGTGGCATGGGCGGTCAGCGCGAAGACCACCAGCACAACCAGCGCCCGCAGATTGCCCGACCCCGTCAGAACCGTCATCCGCGACACGCAGCCGCGCGTCAGGATCATGCCCGCACCGAACATCAGACCGCCCACGATGATCGCCACGACCGGCAGCTCCGCCGCCATGAAACGATGCGCGCCGAATCCGATCCAGCCCTGCGCCACGGCAGCCTGCGTGCCAAGAACCGCCACCGCCATTGCGGTCAGCCAGACGCCCGCCGCCTGCCGGCGATCCTCGCCCACCAGCGCGCGGCGCAGGCAGAAGCGTGTCACTTGCGCCAAGGCCCCGAACACGACGCCCAGACCAAGTGCGAACCAGACCGCCGCTTGCGGCGCGGTCAAGGTCTCGAAGCCCAGAGTTTCGAACATGGCGGTTCTCCCGGAGTTGGAATTTCGTTCCAAATGACGTGTTACACTCGCTTATTCAAGCATGTTAATATGTATGATGGCATCCAGAGGTGGAACGATTTCCCATATTCTGCGCGCGCAAAGAATGCCTGTTCCAATAGGGGCGTCCATAGCGCCGCTGTGTTCGGCGCAGCGGCTCTCACCGGCAATAGCGGTTCTTTTCTTGTGACCTGCGCCCAGAACGCGCCGCGGCATGGGCGATGGCCCTCATGCAGCCCTTGGCCCTTGAATTCCGGCCCTGTGTGGCAGATGGTCCCTCTCGCCATTCGCGGCATGACGCTCCGTTTCACCTCGCGCAGAAGGAAGATTTTCCCGCATGATCGCCGAAACCCCCGGCCTGATGGATGCCGTCCGCTCCCGTTTTGCCCATGTCGAGACCTGCCCCTTCGAGGGACCCCGCATCTTCTTCGAGAATGCGGGCGGCGCGTTGCGGCTCAAATCCGTGATCGAAAGCTCTGCCGCCTATGCGGGCTATCCAGACAATCAGGGCCGTGACAACCCGGCATCGCAGGCCTTGATGGAGACCATCGCGCGCGGCAAGGCCGATATGGCGCTGTTTCTCAACGCGCCCGGTGGCCAGTGTTTCGTCGGCGAAAGCGGCACCGAGGTTTTGTTCCGACTGGTCCGTACCGCGGCTTTCGGCGCATCGGCGGGCGGGCAGATGATCGGCTCGACGCTGGAACATCCGGCCTCCGCCAGTGCCATGGCGCGGTGGGCCGAAGCAACGGGCCGCCCGCATATCCGCGTGCCCCATGACAATGCGACCGGCACCGTCACCGCCGAGGCCTATCGCGCCGCCGTGACGCGCGACACGCGGGTGGCCACCATCGTGCACACCTCGCCGGTCACCGGCATGTCGGTCGATGTGGCGGCGGTTGCCGCCGTCATCCGCGAGATTGCGCCCGAGTGTTTCATCATTGTCGACGGCATTCAGCATGCCAGCCACGGCGCTGTGGATGTCGCCGCGATCGGCGCGGATGGCTATGCACTCTCGCCCTACAAGATGTTTTCGCGCCATGGCTATGGGGTGGGCTGGGCCTCGGATCGGCTGACTGCCTGCCCGAAAGAGCAGATCGTCAATGGTCCCGCCGCCAACTGGGAAATGGGCACCCGCGACACCGGCGCCTATGCCACCTTCTCGGATGTGGTGGAGTATCTCGAGTGGTTGGGCGCGCGCTTCAGCGACAGCACCGACAGGCGTACCCGGCTCGAGGCGGCGGCTCAGGCGATCCGCGCCCATGAGGAACATCTGATGCGCGCCATGCTGCAGGGCGTCGGCAATCTTCCGGGATTGGCGGATATGCCGGGTGTGCAGCTGATCGGCGGTGCCGCGATCGAGGGCCGCGAAGGCGTGGTCTCGCTTCGGCTTGACGGCATGGCCTCTGCCGAGCTGGTTCAGCATCTGCGCGACAACGGCATTCGCGTGCATATCCGCAAGAACGACCATTATTGCGGCAATATCCTCGACCCCCTGGGGCTCGAGGACTGCATCCGCGTCTCGGTCTGCCACTACAACACCGAAGACGAGGTGCGCCGCTTCCTGTCGGCCATGACGCAGGCGGTGACCAAGGCGCAGCAGGGCGGAGACTAACGGGGCGGCGCGCGGCGCGGGTCCAGCGCATCGCCAAGCGCATCGGCCATCCAGGTGACGCTCAGCACGGTCAACGAAATCGCCATCCCGGGCCAGATCACCCGCCCGGGATAATCCAAGAGACCCGGCGCCGCATCACTGACCAATCGGCCCCATGTGGGGAAATCCGGTGGAAATCCCAGCCCAAGGAAGCTCAGGGCTGATTCCGTCAGGATCGCGCTGGCGATCCCCAGGCTCGCCGAGACTAGGATCGGCGCGGCCACATTGGGCAGGATATGGTGCAGGATCAGCCTTTTGTCCGACACGCCCATGGCACGGGCCGCGCGGATGAAATCGCGCTCTTTCAGCGCCAGCACCTCGGCGCGCACGATCCGTGCCGTGGTCATCCAGCTGGTGATCCCGACCGCCCCGACGATCAGCACGAAAAGCCCTGCTTGCGGGCCAAGCCCCTCTGACAGCGCGTCGCGGAACAGCATCATCACCACCAGAAGCAGCGGCAGCAGCGGCAGCGACAAGAAAAGGTCCGTCAGCCGCATCAACGGCCCGTCCAGCCTCCGCGACAGGCCCGCCATCACCCCGATGAGCGTGCCCAGTCCAAGCGCCACCATCATTGCCGCGACCCCCACCGCGATCGAGACGCGCCCGCCTGTCAGCACCCGCGCCAGCATGTCCCGTCCCAGCTGATCGGTCCCCAGAGGATGCGCCAGACCGGCTGGCGCATTGCGGTTGCCGAGATCGACCGCTGCCGGATCGACCGCCCAGAGCATCGCGCCGGGAAAGACCGCCATGCAGATGGCGGCAAAGACCATCCCTCCCGCGACAGCACCCCTATGCGCGCCGATCCGCCGCCACAGCAGGTGCGGCGCCGCCGCCGTCTTTGCGGCAGGGCGATGCGACACAGGCTCAGTCATGTGCGCCGATCCTGGGGTCCAGCAGACGGCAGGTCACATCGGCGGCCAGATTGGCCAGCACGATCAGCACCGCCATCAGGAAGGTCACCGTGCGCACCACCGGCAGGTCATTGGCCTCGATCGACGAAATCAGCAGATGCCCCAACCCGTTGACCAGAAAGATCTGTTCGGTCACCACCGCGCCGCCAAAAACTTGCGGCAGCCCAAGGGCGATCACCGTGACAACCGGGATCATCGATTGCCGCAGCACATGCCGCGCCAGCACCGCCGCTTCGCTCAGCCCCTTGGACCGGGCGGTGCGCACGTGATCCATCTGCAGGTTCTCCAGCACCGCAGCCCTCGTGTAGCGCGCGATCAATGCCGTGGTCTGCACCGCCAGCACCGCGACCGGCAGGATCATCTGCCGCGCCTGCACCCACAGATCGGACCAGCCGCGCACCTCATGGGTCGTGTCATAGATCGACGGCAGCCAGCCAAGCCAGACCGAGAACACCGCGATCAGCACCACCCCCGACAGGAACGGCGGCACCGAATAGGCCAGCATGGTCAAGGCGGTGCCCGCCCGGTCGAACACCGAATGCCGCCACCAGGCCTGACAGATGCCAAGCGGCAGCGCGATGGCCACGCCCACCGCATAGGCCAGCCCGACCACCCACAGCGTCTGCGGCAGATGCGAGGCGACGATCTGCATCACCGGCGCGCGCGCCTGCCAACTCAGGATGCGCGGCTGCCCCGCGCTCAGCTGCGTGCCCAGAACGGCATCCAGCCCCGCCAGCGGCTCGATCACGCAAAGCTGCCACAGCCACAGCCCGAAGCGCATATGCGCAGGCTCATCAAGCCCAAGCGCGCGGCGCATCTCTTGCTTGACCTCGTCGGGCACGGTCATCGGCACCTGCGCCATCGGATCGCCCGGCGCCAGCTCCATCAGTGCAAAGATCGCCAGCGCGAAGATCAGCAGCGTCGCGCTCGCGCGCCCGGCACTTCGGATCAGGCCGCGGGCTTGCGTCATTCGGCCTGCCTGCGCCACTGCGCGATGTTCCAGAACTCGCTGTCCCAAGGGTTCATCTCGACGCCCGCAAGCCCTTTCGCCCGCCCCGAGACGCGCCCACGCGCCACCAGCGGCACAAGAACGTGTTCCTGCACCAGCCTGTCATTGAGCGCGCGCACCAGCCGCGCGCGCTCATCGGGCGCGCCCGTGCGCGCCAATTCCTCGGTCAGCCGGTCATAATCCGCATCGCAAAACCGTGGCACGTTGCTGCCCTGCCAGCCATTGTCGGGGCCGGGAATCCGGTCGCAGCGCCAGTTGCGCAAAAACGTCTCGGGATCGGTGCCATCGAACATCGAGGCGAACATCTGCACATCGGCGTGGAATTTCTGGAACGTGTCGGGGCTTGCCGGGTCGCTGCCGAAAAACACCGACGCATTGATGTTGCGCAGCTCCGCTCCCACGCCGATCTGCGCCCACCAATGCTTGATAATGGCTTGGAAATCCTGCCTCACCGCGTTGGTGGATGTCTGAAAGCTCAGGCTGAGGGCCCGCCCGTCCTTGTCGCGGATGCCGTCGCCATCGCTGTCGCGCCAGCCCGCCTGATCCAGAAGCTCGCGCGCGGTCTCGATGTCCTGCATGTGGCAGGCCTCATTGGCGGTCGAGGCGACATGCGCCGGCGCCACCACGATGTTGCAGGTCGCCCGCCCGGCGGTGCCATAGCCGATCTCGACAAGTGCTGCACGGTCCAGCGCCAGCGACAGCGCCCGGCGCACCACCGGATCGCTCAGCACCGGATGGGGATGCGCCGGTGTCGCGCGCGCGGCGCCATGCCTGGGGTCGGGATCGGTGAGGTTGAGCGCGATATACTCGACCAGCGGTCCGAAGGCGGTCTCTATCTCGCCCCGGCCGCCCTGCGCCATCCGCTCCAGCAGCTCGGGCGCCAGTTGCAGGTTGGTGGCATAATCCACCTCGGCGGTCTGGAACACCGCGCGGGCCGCCCCCGCGGCATCGCCGCCGCCCTTCAGCACCACCTCGGCAAAGCCCGGCAGGGCAGGGTCGCGATACTGTGGATTGGCGGCAAAGCGGATCACGTCATTGGGGCGAAATTCGGCCACCGTGAAAGGGCCGGTACCGATCGGCGCGAAATTCTCGGCCGTGCAGGTGGCGCTCTGCGCACCCATGCAGCGCGCGAATTGCGCACCTTGCAGGATCGGTGTCTGCGCGCCGACAAAGGCGGCAGAGGGATTGGGCTGTGGCGCGTTGAAGCGGATCGTGACCGTGCGCGCATCGGGCGTTTCTATCTCGGCGATCCCGTCGAACTTGGCCGCCTGTGCGCAGCCCGCCCCCTCGGCGGTGCAATAGGCCCAGGTGAAGCGCACATCCTCGGATGTCACCGCGCGGCCATCGGACCACAGCAGCCCCTCTTGCAGGCGCCAGGTGATCGCCATCATGTCCGCGCTGCGCCCGCCATTTTCAAGCGTCGGGATCTCGTCCGCCAGCCAGGCGACCAACTGCCCCTCGGGGGTGAAGCGCGCCAGCGGCTCCAGCACAAGGCTCGCCGCCTCGACATCCTTTGCCCCCGCCGAAAGATAGGGGTTGAGCGTCGATGGCGCCTGCCATGACAGGATCGTCAGGCGCTCGCCCGCCTGTTCCCCGGCCCGCTCTTCGGCCTGCTCTTCGGCCGGTGCCGCGCAAGCAAGCAGCGTCAGCCATGCGGCAAGGGCCGCGCCCGCGCACCTCGTCACCATACTGGACCCCTTCACTCGTCAACCCGATACGCAGCCTGACACCGCTCGCGCGATGCCGCCGATCCCTGTCTATTTACGTCACTCTGTCCCGCTGGCAAATGCAAGGCTGACCAATGGTCGGGATATCGGCCCGATCCTCGCATGCTGTTTGACGCATCCGGTCTGCCGCTGTAGCGTTCGGCTTGCGATGCGTGCCTAGACCGTCGGCCCCGCTCAGAGGCCGTGGAACGAGGATTACGCCGCGCCCTCATCGCCCGGAAACAAAGGATGCACCCATGCCCGTGAAGAACCGGTTCGCCGAACTCCATGACGACATCACCGCCTGGCGACGTGATATCCACGCGAACCCGGAACTCCTCTTTGATACGCATCGCACGGCGGCACTGGTGGCCGAGAAGCTGCGCGCCTTCGGCTGCGACGAGGTGGTCACCGGGCTGGGGCGCACCGGCGTCGTGGGCGTCATCAAGGGCAATCAGACCGGATCGGGCCGGGTGATCGGGCTGCGCGCGGATATGGACGCGCTGCCCATCCACGAGGTGACAGGGGTAGACTATGCCAGCCAGACCCCCGGCAAGATGCATGCCTGCGGCCATGACGGGCATACAGCGATGCTTCTGGGGGCCGCGCAATACCTTGCCGAGACACGCAATTTCGATGGCACCTGCGTCGTGATTTTCCAGCCCGCCGAAGAAGGCGGCGGCGGCGGCCGCGAGATGTGCGCCGACGGGCTCATGGACCGCTTCGGCATCCAGGAAGTCTACGGCATGCACAACTGGCCCGGCGTGCCCGAGGGGATGTTCGCGATCCGCCCGGGTCCGTTCTTCGCGGCCACCGACAAGTTCGAGATCGTGATCGAAGGGCAGGGCGGGCATGCCGCCAAGCCCCATGACACGATCGATCCCACCGTGGTCGCGAGCCATCTGGTGCTGGCTTTGCAAAGCATCGTCAGCCGGAATGTCGATCCGACCGAACAGGCGGTCGTGTCGGTCACCGCCTTCAAGACCAGCTCGGACGCCTTCAACGTGATCCCCAGCCGGGTGGAGATGATGGGCACCGTCCGCACCCTCAGTGCCAAGATCCGCGATCAGGTCGAGGCACGGATGCAGGCGCTCTGCGAGACGATCCCCGCAGGCTTCGGCGCGACCGGACGACTTGATTATGAACGCAACTACCCGGTGATGGTCAATCACGAGGAACAGACCGAATTCGCGGCCTCCGTCGCGCGCACGATCACCGGCCAGTGCGAGGACGCGCCGCTTGTCATGGGCGGCGAGGATTTCGCCTTCATGCTCGAAGAACGCCCCGGCGCCTATATCCTGATGGGCAATGGCGACACCGCCATGGTCCATAGCCCGGACTATGACTTCAACGATGCGGTGATCCCCACCGGATGCAGCTGGTGGGCCGGGATCGTCGAGCAACGCATGCCCTTGGGCTAGGGCCGCAGCGCCGCGCGCTCACGCCTCGTCCAGCAGCTCGCGATAGATCCGGCACAAGGCCTCGGCCTCCTGCTCGATCCGGCAATGGGCAGCACTATGGGCGCGGGCCTTGGCGGACCAGTCGGCGCGCAGGGCCGCGTCATCCAGCAGGCGGGCGGTGGCCTCGGTCATCGCGTCCAGATCCTCGATCTCCACCAGCGTTCCGGTCTGCCCGTCCTGCACAAGCTCCTCGAAGGCGCCGGCGCGCGTCGCCACCACAGGCACGGCACAAGCCATCGCCTCGAGCGGGGTCAGCCCGAAACCTTCCCACCGCTGCGGCGCCACATACAGATCCAGCGCCTTGAACCAGCGCGACACATCCCAGTGCGGATCTTCGGGCAGAAACAGCACCCGTTCCTGCAGCCCCGCCGCCGCCACCTTGTCGACAAGCCCCTTGTGAAAGTCGCGGAACTGATCGGTCACTCCGCCCATCATCACCGCCACCACATCGGGGCGCCCGGGCAACAGGCGCAGCATCATGTCGATGAACAGGTCATTGCCCTTCTGGGGCCGGATCCGCCCGAAACAGCCCACCAGCACCTTGCCCTCGGGCAGGCCCAGATCACGGCGCAGCGCGTCCTTGTCGGGGTGGGGCGCGAAGCGTTCGGCATCTATGCCGTGATGGATCACCTGTGCGGGCACCTCCAGAAACGCCGCCGAGCGCGCCGAGGTCGCCACCACCCGATCCATCCGCCGGATCATCCACTTGGTCAGCGCCTTGTGATCGCGCTGTGCCGCCGAGGTGAACATCAGCTTGAGATCCTTGCCCAACAGCCGCCTGAGCGCGATCCCCGCCAGCATCTCGTTGTTGCGCCTCGCGTGCCAGACGCGCCGCCTCCGGCTCATGGTCACAAGGCTCGATACCGGGATCTGCGGGATATCCTCGGGGATCTTCGGCCCGCTGCTGGCAATCCGCATCTCGCGCGCCTGAATCGGCACCAGCCGGAACACCGTGGACGTGACCCCCGACATCCGCGCCTTGAAATTCGGGGCGATCACGTCGATGGAATCGGCAGGATGGGGCATGGGGCAGGCCTCGGGCTGATGTCTCAGGCCCGGCTCTTACACCGGATCGACCAGCGCCGAAAGGTCCAGCGCCAGAGCGTCCAGCGCATCCTCCTGACCCTTGGAAAAGCCGCTGATCGCTTGCCGCGCCTGCGCCAGCGCGGCGGCGTCTCGCAAGAACCGGTCCACCGCAGCCGCAAGCGCCGCGGCCCCCTCTACTTGCGTGCTGGCACCCGCCTCGTGCAATTCGGCATAGGTGTCGGCGAAATTGGCATGCAGCGGACCATGCAGCAGCGCCGAGCCCGCCTGCGCCGGCTCATAGGGGTTGTGCCCGCCCACCGGCACAAAAGACCCGCACAGGCAGGTGATCGGGCAAAGCGCATACCAAAGCCCGGTCTCTCCAAGCGTATCGGCCAGATAAACCTCTGTCCCGTCCTCCGGCATCTCTCCCGCCGAACGCTGCGTGATGCGCAGCCCGCCCGCCTTTGCCAGCCCGGCAATCGCCTCGGCCCTCTCGGGATGGCGCGGCACAAGCACCAGCAGCAGGTCCGGATGATCCTCGAGCAGCGCCCGATGCGCCTCGAGCATGATGTCGTCCTCTCCCGGATGGGTCGAGCTTGCCAGCCACAGGGGGCGCCCGGCGATGGCCTCCTGCATCGCGTGCAGCTTTTCCTGATCCACCGGCAACGGCCCGGACAGCGACTTGAGGTTGCGCCCTGCCTTTGCATGCGCCATCCCCAAGTGCCGCAAGTTGGCCTCGGTTCTGCGGTCCTGACAATGGATCAGCGAAAACACCCCCAAGAGATGCCGCGCAGTTGCCCCGAACCTCTGCCAGCCACGCACCGAGCGATCCGACAGGCGCGCATTGATCAGCGCCATCGGCACACCCCGGGCATGCGTCAGGCACAGCATTTGCGGCCAGAACTCGCTTTCCACGAATACCGCCAGATCAGGTTTCCAATGCGCCAGGAACCGCTGTACCGCGGCGCGGCTGTCAAGCGGCGCGAATTGATGCACACAGCGATCCGGCAGCCTGTCGCTCAGGATCTTGCCCGATGTCGCCGTGCCCGAGGTGATGAGAAAATTCCAGTCATCATGCGTCTGACCCATATGCGAGATCAGGCGCAGCACCGACAGGCTTTCGCCGACGCTCGCCGCGTGAAACCAGATCAGCCGCCCGTCGGGTCTGTCCTTCGTGGGATGTCCCAGCCGTTCCCGGATGCGCACCGGATCGGTGCCATGCTCGCGCAGCTTGGCCCGAACCCGGCCATAGGCGACAGGGGCCAGCATGTTCGCCGCGACCGCATAAAGACGCAAGGGAAACGGCCGGCGGCCCATGGCTGCATCAGCCGCCGGTGTGGCTCATGTGGCGTGACACCCGCCCATCGACCGTCTGGCGGGAATAGTCGAAATCATGCCCCTTCGGTTTGCGCAGGATCGCCGCCCGAATGGCGTCCTCCAGCATGGCGTCACTGCCGGGATTGTTGCGCAGCGGGGCGCGCAGATCGGCCATGTCCTCTTGGCCAAGGCACATATACAACTCCCCGGTGCAGGTCAGACGCACACGGTTGCAGCTTTCGCAGAAATTATGCGTGAGCGGCGTGATGAAGCCGATCTTCTGGCCCGTCTCCTCCAGCCGCACATAGCGTGCCGGCCCGCCGGTGCGCTCGGTCAACTCGGTCAGGCTGTAGCGTGTCGCCAACTCGGCGCGCAGATCGCTCAGCTTCCAGTATTGGCCCAGCCGGTCCTCGTTGCCGATATCGCCCATCGGCATGACCTCGATAAAGGTCAGGTCCATGTCGCGGCTCTTGCACCACTCGACCAGCGTGAACAGCTCGCTCTCGTTGAAATCCTTCAGCGCCACGGTGTTGATCTTCACCCGCAGCCCGGCGCGCTGTGCCGCGTCAATGCCGTTGATGACCTGAGACAGACGGCCCCAGCGGGTGATCTCGGCGAATTTCTTGTCATCCAGCGTATCGAGCGAGACATTGACCCGCCGCACACCCGCCGCAAAAAGATCATCGGCGAAGCGCTCCAGCTGACTGCCATTGGTGGTCAGCGTCAGCTCCTTCAGATCGCCCGACTCAAGATGCCGGGTCATGGCATTGAAAAACGTCATGATCCCCTTGCGCACCAGCGGCTCGCCGCCGGTGATCCGCAGCTTTTCCACGCCCATCCGCACGAAGGTCGAACACATGCGGTCCAGTTCCTCCAGCGTCAGAAGTTCCTTCTTGGGCAGGAATGTCATGTTTTCCGACATGCAATAGACACAGCGGAAATCGCAGCGGTCGGTCACCGAAACGCGCAGGTAAGAGATCGCGCGCTGGAAAGGATCTATCAGTGGTGCGGTCATGGCCGAAAACCTATGTGTTCGCGTGGCGATGGGCAACCCCGGAGTTGGGCGCGATCTTGTCATTGAAGGCAGTTGAGCGCAGGCGTAAAGTCCTCTTATGAAAACAGTGTTTCGCACCGTCATTATGGGTATCGTCCTGAGCGGCTGTGCACAGGTCGAGGGACTATTTGACCGCGCGCGCGGCCCCTCTGAGCCACAGGTCGCAGCGCCCGTCGATGACCAGCCCCGCCCGGAACAGCGTCCCGACAGTTCTCTCTTGTCCGGCGCGGCCCGCACGCCCGAGGCATTGGACACCACGACCGAGGCCGAACGCCGCGCCGCCCGCGCCGACGCGGCCAGCGCCGCCGCCGGTGCCACCGATCTCGGCACCACGATCGCCTCTCTGGGGGCGCCGGGCGAGCCCGGCTTCTGGCTGCGCACACCGCTGGTCGACAGCCCCGCCAAGGGGCGGCTGGACTATCCCGCCAAAGGCACGTCCGTGGTGGTCGATCTCATCCCGCTCGAGGCCGAAAAAGGAGCGGGAAGCCAGATTTCCCTCGCCGCGATGCGCCTCCTCGAAGCCGATCTGACGGGCCTTCCGGAACTTCGTGTGGTCCGTCTCGCGCAGTGATCCGTTGCGCGCTCCGGCGCCCCGCGCCGTGCGGGCTGTTAACGCGGCCTGCGTCGGTCTTCGATACCGACGCGATACCGACGTTTTACCGACGTGATACCGATCCCTGTTTTTGCCTGTTAATCAACGGCTTGAGGGATGATTCGCCCCTGTCTTGCCGGAAAAGACTGGACCACCGCCCCCGATCCGCGATTATGCGCCTGTGACCCAGATGGAGGATCAGGTGACCACCCCCCAGTCAGACACGTCGCCCCCCGACGCCGCGCAGGACACGATGTGGCGCGCCGTGTTCCGCTCGGTCCGCGTCCGGCTTCTGGTGATTGCGCTCTTGCCGATGCTGGTGCTTGTGCCGGTGATGCTGGGCAGCACCATGATGCGATGGGGCGGCAAGATCGACGAGATCCTGATCACCAAGGTGAACGGCGATCTTACCATTGCAAATCAGTATCTTGACCAGCTTCTCCAGAACTCGGGAGAACGTCTGGACGGCTTTGCCAATTCCGTCGCGCTGCGCGATGCCATCGGGGATGAGGCGGCCCTTGCCACCCTGCTCGAGACGCAGCGCAAGGCGCTTGGGCTCGATTTTCTCTATGTCACCGACGGTCGCACCACGCCCGCCGGGTTTACGCCCTCCGACTGGCCGGTGATCCGCAGCGCCCTTGATGGAACCTGGCGCAGTGCCGTGGATATCCTCTCCGCCCAGGAACTCAACGCCGTGTCCGCGGGTCTCGATGCCTGGGCCGCGATCCGCCTTGTTCCCACCGTCGCCGCCGTCCCCACCGACCGCTCGGTCGAGGACCGTGGCATGATCATCCACTCCGCCGCCCCCCTCCGCCTTGCCGACAATCGGCCCGGTGCTCTGGTGGGCGGGCTTCTGCTTAACCGGAATTTAAGCTTTATCGATACAATCAACGCACTGGTTTATCGTGAGCAAAGCCTGCCGGAAGGAAGTCAGGGAACAGCAACACTTTTTCTGGATGATGTGCGCGTCTCGACGAATGTGCGATTGTTCGAAAATGTGCGCGCCCTTGGAACGCGCGTTTCGGCAGAGGTGCGTGATCGGGTTCTGGGCGAAGGGAAGGTGTGGCTGGATCGCGCCTTCGTGGTCAATGACTGGTATATTTCGGCCTACGAGCCGATTGTCGACAGCCGCGGTATGCGGGTCGGAATGCTTTATGTGGGCTTTCTCGAAGCGCCGTTTCTCGCGGCCAAGAAAAACGCCGCCTTGTCCGTGATGGTTCTTTTCGTACTGATCGCGGCGATTTCCGTACCGATCTTCCTGCGATGGGCGGGGCGCATTTTCCGCCCCCTCGAACGCATGACCCAGACGATCGCCCGGGTCGAAGCCGGCGACATGGACGCGCGCAACCGGCCTGCACAGGGCAGCGGCGAAATTGCGCAGGTCGCGGGCCATCTGGATACGCTGCTCGACCGAATTCAGGAACGCGACCGGCAGCTTAGGGAATGGGGTGAAAGCCTTGAACGCAAGGTCGAAGAGCGGACCCGCGATCTGCGCGAAGCCAATCACAAGCTCGAACGCACGACAGAAAGGCTCATCATGTCCGAGAAACTGGCCGCCGTCGGCGAGATCACGGCCAGCGTCGCCCATGAGATCAACAACCCGATCGCGGTCATCCAGGGCAATCTGGATGTCGCGCGCAGCGTTCTGGACCGCGACGCCGACAAGGTGCAGACCGAATTCCGTCTGATCGACGATCAGGTCTACAGAATCAGCGTCATCGTCTCGAAACTGCTGCAATTCGCCAAACCCGAAGAGTATTCCGGGGCCGCCAACGTGATCTCACCGGTCGATGTCGTCCGCGATTGCCTTGTCCTGACCCGCCACCAGACCGAGGTTGCCGATATCGACGTGGTCACGGACTTCTCAAGTGAAAACAAGGTGGTCATGTCGCGGACCGAGTTGCAGCAAGTGGTCGTCAACCTGATCCTCAACGCGGTTCATGCCATGGGGGAGAAGGGCCGTCTGAGCCTCGGGGTCCATGACGAGGACGGCGGGGTCGTGATCCGCGTCGATGATACCGGACAGGGGATCGACGCGACACTGCTCAAGCGGATTTTCGATCCGTTCTTCACCACCAAACAGGCCGAAGGCACGGGTCTGGGCCTGTCGATCAGTCAGACCCTCGTGACCCGCGCCGGGGGTCAGATCACCGTCACCTCCACGCCCGGGGAAGGCAGCCGGTTTCGGGTCTGGCTGCCCTGCGCCGCGCGGGAGTGATGGTCGCGCGCTGCGGCTATTCAACCGTGACGGATTTGGCCAGGTTGCGCGGCTGGTCCACGTCCGTCCCCTTGGCCACGGCAGTGTGATAGGCCAAAAGCTGCGCGGGAATGGCATAGAGGATCGGGCTCAGAACCGGGTCAACCTCGGGGAGTGTCAGCAAACGCCAGATGCCGCCGTCCGCGGCTTCGGCCCCGCGCCGGTCGGTGATCAGTATCACCTTGCCATCGCGGGCCATCACTTCCTGCATGTTGGAAACGGTCTTGTCGAACAGAGCGTCGCGGGGGGCCATGACCACCACGGGCATGCGCTTGTCGATGAGCGCGATGGGGCCGTGCTTGAGTTCACCCGATGCATAAGCTTCGGCGTGTATATAACTGATTTCCTTTAGTTTTAATGCCCCCTCAAGGGCCAGAGGATACATCAGGCCGCGGCCTAGAAACAGGGCGTTGTCGGCTTCGGCAAGGCGCCGGGCGGCCTTCTTGAAGTCGTCGTCCATCTCGAGCGCGATATTGATCGTCGCCGGCAATCCGCGCAGCTTGGACAGAAGGTCCGCGACCGCATCCTCGCTCAGCGTGCCGCGTGCCTTGGCCGCCTTGATCGCCAAAAGCAACAGCACCGTCAACTGGCAGGTGAACGCCTTGGTCGACGCCACCCCGATCTCGACCCCGGCATGAATCGGCAGCGCCAGATCGCTTTCCCGGGCGATCGAGCTTTCGTCCACATTCACCACGCTGACGATCCGCTCCGCCTTGCCCGCGCAATAGCGCAGCGCCGCCAGCGTATCGGCGGTCTCGCCCGATTGACTGACGAAAAGCGCCACCCCGCGCGGCGGGATCGGCGGCTCGCGATAGCGGAACTCCGAGGCGATATCGACCTCGACAGGCAGTCGGGCCAATTGCTCGAACCAGTATTTCGCCGTCAGGCAGGCATAATAGGCCGTGCCGCAGGCCACCATCGTCATCCGGTCGATCTGCGTGAAATCCAAACCGTCGCCGCCGGGCAGGATGACGTCGCGCCCATCCGCCGACAGGTAATGCCCAAGCGCATCGCCGATCACGGCGGGCTGTTCGGTGATTTCCTTGGCCATGAAGTGCTTGTGCCCGGCCTTGTCGATCCGGGTATTGCCGATGCGGATGGTCTTGACGTCCCGCTCAACGGTCTTTCCATCCGCATCTGTGATCCACAGGCTGTCGCGCGTCACGACGGCAACATCGCCCTCATCGAGATAGGTGATCCGGTCTGTCAGCGACGCAAGCGCGATCGCGTCCGAGCCGACATACATTTCGCCATCCCCGTGCCCGATCGCCAGGGGACTGCCCTTGCGCGCCGCAATCATCAGGTCAGGCTCACCATCGAATAGGAACAACAGGGCATAGGCGCCCTCGAGCCGCGCCAGTGTCGCGCGGGCGGCATCGACGGGGGGCATTCCCTGCTCGAGATGGTAGTGAGTGAGCAGGGCGACCGTTTCTGTATCGGTGTCTGTCTCGTGATTGAGGCCTTTTTCGGCCAGTTCGGCGCGCAGGTCGCGGTAATTCTCGATGATCCCGTTATGGACCACGGCCACGGGGCCCGAGCGGTGCGGATGCGTGTTCGACAGATTGGGCGCGCCATGGGTGGCCCATCTTGTGTGGCCGATGCCGGCCTTGCCCGCCAGCGGTTCATGCACCAGGAGATCCGACAGGTTCACCAGCTTGCCGACCGCGCGCCGCCGGTCCAGTCGACCGTCATTCAGCGTGGCGATCCCGGCGCTGTCATAGCCGCGATATTCCAGCCGCCTCAGCGCCTCAACCAGTGTCGGCGCCACTTCATGCGTCCCAAGGATCCCTACAATACCGCACATTATTCTGCCCCTTTATCGCGTTTAGCCTTTTTGGCCTTTAGAATTTCAAACATTTTGCGGGCCATCCCCGGTTTGTCCACCTGTGCGCTGCGCGCCAGCGCGAGGGCGCCCTCGGGCACGTCGCGTGTGATGACCGATCCCGATCCCGTCATGGCGTCATCCCCGATGGTGACCGGGGCGACCAGCATGGTGTTCGATCCGATGAAGACGTTTCGGCCGATCTCGGTATGGTGTTTCATGACGCCGTCGTAATTGCAGGTGATCGTGCCCGCGCCGACATTGGTGGCCGCGCCAAGATGCGCGTCGCCGATATAGCTCAGGTGATTGACCTTGGCGCCTTCGTCGATGATGGCGTTTTTGATCTCGACGAAGTTGCCGATCCGTGTGTCTTCCGCCAATTCAGCGCCGGGGCGCAGGCGGGCGTAGGGTCCAACGACCGCGCCACGCGACACATGGCACCCTTCGAGATGCGAGAATGCCCGGATACGCGCACCGGACTCGATGGTGACGCCCGGTCCGAAGACGACATTCTGCTCGATCACCGTATCGCGGCCGATCACCGTGTCATGGGCGAAATGCACCGTGTCCGGGGCAATCAGCGTGACACCATCCTCCAGCGCCGCGGCGCGGGCGCGGGCCTGAAAGGCGACCTCGGCCAGGGCCAGTTCGCTGCGCGAATTGATGCCGAGTGTCTCGGCCTCGTCACACAGGATCGCGGTGGCCGAAAGCCCCTGCGCCTGCGCGAGCCCCACGATGTCGGTCAGGTAGTATTCGCCGCTGGCATTGTCATTTCCCACCGCGTCAATCAGCTTGAAAAGCGTCGCTGTCTGCGCTGCGATCACGCCCGAATTGCACAGGGTAATGGCGCGGGTGGCCTCATCGGCATCCTTGAATTCCACAATTCTTTCAAGGCTCTCGCCGTCCATGACCAGCCGACCATAGCGCGCGGGGTCTGCCGCGTTGAAACCCAGAACGACCACATCATGCCTGGTGCGGGCCTTGGCCATCCGTTCGAGCGTCTCGGTGCTGATGAAAGGCGTGTCGCCGTAAAGGACAATGGTGTCTCCGCTGTGACCCGCCAGCAGAGGAGCGGCTTGGGCCACGGCATGCGCGGTGCCCTTCTGCTCGGACTGAATCGCGATCTCGACGCTCTCGTCATGGGCCAGGGCGGCTTTTTTCACCGCCTCGGCGCCATGTCCCGCGACGATCACCGTACGGTCAGGCTCGAGCGCGGCGCCGGCCTTCATGGCATGCACGAGAAGCGGCGCCCCGGCCACCTCGTGCAGGACTTTCGGCAGATCGCTGTTCATGCGTGTGCCCTGACCTGCGGCCAGGATGACAAGGGCTGTACTCATTCCGGCTTTTCCTCAGTCGACTGGCCCCCGTTTTATCGGGTTGCCGATGCTGTGCAAGGTCGCATTGGATCACACTAGATTGCGGTATATGTCAGTCAGGCGCGGATGGGCGCAGACCAAAGGCAAAGGGGCGGGCGGCGATGCGGACTGTGGTTTTCGATCTGGACGGGACTTTGGCGGATACCAGCGGCGATCTGATCGCGGCGGCCAATGCCTGTTTCCGGGCGATGGGTGAGGGGGATCTTCTGCATCCGGTGACCGATGCGGGGACCGCCCTGCGCGGCGGTCGGGCGATGCTGCGCCTTGGGCTGGACCGGCTGGGTCGGGCGCAGGACGAGGCCGAGGTGGATCGGCAATATCCCTTGTTGCTGCAGGCCTATGAAGGCGCGATCGACACGCATACCACGCTTTATCCCGGCGCCATGGAGGCGGTCGAGGGGCTGCGGGCCGCGGGCTACAAAGTGGCCATTTGCACCAACAAACCCGAGGGGCTTGCGCGCCTTCTGATGACACGGCTTGGTGTTCTGGATGCCTTTGGATCCCTGATCGGGGCCGATACGCTGCCCGTGCGCAAGCCCGATCCCGAGGCGCTGCGCGAAACCGTGCGCCGGGCCGGGGGCGATCCGGGGCGCTGTGTGTTGGTGGGCGATACCGAGACCGATCGGGAAACATCCCGCGCGGCGGGCGTTCCGTCGATTCTGGTGACGTTCGGGCCAGCGGGGCAAGGGGTTGCCGATCTGGCGCCCGAGGCGCTGTTGGGCTGCTACACCGAGTTGGGCGACACCGTGCGCCGTCTTATCGGATAGGTTTTCGGAGGGCGCGCAAGCGGCTTTCGGGTTTCGTGAAGAACCGCTCGGACTGATGCCAAACCCATTGACCCGGACGGGCAACAATCGCAAAGAATACGCCATGACAGATGTTTTCAAAGGCAGTTTCACCCAGCAGGAATCGATCCCCGAAGAGGGGATCGCGGCGGCGGTCGAGGTGATGCGCAGCGGGCGCTTGCACCGCTACAACCTTGTCGGGGACGAGGTTGGAGAGACGGGCCTGCTTGAGCGGGAATTCGCCGCCTATACAGGCGCGCGCTACGCGCTGGCGGTGGCGTCGGGGGGGTATGCGATGGCCACGGCGCTGCGGGCGGTGGGGGTCAGGCCCGGACAGAAGGTGCTCACAAATGCCTTCACGCTGGCGCCGGTGCCGGGGGCCATTGCGAGTGTGGGCGCGGTGCCGGTGTTTGTCGGCGTGACTGAGGATCTGGTCATCGATCTGGATGATCTGGAGGCCAAGTCCGATCAGGCTGACATCCTCATGCTCAGCCACATGCGCGGGCATCTGTGCGACATGGAACGGTTGATGGAGATCTGCGACCGGGCCGGGATCACGGTGCTGGAAGATTGCGCGCATACGATGGGCGCGGCCTGGAAGGGGCGCGCGTCGGGGCGGTGGGGCAAGGTGGGGTGTTACAGCACCCAGACCTACAAGCACATGAACTCGGGCGAGGGCGGTTTTCTGGTCACCGATGACGATGAAATCGCTGCGCGGGCAACGATGCTGTCGGGGTCCTACATGCTTTACGGGCGCAATGGGACAGTGCCGCCGGAAGAGATATTCGCGGATGTGAAATACGAAACTCCCAATGTTTCCGGTAGGATGGACCATTTGCGAGCGGCGATCCTGCGACCGCAGCTGGCGCGGCTGGACAGTCAGTGCGCGGCGTGGAACGCGCGCTATCGCAAGGTCGAGGAGGGGCTGCGCGGCACGCCGGGATTGCGGCTGGTCGAGCGGCCCGAGGAGGAGAGATTCGTCGGCTCGTCGATCCAGTTCCTGCTGCTCGACTGGGACGAGACGGCGGTGGGCGAGGTGGTGGCGCGCTGCCTGCGGCGCGGTGTGGAGCTCAAATGGTTCGGGGGCGCGGAGCCTGTGGGCTTTACCAGCCGCTATGACAGCTGGCGCTACGCGCCGAGCGAGCCGATGCCCAAATCGGACCGTATCCTGAAAAGCATTCTGGACATGCGGCTGCCGCTGACCTTCAGTCTTGAGGATTGCGCGCTGATCGCGCGGATCATCCGGGCCGAGGTGGGGGCCGTGTGGCAAGGGGCACAGGCCTGATCCTTAATCGCGGTTAACAAATCGTTGACGGCACTGTGCGCGGATGGCGGCGCGGAGTGCGAATCTCTTTGTTAACAAGGGGAATGACCGCGAAATCGGTCTTCGGTATCGCGTCGGTATGACGTCGGTATTGCGTCGGTATCCGATCTGCAAAACCCGAGAAAAGGCATGCATTAACGCAGCGTGCGCCGGGCATGCGATGCGCGGGATTGACCGGGCGGCGGAGTTGCGGCTATAAAATGAACAACTGTTCAATAAATGCCGAATTCGGGAGAGAGGCGCATGTTCAACGCCGTCATGCAGTTCGATCTGGGCGAGGATGTGAACGCCCTGCGGGAGATGGTTCACCGGTGGGCTCAGGAGCGCGTCAAGCCGATGGCCGCGGCCATCGACCGCGACAATGACTTTCCGTCCGACCTGTGGCGCGAGATGGGCGATCTGGGTCTGTTGGGCATCACGGTGCCCGAAGAGTATGGCGGTGCCGACATGAGCTATCTGGCGCATGTCATCGCCATCGAGGAGATCGCGCGCGCATCGGCCAGTGTGTCGCTGTCCTATGGGGCGCATTCCAACCTTTGCGTCAATCAGATCAAGCTGAACGGGACGCCGGAGCAGAAGGAAAAATACCTGCCGGGTCTGGTCAGCGGCGCGCATGTCGGCGCGCTGGCCATGTCCGAGGCGGGCGCGGGCAGCGATGTTGTCTCGATGAAGCTGCGGGCCGAAAAGCGCAACGATCATTACAAGCTGAACGGCAACAAGTACTGGATCACCAACGGCCCTGACGCCGATACGCTGGTCGTCTATGCCAAGACCGATCCGGATGCCGGATCGAAGGGGATCACCGCGTTCCTGATCGAAAAGACCATGAAGGGCTTCAGCACCAGCCCGCATTTCGACAAGCTGGGCATGCGCGGATCGAACACCGCCGAGCTGATCTTCGACGATGTGGAGGTTCCCTTCGAGAATGTCCTTGGCGACGA
This sequence comes from Roseovarius litoreus, assembly GCF_900142765.1. GTDB lineage: Bacteria > Pseudomonadota > Alphaproteobacteria > Rhodobacterales > Rhodobacteraceae > Roseovarius > Roseovarius litoreus. The sequence goes on from NZ_FRCB01000002.1 coordinate 156,622, forward strand.
GGGGCGCGGGGTGCGCGTGCTGATGTCGGGGCTGGATTACGAACGGGTCGTGCTGGCGGGGATCGGCACCGGCATCATGGCGGCCTGTCTGGATGAGATCATGCCGTATATGGCCGAGCGCAAGCAATTCGGGCAGCCCATCGGCTCGTTCCAACTGATGCAGGGCAAGATCGCCGACATGTACACGGCGATGAATTCGGCGCGCGCCTATGTCTACGAGGTGGCCAAGGCCTGCGACCGGGGCGATGTCACCCGGCAGGATGCCGCCGCGTGCTGCCTTTATGCCAGCGAGCAGGCCATGGTGCAGGCGCATCAGGCGGTGCAGGCGATGGGCGGGGCGGGCTTTCTGGCCGATGCGCCGGTCGCAAGGCTGTTCCGGGATGCCAAGCTGATGGAGATCGGCGCCGGGACCAGTGAAATCCGCCGGATGCTGGTGGGGCGCGAATTGATGGGCGCCATGGGATGACACGGCGGTGGCTGCTTTTCGTACCGCTGGCCGCCCTTGTGGCGGTGGCGGCGGGAATCGGCCTTTTGCTGGGTGGGCGCGCGGTGCTGACCACGGAAACCGATGTGATCGAGGCGGTGGCGGACCGATATCTGGCCGAGGCGGGCGCCGGGGCCGAGCGCACGGATTGTCAGGCGCGGGTCGCGCAATCGGACGGGCTGTGGCTGGTGGTGATCTGCGAGAACGCCGAAGGCGCGGGATACGAGTATTTCATCGACCGGTTCGGCCGGGTGGCTGACCGCAAGCGCCTTGACGGGCGGGCGTGAGGGGCTGGGATGCTGACACGCGCACCATATGACACGCTATACCAAGGCTTTCGCTGGCAGATACCGGAGCGGCTGAACATGGCGGCGCAGGTCTGTGACGACTGGGCCGAGACAGACCCGGACCGGGTGGCGATCATCGATCTGACGGCGGAGCGGCGCGAGACCAGCTATGGCGCGCTGCGCGAGATGGCGGATGCGCTGGCGCTGCATCTGGAGGCGCAGGGGATCGGGCGCGGCGACAGGGTTGGTGTGCTGCGCTCGCAGGATGCGTGGTGTGCGGCGGCGCATGTGGCGATCTGGAAGCTGGGGGCGGTGTCGATCCCGCTCTTCAAGCTGTTTCAGGTCGATGCGCTGCGCACGAGGCTGACGGATGCGGGCGCGCGGATCGTGGTGAGCGATGGTGACGGAGTGGCTTTGCTTGAGCAGGTGCCCGATGTCGCGGCGCTGGTGCCGGAAGAGGTGGATTTGCCCCAAGGGCGCATGGGGTCTGCGGAGACCGGCCCGGAAGATGCGGCCGTGCTGATCTATACCAGCGGGACCACGGGCAGCCCCAAGGGGGCGTTGCATGGTCACAGGATGCTGTTGGGGCATCTGCCGGGGGTCGAGATCAGCCATGATTTTCTGGGCCAGCCGGGCGATTGCCTGTGGACGCCCGCGGATTGGGCGTGGATCGGGGGGCTGTTCGATGTGCTGATGCCGGGGCTGGCGCTTGGGGTGCCGGTGGTGGCGGCGCGCTTGCCGAAGTTCACGCCCGAGGCGTGCGCAAGGGTGCTGCGCGAAGGGGGCGTGCGCAATGTCTTTTTCCCGCCCACGGCGCTCAGGATGCTGAAGGCCGCCGAATGCGCATTGCCGGGATTGCGCAGCGTGGCCAGTGGCGGCGAGCCCTTGGGCGCAGAGATGCTGGACTGGGGGCGGCGGGCCTTTGGGCTGACGATCAACGAGTTTTACGGCCAGACCGAATGCAACATGGTGGCCAGTTCCTGCGGCACGCTGTTTGCGCCGCGCGCGGGCGCGATCGGGCGGCCTGTGCCCGGTTTCGAGATCGGGGTGATCGACGCGCAGGGTAGGGAGGTTGCGGGCGAGGGCGATATCGCGATCCGGCGCGGCGCGGCCAGCATGATGCTGGGCTATTGGAACCGTCCCGAGGCGACCGCCGAGAAGTTTCGCGGCGACTGGATGCTGACCGGGGACCGGGGTGTGCTGGACGACGGTCATCTGCGTTTCGTGGGGCGCGAGGATGATGTCATCACCTCGGCCGGGTACCGGATCGGGCCGGGGGAGATCGAGGATTGCCTGCTGACCCACGAGGCGGTGGCGACGGTGGGGGTGATCGGCAAGCCCTGCGCGCTGCGCACGCAGATCGTGAAGGCCTATGTCGTCCTGAAGCCCGGGGTGGCGGGGACGGATGATCTTGCAAAGGCCCTGCAGGACCACGTCAAGGCGCGGCTGGCCGGGCATTGCTATCCAAGGGAGGTGACGTTTCTTGACGCGCTGCCGATGACGGTGACGGGCAAGGTGATCCGCCGCGAGTTGAAGGCGCGGGCCGCCGGGGAGGGGGCGTCATGACGGGTGGCTGGATGCGGGCGCGCAAAAGAAGAAGGGCCGGCGCGATGGCCGGCCCCTGCGATAGGCTTTGGGCCGGGGCGTCAGAATTTCATCACGTAGGAGACGCCGAGGATCCAGGGGTCGATCTCGACCTTGCCGATGTTGACGCCGTTCAGCTTCACATCCGAGTTGATATCGATCCAGCGGATGTCGGCCCGGAAGGCGCCGGTCTCGCTGACGGCGAAATCGACGCCGGCATGAAGGGCGAGGCCCCAGGAATCATCGACGCTGAGCGCGCTGCCGGTGAGCGGACCTGTGGCCGTGTCCTCGAGGAAGGTGGTGTAGTTGACGCCTATGCCGACAAAGGGCGTCATCGAGGACGCGTTGGTGAAATGGTATTGCAGCGACAGGGTCGGGGGCAGGTGCTTGACCTTGCCGATCTTGGTGCCGTTGCTTTTCAGGTCATGCTCGAAGGGCCAGGCGGCCAGCAGTTCGATCCCGATATTGTCGGCGACGAAATATTCGCCGGTGAGCGTGACGCTATAGCCGTCGCCCACGTCGATCGGCACGGTGCCTGCGGCCAGAACGCCGTTGTTGCTTTTCGGGAAAACCCCGGCAAAGCCGAAACCGAGGGTGAAATCCCCCTGTTCCTGAGCGAAGACAGGAGCGGCGACGGCTCCGACGAGGGCGGTTGCGAGAGTGAGCGCTGTCAGGTGTCTCATGGTCTTTCCAATACTTGTCGAATGCGCCGGACCCTGCGCGCGGTGCGTAAAAAACGCATTGATATGGGTCAAATCCTGCATGAGCGCCGCTGTCGCGGCATAATGGCAACAGTCCGGGGCGCAGCCATCCGCCCCGCAGCACATCCGGAGGCGGCATGAAGCTTCAATCCAAGGTGATCGCGACATCGCAGGAGTTCCGCGCCAATCGCGAGGGCCATCTGGCGGCGCTGCGCGCGGTCGAGGAGGCCGCGGCCCTAGCGGCGGCGGGCGGCGGCGAGGCGGCGCGCGAACGGCATCTGGCGCGCGGCAAGATGCTGCCGCGCGAGCGAGTGGCGACCCTGCTCGATCCGGGATCGCCCTTTCTGGAAGTGGGGGCCACGGCGGCGCATGGCATGTATGAGGGGGCCGCACCTTGCGCGGGGGTGGTCGCGGGTGTGGGCCGGGTGCAGGGGCTGGACTGCATGATCCTGTGCAATGACGCCACGGTGAAGGGCGGCACCTATTATCCGATGACCGTCAAGAAACACCTGAGGGCACAGGAGATCGCGGAGGAATGCAACCTGCCCTGCATCTATCTGGTGGATAGCGGCGGTGCGAACCTGCCCAATCAGGACGAGGTCTTTCCCGACCGCGATCATTTCGGGCGCATCTTCTATAATCAGGCGCGGATGAGCGCCAAGGGCATCCCGCAGATCGCGGTGGTGATGGGGTCGTGCACGGCGGGCGGGGCTTATGTGCCGGCGATGTCGGATGTGACGATCATCGTCAAGGACCAGGGCACGATCTTTCTGGCCGGCCCGCCGCTGGTCCGGGCGGCGACGGGCGAGCAGGTCAGCGCCGAGGATCTGGGCGGCGGGGACGTGCATACGAGGCTGAGCGGCGTGGCGGATTACCTGGCCGAGGATGATGCACATGCGCTGGCGCTGGCGCGGCAGGCGGTGGCGGGGCTGAACCGTGTCACCCCGGCGACGGTCGCGTGGGCCAGCCCCGAAGAGCCGGCCTATGATCCCGAGGACCTGCTGGGCGTGGTGCCTGCCGATCTGCGCACGCCCTATGATATTCGCGAGGTGATCGCGCGGCTGGTGGATGGCTCGCGGCTGGACGAGTTCAAGGCACGCTTCGGCGAGACGCTGGTGACGGGCTTTGCCCATATCAAGGGCTGTCCGGTGGGGATCGTCGCCAATAATGGCGTGCTTTTTTCGGAGGCCGCCCAGAAGGGCGCGCATTTCATCGAGCTGTGCAGTCAGCGCCGGGTGCCGCTTGTCTTTTTGCAGAACATCACGGGTTTCATGGTGGGCCGTAAATACGAAAACGAGGGCATCGCGCGCCATGGCGCCAAGATGGTGACGGCGGTGGCGACCACATCGGTGCCCAAGATCACCATGGTGGTGGGCGGCTCGTTCGGGGCGGGCAATTACGGCATGTCGGGCCGGGCCTATCAGCCGCGCTTCATGTGGTCCTGGCCCAACAGCCGGATCGGCGTGATGGGCGGCGAGCAGGCGGCGGGCGTTCTGGCCACCGTCAAGCGCGATGCGATCGAGCGCAAGGGCGGCGCATGGTCGGCCGAGGAGGAGGCCGCGTTCAAGCGCCCCACGATCGAGATGTTCGAGCGCCAGTCGCATCCTCTTTATGCCAGCGCGCGGCTTTGGGACGACGGGATCGTCGATCCGCGCAAATCGCGCGATGTGCTGGCCCTGTCGCTGCGCGCGGCACTCTGCGCCCCGATAGAGGAGACCCGCTTTGGCGTATTCCGCATGTGATAGGGAGGTGACGCGGGCCCTCGCCGCACGCGCGGCGGGCGCGCGAGCCGTCTCGGAGGATGGCGCGCGATGAGCAATGATCCGAGTCGCACAAAAGCCGAGGAGGCGCGGCAGCTATGGGCGGATATGCGCGGGCTGGTCGAGCATGAGGACACGCTGGTGGATCACCGCCTGAGGTGGCTGTTCACCTTCAACGGCTTTCTCTTTGCGGCCATGGGCCTGTCGCTGAGTGCCGAGGGCGGGCTTCTGACAAGCGAGTGCCGCGATCCCGAACGCTGCGGGCAGATGCTGCAACTGCTGGCGGGGCTGCGCTATGCGATCACCGGAGCGGGGGCGCTTTCGGCCGTGGCGAGCCTCTTCGGCGTGATGGCGGCGCAATCGGCGGTGCGCGCCGTGCGCTCGGACTATGTGAAAGCCTGCGCGGCGCGCGGCCTTCCGGCAGGGCCGTTTTCCCCGATCGGGCGGCTGCGGGCGGATATGTGGGGTGTCAATATCGCCACCTGGCTGCCGGTGATCGTGGCCGCGGTCTGGGTGGCGCTTGCCATTTGGTCATGGCGTTTGCAGGCGGACATGGCCATTGGCGCCGGGGTGGCGACCATCGTCTTGCTGCTGGTGCTGATCTTCTGGCGCACCACGGCGGCGGACACGGTCAACGATGTGCGGGACGTGGAGTGACGCGATGACGGATCGTCCGACCCCTCCAGCAAGGCCCGCGCTGGTCACCCGGCTGACCGAACGCTTCGGGCTGCGGGCGCCGATCGTGTCGGCGCCGATGGCGATGGCGGCGGGCGGGCGACTGGCGGCGGCGGTGAGCCGCGCCGGGGGGCTTGGCTTCATCGGCGGCGGTTATGGCGATGCGGCCTGGATCGAGGCGCAGATGGCCGAGGCCGGGAATGTGGCCGTGGGCTGCGGGCTGATCACATGGGCGCTCGAGCGGCGCGAGGCCGAGGCGCCGGGTCTTTTCGAGTGGGTCCTGGCGCGCAGCCCGGCGGGGGTCTTCCTGTCCTTCGGGGATCCCGCGCCCTTTGCGGCCCGCGCAAGGGCGGCGGGCGTGCCGGTCTTCGTGCAGGTCCAGAGCCTGTGCGGCGCCCGCGAGGCGCTGGCGGCGGGCGCGGATGTGATCGTGGCGCAGGGCACGGAAGCGGGCGGGCATGGCGCGACACGCGGCACGATGAGCCTTGTGCCCGAAGTGGTGGATGCGGTGGGCGACCGGGCGATCGTGCTGGCGGCGGGTGGTATCGCGGATGGCCGGGGGCTGGCCGCGGCGCTGATGCTGGGGGCGGATGGCGTGCTGGTGGGCACGCGGTTCTGGGCTGCCGAGGAGGCGCTGGTGGCGCCGGGATTTCAGGCCGCGGCGGTGGCAGCGGATGGCGACAGGACGCTGCGCTCGTCGCTGCCGGATATCGCGCGGGGGCTTGACTGGCCTGCGCCCTACACGATCCGGACCTTGCGCAACGGTTGGACCGGGCAATGGGAAGGCGTGCCGGGTGGGCCGGCCTCGGACGCGGCGCGCGCGGCCTATGCGAGCGCAGTGGCCGAGGGCGACGCGGAGCGGGCCCCGGCGATTGCCGGAGAGGCGGTGGGGCTGATCCATGCGGTCGAGCCTGCGGAAGCCATTGTCGCGCGCATGGCCGAGGAGGCGCGGGAGGCGCTGGCGCGATGGTGAGCGATACGGCGACGGGCGCGCCAAGACGCGGGCCGAGGCACGTGAGTATTTGGGGAACGATGAAGAGGGGCGGCACCGCCCCCGGGAGAGAGCTGGCATGTTCGAGACGATCCTGATTGCGAATCGCGGCGAGATCGCCTGCCGCGTGATCGACACCGCCCGGCGCATGGGGGTGCGCAGTGTGGCGGTCTATTCCGATGCGGATCGCGGCGCGCGGCATGTGGCGATGGCGGATCGGGCGGTGCGGATCGGCGGGCCTGCGCCGGCCGAGAGCTATCTGCGGGGGGATGCGATCATCGCGGCGGCCCTCGAGACGGGCGCGCAAGCGATCCATCCGGGCTATGGCTTCTTGTCGGAGAACCCCGATTTCGTGGATGCCGTCGAGGCGGCGGGGCTGGTGTTCATCGGGCCGTCGGCTTCGGCGATCCGGGCGATGGGGCTGAAAGATGCCGCGAAGGCGCTGATGGAGGAGGCGGGCGTGCCGGTGGTGCCGGGCTATCACGGCGCAAATCAGGACCCGGAGCATCTGGCGGGGGCGGCGGATGCGATCGGCTATCCGGTGCTGATCAAGGCCGTCGCGGGGGGCGGCGGCAAGGGGATGCGGCTGGTCGAGCGGCCGGGGGATTTTGCCGATGCGCTGCGAAGCGCGCGCAGCGAGGCGCGGACCGCCTTTGGCAATGATGCCGTTCTGATCGAGAAATTCGTCGCGAAGCCGCGCCATATCGAGGTGCAGGTCTTTGGCGACGGACGTCGGGCGGTGCATCTTTTCGAGCGCGATTGTTCGCTGCAGCGGCGCCATCAGAAGGTGATCGAGGAGGCACCGGCGCCCGGCATGACCGAAGATATGCGCGCGGCGATGGGACAGGCGGCGGTGCGCGCGGCCGAGGCGATCGGCTATGCGGGGGCGGGCACGGTGGAATTCATCGTCGATGGCAGCCGGGGCCTCAGGACCGATGGGTTCTGGTTCATGGAGATGAACACGCGCCTGCAGGTGGAGCATCCCGTGACCGAGGCGATCACCGGCGTCGATCTGGTGGAATGGCAGTTGCGGGTGGCCTCGGGCGAGGGTCTGCCGCGCGCACAGGAGGATCTGGAGATCCGCGGCCATGCCTTCGAGGCGAGGCTCTATGCGGAGGATGTACCCAAAGGCTTCCTGCCCGCGACGGGCCGTTTGACGCATTTGCGTTTCGCCGATGGGGCGAGGGCCGATACGGGCGTTAGGGCGGGCGACGAGATATCGCCGCATTACGATCCGATGATCGCGAAGATCATCGTGCAGGGCGCCACGCGGGCGGGGGCGCTCAGGCGGTTGTCGGCGGCGCTCGAGGGCACGCAGGTGGCGGGTACGGTGACCAACCTGGCCTTTCTGGGTGCCCTGGCGCGGCACGGGGGCTTTGCGCAGGGCGATGTCGATACCGGGCTGATCGCGCGCGATATCGACGCGCTGGCGCGGATGCCCCAGCCGCGGCCGGGCGAGATCGCGCTGGCGGGGCTGGCGGCGCTTGGATTGCTCGGGCAGAGCATGGCCGAGACCGGGTTCACGCTATGGCAGCCGATGGAGCGCGCTGTCATCCTCAGGCGCGAGGGCGAAGAGATCGCGCTGCGCCTGTGCAGCCTGTCGCGCGATGCGCATGATGTCATGGTCGCAGGCAGACCCGTGGAGGCGCGCCGGGTCGCGGGCCGCTGGCAGATCGACGGCGAGGCGGCGCCCGAAGTGGCGGTCAATGGCGCGAGTGTCACGGTGTTCAGCCAATACGGGTTGGGTTTCGAGATCGTCGATCCGTTGGATCGCGCGGCGGTGAGGGGCGGGGATACCGATCTGATCGAGGCGCCGATGCCGGGGCTGGTCAAGGAGGTGCTGGCCCGGCCCGGTCAGGTGGTGGCCGAGGGCGACAGGCTGGCGGTGCTGGAGGCCATGAAGATGGAGCATGCCCTGCTGGCCGCGCGCGATGGGATCGTGGCCGAGGTTCTGGTCGATGCCGGCGCGCAGGTCGAGGCCGGGGCCGCGCTGGTTCGGCTGGAGGGACAGGTGGAGGCGAAAGACGGGGAGGCGGACAGCGCATGATCACGCTGCATCATGTGCCGCAGAGCCGCTCGATGCGGGTGTTGTGGCTGCTGCATGAGCTGGGGGTGCCGTTCCGGGTGCAGGAACATGCCTTCGACAAGTCCTTGCGCGCGCCCGAATTCCTGAGCCTGTCACCGGCGGGGCGGGTGCCTGCGCTGGAGATCGAGGGGGAGCGGATGTTCGAATCGGGCGCCATGGTCGAATATCTGTGCGACCGGTTTCCCGAGGCGGGTCTGGGCCGGATGCCGGGGGACATGGACCGCATGGCGTGGCTGGTCTGGGTGCATTTCGCCGAAACGTTGAGCCAGCATGTCGCGGCGCTGACGCAGCAGCATATCATGCTCTATGAAGACGCCATGCGCAGCCCGATCGTCATGCGGCTTGAAGCGGCGCGGATCGCCAAATGCTATGGCGCGATCGAGGCGCGGCTTTCGACGCCTCTGGAGAACCGCGACTATCTGCTGACCAGCGGCTTCTCGGCGGCGGATATCTGCGTGGGGCAGGCGGTCTATATGGCGCGTCATTTCGCGCGGCTCGATCCGTTCCCGCAGACGGCTGCGTGGTACGAACGGCTGACCGAGCGCGAGGGGTTTCGCGCATCGCTGCCCACGGAGGATGGTGCGCGGATCTATGACAGGGATTTCTACGAGGCATGGGATGGCTGACAGGGTCGAGATATTCGAGGTCGGACCGCGCGACGGTCTGCAGAACGAGACGCGGCAGATCCCTACGGTGGAGAAGATCGCGCTGATCGACACCTTGAGCAGTGCGGGCTTTGCCCGGATCGAGGTGGCGAGTTTCGTCAGCCCGAAATGGGTGCCGCAGATGGCCGATTCCGCCGATGTCCTGGCCGGCATTCGCCGCGCACCCGGTGTCCGCTATGCCGCGCTGACGCCCAATCTGCGCGGGCTGGAGGGGGCGCTGGCGGCGAAGGCCGATGAGGTGGCGATTTTCGGCGCGGCCTCGGAGGGGTTCTCGAAGGCCAATATCAACGCGACCATCGCCGAAAGCCTCGAGCGGTTCGCGCCGGTGACAGAGGCGGCACGGGCGGCCGGGATCCCGGTGCGGGGCTACGTGTCCTGTGTGACCGATTGCCCCTATGACGGGCCGGTCGCGCCGGGGGATGTGGCGCGCGTGGCAGCGAGGCTCTTCGAGATGGGCTGCTACGAGATTTCGCTTGGCGACACGATCGGGCAGGGCACGCCCGAGACGATCGACGCCATGCTGGCGGCGGTCTGCGACGTGGTGCCGCAAAGCGCGCTGGCCGGGCATTACCACGACACGGGCGCGCGCGCGCTGGACAATATCGGGGTGTCGCTGGCGCGCGGGCTCAGGGTGTTCGACGCGGCGGTGGGCGGGCTTGGCGGCTGTCCCTATGCGCCGGGGGCGTCGGGCAATGTGGCGACCGAAGCGGTGCACGACCATGTGCAGGCGATGGGATATGAGACAGGGCTGGACCGCGAGGTGCTGGCGCGCGCCGCACAGATGGCCCGCGCGATGCGGTCGGGCGGATAAGCGGAAGGAGCAGGGGCATGTTCGAGACGATCAGAATCGAGAGGGATGCGCGCGGTGTGGCGACGCTGTGGCTTGATCGGGCGGAGAAGCACAATGCCATGTCGGCACGTATGATCGCGGAGCTGCATGAGGCGGCGCGCGAGCTTGGCGCGGATGAAGGCGTGCGAGTGGTGGTGCTGGCGGCCCGCGGCAAGACGTTTTGCGCGGGTGGCGATCTGGACTGGATGCGGCAGCAATTCGATGCGGAGCCCGAGGCGAGATCGGCCGAGGCGGGCAAGCTTGCGCATATGCTGCAGGCGCTCAACACCTTGCCCAAGCCGCTGATCGGGCGGCTTCATGGCCCTGCCTTCGGTGGTGGTGTGGGGCTGGCCAGCGTCTGCGACGTGGCGATCGGGGCGGAGCATATCACGATGGGCCTGACCGAGACGCGGCTGGGGCTGATCCCGGCCACGATCGGGCCGTATGTCTGCGCGCGGATGGGCGAGGCACGGGCGCGGCGGGTGTTCATGTCGGGGCGACGCTTTGGCGCGGAAGAGGCCGTGGCGCTGAACCTGCTGTCCCGGTCGGTGCCCGAAGACCGGCTGGATGAGGCGATCGAGGCCGAGGTGGCGCCTTACCTCTCCTGCGCCCCCGGTGCCGTGGCGCGCGCGAAGGCCCTGCTGCGCCATCTTGGGCCGCGCATCGACGAAGCGGTGATCGCGCATTCCGTCGCGGAACTTGCCGCGTGTTGGGAGGGCCACGAGGCGCCCGAGGGGATCGGTGCGTTTTTCGACAAGCGAAAGCCGGGTTGGGCCGAGTGACGGATTCGTGTCCCGAGAGGGGATGACAGGCACCGGATTCGCCCTAATTTTCAACGAACACTCGTGAAGACTGGCCGGGATACCAGGGCGTTGGGACAATTTGTCTATATTTAGTATACACCTGCATACATCTTTAGTTTAAGGACGCGTGCAGTGATCGGAATGTGTTCGCCGTTGGTTGACCCGGAAGTGGGGCGGCGGTAAACCCTGCCATAGTCAGTGTAGCCATCTGAATGCGCTCGGGACGCGCGTGAAAGGAGCCACCCAGTGGAAGAGATGCTGAGGGAATATCTTCCCATTCTGGTCCTTCTGGCCGTTGCGATCGGTCTTGGCCTTGTTCTTCTTCTTGCGGCGATCGTTGCGGCGGTGCGAAATCCCGACCCCGAAAAGCTGAGCGCCTATGAATGCGGGTTCAACGCTTTCGATGATGCGCGGATGAAATTCGATGTCCGGTTCTACCTGGTGTCGATCCTGTTCATCATCTTCGACCTGGAAATCGCGATGCTGTTTCCGTGGGCGGTGGCGTTTCAGGACATCTCGATGACGGCGTTCTGGTCGATGATGGCGTTTCTGGCCGTTCTGACGGCCGGGTTCGCGTATGAATGGAGAAAAGGGGCGATGGAATGGGAGTAGCGACCGGAGCCAACACAGCCGGGTTCGATCGCGAGGTCGCCACCCAGGATCTGAACCGCGAGTTGCAGGACAAGGGCTTTCTTGTCACCTCGACCGAGGACATCATCAACTGGGCGCGCACCGGTAGCTTGCACTGGATGACGTTCGGTCTGGCGTGCTGTGCGGTCGAGATGATGCATGCCTCGATGCCGCGCTATGACCTCGAGCGGTTCGGCACGGCGCCGCGAGCCAGCCCGCGCCAGTCGGACCTGATGATCGTGGCCGGCACGCTGACCAACAAGATGGCGCCCGCGCTGCGCAAGGTCTATGACCAGATGCCCGAACCGCGTTACGTGATCTCGATGGGCTCCTGCGCCAATGGCGGGGGCTATTACCACTACAGCTATTCGGTGGTGCGCGGATGCGACCGCATCGTGCCGGTGGATATCTACGTGCCGGGTTGCCCTCCGACGGCCGAGGCGCTGGTCTACGGGATCATGCAGTTGCAGCGCAAGATACGCCGGACCGGGACGATCGTGCGCTGACGGTGCACTGTGTTACAGGCGTGGGGCGGGACCCTCGCGCGAAAGGACGATGACGATGAGCAACGCGCTGAAGGAACTGGGCGCCTATATCGAGGTGAAACGCCCCGATTGCGTTCTTGGTTGGGATGTTTCCCATGGCGAATTGAATGTGGACGTGGCGCTGCCCAATATCGCGGCGCTGGTCGAGTTTCTGAAAACCGATCAGACCTGTCGCTTTTCGTCTCTGGTGGATATCACCGCGGTGGATTATCCCGACCGGGCCAAGCGGTTCGATGTGGTCTATCATTTCCTGAGCATGTATCAGAACCACCGCATCCGTCTGCGTGCGGCGGCGCGCGAAGAGGACATGGTGCCGTCGATTACCGAGATCCATCCCTCGGCCAACTGGTTCGAGCGCGAAGTCTTCGACATGTTCGGCATCCTGTTTTCCGGTCACCCGGACCTGCGCCGCATCCTGACCGATTACGGCTTTCGCGGGCATCCGCTGCGCAAGGATTTCCCGACCACCGGTTATACCGAGGTGCGCTATGACGAGGTGCAAAAGCGGGTGGTCTACGAGCCTGTGAGCCTGGTGCAGGAATATCGCCAGTTCGACTTCATGTCGCCTTGGGAAGGGGCCGAATACATCCTGCCCGGCGACGAGAAGAAAGCGGAGGTCAAGTGATGGACGGCTCCAAGTTCGAAGACGCCCTGACGGGCGAACAGAAGATCCGCAACTTCAATCTCAATTTCGGGCCGCAGCACCCGGCGGCGCACGGTGTGCTGCGTCTTGTGCTCGAGCTTGACGGCGAGATCGTCGAGCGCTGCGATCCGCATATCGGGCTGCTGCATCGCGGCACCGAAAAGCTGATGGAAAGCCGGACCTACCTGCAGAACCTGCCCTATTTCGACCGGCTGGATTACGTGGCGCCGATGAACCAGGAACATGCCTGGTGCCTCGCGATCGAGAAGCTGACGGGTGTCGAGGTGCCGCGCCGCGCCAGCCTGATCCGGGTGCTTTATTCCGAGATCGGCCGCATCCTGAACCATCTGCTGAACGTCACGACACAGGCGATGGATGTGGGCGCGCTCACGCCGCCCTTGTGGGGGTTCGAAGAGCGCGAAAAACTGATGGTGTTCTACGAGCGGGCCTGCGGCGCGCGCCTTCATGCGGCCTATTTCCGCCCCGGCGGCGTGCATCAGGATCTGCCGCCCGAGCTGATCGACGATATCGAGACATGGGCGCATGAGTTCCCGCGCGTCCTTGCCGATATCGATGGCCTGCTGACCGAGAACCGCATCTTCAAGCAGCGCAATGCCGATATCGGTGTGGTGACCGAGAAGGATATTCTCGATTGGGGTTTCTCGGGTGTCATGGTGCGCGGCTCGGGGCTGGCATGGGATCTGCGCCGCGCGCAGCCTTATGAATGCTACGACGAGTTCGATTTCCAGATCCCCGTGGGCAAGAACGGCGATTGCTATGATCGCTATCTGGTGCGCATGGAAGAGATGCGCCAGTCGCTGTCGATCATCCATCAGTGCGTCGCCAAGCTGCGGGCACCCGACGGGCAGGGCGACGTGCTGGCACGCGGCAAGATCACGCCGCCGTCGCGGGGCGAGATGAAGACCTCGATGGAGGCGTTGATCCACCACTTCAAGCTTTACACCGAAGGGTTCCGCGTGCCCGAGGGCGAAGTCTATGCCGCCGTCGAAGCGCCCAAGGGCGAATTCGGCGTCTATCTGGTGGCAGATGGCACCAACAAGCCCTATCGCGCCAAGCTGCGCGCACCGGGGTTCCTGCATCTGCAGGCGATGGATCATGTCGCGGGCGGCCATCAGCTGGCCGATGTGGCGGCGATTATCGGAACGATGGATGTTGTGTTCGGGGAGATCGACAGGTGACGATGCGTGTCTGGGCGGCAATGGCCGCCGGTTTTGTCGGGCTTGCGGGCTGTGCGATGCCGCCCGAGGGGGTCAGCCCCGAAGATCTGAACGATTACAAAACGGCCGTCGCCTCGATCGGGTGCGAGATGGTCACCGAAGCCGATTATCTGCCGGTCGAATTGCAGGCCGGACTGACCCGCGAGCAGTCGACGGCGATCACCGCGTACCTGCTGACCGCGGGCGAAGCCGAACGGTTGGAGAATGGCGGGGTGAAATTGAAGACAGGAGCCTGTGCGTAGGTATGCTGAGACGTCTCCATAAAGAGCAGCCTGAAAGTTTCGCCTTCACGCCCGAAAACCGGGCCTGGGCCGAGGCACAGATCACCAAGTATCCCGAGGGCCGGCAGGCCAGCGCGATCATTCCGCTGCTGTGGCGCGCCCAGGAGCAGGAGGGGTGGCTGAGCCGTCCCGCGATCGAGCATGTCGCGCAGATGCTGGGCATGGAATTCATCCGCGCGCTCGAAGTGGCCACATTCTATTTCATGTTCCAGCTGCAGCCCGTCGGCAGCGTGGCGCATGTGCAGGTTTGCGGCACCACGTCCTGCATGATCTGCGGCGCCGAAGATCTGATTGGTGTGTGCCGCGAAAAGATCGCGCCCAATCCCCACGAGCTGAGCGCCGATGGCAAGCTGAGCTGGGAAGAGGTGGAATGCCTTGGCGCCTGCGCGAATGCGCCGATGGCGCAGATCGGCAAGGATTATTACGAGGATCTCACGGCCGAGCGCTTTGCGCAGATGCTGGATGATCTGGTGGCGGGCAAGGTGCCGGCCCCCGGTCCGCAAAATGGCCGCTATGCCAGCGAGCCGGTGTCGGGGCTGACCAGCCTTCAGGCGCATGACAAGGGGCGCATGGCGCATAACGCGAGCGTGCAGCTGGCCACGGACCTGGGGGATACGGTCAAGCGGATCGACGGAACCGAGGTGCCTGTGCTGGCGCCATGGCGCGACAAGGGCGCGAACCACCGGCCCGCAGACCCCGCCGTTAAGCTGAACGAAACACCGCAGGAGGTGGGCGCCAAGGCCGCCAAGCCGCAGCCCGGCAAGGACGCCAAGGCCGATGAGACCGGCATCTCCAAGCGCGAGGCACCTGCCAAGTCCAAGGCCAAGCCCGCGCCGCAACCGGCGGCAGAGCCGTCGCAATCGCCCGGCAAGAAGCCGCGCGTGATGAAAGCGCCGCGCAAGGCCGGGGCGGATGATCTCAAGCTGATCAAGGGTGTTGGCCCCAAACTTGAACAGCTGCTGCACGGTCTGGGATTTTTCCATTTCGACCAGGTGGCGAAATGGACCGAGGAAGAAGTGCAATGGGTTGATCAGAACCTCGAAGGGTTCAAGGGACGGGTCAGCCGTGATCATTGGGTCGAACAAGCGAAACTGCTGGCCGAGGGCAAGGACACCGAGTTTTCGTCCAGAGCCAGGAAAGGAGGCGTCGACTAAGGCGCTCTTGAGACACCAACAGGGGGTTAATAGTGATGTCGAATTCTGCAAATTGGACGGTCTGCCAGATCGTTTGCTGGGCCTTGTCGGCGATCGGGGGGATCGCTGTTCTTTGGGGTACCATCGAGCCGGTCGGGTTCATTGGTGCACTGATGGCCGGGGTGGCCGTGGCGGTGTTTCTCGGGTTGGTGTTCACGCGGCTTGTCTGCACGGATGAGGCACCTGTCGCGGCTGCGGTTGCAGGGGGTGCTATCGGCAAGCTGATGGGCACCGAACCTGCAGGGGCAGGGGCAGCGCCGGCGGCAGCGGCTGCAAGCGCGACGGCCGAGCCAAAAGCTGCAGCGGCACCGGAAGCGCCAAAGCCCGCACCCGCGGCCAAGCCGGCGGCGCCTGAGGCACCCAAGGCCAAGGCCGAGACCAAGGCGAAGGACACAGCCAAGGCCGACGACACGGCCGAAGCGAAATCGACATCGACGGCGTCCTCGGGGGATGAGGGCAAAGACGACGAGCAAATCGGCACCAAGCCAGCGGCGCTGTCGGCGCCAAAGGGTGGGCAGGCCGATAATCTGAAGGAAATCAAGGGCGTTGGTCCGAAACTTGAAATGCTGCTTCACGAGATGGGCTTTTATCATTTCGACCAGATCGCCAGCTGGGGCGCGGAAGAGTTGGCTTGGATGGATGCCAATCTGAAGGGCTTCAAGGGCCGCGCAAGCCGCGACAACTGGGTTGAACAGGCCAAGGTGTTGGCGGCGGGCGGTGAAACGGAATTCTCGAAGCGCGTCGAAGACGGCGGCGTGTATTGAGGGAAAGGCTGACAGAATGAGCAACCGTCCGGACGAAATGCAATTGGCACGCAAGGGCCGCACCGTTGGTGTGGTCATTGCGGTGACGATGCTCGTCTGGATGGGCGCTCAGTGGGTCGGGTCGCAAATGGACTGGCCGGTAAGGTTCGTCTTTCTGTTCGATTTGGCCGCCATTGCCGCCCTGTTCTGGGCGTTGGTGGTCACGATGCAAATCTGGCGCGCGCGCCGGGACAACCGAGGGTGATATCGGATGCTCAAGGACGAAGACCGTATCTTTACCAATCTTTACGGGATGCATGACCGTTCCCTGAAAGGGGCGATGGCGCGTGGCCACTGGGACGGGACGGCGAAAATCCTGCAGAACGGCCGCGAGTGGATCATCGAGCAGATGAAAGCCAGCGGTCTGCGCGGACGTGGTGGCGCGGGCTTTCCGACGGGGCTGAAATGGTCCTTCATGCCAAAGGAAAGCGATGGTCGCCCTGCCTATCTGGTGGTCAATGCCGACGAATCCGAGCCGGGCACCTGCAAGGACCGCGAGATCATGCGCCATGATCCGCATACCCTGATCGAAGGCTGCCTGATCGCGTCCTATGCGATGAAGGCGCATGCCTGCTACATCTACATTCGCGGCGAATATATCCGCGAGCGCGAGGCGCTGCAGACCGCCATCGACGAAGCCTATGATGCCGGCCTGATCGGCAAGAACGCCTGCAAGTCGGGCTATGATTTCGACCTTTACCTGCATCACGGCGCGGGCGCCTATATCTGCGGTGAGGAAACCGCCCTTCTGGAAAGCCTTGAAGGCAAGAAGGGGATGCCGCGCATGAAGCCGCCATTCCCGGCGATGGCGGGGCTTTACGGCTGTCCCACCACGGTGAACAACGTGGAGTCGATTGCCGTGGCGCCCACGATCCTGCGCCGGGGGCCGGAATGGTTCGCGGGCTTTGGTCGTCCGAACAACACCGGCACCAAGATTTTCGCGATCTCGGGGCATGTGAACGCGCCCTGCGTGGTCGAGGAAAGCATGTCGATCTCGTTCGAGGAGCTGATCGACAAGCATTGCGGCGGTATCCGGGGCGGCTGGAGCAACCTCAAGGCGGTGATCCCCGGCGGCTCGTCGGTGCCTTGCGTGCGCGGCGAGAACATGCGCGATGCGGTGATGGATTTCGATGCGCTGAAGGAAAAGGGCTCATCGCTTGGAACGGCGGCGGTGATCGTGATGGATCAGTCCACCGACATCATCAAGGCGATCTGGCGGCTGTCGAAATTCTACAAGCACGAAAGCTGCGGTCAGTGCACGCCTTGCCGCGAAGGCACGGGCTGGATGATGCGGGTGATGGACCGTCTGGTGCGCGGCGAGGCCGAAGTCGAGGAGATCGACATGCTGTTCGACGTGACCAAACAGGTCGAGGGCCACACGATTTGTGCGCTTGGCGACGCGGCGGCCTGGCCGATCCAGGGCTTGATCCGCAACTTCCGCGACGAGATCGAGGATCGCATCAAGGCACAGAAATCGGGCCGCGTCAGCGCGGTCGCGGCGGAGTAGGCATATGCGCGCACTCATCCTCATGACGGTGTCGGCTCTCATGCTGGCCGCCTGCAGCGAGCGGTCCGAACGGGTTCTGTTCGACGGCATGTATTTTCCGGCGAAGGCCAAGAAGGCGTCGGATGACCGCTTGGATTTCGAGGTCAGCGTGCGCCGTGCGTCGCAGAGCCTCGAGGCGGCGCAAGCGGCCGGGCGTCATGAAGGAACCCGCTATTGCATCGAGAATTTCGGAACCTCCGAGATTGCGTGGAGCGAGGGACCGGATGGCGAAAGCGGCGCGGTACAGATGTCGAATGGCAACCTGATGCTGAAAGGCCGGTGCGTGATATGGTGACTTTCCATTGCATGACAGGCCGTTCCGAGGGGTGTTATTGCATAGCGCCCCACGGAACGCCCATCTGCAGGGCAGATGGGGCGGCACAACGTCGTCCCGCTCTGTCGCTGAAAGGAGTTACCCCATGCGTCTTGTGAAATCATCTGCTCTGGCGCTCATGCTGGTGGCCAGCGCCGCCACCGCGCAGGCCTCGGCTGAAATCGGACTGTCGAAGGAAAAGGACATCAACGCCGGCCTTCTGGTCATTGCCGTGGCCGACAAGATCCGCCGTGAATGCTCGGACATCTCGGCGCGGTTGTTCGATGCGCGCTCCTATCTTGTATCGCTCAAGCAGAAGGCCGCCGAGAAAGGATACTCGGACGCCGAGATCGACGCCTACATCAACAACGACGCGGAAAAGGCGAAGATGCGCGAGCGGCGCAATGCCTATTTCCAGGCGCATGGGGCCAGCAATCGAGACCCTGCCAGCCTGTGTGCCCTTGGCCGCGCCGAAATCCAAAAGCAGAGCCAGATCGGCCTGTTGCTGAGAACGAAGTGAGAAATCATGTCTGACCTGCGCAAGATCATCATCGACGATCAGGAAGTGGAAGTGGACGGCGCGATGACGCTGATCCAGGCGTGTGAGCAGGCCGGGATCGAAATCCCGCGGTTTTGCTATCACGAGCGGCTGTCGATCGCGGGCAACTGCCGGATGTGCCTTGTCGAAGTCGTGGGCGGCCCGCCCAAGCCCGCAGCCTCTTGTGCGATGCAGGTGCGCGATCTGCGCCCCGGTCCCGAGGGGCAGCCGCCGGTGGTCAAGACCAACTCGCCGATGGTCAAGAAGGCCCGCGAGGGGGTGATGGAGTTTCTGCTCATCAACCATCCCCTGGATTGTCCGATCTGCGATCAGGGCGGCGAATGCGACCTGCAGGATCAGGCGATGGCCTATGGCGTGGATTTCAGCCGCTACCGCGAACCCAAGCGCGCGAGTGAGGATCTGGATCTTGGGCCACTGGTCGAAACCCATATGACGCGCTGCATTTCCTGCACCCGTTGTGTGCGCTTCACCACCGAGGTGGCGGGGATCAACCAGATGGGTCAGACCGGACGCGGCGAGGATGCCGAGATCACCAGCTATCTGGGCGAGACGCTGGACAGCAACCTGCAGGGCAACATCATCGATCTGTGCCCGGTGGGGGCGCTTGTCTCGAAGCCCTATGCCTTCACCGCGCGGCCCTGGGAGCTGACCAAGACCGAGACGATCGACGTGATGGATGCGCTTGGATCGAACATCCGGGTGGACACCAAGGGGCGCGAAGTGATGCGCATCCTGCCGCGCAACCATGATGGCGTGAACGAGGAATGGATTTCCGACAAGACCCGGTTCGTATGGGACGGGCTGCGCCGTCAACGGCTGGACCGGCCCTATATCCGCGAGAATGGCAAGCTGCGCCCTGCCACCTGGCCTGAAGCGCTTGGCAAGGCGGCTGCGGCGCTCAAGGACGCGGGCAAGGTGGCCGGGCTGGTCGGTGATCTTGTGTCGGTCGAGGCGGCCTTTGCGCTGCGGCAGATGATCGAGGGTCTGGGCGGTCAGGTGGAGTGTCGGACCGATGGTGCCAAGCTTCCGGCGGGCAATCGCTCGGGCTATGTCGGCAATGTGGCGATCGAAGAGCTGGATACCGCGAAGGAGGTCGTGCTGATCGGCACCAACCCGGCGGTTGAGGCCCCGGTGCTGAATGCGCGGATTCGCAAGGCGTGGATCAATGGTGCAAACGTGACACTGGTCGGACCTGCTGTCGACCTGACCTATGAGTACAGCCATGCCGGCACGGGCCGGGATGCGCTATCCAAGCTGAAAGTATCCGGCGATGCGATCGTCATCGTCGGGCAGGGGGCCTTGAACGAGGCGGATGGCGAGGCGGTTCTGGCCGAGGCGCAAGCGATCTCGGGGCGAATGCTGGTTCTGCACACGGCCGCCGGTCGCGTCGGCGCGATGGATGCGGGCTGCACGACGCAAGGCGGGCTTGCCGCTGCCGTCGACGGGGCGGAGGTGATCTACAACCTCGGCGCGGATGAGCTCGACATACATGAGGGGCCGTTCGTGATCTATCAGGGCAGCCACGGGGACAGGGGTGCGCATCGCGCCGATGTGATCCTGCCGGGGGCAGCCTATACCGAGGAGCAGGGGCTGTTCGTCAACACCGAAGGTCGGCCGCAACTGGCGCTGCGCGCGGGCTTCCCGCCGGGCGAGGCCAAGGAAAACTGGGCGATCCTGAGGGCGCTGTCGGGTGAGATGGGCAATGTGTTGCCCTTTGACTCCCTGGTGCAACTGCGTCAGGCGCTGGTGGCCGAGGTGCCGTATCTCAAGAAGGTTGATAAGGTGATCGACACCGACTGGACCCCGCTGCCCAAGGGCAAACTGGGCGACGCGGATTTCCGGCTGCCGATCCGGGACTTCTACCTGACCAACCCGATTGCGCGCGCAAGCGAGTTGATGGCCGAGCTGAGTGCCAACGCCAAGGCGCGGCGCGACACGCCGGTGGCCGCCGAGTGATGGCGCGCGCGGCGCTCATATCGCCGCTGGCGCTGCTATTGGCAGGCGCGGTGTCCGGGTGCGAGTCGACCGCGCCTCAGACGGTGGAGTTCAAGCCCGTCTATCAGGGCGTGGAGACCCGGTTTCTGGGCGATGACCTGGTGAATTTCCAGGTCCGTATGGTAGGCGCACGCGACCGTGAGGACGTGAGCCGCTATGCGGAATGCGCCGCCGCGCAATACACGCTGATCCGGGGCTATGGTTTTGCCCGGCATCTGCGAACGAATGTGGATCTGGCGGGTGGTATCTGGCGCGGCGATGCGGTTTATACGATCTCGCCGGCCCTGCCCCGAGGGCTGAAGACAATCGACGCCGAAGTCGTCGCCGCCGACTGTGCGGAAAACGGAATACCGATGGTGTGAGGACCTGATGGCTGAATTCTTGACAACCCCTTTCGGGATCGCGGTTCTGATCGTGGCGCAATGCCTTGCCGTAGTCGGCTTTGTCATGATCTCGCTGCTGTTTCTTGTGTATGGGGACCGCAAGATCTGGGCGGCGGTGCAAATGCGCAGGGGACCGAACGTGGTGGGGGCTTTCGGCCTTCTGCAAACGGTGGCGGACGCGCTGAAATATGTCGTGAAAGAGGTGGTCGTGCCTGCGGGGGCCGACAAGACGGTGTTCATGCTGGCACCGCTTACCAGTTTCGTTCTTGCCGTGCTTGCCTGGGCGGTGATTCCGCTGAACGAGGGTTGGGTGCTGAGCGATATCAACGTGGCCATCCTGTTCGTCTTCGCGGTATCCTCGCTCGAGGTGTACGGCGTCATCATGGGCGGATGGGCCTCGAACTCGAAATATCCGTTCCTCGGAAGCCTGCGGTCTGCGGCGCAGATGATTTCCTATGAGGTGTCGATCGGCCTCATCATCATCGGCGTCATCATCTCGACCGGCTCGATGAATTTCGGCGCGATCGTTGCGGCGCAGGATACGGCCTATGGCTTCTTCGGCTGGTACTGGTTGCCGCATCTGCCGATGGTGTTCCTGTTCTTCATTTCGGCGCTGGCCGAAACGAACCGCCCGCCTTTCGATCTGCCCGAAGCGGAATCCGAACTGGTGGCGGGGTATCAGGTGGAATATTCCAGCACGCCGTTCCTGTTGTTCATGGCAGGCGAATATATCGCGATCTTCCTGATGTGCGCGTTGACCTCGCTGCTGTTCTTCGGGGGCTGGCTGTCGCCCATTCCGGGTCTGCCTGACGGGGTGCTGTGGATGATCGCGAAGATGGCGTTCTTCTTCTTCCTCTTCGCGATGGTCAAGGCGATCACGCCGCGCTACCGCTATGATCAGTTGATGCGGATCGGCTGGAAAGTCTTTCTGCCGATGTCGCTGGCCTGGGTGGTCATCGTGTCGTTTCTTGCGAAATTCGAAGTGCTCGGCGGGTTCTGGGCCCGTTGGGCGATTGGAGGCTGAGCCATGGCGAATATCGATTACGGACGTGCGGCGGGCTATTTCCTGCTCAAGGATTTCCTCGTGGGGTTCCGTCTGGGCCTGAAGTATTTCTTCGCGCCCAAGGCGACGCTGAACTATCCACATGAGAAAGGCCCGCTCAGCCCGCGGTTTCGCGGGGAACATGCGCTGCGCCGCTATCCCAATGGCGAGGAACGCTGCATCGCGTGCAAGCTGTGCGAGGCGATCTGCCCGGCGCAGGCGATCACGATCGATGCCGAGCCCCGCGATGACGGCAGTCGCCGCACCACGCGCTATGACATCGACATGACGAAATGCATTTATTGCGGCTTCTGCCAGGAGGCCTGCCCGGTGGATGCAATCGTCGAAGGGCCGAATTTCGAATTCGCCACCGAGACCCGCGAAGAGCTGTTCTATGACAAGCAGAAGCTGCTTGAGAACGGGGATCGTTGGGAAGCCGAAATCGCCCGCAACCTTGAACTGGACGCACCCTACAGATGACCGACCCCAAGAACCCTTTCGAGGCGATCATGGCGCAGGCGCAGGAGATGGCGAAGGCCATGAATCCGGCGCTCGAGTCGTTCTCGCCCAAGGGAATGGAAAAGCTGTGGCCGACCATGCCGAAGGAGCTCATGGAGATGACCTTCGGCAAGGGCGTCAGCGCCAAGGGGCTGGATGCCAAGACCCGGTTGCTGCTGACGCTGGCGGGGCTGACCATGCTGGGGGCACAGAACGACACGCAGATTCGCATGACCGTGCGTCACGCGATGGAAGCGGGCGCCACCAAAGACGAGATAGCCGAGACCATCGCCCAAATGGCGGTGTTCGCGGGCATCCCCTCCATGAACCGGGCGATGGATTTCGCCCGCGAGGTTCTGGACGAGAGCGAGGAAAAGGATACCGACTCATGAGCATGACGGTGATGTCATTCTACCTGTTCGCGATCTCGGCGCTGGCCGGGGGGCTGTTCACGGTGATCAGCCGAAACCCGGTGCACTCGGTGCTGTGGCTGATCCTTGCCTTCATCAGCTCGGCGGGGCTGTTCGTTCTGCTGGGGGCGGAATTCGTGGCGATGCTGCTGATCATCGTCTATGTCGGCGCCGTGGCGGTGCTGTTCCTGTTCGTCGTGATGATGCTGGACGTGGATTTCGCCGCCCTCAAGGCCGAGATGGCGCGCTACATGCCGCTGGCGCTGCTGATCGGGGTGATCCTGCTGATGCAGTTCGGGCTGGCCTTCGGCAACTGGCAGATGTCGGAAGGCGCCGAAGCCGCGCGCGCGGCGGTCACTCCGGACGGGGTCGAGAATACCGCCGCTTTGGGCATGCTGCTTTACGACAAGTATTTCCTGCTGTTCCAGACATCGGGGCTGATCCTGCTGGTGGCGATGATCGGCGCGATCGTTCTGACGCTGCGGCATCGCACGGACATCAAGCGGCAGGATGTTCTGGCGCAGATGTATCGCGATCCGGCCAAGGCGATGGAACTCAAGGATGTGAAGCCGGGGCAGGGGCTCTGACCGGCTGAACGGGGCCGCGCGCGGCGCGACCGGACAGATGACAGATATACCCCGAAGCAGGGCTTTGGGGCGCAACAACGAAAAGACGGACGGGCACGGCCCGGAGGGACACGAATGATTGGACTGGAACATTACCTGACGGTTGCGGCGGCGCTGTTCGTCATCGGGATATTCGGCTTATTCCTGAACCGGAAGAACGTGATCATCCTGTTGATGTCGATCGAGCTGATGCTGCTGGCGGTGAATATCAACCTGGTCGCCTTTTCGGCGCATCTGGGGGATCTGGTGGGGCAGGTGTTCACGCTCTTCGTGCTCACGGTCGCCGCCGCCGAGGCCGCGATCGGCCTTGCGATCCTTGTTTGCTTCTTCCGGAACCGCGGCACCATCGCCGTGGAAGACGTCAACGTGATGAAGGGCTGACCCGATGGAACTGACCATTCTCTTTGCGCCTCTCATCGGGGCCATCATCGCAGGCTTCGGCTGGCGGATCATCGGAGATCAGGGCGCACAATGGGTCGCGACGGGCCTGTTGTTCCTGTCTTGCCTTCTGTCCTGGATCGTCTTTCTGGGCCATGACGGCCAGACCGAGATCGTGCATATCCTAGACTGGATCGAATCCGGCACGCTGAATTCCTCCTGGGCGATCCGGCTGGACCGTCTGACCGCGATCATGCTGATCGTCATCACGACCGTCTCGGCGCTCGTGCATCTTTATTCCATGGGCTACATGGCGCATGACGAGAATTTCCGCGAAGGCGAGACCTATCGCCCGCGGTTCTTCGCCTATCTGTCGCTCTTCACTTTCGCGATGCTGATGCTGGTGACAGCGGACAACCTGGCGCAGATGTTCTTCGGCTGGGAAGGTGTGGGCCTGGCGTCGTATCTGCTGATCGGCTTTTACTATCGCAAGCCAAGCGCCAATGCCGCGGCGATCAAGGCCTTCGTGGTCAACCGGGTTGGCGATTTCGGCTTCATCCTGGGGATCATGGCGCTCTATTTCCTGACCGACTCGATCCGGTTCGAGGATATCTTCGCGGCCGCCCCTGAGCTGGCCGAGACGCAACTGACCTTCCTGTGGACGGAATGGAACGCGGCCAATCTGGTGGCCTTCCTTCTGTTCATCGGCGCGATGGGCAAATCGGCGCAGCTGATCCTGCACACATGGCTGCCGGATGCGATGGAAGGCCCGACCCCGGTGTCGGCGCTCATTCACGCGGCCACCATGGTGACGGCAGGGGTGTTTCTTGTCTGCCGAATGTCGCCGATCATGGAATTCGCGCCCGAAGCGATGGCTTTCGTCACGTTCCTTGGCGCCACCACCGCATTCTTCGCGGCCACCGTCGGGCTTGTGCAGAACGACATCAAGCGCGTGATCGCCTATTCGACCTGCTCGCAGCTTGGCTACATGTTCGTGGCGGCGGGTGTCGGCGTTTATTCGGTCGCGATGTTCCACCTCTTCACCCATGCCTTCTTCAAGGCGATGCTGTTTCTGGGCGCGGGCTCGGTCATCCATGGGATGCATCACGAGCAGGACATGCGCAACTATGGCGGCCTGCGCAAGAAGATGCCCTATACGTTCTGGGCCATGCTGATCGGTACGCTGGCCATCACCGGGGTGGGTATCCCGCTTACCGGCTGGATCGGCTTTGCTGGCTTTGCGTCGAAGGATGCGGTGATCGAATCCGCCTATGCCGCAGGGCCGATGGGCTATGCGTTCTGGATGCTGGTCATCGCGGCGCTGTTCACCAGCTTCTACAGCTGGCGGTTGATGTTCCTGACCTTCTGGGGCACGCCGCGTGGCGACAAGCACACGCATGACCATGCGCATGAAAGCCCCAAGGTGATGTTGATCCCGCTTGGCGTTCTGGCGCTTGGCGCGGTGTTCGCGGGCGCGATCTGGTATGGCAGCTTCTTTGGCAAGACCAACGAGGTGGTGAAGTTCTTCGGCGGCACCTATGGCGAGCCGGCCCATGAATTGGTCGAGGCGGTGGCGGAACGCAGCCCGAAAGCCTCGGAGCTGCATTATGTCATGGAAAGCGGACCCGGCGAGGCGGCGATCTATATCGCTCCTGAGAACACGATCCTGCATGAGGCGCATTACGTGCCGACATGGGTCAAGCTGTCGCCCTTCGTGGCTATGCTGATCGGTCTGACCGTGGCGATCTGGTTCTACATCTGGGATCCGGCCATGCCGCGCCGTCTGGCCGAGAACCAGCGCCCGCTCTACCTGTTCCTGCTGAACAAGTGGTATTTCGACGAGATCTACGACTTTATCTTCGTCCGCCCGGCAAAAGCGCTTGGCCAGATGCTTTGGAAGAGAGGCGACGGCGATGTGATCGACGGGTCGATCAACGGCGTGGCGATGGGGATCATCCCCTTCTTCACCCGCCTCGCAGGGCGCGCGCAGTCTGGCTATATCTTCACCTACGCCTTCGCGATGGTGATCGGGATCGCGGTGCTTGTCACCTGGATGAGCTTCATCGGGGGGGCTGAATAATGGATAACCTTCTGTCCATCACAACCTTCATTCCCGCCATCGCCGCAGCGATCCTTGCGATCTTCCTGCGGGGCGAGGACGCCGCGGCACAGCGCAGCGCCAAATGGGTGGCCCTGAGCGCCACGTCGCTGACATTCCTCGTGTCGATCTTCATCCTGACCGGGTTCGATCCCAATGATACCGGCTTCCAGATGGTGGAAGAGCGTGAGTGGCTTCTGGGCCTGCAATACAAGATGGGTGTGGATGGGATCAGCGTGCTGTTCGTCATGCTGACCACCTTCATCATGCCGATCACGATCGCTGCGTCCTGGAACGTGACGAAGCGGGTCAAGGAATACATGATCGCCTTCCTGCTTCTTGAAACGCTCATGCTCGGCGTGTTCATGGCGCTGGATCTGGTGCTGTTCTACCTGTTCTTCGAGGCAGGACTCATTCCGATGTTCCTCATCATCGGCATCTGGGGCGGCAAAGAACGGGTCTATGCCTCGTTCAAGTTCTTCCTCTACACCTTCCTCGGCTCGGTTCTGATGCTGATCGCGATGGTGGCGATGTTCTCGGATGCGGGTACCACGGATATCGTGGACCTGATGAACCACCAGTTCGGCTCTGAAAGCTTCTCGGTTCTGGGCATTCATATCGTGGGGGGTATGCAGACGCTGATGTTCATCGCGTTCTTCGCCAGCTTCGCGGTCAAGATGCCGATGTGGCCGGTGCATACCTGGCTGCCGGATGCGCATGTGCAGGCGCCCACCGCGGGGTCGGTCGTTCTGGCGGCGATCTTGCTTAAGATGGGTGGCTACGGTTTCTTGCGCTTCAGCCTGCCGATGTTCCCGGTCGGGGCCGAGTTGCTGACGCCGCTCATTTTGTGGATGTCGGCCATCGCCATCGTCTATACCTCGCTGGTGGCGCTGGCGCAGGAGGACATGAAGAAGCTCATCGCCTATTCCTCGGTCGCGCATATGGGATATGTCACGATGGGGATCTTCTCGGTCAATCAGCAGGGGATCGATGGTGCGATCTTCCAGATGATCAGCCACGGCTTCATCTCGGGTGCGCTGTTCCTGATTGTCGGCGTGATCTATGACCGGATGCACACCCGCGAGATCGACGCCTATGGCGGGCTTGTGAACCGGATGCCGGCCTATGCGCTCATTTTCCTGCTGTTCACCATGGCGAATGTGGGCCTGCCCGGCACCAGCGGTTTCATCGGCGAGTTCCTGACGCTGGTCGGTGTCTTCCAGGTCAATACATGGGTGGCACTGGTTGCGGCGACAGGCGTGATCCTGAGTGCGGCCTATGCGCTCTGGCTTTACCGGCGCGTGATGCTGGGCGATCTGATCAAGGAAAGCCTGAAGTCGATCAACGACATGACCGGGCGCGAGCGGGCGATCTTTGCGCCGCTTGTGGTGATGACCCTGCTTCTGGGCGTCTATCCCAGCCTTGTGACCGATATCATCGGACCCTCGGTGGAAGCCCTGATTTCAAATTACGACACGGCTCTGGTCGAGGCGCATGGCGCCAACCAGGTGGCCGCGGCGCAGCACTAACGGAGGCCCTGAGACATGCAGGCTGATCTGAATGTTATCCTGCCCGAGATCGTGATCTCGGTCTATGCGATCGCCGCGCTGCTGTTCACGGCCTATACGGGCCGCGACCGTATGGCCGGGATGCTGTTGTGGCTGACCGCCGCGCTGTTCACCGTGATGGCGCTGTGGATCGGCACGACGGGGCAGGGCACGCGCACGGCGTTTGGAGGCATGTTCAACGATGATGCCTTTTCGCGCTTTGCCAAGGTGACGATCCTGCTCAGCACGGCCGCCGTCATGGTGATGGGACAGGAATACATGATGCGCCGCAAGATCCTGCGGTTCGAGTATCCGGTGCTCATCGCGCTTTGCGCGGTCGGCATGATGCTGATGGTCAGCGCGGGCGATCTGATGGCGCTTTACATGGGGCTGGAGCTGCAGTCTCTGGCGCTTTATGTCGTGGCTTCGCTGCGCCGTGACAGTGCGAAATCGACCGAAGCCGGTCTGAAGTATTTCGTTCTCGGCGCGCTGAGTTCGGGGTTGCTGCTTTATGGGGCATCCTTGACCTATGGCTACGCGGGCACGACGCTGTTTTCCGGCATCATCGTAGCGGCGGACGGTCAGGCGCCCGTTGGGCTGCTGATTGGTCTGGTGCTGGTGCTGGCGGGTCTTGCCTTCAAGGTTTCGGCGGTGCCGTTCCACATGTGGACACCGGATGTATATGAGGGCGCGCCGACGCCGATCACCGCCTTCTTCGCCACGGCACCCAAAGTGGCGGCAATGGCCCTTTTTGCCCGGGTGGTGCATGATGCATTCGGCAATGTGGTCGGCGACTGGCAGCAGGTGCTTGCGGTGCTGGCGCTGTTGTCGATGTTCCTCGGTGCGGTGGCTGCGATCGGCCAGACCGATATCAAGCGGCTGATGGCCTATTCCTCGATTGCGCATATGGGCTATGCCTTGATGGGGCTTGCCGCAGGGACGGCCTTTGGCGTGCAGTCCATGCTGATCTACATGGCGATCTACGTGACGATGAACATCGGCACCTTCGCCTTCATCCTGTCGATGGAGCGTGATGGCCAGCCGATCACCGAGATCGCAAGCCTCAACATGTATTCCCGCGCCCATCCGGGCCGTGCGCTGGCCATGCTGATCCTGCTCTTCAGCCTGGCAGGTGTGCCGCCGCTCTTGGGCTTTTTCGGCAAGCTCTATGTGCTGCGCGCGGCCTATGAGGGCGGTCTGGCCTGGTTGGCCATTGCCGGGGTCATCGCCAGCGTGATCGGTGCGTTCTACTACCTGCGGATCGTGTATTTCATGTATTTCGGGGAAGAGCGGGAACCTCTCGAAACGGCGCGGTCGCCTGTGCAATGGAGCTTCTTGATGGTCTCGGCGGCGTTGATGTTGTTGGGCATTATCAACATGTTCGGGATCGAAGCTATGGCTCAGGCGGCGGCAGCGACCCTTGTCAACTGACCGCGTTCACCCACGAAACCTTGACCGTGACGCGCCAATGGCGCGTCACTTCGTTTGGGATGGCCGCTGTCCTGCGGTAGCGGTGGGTCCATGATGGGGGCGGTGCGCGGTGACACGACCTGGCCCATGGGCGTGGGGCGACGGGTGCTGGCTGAAGTGGACAGCACCAATGCCGAAGCGGCGCGGCTTGCCCCCGGCCTGTCCGGTCCGGAATGGATACTTGCCCTCAACCAGACCGCCGCACGCGGGCGGCGGGGGCGCGTTTGGACGCATCCTGCAGGCAATTTCGCCGCCACGCTGGTCATGCGGCCAACGGAAAGCCCCGATCAGGTGGCGCTGCGGTCCTTCGTGGCATCTCTGGCCTTGTTCGATGCCTTCGTAGCCGCGACCGGGCGGAGCGGCGGGCTGAGCCTCAAATGGCCCAATGACGTGCTTCTGAATGGTGGGAAGCTGGCGGGGATCCTGCTGGAAAGTGCCGGCACCCGCGAGGGGTTGTCGTATTTCGCAATCGGCATCGGTGTGAACCTTGCGCAGGCGCCGGGCCGCGACATGCTCGAAGAGGGGGCGCTGCGGCCTGTGTCGCTTTTGTCCGAGGCCGGTGTAACGGTCACTCCAGAAGAGTTTCTGGACCTTCTGGCGCCCGCCTATGCCCGGTACGAGGCGAAATTCACGACCTATGGTTTCGCGCCCATCCGCAGGGAATGGCTGGCGCGGGCGGCGAAACTCGGGCAGACGATCACCGCGCGTACCAGCCGCGATGCGATCACCGGTATTTTCGAGACGGTGGACGAGGCGGGCAATCTTGTTCTAACTACGCCGCAAACCCGGCACGCCATTCCGGCGGCCGAAGTGTTTTTCTGAAGGAGCGCCAAATGCTTCTGGCCATTGACTGCGGCAATACGAATACCGTGTTTTCGATCTGGGACGGCAGGTCCTTCTTGTGCACATTGCGCACCTCGACACATCATGCGCGCACGGCAGATGCTTATTTCACTTGGTTTTCAACACTCGTGAAGCATTACGGGATCGAGGCGAACATCACCGATGTGATCATCTCGTCGACGGTGCCGCGGGTTGTGTTCAACCTGCGGGTCTTTGCCGATCGGTTCTTTGGATGCCGGCCGCTGGTGGTGGGCAAGCCCGAATGCCTGTTGCCGCATCCGCCACGGGTCGATCCGGGCACGCAGGTGGGGCCGGACCGGCTGGTGAATTCGGAAGGGGCCTATGAGCGGCATGGCGGCGATCTGATCGTGGTGGATTTCGGCACCGCGACCACCTTTGACGTGGTGGCGCAGGATGGCGCCTATGTGGGTGGTGTGATCGCGCCGGGCGTGAACCTGAGCCTCGAGGCGCTGCACATGGCGGCGGCGGCCTTGCCGCATGTGGACGTGACCAAGCCTCAAAAAGTCATTGGAACCAATACGGTAGCCTGTATGCAGTCGGGTGTGTTCTGGGGCTATGTGGGGCTGGTCAATGGTGTGTGCGAGCGCATCAGGGCCGAGTATGATCGCCCGATGCGGATCATCGGCACGGGCGGTCTGGCCTCGCTTTTCGCGCAGGGCGACATGCTGTTCGACGCGATCGAAGACGATTTGACAATGCACGGGCTGACCGTGATTCATGATTACAACAAGAAGGCACAAACCTCATGAGCAGCGATAGACTGATCTACATGCCCCTTGGCGGGGCCGGCGAAATCGGCATGAACGCCTATGTTTACGGCTATGGGCCGAAGGGTAAGGAGAGGTTGATCCTCGTCGATCTGGGGGTGACCTTTCCGGACATGGACAGCTCGCCGGGTGTCGACCTTATTTTCCCGGATATTCAATGGCTTGCGGACCGACGTGAACAGCTGGAGGCGGTCTTCATCACCCATGCGCACGAAGATCACGTGGGTGCGGTGGCGCATTTTTACGAGCAGTTGGGCGCGCCGGTCTATGCACGGGCGTTCACGGCCAATATCGCGCGACGCAAGATGGAAGAGTTCGGCTATTCCGAAAAGGCCGTGCGGGTCGTGTCACCCTGGCCCGAGGTAACCAAGGTAGGACCGTTCACGGTGGGGTTCGTGCCGATTTCTCATTCGATTCCAGAGAGTTCCGGGCTGGTCATCGACACGCCCAAGGGCCGCGTGGTGCATTCGGGGGATTTCAAGATCGACGCCAACCCCGTGGTGGGCGAGCCGTTCGATCCTGAGCTTTGGGCCAGTCTGGCCAAGCCCGGCGTCAAGGCGCTGATGTGCGATTCTACCAATGTTTTCAATACACATGCGGGCCGTTCTGAAAGTAGTCTGGCCGAGGATATCCAGGCCCTGATCGCGGGCGCCAAGGGGATGGTGGTGGCCACCACCTTTGCCAGCAACGTGGCACGGCTCAAGACGCTGGCCGAGGCGGCGGATCGGGCGGGACGCTCGGTCTGTCTTTTGGGGCGCGCGATGCGGCGGATGATCGAGGCGTCTGTGGAAACGGGGGTTCTGACCTCGTTCCCGAAAACCGTAAGTCCCGAAGAAGCAAAGGATATTCCGCGCGAAAACCTGATGCTGATCGTCACCGGCAGTCAGGGTGAGCGGCGCGCGGCGAGTGCGCAGCTGGCACAGGGGAATTATCTGGGGCTGTCGATGAAAGAGGGCGACATGTTCCTGTTTTCATCCAAGACGATCCCCGGAAATGAACGCGGCGTCATCAAAATCATGAACCAATTCAGTGAGATGGGCGTCGATGTTGTGGACGACTCAGACGGCAAGTATCACGTCTCGGGTCATGCCAACCGACCGGACCTCGAAAAGCTGCACGACTTGCTGCAACCACAGATCGTGGTGCCGATGCATGGCGAGCACCGGCATTTGCGCGAGCACGTAAAATTGGCCAATTCCAAGAGGATGCAGGGCGTTCTTGCTGTGAATGGAACGATGGTGGACCTGACGGGGAACCGCGCGGAAATCTGCGACTATGTCGAGACGGGCCGGACCTATCTGGATGGCTCGGTCAAGATCGGGGCGCTGGATGGGATCGTGCGGGATCGTATCCGCATGGCGCTGAACGGGCATGTCACGGTCAATGTGATCCTTGATGAAGAGGATGAGCCGTTGGGCGAACCTTGGTGTGAAATCAAGGGTTTGCCGGAGACGGGCAACAGCCGCGCGCCGCTTGTGGATGTGCTCGAAGAGGATCTTGGCCAGTTTCTCGGACGCGCCGGGGCGAAGGTTCTGACGGATGACGAGAAGCT
This sequence comes from Roseovarius litoreus, assembly GCF_900142765.1. Taxonomy (GTDB): domain Bacteria; phylum Pseudomonadota; class Alphaproteobacteria; order Rhodobacterales; family Rhodobacteraceae; genus Roseovarius; species Roseovarius litoreus. The sequence continues at coordinate 188,868 of NZ_FRCB01000002.1, forward strand.
GGAAGACGCGCTGCGCAAGATCGCGCGGCAATCGGCGCAGAACGAGATCGGCAAGCGCCCGGAAGTGACCGTGGTGATCAGCCGTTTGGCCGAGTAGCGGCGTACGATCCGTACGAAACCTACGCGCGTTCAGGACGAAACCGGGCTTCAATCCCGGAAATTGTGTCCATCTTGTACGCAAACACCAAAAAAACCTGCCTTGGCCCGAGGGGTGGAGGCAGGTTTTTTCAATTCGGTGTCTTGAGTCTGCGCGAAGCTGCGCGCCTCAATCGGTGCGGCGTTCCTCGAAGCTGAGAGCGATGAAGCTGGGCATGTGATCGCCCATGCCGACAACCGCGTTGCCGCCGCCGCCGGACCTGCCACGACCACCACCGCTGCCGCCGCCGCCACCGCGGCGAGAGCCGGAGCGCGCGCTGTCTTGCGATCTGTCGTCGCGGCGCGGCTCGGAGGGGCGCTCGGGCGCGGCCTGAACCGGTTCAGGCTGCTGCGGCGCCTCGGCGACGTCGGCCTGCGGGGCAGGTGCCTTGTCGGTCTTGTCGGATTTGGAGCGCGAGGTGCGGCTCCGGCTTCTGCGGGCGGGCTTGTCGTCGGACTTGGCCTCGGGCCGTGCATCGGGGGATGCGGCGCTGTCCTCGTCGCTGGGCGAGGTGCCGGCAACGGGGTTTTCGAGCCGGGGGATCTGTTTCTGGATCAGCCGTTCGATCGCATCGAGGTTCTTTTCGTCGCGCGGACCGGAGATCATCATCGCCTTGCCGGACCGGCCGGCGCGGCCGGTGCGACCGATGCGGTGCACATAGTCTTCGGCATGGCCGGGCACGTCGTAGTTGAACACGTGGCTGACCGAGGGCACATCGAGCCCGCGCGCGGCCACGTCGGAGGCCACGAGAATTTTCAGGTCGCCCGCGCGGAAGCCGTCAAGGGTGCGGGTGCGCTGCGACTGATCGAGATCGCCATGGATCGGGGCGGCGTCGTAGCCGTGTTTCTTGAGCGACTTGGAGACGATATCCACATCGACCTTGCGGTTGCAGAAGACGATGGCGTTGGTGCAGGCCTCGCCCTCGGCGTCGATGAGCGCGCGCAGGATGTCGCGCTTTTCAGAGTCGGCCCGTTCGCGGCGCGAGGGCTTGAACATGACCACGCCCTGTTCGATCGTCTCGGAGGCGGTGGCCTGACGCGCCACTTCGATCCGCACCGGGTTTTGCAGGAAGGTATTGGTGATGCGTTCGATCTCGGGCGCCATGGTGGCCGAGAAGAAGAAGGTTTGCCGGGTGAAGGGCGTCAGGCTGAAGATGCGTTCGATATCGGGGATGAAGCCCATGTCCAGCATGCGGTCGGCCTCGTCCACGACCATGATCTGAACGCCGGTCAGCAAGAGCTTGCCGCGTTCGAAATGATCGAGCAGGCGACCGGGGGTGCAGATCAGAACATCCACGCCCTTGTCGATCAGCTTGTCCTGTTCCTTGAAGCTGACACCGCCGATGAGCAGCGCCTTGGTCAGCTTGAGGTTCTTGGAATAGGTGTCGAAGTTTTCGGCCACCTGTGCGGCCAGTTCCCGCGTCGGGCAGAGCACAAGGCTGCGCGGCATGCGCGCCCGTGCCCGGCCCCGCGCCAGCAGCGATAGCATGGGCAGGGTGAAGCTGGCGGTCTTGCCGGTGCCCGTCTGGGCGATGCCGAGGATGTCACGGCCTTCGAGGGCAGGGGGGATCGCGCCGGCCTGAATGGGCGTCGGATCTGTGTAGCCTGCTTCTTCGACGGCTTTAAGGACTTTGGGGTTCAGATTGAGATCGGAAAATTTTGTCATGTGTGTCCGTGGTTTGCGGACACTATCCTGGCCCGCACGTCATGTCAGGGTCGGACCCGTCTGGTCCCGTGGCGCATCACGTCAGTGACCCTTGAAGCGGCGTTTACCGGATATTGGGGGGTATGGTCAATGGAGCCGGTCATTTAGGTGATAATCTGCCCTTGAACATGGGTATCGTTGCCGAAATAGCAACAGTCACCCGTGGTCGGGAAAATGGCGGGCGCGTTTGGCGTCAAGATCGAGCGCGATGCGGCGCAGATGGCCGTATGCGTCGAGCCGGGCGCGCAGATCTGGGGTGGCGATGCAGACCTCGGCGAAGAAATCGGCAAGGGCGGCCTCGCCCCGGTCCTCTTCCAGAAGCGAAAAGAGCGCGTTCATGGTGAGCGCCTCGGGGCCGGAGGCGGGGGGCGGTTTGAGCCCTGCGCGATAGGAGCCTTGCGCCAGCCGGAAGCGGTAGGCCTCGCGCCAGCGGTCCCAGTCGGGGGCGTGGAGGTGGCACAGCTCGGTCTCGTCGAGCGTGGCGGGCGATGGGTCCTTGTCGCCGTCGATGAAGGCGTTGTGGATACGCAGGCTCAGATCGGGGCGGTCGGTGCGCACGAAGATCTTGCCCGCCACATGGCTGAGAAAGCCGCCGTTCAGATGCGGGCCATAGGTGGGATAGATCTCGGCCGTTTCGTTGCGGCGCTGACCGGGGAAGGGCGCGCAGGCCTTGAACCAGGTGACACCGGGCGGCGGCGGATCGGAGGGATCGGGGGCCATCGCCTCGAGCGGGCGGATGCGGGCGCTGATCGCGTCGGGCGGCAGGGCGGCGAGTTGCGACGGCAGGGGGCGGGAGGGCCAGAGGAACTCGTCCACGTCGATATGGGCGAGCCAGTCGACCTGAGGGCGCTTTTGCAGGCAATGGGTGGCGTTGATCGACTGGCGCGGCTGATGGGTGTCGGGGCGCTTGCCGCGACGGTCCCAATAGGTGGCGTCGCAGAGCGTCACGCGGCATTTGGGATGCGCCTTGAGGGCGGCGAAGGCGTCGGGGGCGGGGGCGTCGAGATAGACATGCACACGGTGCGCGCCCAGATCGAGATGATGGGCGGCGAAATTCAGGATCGCGGTGGTGTCGGCCTTGATCGTTGCGACAAGGCCCCATGTGGGCGTGCTCATGGCGACAGGATGCGGCGGGGCGGGGCGGGGCGCAAGGTGCTGAATGCAAAATGAAAGCCCCCGGGGGGCCGGGGGCTTTGACGCAAGAGTCCAGCTTGGGTTCTCAGACGGTCTTGCGCCGTTTCATTGCGGCCAGCCCGCCAAGCGCGCCGAGCAGGAGCCAGCCTGCGGCGGGAAGCGGGATCGGGGCCGAAACGGTGGGTTGGGACCTCAGGCCGAAGCTGGAGATCGTGATCGGGTCCTGCACGAAGGCGCCCACGGCGTTTTCACCTTCGAAATTCGTGGCAAAGGCGCGGGCGGTCAGGGTCGAGGTGATGTCGAATGTTTCGCCGGCGCCGAAATCCCCGAGGGCGATGCTGCCGGATAAATCATCGACCGAGAATTCGAAGGCTTCGATGAAGCCGCCGCCGAGGCCGAGCGGGGTGATCGAGGGGGTGAAGTTCTGGACGTTGTCGAAGATGTAGGTCTGGACCAGATCGAAGGAGGCGTTGAAGGTGGCCAGCCCCAGCACGTCGGCACGGGCGTTGAAGATTTCGGTGCCGTTGATCTGGATCGCGTATTCGAAGGACGCGGCGGTATAGGCGCTTTCGGTGTCGACAACGCCGGGATCCGGGTTGGCGAAGGGGTTTGTCAGGTTCGCGCCGTATTGGCGGCTGGTCGAGATTTCGGTGGACAGGCCCGACAGGGTGAAGTCGAGCGTATAGGTCCGGGTGCCGTTGGTGGCGTTGGTTTCGCTGAAATCGAGCTGTGCTTCGGAGGTGACCCGCGTGGAGCCGCTGTTGCGGCTGAAGGGATCGATCACCGCGCTGACCGCGGATGTGCCGTCGGCGTTCTGGATGGCGCTGCTGGCGCCGAGCGTTGCCGTCGCGGTGCCATCGGACACGGTTTGCGTATCGGTCGTGATGGTGACGGGATCGCAGCATCCTTGATTGGCGGATGTCACCGTGGCGGTGCTGACCGTGGTTGCAAGGGCTGCTGTGGTGGAAAGGATCGTGGCGATAACGCCGGATGAGACAATAGAGTGGATACTCATTACGCGTACTCCCTAAAAGTGTAATCGTTAAAAATGCACCTTAAGCTTACAGCGATTCGCGGATCACGCAAGTCGCGAGATCGCTGTCGCAGTTTCAAACTGTCGTCATCGAGATCAGCGATGCGCCCTGCCGGTCGCGTTTCGCGATGCGCAAGCCGCGGTGCGATCGGCTGAAGTCAGGCCATCATTTCCTTGGTTGCCTGCAGTTTAACGTCGGGGTGATCGCGTTCGATGCGGTCGATGTCCCATTGCAGGCGCGTGAGGTAAACGATGTCGCCGTCATGATCGTGGGCGATATGTCTCTTGTTGGCGGCGGCGAAGGCGTCGACCTTGTCGCGCGGGCCTGCGACCCACCGGGCGGAGGTGAATTGCGACGGCTCGAAGCGCACGGGCAGGCCGTATTCAAGCTCGATCCGGCTGCCCAGAACCTCGAATTGCAGCGCGCCCACCACACCGACGATAAAGCCCGAGCCGAAGGAGGGTTTGAACACCTTGGCGGCGCCTTCCTCGGCGAATTGCATGAGGGCCTTTTCAAGATGCTTGGCCTTCATCGGGTCGCCCGCGCGGCAGGTCTGCAGGAGTTCCGGCGCAAAGGACGGAATCCCGGTGACGCGGAGGCTTTCGCCTTCGGTCAGGGTGTCGCCGATGCGCAATTGGCCGTGGTTGGGAATGCCGATGATATCGCCTGCCCATGCCTCTTCGGCCAGTTCGCGGTCGGAGGCGAGAAACAGCACCGGGGCCGATACGGTCATCGGCTTTTTCGAGCGCACATGGGTCAGTTTCATGCCGCGCCGGAAATGGCCCGAGGCAAGGCGGACAAAGGCGACGCGGTCACGGTGCTTGGGGTCCATATTGGCCTGAACCTTGAAGACGAAGCCGGTGACGTTGGTTTCCTCGGGGGCGATCTGGCGCGGTTCGGCGGATTGCGGCTGTGGTTCGGGGCCATAGGTGCCGATCCCGTCCATCAGTTCCTTGACGCCGAAGGAGTTGATCGCGGAGCCGAACCAGATCGGGGTCATATGCCCTTCGAGCACCGATTGCGGGTCGAGGGCGGGCAGCAGTTCGCGGGCCATCTCGACCTCTTCGCGCAGCTGGCCGATCAGGTCGGCGGGCACATGCTTGGCCAGGGCGGGATCGTCCAGACCGTTGATCTTGATGCTTTCGGCCACCTTGTTGCGGTCGGCGCGGTCCATCAGTTCCAGCCGGTCGTTGAGCATGTCGTAACAGCCGATGAAATCGCGGCCCTTGCCGATCGGCCACGAGGCTGGGGTCACGTCGATGGCGAGGTTTTCCTGAATTTCGTCGATGATGTCGAAGGTCTCGCGGCTTTCGCGGTCCATCTTGTTGCAGAAGGTCAGGATCGGCAGATCGCGCAGGCGGCACACTTCGAAAAGCTTGCGCGTCTGGCTTTCGACGCCCTTGGCGCCGTCGATCACCATGACGGCGGCATCCACCGCGGTGAGCGTGCGATAGGTGTCTTCGGAGAAATCCGAGTGACCGGGCGTGTCCACCAGATTGAAGCGGAAGCCGCTGAAATCGAAGGACATGGCCGAGGCCGAAACGGAAATGCCCCGGTCCTTTTCCATCTGCATGAAATCCGAGCGCGTGCGGCGGGCCTCGCCCTTGGCGCGCACTTGCCCGGCCATCTGGATCGCACCGCCATAGAGCAGGAATTTCTCGGTCAGGGTCGTCTTGCCCGCATCGGGATGCGAGATGATCGCGAAGGTGCGGCGCCGCGCGATTTCGGGCGGCAGATCGGGGCGGTTGGGGGTCATGTCCAGCATGGATGCGCATATAGAGGCGCGCGGGAGGCGGTGCAATACGCCAGTGCCGCGCGTAAGAGCCGAAGGATCAGCGCGTGGAGGCGCGGCGCAGGATGGCGGCGGCGTCGGGATGGTCGAGAAGTTTCTCGCTCACCTCGAAGTCGAGATGGGCGCGCGGACCGTGGCCGGTGAGCGAATTGGCCAGAGCCTCGCACAGATCGTCGGGCAGGGCCGGGCGGGTTCGGGTATCGACCAGCAGGGTTTCGGCAGCGATGCCTTCGGCATAGATGATCTGATGCTCGTCGAAGAGCAGCTGGAAATAGTCGATGAAGCCGCCGTCTTCGTGCACCACGGTGTCGCCATTGACCAGATAGCGCGCCCGCACCAGCAATTCGGCCCGGCCCGCGCCGAGAGCGTCGGAGCGCTGGTAGATGAACAGGCGGTGATCGGGGCTGAGCAGGAGGTCGTTTTCGTTGTGCAGCGTGCCCGCCTTGATGCGGATCGGGGCGAAGTCGCCCACGGCGCGCACGGTCGAATGCCCGATCCAGCGCACCGCTTGGGGGCCGTCGTCGCGGGTGAGGACCATGTCGCCCACCTTGAGCGTCTCGATCGGGGCCTGGCGGCCCGAGGCCAGCGTGATATGGGTGCCACGCGAGAAGGACACGCAGGCCACTTCGGCGAATTTCTGGCGCGGGTTGTCGCGGTCGATGCCCACGAGCGCATAGCCGGTGCGCGGGGTCAGTTGCGCCAGAGGCAGTGCATAGACGCCCGCGACATTGCCGGCATCGTCGGTTTCCACCAGCACCAGCAGTTCGCTGGTCTGGCCCGAGGCGGACATCAGCGTGAGACAGGAATCAAGATGCAGCGGCGCGCCGGGCTGTCCGGTGGTGGTGTTCTCGGCGATGGTGAAGCGGCCATCGTCATGGGCCAGCACCGACAGGCGGTAGGGCTGCGCGGTCTTGTTCAGCTCATAGGTGTCGTCGAGATCGAGCTCGGCCGCGAAGGAGATCGGATCACCCAGATTGGCCCCGTTGACGACGGTGAAGTCGCGGGCCTTGTAGACGGGGATGGATTGCGCGGGCTTCAGGGAACTGTTGGACATGATGATCGTACTGGTGAGGCGCCCGGTTTTGCGCGGCCGCTGAGGCGTTGAAAATAGGCTGATGGGGGCGTGGGGTCAACGCCCTGACGTGTGGCTGGTCAATGCGGGGCGCGCGGTGCTATGCAGGCGGCCGGAGAATAACGGCATTATATCGGGAGGATCGACATGGACCTTGGGCTGAAGGGCAAGCGCGCGCTGGTCTGCGCGTCGTCGAAAGGGCTTGGGCTGGGATGCGCAAGGGCGCTGGCCGAGGCGGGTGTGGATCTGGTGATGAACGCGCGCGGCGCCGAGGCGCTGGAGGCAGAGGCGCAGGCGATCCGCGACGAATTTGGCGTGCAGGTCACCACGGTGGCCTGCGATGTGACCACCGAGGAGGGTCAGGCGCAGGTGATCGAGGCGGCGGGAGCGGCGGATATTCTGGTGAACAACGCCGGGGGGCCACCGCCGGGCATGTGGACCGACTGGGAGCGCGAGGATTTCATCAAGGCGCTGGATGCCAACATGCTGACGCCGATCGCGCTGATCAAGGCGCTGGTGCCGGGCATGATGGAGCGCGGCTGGGGCCGGGTGGTCAACATCACCTCGCAATCGGTGAAGGCGCCCATCGCGGTGCTGGGCCTGTCGAATTCGGCGCGCGCGGGCCTTACGGGTTATGTGGCCGGCACCGCGCGGCAGGTAGCGGGCAAGGGGGTCACGATCAACAACCTGTTGCCGGGCATTCATGCCACGGACCGGGCCGATGCGCTGGATCGCGGTGTGGCCGAACGAGAGGGGCTGAGCCTTGAGGAGGCGCGCGCGAAGCGCGCGGCCACGCTGCCTGTGGGGCGCTATGGCACCAAGGAAGAGTTCGGCGCGGCCTGTGCGTTCCTGTGCAGCCAGCATGCGGGGTTCATCATCGGGCAGAACATCCTGCTGGATGGCGGCGGGGTGAACGCCACGCTTTAACACCGGTGCGCGCGCCGCGTCACCGGGGTTCACGTTTGCGTTTTCGCAGCTTGCGGCGGCTGGCGCGGGCGGCGGGCGCGGGATACCCCTGTGACATATCAGGATCAAAGGGCCCGTTTTCATGCAGACACTGACAGTGATCGCCGTGTTCGGCGGTGTTATCCTCGCCAGCCTCGTGGTGGCGCCGCGCCGCGCCACGATCGAGGGGTTTTTCGGAGGCACCAGTGTCGAGGGGCGCGCGCCGGGGCTGTGGACCCTGGTGCTCAGTCAGGTCACCACATGGATTTTCGCCCGGTCGCTGATGAATGCCGCGATCCTTGGCTATTTCTATGGCATCTGGGGCGTTCTTGCCTATGCGGCCTATTACGGGTCGTTCCTGACGGGCGGGTTCATCGTGGGCCGCTTGCGCGAGGGCGGCGCGGGGTCGGTGCAGGACTGGCTGGAGGCGCGTTTCGGGGCGGCGGGCACGGGGTGCTACAATCTGGTGATCGCGCTGCGGCTCTTGTCGGAGGTGTTTGCCAACCTGCTGGTGGTGGGGCTGATCTTTGGCGCCGCGCTGCCCGCATCGGCGGGGGCCGACACGCTGGCGATCCTTGCGGTGGCGGTGCTGGGGCTGGCCTATAGCGCATGGGGGGGCTTGAGCGCGTCGCTGCGCACGGATGTGTTGCAGATGATCGTGTTTCTTGGGGTTTTCGCGGCGGCCTTCGTGGCGCTGCTGACCAGTCCCGAGTTCGATCTGGGCGCGGTGCTGACGGCACCCGGCACGGCGGGGGCGTGGAACGGGCAGGTTCTGCTGCTGGTGGCGTTTTTGCAGGTGTTTTCCTATCCGGCGCATGATCCGGTGATGATGGATCGCGGCTTTATTGCGGACCGGGCCACGACGCGGGCGTCGTTCCTGCATGCGTTCTGGATCTCGTCGCTCTGCATCATCGCGTTTGGCCTTTTCGGGGTGCAGGCGGGGCTGGTGGGCGCGGCATATGAGGGCGAGCTGTTGGGGACATGGGCGGGCATGTTCCCGCCTTGGGTGTTCGGCGCGCTGCTGGTGTCGCTGCTGATCAGTGCGCTGAGCACGCTCGATTCGGCGCTGGCCTCGGCGGCGCGGCTGGTGGTGGATGAGCTGCGGCTCGTGCCACGCAGCCTGACCGGGGGGCGTCTGGCGATGGTGGTGTTCATGGCGCTGGGCACGGTGCTGACGCTGTGGGGCAACCAGACGCTGTTCGATGCGGTCGCGGTGAGCGGCACGGCGAGCATGTTCCTGACGCCGGTTCTGGTGGTCGGGCTGGTGATGGGCCGGGATGTGGCGCTTTGGGCGTATCTGGCCGCTTTTGCGGCGGCGATGCTGGGGGCGCTGGCCTATTTCGCGCGCGAGACCGCGCTGGTGGCGGCGCTGCTGCCTGAGGCGCATAAATACGAGCAGCTTCTGGTGATCTGCGTCGCGGTTCTGCTGGTGGGGTTCGCCGCCGTGCTGGCGGGGATGCGGCGGCGCGCCTGATCCGCAGCGATCAGCGCGCGCGCAGCGGCTTGCCGTCGGGCAGCGAGATATTGGCCACCTGTTCGGAGATCGGATCGTTCGAGAGAGGGTGGAGTTGCGCGCTGTATTCTTCGGGCGAGCGCATCCGCTCCCACGCGCCGTTCACATAGATCTCGAGCCCGGTGAAGGCGGCCTTGTAGCCCATCTTGGGGCTGCCGGGCACCCAATAGCCGAGATAGACATGGGGCAGGCCGTTTTCGCGGGCAATCTCGATATGATCGAGGATGAGATAGGTGCCGAGGCTCGCGCGCGGGCGCGAGGGGTCGTAAAAGGAATAGACCATGCTGACCCCGTCATCGAGCACGTCGGTCAGGCAGACGGCCACCAGATCGCCGGTTTCGGTGTCGGTATACTCCACGACACGGGTCCGGATCGGCGTTTCCTCGATCATGGCGGCGAATTCGAACGTGTCCATATCGGCCATGCCGCCATCGGCGTGCCGGTGTTCGAGATAGCGGCGAAAGAGATTGTACTGTTCTTCGGTGGCCCAGGGCGAGGTGGCGCGGCGTTCGAGCCCGGCATTGCGATTCCAGGTGCGGCGCTGGCTGCGCGACATGGAGAAATCGGCCACGTTCACCCGTGCCGAGAGGCAGGCGGAGCATTCCGCGCAGGCGGGCCGGTAGAGCACGTTCTGCGAGCGACGAAACCCCTGTTTCGACAGGCTGTCATTGAGCCGTTGAGCGCCTTCGCCTTGCAGTGCGGTGAACAATTTGCGTTCCATCCGCCCCTCGAGATAGGGGCAGGGCTGCGGGGCCGTCACGTAGAATTGGGGCGCTATCGGCAGCGTATGGCGCATCGCGGGTGTCTATCCTTCCGGAGGGCACGGTATCAAGCCCGATAGCTTGCGCCAAGGGGGTAAAGACGAGTTGTCAATTTGTGGCGCGACGGTTCAGGGCGACCGTGCCGAGCACGTGATCTGTCAGGCCCTGAGCGCGTGCTGTGGTCAGCATGAGCACCACGGAAATCACCTGAAGAAACGGCAGGGCGAAGGAGAATGTTAGGCCAAGCGTGTGCAGGAAAGCGAGTGTCAGGTCGAATCGCCGACCATCCAGCGTGCGAAATTCGATCGCCACCAGCCGCATGCCCCATGTCGCCGATCCACGCGCGATGGTCACCACGCGGTAGCCGAAGCCGACGAACAGCAGCAGCGCCGGAAAGAACAGCAGGCCGGTGAAGGCGGTGAAGGGCAGAATCGCAAGGCAGATCAACAGGATCAGGATCGTGTCCACGATCCAGGCAATCAGGCGCTTGAGGGGCACATCCCGATAAAACTCGGGCTGCGTGACGGGGTCGGGGATATGCCAGGAATACTCGGTCATGATGGCGGGGATATAAGGCGTGGGGTGCCCCTGCGGAAGACCCGCGACGCCGAAAGCGCCCGGGTTTTGTGGTGAAAGGCGGCGATGGCGTTGATCGCCCCCGTGGCGCTGGCGGCCTAGAACGGTGCCGCAGAGGTCGTGAAGGCCGCGCGCTGCGCGCCCGAGATGCGCAGCAATTCGGCAGGGGCTATTCGGAACACGTGGCGCGGTGTGCCGGCGGCGGCCCAGACCTGTTCGAAATCGTCGAGGCGCGGATCGAAAAAGGCGCGTGGCGGTGTCAGGTGGCCCACGGGCGATACGCCGCCGATGGCGAAGCCGGTCTGAGCCCGGATCAGCCCGGCATCGGCCTTGCCCAGAGGCTCGCCCGCAAGGGTCGAGGCGCGGTCGGCCTCGACCTGATTGCCGCCGGCGGTGATGAAGAGCACCGCCTCGCCCGACATCTCGCCACGAAAGATGATCGACTTGGCGATCTGGTCGAGCGCGCAGCCCACCAGATCGGCGGCCATCTGCGCGGTGGTGGCCTGACCCACTTCGACGGGCAGGGCGGTGCAGCCGGCGTCCAGCAGGGCCTGGGTCACGCGTTTGAGGCTTTTGCTCATGTGGGGTGTCCTGTTTTTCGGGGCACTATTCCAAGGGGCGCGCCGAATTGCCAGCCCCAAGACATGCGCAGGTGACACCCCATTGACCCGGTGCGGCGGGGTTGTATCACTGAGGCATGGATTTCGCCGCTCGCATCACCCGCCTTCCCCGCGCCCATGACCCCGAACAGGGGGCCGAGGCGCGCGCGCTGTTTCCGGGGCTTTCTGCGCCGCTTGCCGATCTGGTCGAGGGGGCGGCGGGGTGCAGCCCGTATCTGAAGTCGCTGGCTGAGGCCGAGCGCGATTGGCTGCCCGAGGCGCTGGAGGCGCCGGAGGTGGCGCTGGATGCGCTGCGCGACAGCTTGCGCGACACGGCGCCTGACCTCTTGCCCGGCGCGTTGAGACAGGGCAAGCGGCGGGTGGCGCTGATGATCGGGTTGGCCGATCTGGCCGGTGTCTGGCCGCTCGAGGAGGTGACGGGGCGGCTGACGGATTTTGCCGATCTGGCCTGCGATCTGGCGATGAAAGCCTGTGTCGGCGCCGAGATCCGGCGCGGCAAGTTGCCCGGCAAGACCGAGGACGATCTGCGGGCGGCGGGCGGCATGGTGGCGCTGGCGATGGGCAAGATGGGGGCGGGGGAGCTGAATTACAGCTCGGATATCGACCTGATCTGCCTGTTCGACGAGACGGGGTTTTCCGAAGGCGACTACCACGAGGCGCGCGCCTCGTTCGTGAGGGCCACGCGCAAGATGGCGGCGATGCTGAACGACCGCACCGCCGAGGGCTATGTGTTTCGCACCGATCTGCGGCTGCGTCCCGATCCGAGTGTCACGCCCGTTTGCATGGCGATGGCCGCCGCCGAGACCTATTACGAAAGTCTGGGGCGCACATGGGAGCGCGCGGCCTATATCAAGGCGCGGCCCTGCGCGGGCGATCTGGAGGCGGGGGCGCGGTTTCTCGAGGTGCTGCGGCCTTTCGTATGGCGCAAGCATCTGGATTTCGCCGCGATCGAGGACGCGCACAACATGCGGCTGCGCATTCGCGAGCACAAGGGGCTTGGCGGGCGGCTGACCTTGCCAGGGCATAACATGAAGCTGGGGCGCGGCGGCATCCGCGAGATCGAGTTCTTTACCCAGACCCGCCAGATCATCGCCGGCGGGCGCGACCCGGATCTGAGGGTGCGCGGCACGGTCGAGGGGCTGGCCCGGCTGGCTGAAAAGGGCTGGGTGCCAAGGGATGCGGCCGATGTGCTGACCGCGCATTACCGGTTTCATCGCGAGGTCGAGCACCGGTTGCAGATGCTGCGCGATGCGCAGACCCATGATCTGCCGCAGTCGCAGGACGAGTTCGACCGGCTGGCGGCCTTCATGGGGCGCGACACGTCCGGATTGCAGGCCGAATTGCTGGAGCGTTTGAACGAGGTCCACGAGCTGATCGAGGGGTTTTTCGCTCCCGAGGGCCCCGAGCCTGTGTCGCAGGAGGCCGACGCGCTGTTCGACGACGAGATCATCGGGCGCTGGCCGTCCTATCCGGCGCTGCGCTCGCAGCGGGCGGGGGAGATATTCCGCAGGCTCAAGCCCGATATCCTGACGCGTCTGGCAGGCACGGCCCATCCGCAAGAGGCGTTGCTGGCCTTTGACGGGTTTCTGGCGGGTCTGCCTGCGGGGGTGCAGGTGTTTTCGCTCTTCGAGGCCAATCCGCAGCTTGTCGATCTGCTGGTGGATATCGCGGGCACCTCGCCCAAGCTGGCGGGGCATCTGTCGCGTCATGCGGGGGTGTTCGATGCGGTGATCGCGGGGGATTTCTTTGCCGCATGGCCGGGGCGCGCGGCGCTGGAGGCGGATCTGACGGCGCGCCTGCAGGCCGAGGACGATTACGAGCGCAAGCTGGATGCGGCAAGGCGCTGGAAAAAGGAATGGCATTTCCGGGTGGGCGTCCACCATCTGCGGGGGCTGGTGGATGCGGATGCGGCGGGGCTGCAATATGCCGATCTGGCAGGGGCCGTGATCGGGGCGCTCTGGCCCGTCGTGCGGGCGCAGTTCGCGCAAAAGCACGGCGATTGGCCGGGGCGCGGCGCTGTGGTGCTGGGAATGGGATCGCTTGGCGCCGAGCGGCTGAATGCCGAATCCGATCTGGATCTGATCGTGATCTATGATGCGGACGGGGTCGAAGGCTCGGAGGGGCGCAGGCCGCTGGCGACACGGACCTATTACGCGCGGCTGACACAGGCGATGATTACCGCGCTGACCGCGCCGATGGCGGAAGGCAAGCTTTACGAGGTGGACATGCGGCTGCGTCCCTCGGGCAATCAGGGGCCGGTGGCGACGGGCTGGAGCGCGTTTCGCGATTATCAGCAGACCGAAGCCTGGGTCTGGGAGCATCTGGCGCTGACCCGTGCGCGGGTGATCGCGGGGCCGCAGGATCTTGCCGAGGATGTCGAGACGTTCCGCGCGGCGCTTTTGGCCGAGAAGGGCAAGACGGAGAGTGTCATCCGGGAGGCCGCGGCGATGCGCGCCCGGGTCGCCGATGCCAAGCGGCCCGAGGGTCCGTGGGATCCCAAGCTGGGGTCGGGGCGGTTGCAGGAGATCGAGCTTATCGCGCAGGCGGGCAGCCTGATGGCCGGCGAAACGCAGCGCAGCGTCGCGGCGGGTGTGGCCGCCGGTGTCGCGATCGGCTGGCTGGATGACGCGGGCGGCCATGCGCTTTTGCGGGCATACGGGCTTTTCTGGCGTGTGTTGCAGGCGTCCAAGCTGCTGAGCGACCGCCCGCTTGATCCGGGCAGGATCGGTGAGGGGGGCACGGCTTTCGTGCTGCGAGAAACCGGCCACGAGACGCTGGCCGATCTGCAGGCCGATCTGGAGGCTGCCGCAGGCGAGGCAGCACAGGTCATCGACAGGGCGCTGAGCGAGCCGTCAGGGGAGAAGTGAGATGAAGCGCGATCCGATGGACCACAAGGGCCTCATCCGGGAGGCATACCATATCGACGGGATCGGGCCGCCGGAATGCCGCTCGATCTTTCTGGATTGGGCGCTGTCGCTGCCGCATGACACCGATCAGGCGCAGGCGATCGGCGCGATGCTGGAGCGCTACGGGCAGGATGCGCCGGAGCATCCGATGACGCGTGTGCTGCAAGACGGGCTTGCCTCGGCGGGGCCGGCGCGGCGGCGCGGCGGCTGGCGTGCGCGCGACCGTGACCCGAAGTCCTGAGTGCTGCGGCAAAAGCCGGGTTTAACGGGCCAAGAGTGCGTCATAACGTGGCGTTTTGAGGGCATTTCAGGCCCAATTGGCCGATTGCGCCGCCATTTCATCACGCAAAAACGCCAGAGCTGACGAATTTCAGCCCTAATTCCCGGTCATCTTCATCCTGGATAACGCAGGGCGAAAAGCGCTCAGGAGGAAGAAATGGTAGCAATTCGTATGTTTTCGGTGCTTCTGCTGGGACTGACTGTCTCGGGATGTGCCTCGATTGAAACGGCGACGCGGAACGCGCCTTTGGAGGTCGGTAGCCTCGAGGCGCCGGCGGTCAGTGTCGATGTGCGCGATATCAGGGTTTCGGTCCCTGAAACGCTCAGGGTGTCCGAGGCCAATGCCTATCTGCCGGCGGGTGACATCGTGTGGCGTGGCGATCCGCCGGGCAACCGTTACGAGCAGGTGAAGGCGATCTTCGAGGAGGCGCTGCAGCGCGGAACGGCGACGATGACCTCGGGGCATCTTCCCGTGGTGGTCGAGGTCGAGGTTGCGCGCTTTCATGCGCTGACCGAAAAGGCCCGCTATACCGTGGGGGGCATGCACGGGTTGCATTTCGTCATGCAACTGCGCCATGCCGAGACCGGTGCGCTTGTCGGCAAGCCGGAGCTGATCAAGGCGAATCTGCGGGGCTTTGGCGGGCAGGCCGCGATCGAGGCGGACCGCATCGGCCAGACCCAGAAGGTGCGCATCACCGATCATCTGGCCAATGTGATCCGGCAGGAACTGAGCGGTCCGGACGGTTATGTTGCGGCCAATCTGTGGTTGGGTGGCCTGAGCGGTCAACTCTGATCTTTTCCAGGACGCGCAAAGGGCTTATGGGGACAGCATGACGCTGTCCCCTTATCCTGTTGTGCGCCTGAAACCCAAGGCGCAGGCCGCCCGTGCCGTGAGGCACGGATTTCCCTGGATCTATGACAATGAGCTGGTGACCGACCGGCGCAGCCGGTCGCTGGCGCCGGGCACGATCGCGGTGCTGGAGGATGCCGAGCGCACGCCGATCGCGCTGGTCGCGGTGAATCCCGGCTCGCGGATCATGGCGCGGGTGCTGGATCGCGACAGTCGCGCCCGGATCGACGAGGGCTGGCTGCGCGCGCGGCTGGTGCGGGCGCTGGCCTTGCGCGAGCGGCTTTATGATGCGCCGTTCTACCGGCTGGTCCATGCCGAAGCGGATGGTCTGCCGGGGGTGGTGATCGACCGATTCGGCGATATCGCGGTGATCCAGCCCAATGCGGCATGGGCGGAGGTGCATCTGCCGGCGCTGGTGGCGGCGCTGAGCGAGGTGACCGGCGTCAGCACCGTTCTGAAGAATGCGGGCGGACGGGCGAGGGGGCTTGAGGGCCTCGACGATGTGAGCCGGGTCGAGATCGGCACGGCGCCCGGTGCGCCGGTGGCGGTGCCGATGAACGGGGCGCTCTACATGGCCGATCTGGAGGGCGGGCAGAAAACCGGTCTGTTCTTCGATCAGCGTCCGAACCATGCCTTTGCCGCGGGGTTGAGCCGGGGGGCGAAGGTGCTCGATGTGTTTTCGCATGTGGGGGGCTTTGCGCTCGCGGCGCTTGCAGGCGGGGCGGCCCGCGCGCTGGCGGTCGATGGCTCGGCCCCGGCGCTGACGCTGGCGGAAGAGGGCGCGCGCCGGAGCGGGCTTGAGGCGCGGTTTGCCACGCGCCGGGGCGATGCGTTCGATGTGCTGGCGGCCCTGGCCGAGGAGGGCGCGCGATTTGACGTGGTGATCTGCGATCCGCCCGCTTTCGCGCCGTCGAAAAAGGCATTGGAGGCGGGATTGCGCGCCTATGAGCGCGTCGCGCGGATGGCGGCGGTGCTGGTCGAAGAGGGCGGGTTCCTGGGGCTGTGCTCATGCTCGCACGCGGCCGATCTGGGCAAGTTCCGGGGGGCTTGCGTGCGCGGCATCGGGCGGGCGGGACGCGAGGGGCAGCTTGTGCATACCGGATTTGCGGGGCCGGATCATCCGCTGCATCCGCAACTGGCGGAATCGGGCTACCTCAAGGCGTTGTTCTTCCGGCTGTGATGAAGGTCGTACTGGATACCTGCGTGATCTATCCCACGGTGATGCGCCAGATGCTTCTGGGGGTCGCGGCGCGGGGTGTTTACACGCCGCTCTGGTCCGGGCGGATCGTTGGCGAATGGCTGCGCGCGGCGGAAAAACTCGGGGTCCAAGGGGCAGAACAGGCGCGCGCCGAGGCGGCGATGCTGGCAGCGAGCTGGCCCGAGGCCGAAGTCAGCTATCCGATGTCACTGGAGGCGCGGCTCTGGCTGCCGGATGCGGCGGATATTCATGTTCTGGCGGCGGCGGTTGCGGGATCGGCGGATGTGATCGTGACGCTGAACGTCAAGGATTTTCCGCGCAACGTGCTGGCCGACGAGGGCATCAGCCGCGCCGATCCGGACAGTTTCCTGCACGGCATCTGGCAGGCGCAACCCGATCTGGTGCAGGCGGTGGCCGATGAGGTTCTGGCCGAGGCCAACCGGCTCTCGGGCAGGACATGGGAGATGCGCGCGCTGCTGAAAAAAGCGCGCCTGCCGCGTTTGGCGAAAGCGGTTGCGGCGGGCTGAGATTTTTCTGCGAAAAATCTGGGTTTTGGGGTGGGGGGATTTTTCTGCGAAAAATCCAAGACAGGCGTGGGATGTATATGCTCAGCCCTCGATCGCCCATTTCGCTTCGAGTTTTTCGATCGCCGTGATGCGCTCTTCGGTCTTGGGGTGGCTCATCAGCCATGCGGGCACCGCACCGGCGCGGGCTTCGGTCAGAGCTTCGAGCTTGCGAAACAGCGATTTCTGCGCTTCGGTGCCGATCTGGGCCTTGGTGAGCAGGGCGGCGGCATAGGCGTCGGCCTCGTATTCATCGCCGCGCGAGAGGCGCGCGGCCAGAAGCGTGGTCAGCCCGTTGGCGATCCAGATGCCGATTCCGGGCAGAAACTTCGACAAGATCATCGCCATCGCCGTGCGCAGGGCGTTCTGCCCCGAAAAGTCGATCATCCGGCGACGCGTATGGCCAAGCGCCACATGGCCCAGCTCATGCGCGATGACCGAGGCAAGCTCTTCGGCGCTGACCTCGCCATTCTGGAACTTGCGATAGAAGCCGCGGGTGATGAAGATGCGCCCGTCAGGGGCGGCGAGGCCATTGACCGGGTCGATTTCATAGATATGCACACGAATGCGCGGCACATCGAGGGCGTTGGCCAGCCTGTCGGTCATCTGCTTGAGGCGCGGATCGGCCAGTTCCGTCGAGCGCGCGTCAAGTTCACGCCGGGTGCGCCAGACCGAGAACCGGTACATGACGACCGCGTAGAGAATGGCCAGCAGGATGGGCGTGAAACGGATCATGGTGCCTATATGGGGCGGTATGCCGGGAGCGGCAAGATGGCCTGTCCACGGCAGATGCCATATGATGGCGCGATCACCCCGAACAGCTGGCGCCGCCCAAGACGCAGAACTTGGCGCAATGCGGATGGTTGAGTGCCACGTCGCGTTCGGCCTCGGCCAGGGTGGCGCCCAGCTCGAATTCGGGCGCATAGGGCAGAAGCGTGCAGGCCAGCACCGCGGGTTTTGCTGCCCCCCGCCGCTTGACCACCATGCGCGAGGAGGCGCACATCACGCTGTCGGGTGTTTTGCCGAGGATATCCCAGCAGGCGGTGGTGATTTCGGGCACTTCGACGCTGTCGTCCATTTCGGGGAAAAGCACGGTCTGGCCGGGGTCATGGGCGTCGATATCGAAGCCATGCGTCTTGTAAAGCGCGGCGTAGCCCGCGCGCGAGGCCGCGTCGGTTTCGCCCCAGACGGTGCGGCCCGCGACCGCCATGCGAATGCCCGCATCGCGCAGCCAGCACATGCCCTCGATGGTGCGCTTGAACGCGTCTTTTCCGCGTTCTTCGTCGTGACGCTCCTGGGACCAGTGATCGACCGAAATGCGCAATGTGAGCGTGTCGCGCCATGTCTTGGCCAGATCCAGCAGTCCGGCCTTGACGCTTTTGCGCATCATCGGGCGCATGGCGTTGGTGAGGATCAGCACCTCGTAGCCGCGTTCGAGGCACGCGCGGGTCATCGAGATCATCTCGGGGTTCATGAATGGCTCGCCGCCGGTGAAGCCGATTTCCCGGATCGGCCAGCCGCGTTCGGCGATCTGGTCGAGGTAGTCGATCACCTCGTCGGCGGTGATATAGACCAGCCGGTCATTGGTGGGAGAGCTTTCGATGTAACAATTGGCGCAAGTGATGTTGCACAGCGTGCCGGTGTTGAACCAGAGCGTTTCAGGATGGGACAGCGGCACCGTCGCCCGTGGTTGCCCGTCCGCGGTGCGCGCGGGGTCCTGAAACTTGCCGGAATTGGCCTGCGGGAGACTGACGTCCATCATGTATTCGATCCGTTACCTTTGGTGCTCATGGTGCTAACCCAGTGTGGCGACGAAAGAAACCGGGCGCACCCGCTTTGACGCCATTGTGAACGCGGGTGTGCGTGGTAGACTTCAACCGGTTCGGGAGTTAAACGGTGCCTGTTAACGCTAACATCGACTGGCCGCACAGCGGCAGGAGGGGTCCAATGGTATCGCGCGTCATCCCGGTCGATCCGTTCGATCTTGTGGTCTTCGGCGGCACGGGCGATCTGGCACGGCGCAAGATCCTGCCGGCGCTGTTCCGCAGGTTTCAGGCCGGGCAGATGGGCGAAAGCTCGAGGGTGATCGGGGCGGCACGCTCGGATATGGACGCGGAGGCCTATCGCGGTTTCGTGCGCGCGGCGATCGAGGAGTTCGACCCGCAGGCGGCCAGTGACAGCGCCGCGCTGGAGGAGTTTCTGGGGCGGCTGAGCTATGTTGCGCTGGATGCCAAGGGCACGGCGGGCTGGGACAAGCTGGCGGGCGAGGTGAGCGCCGGGCGCATCCGGGCGTTCTATTTCTCGGTCGGGCCGGGCCTGTTCGGTGATCTGGCCCAGAGGCTGCATGATTACGGCATGGCCGATCACGACAGCCGGATCGTGGTGGAAAAGCCCTTTGGCCGCGATTTGGCCAGTGCGCGGGCGTTGAACCGGGGTCTGGCGCAGCATTTCCAAGAGCATCAGATTTACCGCATCGATCATTATCTGGGCAAGGAAACGGTTCAGAACCTGATGGCGGTGCGCTTTGGCAACATGCTGTTCGAGCCATTGTGGAACAGCCAGTATGTCGATCACATCCAGATCACCGTGGCCGAAAGCGTGGGTGTCGGCGGGCGCGGCGATTACTATGACCGCGCCGGTGCGATGCGCGACATGATGCAAAATCACCTGATGCAGCTCTTGTGCCTGATCGCGATGGAGCCGCCCGCCAAGTTCGACCCGGACGCGGTGCGCGACGAGAAGCTGAAAGTGATCCGCGCGCTGGATCCGGTGGCGCCGGACAATGTGGTGCGCGGCCAGTATCAGGCCGAGGGCGACAAGCCCGATTACTGCACCCAGGTCGAGAATCCCGACAGCCGGACGGAAAGTTTCGTGGCGCTCAAGGCGCATATCTCGAACTGGCGATGGGCGGGCACGCCGTTCTATCTGCGCACGGGCAAGCGCCTGAAGGACCGCGCCAGCGAGATCGCGGTGGTCTTCAAGGAGGCGCCGCATTCGATTTTCGGCGCCGGGGCCGGGCGGCATCGCAATATCCTGACGATCAAGCTGCAGCCCAATGAGGGGATCGAGTTGGGCGTGACCATCAAGGAGCCGGGACCGGGGGGCATGCGTCTGATCGATGTGCCGCTGGACATGACCTTTGCCGAGGCGCTCGGGCCTGACAGCGCCGATTTCCCCGATGCCTATGAGCGGTTGATCATGGATGTGATCCGCGGCAACCAGACGCTGTTCATGCGCGGCGATGAGGTCGAGGCGGCCTGGGCCTGGACCGATCCGATCATCGAAGGCTGGGAGGAGCGGGGCGAGGCACCGCAGCCCTATGCTTCGGGAAGTGCGGGGCCGGATGATTCGCTGATGCTGATGCATCGCGACGGGCGCCGCTGGAGGGAGATAAAGCCATGATATTTCAGGACTATGCCGATCAGGAGATGCTGGCGATCGACGTGGCCAACCGGCTGGCGGGGGATTTGACCGCGACGCTGGAGCATGAGGAGCGGGCGCTTTTCGTGGTGCCGGGCGGCACGACGCCGGGGCCGATTTTCGATGCGCTTTGTGATGTGCGGCTGGACTGGAGCCGGGTGGATGTGATGCTGAGCGACGAGCGGTGGGTGCCTGAGGTGCATGTGCGCTCGAACACCCGTCTGATCCGCGAGCGTCTGTTGGTGGGGCGCGCGGCCGAGGCGCGTTTCCTGCCGCTTTACGCCAAGGCCGACACGCCCGAAGAGGTGCTGGCGGAACTGGAGGCCAATATCGTCCCGCGGCTGCCGATCTCGGTGCTGTTGTTGGGGATGGGCGACGATATGCACACCGCCTCGCTTTTTCCGGGGGCGGACAATCTGGAGGCGGCGCTGGCCCATGATGCGCCGGTTCTGGTGGCGATGCGCGCGCCGGGCCTGCCGGAGCCGAGGGTGAGCCTTTCGGCACGTGTGCTGGATGGGGCGCTGAGCAAGCATTTGGTCATCACCGGCAATGCCAAGCGCACGGCGCTGGACCGGGCGCAAAGTAGCACGGCGCTGCAGGCGCCGGTGCGCGCGGTGCTCGAGGATATGGTGGTGCATTGGGCCGCATGAGGGGTGAGAGGGCATGTATGACAGGCTGAAGGCATTGGCCGAGGCGCTGAACGCGCAGGATATCGTCACGCTCTTTGCCCAAGATGAGGGACGGGCAAGCGCGTTTTCGGTGCGCCATGACGGGATGTTGCTGGATTATTCCAAGACGCGGATCACCGATGCGGTGCGCGCGGGCCTGATCGATCTGGCGGAGACGCGGCAGGTGGCGGCGCGGCGGGACGCGATGTTTGCGGGGCAGGCGATCAACGAAACCGAAGGCCGCGCCGTGCTGCACACTGCCCTGCGCAATCTGGAGGCGAGGCCGGTTCTGGTCGAGGGGCGCGACGTGATGCCGGAGGTCCTGGAAACGCTCGCGCGGATGGAGCGTTTTGCCGAGGATCTGCGCGCGGGTCGCATCAAGGGGCAGGGCGGGGCGATCACCGATGTGGTCAATATCGGGATCGGCGGCTCGCATCTGGGACCTGACATGGCGACACGGGCGCTGGCGCCCTATCACGACGGGCCGCGCTGTCATTTCGTGTCCAATGTCGATGGTGCCGATATTCATGATGTGCTGTCCCGGCTCGATCCGGGCAGGACGCTTGTGATCGTGGCCTCGAAAACCTTCACCACCATCGAGACGATGACCAATGCACGCACCGCCCGCGACTGGATGGCGGGTGCGGTGGACGCGCCGGCAGAGCAGTTCGTCGCTGTCTCGAGCGCGCTGGATCGCACGGCGGAATTCGGCATCGCGCCCGAGCGGGTCTTTGGCTTTGCCGATTGGGTCGGCGGGCGCTATTCGCTCTGGGGGCCGATCGGTTTGCCGCTCATGATCGCGGTAGGTCCTGCAGATTTTCGGGCATTCCTAAGCGGGGGTGCCGATATGGACGCGCATTTCTGCAAATCTCCGATGTCTGAAAACATGCCGGTCATGCTGGCGCTGACGGGGGTGTGGCATCATCAGGTCTGCGGCTATCCGACCCGCGCGGTGTTGCCCTATGATCAGCGTCTGGCGCGGTTGCCGGCCTATCTGCAACAGCTCGAGATGGAGTCGAACGGCAAGCGCGTCACGATGGCGGGCGACGATCTGCAGGGACCATGCGGCCCGATCGTCTGGGGAGAGCCGGGGACCAACGGGCAACACGCGTTCTATCAGCTGATCCATCAGGGCACGCAGGTGGTGCCGTGCGAGTTCATGGTTGCCGCAACCGGGCACGAGCCTGAGCTTGCGCATCATCACCGCCTTCTGGTGGCCAATTGCCTGGCGCAGTCCGAGGCGCTGATGGTGGGCCGATCGCTGGAGCAGGCCCGCGAGATGATTGCCGCAGCGGGCCTGACAGACGATGCGCTGGAGCGGCAGGCGCGGCACCGGGTATTTCCGGGCAACCGGCCCTCGACCACCTTGATCTATGACCGGCTGACGCCGCGGCGTCTGGGGCAGATCATCGCGCTTTACGAGCATCGGGTCTTTGTCGAAGGGGTGATCCTGGGGATCAACTCGTTCGATCAATGGGGGGTCGAACTGGGCAAGGTGCTGGCGGGAGAGTTGGAGCCGATCCTGACCGGCGAGGCCTCCGCCGAGGAAAAGGACGGATCGACCCGCGCGCTGGTGGCGTTCGTGCGCGGCTGCGCCGAAGGGTAACGCCCGGCCCGCCAGGGGACGTCCCTCAACGACGAAAGCCGCCGGAACGCAGCGGGCCGGGCTATCCCGGGCGCAGATCAATTGCGCCTCCGGACACCGGACAGGCCAGGGATTCGATGAGGCGTGCGAAATGCGCCGCTCAGAGCGACAGCCCGGGTTCCGGCAGGGACAGGCGCAGACACGCAAGGGCCGCCGGTTTGGTTTCACCTCGGCGTGATTTTTTCGTGACAGCCGAGATCGCCGAGACCGCCCCCGACGGGGCGGAGGGCGCGGGGTTGGGGGAGGTTTCCAAATCTGACGGTAATGCGGCCAAGGCTGCCTCATTTTTTCCGTTTAGATGTGGTTTTGTCCCGCTACGTAATCTTGTGTTGAGGCAGTCCCATGCAGTCGTCCCCCATCTCCGCAGTGTCGCAAAGCCGCGCGCTTGCGCCTGTCTTGTTCACGGCCACGATCTTCTTGTCGGCGTCCTTGCTGTTTTTCGTGCAGCCCCTGTTCACCAAGATCGTGCTTCCGAGGATCGGAGGCTCGCCCGCGGTCTGGACGACCGCGATGCTGTTTTTCCAGCTGGTTCTGATCGCGGGCTATCTCTATGCCCATCTGCTGACGCGGCATCTTTCGGTGCGGGCGCAGCTGATCGTGCATCTGGGGGTCTGGGCCGCGGCACTTCTGTTTTTGCCGCTGACCGTTCCGCAGGACTGGCAGTTCGATCCGGCAGGCGCGGTGGCGTGGCAGACGCTCCTGCTTTTCGCGGCAGGGGTGGGGCTGCCGTTCTTCGCGCTTTCGGCCAATGCGCCGCTGATCCAGTTCTGGTATGCGCGATCGGGCGGGCCATCGGCATCCGACCCCTATTTTCTTTATGGCGCGAGCAATCTCGGATCGCTGACCGCCTTGCTGGGCTTTCCGCTGCTGGCAGCGCCGTTTCTGGGGGCGGCGAGCATCGGTCTGGGCTGGGCTTGCGGCTTTGTGGCGCTTGGTGCGTTTCTTCTGGCCAGCGGGCTGCAGGCGCGTGAGGGCGGCGCGGTGGCGCGGCCCGTCAGGGCGGCCCAAGCCGCAGCGGACCGGCCCAAGGCGGGCGATATCGTCTGGTGGGCGCTGCTGGCGTTCGTGCCCTCGTCGTTGATGCTGGCGGTCACATCCAAGGTCAGTCTGGATGTGGGATCGGTGCCGCTGGTATGGGTCGTGCCGCTGTCGCTTTATCTGATGAGTTTCGTCGTCACCTTCTCGAACCGGACGTGGCGGGCGCTGCCCCATGCCGAGACGGGCATGACGGTGGTGCTGATCGTGATGCTGGTGCTGTTGGGGGGCACATCGGGCAAGCATCTGAGCTGGCTGAGCGTGGCCGTCCTGATCGTGGGGTTTTTCCTTGTTGCGCTTTATGCGCATCGCAAACTCTATGAGGCGCGGCCCGCGAGCGCGCATCTGACCGCGTTCTACCTGACCATGTCGGTGGGCGGGGCGCTTGGGGGCTTGTTCAATTCGATCATCGGGCCGGTGCTGTTTTCGGGGCTTTATGAAGGTGTTGCCACGCTTCTGGTGGCGCGCTTGCTGATGCTGGGTGTCCGCGAGCGCATTGCGCAGGTGCCGGGTGCGTTGCTGCGCGGCGCGGCGGTGGCGGGCCTTGCGGCGGTGCCGGCGCTGGCGGCGTGGGCGGTGTTGGGGATCGAGGGTGTGAAGATCCTTCTGGCGCTCCTGGCGGTGCCGGGGCTGATCGCGCTTTTGTGGCTGGGACAGGACCGGGTGGCGGGGTTTGGTGCTGCGGTGACGCTGCTGATCGCGGCGTTGTCGGTCTGGCCGGATACGGCGCAGTTCCGCGACCGCAGCTTTTTCGGCACGCATATCGTC
Organism: Roseovarius litoreus; assembly: GCF_900142765.1. GTDB lineage: Bacteria > Pseudomonadota > Alphaproteobacteria > Rhodobacterales > Rhodobacteraceae > Roseovarius > Roseovarius litoreus. The sequence goes on from NZ_FRCB01000002.1 coordinate 213,487, forward strand.
GCCAATGAGGATGGCATGCGCATCTATGGCAACGGCACGACGGTGCATGGCGCGCAGCGCCTGTCGGATGACGCGCAGAGCGCGGCGCCCGAGCCGCTGTTCTATTATCATCGCAATGGGCCGATGGCGCAGGTCATGACCTCGCAGCGGGGTCAGCAGGCGCAGAGCGTGGGTATTGTCGGTCTGGGGGTCGGCTCGCTGGCCTGCTACCGGCAGCCGCATCAGGACTGGCAGTTCTACGAGATCGACCCGATGGTGGACATGGTGGCCCGCATGCCGCATCTGTTCCGGTTCGTTTCGGACTGCGCGCCGGAGGCGCCGACGCATCTGGGGGATGCGCGCATCGTGCTCGAGGATCAGACGGAGCATCGCTATGATATTCTGGTGATCGACGCCTACAGCTCGGATTCGGTGCCGGTGCATCTGACCACCGACGAGGCGATCGCGCTCTATATGGACCGATTGGCGTCAGGGGGTGTGCTGGTTTTCCACATCTCCAACCGCTATTACGAGATCGAGCGCCCGCTTGGCCGCAGTGCCGAGGCGCAGGGGCTGGTGGCGCTTCTTCAGGACTACGCCGGCAATGTCGCCAGCGACCCCGGAGATTCGCCCTCGAAAGTGGTGATCATGGCGCGCGACCGGGCGGATCTGGGCGATCTGGCGGATGATCCCAGATGGCAGAGCCTTGGCAGCGATGGCGGGCGGCTGTGGACGGATGATTACGCCAACCTGCTGTCGATCCTGAAATGAGCGGGTGGGGCGTCACGCCGTCGGGTCGGCGCGGGGGATGTCGAAGCCGGGGGCTGCGAGGGTGAAGCCGTCGAAGGTGAAGCCCGGGGACACCACGCAGCTGACCAATGTCCAGTCGCCGGTGCTGCGGGCCATCTGCCAATGGTCGTCGGGCACGATCAGCTGGGGCTGTGCGCCCAAGGCCAGATCGGGGCCGAGGATGTGATCGCGGGCAGGGCCGGTTTCGGTGGCCGCCAGCGACAGGATCAGGGGCGCGCCGGCGTGATAGAGCCAAAGCTCGGCGGCATCGACGCGGTGCCAATGGCTGGCCTCAGTGTCGCGCAACAGGAAATAGATGCAGGTGGCGGTGGGGCGGCCATCGGCTCTGCTGGTCATGCTGTCAGCGGCCCATGTCTGCCGGTAATGACCGCCTTCGGGATGCGGGGCCAGGTTCAGCTTGGCTATGATCTCGTCGGCGGTCATCATGGTCTGGGTTACATTCCGCTGGCCGGCACGCAATCGACCATGGAGCTGTCGATCTGCTTGACCGGGTCTTCGGCGGTGCATTCTTCGCCGGAGACGGGGTAGCGATCCTCATTGACGCAGGCGGCAAGAAACAGGGCTGCGGCGAGGGTCAGGAAAACTTTCATCAATGCGTCCATTGCTCAAACTCCTTGAAGCGGGCCATTCAGGCCCGTTGATGGCCCTTCGGGTTTAGCAGGGACGCCCGCGCCGTGACTTGATACGTGTCAAGGCGCGGGGATTGGGCGCGGGGATTGGGCGCGGGACGTTGGCACATGGATCAGCGCAGGATCGAGCGGCCCGCGTATTCTGCGGTGTCGCCAAGCGATTCCTCGATGCGGATCAGCTGGTTGTACTTGGCCAGCCGGTCCGAGCGCGCAAGGCTGCCGGTCTTGATCTGCCCGCAATTCGTGGCGACGGCCAGATCGGCGATGGTGGCGTCCTCGGTTTCGCCCGAGCGGTGCGACATCACGTTGGTCATGCGGGCGCGATGCGCCATGTCCACGGCGCGCAGCGTTTCGGTCAGGGTGCCGATCTGGTTGACCTTGACCAGCATGGAATTGGCGGCACCACGCGAAATGCCTTCTGCCAGACGGGCGGGGTTGGTCACGAACAGATCGTCGCCCACCAGCTGCACCTTGTCGCCGATGGCGTCGGTCAGCATCTTCCAGCCGTCCCAGTCATCCTCGGACATGCCGTCCTCGATAGAGATGATCGGATAATCGGCGCAGAGCGCCTTGAGATACTCGACATTCTCGGCGCTGCTGAGGCTGAGACCTTCGCCCGAGAATTCGTATTTGCCGTTCTTGAAATACTCGGTCGCGGCGCAATCGAGGGCAAGGTGGATATCCTCGCCCGGGGTGTAGCCCGCCTTTTCGATGGAGGCGAGAATGAGGTCCAGAGCCTCGCGCGTCGAGCCAAGCTCGGGCGCGAAGCCGCCTTCGTCGCCAAGGCCGGTGGACAGACCCTTGGCGGTCAGTTCCTTCTTGAGGGTGTGGAACACTTCGGCGCCCATGCGCACGGCGTCGCGGATGTTGCCCGCGCTGACCGGCATGATCATGAATTCCTGAATGTCGATGGGGTTGTCGGCATGTTCGCCGCCATTGATGATGTTCATCATGGGAACAGGCAGCATCCGCGCCGACGTGCCGCCGACATAGCGGTAGAGCGGCTGAGAGGTGAAATCGGCGGCGGCCTTGGCCACGGCGAGCGACACGCCGAGGATGGCGTTGGCGCCAAGGCGGGCCTTGTTGGGGGTGCCGTCCATTTCGATCATCGCGAGGTCGATGCCGACCTGTTCGGTGGCGTCCATGCCCACCAGTTCCTCGGCGATCTCGCCGTTGACGGCGGCGCAGGCTTCGAGCACGCCCTTGCCCATGTAACGCGCGCTGTCGCCGTCGCGACGCTCGACCGCCTCATGCGCGCCGGTCGATGCGCCCGAAGGGACGGCGGCGCGGCCCATGGTGCCGTCTTCCAGGATCACGTCCACCTCGACGGTGGGATTGCCCCGGCTGTCGAGGATTTCGCGGGCGTGAATGTCGATGATGATGCTCATGGATGTCCCTCAAGGCTAGAACCGGTGTGTCGGGGCTGGCATAGCAACTCTGCCGGGGAATACAACGCTGATAGGGCTAACGCATCGCCGCGTTGTGCCGGGCTTGTCTTTGGGCCTTGCGCCGGAGCCTGCGTTCGCGCAGCAAGGTGTAGAGCCCGGAGGCGATGATGATCGCGGCGCCCATGAGGGTCAGCGCATCGGGCTGTTCGTCGAAGATCAGCACGGCGATCACCAGAGCGAAGATCAGGCGGGTGTAGCGGAACGGTGTCACGAAGCTGACTTCGCCCACGCGCATGGCGGCGACGATGGCGTAATAGGCCGCCACCCCAAGCAACAGGGCGAAGGCGATGTCGCGCCAGTTGGCGGCACTGGGGCTGACCGCGCCGCCCGACAGCCACAGCAGGAGTGCTCCGGCAGGGACGATGGTGGCAAAGCCGTAGCTCGACAATTGCATGGAGGTGACGGTGTGGGGCACGGCACGGGTCGCCAGGTCGCGCATGGCAAGGCCGAACACCGCCTGCACCGCGAAAAGCGAGGCGGGCTCGAAGCCGGACAGGCCCGGGCGGATCACCATCAGCACGCCGGCAAAGCCCACGAGGATCGCGCTCCAGCGGCGCCAGCCCACCTGTTCGCGCAAGAAAAGTGCCGCACCAAGCGTCACCGCAAGCGGCGTGGCCTGCAGGATCGCCGAGGCCGAGGAGAGCGGTGTGAGGGCAATGGCGGTAACAAAGCCGATCGTGCCGATCAACTCGCCCAGATTGCGCAGCATGACCGGCCCGCTCAGCAGATCGCGCGACAGAAGGGCATGGCCGCGCGACAGCGCCGCCAGCCCGAAGATCACCGCGCCGCCCGCGCCGAGCAGCATCAGGATCTGACCCACCGGCAGATCATCGGCCAGGCGCTTGATGAACATGTCTTCCAGCGCGAAACCGGCCATGGCCAGCACCATAAGCGCGCTGCCGCGCAGGTTTTCCATCGGGATGCCTCGGGATAGGGTGGTGTCGGGACTGCCTACGCCTGCCGAAGGGGCAAGACAAGGGGCGTACTCGGGGGGGCGTGGCTCAGTCCTTTTTCAGCGGCACGCCGTAAAGTTCCAGCCTGTGGCCCTTGAGCGTATAGCCCAGTTTGCGGGCGATCTTTTCCTGCAGCGCCTCGATCTCGGGATCGACGAATTCGATCACTTCGCCGGAGTGCATGTCGATCAGGTGGTCGTGATGTTCGCGCTCGGCATCTTCATAGCGCGCGCGCCCGTCGCCGAATTCCAGCTTGTCGAGAATGCCCGCCTCTTCGAAGAGCTTGACGGTTCGGTAGACCGTCGCGATGGAAATCCGCGGGTCCCGGCCCGAGGCGCGGGCATAGAGTTCCTCGACATCGGGGTGATCGTCGGAATCTTCGAGCACCGAGGCGATGATCCGGCGTTGGTCGGTCATGCGCAGGCCCTTGGCCTCGCAGCGGTCGGTGATTGTGTCGGACATGGCCGCCCCCGATATGCGTCTTCGGGGCGTTGGATAGCTTCTCGTTCAAAATGAATCCACCCGTTTTGCGTCCAAAGGTTGACTTATCGCCGCTGAAGGCGCATGTGCAGGTCAACCGACATTTCCTGCCGCGTGAGCAGAGAGACCGTGATTGACCGGTCCCCATATGAAATGTCGCGGAAAGTTCCCAAAATCACGCGTGGGTCCGAACCATTTGACCGATCCGGGGCATGAGGCCGCGGATGGGGTCGGGTGACACCGCGAAAGTCCGGTGCCCTCTGGGCCCGGCAATGGCATTTGGCCTGCAAGGCCTGTGCTAGAAAGGATACGACTTGAACCTGTTCGAGGAAATGGGCCTGCCCGGCCCGCTGGTAAAGAAACTGGCACTGATGGGCATTACCGAACCGACACCGATCCAGACCCATGCGATCCCCTTCGCGCTGGATGGCGAGGATGTCATGGGGCTGGCGCAGACCGGCACCGGCAAGACGGCGGCTTTTGGCCTGCCGCTTCTGGCCAAGCTGATGGAAGAGCCGGGCAAGCCCGCGCCCAAAGCCGTGCGGAGCCTGATCCTGGCGCCGACGCGCGAATTGGCCGGCCAGATCCGCGACACGCTGCTGCCGCTGGTCAAGGATACGCCGATCAAGGTGGCGCTTGTGGTCGGCGGCGCGTCGATCGGCGCGCAGATCAAGCGGATGCAGATGGGCACCGATGTGCTCGTCGCGACGCCGGGCCGCTTGCTGGATCTTCTGGATCGTCGCGCGCTCAGCCTGTCGGACACGCGTTTTCTGGTGCTGGACGAGGCCGATCAGATGCTCGATCTGGGCTTCATCCATGCGCTGCGCAAGATCGCGGGCCTGCTGCCCTCGACCCGTCAGACCATGCTGTTTTCGGCCACCATGCCGAAGCAGATGGAAGAGATTGCCGGCAGCTATCTGACCCATCCCAAGCGGGTGCAGGTCAGCCCTCCGGGCAAGGCCGCCGACAAGGTCACCCAAGGCGTGCACTTCATCGCCAAGGCGGCCAAGGGCGATCTGCTGGTCGAATTGCTGGACAAGCACCGCGAGGAATTGGCGCTGGTCTTTGCGCGCACCAAGCATGGCTCGGACAAGCTGGCGCGCAAGCTCGAGCAGGCCGGCTATGCCGTGGCCGCTATCCATGGCAACAAGAGCCAGGGTCAGCGCGAACGCGCGCTGCGCGCCTTCCGCGACGGAGAGGTGCGGGTGCTGGTGGCCACGGATGTGGCGGCACGGGGTCTGGATATTCCCGACGTCAAGCATGTCTATAATTTCGATCTGCCCAATGTGCCCGAGAATTACGTGCACCGGATCGGCCGCACCGCGCGGGCCGGGCGCGACGGCGCGGCGGTGGCCTTTTGTGCGCCTGACGAAATGGGCGAATTGAAGGACATCCAGAAGGTCATGAAAATGACCATTCCGGTCCTGTCAGGACGTGCATGGGAAGAGCTGCCCGATCCCAAAGCGGCCCCTTCGGGCCGCGGTGGTCCACGCCGTGGCCGGGGTGGCGCCAAGGGCGGCGGCGGTCAGGGGCAGGCCCATGGTCATGGCGCCGGCCAGCCGGATCAGGCCCAGGGACGTCCGCGCCGGCGCAGGCGCGGTGGTGGTGGCGGTGGCGCGCGCAAGCAGGCCGCGTGATCGCCCTACGATCCATGCAAAGACAGCGACAGGGCCGGGATCACTCCCGGCCCTTTTGCGGCAGAGTGGCCAGATCGGCCCAGACCGGCAGATGATCCGAGGCGATATGCGCAGGCCGCCCGCGATGCACGCCCGATGACAGCGCCAACAGATCGGGGCTGAGTGCGATCCGGTCCAGCGGCGCGACGGGCCTTGGCGCCGGATAGGAGGCCGAGGCGGGCAGGAAGCGTACCAGCTTGACCGCCGCATCCAGCGCCGCGCCCTTGCCCCATTCGTTGAAATCCCCCGCAAAGACGGTGGGCATCGGCGGCAGTTGCCGCAGCGCGCGATTGATCGCGCCCAGTTGCAGCAGCCGGTAGCGCCGCACCAGTCCCAGATGCAGCCCGATCACCCGAAGCGCTCCGATGGGTGTGTCCAGATCGGCGCGGATCGCGCCACGCGGCTCGAGACCCGGAAGCTCTATATGCGCGGTCTGCAGGGTGCGCACGCCGGCCCGCACCAGCATCGCATTGCCATGCCAGCCAAGCGACCCGCCGGGCTGGCCGAAGGGCAGGATGTGCCAGCCCTCCTCTTCGACCATGTCATGCGGCAAAGCGGCCGGACGGGGCGCCATGCGCTTGTCTGCCTCCTGCAGAACCACCACATCGGCCGCCAGAGCGTTGATCACCCGCAGAGTGCGGTCCGGCCTGCGGCGAAGGTCCAGTCCGACGCATTTTTGCAGATTATAGGTTGCAATCCTGAAGGGTGCTGCGGTCATGATTGGAATAAAGCCATGAAAAAGGGGGCTTGCTCAACGTGTTTTCGGATCAGACATGGCTTGCGCGGCTGATTTGGTCGGCCCTCGCGGCGGTGATGCTTTGGGCCATGTGGCAGCGACAGTTCGAGCTGTCCTTCGTGGCGCTGGCGACGCTGGCCCTGTCGATGGCGCCGGTCTTCGTGGCCAAATGGGCGGATGTCTTCGTGCCCCCCAGCTTTATCGCGGCGCTGGCGATCTTCGTGGGCGGCACGTTGTTTCTGGGCGAGGTGTTCGATTTCTACGAGCGGCTCTGGTGGTGGGACATGGCGATGCATGCCAGTTCGGCCATCGGCTTTGGCCTGATCGGCTTCGTGCTGGTCTTCATGATGTTTCAGGGCGACCGCTTTGCCGCGCCGCCGGTGGGAGTGGCGGTGTTCGCGTTGTGCTTTGCGGTCACCATCGGCACCATGTGGGAGGTGTTCGAATTCGCGATGGATCAGCTTTTCGGTCTGAACATGCAGAAATCCGGGCTGATGGACACGATGGGCGATCTGATCGTGAATACCGGCGGTGCCGTGATCGGCGCGGCGGCGGGTTTCGGCTATCTCAAGGGGCAGGCGCGCGGCGGATTGGCCGCGGTGATCGACGAGTTCGTGCAGCGCAATCCACGGCTGTTCCGGCGCTGGAAGAAATAAACAATTCCAGATCGTTGCCCTGGAAAGTTGAGACCAAGAAACGCTTCAGGTGCCGCAGAATGTCTGGTGCACCACCTCGGCGGGTTGAGGCGGGTGGGTCAGATCTCGGGCGCCCTCCTGCGGCGTGAACGGATCGGCGAGCACCCTCAGCAGCCGCTCGAAGGGCGCGAAATCGCCCGCCACGGCGGCCGCGATCATCTGCTCGACCCGGTGGTTGCGCGGGATATAGACAGGGTTCGCCTGGCGCATGACACGTGCCGGGTCATCCTCGGTCGCGATCCGCTTTTGCCAGCCTGCCTCCCAGGCGTCGAAGGCGCCAGGGTCGAGGAACTGATCGCGCGCCCCGCCATCGCTCAAGGCGCGGAATGTGTTGGTGAAATCGGCGCGGTTCTCGGCCATGGCCTGCAGCAGTCCGGTGATCAGCGGCGCGTCCTCGGCGGTGGCCGCGGGCAGGCCAATCTTGCGCCCATAGGCCTGTAGCCAATGCGCATGTATGCGGTCGGGCATGGCGTGAACGAGCCGCGTGAAGTCTTCGATGGCGGCGTCCTGATCGGGCATCAGCGCAACCAGCGCCGTGGCCAGTTGCGCCATGTTCCACACGATCACATTGGGCTGGTTGGAAAAGGCATAGCGCCCATGCGCATCGATCGAGCTGTAGACCGTGTCGGGGTGGAACATGTCCATGAAGGCGCAGGGGCCGTAATCGATGGTTTCCCCGGAAATGGTGGTGTTGTCGGTGTTCATCACACCATGAATGAAGCCCACCGACATCCAGTGCGCCACCAGACGTGCCTGTGCCTCGATCACCGCCTCAAGCAGATCGGCGGGATTTTGGGCCTGTGGGTAATGGCGCTCCACCACATGCTCGAAAAGCGCCTGCAGCCCCGGGACATCCCGGCGCGCGGCGAAATACTGGAAGGTGCCGACGCGGATATGGCTTTGGGCCACCCGGGCGAGGATCGCGCCGGGCAGGGCGCCGGTTTCGCGATAGACGCTTTCGCCGGTGGTGACGGCGGCCAAGGCCCGGCTTGTGGGGATGCCAAGCGCATGCATCGCTTCGCTCAGCACGTATTCGCGCAGCACCGGTCCCAGCCATGCGCGCCCGTCCCCCATCCGGCTATAGGGGGTGGGGCCGGAGCCTTTCAGTTGAATATCAAGGCGTTGGCCACCCGGTGTGACCACTTCGCCCAAGAGGTTGGCGCGCCCGTCGCCCAGTTGCGGCGAGAATCCCCCGAACTGATGCCCGGCATAGGCCTGCGCCAGCGGTGCCGCGCCTTTGGGCGGGCGGTTGCCGGAAAAGGCCTGCGCCATATCCTCGGGCGTGCCGGGGGTGATGCCCATCTCGGCGGCCAGGCCTGCGTTGAAGGCAACGAGGCGCGGCGCCTTGACCGGCACCGGGTCAAGCCGGGTGAAGAACCTGTCGGGCAGGTGCGCGTAGCTGTTGTCGAAGGGGATATACAAGCTCATGGCGCAAACATAATCACTGCTGCCCGAAACGCTAGAGGGCGCGTGTCATCCGCTCGGATCCGGGGCCGGGCACGAATTTCAGCCGGCTGAAGAAGCGAAGCGCCCGCTCGTCCCCGCGATCCGGCTCGGCATGCAGTGCAATCAGGCCCGCACCGGCCAAGGCCTTGGGAAGGCTTGTCAAAACCTCGCTGCCGATGCCGCGCTGGCGGACACCGGGACGAATATAGATCTCCTCGACCGTGCCAGTGAGCCCGCCTTGCGCCACCGACCAGCCAAACACCAGAACCACATATCCGATCGGCGCCCGGCCCGGACCGATGAGATAGACCGCGCCATGCGGCGAGCCTTCCATCAGCGGGGCAAGCGCGGCGCGGCGCCCTTCCTCGGTCTGGTCGATGCCGCGTTCGGCATGGCAATCGCCCACCAGCCGGCTGAGGCGGTCCAGGTCGTCGGCGCGGGCAAGGGTCAGTTGGGTCAAGGGTCGGGTTCCATTGCAAGTGTCGGCCCAGACCGTGGTGTGGATGGGCCGGAATGTCCACCTTGCATCTGTGCCGATCGGCGCGGATTTGCCCGAATCGGCCCAAAGCCCTTGGTTAACAGGCGAAACCCGCTGCGGCATCGCGTCGGTATCACGTCGGTATCGGGCAGCGCGCGCCGCGTGTTACCTGAGCGGGCGTTGCGTGCTTCTTCTTGGCCCAAATACCCCCGGGGGGAGTCGTTGAAATCCCCTTGGGGATTTCAACGGCGGGGGGCTGGCCCCCCAAAACGTCCCCCCGGTTCAGCCGGTGCCGCGTTCCTCGGCCTTGGCGCGGTTCCACAGGGCGTCCATTTCCGCCAGATCGCTGTCTTCGGGGCGTTTGCCGGCCTCGGCCAGCAGGGCTTCGATGCGCGAAAAGCGGCGGGTGAACTTGGCGTTGGCGGCGCGCAGGGCGGATTCGGGATCGACCTTCATGTGGCGCGCCAGATTGGCCATGACGAAGAGCAGGTCGCCGAATTCCTCTTCGACCTTGTCATGGGGCAGGGTTTCGGCGGCCTCGCGCAGCTCGGCGGCCTCTTCGGTGATCTTGTCGATCACCTGCGCCGTGTCGGGCCAGTCAAAGCCGACGCGGGCCGCGCGTTTCTGCAGCTTGACGGCGCGCATCAGTGCCGGAAGGCCCGCAGCCACCCCGTCGAGCACGCCGGTCTGGGCCTTGGCCGCGCGTTCGGCGGCCTTGATCGCCTCCCAGTCGCGGGTCTGCTGGGCGGCGGTCTTGTCGCGGCTTTCGGACCCGAAAACATGCGGATGGCGGGCCACCATCTTGTCGGCGATGGCGCTGGCCACCGCGTCGAAGGTAAAGAGCCCGCGGTCGTCAGCGATCTGGGCATGGAACACCACCTGCAGCAGCAGATCCCCCAGCTCGTCGCGCAGATCGGTCCAGTCGGCGCGGGCGATGGCGTCGGCCACCTCATGGGCCTCTTCGATCGTGTAGGGCGCTATGGTGTCGAAATCCTGTTCGATATCCCAGGGGCAGCCGGTGTCGGGATCGCGCAGGCGGCGCATGATCTCGAGCAGGCGGGCAAGCCCGTCCTGAGCGTCGGTGGGGAGGGCCGGGTCGTTCGGCATTGCAGGCGGGTCCTTTCTGCGGTTCAAGGAAAGCCTGACGCCGATCGACAAAGGAGTCCAGCCGATGGCCGTGATCAACCGAATTGCCGCGTTCGCCGAGGACATGACGGCATGGCGCAGGCATCTGCACCGGCATCCGGAGCTGGGGCTGGAATGTCACGACACCGCCGCCTTCATCGCCCAACGGCTGCGCGAGTTCGGGATCACCCGGATCGAGGAGGGGATCGCGCAATCGGGCCTTGTGGCGATCATCGAGGGGCAGGGCGAGGGGCCGACCATCGGGCTGAGGGCCGATATCGACGCGCTGCCGATCCATGAGGCGACGGGGGCGGAGCACGCCTCGACGGTGCCGGGGCGGATGCATGCCTGCGGGCATGACGGCCATGCCACGATGCTTCTGGGGGCGGCGCGCTATCTGGCGGAGACGCGCAATTTCAAGGGGCAGGTGGCGCTGATCTTCCAGCCCGCCGAGGAAGGGCCGGGCGGCGCGGAGCTGATGGTTAAGGCCGGGATCATGGAGCGCTACGGCATCGCCCAGGTCTATGCGCTGCACACCGCGCCGGGTGTGCCGGAGGCGACGTTTCACACCACGCCGGGACCGATCATGGCGTCTGTGGACACGGTGCATATCGACATCACCGGGCAGGGCGGGCATGGCGCCATGCCGCATGAGACGCGCGATCCGGTGGTCGCGGCCTGCGGCATCGTGCAGGCGATCCAGACCATTGTCAGCCGCAATCATTATGCGCTCGATGATCTGGTGATCTCGATCACGCAGATCCACACCGGCAGCGCCGACAACGTGATCCCCGACACCGCCTATATCAACGGGACGGTGCGCACATTCGACGGGGCGGTGCGCGCCATGGTGCGCGAGCGGCTGGAGCAGATCGTGGCGGGACAGGCCGCAAGCTATGGGGTGCGGGCGGTGCTGCGCTATGAAGAGGGCTATCCGCCGACGATCAACGATCCCGAAAAGACCGCCTTTGCCGCGCAGGTCGCCCGGGAGGTGGCAGGCGAGACGGCGGTTTTCGCCGATCAGGACCGGCAGATGGGATCAGAGGATTTCGCGGCCATGCTGGAGGCGCGTCCCGGCGCCTATCTGTTTCTGGGGCAGGGTGAAGGCCCGGGGCTGCATCATCCGGGCTTCGATTTCAACGACCGTGTGGCGCCGGTGGGGGCGTCGTTCTTTGCACGGCTGGTCGAACGCGCGCAGCCACTGGGCTGAGGCGGGCTTGGGCAGGTGCGGAACCGGGGGGCAATGGGGGGGCATGAAGGTCGGCCCCGGGAACAGGCGGCAGGTTGAACCCGGGGCCGTAGCCATGCGCATCTCTTGGATCGGCCAGAGGGTCAGGCCGCAGGGGGTGGCCTAGAAGAGCCAGCCGAAAAGCGCACGGAAAATCATGATCCAGACCACCAGACCACCAAGCACGCTGGGCAGTATCCACCAGCCCGAGGGCCAGTTGCCACTGTCGCGCACATGCCCGTCGGGCATTGGCTGTCCGGAGAACAACTCTGAACCGGCTTTGGGATCACGAGGCTTGATGCCGATCGAGCGGCCGTCAAGGCGAGGGGTCGAGACGCGACGCGCGTCTTTCAAGTCAGTCAACTGGTAAACCATTCAATAATCCTCAAATTTCAGAATAGCCGATTTCAAAGTGATGCTCCATCTTAATCGGTGAAGGTCCGGCTGGCTTGCGTGCAAAGGGGGGGCGATCACCCTCTTTTGTCCCGGGGTGTGGCCTTGGGGGAGCTGTGGTGTCCAAAGCGGCGGGTATTGTATCTTTCGATCCGGTCAGGATTCGAAATCGCGCCGATACATCCGCTTTGGAGTGCGCATTTCTCTTACGCCGAGCAGGGGCGCCTTTCGGTGCGAGGCAAGCATCCTCAGTGCGGGCGAGAGGCTTAGAGATAGCGCGACAAGGCCCTGTGCCTATGCCCATGATGGTTTCAACATTTGTTCCATGTGAGGGCGAGACCATGAAACGTGAGCTGATAAACGGCGTGACAAAGATCGCGGCACGGGACGCTTCCGAGCGGAATGGCGGCTTCAAGGCGGCTGTGAAGGCCTGTCCCTGTACGGTGCTTGTCATCGACGTGTCGGAAGGTCCGCTTGGTCGTGGCGGTCTGCAATACCCGGATGTGGTGATCGTGTCGGTCCCGACGCATACCGCGTTCGATCTGGGCCATGGCGGCTGGATCGCGCAAGAGACGCGCTTCCCGGTCCTGATCCATCTCGAGGCCTATGACGAGGTGGCCGAGGCGCTGGCGCTGAGACTGGGTGCACAGGACGTGGTCTATTCGGAACAGCCCGCGCGGGCGATCACCGAGCGTATCGCCGCCGTGCATCGCCGCTGGACGATGAACATGCGCCCTGCTGCGCATGAGCAGAACAGTGCGCCGCGTGCGGAAGCCGCAACCGCGGACGCATCGGTGGTGCAGGTCGATGCCAGCAACTATTCGATGTTTTTCGGGCGCCGCCAGGTGGTGTTCACCGGCATGGAGATCTGTCTTCTGCGGGAGCTGGCCACACGGCTCGGCACTCTGGTCAGTCGCGAAACGCTGGTTGGTGCGCTCCGGCAGTCCGGGTTCAACGGGTCGGTGCGCGGCATCGACAGCCACATCAAGCGCATTCGCGGCAAGATCGCCGATGCGGGCTGCGATGCGGGGTTCCTGTCGAGCGTCTATGGCGGCGGCTACATGATGTGCCGCGGCAGCAAGGATATCGTTGTGGTCGGCTGAGCCGACCCTGCGAAAACCTGTGGCGGGGCGTGGTACGAGGAACTCTTCCGGTGCGACACTCCGCTGACTGGGTTAAGTTGGCAGTTGTAGTGCAATCACGGCCTACAGCTTCCCGTTGCTATCTAAAGATATGCTGCTGTGTCCTTCGTAGATTTTGTCAAAATTGTGTTCATTGGCGCGGGCTTGAGCAGTATTCCCTAACCCCATCTGTGGATTGGTGACCGTGGTGCCTGTTGTGAAACATTTTCTGCTGCCCAGTGGCGTGCCCGCCATCGGTTACAGTCCGGCATTGAGCCGCGAACAGCGGCGTTTTGTGGCCCTTTCGATCATCACCCTGCGGTTTGCCTTGCCCTCGGCGGCGATTTGGGTTGTCGCATCGTGGTTGATCGGCTCGGTCACGTTGACCATCGGGTCGTGCCTCATCCTGTTCTGCTGTCTGATCGGCTACGGTCTGCATATGATCGAGCGTCATGAGATCGCCAAGCTGGTATGGCTGGGGGGCACGTCGTGCTCGCTTGCCTATGGCGCGACGGCGGTTGATCCGGCGGGCGGTTTGCCGTTCATTTTCGTGCCGCTCGCGGTGCTGCCTTTTCTGCTTTATTCGCTGCGGCGTCAGCGGTTGATGCTCTGGGGCATGACGGCCTTGCCCCTGGTTCTGTGGTTGGCGTCGTTCCGGATGCTGTTCCTGGAAGATGCGGTCTACGAAGTTTCCGCGCATGATGCCGCGCTGTATCTGGCCCCCGGCGTCGCCGTGACCTGTAGCCTGCATCTGTTGCAGATCATGGGATATTTCGTCCTGGCCATGAACAAGGATTCCGCGGAACTGGTGAAGGCGCGACGGCAGGCCGAACGGGCGAGTGCGGCCAAGACCTTGTTTCTCAAGAATATCAGTCACGAGATGCGCACGCCGCTCAATGTGATCGCGGGCTATACCAGCTTGACGAAATCCGAATGCGAAGCGGGGCAGACGCCGGCGAATGACACGCTGGTGGAGCGGCTGGACCTGATCGAGAACGCGGCGGAGACGCTGCAGTCGGGGATCACCAACATGATCGCCTATTCCGAGCTGTCCTCGTATGGCACCGCGAGGCTGCTGCCGGTGCGTGTCTCGAAGATGTTCCAGGAATTGTCGCGTGACATCGAGATGAAACGCAAGGCAAAGAACCAGAACATCGTCATAGAGGCGGACCCGGTCATCAAGGTACAGGCCGACCCGAGGCTGTTGCGCGAGGCGCTGGCACAGCTTCTGGACAATGCGGTGCGCTTTGCGCCCGAGGGCAGCACGGTCACGATGCGCGCGCAGCGCGGCGCCGAGGGCAGAGTGCAGATCCTGATCGAGGATGAAGGGCCGGGCATTCCGCCGGGCAAGATCAGCAAGGCATTTCAGCCGTTCGAGCGGTTGGCCGAGGCGCAGGGCACACGGCTTGGTGCGGGCATCGGCCTGTCCATCGCGCATCGCTCGGCCGAGGTCATGGGCGCGGGGCTGCACCTCAAGCCGAGCAATGTGGGCACGCATATGTGCATCGAGCTGGCCGAGGCCTGACGCGCGGCCCGTCTTCGGGATCACACTTTTGACAAAGGCGGGTCAACGAAAGACGGGTCCATGCCGTCGGATGCACGCAACCCTGGGGCGTCATGTCATGCTAGAGAGGGCGTGACGGGCCTGGGTGCTGAGGCCTGCCATCAGATCCGCGGAACCGCCGGCTGCGTCGGCACGTTCGCGCAGGCTGAACCGGCTGAGGCGATTGTTTACCCCGTCCGTTGCCGCTTCCATCTGCGAGGCGGCTGTCGCCAGTTCCTCGGATTGGGCCGAGACTTCCATGCCGGTCTTGGACAATTCGCCCACGGCTTGCGAGATCTGGGCGATGCCTTCGGCCTGTTCACGGCTGCTCAGCGCGATCTGATGGGCGGTTTCCTCGATCTTCTTGACCTCGGCGCTGATCTTCTTGAAGGCGTCTTCGGAGGCTTCCGAGCCTTTCACGCCGCGTTCCACATTGGCGGTGGCCGCTTCGATCAGGTCCGCGGTTTCGCGGGCTGCCTTGGCGGAGCGCTGTGCGAGGTTGCGCACTTCCTGCGCCACGACGGCAAAGCCGCGCCCATGTTCGCCAGCGCGTGCCGCTTCGACGGCGGCGTTGAGCGACAGCAGGTTCGTCTGGAAGGCGATTTCGTCGATCACCTTGATGATCTTGGCGATTTCAACAGAGGAATTGCGGATCGACTGCATCGCTTCGGCCATGTCATCGACGGTCTTCAGTCCGCGTGTGCCGATTTCATCGGCCGATTGAACGACCTTGAGCATCGTCTGGCTTGCATCGGCGTTTGCACGCACGACGGCATCTGTTTCCTCGACCGAGGACGAGATTTCCTCGACCGCGCTGGACTGGACCTGCGAGGTGGCCGCGAGGTTGCGTGCGGATGCATTGACCTCGTTGGTGGCGCTGACGATCTGGCCGGCCTGCGATTTGATATCCGCCAGCGTCGAGTTCAGCCCGCCATAGGCCGTTGCCATCGCGTCGATGATCGCACGGTAGCTGCCTTGGAACTTGTTCGGGTCGATGTGGCGGTCCAGCTGGCCATGCGCCATTGCAAGCGCGACCTGCTCGATTTCGCTGGTCACATTGCGGAACGCATCACGCGCGGATTCGACCGCGTCGTTGAGGAAGGCCTGTTCGTTCGGGAGTTTTTCCATCACGAATTCGAAATCGCCCTCGGCCAGCGACTTGAGGCAGGAAACCATAAGACGTTTGCGAGAGATGTGTCCCTCGACCATGGCATTGACGAGGTTTGCGACATCCGCGAAATCACCGGAGAGGTCTTCGGCGGCGATGCGCTGGCTGATATAGCCCTCCACATGGGCCGAGGACATCTGCCGCAAACCGCCGACCAGCTTGTCGAGCTGGAGCGCATATTCAGCCGCAGCGGTATTGTCCTGCCATTCGACGATGATGGCGGTGGCCTTGTTGTTCTTGTCGAAACGCGGTGTTGCCTTGAAGGCCAGACGCTTGCCACCCACGGTGAAGGCGCCGTCATGCGGGGCGCGCATATTATCCATGATGTTGCGCTGATAGGACGGGTTCTTGTGGAAGACGTCGATCGCCTTGCCGACGACGTCATCGGCTTTGAAATGCGGGAGGTCCTTGCGGATATCCGCCTCGATCAACCGGAACATCTCGATTGCGGCCTTGTTGACGTATCGGATGACCATGTCCTGATCGGCGATCATCACCGGGTTCGACAGGTGATCGAGCGCTTCGAGCGGATCGGCCGGCTTCCAGGTATCGGTTTTGCGTTGATTTTCAGACATTATATTTTCACCACAGCATTGTTGCGGCGCGCGGATGCGGCTTTTGGGCTCCGCTCGTTGCACCATGACATTGCCAACGGCAAAAGCTGGGCCATGTAAGTATATCTAAGGGGTGCGCGTTGCTACTTTCGATAAACCAAGTGCGCGCCGCGGTGGTCGGTGTGGGCCGGAACGCCGGGTTGCGTGGCGGAATGGCACGCAAAACGGCGGCTTGTATATGAGGGCGGGCGTCCATATCCATCACGCCAGTGATGCATGGGACGGGAAAGGTCGTGTCGATGAAATGGGGTTTGGTGGCTTCTTGTGTCGTTCTGGCGCTGGTGGTGGCGCTTGGGGTCTATGTGCGGATCGCGCCTTCGGATCCGGCGCGCTGGCACCAGATGCCGGACGGGATCACCAACCGCGATTATGATGGCGGAGCGATGCGCGTGATCGGAGCGGGTGAGAACGGGCTCGAGCGGCTGCACGAGATCATCCTTCGGTCACCGCGCACCAAGGTTCTTGCCGGATCGCCCGATGAAGGGATGATCACCTATGTGAGCCGGTCGCGGGTGTTCGGTTTTCCCGATTACATCACCGTGCGGCAAGCCGGCCCGCAGCTGGAACTTCACGGGCGGTTGCGCTTCGGCAAGTCAGATCTTGGAGTGAATGCCGCCCGCATCGACGGCTGGCTGCAGGCGTTCGCGCAGGGATGATGACAGGCAACCTTGGGATATTTCGCGCCACATCGGATTGTTGAGCGACATCTGGCATTGCGCCATGAAGCTGCGCCCGCCCACATGAAGACAGATCATTTCGCCCATTTCCACGCGTTTGCCGTTGCTGTCGGTGCAGTAGCAATCCACCGTCTTGCCGCCGAGCGTCTGGTCGGCAAGTGCGGGGGGTGCCAGCAGAAACAATGCGATCACGATCCTCATGGCGGCGAGAATAGCACAGGCTTTCGCCTTGACCAAACCCCGCGAACGCGGCAGATGCGATGACCATGGTACCCTTGGACAGATTGAACGAGATCCTGCAACGTTTCGAGTATCTCGAGGCTCAGATGTCTGCGGGCGGAGGCGATATCGCCAAGCTGGGCCGCGAATATGCCGAGCTGCGTCCGGTGGTCGAGGAAATCCGCGCCTATCGGCAGGTTCTCGACGATCTCGAGGCGGCGCGCGCAATGCTGGCGGACCCGGAAATGCGCGATCTGGCCGAGGAAGAGCTGGCCACGCTGCAAGCGCGCAAACCCAAGATGGAAGAGCAGCTGCAACTGGCCTTGTTGCCCAAGGACAAGGCCGATGCACGCCCGGCGATCCTTGAAATCCGGCCCGGAACGGGCGGCGAGGAGGCGGCGCTTTTCGCGGGCGATCTTCTGCGGATGTATCACCGCTATGCCGAGAGCCGGGGCTGGAGCTTCGAGATCATCGAGCAAAGCGAGACCGAGTTGGGCGGCATCAAGGAGGTGGTCGCACGTGTCGCGGGCGATCATGTTTTCGCAAGGCTGAAGTTCGAATCCGGTGTGCACAGGGTGCAACGGGTGCCGGAAACCGAAAGCGGCGGACGTATCCATACCAGCGCCGCGACCGTTGCCGTTCTGCCCGAGGCCGAGGATGTGGATGTGCAGATCGATCCGGGCGATCTGCGGATCGACACGATGCGCAGTTCCGGCGCGGGCGGTCAGCATGTCAACACGACGGATTCGGCGGTGCGGATCACCCATCTGCCCACCGGGATCGTGGTGACCAGTTCGGAAAAATCGCAACACCGCAATCGTGAGATCGCGATGCAGGTGCTCAAGACCCGGCTGTTCGATATGGAGCGCCAGCGCGCGGCCGACGAACGCTCGGCCAGCCGTGCGGCGCAGGTGGGGACGGGCGATCGGTCCGAGCGCATCCGGACATATAATTTCCCGCAAGGGCGAATGACCGACCACAGGATCAACCTGACGCTCTACAAGCTGGATCAGGTCATGCAGGGCGATCTGGACGAGGTGATCGACGCCTTGCGCGCGGATGCCCAGGCCACGCTCTTGGCGGAGATGGGCGGGTGAGCGGATCGGTTCAGGACGGGCTGAGACGCCTGACCCGGGATCTGGCGCAGGGCGGGGTGGATGATCCGGCGCGCGAGGCGCGGCTGATCCTTGCCCATGTGCTGGATGTGGCGCCGGGCCGGATGACGATGCTGGCGCCCGAGCCCTTGCTGGCGGGCGATCTGGCGGCGGCTGCGGGGCTGGCGCAGCGTCGGGCTGCGGGCGAGCCGATGGCGCATCTTCTGGGATACCGCGAATTTTACGGGCGGCGCTTTGCGGTCGATGCCCGGGTTCTGGACCCGAGGCCCGAGACGGAAACCCTTGTGGAACGCGCCCTTGGCGTGGCGTTCAGCCGGGTTCTCGATCTCGGGACAGGGTCTGGCTGCATTCTGCTGAGCCTGCTGGCGGAACGTCCGGATGCCACGGGTGTGGGTGCGGATCTGTCGGAGGATGCCTTGGAGGTGGCGCGGCGCAATGCGGCGCAGCTCAATCTGAGCGCGCGCTGCGAGTTCCTTGTCTCGGACTGGTTTGCGGCGGTGCGTGGCGCCTTCGATCTGATCGTGTCGAACCCGCCTTACATCGCGGCGCAGGAGATGAGCGGTCTGGCGCGAGAGCTGCGACACGAGCCGCGCATGGCCCTGACCGACGAGGGTGACGGGTTGAGCGCCTATCGCGCGATCGTGGCGGGGGCTGGCGCGTGCCTGGTCGAGGGCGGACGGCTGATGGTCGAAATCGGCTGGCGGCAGGGGTCGGATGTGGCCGATCTGATGAGGTCGCAGGGATTCGCGGAGGTCTGCGTTCGGCCCGATCTTGATGGGCGCGACCGCGTCGTGGAGGCTGTCTGGCCCGGTTGAGCCCTGAAAACACGGCAAAATCCGCTCAATTGCAGATAATTTTCCGGATAGCACTTGTAACGTGCGCCGCAGCGTGTTTAGTGGAGAGCAGTCAAGATGTATCACACGCTACGAGTGGCGTTGCGCTTGACCCAAGCCAATACATGTCGGATCCGGTCGAATAATGTGGCGCACAGGGCGCCAATCGGATCGAGCGACACTTTGAGCACAGGGCTGAACAGCTAAACCAATGAGATCATCCAAGTCACGTTCGCGGAACAAAACCGGCCGCAACCGCTCGATGGGGAACATCGTCAATCGGGTCTTCGAAAGTTCGGGGCCCGAGGGCAAGGTGCGCGGCACCCCGCAACAGATCATCGACAAGTACAACCAGCTGGCACGCGATGCGCAACTGGGAAATGACCGCGTCGCGGCCGAGAATTTCCAGCAGCATGCGGAACATTACCTGAGGATGCTGGGCGCGGCCCAGAAGGAACAGGATGCCCGCCGCGAGCAGCAGGAGCGCGAAAACCGCGACCGTCAGGCCGAGCGCGACCGCGCAGAGCGTCCCGACCGGCCGAAGCGCCCGGATCATGAGCCGGCCGAGGCGGTCGACATGGCCAACGCGCCGCAACCGGATCTGGAGCCGGCACAGGAGCGCGAAGAAAGCAGTCTTGTGGAGACCCCCGAAAGCCAGAAGGCCGAAAAGCCGAAACGGCCCCGCAAGCCCCGGGCCAAGAAAGTCCAGCCGGAGGCCGGTGACGATGGCCAGAAAGCGAGTGCCGCGGCCGAAAGTGGATCTGATGCTGCCGAGGCCGCTGAATAAAGCGTTTCGCGAAAAACTTGGACCACAGAGTTTCGCGAAATGCAGGGCTCCGTTCAATCGTGGGGCGCGTTTCGCCTTTAGCTGAAGCCTCAGGTTAAAGGCGAAACGCTTTAGGATCGCGGCGGGATATCGAGTATTTATGGAACGATGAAACGGGGGCTTCGGCCCCTGTTTTTCTGTTTGCCCCTATGATTTGAGGCTGCGGGCCAGCGCGCAGAATTGCTCGAGCCCGACGGTTTCGGCGCGGTCGGTGGGCTGGATGCCGGCGGCGAGCAGCCGGTCTTCGAGATCGGGGGCGAGGCCCTTGAGGGCGGCGCGCAGCATCTTGCGGCGCTGATTGAACGCCTTTGCCACCAGCCGCTCGAGAAGGACGGGATCGGCGGGGTAGCGAGGTTCGGGCAGGGCGGTGATATGGACCACGGCGCTGGATACTTTGGGCGGCGGGGTGAAGGCCGAGGGGGGCAGGTGCATCACGATCCGCGCCTCGCAGCGCCATTGCGCCAGAAGGGCGAGCCTGCCATAGGCTTTCGATCCGGGCTGCGCCACGATGCGTTCGGCCACTTCGCGCTGGAACATCAGCGTCAGGCTGTCCCAGACAGGGGGCCAATCTGCGGGGGTGAGCCAGCGGATCAACAGCTCGGTTCCGACATTGTAGGGCAGGTTGGCCACCACCTTGATGGGGGGTGTCAGATGGGCCAGGGGGTCGACCTGCAGCGCATCGGCGTTGAGCACGGTCAGCCGCCCGGGATAGGCCTGGGCGATTTCGTCGAGGGCGGGCAGGCAGCGCGCATCCTTTTCGATGGCGAGCACGTGGCGCGCCCCTTCGGCCAGCAGGCCGCGCGTCAGCCCGCCGGGTCCGGGGCCGATTTCCAGCACGTCCGAGCCTGTCAGATCGCCGGCCGCGCGCGCGATCTTGGAGGTCAGGTTGAGATCGAGCAGGAAGTTCTGGCCAAGCGCCTTGCGCGCACTGAGGCCATGCTGGGCGATGACGTCGCGCAGGGGGGGCAGGGTGTCGATGGCGCTCATGGCGTGGCCGCCGCGCGCGCCGCGCCCATGGTATGGGCCATCTTCAGCGCCTCGATCATCGAAGAGGGGTTGGCCAGGTCGCGCCCGGCGATGTCCATGGCAGTGCCGTGGTCGGGCGAGGTGCGGATGAAGGGCAGCCCGAGGGTGATATTCACGCCGCGGTCGAAATCCAGTGTCTTGATCGGGATCAGCGCCTGATCGTGATACATGCAGACCGCGGCATCATAGGTCGCGCGCGCACGCTCGTGAAACATCGTATCCGCCGATATCGGGCCTTGAAGGTCGAAGCCTTCGGCGCGCATCCGCTCGAGCAGGGGCGCGATCAGGTCGATCTCTTCGCGGCCCATCGCCCCGCCTTCGCCGGCATGCGGGTTGAGGCCCGCCACGGCGATGCGGGGGCGTGGAATGCCGAAATCGCGGATCAGCGCCTGGTGGGTGATGCGCAGCGTGTCCTGCAGAAGCTCGGCGGTCAGCGCGCGCGGCACCTGAGCCAGCGGGATATGGATGGTCGTTGGCACCACGCGAAGTGCCGGCGAGGCGAGCATCATCACGACACGGGCGGTGCCGGCAAGCGCGGCCAGATATTCGGTATGGCCCGGATAGCGAAAGCCCGCGCCGTCCTGCAATGCCTTCTTGTGAATGGGGGCGGTGCAGAGCGCGCGCGCCTGGCCCGAGCGCACCAGATCGACGCCGCGCGCGATGACGTCGATCACCGTCTGCGCGTGGCGCGGCTCGGGGGTGCCGGGTGTGGCCGGGCCGGGAAAATCATGGCGCAGCACGGGAACGCCGCGCCGCGCCGCATCCGCGGCGAGGGCCGGGTCGGTGATTTCGGCCACGGGCGTGCCGGGCGGCAGATGCGAGGGGTCGCCGATCAGCACGAAGGGCAGGTCAGATCCGAGCGCGCGCCAGGCCTTGGCCGCGAGTTCGGGGCCGATCCCGGCCGGCTCGCCGCAGCACAGCGCGACAGGGCCGGTCATTCCAGCTCGATGATGCGCGCTTCGGCGCGCAGCTGCGCGAGATAGCCGTCGGCGAAGGAGTCGATCCGACGGTTCCGGATCAGGTTGGTCAGTTGCTCTGCCGAGGGCCCTTCGCCTTCGAGGGCAGGGGTCCGGCCGCAGAGCATCAGGAAGACGAGGGTTTGCCCGTTCGAGCGGGTCAGGTTCGTCGAGACCTCGCCGGGATCGAGCTTGGCCAGTTCGATGGCGATGTCCTGGGGCAGCTCGTCGGGGGCGTAGGAGCCACGATCCAGAACCTCGGCGGGTTCGCCCTTGGCGATGCCGTAGAGATCGTCACAGGTGTCGATATCCGCACGCACCCGCGCGGCACGCGCCAACGCCTGTTCGCTGCGGCCGCCGGCGATGTAATAGGTCGCGTATTCGATGGCGGCGTAGTCAGGTTCCGGGGTGTCTGTTTCTTCGATGTCACGCAGCTGGAACAGGGCCACGGCTCCTTCGATGGGCAGCGGATCGCTGACATCGCCGGGTCCGAGGGCGAGGATCACGGGGCGCAGTTGCGGGGGCAGGTTGGTGATCGACATCCAGTCCAGCCGCCCGCCACGCGCCGCGGTGGCGGATGCGGAATATCGCTGCGCTTCGGCCGAGAACGCGGGGATCGAGTCGAGCTCGGATATGCGGGCGGCGCGATCCTGTACCTCTTCGGCGTCCTGCGGTGTGATCGGCATGATGATCTCGGACAGCAGCACACGCACGCCGCTGTCCTCGGTCAGGGCGGCGCGGGCGCGTTCGAGATCCGCATCGCTGACCGAAACGCGCGGTGCAAAACGCGCGCGTACCAGTTCGCGCCATGTCATGCCGGCGCGCACGAATTCACGGTAGCTTTGTTCCGAAACCCCGGCGCCTTCGAGGGCGCCGATGAACTCTTCGGCCGTCATGTTGGCGCGGCTCGCGAATTCCTCCATGCCGACACGAATATCGGCATCTTCGAGGACAAGCCCGGCGGCGCGCGCGGCATCCACCTTGAGGCGTTCTTCGATCAGCTGTTCGCGGGCCAGCTCCACGGGGTTGCCGGGCGACCGGAACAGGGTGAGCATGCGTGCGCGTTGCTGGATTTCATAGCCGGTGATGGCCTGATCATTGACCTTGACCACCGGCGCGAACAGGTTCTGCGCAGAGGCAGGTGCGGCGATCCCCCAGCTCATGGA
This sequence comes from Roseovarius litoreus, assembly GCF_900142765.1. GTDB lineage: Bacteria > Pseudomonadota > Alphaproteobacteria > Rhodobacterales > Rhodobacteraceae > Roseovarius > Roseovarius litoreus. The sequence continues at coordinate 236,827 of NZ_FRCB01000002.1, forward strand.
CGTGGCCATTACGGCGGGGAGGACAAGTGCTGCGAGAAATTGGCGCATTCTGGGTCTCATACTGCCTAGTTTTTGCATGTTCGCGTGTAGCTGTTTTCCTGGGTCTTGGTTGTAAAGCCCAACAGCGCGACTGTGAACGTGATATTCGTGGTCTCTTGCAAGATAGAGGAAGAGCTGTACCAACGCGAGGCATTAACCGACAGTTCCACACATTCGTTGGTGTAGGTCAGGCCAAGGCCGCTGGACACAGGAATGTCACGGGCCACGTCATAGCGCCAGTTCGCCCGGCCTGTCCAATGGCGCGCGAGCCGGTAGCTGCCGCTGAAGCTCCATTCCGAGACGTTGTCGGGGCGCTGTTCGGCGGGATCGTTGCGCAGCCAGATATACGTGCCCGAGAGGCTGGTGCGGTCATTGTACCAGCTGGCGCGGGCCTCGGCCTTGGTGGCCCTGAACCCGTCGTCAAACAGTCCGCGGGCGGTTAAGGTCAGGCCGTTTTGCGTCTTGTACTGACCGGCAAACAGCACATCCGAGAACCTGTCCTGCAGGCCGGAACTGTCGGTGAGGGAGGGCACGCCGGTCGCTTCGATCTCGCGCTCATTGCGGAACACCTGACCGAAGGCCAGTGAGGCCTCCCAGCCATCGGGGTCGAAACGTGTCCATTGCACGCCGTAGGCGGCGTTCAGGCCACGTTCACGGCGATCTGGTGCAGAATAGCGCGACAGGCTGAAAAGATTGCCTTCGTCGAACTCGATCTGCGTGCTTTCGTCATTCGGTATTGCCGGGTTGGAGCCGCCGACCCAGGACAGCTGTGCCACCGGTTCGATCACCTGCGTCACACCGTTGGCCGAAGACTTGACGAGCGGCCAGCGCAGTTGAACCGAGGTGGAGGGCGTCACTTCGGTCGCCGAGGACAGGCCGAGCCCGCCGCCTTGGGTCACGTCGAAATGGTCGATCGCCAGCCCTGCCTGAACCTCGGCAAGGACGCCCGAGGGCAAGGCCCAGTTGCGCAGCCAGTCGGCACTTGCGGTGAACCGCAGCATGTCGCGACCATCGGCCCATATGTCGAGGTCCGCCCCGTCGGTGCGCAGATCGGATGAGCGATAATGGCCATGCGCCTGCGCCCCGAACCGCAATTCCCCGCCGATCCGTTCGGGAAAGAGGCGTTTTTCGTATTGGGCATTTCCAACGATGGTGGGGAGGGTCGAATTTGACTGTCCGAGCCGTTGGGAGTGATAATATGTCAGCGCACCCCGGATGAATTCATCGCGCCTTGCGCGTTCGATGGCGATCTCGCTGTCCAGCCAGTCCTTGTAGGAATAGCCGTAATCGAACAGATAGGCGTCGTCGCTGGCGACCTCGACATCGAATGTCAGCTCGAAATCCCGTTTGAGATCGAACCGGCCAATGGCGAACAGATAGCCGCGCGTCGACTCGAGCCCGACGTCATCATCAGTGACCGCGCCGCGGATCAACAGATCGCCATTATGGAAAGCCTGCCTGTACCTGAATTCCAGTGTGCGGCTCTTGTTGGTGAGAAACGGTGTGAGCGTGAGATCCCGGTGATCGCCGATCTTGATGAAATAGGGCAATTTCAGCCCTGATCCCAGCAGCGAGGAATTGATGATCGAGGGCAGAAGAAAGCCGGTTGCGCGTTCCAGGGTCGGGTCCGGAAGGCGCAGGCGCGGCAGGTAGAATACCGGCATGTCCAGCACGCGAAGCTGGGCATCCGAAAAATAGAGCTGCCGCTCCTGCTGGTCATGGACGACCTTGCGCGCGCGGATCTGCCACAGGGGCGGGCGCCCTGTTTCGCAGATCCGGCACGAGGTCACGGCGGTTTTGTACAGTTGCGAATATCGGCCTTCGACCGTCACCATCGCGTTGGCGGCCAGCTGCACCTGGCTTTCCAGCACGACGCGCGCGCCGGTCAACAGTCCGTTGCGCATCTTGCGGTCCAGCTCTCCAGCGTCGGCCAGCACGAGTGTGCTGTCGCCCTGCCGCAGGATGATTGGGCCTTCGATCGTCAGAGTGTCGGTCTTCTGATCATAGGTGATGGACTTGGCCTGCAGCCGCTGATCGCCATACATCGCCTCGACATTGCCGGAGGCAACCAGCCGATCATCGGCCATGAGCCGCACGTCATCGGCCAACAGGATCGCGCCTTGCTGCGGTGGGCTTGCGTCTTGTGTGATGCCGGTCGCCGGCCACAGGCCGAGCGCAAGGCTCAAGATGAGGGCAGGCAGGCTTCGGATCATCCTTCCTCCATGTGCAGAAGGATGCCGAGCGCCAGCAGAAATGCGGCGACAGGGGGCGCCCATGCCGCCAACATGACGGGTATCTGGCCGTTCTCCCCAAGGATCTGGGCAAAGTTCCGGATGTAATGCAGACCGAAGCCCAGCATGATTGCGGTCAGCACGGACACGCCGGTGTTGTGAAGTCGCGAATGGCGCATCGTGAAGGCCGCCGCCGCCATGACAAGAGCAATCAGGAAGAGCGGGCGCGCCAGCTCTGTCTGCATCCAGACGGCGTAGCGACGCGCGGAAAAGCCCGACTCCTCGAGCTGTCCGATGAATTTCGGAAGATCCCAGATCGAGATGTATTCGGGCTTTCCGAAGCTGTCGATGATCCGGTCCTGGGTGAGGGCGGAGGGGACCGAATAGCTGTCCAGTTCCTGGGCGGTGCTTTCCGGGTTGATGCCGCTGGACAGATCCCAGAGCTTGGCATCGGTGAGGCGCCATTCGCCATCGCCAAGCGTGGCGTTTGCGGCGGTGATCCGGCGCTGTGGTGTGCCATCCAGCCCGAAGGCGATGAAGGTGGTGTTGTAAAGCGTGCTGACATCCGAGCTGGCGCGTTCGGCATGAATCACCGTCTGGCCGGTTTCGCTTCCCTGCCGGAGCCAAAGCCCTTCGGGGGCGATGGCCATGATGTTGATGCTCCATCCCAGATAGGAATTCATCAGATCGTTATGCCGCTTGGCGGATGCGGCCACGATCGGGTTGAGCATGGTCACGGACACCACGCCGATCAGCCCCGCCACGACAAGAGGTGCGATCAGCGCGCGGATCGCAGATCTCCCCGAAGCGCGCACGACCACCAGTTCGGAATTGCGAGACATCCGCAAAAACAGCGCCACGGTTGCCAGGATGACGATCAAGGGCAGGATCTCGTAATTGGCGCTCGGTGCCTTGAGCAGCGCGATCTCGAGGATCTCGCTGAAGGGGAACGCCGGGAAATCCTGCATTTCCTTAACGAGATCGATCAGGAACAGAAGGATCACAAAGACCGAAAAGATCGCCAGAAAGGTCAACAGGAACCGCCGCGCGAGATATAAATGCAAGGTCATGCGGCGCCGTCCTCGAGCTCGGGAAGGGGGCGGCGCCGGAACCGGTCAAGCAATCTGCGGCCAAAGGCGGGACGCGCTGCAAGATGCAGCAAAACACCGGTGATCAGCGCGCCAAGGGCGGCGGGCAGATACATCAGCGGCCAAAGATCAGCATGTGCCAGAACGAGTCCCGTCATCCGGCTTTCCACCAGCTTGATCAGGATCAGCAGCGTGAAGGCCAGCAGGATCTGCCGCCACACGCCGAAACGGCTGAATCCACCCAGCAAAAGTGACGCGAAACCGATCATCGCGGCGATTATGCACAAGAGCGGCTGGCTGAACCTGTTGTTCAGCTCGAAGATGACCTGCGACAGTGCCGAAAGCGTGCGATCGGCCACGGCCTGAGGGTCGCGCGCCATGTCCAGGGTATGAGCGAAGGTCACCTTGTCGAGGCTTGTCGCGTCGGATGAAATGAGCGTGCTGATATCGTAGGAGAAATCGTTGAAATGCGTTGTGAAGAGACGGTTTCCATCGCGGCGCACAGTCTGGGCAAGACCGTCGACCATCAGCAGCTTCGTGCCGCCCTCGGGGTCCTGGATCAGATAGGCGCGATTGGAGGTGTAGGTCATCGTGCTTTCGCTGTCGCGCCTGTCGGACATGAAGACATTGTGCAATTCGCCGTCGGGCGTGATGTCGCGGATATAGAAGGTGATGCCGGGGGCCGGGTGCAGGAATTCGCCCTCGGTGAGCAGTTTCGCGGTGATGTTCTGGCTGACCTCGTCCTGCCTCAGGCGCAATTGACTGAGGCTGGATGGAATGAGGAAATGCGTGAGCAGGGACATCATCAGCGCAATGAGGATGCCGAACACGATCACCGGACGCATCAGCCGCCAGGGTGAATAGCCGGTCGCCTGCATCACGGTCAGTTCGCTTTCGGTGCTCAGACGGTTGGTCACATAGACCGTTGCGGCGAACGCCGCGATGGGCAGGATCACGCCGATCACGCCCGGAAGCGTGAGCGCGGTGAATTCAAGAAACACCCAGGCAGGCTGTCCATCACCGATCAGACGGTCGAACATGCGCACGGCCTTGTTGATCCAGAATATGGACACCAGAACGAGCGCAAAAAAACCGAACAGAACCATGAATTGCGACAGCATGTATCTGTCGAATCTGGTCACGTGTCCCCCCAAAAAGCAGCACTTTGGGGAAACCTATCGGAATTGAACGGGATGGAAAACTGCTAACTGGTCAACCCGGCATGGCTGCGCTAGGACTTGACGCAGAGCAAAGACAGGAGCCGACAGATGACGACACCCGTGCGCGTGACCTTCGAAGAGACCGATATCGAGAAAATCGCCGAAGCCGAGGGCCGCGTGGCCGTGATCGTGACACCGGATGGCAAGCTCGATACCGCCGCGCGCCGGGTCAATCGTCTCACCAAGGGAGCGTTGAAGCGGCTGACCGACAGCGACGCCTGGGGCAAGGTGAAGTCGGGCGAGATGCGCACGCTGGCCTGGCCGGTCGGCATGAAGGCCGAGGCGCTGGATGTTCTGTGCCTTGATCGCGGGGCCAAGCAGGCCGAGACACGCCGTGCGGGCGTGGCGCTGGCGCGCGCGAAAGCCGGAAAAGAGCTTCTGGTGCTGGCGGGGTCGGTGCGGCGGCCCGCCGACCTGGCGCTCGGGATGGCGCTGCGCTGCTATCGGTTCACCGAACACAAGACCGACACGGCCAAGGATGTGGAAGGTGCTGTGCGGGTCATGACCGCCAAACCCGATGAGGCCGAAGCGGCCTTCGCGCCTCTGGCCGCTGTCGCCGAAGGGGTGATCTTCGCGCGCGATCTGATCAGTGAGCCTGCGAACCACCTGACAACGACGGAATTCGCCAATCGCATCAAGGATATGGAGAAGCTGGGCCTGAAGGTGACCGTGCTGGAGGAAGAGGCGATGCGCAAGCTGCGCATGGGTGCTCTTTTGTCGGTGGGCCATGGCAGCGCCAGCCCCTCGAAACTGGCCATCATGGAATGGCGCGGGGGTGCGGACAAGGCGGCTCCGCTGGCTCTGGTCGGCAAGGGCGTGGTGTTCGACACCGGCGGTATCAGCCTAAAGCCTGCGGCCGGCATGGAAGACATGACCATGGATATGGGCGGGGCGGGTGTCGTCTGCGGCGCGATGCACGCGATCGCCAAACGCAAGGCCAAGACCAATGTGGTGGGTCTTGTCGGGCTGGTGGAGAACATGCCTTCGGATCGCGCAACGCGCCCCGGCGACGTGATCACGTCGATGAAGGGCGACACGATCGAGGTGATCAACACCGATGCCGAGGGGCGGCTGGTACTGGCCGATGTGCTTTGGTACGCGCAGGAGACGTTCAAACCGGCAGGCATTGTCGATCTGGCCACCCTGACCGGTGCGATGATCATCGCGCTCGGGCATGAAAAGGCAGGCGTGTTTTCGAATGACGACACGCTGTGCAACGCGTTTCTCAAGGCCGCCGAGGCCGAGGATGAAGCGGCCTGGCGCATGCCGCTGGCCCAAGCCTATGACGACATGCTGAAATCCGACATCGCGGATATCAAGAATATCGGTGGACGGCCTGCGGGGTCGATCACGGCGGCCCAGTTCATCCAACGTTTCGTCAAGGACGGCGTGCCGTGGATCCATCTCGATATCGCGGGCGTCACCTCGGTCAAGTCCGAGACGCGCTATGCCCCCAAGGGCGCGTCGGGATGGGGGGTCATGGCGCTCAATCGGCTGGTTGCGGATATGTTCGAGAAGGATTGATGGGGGCGGCCTTTTTCTATCATCTGACCCGGAACCCGCTGGAGACGACGCTTCCCATGCTTTTGGGCAAGGCGCGTCAGGCGGGCTGGCGCGTGATCGTTCGCGGGCATGATGCGGCGCGGATGGAATGGCTGGACGAGAGGCTTTGGCTTGGCCCGGAGGAGGGGTTTTTGCCGCATGGGCTGGCGGGACGACCCCATGAGGCCGATCAGCCGGTGCTGCTGACCGTATCGGACGAGATCCCCAATGGCGCGCTGTGCCTGATGGCGGTGGACGGGGCCGAGGTGGCGCCCGATGAGGTGAGCCGGCTGGAGCGGGTCTGCATCCTGTTCGACGGGCATGACGATGCCGCGCTGCAAAGGGCACGGGGCCAGTGGAAGGCGCTGACATCGGCGGGCTGTTCCGCGCAATACTGGTCCGAGGAGTCGGGCCGGTGGGAGAAAAAGGCCGAAGCCTGAACCCGGTCCGGATCGTCGGAATGCGAGGGGCCAGCCCCTCGCGCTCCCCGGGATATTTGGGGCCAGAAGAAACCAGCGGGTCTCAGCGTGTGAGAACCAGCTTGCCGCCTCCGATTTCGACACTGGAAAAGGTTTGCAGGTAGTCCATGCCGAGCAGTGAATGGTCCATCGCGCCTTCATTGACCACGGCGCGCACGCGGGTGTCGCGGATCGGGCCGATGGCGATGCTGTCAAGGCGCACGGGGGCGGTGCGCACCGTGCCGTTGGCGGTGTTGGCGCGGCCGATATAGGCCAGGGCGGCGGTATCGATCCCGGCACGGGCGGCATCCGATCGGGTGAGCACGATCTGAGAGGCGCCGGTGTCCACGACGAAGCGAACCGGCGTGCCGTTGATCTCGGCAGTGAGGTAGTAATGACCATCCGGCGCGCGGGGCAATTCGATCCGGTTGTCCTGAGCAAGGATCGTCTGGGTGGGGCGCACCGTCTGGCGGATGTCGTCCCAAAGGCCGACGGCGGCGATCACGCCCACGAAGATCAGCCCCCAGACCAGCGCCTGTTGGGTGAGTTTGCCGAAGGAGGCGCGGTTCTGGGCGAAGAACCACATCAGGATCGCGCCGCCGAGCAGCACGAGATAGATCAGCCTGGCATAGTCGAAATCCGTCATGGGGGGGATATAGGCGCGCGCCGGGGCGTTGGAAAGATCACCCGGCCAGTCCGAAACCGCGCAGACCGTCGAGCACGAATTGCACCGCGAGCGCGGCCAGCAGCATCCCCAGCAGCCGGGTGACCACGTTGATGCCCACGCGCCCGAGCGCGCGTTCGAGCAGGCCGGAGGTGAGGAACAGCACGAACACCATCGCGATCACGCTCAGCATGACGCCGCTGACAAGCGCCAGCCCTTCGAGGCCCGGGCGCTGGCCGGCCAGCAGGATCACCGAGGCGATCGCGCCTGGGCCGGCGATCAGCGGAATGGCGAGAGGAAAGATCGAGGGATCGTCGTTGAAATCGTCTTCCTCGGCCTCTTCGGCCTGGCCCTGGCGGCGCTTGCTGCGCCGCTCGAAGAGCATGTCGAGGGCAGTGAGGAACAACAGGATGCCGCCGGCGATGCGGAAGGCGGGCATGGAAATGCCGATGAAGCCCAGCACCTGTTCGCCGAAAGCCGCGAACACGATCAGGATCAGGGCCGATGTCACGCAGGCGCGCAGCGCGATGGCGCGGCGCCGGGCCGGGCTCATGCCTTGGGTCAGCGCCACGAAGAGCGGCGTCATGCCGATCGGATCGATGATCACGAAGAGCGTGACGAAGGCGGTTATGAGAAAAGCGGCGTCCATACGGGTCTTGGTCTAGCCTATCGGGGCGCGTTCGGGAAGATGGGCGCGAGGGCGCGGTGAGCAGGGGGCTATCCGCCGGCCTGTTCCAGACGTTCCAGCGCGGCGATCCACAGGGTTTCGGCGCGCTCGAGCCCGTCGATGACTTCGGCATATTTCTTCTGCCATTCGGCAGCTTCCTGGATGCGGGTGTCGTGATACATGTCGGGATGCGCCAGTTTCCGCGCGATCCGGTCGCGCATGTCGTTCAGCTTTTCCACGCGCTCTTCGCATTTGCGGACCTCGGCACGCAGCGCCAGAAGCGCGTCGCGCGCAGGGCGTTTGGGCGCCGCGGGTTTGGGCGCATCGGAGGGCCGTGGCGGGGCATCGCCCTGCAGCAGCATCGTGCGGTAGCTGTCGAGATCGCCGTCATAGGGCGCCACATGCCCGTTCTTGACCAGCCAGAGCCGGTCCGCCACGAGGCTGAGCAGGTGCATGTCGTGGCTGACAAGGATCACAGCGCCGGTATAGGCGGTCAGCGCCTCGACCAGAGCCTCGCGGCTTTCGATGTCGAGATGGTTGGTCGGCTCGTCGAGGATCAGCATATGCGGCGCGTCGATCGTGGCCAGCATCAGGCTTAGGCGGGCCTTCTGGCCGCCGGAGAGTTTGCCGACCAGCGTGTCGGCCTGTTCGGCGCCGATGCCGAAGCCGCCCAGGCGGGCGCGCAGCTTGGCGGGCGGTTCGGTCGGGCGCAGGCGGCGGATGTGGTCGATCGGTGTCTCATCGAGATGCAGCTCTTCGACCTGATGTTGGGCAAAATAGCCCACACGCAGCTTGGAGGAGGCGTGCACTTGTCCGCTCATAGGATCAAGTTTGCCTGCCAAGAGCTTGGAAAGCGTGGATTTTCCTTCGCCGTTGCGGCCCAGAAGGGCGATGCGGTCATCCTGGTCTATGCGCAGGTCGAGCCGCGACAGCACCGCTTTGCCGTCATAGCCCACCGAGGCGCCGTCAAGCCGCAGGATGGGGGGTGACAAGGCTTCGGGTTCGGGAAAGGTGAAGCGGCGCAGTGCGGCTTCTTGCGGGCGGGTGATGGGCTGCATCCGGGCCAGCGCCTTGATGCGGGCCTGGGCCTGTTTCGCCTTGTCGGCCTTGTAGCGGAACCGATCCACATAGGATTGCAGATGGGCGCGGCGGGCGTCTTGTTTCTTGGCTTCGGATTCCGCCGCGGCAAGACGGGCGGCACGGGTTTCGGCGAAGCGGTCATAGCCGCCCTGATAGAGCGTGAGTTTGCGGTCTTCGAGATGCAGGATCGCGCCGACCGCCCGGTTCAGCAGCCCGCGATCATGGCTGATGACCAGCACGGTATGGGGATAACGCGCCAGATAGGTTTCGAGCCAGAGCGCGCCTTCGAGATCGAGATAGTTCGTCGGCTCGTCGAGGAGCAGCAGGTCAGGGGCGGAAAACAGCACCGCCGCCAGCGCCACGCGCATCCGCCACCCGCCCGAAAAGGCGCTGCAGGGCTGGGCCTGTTCTTCGTCGGTGAAGCCAAGCCCCTTGAGAATCGAGGCGGCACGGGCCTCGGCGGACCAGGCGTCGATATCGGCAAGGCGCATCTGGATCTCGGCGATGCGGGCGCCGTCGGTGGCGGTGTCGGCCTCGGCCAGCAGGGCGGCGCGTTCGGTGTCGGCGGCCAGAACCGTGTCGATGAGCGAGACCGAATTGCCCGGCACCTCCTGCGAGACGCCGCCGATGCGGGCGCGGGAGGGCAGGCTGATCTGACCGGTTTCAAGCGCCAGTTCGCCTCGGATCAGGCGGAACAGCGTGGTTTTGCCCGTGCCATTGCGGCCCACGATGCCGACCTTGTGGCCATCGGGGATCGAGACCGAGGCATGCTCGATCAGGGGGCGGCCGGCGACCGAGTAGGAGATATCGTCGATATGCAGCATGGCTGCGGTGTGACGCAAAGCCCGGCGGGCGTCAATCGCGGCTTTTCAATCGTATGACCCCATGCTATCGGGGCCGCGATATTCAATGGGTGCGGGCAGGGGCTTGCACCCCTTTTCCAGAGGAAAGAGGCTGAAATGGCTGTCGAACGCACGCTGAGCATCATCAAACCCGACGCAACCAACCGGAACCTGACCGGCAAGATCAACGCCAAGTTCGAGGATGCGGGCCTGCGCATCGTTGCGCAGAAGCGCATCCAGTTGACCAAGGCGCAAGCCGGAGAGTTCTATGCCGTGCACAAGGAGCGTCCGTTCTATGACGAGCTGTGCGAATTCATGGCATCGGCACCGGTCGTGGTGCAGGTTCTGGAAGGCGAAGGCGCCATCGCAAAGAACCGTGACGTGATGGGAGCGACCAACCCTGCGGATGCGGCGCCGGGGACGATCCGGGCGGAATTCGCGGAGTCCGTGGGCGAAAACTCGGTTCACGGGTCGGACGCGCCGGAAACCGCGGCGGTCGAGATCGCGTATTTCTTCTCGGGTCTCGAACTGGTCGGGTAAGACCTGCGAGACCTGCGCAGACATTAAAAGAAAGGGCCGTGCCGGTGATCCCGAGCGCGGCCCTGCTTCTGTCGAGCGTCTGATTTTCAGGCTGTCATTCGCCCATCAGATGCTGGCGAAATCCTTGAAAACACTACTGGAAATCGTTTTTCCCGAAGGCGCTTGCGCCGGGGTCGGGGTTTGATTGGCGCTGCCTGCGCGCGCGGTTTGGTTGGGGGTCTGTGCCATTGTCTGCTCCGGTTTGTGAGGCGGGCGAGACGCGTGGCGCGCGTCTGCCGCCGGGGGTTTTCCCCCAAGGGTGGTGGCGAAATGTGGCTGGAATGAGGCGCGGGTCATGCATCCCTGCCGATCATGGCCGTGACGCCACAGCCGAGACCGCCGCAGCGGTGGGCCGGGAGGTGGAGAACACGGGGGTAAGCGACTGAAGTCATAGGGGTTCCGCAAGGTTGCGACGCCCACATATAGGAGTAGCGCCGCGTTACAATGCCGGTTCGCGACAAAATTGCGTCGCACCGGGGTCAATCGGCGGATTTCCGTACAGATCGTACGAAACCTACACGCGATCAGGACGAAATCGGATCCGCCAGCGACAAATTGTGTCCATCCCGTACGCAAACCCGCCAATAGCGGCCTGCGGGCTTGAATTCGGGGACGGGATTTTCCATCCTGAAGCGCCGCCCGGACGCGGTGATCACGACGAGACACGAGATGCCGCAAACCAAGCTGAGCCAGGACCCGCACAAGCTGCGGGAGACGCGAGAGAAGAACCTGGAGACGGCGATCGGGCGCGAGGTGCGCGAGGTGCGCCATGCAAGGGGCATGACCGTGGCCGATCTGGCCGATGCGACGGGCCTGTCGGTGGGGATGCTGTCGAAGATCGAGAACGGCGTCACCTCGCCGTCGCTGACCACGCTGCAGGCCTTGTCGAGCGCGTTGAGCGTTCCGGTCACGGCCTTCTTCCGGCGCTTCGAGGAGCGGCGCGAAGCGGTGCATGTGAAGGCGGGTGAGGCGCTGGAGATCGAGAGGGCCGGCACGCGGGCCGGGCATCAATACAATCTGCTGGGACATCTGGGCGCCAACAATTCGGGTGTGGTGGTGGAGCCGTATCTCATCACGTTGAACGAGGAGTCGGATGTGTTCCCGATCTTCCAGCATGACGGGGTGGAGCTGCTTTATATTCTGGAAGGCGAGGTGGGATACCGGCATGGCGATCAGAGTTTTCACCTGCGTCCCGGTGACAGCCTGTTCTTCGATGCCGACGCGCCGCACGGACCGGATGAATTGATCCGGCTGCCGATTCGGTATCTGTCGGTGATCTCGTATCCGCAGGGCAGAAGCCGGGAGGGCTGAGGCGGGGCGCGGTCCGTCTTTGGTCCGCGCCCCAACCTGCCTATCGCCGGTCCCGTCATGCGAGAGGGCATGCGATGCGGCGATGCCCCGCCCATGATGCCATCTGCCGGGATGAGGCTTGGCCCGGCAGGCAGCGGCGCGACGGATATGGAGGGATGTCGCGGGCGGGGGAGAGGGTGTGCGCCTCAGGCGTGTGAGCGGACCGCTTTAGGGACCCGGATCGACGACGCGCAGATAGGATATGATCCGACGGGAGAGCGCGCCGAATTGGCGAAGCACCTCGGTTTCGCTGCGCTCGTCCGGCACGAGCGCCACATCGCCCGGCATCCAGTCGGCGGGCGTCGCGGCGCCGGTTGCGTCAACCAGTTGCAGCGCCTCGATCACGCGGATCAGTTCCGCGGTGCTGCGGCCGATATGCACGGGATATTCCATCATGACGGCGATGCGCAATTCGGGGGTCAGGATGAAGCTCTTGCGGATCGCGTGGCCGGTGGCTTCCTCGTCGTGGATCATTCCGAACAGCTGACTGAGGGTCAGCATCGGGTCGTGACCGATGGGAAAGCCGATATCGACCTCGAAGATGTCCTCGACATGCTCGTGCCAGAGCCTTTGGTCCTCGATCGGGGAGGCGCTGATGCCCAGATGTTTCACATTGAGCCGTTTCCAGGTCTCGTCATGCGAGGCGAGAGAGGCGATTTCGGTGGTGCAGACCGGGGTCAGGGCCGCGGGATGGCTGAAGAGATGTGTCCAGCTTCCGAGCGCCCAATCGCGAAAGCGCAGCTCGCCCTGGGTGGTGTCGAGGGAAAAATCGGGAAACTTGTCCCCGATCCGGGGCAACCAGCGCACGGTGCGGCGCGCGCTGATAGGCAGTTTGATGAGAGCGTTTCCGGGATCGCGATCTGCAAAGAGCTGGATGGACATAAGGTGTTTCTTTCAATGGCCTGATTTTTCCTTGCTATGGGCGGAAGATGGCTGGTTGGCGGCGGTATTTTTCAAAATTTTGCAAATTGAGAACAATCAAGTTACTCTGCCTTTGGTTGCGGCGCTTGTTTTCGCTGCACCTTTTGCTTTTGGCCCTCCCGATGCGGTGCGGGGGTCGGGGCCGATGCGGTAGAGAGTGATATTTTCCCGAACGCCGAGCTCTGCGCCCGAAAGGGCAGGGGCCGATTCACATCCCAGCCGAAGGGAGGCATGTCATGAGTGACGGCAAGATCATTGTCCTGCACGAAGAAAAAGACCTGCGCGCGGCCATCGAGGCCGACCTGCAGGAAGATGGATATATCGTGTATCAATGTGAGACGATCAAGGCGCTGTCGCAGCATCTTGCCCGGCATGATTTCGATATTCTGCTGCTCGATGCACGGCCGCCGGATGGCGACGGCATCGGCCTTGTGCAGGATGTGCGGCGCAGCTCGGATGTGGGGATCATCCTGCTGGCCTGTGAGGACCACGAGGTGGACACGGTGCTGGGGCTGGAACTGGGTGCGGATGATTACATGACCAAGCCGTTTCGGATGCGCGAGTTGCGCGCCCGGGTGAATGCGCTCAGGCGCCGGAATTCGGGCTTCGCGGCCCTGAGGGGGCGTTCGCAGGATGCGCCGGATACGGCCCGCCAAGAGCTGCATGGGCTGAGGGTGCATGGGCCGTCGCGCAGCGTTCGGCGCATCGACGGGCAAGAGGTGAGGCTGACCACGCTGGAATTCGATGTTCTGGAGGTTCTGTTGGCGCGGCCCGATCAGGTTCTGTCACGCCGGCATATCATGGAGAATATCCGCGGCGGGGATTGGGCGGGCAGCGAGCGCGCGATCGACGGGCTGGTGAGCCGGTTGCGGCGCAAGCTGTTCACCGATGGCAGCGGCGGGAGCAAGATCAAGACGGTACGCGGCAAGGGCTATCTGATGACGAGCGGCGGCTGAGGTGTTATTCCTGTGAGGAATATTAAATTCTTTATATTGAAATAGGCGCGGTTCGGCGCTAGCCTTCCGATTGAAGGATCATGGAGGCGTCGATGTGTGGAATCGTCGGACTGTTTTTGAAGGACAAGTCGCTTGAGCCCAAGCTGGGTGAAATGCTGACGGATATGCTGATTACCATGTCGGATCGCGGGCCGGACAGTGCGGGCATCGCGGTCTATGGCACGGACCGGGATGGCTTTGCCAAGCTGACCGTGCAGGCGGATGACCCGGCACGCTTTGCGGGGCTGGATGATGAGCTGTCGCAAGTGCTGGGCTGCGATGTGACGCTGAGGGCCAAGGACACCCATGCGGTGATCGATCTGCCCGAGGACAAGCTTGCCCCGGCGCGAGAGGCGCTGAAGGAGCTGCGCCCCGAGGCAAGGGTGATGAGCGCGGGCGAGGTGATCGAGATCTACAAGGAGGTGGGTCTGCCGGGGGATGTGGCCAAGCGCTTCGACATCCCGCATCTGCAGGGCACCCATGGCATCGGCCATACCCGGATGGCGACCGAGAGTGCTGTGACCACGCTGGGCGCGCATCCGTTCTCGACCGGGCCGGATCAGTGCCTTGTGCATAACGGGTCGCTGAGCAACCACAACTCGCTGCGGCGCAAGCTGGCGCGCGAGGGTGTGAGGGTCGAGACCGAGAACGACACCGAAGTGGCGGCCGCCTATCTCACATGGAAGATGCAGCAGGGTCATTCGCTGGGCGAGGCGCTGGAATCGGGGCTGGAGGATCTGGACGGGTTCTACACCTTCGTGGTGGGGACCAAGGACGGGTTCGGCGTGTTGCGCGATCCCATCGCCTGCAAGCCCGCCGTGATGGCCGAGACCGATCAATACGTGGCTTTCGGCAGCGAATACCGCGCGCTGGTCAACCTGCCGGGTATCGAAGATGCCCGCGTCTGGGAGCCCGAACCCGCAACCGTCTATTTCTGGAAGCACTGACATGCAGACATTCGATCTTGAAGCTCAAGGGCTGCGCGCCCTGAACGAGACGCTGCAGGCCCAGAGCCAGCAGACCAACGAGACCGCCTGGGAGATCGTCAACCCGCGCGGCAGCCATGCCATCGCCGTGGGGCTGGATGCGCCGATCGAGGTGACGGTCAAGGGTTCGACCGGGTATTACTGCGCGGGCATGAACAAGCAGGCCACGGTCCATGTGAAGGGCAGCGCCGGGCCGGGTGTCGCCGAGAACATGATGAGCGGCACCGTCATCGTCGAGGGCGACGCCAGCCAATATGCCGGGGCCACCGGGCATGGCGGACTTCTGGTCATCAAGGGCAATGCCAGCTCGCGCTGCGGGATCTCGATGAAGGGGATCGACATCGTGGTGCAGGGCAATGTGGGGCATATGTCGGCCTTCATGGCGCAGAAGGGCAATCTTGTGGTCTGCGGCGACGCGGGTGACGCGCTGGGCGATTCGATCTACGAGGCGCGGCTCTTCGTGCGCGGCCAGGTCAAAAGCCTTGGCGCGGATTGCATCGAGAAAGAGATGCGCCCCGAGCACCTCGAGACCTTGCGCGATCTGCTGGAGCGGTCGGGCGTGGATGCCAGGCCCGAGGAGTTCCGCCGCTATGGGTCGGCCCGGCAGCTCTACACCTTCGATATCGACAACGCCTATTGAGGAGACCTGACATGGCCAAGGACGACAAACATGTGCCGCGCACCATGCCGGTCTATTCCAGCACCTTCACACCGGAGGTGAATGCCGAGATCCGCCGTGCGGCGGCCACCGGCATCTATGACATTCGCGGCGGTGGCGCCAAGCGCCGGGTGCCGCATTTCGACGATCTGCTGTTCCTGGGCGCCTCGATGAGCCGCTACCCGCTGGAGGGGTATCGGGAACGCTGTGACACGAACGTGGTTCTGGGGACGCGCTTTGCCAAGAAACCGATCGAGCTTGCGATCCCGATCACCATCGCGGGCATGTCCTTTGGCGCGCTGAGCGCGCAGGCCAAGGAAGCGCTGGGCCGGGGCGCGTCGGCTGCGGGCACATCGACCACCACGGGCGATGGCGGCATGACCCCCGAAGAGCGCGGCCAATCGAAAACGCTGGTCTATCAGTACCTGCCGTCGCGCTACGGGATGAACCCCGACGATCTGCGCAAGGCGGATGCGATCGAAGTGGTCGTGGGGCAGGGCGCCAAGCCCGGCGGCGGCGGCATGCTGCTGGGTCAGAAGATCTCGGACCGGGTGGCGGAAATGCGCGACCTGCCCAAGGGGATCGATCAGCGCAGCGCCTGCCGGCATCCCGACTGGACGGGGCCGGACGATCTTGAGATCAAGATCCTCGAGCTGCGCGAGATCACCAACTGGGAGAAGCCGATCTATGTGAAGGTCGGCGGCGCGCGGCCCTATTTCGACACCACGCTGGCGGTCAAGGCGGGCGCGGATGTGGTCGTGCTGGACGGGATGCAGGGCGGCACGGCGGCGACGCAGGATGTGTTCATCGAGCATGTGGGCCAGCCGACGCTGGCTTGCATCCGCGATGCGGTGCGTGCGCTGCAGGATCTCAACATGCATCGCGAGGTGCAGCTGATCGTGTCGGGCGGCATCCGCTCGGGCGCGGATGTGGCCAAGGCGCTGGCGCTGGGCGCGGATGCGGTCAGCATCGGCACGGCGGCGATGATCGCGATGGGCGACAACGATCCCAAATGGGAGGCCGAATACGAAAAGCTGGGCAGCACGGCGGGCGCCTATGACGACTGGCACGAGGGGCGCGACCCCGCGGGCATCTCGACGCAGGACCCCGAACTGGCCGCGCGGCTCGATCCGGTCGAGGCCGGGCGGCGCTTGCGCAACTATCTCAAGGTGATGGCGCTGGAATGCCAGACGCTGGCGCGGGCCTGCGGCAAGAACCATGTGCAGCATCTCGAGCCCGAGGATCTGGTGGCGCTCACGCTCGAGGCCGCGGCGATGGCGCAGGTGCCCCTGGCGGGAACCAACTGGTGGCCGGGCAAGCCCGGCGCTACATTCTGAGGATCAAGATATAATCGGGGGCGGGTCAACCGCCCCCTTTCATGCCAACAGGGAAAGGAAAAAAGGACCATGACAAAGGATCTGGCCGCCTATGCCGCCGAAAACGGCGTCAAGTATTTCATGATCTCGTTCACCGACCTCTTCGGGGGGCAGCGCGCCAAGCTGGTGCCGGCACAGGCGATCGCCGACATGCAGACCGATGGGGCGGGGTTCGCGGGCTTTGCCACATGGCTCGACATGACGCCGGCGCATCCCGACATGCTGGCGGTGCCCGATCCCGACAGCGTGATCCAGCTGCCCTGGAAGCCCGAGGTGGCCTGGGTCGCGGCCAACCCGATCATGGAAGGCGAGGACGTGGCACAAGCTCCGCGCAACGTGCTGCGGCGGCTGATCGCGGAGGCGGCCGCTGAGGGGATGCATGTCAAGACCGGCGTCGAGGCCGAGTATTTCCTGCTCACCCCCGATGGCAACGCGCTGAGCGATCCCTATGACACGGCCGAAAAGCCCTGCTACGACCAGCAGGCGGTGATGCGCCGCTATGACGTGGTGCGCGAGATCTGCGACTACATGCTGGAGCTGGGCTGGGGCCCCTACCAGAACGACCACGAGGACGCCAATGGCCAGTTCGAGATGAACTGGGAATTCGACGACGTTCTGGTGACCGCCGACCGGCATTCCTTCTTCAAGTTCATGACCAAGTCGATCGCCGAGAAGCACGGCTTCCGCGCCACCTTCATGCCCAAGCCGATCGAGGGGCTGACCGGCAATGGCGCGCATCTGCATATCTCGGTCTGGGATGCGCCGGGGGCGGCGTCGAAGGTCAATGTCTTCGCCGACGACAGCAAGGAGCTGGGCCTGTCGGATCAGGGACGGCACTTCCTTGGCGGGATCATGAAACACGCCACCGGCATGGCGGCGATCACCAACCCCACGGTCAACAGCTACAAGCGGATCAATGCGCCGCGCACCAGTTCGGGGGCGACCTGGGCGCCCAACACGGTGACCTGGACCTCGAACAACCGCACCCATATGGTGCGGGTGCCCGGCCCCGGCCGGTTCGAGCTGCGCCTGCCCGATGGCGCGGCCAACCCCTATCTTCTGCAGGCGGTCACGCTGGCGGCGGGGCTCGACGGGGTGCGCACCAAGGCCGATCCCGGCAAGCGCTACGAGATCGACATGTATGCCGAGGGCCACAAGGTGAAGGGCGCGCCGCGCCTGCCGCTCAACATGCTCGACGCGCTGCGCGCCTATGACAGCGACAAGGTGCTCAAGGCGGCGATGGGCGAGGAGTTCTCGGAAGCCTTCATCAACATGAAGATGAAGGAATGGAATTCCTTCGTGTCGCATTTCAGCCGCTGGGAAAAGGACAACACGCTCGACATCTGATCGGGCGCCGGCGCCTTTGGCCGGGGGCGGATGCCTCCGGCGGGAGTATTTGGAGAACGATGAAAGAGGGCCTGCGCGCGCGTTTCTTCTGGCCGGAAATATCCCGGGGGTTTGGGGGCAGAGCCCCCAAGTCCACGTCAGCGAAAAAAACGGCGCGGGGGGATGAGCCGCCCGCGCCGCAGTCAAGACCCGCGCCGCGCGATCAGGGGCGCGCGGCGACGGTTTGCGATCAGTGCAGCATCTTCGCCACGGTTTCGCCGAAGGCCGAAGGGGTGGGCACGATGGTGACGCCGGAGCTTTTGAGGATCTCGACCTTTTCCTGAGCCGATTCCCCGAAGGCAGAGACGATCGCGCCGGCATGGCCCATGCGCCGTCCCTTGGGGGCCGAGAGACCGGCGACATAGGCGGCCACAGGTTTGGTCATGTGGGTTTCGATATATTCGGCGGCTTCGGCCTCTTGCGGGCCGCCGATCTCGCCGACCATCACGACGGCGTCGGTGTCGGGGTCGGCCTCGAAGAGCTCGAGGATGTCGCGAAAACTCGAGCCGTTGATCGGGTCGCCGCCGATGCCGATGGAGGACGACACGCCGATGCCCTTGGCCTTCATCTGGCTTGCGGCCTCGTAGCCCAATGTGCCGGAGCGTCCGACGATGCCCACGCGCCCGGGCATGTAGATATGCGGCGGCATAAGACCCGCGAAGGCCTGACCGGGGGTGATGATCCCGGCGCAGTTGGGGCCGATCAGGCGCATCCGGCGGTCGGCCTTGTAGCGGCGCATGTAGCGTTTGACGCGGATCATGTCGGCCGCCGGGATCCCGTCGGCGATGCAGACGCAGGTCTTGATGCCGGCATCGGCCGCTTCCATGATCGAATCGGCGGCGAAGGGCGGGGGCACGAAGCTGATGACCAGCTCGGCGCCGGTTTCGGCCACGGCGCCCTTCACGGTGTTGAACACGGGCAGGCCCAGATGGGTGCTGCCGCCCTTGCCCGGTGTTACGCCGCCCACCACGTTGGTCCCGTGGTTGATCATGTCCTGGGTGTGAAAAGTGCCGATCCGCCCGGTGAAGCCGGTCACCAGCACCTTCGTGTCGCTGTCGATGAGAATGGCCATTACGAAGCCTCCTTGAATTTGGCGTCTTTCCAGGCTCCTACCACCTTGTCGGCGGCATCGGCCAGCGTTTCGGCGGGGATCACGGCGAGGCCGCTTTCGGCGAGGATCTTGCGGCCTTCCTCGACATTGGTGCCCGACAGGCGCACGACCACGGGCATGTGCAGATCGAGCTCGCGCATGGCGCGCACCACGCCTTCGGCGATCCAGTCGCAGCGGTTGATGCCCGCGAAGATGTTCACGAGGATCGCCTCGACATTGGGGTCGTTGAGCACGGCCTTGAAGGACATCAGCACCCGGTCGGGGCTGGCGCCGCCGCCCACGTCGAGGAAATTGGCAGGCTCGCCGCCGGCCATCTTGATCATGTCGAGCGTCGCCATCGCGAGGCCCGCGCCGTTGACGATGCAGCCGATCTCGCCATCAAGCCCGATATAGGACAGGCCACGATCCTCGGCGAAGGTTTCGCGGGTGTCTTCCTGGCTCTTGTCCCGCAGTTCCGAGATTTCCGGGCGGCGGAACAGCGCGTTGTCGTCGAAGCTGATCTTGGCGTCGAGTGCCACGATCTCGCCCGAGCGGGTGACGACCATCGGGTTGATCTCGACCATGTTGGCGTCCATCTCGCTCATCAGGGCGTAGCATCCGAGGATGGTCTTGACGGCCTGGGCAATCATCGACGGCTCGAGCCCCAGCGAAAACGCGATTTCGCGCGCCTGGAACGCCTGCATGCCGACGGCGGGATCGACGACGGAGCGGATGATCGAGTCGGGTTCATTGGCCGAGATTTCCTCGATTTCCATGCCGCCCTGGGCCGAGGCCACGACGACCACGCGCTCGAGCTTGCGGTCCATCACGAGGCCGAGATAGATTTCCTGAGCGATATTGGTGGCTTCCTCGACATAGAGCCGGCTGACCAGTTTGCCCTGAGGGCCGGTCTGGTGGGTGACGAGCTTGCGGCCCAGCATCCAATGCGCGGCATCCGAGATTTCCTCTTCGGTGGAGCAGATGCGCACGCCGCCTGCCTTGCCACGCGCGCCGGAATGGATCTGGGCCTTGACGACCCAGCGTTCGCCCGACAATTCACTGGCGCGGTAGACCGCCTGTTCGGGGCTGTAGGCGATGCCGCCGCGCGGCACCTGCACGCCGAACCGCTTGAGCAGCTCCTTGGCCTGGTATTCGTGGATATCCATGATCGGTCCTCCCTTGCCGGTTAACCGTGCTGCGCCGCGATGGCGTCGGCCACGGTGATCACGTTGTTGGCCATGCGTTCGCTGGCCGCGTCTATCATCTTGCCGTCGAGGCTGGCGGCGCCCTTGCCCTGAGCCTCGGCCTTCTTGAGTTCCTCGAGAATGCGGCGGGCGCGGGTCACTTCGGCTTCGGGGGGCGAGAACACATCGTTGGCCAGCGCGATCTGGCTGGGATGGATCGCCCATTTGCCTTCGATGCCGAGGGCAGCAGCGCGCTTGGCCGACAGGATATAGCCGTCGGGATCGGAGAAATCGCCGAACGGCCCGTCGATCGCCCGAAGCCCATAGGCGCGGCAGGCGACGGTCATGCGCGACAGGGCGAAATGCCACTGGTCGCCGGGATAGTCGGGGTTCAGCCCGCCGATCACCACGGTGCGGGCGCGGTTGGAGGCGGCATAATCGGCCACGCCGAAATGCAGCGCCTCGAGCCGGCCGGGGGCGGCGGCGATGGCTTCGACATTGGCCATGCCGAGAGCGGTTTCGATCAGCGCCTCGAGGCCGATGCGATGGGGCAGGGCGCAGGCCTCTTCGATCTGGGAGATCATCGTTTCGACCGTGTAGAGATCGGCGGGCACGCCGACCTTGGGCACGAGGATCGTATCGACATGGGATCCTGCCTGTTCCAGGACTTCGACCACATCGCGATACATGTAATGCGTGTCCAGACCGTTGATCCGGATCGAGATGGTCTTGCCCTTGGCCTTCCAGTCGATGTCGTTGAGCGCCTGGATGATGTTGGCGCGGGCCTTGATCTTGTCGGGGGGCGCCACGGCGTCTTCGAGATCGAAGAAGATGTAATCGGCGGCGCTGTCGGCGGCCTTGTCGATCATCGAGGGGTTGGAGCCGGGCACGGCCAGTTCCGAGCGCTGGAGGCGTTGTTTCTTCAGGGGGTGCAGAGTGTAGCTCATGGTGGTCTTCCTTCCGGGCAGGCGCGGTCGGGGTGACGGCGCTGCTTGGGTTCAGCCTCGCCCGGATCGGGGGGCGAGGACACTTTCGCATGGGTGGCAATGTGGTGCGGGGGATGGGGGCCGGGCCTGATCGGGTAGGGCGGCCCTACCCGGTGCGGGGGCGGCGGGATGCCGTGGTGAACCGGGCAGGCCGTGGCGGGGGTGGATCACCTTTGGGTTGCGGAGGGGTATGGGGCAGGTCATGGGGAGGGTCATGGGGAGGGCTCAGGCGGTGACAAGATCGGGCGGGGTATCGCCGCGCAGGACCGCCACGAGATTGTCGATGGCCTTGTGGCCCATGGCCGAGCGGGTGGCGTCGGTGGCGCTGCCCAGATGCGGGGCGAGCACACAATTTTCATGGGCGAGAAAGCGCGGATCGAGGGCGGGTTCGTTCTGGAACACATCGAGACCCGCGCCGCCCAGATGGCCGCTGTCGAGCGCGGCGAAGAGCGCGTCTTCGTCGACCACGTCGCCGCGCGCGGTATTCACCAGAAGGGCGCCGGGTTTCATCGCCGCGAACACGCCCGCGTCGATCAGGTGGCGCGTCTCGGCGCCGCCGGGGCAATGCAGCGACAGGATGTCGGACCGGGCCGCGACCTCGTGCAAGGTGTCGGGCTGGATCGCGTGATAGGCGCGCAAAGTGTCCTGATCGACGGGCGAGCGGTTGTAGACGACGATCTTCATGCCGAAGCCGTGATGGGCGCGGCGGGCCATGGCCTGACCGATGCGGCCGAAGCCGACGATGCCCAGGGTGGCGCCCGCCACCTTGCGCCCGATCATATGGGTGGGGCGCCAGCCGGACCATTGACCGGCCCGCAGTTCGCGTTCGCCCTCGCCGATGCGGCGGGCTGCGGCCAGCAGAAGCCCCATGGCCAGATCGGCGGTGCAATCGGTCAGCACGCCGGGGGTGTTGGTGACCGCGATGCCGGCGGCGCGGGCGGCGGCGATGTCGATGTGATTGTAGCCCACGCCATAGTTGGCCAGCAGTTTCACCCGGCCTGCGGCGGCGGGGTAGAAGGCCGCGGGGATGGTATCCGAGACGGTGGGCAGGATCGCGTCATAGATGGTGGCCGCCGCCATGAACTCGTCGGCGGTCATCGGCGTGTCGGGGTGACGCAATGTCGTCTCGGCCAGTTGGCCGAGACGGGTTTCGGTGTCCGCGGGCCAGGCGCGGGTGACGAGAACCTTTGGTCTGGTCATGCGCTCAGGCGGCCTTGGAGGTGGTGTGCTGCATCATGTCCGGGGTGGTGACGCGGAAATGCTCCTGAGCGGCGGCCACGCCCGAGCCGGGCACGATCTGGGCGCCGGCGTCGCGCAGGGACATTTCGGCGGCCGAGATCGCCGAGCAGAGCATCACCGGATTGAGCGAGCCCAGATGCCCGATGCGGAAGGCGCGGCCCGCCAGCTTGTTGAGACCCGAGCCGAGCGAGGTCTGGTATTTGTAATAGGCGGTCGAGATCACGTCGCGCGCGTCGATGCCGGGCGGCGCATAGATCGCGGAGACGGTATCGGAGTGCCATTCGGGGCCACGCGCGACCAGCTCGCAGCCGTCCCAGGCGGCGACGGCGGCGCGCACGCCCTGGGCCAGGCGCTTGTGGCGCGCCCAGACGGTTTCCATGCCCGCCTCGAGCAGAAGATCCAGAGAACAGCGCAGACCGCGCAGAAGCTGGGTTGCGGGGGTATAGGGGAAATAGCCGGTGTCGTTGAGCTTTATCATGTCCTCGAAGCTGAAATAGCAGCGCGGCATGGTGGCCTTTGCATGGGCGGCCAGAGCCTTGTCGGAGACGCCGAGGATGCCGAGGCCCGCGGGCAGCATGAAGCCTTTCTGAGAGCCGGAGACGGCGAGATCGACGCCCCAGGCTTCCATTTCGAATTCGATCGAGGCGATGGAGCTGACGCCGTCGACGAAGAGCATCGCGGGGTGGCCCGCGTCATCGAGGGCGCGGCGGATGGCGGCGATATCCGAGGTCACGCCGGTCGCGGTTTCGTTCTGGGTGGCGAAGACGGCCTTGATCTGGTGGGATTTGTCGGCGCGCAGCTTGGCGGCATAGTCTTCGACCGGGACGCCCTTGCCCCATTCCACGTCACAGACATCGACATCGAGGCCCAGCCGTTCGGCCATGTCGACCCAGAGAAGCGAGAACTGCCCGAAACGCGACATCAGAACCTTGTCGCCGGTGTTGAGCGTGTTGGAAATGGCCGATTCCCAGGCGCCGGTGCCCGAGGCGGGGAACACGAAGACGCGGCCGTTCTGCAGGCGGTAGACTTTCTTGAGGTCGCTCAGAAGGCCGCTCACGAAATCGCCGAAATCGGGCGCGCGCATGTCTTCCATGGGGATGTTCATCGACTGGCGGACGGGCTCGGGCACATTGGTCGGCCCGGGAATGAAAAGGTGCTGATAGCCGTTCATGGGGTCTCTCCGAATGATGATTGACCTATGTATCGGCGCAGGATCCCTGCCGCGATATGCCCGAAGGAATGGTCAAGCGGACCGAAGGCGGAGCCGCGCCACCGAACGGGTAGGGGGCGGCCACCCGATTGGGTGACGCAAGGGAAGGATTCGGCAGGGTATGCCTTGGTATGCCGAATTTCTGTTTAAAATCATCGGTTTCTGACGGTGAAATGTCGCAATTCAATGCATGGGATTTTGTCCGAGCTGGTGTAAGATCGTCAGATGGAGGAGACACAACCCATCGCGGAGGCGCCCTTGGAGGGGGTGGCCGACGCCCCTGACGCGCAAGCTGCGCCCAACGTCATCGTGGCCGACCGGCAGGTGATCGTCTGTCAGGGTATCGGCTCGCTCGTGGCGCAGATCCCCGAGGTCAGCCTCGGGGCGTTCGCGACCGACAAGGCCAGTCTGAAGAAGCTTCTTGCGGCGGCGCAGGGCAAGACCATCCTGATCCTCGGCGTGCGGCTGGCGGATGGCGATCTGACGCAGGTGCTGGAGCAGGTGCGCAAGGATTACCCCGATGTGATGGTCGTGGTGGTGGCCGACGAGACCGAGTTCGCCTTCATTCGCACCGCGATCAAGCAGGGCGCCAATTCGGTCTGCATGATGAGCCAGATCCTGACCAGCCTGCCGAAGATCCTCGGCAAGCTGGTGGAGGGGCATTCGATCGTGCCGTCGGATATCCTCAAGCGGCTGACCTCGGACAATACGGACACGCTGTCGCGGCGCGAGCATGAGATTCTGGCGCTGCTGGTGGACGGGCTGACCAATTTCCAGATCTCCGCCCGGCTGGGGCTGAGCGAGAATACGGTCAAGTATTACCTCAAGGCGATCTATCAGAAGCTGGACGTGAATTCGCGCGGCGCTGCCATCGCGAAATACGTGGCGGGCAATTACTGACAAGATGCCATGCGATGCGGGCTTGGCCCGGTGCGGAACGAGAAGATCGCCGTCTGTACCGTCCCCTTTTGGGGGCAGGTGTATCTTTTGACGCAGCATAAACTTCGGGCGCCGCCTTGACTTGACGCCAATCTGACAAAATCTATAAGAAACGCTGGCGTATGGGTCGTTTCGATGGCCCAGAACGACCGGACCAACAGGGGCAGGTATGAGACATGGCCGAGATCATGTGGCGACCTTGCTTTCAGAACGCGCGACGAACGTTTAGAACGGGGCAGACATGAGCAACGGCGGCAGTCTTTTACCTATCATTGCGCTTTTGCCCTTTCTGGGGGCGCTTGTTCCGGGTCTGATGATCCGTGCGGGGCGCACGGCCTGCGCCAGTTTCACCGCCGTGCCGACCATCGCGGCGATCGTCATGCTGGGCACGATGACGCCCGCGGTGTTGCGCGGCGAGGTGCTGACCGCCGAGATCGCGTGGCTGCCGCAACTGGGCCTGACGGCGAGTTTCTTTCTGGACGGTCTGGGCCTGCTGTTTGCGATGATGATCCTTGGCGTGGGCTTGCTGATCACGCTTTACGCGCGCTTTTACCTCGCCAGCGAAGACCCGATGGGGCAGTTCTATACGTATCTCTTGCTGTTCCAGGGCGCGATGCTGGGCATCGTTCTGTCCGATAACATCCTGCTTTTGCTGATCTTCTGGGAGTTGACGAGCCTCTCGTCCTTCCTGCTGATCGGCTATTGGAAGCATCTGCCCGAAGGCCGGCAAGGCGCGCGGATGGCGCTTGCGGTGACCGGCGCGGGCGGCTTGGCGATGATCGGGGGGATGCTGATCCTCGGCACTATCGCGGGCAGCTATAACCTGACGGATATTTTGCAGCAGGGCGATGCGATCCGGGCGTCGGAATGGTATCTGCCGGCGCTGATCCTGATTCTGCTGGGGGCGTTCACCAAATCGGCGCAGTTCCCGTTCCATTTCTGGTTGCCGCATGCGATGGCCGCGCCGACGCCGGTCTCGGCCTATCTGCATTCGGCCACGATGGTGAAGGCGGGCGTGTTCCTGATGGCGCGCATGTGGCCGGTGCTGTCGGGGACCGATGCGTGGTTCTATATCGTGAGCACCACGGGGCTGATCACAATGGTGCTTGGCGCGCTGATCGCCCTGTTCAAGGATGATCTGAAGGCGCTTCTGGCGTTTTCAACGGTCAGTCATCTGGGCCTTTTGACCATGCTTCTGGGGTTCGGAACGAAATTCGCCGCGGTGGTTGCGGTGTTTCACATCATCAATCACCTGACCTTCAAGGCGGCGTTGTTCATGACTGCCGGGATCGTCGATCACGAGACGCATACCCGCGATATCAAGCGGCTTGGCGGGTTGCGGCATCTGATGCCGATCACCGCGCTGATCGGCACGGCGGCGGCGCTGTCGATGGCGGGTATTCCGTTCTTCAATGGCTTCCTGTCGAAGGAAATGATGCTGGACGCGGCCTCGGACACGGCATGGGCCGGGAGCGAATGGGCGGTGCCCGCGCTGGCCACGCTTGGGGCGCTCTTGTCGGTGGCCTATTCGTTCCGCTTCATCGTGCATGTCTTTTTCGGGCCGAAGCGCGACGATTACCCCGCAAAGCCGCATGATCCGCCCTTTGGCATGTGGGCCGCGCCCGCGCTGCTGGTGGTGATGGTGGTCCTGATCGGTATCTATCCCAAGCTGGTGGGGCCGGTTGTGGCGATGGCGGGTGCCGCGGTGACGGGGGGCGAGTTGCCGTATTATTCGCTCAAGATCTGGCATGGCGTGAACATGGCGCTGGTGATGTCGGTGATCGCGGTCGTGGGCGGCCTGATCCTTCTGGCGCTGCACCGTCCGCTGGACCGGGCATGGCTGGCTGCGCCGCGCCCCGAGGCCAAGGCGATCTTCGATGCGCTGGTGGACAGTCTGGTGGCGGTGACGCGCCGGGTGACCGAGGGTCTGCATAACGGGTCGATGAGCCGGTATCTGGCGATTTTCGTGGCGGCGACGCTGGCGCTTGGCTATGCGGCCTTCACGGGGGGGCGGATGAGCCCGCCCACGCGCGAGCTGTTGCCCATTCCGCCTGTGGCGGCTGCGGGGTGGCTCTTGCTGATCGTGGCGACGGCGCTGGTGGTCATCAACCATCGCAACCGGTTCCGGGCGCTGGTGCTGATCGGGGTGATCGGTCTGATGGTGGCGAGCGGGTTCGTGTATCTTTCCGCGCCAGATCTGGCGCTGACGCAGATCTCGGTCGAGACGGTGACGATCATGCTGCTGCTTCTGGCGCTGTATTTCCTGCCCAAGACCACGCCCAAGGAAAGCACGGCGCGGCACCGTCTGCGCGACGGGGTGATCGCGGTGGCGGCGGGCGGCGGGGTCGCGGCGTTGGCGATGACGTTCCTGATGCGCGATTTCTCGTCGATCTCGACCTTCCATCTGGACAATTCCTATACCGGCGGTGGCGGCACCAATGTGGTCAACGTGATCCTCGTGGATTTCCGGGGCTATGACACGTATGGCGAGATCATCGTGCTGGGGATCGCGGGCCTGACGATCTATGCGCTGATGGAGGCGCTGCTGAACGGGCCTGCGGGGCGCAAGCTGAAGGCCGCACCCGTGCCGCCGGACCGCTCGCGGGACCGGCACCCGCTGATGATGGTGGTGGCGACCCGCGCCATGCTGCCGATCGTGGTGATGGTGGGCGTCTATATCTTCCTGCGTGGCCATAACCAGCCGGGCGGCGGCTTCGTGGCGGGGCTGGTGATCTCGATCGCGCTTTTGATGCAGTACATGGCGTCGGGCTTTGCCTGGACACAAGGCCGGCAGCGGATGGAGTATCATTCGATGATCGGCTGGGGCGCGTTGATCGCGGGTCTGACGGGTGTGGGCGCATGGCTGGGCGGCGCGCCCTTCCTGACCAGCATCTATGGCTATATCCAGCTGCCGCTGATCGAGAAGTTCGGGCTGGGATCGGCCTTTGCCTTCGATCTGGGCGTGTTCCTGACGGTGCTCGGGTCGGTGATGCTGATGCTCTACAGCCTGTCGCGCATCGCGCGCCATGCGGGCGAGACGGTGAATGTCGAGCCCATGGATTACGATCCGTCCTTGCGGGTCCAGGACAAAAAGCCGGAGGCGGAATAAGATGGAACTTGTCGTGGCGAGTTCGGTGGGCGTGCTGACGGCGGGCGGGGTCTATCTGATCCTGCGGCTGCGCGCCTTTCCGGTGATCCTTGGGCTGGCGCTGCTGTCTTATGCGGTGAACGTGTTCCTGTTCGCGACGGGGCGGCTTGCGATCAACGCGCCACCCGTCCTGCAGCTTTATGGCGAGGCGAGCTATACCGATCCGCTGCCGCAGGCTCTGGTGCTGACGGCGATCGTGATCTCGTTCGGGATGACCGCCGTTCTGGTGATGGTGGCGCTTGGCGCGTATCTCGAGGCCGATGACGACCGGATCGACCTTGAGCCCGACGAAGAGGCGCAGGCGGAGACGACAGCGAAGAAGGAAACCGGAGCATGACGCATTGGATCATCGCGCCGGTCATCCTGCCGGCGCTGCTTGCCCCGATCATCGGTTTTGTCATGCGCCACGACATCGGTCTGGCGCGGGCGGCCTCGTTCGCGGGGACCATCGCGCTTTTGGCGATCTCGGTCGGTCTGACGGTGATGGCCGCGGGCGGCGAGACCTTTGTCTATGAGCTTGGCAACTGGCCCGCGCCCTTCGGGATCGTGCTGGTGCTGGACCGTCTGGCGGCGGTGATGTTGCTGCTCACGGCGCTTCTGGCGATCGTGGTGCTGCTGCATGCCACTGCAACGGGCTGGGACGCGCGGGGGCGGCATTTCCATGCGCTCTTCCAGTTCCAGCTGATGGGCGTGATGGGCGCGTTCCTGACGGGGGATGCGTTCAACCTCTTCGTGTTCTTCGAGGTTCTGCTGATCGCCTCGTATGGCCTGATGATCCATAGCGGTGGCCGGGTGCGGATGAAGGCGGGGCTGCAATACGTGGTGATGAACCTTGCCGGCTCGACCCTGTTCCTGTTCGCGCTTGGTACGGTCTATGCGGCCACCGGCACGCTGAACATCGCCGATCTGGCGGAGAAGGTCCGCGCGCTGCCGGTGGAGGATGCCGCATTGGTGCGGGTTGCCGCCGTGCTGCTGATGATGGTCTTCGCGATCAAGGCGGCACTTTTCCCGGTGCAGTTCTGGCTGCCTGCGACCTATTCCAACGCGCCCGCGCCGGTGGCGGCGCTGTTTGCGATCATGACCAAGGTGGGCGCTTATGCGATCATCCGGGTGCACACGATCGTCTTCGGCCCCGATGTGGCGGTGACCGACGGGCTGACGGCGACGTGGCTGATGCCTGCTGCCGTGATCACGCTGGCGGTGGGGGCCGTGGGGGTTCTGGGCGCGCGGCGCCTGATGCCGCTCTTGTCCTTTGCGGTCGTGGGGTCGATGGGTACGATGATGATCGCGGTGGCGGCGTTCACGCCCTATGCGATGACCTCGGCGCTCTATTACCTGGTGCATTCCACCTTTTCGGCGGCGGCGCTGTTCCTGCTGGCGGATCTGGTGGTGTCGCGGCGACAGGGCGGCGATCTGCTGAGGGCCGAGCCGCCCACGGTGCAGAACGGGCTTTTCGCGGCGCTGTTCTTTGCCGGCGCGATCGGCATGGCCGGGATGCCGCCGCTGAGCGGGTTTCTGGGCAAGCTGATGATCCTCGATGCGATGAAACCGACGCCCGAGATGGTAACCGCATGGGTCGCGATCCTTGTGGGCTCGCTCGTGACCATCGTGGGCTTTGCGCGGGCGGGCAGCATCCTGTTCTGGAAGGCCACGGCCATGGCGCCGGACGCCAGCGAAGAGGCTGACGCCGCCGCCGAGCCCAACGCCGAAGCGGATGCCGCAAGACGCCCCGCTGGGGAGGATGCCGCGAAACGCCCCGCTGGGGCGATGGAAGTGGCGCCGACGGTGCTGGCGCTTGCGATGCTGGTGGTTCTGGCGGCGGGGGCTGGGCCTGTGGCGCAGTATCTCGAGGCGGCATCGGGGCAGTTGTTCGATCCGGCGGGCTATGTTTCGGCTGTGCTTGGCGGCCAAGGGGAGGCAGGGCAATGATCCGGTTCATCTTTCCGCATCCTCTGCTGAGCGTGGCGCTGACCCTGATCTGGCTGGCGCTGGTCAACAAGGTGACGCCGGGCAATGTGCTGCTTGGTGCGATCCTTGGTGTGGTCGTCCCGATCCTGACCGCGCCTTACTGGCCGCACCGTGCCAAGGTGAAGAACCCCCTGAAGATCATCGAATATGTGCTGATCGTGCTGTGGGACATTGTCGTGGCCAATGTCGAGGTGGCGCTGATCATCCTGTTCAAGCGCAACCGCGATCTGCGGTCGCAATGGATCATGGTGCCGCTCGAGCTGACGTCGCCCGAGGCGATCACGGTTCTGGCGGGTACGATCACCATGACGCCGGGGACCGTGTCGGCGATGCTGTCGGCGGACAGCGGCAGCCTGCTGGTGCATTGCCTGCATACCGATGACCCCGATGGCGTGCGCGACCAGATCAAGAGCCGCTATGAACGCCGTCTGATGGAGATTTTCCAATGATTACCATGGCGCTTACCTTTGCCTTCGCCTGTTTCGGCCTTGGCCTTGTGTTGAACCTGTGGCGTATCGCGACGGGGCCGGATTCGGCGGATCGGATCCTGGCGCTGGATACGATGGTCATCAATATCATCGCGCTGTTGATCCTTTACGGCATCTGGCAGGGCACGGCGGTCTATTACGAGGCGTCGATGCTCGTGGCGATGGTGGGGTTCGTGTCGACGGTCGCCTATTGCCGCTTCGTGCTGCGCGGCGACATCATCGAGTGAGGAGGGCAGGACCATGGAAACGAGCATCATCATCGAGGGTGTGATCGCCTTTTTCCTCGTGATCGCGGGGCTTTTCGGGATCGTCGGATCCTTCGGCATGATCAAGCTGACGGAAACCATGCAGCGGCTGCACGCGCCGACCAAGGCGACCACGCTTGGGGTGGGGGGCGTGTTGATCGCGTCGATGCTGTATTTCTTTCTCGTGAAAGGGGATTTCTCGTTTCACGAGCTGATGATCACGCTGTTCCTGTTCCTGACGGCGCCGATCAGCGCGAATTTCATCGCCAAGACCTATCTGCAGGCCAATACGCGCCCCACGGACCTGCCCGAGACGGGCCGGGACTATGGCTGGTCGATCTATGACGACCCGCCGGTGCGCAGCGACACGCCCGAGTGAGCGGTTAAGGCGCGTGCCCGCTCAGGGCGCGCGGGCATCTTCGAGGATCAGGTCGGCGGCCCGATGCGCGAGCATCATGGTGGGCGCGTTGGTATTGGCGGAGGTCAGGTTGGGAAAGACCGAGGCATCCACCACCCGTAGCCCTGCGATCCCATGCACCCGCAGACGCGGATCCACCACCGATTGCGCGGCATCGCGGCCCATCCGGCAGGTGCCCACCGGATGAAAGACCGTGCCGCATCGCGCACGGAAATCGGCAAGGATCGCGGCATCATCCATCTCGCGCAGGTCAGCTCCCATGGCCGAGGCGACCAGCCCGCGCAGCGCAGAGGTGGCAAGGAACGACTGACAGAGCCTGCCGCCGGCGATGACCTGAGCGCGGTCCTCGTCCGTGGCCAGAGAATTGGGGCGGATCAGAGGGGGGGCGGACGGGTCCGGCGCGCTGATGTCGATCCGGCCGCGGCTGGTGGGGCGGGTGGGCTGAAAGCCGAGGATGAAGCCCGGAAAGGGATCGGGGCGGATCACGGTGCGGGTGCCCTCGGGGGCGGTGGTATAGGTCACCGGGTTGAAATAAAGCTGCTGGTCGGGGCGATCGAGGCCGCTTTGCGAGCGGAAATACCCGCCGCATTGATTGACCGACAGCGCCAGAGGCCCGCGCCGGGTGAGCGCATAGCGCAGCGCTGCCAGAACCTTGCCGTGGAACGGGGCGAGCTGGTTGTTGAGCGTGGGTTCCGTGGCCTTGAAATAATAGCTGATGCCCAGATGGTCCTGCAGGTTGGCGCCCACATGCGGTGCGTCGATCAGCGGGGTGATGCCATGCTGTCCGAGGATCTCCGAAGGTCCGATGCCTGACAGTTGCAAAATCCGGGGCGAGGTGACGCTGCCCGCGCTGAGGAGGATCTCGGCGCCGGCGCGCAGCGTATGGGAGCGGTCGCCGTGGCGGTAGGTGACGCTGATGGCACATGTTCCGTCAAAGCCGATCCGCTCGACCAGCGCGCCGGTCACCAGCCGCAGGTTGGGCCGGCGCAGCGCAGGTGCCAGGCAGGCGCGGGCCGAGGAATGGCGCATCCCGCCGGAGGTGTTGATCCGGTAGGCGGCGGCGCCTTCGGGCAAGGGGCCGTTCAGATCGTCGGTGCGCGGCAGGCCAAGCTGGGCTGTGGCGTCGAAGAAATGGCGATTGACCGGGTGGATCTGGTCGGACACGTCCTGCACATGGATCGGGCCTGAGCCGTGGCGGGAGCCGTCATGGGAGACTTGCGTCTCCAGTGACTCATACACCGGGGCGACGCTGTCCCAGCCCCAGCCCGTCGCGCCCGCCGCTTCCCAGTCGTCGAAATCATGGGGCAGGCCGCGCGCATAGACCATCGCGTTGATCGCCCCCGATCCGCCGACGCATTTGCCGCGCGGCCAGTAGCCTGCGCGCCCGTCGAGTGCGTCATCCGGCTGGGTCTGGTATTTCCAGTTCACCCGTGGGTCATAGAAGCTTTTGCCATAGCCCAAGGGCAGCGCGATCCAGGGGCTGCGCCCGCGTCCCCCGGCTTCGAGCAGCAGGACCTTGTGGCGACCCGAGGCGCTGAGACGGTCGGCCAGAACGCAACCGGCCGAACCTGCGCCGATGATGATGTAATCGTATTCCGCCAAGATCACCTGCCTGATGCGACCGGGTTGCACGTAGGGTTTTACAATAGTGTTACAAACCCATGCCGCACCTCTAAAGCGTTTCGCGAAAAACTTGAATCACAGATTTTCGCGAAATGCAGTGCTCTGTTCAATCGTTGCACGCGTTCCGCCTTCAGCTGATGCCTCAGGTTAAAGGCGGAACGCTTTAGAAGAAAAACGACCGATGCAACCGGAAAAGTCACCCGATTGCGGACCGATGGCCGTTGCGGTCAGGCGGGTTGCGACAGCTGTGCGACCAGCGGCGCGAACCAGTCCCAGCTCAGTGCGGCGGTGTCGTTGACGATCAGGTATTTCTTGCGGGTGTAGACCGGCGCCTCGGTGAGTTCATGAAGCCGCCCCTCGGCCACATGCGGCGATGCCAGGGCGCGCGGCAGATAGGCCGAGCCGCCCCGGTCCAGCAGAAATTGCAGCGCCCACCATGAGCTGTCGAAGCTGATCCGTGCGATGCCGGCGTCGTGATAGCTTTCACCATGGCTGCGGCGATAGTCTTCGCCGTGATCGACAAAGACATACTGGGGATCGGCCTTGATCGAGCTGCCGGGCCGGTCGGAGTAGAGCACGAGTTCCTCGGGCGGCAGGGCATGCACGGTCTGAGGGCCGCGCGCGACCGAATCGTAGGTCAGGATCACATCGACCAGCCCCGAGGCCAGCCATTCCTCGAGATCGCGGGCCGATCCCTGTTGCACCGAGACGGCCATTTCGGGATGGCCTGACACGACTCCGTCGAAAAACGCCCGGCCCGGCCCGTGCCACAGCTCGCGGTCGCAGCCGAAGGTGCAGACCGAACTGAGCCCGGCGGGCAGGCCGGTTTCATAGCGCGCCTGACGCCACAGCCCGGTGATGATGCGCGCATAGCGCAGCAGCTTGGTGCCTGCGGGGGTGAGCGTGGCGCCGGATTTCTGACGGTTCAGCAATTGCTGGCCCAGCTCTTCTTCCAGCGTGCGCAAGCGCGCGGTGACGGTGGATTGCGTGACGTTGAGCTGTTGCGAGGCCCGGACAAGACTGCCGGTATCGACGATGGCCAGAAAGGTGCGCAGGGAGGTGATGTTCATGGGAACCTCAATTCGAATATTTTGCATTTGTAGAGCAAAACAATTCATTTTGAACAAGTGAACTTCTGTGTCAGCTTCGCGCATGCCTTCCGGGGCTTTGGAAATGCGGAAGGGATGAGGAATGCAGGACATGAAAAACGATCTGGTGCCGCGCGCGCGGTTCATCGAGGCGATGCGCGGGGTTGCGGCCTCGGTCACGGTGGTGACGACGGATGGGCTGGCGGGGCGCCATGGCGCCACGGTGAGTGCCTTTTCATCGGTTTCAGCCGATCCGCCCACGGTGCTGGTCTGTCTGCATGCCGACAGCCGGATCGCGCGCGCGGTCACCACGAATGGACGGTTCTGCGTCAATGTGCTGCCTGAGACCAGCGCCGAGATCGCGGATCGTTTCGCGGGCCGGCATGATGCCTGGATCGGGGACCGGTTTTCGGGAATCGAGTGTCACGGCAAGCCGGGCACTGCGCCGCTGATCGACGGGGCGACGGGATTTTCCTGCACTGTGCAGCAATCCGTCCTGTCGGGCACGCATCTGATCGTGATCGGGCAGGTCGGTGACGTGATCGAGGGCGGCGCCAAGCCGCTGGCATGGCGCGAGGGCTGCTATCACCGGGTGGTGCCGCAGGCCGCCGAGGCCGCATGCCAGGCGGCGCGATAAGGGGGCAGGCAGGATGACCAAGACCTATGACATGCTGATCAATGGCGCCTGGGTTCCGGCGTCGGACGGGGCGACGTTCGAGACCCGCAACCCGGCCACGGGCGAGGTCTGGGCGAGGGTGCCCGAGGCCACGGCCGAAGATGTGGACCGCGCTGTGCGCGCGGCACACCGGGCCTGCTATGAGGGGCCATGGTCCAGCATGACGCCAAGCCAGAGGGGGCATTGCCTGCGCCGTCTGGCCGATCTGCTGGCCGAACGGTCCGAGGCCCTGGGCGAGACCGAGACGCGCGACACCGGCAAGATGTTCCGCGAAACCCGGTGGCAGGCGAAATATATCAGCGAGTTCCTGCATTTCTATGCAGGGGCCGCCGACAAGATCAGTGGCGAGACGCTGCCCATCGACAAGCCCGATATGTTCGTGTTCACGCAGCGCGAACCTTTGGGTGTGGTGGCGGCGGTCGTGCCGTGGAACAGCCAGCTGTTTCTGACGGCGGTCAAGATCGGGCCGGCGCTGGCGGCGGGCAATACGGTGGTTCTGAAAACCTCGGAACATGCGCCGGCGGTGATCCTCGAGTTCGGCGCGCTGATCGCCGAGGCGGGCATTCCCGATGGGGTGGTCAACATCGTGACCGGCCATGGCGATCCTTGCGGCAAGGCGCTGACGGAGCATCCGCTGGTGGCGCGGATCTCGTTCACCGGAGGGCCGGTGGCGGCGCGGCATGTGCTGATGAATTCAACCCGAAATTTTGCGGAGGTCAGTCTGGAACTTGGGGGCAAGTCGCCGGTCATCGTGTTCGAGGATGCCGATCTTGAAAGCGCGGTGAATGGCGCGGTGGCGGGCATTTTCGGAGCCTCGGGACAAAGCTGCGTCGCGGGCTCGCGGCTGATCGTGCATGAGGATGTGGCGGATGCCTTTCTCGAGCGGATGATCCGGCTTGCGACGGGGATCCGCATCGGGGATCCGATGTCGGAGGAGACCGAAATGGGTCCGCTCTGCACCAGGGGGCAGATCGAGACGATCGAGGCGCAGATCGCCCGCGCGGTCGAAGAGGGCGGCAGGGTGCTTTGCGGCGGAAAGCGCGCCGAGGGCGCGGGCGGGCAGTTCTTTCAGCCCACCATCATAGATTGCCCGCGTCCCGACATGGAGATCGTGGATACCGAGCTTTTCGGCCCGGTTCTGTGCGTGCTGCGGTTTCGCACGGAAGCAGAGGCGCTGGCGCTGGCCAATGACACCGAACACGGGCTGGCGGCGGGCATTTTCACCCGTGACGGCGCCCGCGCCCTGCGCATGAGCCGTGCTGTGCGGGCGGGCATCGTCTGGGTCAATACCTATCGCGCCATCTCGCCGGTGGCCGAGTTCGGGGGGATGAAAGCCTCGGGCTATGGTCGCGAAAGCGGCTTTCAGGCGGTTTATGATTACACCCGGCCCAAGACCGTCTGGATGAACAGCTCGGACGATCCTGTGGCCAACCCGTTCCAGATGCGATGAGGAGCAAAGCGACATGAAGTTTCATCTTGCCATCAATCTCGAGCGGATGACGCCCGAGACCGACATGATCGCGGTGCGCGATCACACGCTCGATATGGTCCGCATGGCCGACGCGGCCGGCTTCGAGATCGTTTGGGCGGCAGAGCATCACGCGCTGGAGATGACGATTGCGCCCAACCCGTTCCAGATCCTGACATGGTGGGGCGAGCACGCGCCCAATATCCGGCTTGGCGTGGGCGTGGTGAATGCGGCCTATTGGCATCCGATCAACCTGGCGGGTGAGGCGGCGTTTCTGGACCTGACCAGCAACGGGCGGCTGGAATTCGGCATCGGATCGGGCGCGTATCAGCGCGAATTCGACCGGATGAAGCCGGGGCTCGATCAGCGCGACAGCTGGCGCTACATGCAGGAAATGCTGCCGGTGGTGCAAAAGCTGTGGGCGGGCGATTATGCCCATGACGGCGAGTTCTGGCAATTTCCGACGGCCACGTCCTGTCCCAAGCCGCTGCAGGCGCAGGTGCCGGTCTGGGTGGCGGCACGCGCGCCGATCACCTTCGATTACGCGGTCGAGCATGGCTGCAACATCCTGAGTTGGCCGCTGACCATGCCGTTTTCCGAGGCCGAGGCCTATCGCGCGCGGCTGGATGCGTCGATCGAGCGCAATGGCGGGCGTTATGACGGGTCATGGGCGGTGATGCGCCACGCGGCGGTCTACGAGACCGAGGAAGACCGGGAGGGCGCCATCGCATCGGTGCGGGGTGTGCTGGGCCAGTTCGGGAACCTGATGATGCAGAAAGGCGAGGTCATCAACGGATTCCCCGAGCCTGTGCCGCTGGAGGAGCTGGATGGCAATGTGCGGGTCGATCCCGAGATGCTGGAGGAAAACCTGATGTTCGGGCGTCCCGAAGAGGTGGCCCGAAAGCTGCGCATGTATGAGCAAATCGGGGTGGATGCCTTTGTCTATTATGCCTCGATGGGTATGGACATGGCGCAGCAGAAGCGCTCGCTGGCGCTGTTCATTGACCGGGTGATGCCCGAATTCGCACAAAAGGAGCTGGTGGATGCCGGTTGAAATCAGACGCACCCTGACGCTGACGCAGACGACCTATCTGGAAGGCTGGAAAAAGGTGGCCGAGCCGACACGGTTGGTGACTGCGATGGCGATCATCCGCAATCCGTGGTTCGGGCGCGGCCATGTCGAGGATCTTGGCCCCGAGGTGCGCGAGCACGGTCCCGAACTGGGCCGATTGCTTACCGATATGCTGCTGAAGGAGACGGGCGAGGCGCTGGAAGGCTGCGGCAAGGCCAGCGTCGTCGGCATGGGCGGCGAGATCGAGCACGCACAGGCGCTGACCCATACGCTTTGGTTCGGCAATCAGCTGCGCGAGGCGATCAAGGCGAAAAGCTATCTGGCGTTTTCGAATACCCGGGGGGCGGCGGGTTGTGCGCTGATGATCCCGCTGATGGACAAGGATGATGGCGGGCGGCGTTCGCATTACCAGACGATCCATACCTGTGTGCCCGACGCGCCCGCCGATGACGAGATCATCGTGGCGCTTGGCGGGTCGGTCGGCGGGCATCCCAACCACCGGATCGGCGACCGCTATGCCGATCTGCGCGAGATGGGGCATGATGTCGACAATCCGGCGGGGGTCTGAATGGCGGTGACGGGGCAGGGCACGGCCTATGACCTGACCGGTCCCGAGGGCGCGCCGGTGGTGGTGCTGATCCATGGGCTTGGCCTTGCGCGGGGGGTGACGTGGCGGGCGATCGCGCCGGTTCTGGCCAAGCGCTACCGGGTGCTGAGCTATGATCTGCCGGGACATGGCGAGACGGCCCCGCCGGAGGGGCCGGTGAGTCTCAGCGCGCTGAGCGCGCAGGTGATCGGTCTGATGGACGCGCTCGGCATTGCGCGCGCGGCATTGGTGGGCTTTTCGCTTGGCGGCATGATCAACCGGCGCTGCGCGATGGATCATCCCGAGCGGGTGGCGGGGTTGGCGATCCTCAACTCGCCGCATGAGCGCGACCACCAGGCACAGAAAATGGTCGAGGCCAGCGCTCGCGACAGCAGCACAGGCGGGCCGGCGGCAACGATAGAGGCCGCGCTTGAGCGTTGGTTCACACCGGAATTCAAAAATAATTCCAGTGACTTGGTGGATGAAGTTCGCGCAACGGTTCTGGCCAGCGATCCTGCCAGCTATGCTGCGCATCGCCGGGTGCTGGCGGAAGGCGTGACGGAGTTGATCCGCCCCCAACCGCCCATCACCCATCCGACGCTCGTGATGACCTGCGAGCAGGACAGCGGATCGACCCCGGCCATGAGCCATGCCATCGCCTCGGAGATCGAAGGCGCCGAGACGGTGATCGTGCCGGGGCTGCGCCATCTGGGGCTGCTCGAGCAACCGGGGCGTTTCACGCCGCCGGTTCTGGATTTTCTGGACCGCTGCCTGGGCTAGGGTTCATCGACCCGGCGCCGTGGCGTGCCGGGGCTGTCAATCGCGTCCGCGCATATGCATCAGACGAGCGAGTTGCTGTTCGGCCTCGTCCACATCGGTGAACACCATATCCACATCGGTCACCTGCTGCAGTTGGTCCGGGTCGACCACCCCGGGCCCCGCGACCACGATCAGCGTATGGGGCAGCGACAGTCGGATCGAGACACAAAGCTGCGTCAGATCGCTGAGCCGTTCGGGGTTGCTGAAGGACAGGCCCACGATTTCCGGCTTGCCGACCGCGATCTGATCCAGCAATTCGTTATGGCTGAGGCCGAGTTTCAGATCGATATCCCAGCCCTGCCGCCGGAAGAGATCGGCCGCCATGCTGACGCCGAGGCTGTGATTCTCGCCGGGAACGGTGCAGAATAACGCATGTTTTCGACCCGGTGCGCCGGGTGTGGCATCCCGGCTCACGGGGCGCAGCGCACGCATCAGCGCATAGAGATAGCCCGAGGCGCTGGTGACTTGGGAAAAGGACGCTTCGTCCTCTTCCCACATCCGGCCAAGCCGTTGCGCCGAGCCCGAGATATATCCGAAATAGATGTCGCGCGCGCTCAGACCGTCACGGCGCTCTTTCTGGATCAGGGCCAATGCTGCGTCCGGATCGTCGTTGAGCAGATGGGTGCAGAACAGCTCGAGGCGCTCGGCCGGGGCGATGTATTTGTCGCCGACCGGTGTGGATGCGGTCAGGCTGACAGCTTTGCTGATGACGCTATGTGCGAGCCCTTGCAGAACCTCTGCCGCAAAACTGCTCTTCTTGCGCTCGAAGAGTTCGGTTGTTTGCGCGAAGAGGTCCAAATCAAGGATGACGTTCCCGTTATCATCCATGGTTTTCTCCTTCACCAGCATACGATGGTACAC
Organism: Roseovarius litoreus; assembly: GCF_900142765.1. Classification (GTDB taxonomy): domain Bacteria; phylum Pseudomonadota; class Alphaproteobacteria; order Rhodobacterales; family Rhodobacteraceae; genus Roseovarius; species Roseovarius litoreus. The sequence continues at coordinate 276,017 of NZ_FRCB01000002.1, forward strand.
GTGCTACTGAGTCTTAACAATAGTCCGCTGATGGCGGGACAGAGCGACAATACCGCCCCATGCGCGCTGTTTGCCGGTCGGGATCCGGGTATCGCCTTGCCACGCCTCGGGAATTTCTTTCTGGGCAAACGACCGGATGCGCCTATCTGGAAGGGCAAGATAAAAAACGCTCGCCTTTGTGGGGCAGAAGCTTTCGAGCCAAGGATGCGACATTGAGCCAACCCTCCGATCCTCCTGCGGTCTGGCGCCCTGATAGTGCTGCTTCCGATGACGGGCGCGGTTTGGCCGTGCCATCGGGCCGTGTGGCACGGCTGTTGCGGATGGGGGGCATGGCCGGGGGTATCGCGGGTGGCATGCTGGCCAGTGGTGTGCAGCACATGGCCGCCGGACGCCGCCCGCGCGCCGCCGATCTCTTGATGACCCCGGCCAATGCAAGGCGCGTCGCGCAGGAGCTGTCGCGAATGCGCGGGGCGGCGATGAAGGTGGGCCAGCTTTTGTCGATGGATGCTGGTGATGTGCTGCCACCCGAGATCGCCGCGATCCTTGACCGGCTGCGCGAAGACGCAGATCCCATGCCGCCCAAACAGTTGCGCCGCGTGCTGGATGCGGAATGGGGCCGCGATTGGTTGCGCCGGTTCGAGCGGTTCGATGTGCGCCCGATCGCGGCGGCCTCGATCGGTCAGGTGCATCGGGCGCGCACCCGCGAGGGGCAGGATCTGGCGATCAAGGTGCAGTATCCCGGCATCCGTGCGGCGATCGACAGCGACGTGGACAATGTCAGTGCGCTGATGCGCTATTCCGGCGCTGTGCCGCGCGGGCTGGATCTGCGCCCGCTGATGGAGGATGCCAAGCGCCAGCTGCATGAAGAGGCGGATTATCTGCGCGAGGCCGATGCGCTGGAGGCGTTCGGCGGGTTTCTGTCTAGTTCCGCCGATTTTCTGGTGCCGCGCCGGCACGAGGCGCTGTGCACGCCCAATGTGCTGGCGATGGACTACATGGACAGCCGTCCCATCGCCGGATTGACCGAGGCGCCGCAAGAGTTGCGGGACCGGGTGGCGGGTCTGCTGATCGATCTGGTGCTGCGCGAGCTGTTCGAGTTCGGCGCGATGCAGACCGATCCGAATTTCGCCAATTATCGATATGATGCGCGCACGGGGCAGGTGGTGTTGCTGGATTTTGGCGCGGCGCGCTGGTTCTCGCCGGAGTTGCGCGGGGCGTTTCACCGGTTGATGACCGCAGGGCTGGTACGCGACCGCGCGCGGGCCGAGGCCGCCGCTTTGGAGCTGCGTCTTTTCGATGCGGGCACGCCGGCGCATCATCGGGATGTGATCTTCGCGATGATGGATACCGGCATGGAGGCGCTGCGCCACGATGCGCCCTTTGATTTCGGCACCAGCGATCTGGCGATCCGGCTGCGCGACATGGGGCTTGAGATCGGCACCGAGCGTGAGTTCTGGCATGTGCCGGCCACGGATACGCTTTTGGTGCAGCGCAAGGTCGCGGGCACCTATCTTCTGGCGGCGCGGTTGAGTGCGCGGGTCAACCTGACGCGGATCGTGGCGCGCTATCGGTGAGGTATACCGCGCTCCGATGCGCCGCGGCATAAGTTGGCGCAAAGCGAACAAGGGCGCAGCCGGGCTGCCGCGAGACCATGATCGCCTGTCGTGATGTTACCCCTTGGTTGGCAAAGCGCCTGCCAACGCGACTGCCATCGCGCGACCGGTTTCACTTGCCACACCTGGTCTGGCTGGGTACGCTTTTGCCATATCAAAGACGACATTCGAAAACCGGCAAGGGCGGCATCCGACGACACGCCTTTCCCGATCTGAGACAGTTTCAGGCTGGACATGCTCCGGCATCTTTTTTGACTGACCTTTTCCCGATGTGAGTTCGACCTTCAGTCCATTATGTTAGACCATCCCCCCAAAGAACGCGCCGCCCTGTCCTGGGGCTATGTGGTGCTCTGGTCCGCGCTGACATTCGTGACCATTCCGTTCGTGCGTTACGGGGTTACGTTCGTGAAGCAGCGATGGGGAAGCGAGGTCTTTACCTATGTCGTTGCGGCCTGCGTCCTTCTGGCGGCGGTTTCGGCGCTTTACGCCACGCGCAGGCGGTGGTCGCTGTCGTCATTTGTCTGGCTTTTCGGCATCGCGGGTCTGGTGATCTACCTCACGTTCGGCCTTGCGGATGGCAACCCGGAAGAAGCGATACACTATGTTCAATACGGTGTTCTGTCGCTTCTGCTTTTCCGGGCCTTCAGCCATCGGGTCCGTGATTACAGCATCTATCTGGCCGCCGCGATCGTGGGAACGCTGGTGGGGATGATGGACGAAACCCTGCAGTGGCTGGTGCCCGGGCGTTACTTCGACCTGAGAGATATCGTGCTGAACATGAAGGCCGTGGTGCTGGTGCAGATCGGCATCGCGGCGGGCGTTCGGCCAAGGATGATTTCAGGCTGGCCTGATTTGGTGAGCGTGAGACGCCTTTGCTATCTCAGCGCGGTCATGCTGGGTTATCTGGGCCTTTGCCTGCAAAACACCCCGGATCGGATCGCTTGGTACGCGTCCAATGTGCCGGGGCTGGGGGGGATCGATCCGGATCGCAGCATCATGGTCGAGTACGGGTATCTTCATGGCGATGCGACCAATGGTTTTTTTCGCTCGAGGCTGAAAGTCGAAGATCTGCGCCGCGCGTCAATGGAGCGCGCAGACGAGGGCAGGCGCATACTCGACCAGTATCGCGAGCGGGAAAGGTATCAGGAATTTCTTACGCTCTATTCGCCTCTGGCGGATCCTTTTCTGCACGAGGCAAGGGTTCATCTGGTCAGACGAGACAGCCATATGAGGCGGGCCTCGAACACCGAGCAACGCGACAGGCAAGCGCGTTATTTCGCGACGGCATACTGGGAAAATCGCATTCTTCAGGACTATTTCGGCGGGGTGATCCGCGGCTCCAGTTATGAATGGTCCGCCCAGAACGAAGCTGATGTGAAGGCGGCCGCCGACCTCTCGAAGCCTTACCACAGCGCGGTCAGCAAACACCTGATCGTCCGGTTCAGCCCAATGCAGATGGCGTTGCTGTTCGCAGGAGCTGTGGGTGCCTTCCTTTTTGGGGGGTACGCCTGCACACGGGCATTGCGCCAGCGCGGGGTCGGATGATGTCGGGAATGTCGCGACGCGGTTTTCTGAAGGCGATCGCTGCAGGAGGCAGCCTGATCGGGTCGCCAGGCCTTGCGGGCACGTCATGGCGCATTCGGGGCTCTGACAGGGGGGACCTTCGGCTGGTTTTTTACACGGACATTCATGCCGACGGCACGGCCGAGACATCCCACGCACTGGCGATGGCTGCCATGGCGATCAATGCGCAAAGGGCGGATTTGGTCCTGTGCGGTGGTGATCTGATCGCGGGCGGTGCCAGCTTACGTCCCGAGCAGGCGGCACCGCGATGGGACGCCTACATGGATATGGTGCGCGCGATCGAGGCCGAGCATCACGCGGTGATCGGGAACCACGATCTCGTGGGCGTGCGGCCATCGGACGGTTCTGACGCGCTGGCCGACCCGCGCCGGGACTTCAAACAGCGCCTTGGCCTGAGGCAAAGTCATGGCACGTTCGACGCGCTTGGCTATCGCTTCATCTTGCTTGATTCCCTGCGCGTGTCCGATGACACGCACCAGTACCATGGCTGGGTGTCATCCGAGCAAATCGCATGGCTCCGGGAGTTGCTGTCGTCCATACACGCGGCTACCCCGATCGTGCTTGTCCTCCACATGCCGCTTCTGACGTCGTTCTTCGGCGCAACCCGGGGCGCCACCTTTGAGGCGCCGCCCAACCGTGTGGTGATCAACAATACCGAGGTTCTGAAGCTTTTCGCGGATCACAATCTGATCCTTGTGCTTCAGGGGCATCTCCATGTCACCGAGGCCTTGCATTGGCGCGGCACCACCTTTCTGACCGGTGGGGCCGTGTGCGGAAATTGGTGGAACGGCGCGTATTTCGAAACGGCGGAAGGGTTCAACTCGATCACCCTGAGGGGGGATCGGATCGACTGGGACTATGTCGATTACGGTTGGACTGCGCGGGCTGAGGATCGCTGACGTGGTGCAGATCGCAATCGCAGCCCCGTGGGTCGTGGCGTCGCCCGATTGACAGAAACGGCTTGCACGCGGCGCTGGCGCGGCGGTGATATCACTCAACCGACCCGCGCGCAGATGCCGAAGCTGTGCAGGGATGCGGCCAAGCCAAAATCGGCGCACCCCTGCAAATTGGTCAAAAAAGTTGACAGGTGATCAAAACTCAAGTGATGATTGCTGATCACGGGGTGGACGGCGCAAGATCGTCAAACGATCCCGTGAAGATCATGGGAGGAAATATGATGCACCAGAAGATGCTTACGAGCCTTCTGCTTGGAACGATGCTGGTTGGACCGGCAATGGCCCAAGACAATATGGACAAACTTACAAATATGCAAAAGACGGGCGCGACATTCACGTTCGTCGATCAGGAAGGGGATAGGGCGGAGGCGCTCAAGAAAATCGCTGAGCAAATCAACCTGCCCGATGGATTCGAAGCAAGTCTCTATGCCGTTGTGCCGGATGCGCGCTCGATGGCCATGGCGCCGCAGGGAACGGTTCTTTTTGCAGGTACGCGGAAAGACAAGGTGTGGTCGATTGTCGATCGCGACCGTGACCGGGTGGCGGACCAGGTGATGGACTTTGCACCATCGATCACCTTCGACATCCCCAACGGTCCCTGCTTTTCACCTGACGGCTTTCTCTACATCGCCGAGCGCAACCGTGTGCTTGTGTTCCCCGCGGCAGAGTTCTTTTTCGAAGGGCCAGACCCGGCAGTCGGTGTCGTCGTCCCCCAGGGTGAGCTGGTTCCGGTAGAAGAAGAAAGCTTCAACCACACGGCGCGTGTCTGTGATATCGGACCAGATGGGAAGCTCTATATCTCGCTCGGTCAGCCCTACAATGTGCAGCCTGTCGAGAAGATCGAGATGTATGATGAAATCGGCATCGGTGGCATCATCCGCATCAATACTGATGGTACGGGCCGCGAGGTCTATACCCGCGGCGTGCGGAACTCGGTTGGGCAAGACTTCAACCCCGCAACAGGCGAGCTTTGGTGGACCGACAACCAGGTCGACGGCATGGGAGACGATATCCCCCCCGGCGAGTTGAACCGTCAAACCGCTGCCGGGCAGCATTTCGGGTTCCCCTGGACGAATTCACGAATCGAGATCGTCTCGGAGGCCGATGCACCGCGCCCCGAGGGTGTGGAGTTCGTCGAGCCTCAGCTTGAATTGACCGCCCACGCGGCCGATCTTGGCATGCGGTTCTATCACGATAAGAGCTTCCCCGAGGAGTATCATGGCGGCATCTTCTGGGCGCAGCACGGGTCGTGGAACCGCACCACTCCGGTTGGCGCGCGCGTGATGTTCACAGCGCTTGATCCGGAAACGGGCAATGCCATGGGGGCGCAGGTGTTCGCAGACGGATGGCTTGACGAAAGCACTGGCGAATATCGCGGTCGTCCGATGGACATCGAGTTCCTGCCGGATGGATCGATGCTGGTTTCTGACGATTTTGCCGGTGCGATCTGGCGGATCGCCTACAACCCCAAGCCTGCGGAATGAAGGCTGCGGTGATGACAATCCTCGGCGGGCTCATGCTCGCCGGGGGTGCCCATGCAGAAGACATCGGTGACCGGGATGCAGGCCGTAAACTGGCAAGTCAATGCCGGACCTGTCATGGTCTTGAGGGGTATGCCCAGATCCCGATCGCGCCCCATATCGGGGGCGAGCCTGCCAGCTATATTCGCGCCCAGCTGACCGCTTTTCGGGATGGTACGCGTGAGCACGAGATGATGTCGATCGTGGCCAAAATGCTCAGTGATCAGCAAATCGCGGACCTGGCGGCATGGTATTCGGGACACCGGGTTCAGGTCTCCCTGACGCAGGACCCCTCGGCAGCGCCCGAACAATGCGTGGCCTGTCACGGTGCCGACGGGCTGCATGTCGCAGAAGATGTGCCCAACCTAGCAGGCGAGGCAAACATCTATATCGACACGCAACTCAAGGCGTTTCGTACCGGCAAACGTCAGCACGACATCATGACGCCCATGGCGCAGTCGTTGTCCGATAGCGAAATCCGCGAAATTGCGGACTGGTATGCTGATATCGGTCTCGAAATCGAGCTGGTGGAATAATCGGGTATCAACAAGACTGGCCGACATTGTCGGCCAGTCCTGTTTTGCGTGTTGATGGTCATCGGCGGTCTTGCTGCCGGTCAGAATCGGATCAGGGGTTCACCCGGTAGATCAGGTTCTCTTCGCGTGCGGTTGCATCATCGAGCAGCTGTCGCACCTTGTCGTGGTCTTTGGATTTCACGCAGACCGGATCCGTCGCGGCTGCATCGCCGGCAATTGCCAGGGCCTGACAGCGGCACCCTCCAAAATCGATGGTCTTTCGCTCGCAGCTGCGGCAGGGTTCGGGCATCCAATCCGTACCACGATAGGCGTTGAATGCCGGGCTCTTGTACCAGATGTCCGAAAGCGAGCGGTCCTGCACTTTTTCGAAGGTCAGATGCGGGATGCTTTGGGCCGCGTGACATGGCAACACGGTGCCGTCCGGAATCACGTTCAACCCTGCTGATCCCCAGCCTCCCATGCAGGCCTTCGGGTAATCGGCATGGTAATCGGGCGGAACAAAATCGAAAGCCAGAATACCGCTCAGGCGCCGGGCGGCGGCGGCGACTGTTTGCTTGACCGCTTCGGTCTGCTCGCGGGTCGGCATCAGGGCGGCGCGATTTTTCGTGGCCCAGCCGTGGAACTGGACACAGGCGACTTCAAGTCGCCGTGCTCCCAACTCGACGGCCATCTCGATCGTGCGGTCCAGATCATCGAGGTTCTGGCGATGCATCACCGCGTTCAATGTCAGGGGAAGGCCTCGCTCCTTGATGTCTCTTGCGATCGCCAGCTTGCGTTCGAAGCCGCCTTTATATCCGCCGATCCTGTCGGCCAGCTCGGCATTCGTCCCCTGAAGCGATAGCTGAACATGGTCGAGCCCCGCCGCTTCCAGCGCATCGAGTCGACGCGGCGTCAGCCCGATCCCGGACGTGATGAGGTTGGTATAAAGCCCGGCATTCGACGCCGCGCGCGTCAAGTCTTCCAGATCGCGCCGCGACGCTGGCTCTCCTCCCGAGAGATGCAGTTGCAAGACGCCCATGTCCGCGGCTTGCAAGAACACATCGATCCACGTTCCCGTGTCCAGTTCGGTGCTCTTGCGGACCATTTCCAGTGGGTTCGAGCAGTAGGGGCAACTTAGCGGACAGCGATGTGTCAGCTCGGCCAGCAGAGCGATCGGGGCGGGAATGGTCATGTCCGGACCATCACGTAAACCCGCGCGCGCAATCCTGTCAGGAACTGCTGCACGTCTTCTTCTATGCGCTCTGCAGGTGCGTCATAGGCTGCGGCAAGCGACGCGATGATCTGATCGAACGTGGTGTCACCATCGACCCGCGACAGAATTGCCAAACCGATCTCGTCCAATTCGATCGCTTTTTCAGGTGCCAGAAGAACGTTCTGACCGCGTACGCGATCGTGGTGAATTCGGACACCGCGCGGCAAATAGGGTATGTCATGGCGACCGAATGCCAAAGTCATCGCAAGCCCTCGCCAGGCTGCCATGCGCCGGGAGGAATGCGGCCCGGCTCCACATAGGCCGACCAGATTGCATCGAGCTGGGCCCACAACACTTCGGTTTTGAATATCAGGGCGTCACAGGCCATGTCTTCCTTCTCGGCGGTATCGGCATGATCAAGAACCCATTGGAGACCGAAGGCGACATCGCGTGGGGCCTGATCCAAGCGGTTTTTGAAATAGGACAGGCTTTCGGTATTGGCGAAGGCGTAGTGTTCAAGCAGGCCTTCGATCCTGCGCTCGTGAATCTTGGGCGCGAAAAGCTCCGTCAAGGATGAGGCAACGGCCTGTAGGAGCGGCATGGTCTGCACGTATCGGATATACGCCTCCACCGCGAAACGCGTTGCCGGCAATACGCCTTTCCCCGACGCCACATAATCGGCGTCGAGACCCACGGCCTCGGCCAGTTTCAACCAGCGGCGTATGCCTCCGCCTTCGTCAATTCCTCCGTCATGATCTTCGATCCGAGACCGCCACGCACGGCGCATGTCGGGATCCGTGCAGCGCGATATGAACGCGGCATCCTTCATCGGGATCGCCGCCTGATAGGCCCAGCGGTTGATCACCCAGGCGCGCACTTCATCAGGGCTGCAGTGCCCGCCGTGCAGCCGGTCGTGAAAAGGGTGCTTGTCGTGATATCGCTCCTCGCCGATCTTTCGAAGGCGCGCCTCGAGTGTCTCGCTGGTCATGCTGATATCTCCTGTCCGTCATGGGCGATGTCCCATCCGGACTGTTCGACGAAAGCGCGCTCTGGACTATCGGGCTGAAGGATCGGGTTCGTATTGTTGATATGAATGAAGGTCTTTGCCGCCCGCAGACCCTGGAGCCGGACAATCGATCCATCTGGTCCGCTGATCGGAATATGCCCCATGCGACGGCCCGTCTTGATCCCGGTGCCCGACCGGATCATCTCGTCATCGTCCCACAAGGTGCCGTCGAAGAATATCCGGTCGGCGTCAGAGAGTTGTTTGAGGACGGCATCGGTCACATCGGCGCAGCCGGGGACGTAATAGGCGACTTTGCCGTTGCCGGTCAGGCGCACGCCCACTGTCTGTTCTCCGATCAAGTCCGTCCGAACATCATTGCCTTCCATGAACAGCGGGACTTTTCCGGGAACCGCGAACAACCGCGCCGAAAGCCCGGGTTGCAAGTCGAAATCCTGTGCCAACGCCACCGGGTGACGGGTGACCTTTTCTCGGTTTACAGCGTCAAATATCCGGTTTTCGGACAGCACGTCCAATATTTCGCTGGTGGCGAAAAGCGAGAATGGTGTCTGCTCACGCAAGCTGAGAAGGCCGGCGATATGGTCGATGTCACCATTGGTCAAAAGAACGGATGTCACTGGCGTGTCGCGCAAGGACCGCGGGTGCATCTGTGGATTGTCCAGCATCTGCTGACGAATGTCAGGCGATGCGTTGAGAATGCTCCACGTTTGCCCATCCAGCGAAACCGCCAAAGAGGATTGCCCGGAACATGGAATTTTCCTGTTCCGGGCATCGACGCAGTTCCGGCATCCGCAATTCCATTGAGGCAAGCCGCCTCCAGCGGATGCGCCCAAGATTAGAAACCTCATCCCGGGCACCCCGAGTCGTCAGTTTTCAGAACAGGTCGGGCTCGTGTCCGCGGCGTTCATCTTCGGCTGGAGCGTACATGTTGATTTCCATGCCGCAGTTGATCTCTTTGAGCTTGGGTGCATTCCAAGTCATTCGTTGTATCCTCCCATCAGATCCTTTGTTTTCCGAGGTAGCTTTTGGCCGTCGCGAGACAGTATCGCTTCGATTAGACCCCTCATTACAGAGTGTGGCGGATTATTTCGGCTTATGTCAACAGACACTGCATGTGTTCAGGCAACCGTGAATGACCCGGCCGCCGCCTTTGCAGCAGGTGTCGAGCCTTGGCGTGCCAAGACGCGATGCGCTACCTTGGCTGCAAAACCTCCGGGATGTAGAAGCGGACACGTCCCAAGCCCTGTGAACCGGGGGGACAAGTTGAATGTGTTTGCCAGTTTTGCATCGTATCAATATCGTCGCTGGCAGATCGGCAGTCGCCGGCTTCATCAGATCGAGATTGGTATTCCGTGACAGGGCTTTCCGTCCGAAACCTAAGTTATGCATATGGCGCGAAGCCTGCTCTGAACGACATCAGCTTCAATGTTGAGCCGGGCGTCTTTTGCGCGCTTATCGGCCCCAATGGTGCGGGCAAATCCACATTGTTCGCTCTGCTGACGCGCCTGATCACTAGTCGGACCGGCACGATCGAGATTGCCGGACATGATCTTGGGTCTCATCCCGAAAAAGCGCTTGGCAAAATAGGAATAGTCTTTCAACAACCAAGTCTCGATCTCGACCTGACGGTTTGGCGCAACCTCAGCTATTTTGCCGGGTTGCATGGCCTTTCAGGTCAGGCCGCTGAAGCATCTATCAAATCCGCGTTGGACAGACTGGATATGGCAGAGCGTACCCATGAGCGGGTACGCAACCTCAATGGCGGTCATCGCAGGCGGTTGGAGATCGCGCGAGCCTTGGTGCATTCCCCGACCGTTCTGCTGTTGGACGAACCTTCTGTCGGCCTTGATGCCGCCGCGCGCCGGGCGATTACGGAACACGCTCACGATCTGTGTAAAACTCATGGAATGACCGTTCTCTGGGCGACCCATCTGACCGATGAAATATCGGCCGACGATCAGGTCGTGATCCTGCACAAGGGGCAGGTTCTCAGGAACTGCCCGTGCCACGAACTGACCCGGGACAAGCCCCTGCAGGAGGCCTTTCTCGAGCTGACGGACCAGGGCACATGAGAGCGTCCTTGCTCGCCTTGCGTGCCATCGTGATACGCGATGTTCTGCGCTTTGTTCATCAGCGAAGCCGGTTTGTGGCGGCACTGGTGCGTCCCCTGATCTGGCTTGTCGTTTTTGCCGCCGGGTTTCGCGGAGCGTTCGGGCCTTTGACGCCTCCGCCGCATGTGACGCCGATCAGCTACGAGATGTATATCCTGCCCGGCCTGTGCGGGATGATCCTGCTGTTCAATGGCATGCAGAGCGCCCTGAGCCTCGTCTATGATCGCGAAATGGGGTCGATGCGGATATTGCTCACCAGCCCATTGCCGCGGTGGTGGCTGCTGGTGTGTAGGCTGCTGTCCAGCACGGCAATTTCGCTGTTGCAGGTCTATGCTTTCCTGCTTGTTGCCATGGTCTTCGGGATCCACATTCCGTTGGCTGGATATGTCAGCGCTCTGCCGGCGGTGTTTCTGGCGGGCTTGATGCTGGGTGCATTCGGACTGGCCATGTCTTCCAGCATCCACCAACTTGAGAACTTCGCCGGTGTGATGAATTTCGTGATTTTCCCGACTTTCTTCCTGTCGTCGGCGTTGTATCCTCTGGCGCAAATGGGGGAAAGTTCGGCCCTGCTGCTTGCCCTGTGTGAACTGAACCCTTTCACGCATGCAGTAGAGCTGATCCGCTTCGCGTTTGCCGGGCATGTCAATTGGCCTGCACTGGCGTGGATCCTTGCGACCGGCGCGGTCTTTTTGGGGATCACGTTTCGGCAGTACACTCCGGTGCGCAGCTTGCGTTGAGCCAACGCAATCCTTGAACGAGGCGGTGTGATGTCGGTCTCTTCAAGACAGATCATCGGTGGACGTTGGGCGGGAAGGGGCTGCCGCGATCAGGGTCTGCCACCATGCGTCGCTCCGAGCACGGATCCACGCTGGCAGCGCGCGGACACAGAACCCACAACTGCAAACCGGGCAATCCCGGTGGATATGCAGACCAAAGTTGAGATTTTGGCTCCGGCGGTAGGGATCGAACCTACGACCAATTGATTAACAGTCGTTTTTTGGGCCATTTCTCAAGCCTTTGAAAACGCAAAAAATCACTAGGTCGCTCGCAGCAAATACCTGTTTTGCATTGAATATAATAAGGCAGCGCTAGACAATTGCGGACACGGCTCACATACTGACTACACATCATTTTACGGACACAGTGCGGACACAGGGGGCAAATGAAAAAATCTCAACGCTTGGTCGACAAGCTGGTGAAGGAATTGCCTGTGCCTGATCGCGGCGCCAAGATCACCTATGACAGCGACGTGTCAGGCTTTGGTGTTCGCGTCACAAAGGGCGGCGCGCGCGCCTACATCCTCAACTATCGTATCGCAGGCCGGGAACGCCGATACACCATCGGCAGCGCGACCGAATGGAAGGCGACAGCAGCCCGGAAATTCGCTGCCGACATGAAGGCCAAAATCCGCCTCGGGCATGATCCGCTGGCAGAACTCGAGGAGGCCCGGAACGCCCGCACGGTCGCGGACATGTGCGATCAGTTTGAAGAAGATCACTTGCCACGCCTGCGCCCAAACACGCAAAAGCAATACCGTCAGTCGATCCATGGCAGCGCCAGGCGGAAGGGCATCCGCGAGCACTTCAAACATCACAAGGTCGAGGACCTGAGGCACGCAGACATTGCGGAATATCACCGCATTCTGAGCCGGACCGCGCCGACGATGGCAAACCGCGATCTTTCGGTAATCTCGCGGATGCTGGGGCTTGCTGTTCGCTGGGGCTGGCGGTCGGACAATCCTGCGCGCGGAACAGAACGAAATCAGGAGACCAAGCGCACCCGGTATCTATCGCTGACCGAAATAAAGGCATTGACAGACGCCTTGCGCAATTTGCCGGACCAACAGGCCGCCAATGTCTTTCGGCTGATGCTGCTGACCGGATGCAGAAAGGGCGAGGCGCTTTCGGCCCGCTGGACGCAATTCGATCTGAGCGCCGGCATATGGATGAAGCCGGGTTCAGCGACAAAGCAGAAGACCGTTCACCGCGTCCCGTTATCGGCCGCGGCTGTTGCCCTGTTGGAAGGAAGCGCGCGCGAAGGCGAATTTGTTTTTCCGGGCCAGATTGAGGGCCAGCCCCGGCAAGAGGTCAAAAAGCAATGGGAGAACATTTGCGCCGCCGCCGGGTTGGTGGACGATGAGGGCAACAAGACAGTGCGGATGCACGACCTGCGCCACACCTACGCGTCGGTGCTGGCATCGGCGGGGCTTTCCTTGCCGATCATCGGGGCGCTGCTAGGACACTCACAGCCCGCCACAACGGCCCGCTACGCGCATTTGATGGATGATCCGCTACGGCAGGCCGCAGAACGCGCGGCGGCGCTGGTGGGCGGCACAGAGGCCGCCGAGGTCATCGACATGAAAAGGTCGAGCGGGTGACGGGCTGGTTTGAGGAATACTGCGCGGATAACGCACGAACCGTCTTTACAGTCGACGGATGGCCCGTTGTGGAATCTGCACCGCGCAAGATTGCCGATGCGCTGCGCGCGGTGCTGGCATCCTACGATCCGCCCTCTGATGTGATCGAGACAGCCGCCGCGCAGATCTTCGTCGCGTCGGAACTTGGCCGATCCGATGAACAGCTGGGCAACCTGCCGGCATCTGCAAGTGTGAGCGAAAAGGAACTTCTGGAATTCCAGAAGCTGACCGGCAAGCTGGCCGATCTGATAGACGGTATGCACAACCCGGCCCTTTCCGCTTTGTCTGGCGCGGGGCTGATCGCCCGCGATCTTCTGGCACCGATGCAGCGCGCCCATGAACTCGCAGGACAGGCCCGCAGCCGGCTAGAGGGCCTGCCGGAGAAGAACCCAGGCAGCAAGCGGATGCCAGAGGCACCCGAGGTCACGACGATCACCGCCGCTTTCTTCGAAGAGATCACCGGCAAGGCACCGGGCAGGATCGTGCATCGCGAAGGGGAATACGGCGAATGGCTGGACACCCTGCGCGAGGTTTTCGAGGCGCTGGGGATCAAGGCCAGTGCAGAAAAGCAGGCGCAGGCGCACCGAACGCGAATAGCCCGAAAATGACACTATTCACGCCATAGGCAGCTTTGGACACCCTCCGAAATGTGTGAATATTGGGTTGCATCACTTCACTTTGCAGAAGGATGCAACCATGACCCAGACACTCGAGAAGCGTTACTCAGGCGGAAACGGCCTCTTGGCTGGATACGTCAGCCGCGCCGAACTCGCCGCAGAATGGAACTGCCACGAGCGCACCATCGCTCGTTATGAGGCAATGCCGGATGGCTTACCCTTCCTCTATATCGGCGGTCGCAAACTCTACCGGATCGAGGATGCGCGCGCCTTCATGGAGCGCCGGATCACGACGCCGAACCCCGTCCGGAAGGGGGCCGCATGATGGACTATCAGCGCCAATTCACCCGCCCGCTTCTGATGCGGATTACAGATCACGGCGCGGCCTTTGCCGGGATATTGGCAAACCGAGCAGAGCACGACCTGAGCCTAGCCGGGCACATGCTGGCCGCGCTGGATGAAATGCAGGATGCTTTTCCCGATCTGGAAACCGAGGGCATCGCGCAACCATTCTATCCGCTAAAATGAAAACCCCACCCGCGACGAACACGCGGGCGGGGCTGGAAATGATCGAGCGGGACAGCTTCAATTGTTACAGTATAACGCGCCGCGCCGTTGTGGGCAACCACAGGCAAGAGCATGACACTCCACTTTCTACGCCCGCAACAGTTGGCGGGCTTTCCGATAGAATACCACCAGGCCGACCCGGAAATCGGCGCCATGACGGCTTCATGTTTCGCGTCCGCGACGGGGGCCACGCCCATCGCCTTATCGCCGATATCGGCGCGGTGATGGAGGGCCAGAAATGAGACAGCTTCAAATCAAAATGCTGATGCGCCATCACGGACTGACCGAAGCGCAGGCATCCGCGCTTTGCGCCCTGATCTGGGGGGCAGGCCAATGACAGACGCCGCAAACCTCACACGCGAACTGGGCGGCAAATGGCTGCGCCGCTATGGCTCCGCGCCGTGCCCTGTATGCCAGCCGGAACGCCGCAAAGGGCAGAGCGCCTTGCCCGCACCTGATGGCCGGGACTGGTGCGACTTACTGGCCGGAAAGGCGGTGGTGGCATGACGGAGATTCGAGAGATCGCCTTTTCGCCCGACTGGCCCGCGCCGGATGTAAAATTCCTGCGCCCGGAAATTCCACCTGCGCCGCAACTGCCAATTGACGATGTATTCGGATCGCGCTTTTCTACATGGGCGCGAGAGGCCGCCGAGGCCAAGGGCGCACCGCTCGACTATGCGGTTTTTTCGGTTTTTTCGGTTTTGTCCAGTGTCATTGGCAACGCCCGTTGGGTGTCACCTTGGCGCGGCTGGACCGAACCGCCGGTGATCTGGGCCATGCTGATCGGTCTGCCGAGTGCGGGCAAATCACCTGCTATCGACGCTGCCCTGCAACCGCTGCGCGCCGCCGAGCGCCCCTTGCGAGAGACCGCAGACGCAGAAAAGAGGGCATGGACCGAGAAAGCCGAGATTGCCAAGCTGGCCGAGTCCACATGGAAGGAAACGGTGAAGGCCGCGATCAAAGAAGGCCAGACGCCGCCAGACAGGCCGAAAGAGGCCGATGCAGGATCGCCGCCGCATATCCCGCGCCTTGTGGTTAATGACGGCACTATCGAGCGGCTGGGCGCGATCCTCGCAAATCAGCCTCGGGGCATCCTACAGATGCGCGATGAGCTGGCCGGATGGCTCGAAGGCATGGCCCGCTATTCCGGCGGGGGCAACGATCGGCCCTTTTGGTTAGAGGCATACGGCGGGCGGGGATACACCGTTGAGCGCATGGGCCGCGAACCCCTGACTATCGACCGTCTCACCATCGCGGTTATGGGAGGCGTTCAACCCGACCGGCTGAAAACGCTCTTGTTCAAGGCTGATGATGACGGCTTGCTCGCGCGCTTCCTGCCGATCTGGCCCGAGCCTGCGCCGCTGCGCCGCCCTCGCGCATGGGCTGATGAAGATCTGATGCGGCGGATCATCGAAAAGCTGTTGACCCTCGACCTGCTGACCGATGAGCACGATCAACAGCGCCCTTGGATTGTGGGATTCACGGATGACGCGCGAGACCTGATGGACCAATTCCGGCAGGCAGTGCGGCAATGGGAAACTGAGGCCGATGGCCTGATGCTTTCCTTCATCGGCAAATTGCCGGGGCTGACTGCGCGCTTGTCGCTGGTGCTGGCATTTCTCGACTGGGCATCCGAAGGGGCCGAGGAACCGCACCAGATCACGGTGCAGCACTTTGGCAGAGCCGCTCACCTTGTGGAAGCCTATATCCTGCCGATGGCGCGCCGCGCATACGCAGACGCCGCCACACCCAAAGCCGAGCGCGCCGCCCGGCGGCTAGTGCAGGTGATCCGCGAACAGGGTTGGCTGCGCTTCACGTCGAGCGACGTGTTGAGACTTGACCGGGCCGGGCTTGGCACAAAGTCCGCGCTCGACCCCGCGCTGGAAATGTTGCTCGACGGCGACTTAATCCGCGCGGTGCTGGTGCCAACAGGCCCACAAGGCGGAAGGCCGACCAGGCTCTATGCGGTAAACCCGGCAATTCTCGAGGGGCAGGCATGACACGATGGCTACAGGCCGCGCAGAGAGCATCCGAGGCCAGGAATTTACCGAAAAAACCGAAACAACCCCCCATGCCGGAGGTTAATTCGGTTTATTCGGTTAATTCCAGCCGGCGAAAGGCGGATGCAGTGTCGCCCGAGGAACTCGCCCGAGATCTTTACGAGGAACGGGCCGCGATCCGGAAATTCCACGGCGGGCAGGACCGCGAGACAGCCGAGCGGGCAGTATGGCCCGAGGATCGACCACCAGCAAGCAACACGTGGCTAGATGACTGGCCGCGCGCAGCCGACGATCTGCATAACCCAGATAATTGGAAATGAAAGGACCACGACATGACACCACAACATAATCTAATCGAACACCAATGCGACGAAGAACAGGTCGCCGCTGCTAATGCAATGGCCTAACGTTTTGCCGCGATCGAGCACCTGCCCGAAGGTCCCTTGCGCGCCCATGCGAGGCAACATTGCGATATCTCACCCCGAGGCATTCAACGCGACAACCACGATCACGGGCTGATGGTGGAACAGCCCGCCTATGGCCAAGTAAATTCAGCGTGCCGGGCGGTGCGCCATTACTCCTCCCAACAGCCACCTTACCTGCAATCCAAGCAGGAGGGGGGGGGGCACATCGCTCACACCCTGAATCTCGGGACCGGCGGGGGGAGCTTGTTTCTGTGCATGCCAGAATTCGGACCGGGGATCGGGTTTCGCCGAGAGTGGATAAGACACGGTAAGATGGTGGCAAACAGAAATCACAGAAATCACTTTCAGCATGAATCCTGGCTGGTTCTATGACACGAAGGACCCGGAGGGTTGGAAGAAGTGTCTGCACAGCGGGCGTGATGTCGCTGAGGTGGAACGTTTGGTGGCGAAGAAGGACGCGGACCGATGAGGCTAACAGAGACTCAGATCGAGGCAAAAATCAAGGTGGGGCTTTTCGATGCGTCCGGCATGGGCCAGTACCGATGAACTTGATGATACGTCGTACGGGAACACACCGAAGGATCTTCCAGGTTTTTGGCCGGTCGCCGTCTTTGAGACGGTTCTGCGCAAGCACCGGAATTTCTTGAATATTGCATTCAATCGCCACAATGTTAGGTTGTGATCGTTGACGTCAGCGAATGCGCCCTGAGAGGCGTTGGCGTGGAAGGGAGCAGTGCATTGCCGGATAATAGAAACCAGCATGTCTATAGAATGGCGCGGTTCCTGCCATTTGATCCGTCGCATGATCAGATCTATGAAGAATACCAGGTCGCGAGCGACTCTCTGAATCTTGATACCGTGGCGTTCGACTATGTGCTGGCGGCGGCCCGTTCAGGCGCCCGAATGATTGTGCTCACGGGGGATGCCGGACATGGAAAAACCCATCTCTGCCGACGCGTAATCGAGAGTTATCTCGGTTACGATGAAGAACAGGCGAGGCGGCTGATCAACGAGGCATGTGACGGCAGGCAGGTCATCCGGGCGGCACAGGATGCCGCCACAACCGGTGCCTTGCGCATTTTCAAGGATTTCTCCGAATTCTCGCCCGAAATCGCCGCCGAACTTGTCGAAAGCTCTAACGACGGCGAGGCGGTTACGATCATTTGTGCCAACGAGGGCCGCCTTCGTGCGGTCCTTGCGTCGGATGCGGCCGGTTCGTATTGTCGCGAGCTACTCAAGAGTTTCGAGACATCTTTCGATGACGGAAAAGCCAGCCGCGACGGAAGCACGCATATTGTGAATCTGAACCATCAGTCGACCGCGGCGGGTGAAGACGGCCAGTCTCTGGGAGATCGGGCAATTCGCGACTGGACATCCGGCACAAGGTGGAGAGCCTGCGCCGATTGTGACGCGCGTGACGCCTGCCCGATCAACCGTAACCGGGAAATGCTGTCGGAGCGTGTGGACAGCGAGGTCGCCGGCACCAGAAAGCAGAAACTGCGTCTGTTATTCGCCACCCTTGAGCGAATTGGCTATGTCATAACCATTCGAGACATGTTGATGGCATTCGCCTATCTCCTCACAGGTGGCTTGAAATGCGAAGATGTTCACCGCATGAGGAAGCGCAGAAAACGAGGCTGGCAGCAGTCCTATGCCTTTTACAATCTTGCCTTCGAGGCACCCGATACGCTCTCCAAAGAGCAGCTGAATCGCCTGCCTCTCATGCAGCAGCTCCCGAAGCTGGATCCGGGGCGGCGAGCTATCCGGGAAATCGACGAGCGCATCGTCAATCAACAGGAAATCTTCGGTCACGGTCAGTTGGATCTGCTGTTTCCCGCTCCGTCCGAGTCCGAGGAGGACGTGATCGATGCCGCTGACGGGATCGATGAGATTATCGGGGATCCGCGCAACAGAAAGCAGAGGGCATCCGAGGCCGAGAATGTGACCCGTGTCGTCCGCGCTTTGCGCCGCCGCGCCTATGTTGACGGGGTGGCCAACAACAACCTGGATATGGCGCATCTGGGCTTTCCCTACGGCGCCGACTTTCTGGGGATCGTGCATGACAATCTCGACGCGCCTGCACGAACACTCCTGAAGAAGCGTGTAATCGCCGGCCTCCACCACATCCAGGGCCTGCAGTTCGCCGACCAGACACCCACGCTTCATCTGGTTGATCCGGCATTCGGCAGGTCGATGTCGGGAACGGCAATTCTGGCGGCCCGGATCAAGCCTGCCGATGTCGATCTCATCAGATTATCGGAGAAATGGGGCAGGAGCGACGAGGTTCCCCATCACGTGAAAACAAGTGTCGACTGGATCGACCGGCATGTGGTTCTGAGGATCGTCGACCAGAAAGACGCTCCGCACGACCTCTTGCTGGATCTGATGACTTTCGACTGCATTCTGAGAGCCGCGGCAGGTCATGTGCCGACAAAGTTTTACGAGCACGACATTCGGCGTGTGGCGAGCTTCCTCGGCCGCATTGCGCAATCCGCGCATGCGAATTCGGACCAGATCAATTTAATCAGAGACGGTCGCTCTCAAACCATTTCAATTGACGGAAGCACCATTCAGGTCGGTGCAGGCGCTTGAGCGACAGATAGGCAAAAGCATGCAGGATGAATTGACGGAAAAGACCCGCAAGGGACCCGAAGTCTCGCGCGAACTGTTCGGTGGCGTTCTCGACTTCGACGCGGCCGGGCACTACCCGGGATTGGAACTTCTGAATTTTGTATTCTGCGGCGAGGGCCAAGACCCCTTGCCGGCGGGGGATGCCGTGAAGATCAAGCGCAGATCCCATGATTTTGGCAGGCGCCTCGTCTGGGATGGAGCCTTCAAGAGCGATCCCAGGCGGCATGAGGTGCTGTTGGATGACACGTCAGCGGAGGAAACCCTGAGGGAGCTCCTGCGCTGTCTGCAGTTGGATATCCCGAACGGAACCAAAGAGCCCAAATGGTCGAGAGCGCACTTCTTTCCCTACACGCCCTCTCTCATCCATTGGGACTCGCGCGAGCGAAGCGGTAAAATTCGACTGGAGCGTCTCTACCTCAGGGGCGGTGGTGCGCTTGCCTTCAAGGTTCTCAGATCTGACGCTGACCTGGATCGGCTGCGGCGCATAAGGGAAGGCTTTGCGGGTCTTTATTCCGCGACTGTAGACAGCCCCCTCGAAATTCTGGCCGCATTCATCAACGGGCAGAGCAAGAATGACGTGGAGCCCGTCACGGATGACATCGAGAAGGCCACAAGGGCAAACCTCGATGAGTTTGAGGACGTTTACCGCGACGGGATACTGAACATTCTCGAACAGCATGCCGCGACATCGGTCGCGAAGATCCGAGCCGTAATGGGCTGGACTGGACTCTGGCTCGTGTTGATGCAGAACAGACGCGCAAGGTTCAGCCTCGGAATGGAACTGTCGCCGATTGTCTGTGACTGTGGGGCCGCAAGCCCGCAATTGAGGCGTGTTTCGCAGCGATGCCTTCAAGAGGTGCTATCGAATATCGTCGAAGCAGTGGTCCAGTTCGAGCCTGAAATGGCCCAGGCCCAAAAAAACAAGATAAGAAGCTTTTTCTGGGCGACGGCGGCCGCGAACGGCTTCCTGAATGCATGGCGAGGACGGAAGCATTTCACATTCTCTGTCGACGCGCTTGAGATGATTGTTCTGGCAACAATTCCGGCCGGCTCCGAAATGCCATTCGAACGGTTTGTAACCGAAGTGCTTTACGATCGTCTCGGAATTGCTGTCGGGCGCGGCGCCGCCGAGGCATCGGGTCTCGTGAATTCGATCGACGCAAGCATCTTCGAGGAAAACGAGGCGCAACTGGCGCTCCAGATGATCGCCGCCGGTCTGGTCACCCAGTATTCCGACGCGACGCGAATGGTAAGCCCAAGAACAACTGCATGACCGGAACCTGACATGAGCGGAACTGAAAACATCATTGCAGGCACGGCATTCGAAATTGTCGCTCGCAGCTTTGCTTCGGGCGACGAAGCCGACCGCAACTCGTTCAGACTGAAGAACCTGACGCGGAACGAGGCCCTTAAATTTGTGCGTGTCTGGCAGGCCCGATCTGCCGAAAGAAGTCTCAAGCGTGTGCGGCTTCTTGTGGCCAGTGACTCACATGAGGATTTCCCGGCCGAATTCAGAGCAAATCCGGAGCACGCTATAACGTTTTACCGCAACAACAATGAGCATGGGCTCGTCTACATCGAGACAAAAGTCGAGAGTGACGAGCAGGGTTTGAAGAACCTCTTTACGCTCAGAGACGTGAACTTCCTCGACGGCACATTTGACGAGGCCGGTGAATTTGTAGTTCCGGAGGAGATGGTAAGACAGGCGTTGCAGTTTGTCGGCGCTCCCAACCCCGAGGTCAACGAACTTCTTCGCGATCGCCTTGTCGAGGTTCTTCGCGAGCTCAATGCAGCCGGTATGACCATTCCGGTCAGAAAATATGCGGGTTTCGTCCTCGCGGCGGCGCAGGAAGTCTTGTCCGGTCCCGGTGTATACGCCCCGGAAGAGACAAACGCCCTCGTGGGAAGGTGTCTTGTGCAGCTTGATATGTTCCCCGACGAGGAATGGCGAATGAATGCGACGCGTGTTGCGCGCCGCCTCTCACTCAATCGTTTGCGCGCGGAACTCGCGGCCTCGCCCTCCTCGGATCTCGATCCGGAAAAAACCGCACAGGACTGCCATCGGACGAAATTCGTGGACGAACTGGGTGAGCAATATGATCCAGACACCCAGGCTTACTGGCGTGAAGAATGCTCTCAATACTGCCTCGACCCCACTGACACACGGCGCGGCCGCATACCTTACAGGATTTTCGAGCAGGTTTTCAGCAAAGACGTCAAAGGGTTGCCTCTTGGTCAAAGGGTTGCCGAGGAAATACTCGACAGTGCACCTTCCAGGAAATCCGAATTCGACGGACTGGCAGTCGAGACGGGTTTGAACAATCGATCGGTCGAGGATGCGCGCAAGTTCCTCGAGAGTGAACCGGCCGAAACCAGTGATCTTCCGTTGAGGGACCTGCTGTCGAAGCAGACGCTTCGTATGGTCGAGAAGTTGGCGTCCCCTGCCATTGATAGGATCCAGAACCCGCTCATCAAGCTCTCTCAGGTCGCGTCTGATTTTCGAGCCCGGACGGATCTTGATGATGGGGAATATCGTATCGAGTTGCGTGCCGGCCCGGCCATCGGTGCGCAGCATGAATCGACGCTTGGCCTTTTCGCGTTTCTATACGGCAGCGCGCTTGCGGAAATCTGCGCATCCCTCAAAGACGGACTTGGCTCGGTGTCTCTCGAGGTGGACGGTCGACTGACCGGCCAGACACCGGTGCCGGCTCTCCGGGGGGACATGGATCCCGACGCGGACAGTTCCGATAGCAGCTCCACAGAGGAGGATGAGGGAACCGTCTGGCTGCCCGTTCCTCTCGAATTCGTTCTAGTGAACCTCGAGGACGGGGAGGAGGTTGACAGTGAGGTCGCTGTCGAGTGGTTGCCCGACGATCTGTCCTATCTGGCGCTGTTCTGGATCTCCGTTTGCGGAGAGGACAGGGGAGAGGTCACGTCAGAGCTGTATGCGCCTGCGAACCGGTCTGGCGAGGACTGGATAACCGAGGTGGCGCACCGCATGCTGCCCTTCCAGAATGGACGGTCAAAACCCATTCCCGATGCACTGCTGAAGACCCCGATTATTCACAGGCTTGTTGAAATCCGCTCGGGTTTCAGGGCCGAGGCTGAGAAGGAAGGCCTGTCATCACGGCTGTTGAATGATGTTTTTGACGCGTGGTCGGTGCTTCTTGCGGATGCACGAAGGGCATTTGTGCCGGACGGCGAGATACCCGAGGGCATGATCGAGTTCCTGAACGCCGATTGCGTCCAGGAGTTTGATGGAGATCGCGTCCTGATGCTCCAGTCTCATCCACTGAAACTGCGCTGGATCGCCTCCTACCTTGCCCAGTCGATGAAGCTTGCTCTCGACGCTATCGAGGGCTCATTGAGGCTCAATGAGCAGAACGAAAATCTCTACCTGGATTGGATAAAGGGGCTGTCTCCGCATCAGCAACCCTCGATCCACAGTTCCGCCGATGGTCACATCCTCTTCGCGGATGGTGAGCGGGGATGGACCGAAAACTTTCAAAGAGCCGCCTCTTCCGGCGGCACTGCGTCTGGCGACAGGATCCACTCCAGTCTCGTTTCCGAAATCGCCCGTCAGACGACGGCCTATCTCCATGCTCATCCCTACAAGTCAGACGGGCTTAGAATTCTTATTGTGACGGGCGGCGCGAGTGCCCTGGCGGCAGACATCGTGCAGGAAGTTCGCAAGGGGGAATTCAAAAATCTCGCAATGACAATCGAACTGGTCGCACCCAAGAGTTGTTGGGACGAGGCCGCCCGGCAATTCGAACTGGTGGACACCGACAATCGTCTGGCCGGGGCGGGCGCTCTTTTCCCGCCGGTTCAGCTCAACCTCCACGATCTTGAGAGGGTCAGGGAAGATGCGGAGGCCGCGTTGGGAGGCCTGATCTGTGATATCGCGGTCGTGCCTCAGTTTCTCGACGACAATATCAGCACCGACGCGAAAACCGAGGACGAGTCTGCGTCGCTCGGGAGGTTTGACCCCCTCCTAGATGATCCGACCTACATCGCTTCCGGCGCAGGGGCCTCGGCGCTCTGGGTGTCACTCAGGCCCAAGATGCCAGACACCGCGCTCTCTGACTGGTCGACGCTGGCAGTCAGACACGAGCGCAGAACCCCCGTGGCTGCCGATCGCCCGGAGGCGACAGACTTCATGGATATTCGTATCAACTTCAACAATACGGCGCGCTTTTTCGGAGCGCTGCACAAACGCTCTCACTGGGTCATCACCGTGGAGCGACACATCACGAGGGAGCAGATTGAACGACTTGAGACCCGACCCGAGGTCCTGTCCCTGAGAGACGGTGTCGGCCCCGGTGGTCTGTTCACCCTGATCGTCTCCTCCAACGCCGGTCAGCAGTTTGTTATCGATCGCCTGACCCGAAAGTTGAAGCGTATCGCGTCCTTGATCGGTCGGGAAAACCTGGCCGAGCAGCGTGCCAGAGAACTTGCGCAGAAAATTTACGAGGAGGCGCGACAGATCTCCCCGCGGCTCACGCTGGATGCGCTTGGTATTTCCAGGGTGACCGAGGAAATTCTTGGTTTGAGCATTGCGCGACAGGTCGCCGATCGCCAGATGCCCATTTCCGTGGAGGACGGGTTCATCGCCTGGATTTCACTCGACGAACATCCGGAATGGTTTGCCTCCGGGAGTTCAATCCGCGCCGATATGATCCGGCTGGCGGTCAGTCTTGGCGACGAGGGCCTTTCGGTTGATGTGCTTGTTCTCGAAAGCAAATTGAGACGCTCCGGGTATGACGCACATGGGGCCGAGCAGGTGCGCAAGACGCTGCAAATGTTTGACGCGGTCTTCCCGACGGATCAGGACAGTGATCCGATGGACGGGCAGCTCTGGCGAAACGCGATCCTCTCCGCAATCGATACAGTGAGCAAGAAAGCGGTCTTCATTCCTCGTGAGGCAACCACGGACAGTGCGCCCAGACGATCCAGAGTGCCGGAAGAGATCAGAAGCCTCTTCCGCGACGGGGAATTCGCTTCCGTGAAAATCTCCGGCCTTTACTCGATCTGTGAATATTCTCATCCGAGAGAGTTGACTGCACAGGCCTATGACGCCGATCCCCGTGTGCAGATCGTGCAGACCGGAGGCAGTGCACTTCTCGACCGCTCAGATGACACGTTCGTGCTCGTGCCGGCCAATCCTGTGAAACCGGCAGAGCCGGAAGACAATCGGCCCGTTGAACTGGCGGAGCCTGATGTCGAGGTCGAAGCCGCACAGGACGGTGTTGAACCAACGCCTAAGCTGCAGGCGCCGCCGGAATCTGAAACCGGTGAGACAGGAAATGATGACGCCCCGGAGGTCGACCCAATGCCCCCCTCGACCCCACAACACCTTCCGAAGTCCGAGCTTGATCGTCGTTATCAGGTAATACTCGACACGCTCGGCCAGTATGGCGTCAACGTGAACAGGACAGATGCGGGCGTCGATTACGTGATAGAGGGACCCGCATCCATTCTCTTCCGGGTTCGGCCGGGGAGAGGCGTGGCACCGGGCAAGATTGCAGCTCACCATGATGCCCTGAAGCTGGCGCTGGAGCTGGACGCGTCCCAGGATATCCGGTTCGACATCGACAAGGGCTACGTGACGATTGACGTTCCGAAGTTGGACGAAGACCGATATTTTGTGGATGCTGAGGATCTCTGGGCCCGTTGGCAGCGTCCCGAGACTGGCCTCAAAGTGCCGCTTGGTGAGGACCGCTTTGGGAATGTCGTAGAAATCGACTTCACCTCGTCAAACTCGCCTCATCTACTGATCGGCGGCACTACAGGCAGCGGCAAGTCTGAAGCGCTCAATACGATCCTCGCCGGGATCACGGAGCACTACGCGCCGGACGACGTTCGCCTGCAGCTCATCGATCCTAAAGGAACGGAACTCGAGCACCTGTCCGAGTCTCATCATCTCGACGGCGAGATTGGCTGGGATGAGGAGGACGCAATAGAGATACTTGCACGCGCCGTGGATGAAATGCAGGCGCGATATGCGATGTTCAAAAACTCGAAAGTCAGGGCGCTCGGCGACTACAATGCAAAGGTTTCTGAAGAGGAGCGTATTCCTCGCTGGGTCATCGTTCTCGATGAATATGCGGACCTCACCTCCGAGCCTGACGCGAAAAAGACGATCGAGGCACATCTCAAGCGCCTCGCGCAGAAAGCGAGAGCGGCAGGGATCCACGTCATCATCGCCACGCAGAAACCAGACGCTTCCGTCATCAGCACGAACCTGCGCTCCAACCTGCCTGCACAGCTGGCGTTGCGTGTGAAGAGTGCGACGGAGAGCCGGGTGATCATGGATGATGCGGGTGCCGAGTCGCTGACGGGCAAGGGGGATGCCTTCTTCAAGGAAAGCGGCGTGCTGACCCGGGTCCAGTGCGCGAAAATATGAATTGATCCGGCTGCTCAGGGCAGCAGCCGGATCAATGCCTCTGCGATCTGCTTTGCAAGGAAGGGAGGCACCGCGTTGCCAACCTGAACGTATTGCTGCGTCCGGTTGCCCAGGAAGACATAATTGTCCGGAAAGGTCTGGAGCCTTGCCGCTTCCCGCACGGTCAGGCTTCGGCACTGGGCAGGATCCGGATGGATGTAGTAGTGGCCGTCCTTTGAGATGTGACTTGTGATCGTTGTCGACGGGGCGTCCCACGTCTGCACTCTGAAGCGATCTGCGAATTTTCCCGTTCGCCAATTCTGGTGATCAGGCGCCAGTTCCTCTGGAAAATCGATCGCTTTGGCGCTGCGGCCATTCGCTTCGGCAAACGCGGCGCAGAACAGATATCTCGCAAGATCAGTCTTCATGTGTCCGCGGCTCTCGTGATTTGCGAGTGTCTGAAGGCGGTTGTCAGTAAGGAAATCCGCAAGCTCTTCGGACAATCCGGAGGTCAGTTCTGCCGGGTCATACGATCTGTCGACACGGCTCAGGCGGGTGTTTGACCGTTTCATTCTCGAACGCACAGCGCGCAGGGTCTTTGATGTCGACTTCATCGCCTCGGGTCTGCCGGGACGTACCCCGAGTTTGATCAGTTCAGATGCCGCGTCACCAACTACCTGCCGCCACTCGTCTTCGCCGTCCTGTCTGCTCAACCCGCTTCGAAGATGCGGCATACCGCTGATGGTGTCCCGGACGGAAACCTGTAGCCTTCTAGGAAGGAGAGCGCTGTCTTTGGGAAACTCGAGGCTGTCCGCAACGTCGGCTCTGAGGCCAATGACAAAGACACGATGGCGTTTTTGAGGAATTCCGTGATTTTCAGCGCGAACTATAAAATCGCGGGGGGGGGGATTAGAGAGACCTTGTTCCTTGCCCTCTGCATCCGGCGTCAGCGCAAGTAACCGATAACCGCCCTCTTCAATTCCGACGTCCCGCAAGTCTTCAAGAATGCGTTGAAAAATCCGGTCACCGGAAACGGATGATGAAAGAATACCTTTGACATTCTCCATGATGAAAGCGGCAGGGCGCAGTTGCTCAAGAATGCGAATATACTCTCTATAGAGGAAATGGCGCCCATCCTCCTCCGGGACATAATCATCCTTCCCGGCGTTCCGTGATCGCCCAACCAGCGAGTAGGCCTGACAAGGCGGGCCTCCGATGAGAACCGTACGTCCCGCAGACTTTTTGCGGATGTTATCAATAAGTGGAATGAGAGTTTTAGTGGCCTCAGTCGAGCCAAGCTCCAGTCGGAGCGCCTCGTTGCTTGCGATTCTCCACTGTTGCGGGAACTCCGCCTGGAGGTCTGCAACGGTCTTCTCGCCTTCCACAAAGCGGTAATAGCTTTCCGGCAATTGTCTTGGCGGAAACTGGCGCGTGAATGCCCTGAGTGTCAGCGTCCTGTGCGCCGCCGCCTCTATTTCGACGGACAGAGCGATCTCGAACGAGCGCACGCCCCCATCGACAACTGACGAGAAGCCTTCCGCCAGTCCGCCAGGCCCCGCAAAAAGATCGATGACCTGATAGGGGTCTTTCATCCAACTCTCTTATTCCTAGGTTAGCAGGGCATGTTCTACCAGGATGGTGGACAAAGACCAGGGGGAAATCGTCCGTGGCGGACCCGTTGACGCCCGAACAGCGCAAAAAGGTGATGCGCAGTAACAAGGGCAAGAATACGAAGCTTGAATTGGCGGTTCGGAAGGGCCTCTACGCACGCGGTCTGCGTTACCGTCTACACGGTTCCGGGGCTCTCGGTTCGCCGGACCTGGTCTTCAAGAAACGACGTGTCGTCGTGTTTATTCATGGATGTTTCTGGCATCAGCACCCGGGCTGTCCGAAAGCCGCCAAGGTCGCTCAGGGAAGAGAGCCAAAATGGGCTGTAAAGTTCAAGGACAATGTTGCGAGGGACAAGAAGAACATCGAAGCGGCGTTGGCAGCCGGCTTTAGAGTGGCCGTTGTCTGGGAATGTGCGATTGAGCAAAAAAGGAAGTCGAGTGACAAGCGCGAGGCAACGCTCGATTTCTTAGCCGAGTGGATCACCAATAGAGCGGATCGCAAAATAATTGAAATCGG
This sequence comes from Roseovarius litoreus, assembly GCF_900142765.1. Lineage (GTDB taxonomy): Bacteria > Pseudomonadota > Alphaproteobacteria > Rhodobacterales > Rhodobacteraceae > Roseovarius > Roseovarius litoreus. The sequence continues at coordinate 303,721 of NZ_FRCB01000002.1, forward strand.
CTAAGCCGCAGATTTGTCGGCTTGCGGCCCAGACCTGCCGTTCACCAGGGAGATTATGCAGCGGCGCAACTTTAAAAAGCAGCCGAGGAGTTAAGCATAGCATTCAAGGTTTCGCGGGAACTGCTGGAAGACAGCGTGAACCTTGAGACGGCATTGCCTCAGATCATGTCGGCTCCAATGGCGGTTGAAATGGATCGTGTATGCCTTCTGGGCAGCGGCAGCGCGCCCGAACCGCGCGGCATCGCCAATACCTCGCGGATCGGCACAAGGGCGCATGACGCGGCCTTGGCGAACTATGCGCTCATGCTGACCGCGCGAACCGACATCCTGTCACAGAATGCAGGCCCGGTTTCCGCGAGCATCACGCACCCTCGCGACGAAGGCACCGTGTCGAATTTCACGGACACGACCAACCAGCCTTTGAAACCGCCGCGCGTCCTGACGGAAATTCCGATGCTGACCGCCACCAGCATTCCGACAGACGGTGGCACCGGCACCGACGAAAATACAATCTTTGTCGGCAACTTCGCGTCACTGATGATCAGAATGCGGCAGGACATCTCCATTCTCGTCTCGCGCGACTTCGCCTTGGACAAGCTGTAATACACGTTCGTTGCGCATATGCGCATGGATGTGGCGCTGCGCTCGCGCAGCGAGGACATCGACGTAACCATACCCACTTGGTCGAGTGGGAGAGGCCTGCTACAGAGGTGGGTAAGATCATGTGCGGAGGGCAGGCAATGGCAAAAAAATTCCCCGAATTACAAGAACATCAGGCCCGGATCCAGCAGGCCTTGGAGACAGCCAAACCTGAGATGGTCGCACAAGGCAAAGCACTTCTTTCTGCAAACTGTGAGCAATATATCGAAGCGCAAGGTTTTGACGCAGAAAAATTGCTGGGCATGATTGTCGCAAAGCATCAAGCTGACGAGACAATCTCTTACAAAGAGCTTTACGAAGCTTGCCACAGGTCAAATGGCAAATGGGGCAAGGAGATCGGGATGTCCGCAGCCCGATTCTGCACAGGTGCGGCCTCTATCTGGGGATGGGCGAATGGCCACCCGGGTGTTAACGACGCTGTGGTGAACGGTCAAACCAAAAAGCGCGGCGATGGTGCAGCCACAATGGACTACTTGAAGGACTGATCCAGCCCGAAGTTGTCCCGGAAGGCCCGATACGTACAACCCTGTTTGCGCAGAAACTGAGTTGCCGCTTTCGGAAACTACGCTGCGGCATCAAGCATTGTCCAATGGCTCGTATGGACCGTGAGCAGACCTGACCGTATGAACATTTAACGGTGTAAAACCCCGCACAGCGGTCGTAGCCTAGTCTTTTTGAAGATCGGTTAGGACGCGCTCGGATCAGCCGCAACTTTTCCGGATTTTCTCGAGCTCTATCGATTGGAGGTGACCCTTAGTTACCGCAATCGCGGTTTCTTTGTCGGAACCTGACATAGAGGAAATGGGCAGCCCGAGAAGGAACACGCCCCAAGCATCGCCGCTTGCCGCGGACTTCTGTTGAGCGCTTAGGTTCGTCAACGCTTGCTGATATTTAACTTCCGTCTCTGCGAGTTGCTTGCAGGAGTATCCGCGATATTCGTTATTCCCAATATCCGCTGCGGCTATCTGATCTGGCTGTTTTGCACAGGCGCTTACGCCAACAATGGTCACTAAGGCTATGATTTTTTTCAATTGAATCCCCTTTCACGAATGCGCGTTAGCTTTGTCCACATGATTTGATTCTTCAATGGAAAATGCCCCCTTTGATCTGGGGCAGTGGCAAGCAATCGGGAATAGCTTGGTCAGATCACGGCTGATTCCGACCAGAAAGCCGGGGCCATGCGCTTCGCCTTTTTCGCGCGGACATAGTGCGGACACGCTCAGGCTGTAGAGCGGACAGCCTGCGCGGTTGATTTACAAGCGTTTGTCTTTGTTGGGATTTTTGGCTCCGGCGGTAGGGATCGAACCTACGACCAATTGATTAACAGTCAACTGCTCTACCGCTGAGCTACGCCGGAACACGAGGCGCGGTATAGCAACAGCCTATGGGGACGTCCAGAGGGATTGTCACAAAAATTCCGACATTGTGCTGCGGCCCGTCAGAGCAGCCGGAAGCGCGCCTGAGGGGAGAGGTCATCAAGCCGCAAAGCCATGCTTTTTCCATGCAGATCAATGAGATGTGCCAGAACGTTGCGCGTTGCGGCGGGCAGGAGAGCGGGCGGTGTGTCGGTGTAGATCTGCCGCGCCAGCGTTTCGGCATCAGCGGGGCCGTGCGCCAGATGCTCGAGGATCGCCGCCTCGCGCGAGCGGCGGTGTGCGATCAGCCAGTCGAGCCGCGCCAGAGGTGCCTCGATCGGGGCGCCATGCCCGGAATGATACACCTCGGCAGGCAGGGCGCGCAGCTTGGCACAGGAGGCCATGAAATCGCTCAGGTCTCCGTCCGGGGGCGAAACAAGGGAACTGGCCCAGCCCATCACCAGATCACCGGTGAAGATCGCGCCGCGCGCGGCAAAGCACATGTGATTGCCCAGATGTCCCGGTGTCCAGTGGGCGGTCAGGCTCCAGCCTTGGGCATGCACGGTCTCGCCGTCCTGCAGGCAGTGATCGGGCTGGAAGGCCAGGTCGACGCCCTCGCCATGATCCCCGAGACCTGCCGCCGTGAGCTGCTGCATCGCCGCGCTGCGCCCGGCGCGGGCAGTGCCATAGGCCAGCACCGGTGCGCCTGTTCGATGCGCCAGCGCCCGCGCCAAGGGTGCGTGATCCAGATGCGCATGGGTCACGAAGATATGACTGATGCGCTGGCCGGGGCCGACCGCCCGGAGAATGGCGTCAAGATGCGCCGGATCGTCTGGGCCGGGATCGATGACTGCCAGATCGGTTTCGCCCAGCAGATAGGTGTTCGTCCCGCGAAACGTCATCGCCGAGGGGTTGGGCGCCAGAATGCGCCGGATGCCGCGGCCCAGATCCTCTGGCTGGCCCACTGGCGGATTGAACTCGGTCTGGGGCGTCATGGGTCTTCCTTCCGGGGCGGGCTGGGTCTAGTTTAGCGCATGACCTTCGACTGGCTCAAATCATATACGCCACGCAGTCTTTATGGCAGGGCTGCCCTGATCCTGCTTTTGCCGGTCGTCAGCCTGTTTCTGGTGGTGGCCGTGGTGTTCATCCAGCGCCATTTCGAGGGGGTGACCGAGCAGATGACACGCACCGCCAGCCGCGAGGTGCGGGCGCTGCTCGACAGTGGCGAAAGCGCGCGCGAGGCGGGGGCGTCCCGACTGGCGCGGACGCTGCAGATCGCGGTGCAACCCGTGCCCACGGATGAGCTGCCCCGCGCCAACCTGCGCCGCTGGTTCGATTTCACCGGCATCATCGTGATCCGCGAGCTGGAAGCGCTTTTGCCGGCGCTGCGTGTGATCGAGCTGCCTGACGATCACAGGGTGATCCTCTATATGGAGCAGCATGACGGGATCTGGCGGTTGCAATTCGATCGGCGCCGCGTCTCTGCCTCGAATGCGCATCAGCTGTTCGTCAACATGGTGTTCTTTGGCGTTCTGATGACGGTGATCGCCTATCTTTACCTGCGCAACCAATTGCGCCCGATCACCCGGCTGGCCCGCGCCGCAGAGGCCTTCGGGCGGGGCCGGCACGAGCCTTATCGCCCGGCAGGTGCTGTCGAGGTGCGCGCGGCGGGGCACGCCTTTCTCGACATGCGCGCCCGGATCGAGCGTCAGATCGAGCAACGCACGCTGATGCTGTCGGGGGTGAGCCACGACATGCGCACGCCGCTGACGCGGCTCAAGCTGGGGCTGTCCATGCTGGAGGATGAGGACCGCATCCCCATGCAGCAGGATGTGGCCGACATGGAACGTCTGCTGGACGAGTTCCTGGCCTTCGCCCGGGGGGCGCAGGAGGGGCAGCCCGAACCGGTCGATCCGGTGGCACTGGTGCGCCGGATCGTCGAGGATTGCGCCCGCGCCAATATTCCGGCCACGCTGGTCGAGGTGAAGGGCGATGGCACCGGCGAGGTGGCGCTCAGGGCGGGCGCGATCCGGCGGGCGATCGAAAACCTGATCAACAACGCGGTGCGCTATGGCAGCAAGGCCGAACTGTCGGTGCTGCTGACCGATCGGTCGCTGCGCATCCGGGTCGAGGATGATGGCCCGGGCATTCCGCCTGAAAGCCGCGCCGAGGCGATGAAGCCCTTCGCCCGGCTCGAGCCTGCCCGGAACCAGAATCTCGGGACCGGTGTGGGGCTTGGCCTGTCGATCGCGATGGATATCGCGAGGGCGCATGGCGGCACGGTCAGGCTTGGAGAAAGCCAGCGCTTGGGCGGGCTGCGCGCGGATATCGTGATCGGCCGCTGAGGGGTGGCTTTGCGTTGAGCGTCAGGACATCCGGCGCTGGCGCCATGCGGCCCAGTCCTCGGGTGTGTCGAGATCGGTCGTGGCGCGATATCCGGGCAAGGGCAGGGTGCTCACCTCCTCGTGGCGCAGAATGTCGCGCGCGCCGGTATCGCCTTGGATTTCGGTCAAGGCGGAGAACAACCGGGCTGGAAAGATCACCGGATGTCCCGCGCGCCCCGTGACGTCGGTTGCGCGAAGAACCTTGTCGGAAGCATCCTGGAAGGTGCGGATCATAAGGGTCAGATCAGGGCTCTGAAGATCGGGCATATCGGCCAGGACAACCATAAGCCCGTCGGCATGCTGCGTTTTTGCCCATTCGGCGCCTGCGCGGATCGAAGCCGCGAGGCCTTCGCTCGGATCGTCCAGAAGGGCCATGTCGAGGCCGGGTAGAGGCTTGAGGGCGGCCTGTCTTCTGGATCCGTCGGTGGGGACGGTCACCAGAACCGCGCAATCGGTCTGCAGGGCCATGGCGGCTTGCCGTGCCAGCAATGGCAGACCGTCGACCGGTTCCAAGAGCTTGTCCCGTCCGCGCATCCGCGACGAGGCGCCGGCGGCTGGGATCAGGATCACGACCTTGCACATGCGGCCTCCGTTACGGGTCAGGGGCTCTGCCCCTCTTGGCCTGCGGCCAATTCACCCCGGGATACTTGATGCCAGAAGAAACGCAAGGCGTCGTCCCGTTTTTGCGGGCTGCCTCTCGGGACCGGGCCTGTCGTGACGGGGCCTGTCGTGGTCAGGCTGGCAGGTGGATGGCGAAACGTTTGCGGATTTCGGCATCGCGGATCGGATCGAAGCGGGCGGCGGCCCTGTCGGCAAGGATCGCATTCTTGCGCGCCGTCGCCTTTTCCAGAAGGTCCGGCTGGCCCATCTCGACCCATTCCTTGGGAGAGCTGCGATCGGCCAGATCCGGATAGACATAGTCGCGCTGCATCCGCATCAGCGTTTGGTCGCTGCCGAGGTAATGCCCCGGGCCGCCGATGCAGGTGGCGCGGATCACCTCGAGGCTGAGGCTGTCCTCGTCGACCTCGATGCCGCGCACGCAGCGCAGGGCCTGTCCGATCATGTCATTCCCGAGGATCAGCGACTCGTGGCAGAAGCCCAGAAGCGAGGCGTGCATGCCTGCCGCCTCGTAGACCATGTTGAGGCCGGACAATCCGGCCATCACGTTCGAGCACATCTGCTCCCAGCCGGCCTGCATGTCGGGCAGTTTGGCATCGGCGATGCCTGCTGCCGCGCCCCCCGGCAGCCCGTAATAGCCATGCATCTGCGCGCAGCCGGCGCTGAGCAGCGCCTGTTCGCCCGATCCGCCGGACATCGCACCGGTGCGCAGGTCCGACACGAAAGGCCATGTGCCGAAGATCGCGGGATGTCCCGGCTTGACGGCGTTCACATAGACCAGACCGGCCAGGCATTCCGCCACGGCCTGCACGATGGCGCCGGCGATGGAGGCGGGCGCCGTGGCGCCGGCTTGTCCCGCCGAGAGCAGCAGGATCGGCATGCCGCCCGCGATGCAGGCTTCCATCACCTGACAGGATTCGGTGGCGAATTTCATGGGCGGGACAACGAAGCAATTGGAATTGCTCACGAAGGGCCGCTCGCGCCAGGCTTTTTCGCCGCCTGCGATGAGATGCAGCATCTCGAAGGCATCGGCCACGAAGGCCGGGTCGGTGAAGGAGGTTCCCACGTGTTTCGTGGTGCCCGCGCAGCAGGCATAGATCGTGTTGAGGTCCATTTCGCGATTGTCGATCACATCGCGGGCCACCATCGGGCGCTGGACGAAGTGGATATTGTCCATCTGGTCGGCGATCCGGGCGGCGTCGTGCAGATCCTGCACGGTGCTGTCGCGGTAATGGCGCGCTTCGGGGTCGACGAGATGCACGGCGGCGCCTGCGGTGCCGTAATGCACCCGGTTGCCTGAAAGCTGCATGTCATGGCGCGGCTCACGGCCGTAAAGGGTGATGTCGCGATTGGCGCGGGCCAGCGTATCCTCGACCAAGGCACGGGGAAAGCGCAGCCTGCCATCCTCGCCAAGGCTGGCGCCGGCGCCGGTCATCCAGGCGATGCCACTGGGGGGCGCGTCGGCAAGGCCGATCTGTTCGAGCGCATCGAGCGCTGCGTGATGGATGCGGTCCATCGCCTCGGGGCTGAGGGGTTTGTAAAGCCCACCTTCGAGACCGGGGCGGATCGGGCGGAGATGGTCGACAAGCGGGGCGGAACGGCTGGCGCGGCGGGCGGCGCGGCCACCGGAACGGCGGGAGGTCATATCGTTCATGGCTGGATGGTCCTGTTGGGCGCGTAATGAGACAGTGTCAGGCGGCGGGATCTTTCAGATCGCGCCTGGCCTGCCACGTGCAGCCCGACCACGGGCCGCGCCGATCGTGCGGATCACCAGTTCTATCTTGCAGCTCGGCGACATGGCCGGGCCCTCCTCCCTGAACGGGGAAAGAGAAGCCGATTCTATCGCAAGAATCTGTCCCGTTCGCGACCCGTGTCGCAAACGGGACAAGGTCCGGGTCAGTCTGTGGGCGAGCGGGCCGGATCACGCGCCAGATCGCTGGCCAGATCGAGCAGATGTGCCAGCGCCCTGGCCAGTCTTTCATCGTCCACGGTCAGCGCCACGCGCACATGTCCGCCAGCCGCCGAGCCAAAGCTTTCGCCGGGCATCACCGCGACATGGTGGGTGTCGAGCAGATGGTCGGCGAAGGCCTCGCCGGAGAGGCCGGTGGCGCGGATATCCAGCATGACGAACATCGCCCCATCCGCAGGGATGGCGCGCACCACGTCCTGGGCCTCGATCATGCCGAGCACCAGATCGCGGCGCCTGCGGAAAGGTGCGGCGATCGCGGCCTCGAAAGCAGCGCCCTGGTCGAGCGCGAAACAGGCGGCTTCCTGCACGAATCCCGCCACGCCATAGGTGGTATGGGTGGCAAGGTTGCCCATATGGGCAATCGCCTCGGGCGGGCCGATGACCCAGCCGATGCGGCTTCCGGTCATGGCGTGGGATTTCGACAGCGATCCGATCACCAGCGTGCGTTCGGCCATGCCGGGCAGGGTGCGGGGGCTGAGATGCGCCCCTTCCCAGACCAGCGTGTCATAGACCTCGTCTGAAATGAGCCACATGTCGTGATCCCGGCAGAGCTGTGCGATCGCCTTCAGGGTGTCAGGTGTGTAGATCACGCCGGTGGGGTTGTTGGGGCTGTTGATCAGAAGGCTGGAGGCACCGTCGGCCTGGGCCGCGATATCGGTGGGATCGGGTTGGAACATGCGGTCGGGCCGGGCAGGGATGGCCACGGGGCGTGCCCCCACGCCACGGATCGTGCCGGGATAGGTGGCGTAATAAGGATCGATGAACAGGGCGCGGTCGCCTTCGTCGCAGGCGGCGTGATGCGCAGCGAAAAGCCCCGCCTGACCGCCGGGCACGATCAGCACGTTGTCGGGTGTCGTCGCAAGGCCGGTGCGCGCGGTGACGCGGGCCGCCACACGCTCGCGCAGGTTGAGATTGCCGTTGAACATCGAATAACCGGTATGGCCGGCCAGCGTGGCCTCGTGCATCGCATCGAGGATCGCGCGGTCGGTGCCGATATCATGCTCGCCGATGGTCAGTTGGGTGATGTCATGACCTGCCGCCAGCATGTCCTTGGCGCGGTAATAGACATCCCATCCGTCCGATCCGCCGCCGGTCAAACCGGTGATCCTGCGCGCGAGCTTCATGCGGCGCCCTCCCGAGATTTTGAAACTGAGGTGATTGCCCGCGCAGTTGGCCCATGGGAGACCGGGCTGTCAAGCAGGTCACCCCCCCCGCCGACGCCCCCTTGCCAATCCGCGCGAGGGCGCGTAGCGTCCGGGTTCATGACGATCCGTTGCACCACCATCTGCTGCATTACCACCTGAGATATCTCGGGCGGGCCGTCATCTATTCCCTACAGGACGTTAAGTTGATAAGCCCGCCGCGGGAGCGCGCGCGAGGAATTCACGATGACGATCAGACTCTACAACACCAAGGCCCGCGCCAAGCAGGTGCTGGAGCCGTTGAACCCGGATAATGTGCGGATGTATGTCTGCGGTCCCACCGTCTATGACCGCGCCCATCTGGGCAATGCGCGGCCCGTGATCGTGTTCGACATGCTCTACAGGTTGCTGCGCCATGTGTATGGCCCGGATCACGTGACCTATGTGCGCAACTTCACCGATGTGGATGACAAGATCAACGCGCGCGCCATCGAGAACGTGGGCAAGGGCGGCGATGTGAATGCCGAAATCGCCCGGATCACCGCGCAGACCACCCAGTGGTTTCTGGACGACATGGGCGCGCTTGGCGCGCTCGAGCCCGATGCGATGCCGCGCGCCACGCAATATATCCCGCAGATGATCGCGATGATCGAGGATCTGATCGCAAAGGGCCATGCTTATGAGGCCGAAGGGCATGTGCTTTTCGCCGTCGACAGCTATGCCGATTATGGCCGCTTGTCGAGCCGGTCTGTGGACGACATGATCGCAGGGTCTCGCGTGGAGGTGGCGCCCTACAAGCGCAACCCTATGGATTTTGTGTTGTGGAAACCGTCGAGTGCGGATCTGCCCGGCTGGGACAGTCCGTGGGGGCGGGGACGTCCGGGCTGGCATATCGAGTGTTCGGCGATGAGCCATGAGTTGCTTGGCGAAAGCTTTGACATCCATGGCGGCGGCAACGATCTGATGTTTCCGCATCACGAGAATGAAATCGCGCAAAGCTGCTGCGCCCATCCGGGAAGCGGTTTTGCACGGATCTGGATGCATAACGAGATGCTGCAGGTCGAGGGCAAGAAGATGTCCAAGAGCTTGGGGAATTTCTTTACCGTGCATGATCTGCTGAAAGAGGGCGTGCCGGGCGAGGTGATCCGCTTCGTCTTTCTGAGCACGCATTACCGCAAGCCGATGGACTGGACCGCCGAAAAGGCCCGCGAGGCGCAAGCCACGTTGCGCAAGTGGTACCGGCAGGCCGAGCAGGGGGAGGGCAATGCCGAGCCATATGTGGCGGTTGTCGATGCGCTGAGCGAAGATCTGAACACGCCCAAGGCAATCGCGGAGTTGCATCAACTGTCGCAAGCCGATGATTTTCCGACACTGCGCGCAACGCTGCGGTTTCTGGGCTTGATGGCCGACGGTGTTCCGGACTGGGCGGCGCGGCCGGTAGCGGATCTGTCGGCGCTGGAAACCCGATTGGTGCAGGCCCGGGCGGCGGCGATGCAGAGCAAGGATTTTTCAGAGGTGGACCGGCTCAAGGCGGCGCTTGTCGCCGCAGGGGTCGAGGTGCGGATGAGCAAGGACGGTGTTGAGCTGGTGCCCGGTGCCGGGTTCGATGCGGCCCGGCTTGAGGGATTGGACTGATGCGGGCCAGCGGGCGCACCCGGGGCGAAAGGCGGCGTGAGGGGCCAGCCCCTCACACTCCCCGGGATATTTTCGGCCAGAAGAAAACAGGAGCGGCGGCATGAGCCGGGAGCGTCTTTATATTTACGACACCACGCTGCGCGACGGGCAGCAGACGCAGGGCGTGTCCTTCTCGATGCATGAAAAGGTGCAGATCGCGCGGCGGCTGGATGCGCTTGGCGTGGATTACATCGAGGGCGGCTGGCCGGGGGCCAATCCCACCGACAGCGCCTTTTTCGACGAGGCGCCGCAGACCCGCGCCATGATGACGGCGTTCGGGATGACCAAGCGGGCGGGGCGCTCGGCTCAGAATGACGAGGTGCTGGCGGCGGTGCTCAATGCCGGGACCGGTGCTGTCTGTCTGGTGGGCAAGACGCATGATTTTCACGTGACGACCGCGCTTGGCATTTCGCTGAACGAAAATACCGAGAATATCCAGGCCTCGATTGCGCATGTGGTGGCCGAGGGGCGCGAGGCGCTGTTCGATGCGGAGCATTTCTTCGACGGCTGGACAGCCAACCGGGATTATGCGCTTGAGGCGCTGAAGGCGGCGCATGAGGCGGGGGCGCGATGGATCGTGCTGTGCGACACGAATGGTGGCACGCTGCCTGCCGAGATCGGCCGCATCACCGCCGAGGTGATCGCGGCGGGTATTCCCGGCGACCGGCTTGGCATTCATACCCATAACGATACGGAAAACGCCGTGGCGGGCAGTCTTGCGGCGATCGAGGCGGGGGCGCGGCAGGTCCAGGGGACGTTGAACGGCTTGGGCGAGCGCTGCGGCAATGCCAATCTGACGGCGCTGATCCCGACGCTCTTGCTGAAGGAGCCCTATGCCAGCCGTTATGAGACAGGGATCACCCGTGAGGCGTTGACCGGCATCACGCAGGCCAGCCGGATGCTGGACGAGATCCTCAATCGGGTGCCGATGAAGCAGGCGGCCTATGTGGGCGCCTCGGCCTTTGCGCATAAGGCGGGGTTGCATGCGAGCGCCATCCTCAAGGATCCGACCACCTATGAGCATGTCGATCCCGGTGATGTGGGTAATGCCCGCGTCATTCCGATGTCGAACCAGGCGGGGCAATCGAACCTGCGGCGGCGGCTGTCGGAGGCGGGGCTTGTCGTCGACAAGGGCGATCCGGCGCTGGCGCGTATCCTCGAGCAGATCAAGCTGCAGGAGGAGCGCGGCTATACCTATGACAGTGCGCAGGCCAGTTTCGAATTGCTGGCGCGGCGCGAACTGGGCCAGTTGCCACGTTTTTTCGAGGTCAAGCGCTACAAGGTGACGGTGGAACGGCGCAAGAACAAATACGATCAGATGGTGTCGCTGTCCGAGGCCGTGGTGGTGGTCAAGGTGGACGGCGAAAAGAAGCTGTCGGTCAGCGAGTCGATGGATGAGCAGGGCAATGATCGCGGCCCGGTCAACGCTCTGGCCAAGGCGCTTGCCAAGGACCTGGGGCGCTATCAGGACGCCATAGACGACATGCGGCTGGTGGATTTCAAGGTGCGCATCACCCAAGGCGGGACCGAGGCCGTGACCCGTGTCATCATCGACAGTCAGGACGGGCAGGGGCGTCGCTGGTCCACGGTGGGGGTCAGTGCGAATATCGTGGATGCCAGTTTCGAGGCGCTGCTGGATGCGATCACCTGGAAGCTGTTGCGCGACGGGTTCGCAAAGTGAGCATGTGCCGCGCGCGATCCGCCCTTAACACCACGAGTGCCTGTAGGATCGGGGTGCCATGACGTTCGACGATGATCTTGTCGCCTGCGCACAGGCCGTGGAACGGGGCGATCCCGAGCGATTTGCCGCGACGATGGCAGCCCCGGTGCCGGCACGGCCGGCGCTCTTTGCGATCTACGCCTTCAATATCGAGGTCAGCCGCGCACCATGGGTGACACAGGAAAGCATGATCGCGGAAATGCGTCTGCAATGGTGGCGCGACGCGCTGGCCGAGATCCGGGATCGCGGCGTGGTGCGCCGGCATGAGGTCGTCACTCCGCTGGCGCATGTGCTGGACGCCGAGGGGGCAACCCTGCTTGATCGGTTGGTGCAGATGCGGCGGTGGGACATCTACCGCGACCCGTTCGAGGACGTGAGCCATTTCCGGGATTATATCGATGCGACGTCGGGCCATCTGATGCTGGCGGCGGCGCGCGCGCTTGGGCCGGTTCCCCGGGAACCCGTCCTGCAGGCCGGGCGCGCGCTTGGGATCGCGAACTGGTTGCGGGCGGTCCCGGCACTCGAGAAGGCAGGACGCATTCCCCTGGTCGAGGGTACACCCGAGGCCGTGCGCGCGCTGGCCAATGAGGGCTTGCAGGCGCTGGCGAAGGCACGCGCGCAGCGTCACGCTGTACCAAAGGCGGTGCGTCCGGCGCTGCTGCCGCTCTGGCTTGCGGGACCGGTTCTGTCGCGGGCGGCGCGGGATCCGGGGCGCGTGGCCGAAGGGCGGCTTGACGTGGCGCCGATGCAGGCGCGGCTTGCGCTGATGGGGCGGGCGCTCAGCGGGCTGTGGTAGGGGTCAGGTGTCCTTGGGGCGCAGCGCAAGCCAGATCAGCGCGCCCCCGGCCAGCGCAAGGAACGGCACCATCGCAAGGTTGACTGACATCCAGCCGGTCTGCGCATCGCCGCCCGAGCAGTTCATCAGCCCGCCCGAGGCCAGAGAGGCCATGGTCACCCCGCCAAAGACCAACAGATCGTTCAGGCCCTGCATACGGCCGCGTTCATGCGCTTCATGGGCACCGGCCAGCATGGTGGTCGCGCCGATGAAGCCGAAATTCCAGCCAAGCCCGAGCAGGATCAGCGCGATGAAGAAATTCTCGATCTCGACGCCCTGCAGGGCCACCGCGCCGGCGGCGGCGAGGATCACCAGCCCGGTCGCCACGATCTTTTCGACGCCGAAGCGCACGATCAGATGGCCAGTGAAGAAGGACGGCGCGAACATCGCCAGCACATGACCCGTGACGATGTCGGCCGCATTGCCTTCGGTGAAGCCACACCCCACGACTGCCAGCGGCGTGGACGTCATCACGAGGTTCATCAGCGCGTAAGACACCATCGCGCAGATCACCGCCACGGCGATGCGCGGCGTGGTGATCAACTCCCACCGGGTGCGTCCGTGCGGTGCATCCTCGGAGGGTACGGGCGGCTTTGGAATGTCGAGCATCACGAACAAAAGTGCGCCCACGAGGTTCAGAACGACCACCGCGAAATAGGTTCCCATGAAGGGAATGATCATGGCCTGACTGGTGACCTTGACCAGTTGCGGGCCGATGATCGCACTCGCCAGACCACCGGCCATGACATAGGAAATGGCCTTGGGGCGAAACGCCTCGCTTGCGGTATCGGCGGCGGCGAAGCGGTAGAAGCCCTGTGCCGACATGTAGACGCCGGTGATCAGGCTTCCCAAAAGGAATATGGGGAAAGACGCCAGATACAGCCCATAAGCCCCGATCGCCGCGCCTAGCGCGCCTGCGCCCGCCCCGACCAGGAACCCCGCCTTGCGGCCTGCGCGCTGCATGAACCATGACAGTGGATTGGCCGCCAGCATCGAGCCGAGCACGATAAGCGATATGGGCAGCGTGGCAAAGCAGACATTGCTGGCCAGGGATTGCCCGGCCAATCCGCCGACCACGAAGATCATGGCCATTTGCGCGCCCAGAAAGGCCTGAGCTGCGGTCAGAACGGCGACATTGCGCTTGGCGCGGCTGTCGTCATGAGGGAGGGCTGCGTCGGTCATAATCGCTCTGCTAGACCTATTCGTTCAGCCGCGCAAGCGCCGCGGTGCGGCTCTCAGCCCTGGTCGATCACATGGGCGAATGATCCGGTCACCCGGCCCTCGACAAGCCCGGTCTCTCCAAGCACCTGACCTTCCGCATCCGTGCTGCTGAACAGCGGTGCGCCCTTGGCGCTGAGCGTGGTGGCATAGTGAAACTCATGCGCCATGAGCGGGCCCTCGAAGGGGCCTGCATGCGGTATCAGGCGGCGATATCCCAGATGCAGGCGGCGCTGTTGGAAACTGGTCTCCAGCCGCAAGAGCCCGGCCATGGCATGCCGTGTACCTTCGGCATCGATCAGTCCGTCCCCCAGAACCATGTAGCCGCCGCATTCTCCATATATATCAGAAGTTTGTGATGCGTTTCTCAGGCTTTGAATGAATCTCTGCGCGCCTGCGATCCGGCCTGCATGCAGCTCGGGATAGCCACCCGGCAGAAAGACGAAACCGGCCTCCGGCACGGGGTCGTCGGCCAGCGGCGAAAAGACCTTCACCTCGGCGCCCCGGCTCTGCCAATCCTCCAGCATGTGCGGATAGCAAAAGGCAAAGGCCTCGTCCCGGGCCACCGCGATGACTTGCGCGGGCGGCGCGATCCGCGCTGCCTCCGACGCAGGCGCGATCGGGGCTGCCAGTGCGACAAGCGCGTCGATGTCGATCCGGTCCGCCACGATATCCGCCGCGCGCTCCAGAAAAGCCTCGAGATCGGCGCGCTCCTCGGCCTGCACCAGTCCCAGATGCCGCGACGGCAGGGCGAGATCCGGATCGCGCCGCACGGCGCCCAGAACCGGCATGCTCCCGAGGGCCGCGCGCAGCATCCGCTCATGCCGCTCCGAGCCTACGTTGTTCAGGATCACGCCCGCTACATGCACATCGGGATCATGCCCCGCAAACCCTGCCACCAGGGCTGCGACAGACTGCGCCATACGGCCTGCATCGACCACCAGCACCACCGGCAGGGCCAAGTGCCGGGCAAGATCTGCCACGGCACCGCGCCCATCCGGGGGGGCGCCGTCGAAAAGCCCCATGGCGCCTTCGATGATCAGCAGCCCGTCGCCCGCGGCCAGCGCATGGATCCGCTCGGGCGTCATCGCCCAGGCATCGAGATTGACGCAAGGCGCAGCACAGGCCGCCTCGTGAAATCGCGGATCGATGTAATCCGGACCCGATTTGGCCCCGCGCACTGCCATATGCCGCCGCGCCAGCAGCCGCAGCAGCGCCAGTGTCACCGTGGTCTTGCCGCTGCCCGAAGCGGGCGCTGCCAGGATCACTCCCCTTGCCATCGCGGGCCTGTTTTCTTCTGGCTGAAAATATCCCGGGGGAGTCGCCGCTTGCGGCGACGGGGGCAGGGCCCCCGGTCTTGCGTCGCCCGCCTCAAGCGCTTTCGGCGGGGCGTCCCCGGCCGAGCGGATCAAGATCGCGTGGCGCGTGCCCTGCGGCCATGGCCTGCCAGTCCAGCACCTGGCGCATCAGCACCGACCGGCCCACACAAAGGATCGCTGGCGGCTCGAGTTGGCTTGCCGCGATATCGGCGGCCATGCGTTCCAGCGTGGTCTCCAGCACATCCTGATCGCCGGTGGTGGCGGCACAGACGACCGCGCAGGGCTCATTGCCCGGGCGGCCTGCCTGCATCAGCGCGCCGGCGATGCGCTCCACATGTTTCATGCCCATGTAGATCACGATCACCTGGCTGCCGCGGGCGATCGCCTCCCAGTCCAGCGATGAAGGCGTTTGCCCGGACTGATCATGGCCGGTGACGAAAGTGACCGACTGGTTCACGTCGCGATGCGTGACCGGGATGCCGGCATAGGCCAGCCCGCCGATCCCTGCGCTGATGCCGGGAATGATGCGGATCGGCACGCCGTGTTGGACCAGCGTCTGCGCTTCTTCTCCGCCGCGGCCGAAAACAAAGGGATCGCCCCCCTTGAGCCGCAACACCCGCTTGCCTGCGCGCGCCAGATCCACCAGCCGCAGCGAGATGTCACGCTGCTTGGCCGAGGGTTTGCCGCCGCGCTTGCCGGCATAGATCCGCTCGGCCTGCGGTGCCCAGTCAAGGATCGCCTCCTGCACCAGCGCGTCATAGATCACCACATCCGCCTGACGCAGCGCGTTGACGGCATGCAGGGTCAGCAATCCGGGGTCGCCGGGGCCGGCACCGCACAGCCAGACCCAACCGGGCTGCAGGACGGGCCAGTCGGCCTGGGGAAGGGAAAGTGAATCGCTCATGGATTTCTGTATGCCCTGACTTGGGCGCGCGCGAAAGGTTGCAAACGACATGGAGCCCTGTGCGCTGCGACATCCGGCATGTGCCAAGATGGGAAATTTGCCAATTGGCCTTGTCCGGAGGCAGGCCTATAGTCCGCCTGACATGAGCCGCAAACCCGCCAAGGAGCTGCGCCGTGGCTGGACCACGGGCGCCTGTGCCACCGCCGCCCTGCGCGCGGCGCTCATGATGCTGTGGGGCGAGGGGCGGCCCGCCAGGGTGCGTATCACCCTGCCACAAGGTGAGACGCCCGAGTTCGAGATCGTGGAGGCCCGGCAAGGCGATGGCTGGGCCGAGGCGGGGGTGATCAAGGATGCGGGCGACGACCCGGATGTGACCCATGGCGCGCTCATCAAGGCCCGAGTGACGGCATCGAACGGCGGTGTGCTGTTCCGCGCGGGCGATGGTGTGGGCACCGTGACCATGCCCGGCCTGCCCATCGCGCCGGGCGAGCCTGCGATCAATCCCGTGCCGCGACAGATGATGACCCAAACGGTTGAAGACATGGCCGAACGGCTGTCTGAATCCCCCGATATCGAGATCACGATTTCGGTGCCCGGCGGGCAGGCGCTGGCGCAGAAGACATGGAACCCGCGGCTTGGCATCAAGGGGGGTATTTCGATCCTCGGGACCACGGGCATCGTGCGGCCGTTCTCTTGTGCTGCGTGGATTGCGTCGATCCATCGCGGGATAGACGTGGCCTGTGCTGCGGGACACGGCCATGTGGCGGGATGCACCGGGGCGACCAGCGAAAAGACCGTGCAGGCGCTCTATGGTCTGCCTGATACCGCGATGCTGGACATGGGGGATTTTGTCGGCGGGTTGCTCAAATATCTGGCCAAACATCCCGTGCCGCGTGTCACGATTGGGGGTGGCATCGGCAAGATGACGAAGCTTGCGCAAGGGGCGCGCGATCTGCATTCGGGCCGCAGTCAGGTGGATTTCGACCAATTGGCCAAGGTGCTCGGGATGCCCGATCTGGCCTTCATGAACACCGCCTTGCAAGCCTATGACAACTTCGGCGCGCCGATGGCTGATTGGGTCGCCCGCGCGGCCTTGGACAATGTGCGCGCAATGCTTCCCGCAGAGGTGATCGCGGATACCGTCGTGATCGACCGCGAGGGCCGGATCATCGCGAGGGCCGGCGCATGACGCTGCTCTTGCTGGCCGGCACCGGCGAGGCGCAGGTGATCGCGCGCGAACTGGCCGCCGAGGGCAGGGCCGCCATCGCATCTCTGGCCGGGGCGACACGGGCACCCAAACCCACCGGATTGCCCACGCGGATCGGCGGATTTGGCGGCGCCGAGGGCTTTCGGGCCTATCTGACCGATGCGGGCATCAGCGCGGTGCTGGACGCCACGCATCCTTTCGCGCATCGGATCAGCGCGCGCAGTGCCCGGATATGTCATGAGCTGGGGCTGCCTTATTGTCAGGTGCTGCGCCCCGCCTGGGAGCCTGAGACAGGCGATGACTGGACCATGCTGGATCACGAGGAACAGGCCGCCGATCATGTCGCGCCGGGCTCTACGGTGTTTCTTGCTACCGGACGCCAAACGCTTGCGCGCTTCGCCAATCTTTCGTCCTGCCGCCTGATCTGCCGCCAGATCGACCCGCCCGAAGCGCCGTTTCCCTTTCCCAATGGCGAATTCCTGATCGGGCGGCCGCCCTTTTCGGTTGCGGATGAAATCAACACCTTTTCGCGGCTCGCCGTCGACTGGCTCATCGTCAAGAACGCCGGTGGCGAGGTGCCGCGCACGAAATTGCATGCCGCGCGTCAGCTTGCTATCCCTGTGATCATGCTCAACCGACCGCGACAACCCGATGCGTTCAGGGTCGAAACCGCCTGTCAGGCGCTGGACTGGGTGGCAAGGCTGTGACCGGGCGCATCATCGAAACGCTCGACGATGTCGAAGAAGGTGCGGCTCATTTGCGCGCGGCCTGTCCGCGCATGGCCCATGCCCATGATCTGACCGCGCCGCTGCCGCTGCGGCGGCGACAGGACGGGTTCGAACAGCTGCTCAATGCGATCGTCAGTCAGCAGGTCAGTGTCGCGGCAGCCGATGCGATCTGGTCGCGGATGAAGGGCGCAAAGCTGACCGGGCCGCGCAAGATCCTGTGGGCCAGCGATGATGATCTGCACGCCGCCGGCCTGAGCCGGCAGAAAATCCGTTATGCGCGCGCACTGGCCGAGGCGCGGATCGATTACCGCGCCTTGCGCGATGCGCCGACAGAGCAGGTTATCGAGACCCTGACCGAAGTGCCTGGCATCGGGGTCTGGACTGCGGAAATCTATGCGATGTTCAGTCTCGGGCGGGCAGACGTGTTCGCGCCAGGTGATCTGGCTTTGCAGGAGGGCGCGAGGCTTCTTTACGACTTGCCGGAACGGCCCAATGAACGCGCGCTGCGCGCCATGTCCGAAGCGTGGCGCCCCTGGAGGTCGGTCGCGGCGCGTATTCTTTGGGCCTATTATGCGCAGTGCATCCGGCGCGAGGGGGTCCGCTAGATGCTTGGGCGTTTGCCGAAATGAACCGCGCGATATTGCGTGATGACCTGCGCTGTGCGATGCGCTTGTGAAACAGAGGGGATATTGACCAGATGACACGCGTATTGCAGGCAGGCCGCAAGGAGCCACATTCGGGAACGACTCGCTCGGTCGTGGTATTCCTGCATGGGTATGGCGCGAACGGGGCGGATCTTTTGGGGATTGCCGATGTGCTGGCCGAGCATCTGCCGGACACGCTGTTCGTGGCGCCTGACGCGCCCGAGACGATCCCGATGATGCCGACCGGATATCAGTGGTTTCCGATCCCCTGGATCGACGGCTCGTCCGAAGAGGAATCCGAGCGCGGGTTGCTTGCGGCGGCGGATGATCTGAACGCGTTTCTCGATGCGCTGATGGTGGATGAAGATGTGATGCCCGAACAGGTGGTTCTGTTCGGGTTCAGTCAGGGCACGATGATGGCGCTGCATGTCGCGCCGCGCCGGGAGGATCCGGTGGCGGGCATCGTTGCCTTCTCGGGGCGGCTTTTGCGGCCTGAATTGCTGGAGGATGAGGCGGTTTCAAGACCGCCTGTGATTCTGATTCATGGCGATGCCGATGACGTTGTGCCGCCGCAATCCTTGCCGCAGGCCGCCGAGGCGTTGCAGGCGGCGGGGTGGAAGGATGTCTATGCGCATGTCATGAAGGGCACCGCGCATGGCATCGCGCCCGATGGGCTGCAGGTGGCGCTGGCCTTCATACGCGACAAACTGAATTTCTGAAGGCTCGGCCCGAAGGGCAAGAGGTGGCGAATTCCCCTGAATTTTCAGGAGGATACACGGAGTAGTTCGAGCGCGTATCTGCGCGGCGGAGGATATAGTCCGTGATCCCATGACCGCCGGTGATGGGCCGGGTGCGGCCTGGGGGCTGATCTGGCGAGGTGGCCAGCCCCCGAGAGACCAGAGCCACGAACCGCCCCCAGACCTGTGGATAAGTGTCATATTGGCGTTACGAGGGCGGATTACGCATCCCCTATATCTGCCGAATATGTGGGGCTTGTCAGGTGACGAACACGATATATAGTTATCCACAGAAAGGGGCGGCGAGTCCCGTCCCGAGGTCGGCTTAGGGCATGGATCGAGCGGGGGCTGTATGAAAGATGGACGGTGAATTCAGAACCGAGTTCGTCCGGGAACCGGCGGCACTGAGACAGAATCCCGCGCTGGTTCTGAATGCTGATTTTCGACCCTTGTCATATTACCCCTTGTCGCTTTGGTCCTGGCAGGATGCAGTAAAGGCGGTTTACCTTGATCGTGTTGATATCGTTGCAGAATATGAGCACACGGTGCGCAGTCCGAGCACCGAAATTCGCATCCCGAGCGTGATCGTTCTGAAGGATTTTGTGAAGCCGCAGAAACGAGTTGCGTTTACGAGGTTCAATCTTTTTCTGCGCGATGAGTTCTGTTGTCAGTATTGCGGGGCGAAGGGGGATTTGACCTTCGACCATGTGGTGCCACGCGCCAGCGGGGGAATCACCAGTTGGGAAAACGTGGTCGCGGCCTGTAGCAAATGCAATTTGCGCAAGGGTTCCAAGAGCTTACGGCAAGCGGGGATGAGCCTGCAAAAGTCGCCGCGCCAGCCGGGCGCGGAGCAGTTGCGCAATATGGGCCGCAAGTTTCCGCCCAATTACCTGCATGAAAGCTGGCTCGATTTCCTGTATTGGGATGCCGAACTGGAGGCGTGACGCCTGGTTTCAATGTGTAGGGTTTGTACGAAACCTACACGGGTTTGGGACCAAACACGGGCGCGTTGACGAGAGTTGTGTCCCTTCCGTACACAAATGCCCGCCGAAGCGTCACCGAAGGGTGAGGTTCACAGATGCAACTGACCCGATCCGAAACCGCCGTCGCCGCCTTCACGGCAAGCTACGTGGTGGCGTTCACCCTGTGGTTCCTGTCGATCGGCAATAGCGAATTCATCGTCTATGTCGTCACGATGATCTGTCTTGTGGCGATGATCGGGCTGTCGCTGCGCAAGGCGGCCTATCCGGCGGGAATGCTTTGGGCGCTGTCGGTCTGGGGGCTGGCGCATATGGCGGGTGGCGGGGTGCCGGTCGATGGGTCTGTGCTTTACAATCTGGTGCTGGTCCGGCTGGTCGAGACGCAGAGCTATGTGATCCTGAAATACGATCAGCTGGTGCATGCCTATGGGTTCGCGGTGACGGCGTGGCTCTTGCGTCATCTGCTGCTTCGACATTTCCCGCAGATGGCGGGCAGTGCCACGGCGCTGGTCTATCCGGTGATCGGCGCGATGGGTCTTGGCTCGCTCAACGAGATGATCGAGTTCACGGCGGTGCTGATGGTGCCCGAGACGAATGTGGGCGGGTATTACAACACGGCGCTCGATCTGGTGTTCAACGCGGCGGGGGCGGTGGGTGCGATGGGGATCGCGGCGCTGGTCGAGAGGCGCGCGGCGTGAGCGGACGATTCGCGGCGCGGTGACCGTGCGCCAGACAAGAAAAAGGCGCCGCTGCGGAGCAGGGCGCCTTTGGCGTGTGTGTGTCCCGGTTGCGCGTGGCGCGTCAGGAGCCGGCCTTGGCGGCAGGTTGCTGCGCGCTTGCGGGGGCGGAAGAAGCCGGTGCCGAGGCGGCAGGCGCCTTGGGCGCGTTCGACTTGGCGTTCAGGGGATCATCCTGCCGCTGCACCGAGCCTTCGAAATGGGCGCCGGATTCGATCGCGATGGTCTTGTGGATGATGTCGCCTTCGACGCGGGCGGTCGAGGTCAGACGCACCTTGAGGCCACGCACGCGACCGACGATGCGACCGTTGATGACAACGTCATCAGCGACGATCTCACCCTTGATGGTGGCGCCTTCGCCGACCGTCAGAAGGTGCGCGCGGATGTCGCCTTCGACGGTGCCTTCGACCTGAATGTCACCGGTTGTCTTGAGGTTGCCGGTGATGTGCAGATCCGCCGAAAGGACCGACGCGGGCGGCTTGGCCTTGGGCGCCGATGCCTTGAACTCGGAGCCGGAATAGGAAGTGTCGGCCGACCGGTCAGGCGTGGAGGTCTGTCTGGGATCTTCTGCCTTGGGGGCGGGATCGTTGATTTTGCTTTTAGAAAACATCGTTAGCAGCCTTGATATAGATCATGGGGTTGACGGCCTTGCCGCCGACACGGACTTCGTAGTGTAGATGTGTGCCCGTGGAACGTCCAGTATTGCCCATATCACCGATCCGCTCTCCGCGCGAGACCCTTTGGCCTTCGGTCACGTGGATTTTGGATAGATGGGCGTAGCGGGTCTCGATTCCGAACTCGTGCTTGATCTTGACCAGACGGCCATAGCCCGAAAGCCAGCCGGCGTGAATGACGACGCCATCGGCGGTGGAATAGATCGGCGTGCCATGCGGCGCGGCGAAATCCGTGCCCTCATGCATCCGGCCCCACCGCATCCCGAAACCGGAGGTGTAGCGGAAGGCGTTGCGCAGCGGCGTTGCAAAGGGGGCTTTCTGGGCGGCGATCCGGTAGATGTTGAGCCGGTCCATCTGATTGAGGATCTCATTGGCGCGCGCCTCGTCGCCCGAGGCGGCTTCGCCGCGGGTCGACAGGCTGAGCGGGGTCAGGGGGCCGCCCTGACCGGAATAGCCGCGGCGCACGCTGTCGAGCAGCTTTTCGGTGTCCATGCCCGCGGCGCGGAACATCTTGTCGAGCGGTTCGACCGAGATGGTCATGGCGTCTTCGAGCTGGCTGAAGATCTGATCGTTCTGGTCGCGCATCAGGGCGATCTGCAGGGCCATTTCATCGGCCTGAAGCAGGGCGTCACGCGCGTCACGCTCGATCCGGTCACGCTCTTCTGCGGTTTCCTGAAGGGCGGCGGCGAGGAAATCGACCGTGCCGTTGCCATCTTCGACCGAGGCGCCGGGGGCGGTGCCGGTTTCCTGCATGGCTTCGGCGAGGGCGGTCAGTTCATCGCGGGCGTTTTCCCGCTCGCCCATCACACGGCGCAGGGTGGTCTGGATGACCTCGATGCCGGTTTCCATTTCGCGGCGCCGGGTTTCGGAGGCCAGCAATTCGGATTGCATGAGGGAAATCTGTTCGAGCGCCGAGTTGAAGCGTTGCTGAGCGGCCAGAGCCTCTTCGGCGCGCATGTCGCGTTCCTGGGCGAGGTCATTGAGGCGGTATTCGTAGGTGCGCTGATCGCGCTTGGCCTGTTCGCGGAAATTGCCGGAACCGATGCTGTCCATCAGCAGGATGGCGGTGGCGATGATGGCCCAGGCGACGATGGTGGAGGCGCCGAGAAAGGCCAGAAGTTGAGAATGAGGTCGGAGCCGGATGAAGCGGGTATCGGTATCAGATTTGAGGAAAACCCGACGCTCGGGGAAATACCGCTCGAGCAGGGTGTGAAGCCTGATTGCAATTCTTGTCCGCAAGACGACGGTCCCTTGTAACCCTTCTCAATCGCGGCGTTTGTTGCAACTGGTCATCTTTTGTGACCGGACGCCTGCAAAAAATGGCTTACCGAGTGGAATCGCTCAGGGCAAGGTTTTTGGGCAATGATGTCCGGAAAATGGGCGTATTGTTGCTTGAACGGCGAAAAATCGCCGATCCCCAAGGGCTTGCCTATGCTTTCGAAGAGGGCTGATCGGCCAGAGGCCAGTAGAAATCGGGGGGAATTCCGGCCTCGGCGCGCTTTTCCTCGTTGAAGGGTGGCTTGAGGGCGCCGTGGAAATAGGTGCGGACAAGCTCGTGAAATGCCTGCGTGGGATCCGTGTTCTGGCGACCGCAGAGGAAGTGGAACCATTTCGAG
The DNA here is from genome assembly GCF_900142765.1 of Roseovarius litoreus. Classification (GTDB taxonomy): domain Bacteria; phylum Pseudomonadota; class Alphaproteobacteria; order Rhodobacterales; family Rhodobacteraceae; genus Roseovarius; species Roseovarius litoreus. The sequence continues at coordinate 326,842 of NZ_FRCB01000002.1, forward strand.
CCATAGGCGACATGGTGCACCTCTTCGGCATAGATCACCTGCATCGCCTCGATTGCGGCGGTGTCGCCGGCCTTGCGGAAGATCTCGATCATGCCGGGGGTGACATCGAGGCCACGGGCTTCGAGCACCATGGGCACGACCGCGAGGCGGCCCATCAGGTCCTGGGCGGTGTCTTCGGCGGCGCGCCACATGCCGGCATGGGCGGGAAGGGCGCCGTAATGGCTGCCATGTGCTTCAAGACAGTCGCATATCAGGTTGAAATGCTTGGATTCTTCGTCGGCCGATTTGACCCAGTCATCATAGAAGCCGATGGGCATGGGGACATGGCCGAAGCGCGCGATGATGTCCCAGTGCAGGTCCACGGCATTGAGTTCGATATGTGCGACGGCATGCAGGATCGCGAGCCGGCCCTGCGCGCTGCCGGGGCGGCGGCGCGGCACGTCGCGCGGATCCAGAAGCTCGGGGCGGTCGGGGCGCGCGGGGCGTAGCGGGGGCAGTGCTGTGCCGATGGGAAGGGGATCACCCGCGTCGCGGGAGGCGAACCACGTGGCGGCATGGCGGCGCGAGAGGGCGGTCTTTTCGCGGCCATCGGCGGTGGAGAGCACCTCCACCGCCATCTGGGCAAGCGTCTGACCGCTCAAAGCGCGCGCACCGCGTCGAGCACCTCTTCGGCATGGCCGGGCACCTTGACCTTGCGCCAGACCCGGGCGATCTGCCCGTCGCCGTCGATCAGGAAGGTGGAGCGCTCGATGCCGAGGAACTTCTTGCCATACATGCTTTTTTCCTTCCAGACGCCGTAGGTTTCGCAGACGTCGGAGTCGGCATCGGAGAGCAGTGGCACTTCGAGCCCGTGTTTGTCGCGGAACTTGTCATGGGCGGCGATGTCGTCCTTGGAGATGCCGAAGACCTGCGCGCCCGCCGCTTCGAAATCGGCCTTGAGCGTGGTGAAGGCGATGGCCTCCTTGGTGCAGCCCGACGTGTCGTCGCGCGGGTAGAAGAACAGCACGACCGGCGCGGGGCGCAGGCCGGAGAGGGTTATCTCGCCGCCGCCATCGCGGGGCAGGGTGAAATCGGGAGCGGATGCGCCGGTATCTGGCATGGTGTCTTCCTTGTTATGGCTGCGACTCGGGGTCATATTAGGGCAGGACACGCCGGATTAAAGGCATCAGGCATCCGGTCCGGGCGACCGGACCGATCGAGCGAGACGAATGAGCGAACCCCAGCACGAGACGTCAGGCGGCAGTCGGGTCAGGAAAGCGGCGTTATGGTCGATCCTGACCCTTGCGATGCTTGCCGTCGTGGTTTCGGTGGCGCTGTCGATGGCGACGGGGCGCGATTACGCGGCCCCTGCATGGCTGCAGGAGCGGATCACGACCGCGATCAATGCCGATATCGACGGGGTTTCGATCGGGTTCGGCGGTATCGGGCTGCGCATCGAGGAGGACTGGACGCCGCAATTGCACCTGAGCGATGTGACGCTGCGCGGCGCGGATGGGGCGATGCTGGCCAGCCTGCTGGATGTGCGCGGGACGGTGGCGCTGAGGCCGCTCATGCGCGGCGATCTGCACCCGGCGCAAATCGGTGTATCGGGCGCGCGGGTGATCCTGCGGCGGTCTGCCGATGGGCGCATCGGGCTGAGTGTCGGGGAGGCCGCGCCGGGACCCGACGAGGCGATGAGCGTGGCCGAGCTTGCCGCGCGGCTTGATGCGCTGCTGGAGCGGCCGCAATTCGCGGCGCTGCGCCAGTTGAGCGCCGACAACCTCACGCTGCGCTACGAGGATGCGCGGGCCGAGCGCGCCTGGTCTGCCGATGGCGGGCGGCTGGAGATGACGCGCAGCGGTGACGATCTGACGATCCGGGGCGATGTGGCCCTTTTGGGGGCAAGGGACTACGCCACGACGCTGGCTATGAATTACACCCGCCGGATCGGCGAGACGGCGGCGGATTTCGGCGTGACGTTCGAGGATATGCCGGCGCGCGACATTGCCGGGCAGTCGCCCGCGCTGACCTGGCTCGAGGCGCTGGATGCGCCGATCTCGGGGGCGCTGAGGGCTTCGGTCGACGAGGAGGGGCGGTTGGGGCCGCTCAATGCCACGCTGCATATCACCGAAGGCGAGTTGCGGCCCAACGAGGCGACCAAGCCGATCCCGTTCTCGGAGGCGCGGGTCTATTTCACCTATGATCCCGCCGATCAGGCGATGCGCTTCAGCGATGTGACGCTGACCAGCAATTGGGTCACGGCGCGCGCCGAGGGGCAGGCGTATCTTGTGGGCATGGAGCAGGGCTGGCCGAGCGAGTTGCTGGGTCAGTTCCGCCTGACCGATATCCGCGCCAATCCCGAGGGGCTTTATCCCGAACCGGTCGAGATCGAGCAGGCGGTGATGGATATGCGGCTGCGGCTTGATCCGTTCCGGCTCACGCTTGGGCAATTGAGCCTGAGCGATCAGGGGTCGCGGATGGTTCTGAACGGCGATCTGATCGCCGGGGCGCAGGGCTGGCGGCTGGCGCTTGATGGGCGGATGGATGCGCTTGACAGCGACCGGCTGCAGGCGTTGTGGCCGCGAAGCGTCACGCCGGTGACCCGCGAGTGGATCGAGCAGAATGTCCGCGCCGCCGATCTGAGCAACCTGCAGCTGGCGCTGCGCGCCGATCCGGGGCGCCCGGCGGATGTCTTCCTTGGTTTCGACTTCACCGGGCTGGAGACGCAGTTCGTCAAGGATGTGCCGGTGATCGAGGCCGCAACAGGCCATGCCTCGTTGAGTGACAATCGCTTTGTCATCACCGCCGATAGCGGCCATGTGACGGCGGCGCAGGGCGGGCGGATCGACATTTCAGGCACCAGCTTCATCATCCCCGATGTCCGGGTCAATCGCGGCCCGGCCCGCGCGCGGCTGAGCACGCAAAGCACGGTCACGGCGGCGCTGTCGCTGCTGAACGAAAAGCCCTTTGGCTTCATGACCAAGGCCAATCTTCCGGTGACTCTGGCGGATGGGCAGGCGCGGCTTGCCGGGCGGCTGGATTTCCTGCTCAAGCCCGGTCTGCAGCCCGACGAGGTGGCGTTCGACGTGGTGGGCACCCTGAGTGATGTGCGCAGCGAGAGCCTTGTGCAGGGCCGGGTGATCGCAGCGCCGGTGCTGGATCTCAAGGCCGGCAATTCCGGCGTGAGCGTGAGCGGCGCGGGACGGATCGGGCAGGTGCCTGTCGAGGGCAGCTGGCAGAGCGCGCTTGGCCCGGAGGCCGATGGCACCAGCCGGGTGAGCGGCTGGATCGAGCTGTCGGAGCGGTTCGTGGACGAGTTCCGCGTCGGGCTGCCGCCCGGAAGCCTTGAAGGACAGGGGCGCGCCGATGTGGAGATCGTCCTGCCGCGCGGGGCGCCGGGGCAGTTCACGCTGCGTTCGGATCTGGCGGGTGTGGCGCTGCGGCTGCCCGAGCTGGACTGGGCGCTTCCGGCGGCGGCAAGGGGCAGTCTGGAAGTGTCGGGCACGCTTGGCGAGCCGCCGCAGATCGATCTGGTGGCGCTGGATGCAGGTGGGCTGCAGGCGCAGGGCAGTGTGAGCCTGCAAGCGGACGGCACGTTGGAGCGGGCGCGGTTTTCGAGAGTGCGGCTGGATGATTGGCTGAGCGCGCCGGTGGATCTGGTGGGGCGCGGGGCGGATCGCGCGCCGCAGATTCTGGTGTCTGGTGGCACGGTCGATCTGCGCCGCACGTCGCTTGCCGGGGATGGGCGCGGCCCTGATGGCGGCGGGCCGCGGCGCGGCGGGCCGGTGTCGCTGGCGCTGGACCGGCTGGTGATATCCGAGGGGATCACGCTGACGGATTTCCGGGCCGATCTGGACATGGCGGGCGGTGCGACGGGGCGCTTTACCGCAAGAGTGAACGAGGGGGCTGCGATCACGGGCAGTATCGTGCCGAAAGACGGGCGCAGCGCGTTCCAGATCATGGCCGGGGATGCGGGCGGCGTGCTGGCTTCGGCGGGGCTTTTGCGGCAGGCGAGGGAAGGGGAGATGTCGCTGACGCTGGTGCCCGCGGGGGCGCCGGGCAGCTATCACGGCTCCTTGTTGGTCGCGAATGTGCGGCTGACCGATGCGCCGGCGCTGGCGGATCTGCTCAATGCAATCAGCGTGGTGGGGCTTTTGGAGCAGCTCGATGGAGAGGGCATCCATTTCAGCGAGGTGAAGGCGCAGTTCGAGCTGACGCCCGAGCGCGTCGCGGTTCTGGCGGGCAGTGCGGTGGGCGCGTCGATGGGGATCTCGATGCAGGGCAATTACTATACCGGCAGCCGGCAGCTGGATATGCACGGGGTGCTGTCCCCGTTCTACATGGTCAATGCGGTGGGCGGGCTATTCACACGACGCGGCGAGGGGATCGTCGGCGTCAATTACGAGATGCGGGGATCTGCGGATGCGCCGAGCGTGAGGGTGAACCCGTTGTCGATCCTGACGCCGGGGGTGTTTCGCGATCTCTTTCGCCGCCCGCCGCCAGATGGTATCGGCGCACCGCAAGAGGCACAGGACGAGGGCGCGCCGGCGGATCGCGGGCAGGGCGTCAGGCGGGCGCCATGGGAGAACGACAGGTGAAGCTGAGCGATTTCGATTTCGATCTGCCGGAGGATTTGATCGCGACACGGCCCGCGCGGCCCAGATCCTCGGCGCGGCTGCTGGTGGCGCAGGGCGATGCGATCCAGGATGCGATCGTGCGCGATCTGGGCGATTGGCTGCGGCCCGGGGACCGGCTGGTTCTGAACGACACGGCGGTGATTCCGGCGCGGCTGAGCGGGGTGCGACGGCGTGAGGGACCCGAGGGGGCAACGCAGGCGAAGATCGAGGTGACCTTGCTGGAGCCGGGGCCGGAGGGCGACTGGAGCGCGCTGGTCAAGCCGCTGAAGAAGGTGCGCGACGGCGAGGTGATCGTGTTCGGCGCGGGGCTGGAGGCCGAGGTGCTGGCGCGCCGTGAGGGGCAGGGGCTGTTGCGGTTCAACCTCGAGGGTGAGGCGTTCGACACGGCGCTGAATGCCGCAGGGGCCATGCCGCTGCCGCCCTATATCGCCGCGCGCCGGGCCGCCGATGCGCAGGACCGCACCGATTACCAGACCGTCTGGGCGCGCCATAAGGGCGCCGTGGCGGCGCCCACCGCGTCGCTGCATTTCGACGCCGAGCTGCTCGAGCGGCTGGAGGCGATGGGCGTCACGTTCAGCCATGTGACGCTGCATGTGGGGGCGGGTACGTTCCTGCCGGTCAAGGTCGAGGATGTGACCACCCACAAGATGCATGCGGAATGGGGCCGGGTGAGCGAGGCTGCCGCCGCCGAGATCGCCGCCACCAAGGCGGCGGGCGGGCGGGTGATCCCGGTGGGCACCACCGCGCTGCGGCTGATCGAAAGCGCCGCACAGGCCAGTGGCGCGATCGCGCCCTGGGAAGGCGAGACCGATATCTTCATTTATCCCGGCTTCACGTTTCGGGTGACCGATGCGCTGATTACGAATTTCCACCTTCCGAAATCCACCCTGATGATGCTGGTTTCGGCGCTTATGGGGCAGGACCGGATCCGGAAAATCTATGATCACGCGGTCGAAAACCGCTACAGGTTCTTTTCCTACGGGGACGCTTCACTGTTGATCCCGGGCTGATTTGCTGGCAGGCCGGAAGGGTGGCGGACGGTTCCGGCACCCCTTCTGTGCGGAGTTTGACGGATGCTGCAGGTTCTGAACGGCGCGTGGGCGCTTTTGCTGGGCATGATGTTGTTGCAGGTCGGCAACGGCATGCAAAGCACGTTGCTGGGCATTCGCGGCGAGATCGAGGGGTTTTCGACCTTTTCGATGTCGCTGGTCATGACGGGCTATTTCGTGGGCTTCCTGTTCGGGTCGCGCATGGCGCCCGAGATGATCCGGCGGGTGGGGCATGTGCGGGTCTTCGCGGCGCTGGCCTCGCTGATTTCGGCGGTGATGATCCTTTATCCGACGCTGACCGATCCGATTGCATGGGGTCTGGGGCGCATCCTGATCGGCTTCTGCTTTTCGGGCGTCTATGTCACGGCGGAAAGCTGGCTGAACAACTCGGCCACCAATGAGACGCGGGGGCAGGCGCTGTCGGCCTACATGATCGTGCAGATGGTCGGGATCGTGAGCGCGCAGGCGCTGATGCTGGTGGCCGATCCGGGGGGATTCGTGCTGTTCATCATCCCGTCGGTGCTGGTGTCGCTGAGTTTTGCGCCGATCCTGCTGTCGATCAGTCCGACGCCCGCCTTCGGGACCACAAAGCCGATGACGCTGCGGCAGATCCTCGATACCTCGCCGCTTGGCTGTGTGGGCATGTTCCTGCTGGGGGGCGTCTTTGCGGCCCAGTTCGGGATGGCGCCGGTCTTCGGGGCCGAGGCGGGACTGAGCGTGGCGCAGATCTCGACTTTCGTTGCGACGTTTTTCATCGGCGCGCTGGTGCTGCAATATCCCATCGGCTGGCTGTCGGACCGGATGGATCGCCGGGTGCTGATCTTCGTGGCGTCGCTGGTCTGTGCCAGCGGTGCGATCATCGGCTTCCTGCTGGGAGAAATCTTTGCGATGCTGCTGGTGGCGGGGCTGCTCATCGGGGGCATGTCGAACCCGCTCTATTCGCTGCTGATCGCCCATACCAATGACTTTCTGGACCGCGACGACATGGCCGCGGCCTCGGGGGGGTTGTTGTTCATCAACGGTCTGGGCGCGGTTGCCGGGCCGCCGGTCACCGGCTGGGCGATGGGCAAGATGGGCCCGTCGGCGTTTTTCCTGATCGTCGCTGTGCTGACCCTGACGATGGCGGTTTATGCCGCCTACCGGATGACGCAGCGCGCGGCCCCGGCTGTGAGCGAGACGGAAAGCTTCGCCCCGCTGCCCGCCAGCGCATCGGTCGTCGCGGTGGAGGCGGCGCAGGAATATGCGCTGGAGCAGGCCGAGCAGGCCGAAGAGGCGGCGGCCAACACGCCGCAAGGATCGGCGTAAACGCGCCGACGGTTGCGCTAACGTCACGCATACCCCTTAGATTGTAGTAATTCGTGACTATCTTTCGCGGCGCAAGTGAAGTTAACATTTTTGTAACAGCAGGTTGAGGCCGTCAGGGGCCGCAAGGAGGAACCTATGGTAGCGCCCGAGGATGTATTGGGTTTCTGGTTGGACACGGTTGGGCCGGAAGGCTGGTACAACCCGACCGAAGCGCTGGATCAGACGATCCGGGACCGGTTCGAAGACGCATGGCGCGGCGCCTGCGAGGGCACCCATGCGCTTTGGTTGACCTATCCGAGCGGCGCGCTGGCCTATATCATCCTCACCGACCAGTTCCCGCGCAACATGTTCCGCGGCGAGGGGCGGGCCTTTGCCACCGACCGGATGGGGCTGGCCGTGGCCAAGGCGGCGATCCACCGCAAATGGGACATGCGCATCGACGAGCCGGCGCGGCAGTTCTATTACCTGCCGCTGATGCATTCCGAGAACCTGTGCGATCAGGACCGCTGCGTACGGCTGATCTGTGAGCGGATGCCCGAGACCGGCGCCGACAATCTGCTGCATGCCCGCGCGCATCGCGAGGTGATCCGCAAGTTCGGCCGCTTCCCCTATCGCAACGAGGCGCTGGAGCGCATGAGCACCGGGCATGAGCGCGATTATATCGCCAAGGGCGGCTATGGCGCCACCTTGCGCGAATTTCAGGCGGCGGCTGCGGCCTGAGGCGGCCTGAGGGCTGCGGCGGCGTCGCTGGGGAAACCGGGGGGAAACCGGAAATATCATCATCGGTGACAAGGGGTTAACCCCTTTCACCGCTGTCGGAGAGGATGGCGGGTGCTGTCCTGCGTTGTGATCCTGCGTCAGATAGTTTAATGTCAAACTAAAATCTGAAGCGGAGTCGGCGATGGCGGCGAAATCCTTTGACATGATCGTAATCGGGGCAGGACCGGGGGGCTATGTGGCCGCGATCCGGGGCGCCCAGCTGGGCCTGAGCGTGGCGGTCATCGAACGCGAGCATATGGGCGGTATCTGCCTCAACTGGGGCTGTATCCCGACCAAGGCGATGCTGCGCTCGTCGGAAGTGTTCCACCTGATGCACCGGGCCAAGGAGTTCGGGCTGAAGGCCGATGGTATCGGCTATGATCTGGAGGCGGTGGTCAAACGCTCGCGCGCAATCGCCAAGCAGCTCAATTCCGGGGTGGGCCACCTTCTGAAGAAGAACAAGGTGACCGCGATCATGGGCGAGGCGACGTTGCCCGCCAAGGGCAAGGTCAGCGTCAAGACCGACAGCGGCACCGAAGTGCTGGAGGCGCCGCATATCGTGCTAGCCACGGGCGCGCGGGCGCGCGAATTGCCGGGGCTCGAGGCGGATGGCGATCTTGTCTGGACCTACAAGCACGCGCTGATGCCGCCGAGAATGCCCAAGAAGCTGCTGGTCATCGGATCGGGTGCGATCGGGATCGAGTTTGCCAGTTTCTACAACACGCTTGGCGCCGAGACGACCGTGGTCGAGGTGATGGATCGCATTCTGCCGGTGGAGGATGCCGAGATTTCCGGCATGGCCAAGAAGGCGTTCACCAAGCAGGGCATGACCATCCTTGAAAAGGCCATGGTCAAGAAGCTCGATCGTCAGAAGGGCAAGGTGACCGCTCATGTCGAGATCGGCGGCAAGGTGGAAACGCGCGAGTTCGACAGCGTGATCTCGGCGGTGGGTATCGTGGGCAATACCGAAGGGCTGGGGCTCGAAGCGCTTGGCGTCAAGGTGGACCGGACCCATGTGGTCACCGACACCCATTGCCGCACGGGCGTCGAGGGGATCTATGCGATCGGCGATCTGGCGGGTGCGCCCTGGCTTGCGCACAAGGCCAGCCACGAGGGCGTCATGGTCGCCGAGATGATCGCCGGCAAAAAGGTGCATCCGGTCAAGCCCGAGAGCATCGCGGGCTGCACCTATTGCACGCCGCAGATCGCCAGTGTCGGCATGACCGAGGCGCAGGCCAAGGAGGCCGGTCACAAGATCCGGGTCGGCCACTTCCCGTTCATCGGCAATGGCAAGGCCATCGCCCTTGGCGAGCCGGAGGGGATGATCAAGACGATCTTCGACGACAAGACCGGCGAGCTTCTGGGCGCGCATATGATCGGCGCGGAAGTGACCGAGCTGATCCAGGGCTATGTGGTGGGCCGCCAGCTGGAGACCACCGAGGAGGACCTGATGCACGCGGTCTTCCCGCATCCGACGCTGAGCGAGATGATGCATGAGGCGGTTCTGGATGCCTATGACCGGGTGATCCATATCTGAGCGGATAAGGTGGGGGCGCGGCCCCCGCCGATCAAATCCCGGGGGGATTTGATCGACTCCCCCGGGATATTTGTGGCCAGAAGAAACACGCGGGCCGGCGCGGGCTTGCGGCGTGGCGCGGGGCGTGCACAATTGCAGGGCGGGATTGCAGGGAGATGTGCGCGTGCCGAGTGTGAACAGGGTTGTGATGCAGCGCACGTCGCGGCGGTGGCTGGAGGCGCTGCCTCTGGAGCGGATGGACGCGGCGGAGGTCTCGGGCAAGTTCGGCCACAGGTTCCAGTTTCGCAGCTATCGGCGCTATCGCTATCCCGCCTATGATGTCTGTGCAGGGCCGTATCGCGACGAGGATGGTGCGGCGCTGAGCTTCGACATCATCCTGGCCAACCAGGTCTGGGAGCATCTGGACCGGCCCTATGCCGCCACGCGCAACGTGCTGGAGATGCTGAGGCCGGGGGGGTATTTCTGGGTTGCGGTGCCGTTTTACATCCCCTGGCATGGCGATCCGGTGGATTGCTCGCGCTGGACGGCGCGGGGCTTGAAGAACCTGCTGATCGAGGCGGGGTTCGACGAGGACAAGGTGCGCGCCGGGCAATGGGGCAACCGCGCGGCGGCGCTGCGCAATTTCGAGACGCCCTGGCCGCCGGCCTATGACCGGGAGCGGGACGATCTGACCAATGAGCCGGATTTTCCCATCTGTTCCTGGGCGCTGGCGCAGAAATAGCGCGGCTTTGCGCGCGTTTGCGCGCCGAATGCGGTGGCGGCGCAAGCGCTTGCGCGCATGTTCATGAAATGTTCACTTTTTTGACTTGGACGACTCGGCGCGCTCAACTATCTGTAGGGCAGCGTTCACGGGGGCAGGCATGGCCGAGCTGAAGAATATCGAGGTGCGCGGCGCGCGCGAGCACAACCTCAAGTCCATCGATGTGGATATTCCGCGCAACGAGTTGGTGGTGATCACCGGGCTGTCGGGGTCGGGCAAATCGAGCCTGGCGTTCGATACGATCTATGCCGAGGGGCAGCGGCGCTATGTCGAAAGCCTGAGCGCCTATGCGCGGCAGTTTCTGGACATGATGCAGAAGCCAGATGTGGATCATATCAGCGGGTTGAGCCCGGCGATTTCCATCGAGCAGAAGACCACCAGCAAGAACCCGCGCTCGACCGTGGGCACGGTGACGGAAATCTACGATTACCTGCGATTGCTCTTTGCCCGCGTCGGCACGCCTTATAGCCCTGCCACCGGCAAGCCCATCGAGGCCCAGCAGGTGCAGGACATGGTGGACCGGATCATGGCGATGGAGGAGGGCACGCGCGCCTATCTTCTGGCGCCCATCGTGCGGGACCGCAAGGGCGAGTATCGCAAGGAGATGCTGGAGCTGCGCAAGCAGGGGTTCCAGAGGGTCAAGGTGGATGGCGCGTTTCACGAGCTGGACGATCCGCCCAAGCTGGACAAGAAGTTCCGCCACGATATCGACGTGGTGGTGGACCGGATCGTGGTCAAGGACGGCTTGCAGACCCGGTTGGCGGACAGTCTGCGCACAGCGCTTGATCTGGCGGATGGGATCGCCGTTCTGGAGACCGCGCCGAAAGAGGGCGAGGGCGAGCCGGAGCGCCATATGTTCAGCGAAAACTTCGCCTGTCCGGTGAGCGGCTTCACGATTCCCGAGATCGAACCGAGGCTCTTTTCGTTCAACGCGCCGTTCGGCGCCTGCCCGGATTGCGACGGTCTGGGGGCGGAGCTGTATTTCGACGAGCGGCTGGTGGTGCCGGATGGCACGCTCAAGATCAGCGACGGGGCGATCGCGCCCTGGCGCAAGGGCAAGAGCCCGTATTTCCTGCAGACCATCGAATCCATCGCCAAGCATTACGAGTTCGACCGCAACGCCCGCTGGAAGGACCTGCCCGCCCATGTGCAGCAGGTGTTCCTGTACGGGTCGGGCGAGGAGGAGATCCCGTTTCGCTATGACGAGGGTGGCCGCGTCTATCAGGTGACCCGCAGTTTCGAGGGAGTGATCCCCAATATGGAGCGGCGCTATCGCGAGACCGACAGCAGCTGGATCCGCGAGGAGTTCGAACGCTATCAGAACAACCGGGCCTGCGGCACCTGTGGCGGCTACCGGCTGCGCGAAGAGGCGCTGGCGGTGAAGATCGCGGGGCTGCATGTGGGGCAGGTCGTGGAGATGTCGATCCGCGAGGCGCATGCCTGGTGCGCGGGCGTGCCGGAAAGCCTGAGCGCGCAGAAGAACGAGATCGCGCGGGCGATCCTCAAGGAAATCCGCGAGCGGCTTGGGTTTCTGAACAATGTGGGGCTGGAATACCTGACGCTGAGCCGCAATGCCGGCACGCTGTCGGGGGGCGAGAGCCAGCGCATCCGGCTGGCGAGCCAGATCGGCAGTGGGCTGACCGGGGTTCTTTACGTGCTGGATGAGCCGAGCATCGGGCTGCATCAGCGCGACAACGGGCGGCTGTTGCAGACGCTGCAGAACCTGCGCGATCAGGGCAATACGGTGATCGTGGTCGAGCATGACGAAGAGGCGATCCGCACCGCCGATTACGTCTTTGATATCGGCCCCGGCGCAGGCGTGCATGGCGGGCAGGTGGTGAGCCACGGCACGCCCGAGCAGATCACCGCCGATCCGGCCTCGATCACCGGGCAATACCTGTCGGGCGCCCGCGAGATCGCGGTGCCCACCGAGCGGCGCAAGGGCAATGGCAAGGTGGTGGAGGTGGTCAAGGCCACCGGCAACAACCTGCGAGATGTGAGCGCGCAATTCCCGCTTGGCAAATTCGTCTGTGTCACCGGCGTGTCGGGCGGGGGCAAATCCACGCTGACCATCGAGACGCTGTTCAAGACCGCCTCGATGCGGCTCAACGGGGCGCGGCAGACGCCGGCGCCCTGCGAGACGATCAAGGGGCTGGAGCATCTGGACAAGGTGATCGATATCGATCAGCGGCCCATCGGGCGTACGCCAAGATCGAACCCGGCCACCTATACCGGCGCCTTTACCCCGATCCGCGACTGGTTTGCCGGGCTGCCCGAGGCCAAGGCGCGCGGCTACAAGCCGGGGCGGTTTTCCTTCAACGTGAAGGGCGGGCGCTGCGAGGCGTGTCAGGGCGACGGGGTCATCAAGATCGAGATGCATTTCCTGCCCGATGTCTATGTGACCTGCGAGACCTGCAATGGCGCGCGGTATAACCGCGAGACGCTGGAAATCCGCTGGAAGGGCAAGTCCATCGCCGATGTGCTGGACATGACGGTGGAGGATGCGCGCGAGGTTTTCAAGGCGGTGCCGAGCATCCGCGAGAAGATGGATGCGCTGGCGCGGGTGGGCCTTGGCTATATCAAGGTGGGCCAGCAGGCGACGACGCTTTCGGGTGGCGAGGCGCAGCGGGTGAAGCTGTCGAAGGAGCTGTCGAAGCGATCAACGGGGCGGACGCTCTATATTCTGGACGAGCCGACGACGGGGCTGCATTTCGAGGATGTGAAAAAGCTGCTGGAAGTGCTGCATGAGCTGGTCGAGAGCGGCAACACGGTGGTGGTGATCGAGCATAACCTCGATGTGGTGAAAACCGCCGACTGGATCATCGATATCGGTCCCGAAGGGGGCGATGGCGGTGGTGAGATCGTGGCTGTCGGCACGCCCGAGGATGTGGCCGAGGTGGAGCGCAGCCATACCGGGCGGTATCTCAAGGAGATGCTGGCGGCGCGCAAGGTGGCGGCGGAATAGGCGGGCGCAGCAGGCCAAGCCCGCTGCGCCGGGAGGCGCGAAAGTCTGCTTCAAGTCGTTTCGCGAAAACCTGATCCCCAGATTTTCGAGAAAGGCAGTGCTCCGGTCAATCGTTGCACGTATTCCACCTTGAGCTGATGCCTCAGGGTACAGGCGGAACGTTTTATTTCTTCAACGGGCAGGTGTTGAACCCGAAGATCGAATAGGCGGGGCAGGTGCCCAGAATGCCGGTCACCAGCGGGATGATCCCGATGAGATAGAGCCAGCTATAGGCGCCTTCCTGATTGAGGGCGAAGCCCGCGATGAGCGCTGCGCCCACGAGGATGCGAAGTGCGCGGTCGATGCCGCCGACGTTTTTCTTGAACATGGGACGTTCCTTTCACCAATGATGCCCCGTGTGTGACACATCTTCGCAAAGTTGAATATGATATGGATCAATTGGTCGGGGTCATGGATCAGCTGTAGCCGCGTTTTTCGAAGCGTGGCAGCATGGCCGAGAAATCGCGGCCCATCCCGTCTTCGCGTTCGACGAATTCGGCGTAGAGCTTCATCGCGGCTTCGCCAAGCGGCGTGTCGGCATCTGCGGCGGCGGCGGCCTCTTGGGCGAGGCGAAGGTCCTTGAGCATCAATTCGGCGGCGAAGCCGGGCTTGTAGTCGTTGTCGGCGGGGCTTTGCGGGCCGATGCCGGGGGCGGGGCAATAGGTGGTCATCGACCAGCTGGAGCCCGAGGAGGTGGAGACCACATCGAACATCGCCTGTCGGTCGAGGCCCAGCTTGTCGGCCAGAGCGAAGGCCTCGCAGGTGACGATCATCGTGGCGCCAAGGATCATGTTGTTGCAGATCTTGGCGGCCTGACCATTGCCAGAGGGGCCGCAATGAACGGCTTTTTGCCCCATGATGTCAAAGAGTTCACGGGCGATATTAAACCCAGATTCGTCGCCGCCGACCATGAAGGTGAGGGTGCCGGCCTGCGCGCCGCCGACGCCGCCCGACACGGGCGCATCGAGCGCGGACAGCCCGGCGTCCTGCGCCTGACGGGCCACGGCGCGGGCGCTTTCGACATCGACGGTGGAGCAGTCCAGCAGAACGGCGCCCTTGTCCATGGCGGGGATCACCTCGGCTGCGACCTTGCGCAGGATCTGCCCGTTGGGCAGCATGGTTATGACCACCTGCGCGCCGGTTGCGGCCTCGGCCGCGGAGGCGGCGCGTGCGACGCCGTCGATCGTGACATCGGCGGTGTCGAAGCCGGTCACGTCATGACCCGCGCGTGCGAGATTGGCCGCCATCGGGCCGCCCATATTGCCCAATCCGATGAATCCGATTTTCATGGCCTATCCTTCCTTGTGGTCTGTGAGGGGTGCCGCGTCGAGCGGCATCAGCATCCGGCTGACATCGCTGGCGGGAAGCGTTTCGAGATCGTGACGCCAATTGGGGGCGTTGTCCTTGTCGATGATCCGGGCGCGGATGCCTTCGAGGAAATCGCCATGCTCCATCGCGCGGTAGGTGAAGCGGTATTCCAGATCGAGCGCGCGCCGGATATCGGCGGCGGGATCGCGCAAACGGTGGATCATCTCGACTGTGCAGGCCATGGAGAGGGGGGAATTGCGCGCGATCTTCTGGAGCGCGTCACGGGCCAGAGGGCTGTCATCGTGCTGCAGGGTCTGCAGGATGTCATGGAGGCTGGCGCCCGCGAAGGTGGCGTCGATGACGGGTCGGGCCGTGCTCAGCGCCCCTTGCGGGGGCGTCTCGCTTGCGGGGGCGATGGCCGAGATGTCGCCGGTGTCGCACAGCGTGGCGATCAGATCGGGCCAGCGATCACCGGGAACGAAGCTGTCGGCAAAGCCTGCAAGGATTGCGTCGGCCGGTCCCATGCGCGCGCCGGTGATCCCGAGATATTCGCCCAGATGGCCCGGCGCGCGGGCCAGAAGAAGCGAGCCGCCGACATCCGGCACCAGCCCGATGGAGCATTCGGGCATGGCGATCTGGCTGGTCTCATTCACGATCCGGTGGCTGCCGTGGCAGCCGATCCCGACGCCGCCGCCCATCGTGAAGCCCTTCAAGAACGCGATGTAAGGCTTTGGATATTCTGCAATTTTCGCATTCAGGCGGTATTCGTCGCGCCAAAAGCCGCGACCGTAGTCAAGATCGCCCGCGCGGCCCGTGTCGTAGAGCTTCTGGATATCGCCGCCCGCGCAGAAGGCCTTGTCGCCCGCGGCATCGATGACCACGAGCGCCACGGCGGGATCGTCGCGCCATGCATCTAGCGCCTCTTCGATCTCGAGGCTCATCTGATGGGTCAGGGCGTTCAGGGCCTTGGGGCGGGTCAGGGTGATCCGCCCGGCATGGCCCTCGATGCGGATGTCGATATCGGTCATCTTTCGGCCAGCATCTGACGGGCCACGATCAGGCGCATGATCTCGTTCGTGCCTTCGAGGATTTCATGGACGCGCAGGTCGCGGACCAGTTTTTCGATTCCGTAATCGGCAAGGTAGCCGTAGCCGCCATGCAGCTGGAGGCATTGGTTGACGATGTTCGAGCCGGCTTCGGTCACGAATTTCTTGGCCATGGCGCAGAATTTGGTGGCATCGGGCGCGCCGGTGTCGAGTTTCCAGGCGGCCTGACGCAGGAAGGTGCGGGCGGCCTGAAGCTGAATTTCCAGATCGGCGAGGCGGAACTGCAGCGCCTGGAACTGGTCGATCGGTTTGCCGAAGGCCTTGCGCTCGCCCATGTAGGTCAGGGTCATGTCGAGCGCCTGTTGGGCCGCGCCAAGCGAGCAGGCGGCGATGTTGAGCCGGCCCCCGTCAAGCCCGGCCATGGCATAGGAAAACCCCTTGTTTTCCTCGCCGACAAGGTTGTGGGCGGGGATGTTGCAATCGTCGAACTGGACCTGTGCGGTGGGCTGGGAGCGCCAGCCCATCTTGTCTTCGAGGCCACCGAAGCTGAGGCCGGGGGTGCCGTCTTCGACATAGATTGTGGAGATGCCGCGGGGGCCGTCTTCGCCGGTGCGGACCATCACGATATAGGCATCCGAATAGCCGCCGCCCGAGATGAAGGCCTTGGTTCCGTTGAGAATATAGCCCTCGTTGCTGCGCTCGGCGCGGGTTTTCAGGGCGGCTGCATCCGAGCCGGAGCCGGGTTCTGTGAGGCAGTAGGAGAGCACGGTTTCCATCGAGAGAACACCGGGCATGACGCGGGCTTTCATCTCGTCGGAGGCGAAGCTGTCGAGCATCTTGGCGCACATGTTGTGGATCGACAAAAACGCAGCGACTGAGGGGCAAGCCATTGAGAGGGCTTCGAAAACCAGTGTCGCATCAAGCCGGGACAAGCCCGAGCCGCCACCCTCTTCGGAGACATAGAGCCCGCCGAAGCCCAGCTCGGCGATCTGAGGCCAGAGCTCTTTGGGGATGGTGCCCTCACGCTCCCATGTGCGCGCATGGGGCGCGATGTTGTCCTGCCCGAAGGCGCGAGCCATGTCGAAAATGGCGGTCTGTTCTTCGGTCAGCGCGAAGTCCATGCCGGGTTTCCTCCTCCTCGGGGTGGTCGCAAGCGAATTGAACGCATGTTTAATTATCAATTCTTGCAAGAGTTTTGCAAGGCGTCGTCAGGATCCCGGTTTGCGCCTTGGAAAACAGGGAAAAAGGGGCTCTGTATCACGTCGGTATAACGTCGGTATCGCGTCGGTGCGGTTTTCGGTGCGATGTGCGGTTTTTCGGGTTCAGAGATCGGCGTGGAATTCCTCGATCAGGTGGCGGACCACGGCGCGCAGAGCGTGGTCGGGATCGTCCTCGGCCTGCAGGGCGTCGGCATAGACCTGACGCTGACGGCCGGCGGAGGTGCCGGTCCGCAGCATGTCGCGGGCGCCTTCGATTTCGGCCAGGGATTCGAAGAAGGCGGCGTCCTCGTCCAGCAGGTCGATCAGCTCTTCGATCAGGTCGCCCATCGGGACGATCTCGCCCAGACCGAAATCGATCAGCCCCTCGGTCACGCCGTAGCGCTGCGCGCGCCAGCGGTTTTCGGAGACCAGAAAGCGGTCATAGATGCGCCAGCGCTGATTGCGGATCGCCAGACGCCAGAGCATCCGGGCCAATGCCTGCGTGATCGCGGCAAGGGTGAGCGCGTGTTCCAGCCGGGGCTGCACGTCGAAGATGCGGGTTTCGAGCGTGGGGAACTGGTGCGAGGGGCGCAGATCCCACCAGATTTTCGAGCTGTCCTCGATCACGCCGAGATCGACGAGCGCCGAGACCGAGCGTTCGAACTCGCCATAGCTTTCCATGCGGGGGGGGAGGCCGGTGCGGGGCAGGTTGTCGAACACGGTCAGCCGGTAGCTGTTGAGGCCGGTGTCGTGGCCCTGCCAGAAGGGCGAGGAACAGCTGAGCGCCAGAAGATGCGGCAGGAAATAGCTGAGCTGGTTCATCAGGTCGATGCGGCGGTCGGGCGGGTCGATGCCGACATGGACATGCATCCCGCAGATCAGCATCCGGCGCACCACGCCGGCCAGATCGCCGGCCAGCGTGTTGTAGCGGTCCTTGTCGGTATGGGTCTGTTTGCGCCAGTCGGCGAAGGGGTGGCAGGCGGCGGCGATGGGGGAGAGGTTGTAGCGCGCGGCGCAGTCGGCCACGGTGGAGCGCAAGCGCTTGAGATCGTCGCGGGCGTCGGCCACGGTGCGACACACGCGGGTGCCGATTTCGATCTGGCAGTTGAGAAATTCCGGGCTGACCTGACCTTCGAGGCGGCTTTGGCAGTCTTCCATCAGACCCTTGGGAGCGTCGGCCAGCGCGCATGTGTCACGGTCAACGAGGAGGTATTCCTCTTCGATGCCGATGGTGAATTCGGGATGAGTGAGGGCCATGGCATCTCCGGATGTGGTCGTTTTGCGTCCATTGCAGCACGGGACAGGCGGTTTGGGCAAGCGATGCGTGATGCTGGCCGAGGGCAGAGACGAATCATTGCCGTGCGGCGGCGGTCGGGCGTTGTCGCTAAAAGGGGAAACAATTCTATGGGAATTGCGGGTTTTGTGTCGAAAGTGACGCCAAGTCCTGTGTGGATGCAGGATTGTGTTAGGAAAGTTGCCGAAATATGATACGTGCCGCGATGTAATGATTTTTTGAGTCTTCGTACGGCTGGTGCTTGGGCCCGTTTTTTGGGCGATGTTCTACCTCCGTGCCGTTTTACAACAGTTTTTATCTGGAGGTTTTTCATGACCAACCGACGCAATAGATTTTCGACCCTGGCGGGTGCCGCATTGATCGGCGCGCTGGCAACAGGGGCCAACGCGGCCACCGTCCACGAAGTGTTCTACCTGGGTGGGCATGATGGCGTGGCGAATTCCCACGAATACACCAGTGGCGACCTGACGCTGACCGTGACCGCGTTCAAGCACAACAAGGGCGATCTGAAGAAGCAGATCGATGTCGGGCAATGGAGCACCGGGCTTGGCGCGCAGTTCAAGGGTGACAAGGATCACCGGGTGGATGGCCGTGGCGGCGATGAGATGCTGCTGTTCAGCTTCAACCGCGAGGTGACACTGAAATTCGTCGGTGTCAGCTATTTCGACCATGATGATGACGTGGAAATCGCGAGCTATTTCATGGGCAAGAAGGGCCTGAAGCTGGACGAGTACAATTCGGATGTCGATCTGGACCCGTGGTACAAGTCCACCTGGTATTACAATGGCAGCAGCGACGATCACGGCCAGGTCTGGCTGGATTCGGACGAGCAGGTGACCAGCAAGTTCATCGGGATCGGGGCGGATCACAAGGACGATCAGTTCAAGGTCTCGAAGATCAAGGTTTCCTATGAACATATCGCGGCGATTCCGCTGCCCGCCGGTCTGCCGCTGTTGCTGGGGGGCTTTGGCCTTCTGGCGCTGCTGCGCAAGCGCAAGAGCGCCTGAGCAGGCCATATCGGACAAAGCAAAAGGCGCCGCATTTGCGGCGCCTTTTTTCGTGGCTCGAAGGACCCGGAGGGCCGATCACTCCATCGGTTTGAAGTTGAATTCGCCGCCGTCCTTGATGCCCGAGGGCCAGCGCGATGTGACCGTCTTGGTGCGGGTGTAGAACTTGAAGGCGTCGGGGCCATGCTGGTTCAGATCGCCGAACATGGATTTCTTCCAGCCGCCGAAGGTGTGATAGGCCAGCGGCACCGGGATCGGCACGTTGATGCCCACCATGCCGATATTGATCCGCGATGCGAAATCGCGCGCGGCGTCGCCGTCACGGGTGAAGATCGCGGTGCCGTTGCCGTATTCATGGTCCATCGCCAGCTTGAGGGCTTCCTCGTAGGAGGCGGCGCGCACGGTGCTGAGGACCGGGCCGAAGATCTCTTGCGTGTAGATGTCCATGTCGGGGGTCACCTTGTCGAAGAGATGCGGGCCGACGAAGAAGCCGTCCTCGTAGCCCTGGAGCGAGAAGTCGCGGCCGTCGACCACCAGCTCGGCGCCCTGATCGATGCCGGACTGCACCAGCCCGAGGATCTTCTTTTTCGCCTCGGCGGTGACGACGGGACCGTAATCCACGTCGTCGCCTGCGGTGTAGGGGCCGACTTTGAGCTTTTCGATGCGCGGCACCAGCTTTTCGATCAGGCGGTCGGCGGTCTCGTCGCCGACGGGCACGGCCACGGAAATCGCCATGCAGCGTTCGCCTGCGGCCCCGTATCCGGCGCCGACAAGGGCATCGGCGGCCTGATCCATATCGGCGTCGGGCATGATGATCATGTGGTTCTTGGCGCCGCCGAAGCACTGCACGCGCTTGCCGTTCGCGCAGCCACGGCCATAGATATATTCGGCGATCGGGGTGGAGCCGACGAAGCCGATGGACTGGATCACCGGGTGGTCGATGATCGCGTCGACGGCTTCCTTGTCGCCGTTGACCACCTGCAGGAGGCCCTTGGGCAGGCCCGCTTCTTCCATCAGCTCGGCGAGCATCAGGGGCACGGAGGGGTCACGCTCGGACGGCTTGAGGATGAAGGCGTTGCCGCAAGCCAGGGCGGGCGCGAACATCCACATCGGGATCATTGCGGGGAAGTTGAAGGGTGTGATCCCGGCGGTAACGCCGAGGGGCTGTTTCATGGAATACATGTCGATGCCGGGACCGGCGCCGTCGGTGAACTCGCCCTTGAGCATCTGCGGCGCGCCGATGCAGTATTCGACGACTTCAAGGCCGCGCTGCACATCGCCCTTGGCGTCGGGGAAGGTCTTGCCGTGTTCGGCGCTGAGCGCCATGGCGAGCTTGTCCATGTCGCGGTTCAGAAGGCGGACGAATTCCATCATCACGCGCGCACGGCGCTGCGGGTTGGTGGCGGCCCATGCGGGTTGGGCGGCGGCGGCGATCTCGACCGCACGGCTCATTTCCTCGGACGAGGCCAGCGGGCAGCGCGACTGCACCTCGCCGGTGGCGGGGTTGAAGACATCCGAAAAGCGGCCCGATGTGCCTTTGACGTGCTCGCCGCCGATATAATGGGTGAGTTCCTTCATGGTGTCCTCCGATATGACGATTTGCGCGCAGGGTAGCCTTGCAAATATATTTGTAACAGAGGCAATATTCCAAAAGGATCATGCAAAAATGCAAAGGGGGCGGGGATGGACGTGCAGTGGGACGATCTGAAGATCTTTCTGGCGGTGGCGCGGGCGGAAAGCCTGTCGGGGGCGGGGCGTATCCTCAAGGTGGATCCGGCCACGGTGGGGCGGCGCATCGCGCGGCTCGAGACCGATCTGGGCGCGCCGCTTTTCGCCAAATCGCCCATGGGCTACGCGCTGAGCGATGCGGGTCAGCGGCTGATGGGCCATGCGGTGCGGGTGGAGCAGGCCGTGGAGGGCGTGGCCGAGGAGATGGCGGGCCGGTCGGGAGGGATGACCGGGCAGATCCGCATCGGCGCGCCGGATGGGGCTGCGAATTTCGTGCTGCCGCAGGTCTGCGCCCGGATCGCCGAGGAGAACCCGGATCTCGAGGTGCAGATCGTGGCGCTGCCGAGGGTGTTCAACCTGACCCGGCGCGAGGCCGATATGGTGATCGCCGTCAGCCCGCCCACCGCCGGGCGGCTGAGCGTGCAGAGGATCACCGATTACAAGCTGCATCTGGCGGCGTCGCGGCGGTATCTGCGCGCCCATCCGAAAATCACCCGGCTGGAGGATCTTAGGGGGCATCGGGTGGTGGGCTATATTCAGGACATGATTTTCGACAAGGAGCTGGATTATCTGCGAGAGGCGGGGATCGAGCGGGTCAATCTGGCGTCGAACTCGGTCTCGGTGCAGATCAACTGGGTGCGGCAGGGGGGCGGGATCGGCGTGGTGCATGATTTCTCGATCCCCTTCGTGCGCGGGGTGGTCAAGCTGTTGCCAGAGGCGTTCAGCCTGACGCGGAGTTTCTACCTGGTGCGCCATGCCGATGATCGGCGGCTGGAGCGGCTCAACCGGTTCGCGGCGGCGCTGGTCGAGGGGATGCGCATGGAAGTGGCACGGCTGGAGGCCGAGACTTGAGGGAAACTTGACAGGGGCGGGGTTATCGTCAACGCTGAAGTTCGGGGCATTCGGAGCGGAGGACTGTTCATGCTCGTTCAGCAAATCCTTAAATCCAAGGGTGATGATGGCGTCATCACGGTAACGCCGGGTACATTGGTGTCGGAGGCTGCGCAGATTCTGGCCGAGCGCCGGATCGGTGGCCTAGTGGTGAGCAAGAAGGGCGACACGGCGGATGGCATCCTGTCGGAGCGTGATATCGTGCGGGCGCTGGCCGTGAAGGGGGCTGTCTGCCTGAGCGAGACGGTGGACGGGATGATGACCCGGAACCCGGTCTGTTGCGCGTTGCAGGACAGTTCGGATTCGGTGTTGGCGCGCATGACCGAGGGGCGGTTCCGGCATATGCCGGTGGTCACCGATGGCAAGCTGGTGGGCATTGTCACCATCGGTGACGTGGTCAAGGCACGGCTGCAGGAATTGTCGATGGAGAAGGATGCCCTTGAGGGCATGATCATGGGCTATTGATGCCAGATGACCTGTGCTGATGGCGTCGCGGGGCGTGCTCTGTTGTTTCGGAGCGGTCGAGGCGCGGAGATTGGCCGGAGCCTCTTGCATTCCCGGGCGCATTATTGTTGCGTGACGCGCAATGACTGACACAGGGAGCCGCCCGATGCGCATTGGCCTTTATCCCGGCACGTTCGATCCGATCACGCTTGGGCATCTCGATATCATCCGCCGCGCGGCGATGCTGGTGGATCGTCTGGTCATCGGCGTGGCGATCAACCGCGACAAGGGGCCTCTGTTCTCGCTCGAGGAGCGGGTCGAGATGATCGAGGAGGAATGCGCCAAGCTGACCGAGCAGACCGGCACCGAGATCGTGGCGCATCCGTTCGAAAACCTGCTGATCGACTGCGCCAATGATGTGGGGGCGCAATTGATCGTGCGCGGCCTGCGGGCGGTGGCGGATTTCGAATACGAGTTCCAGATGGTCGGCATGAACCGGGCGCTGGACAACAAGGTCGAGACGGTGTTCCTGATGGCCGATGCGAGCCACCAGGCGATCGCCAGCAAGCTGGTCAAGGAAATCGCCCGGCTGAACGGCGACGTGAGCAAATTCGTCACGCCGCCGGTCCGCGAAAGGCTGCGGGCGAAATTCGCCTGAGAGCGCAGTGCTCAGGCGTATTCGGGCGCCTGAGCCTTGCTGTTGCCCGAGGAGCCTGCACCCGAGATCAGGGCGCCCATGCGCACGGCGGTGTCGGCCATGCGGTTCGAAAAGCCCCATTCGTTGTCATACCAGCTGAGCACGCGGCACATGGTGCCGTCCATCACCCGCGTCTGATCGGTGGCGAAGATCGAGCTTGCGGGGTGGTGGTTGAAATCCGACGAGACAAGCTCGCGCGTGGAGATATCGAGAATGCCCTTGAGCGGACCGTCCGAGGCGGCGGCGGTGATGGCGGCGTTGATCTCGTCAGCCGAGGTGTCGCGCGCGGCCTCGAAGGTGAGGTCGACGACGCTGACATTGGGGGTGGGCACGCGGATCGCGGTGCCATCGAGACGACCCGCAAGCTCGGGGAGCACCAGCCCCACGGCGCGCGCGGCGCCGGTGGTGGTGGGGATCATGTTCAGCCCCGCCGCACGGGCGCGGTAGAGGTCCTTGTGGGCGGTATCCAGCGTCGGCTGGTCGCCGGTATAGCTGTGGATGGTGGTCATGAAGCCCCGGGTGATGCCGATGGCGTCATGCAGCGCCTTGGCCATGGGTGCGAGGCAATTGGTGGTGCAGGAGGCGTTCGACACGATCCGGTCCTCGGGGCGCAGGCTGTCGTGGTTGACGCCGTAAACCACCGTGCGGTCCGCGCCCTTGGAGGGGGCTGAGACCAGCACCGAGCGCGCGCCGTTCTGCAGGTGCAGGGCCGCCTTGTCGCGGTCGGTGAACAGCCCGGTGCATTCCATCACCACATCGACGCCCGACCAGGGCAGATCGGCGGGATCGCGCAATGCGGTGACCGAGATCGGGCCACGGCCCACGTCGATCGTATCGCCCGATACGGTGACCGTGCCGGGAAAGCGGCCATGGACCGAATCGAATTCGAGCAGGTGGGCGTTGGTGTGGACCGGGGCGAGATCGTTGATCGCGACCACCTCGATATCGGTGCGGCCGGATTCGACGATGGCGCGCAGGATGTTGCGACCGATGCGGCCAAATCCGTTGATGGCGACTTTGACTGGCATGATGACCCCCTGAGGATTGTTAGCGCTAACATTGATGCGCGTCGTATACGTGAGAGCCTGCCTTGCGGTCAAGCCTTGCGATGACGGGGGACAGAGGGTTCAGGTCAGCGCCAGAAGGCCAGCCACTCGATCAGGACCAGCATCTTGCGGGCCAGAAACAGGGTATTGGCCCAGTCGAAAAGGGCGTAATCGGCGATCAGCAGGGCCGCGACGAGGGCTCCGAGAAAGAGGGCGATCCTGTCGGTCATGTCGTGGTGCAGTCCCTGCGGCAATCATACGCTGACCGAGTGATGACAGATTGCGCGGCGCAAGTCATCCCGGTTGAGAAAGAGAGACATACAGGGCCGGGCCGCTTGCATGCGACCCGGCGCTTTTCGGCAACAGGTGGGCTCAGGCGAGGCGCCCCATGGCGACGGCGACATCGGCCATGCGGCACGAGAAGCCCCATTCATTGTCATACCATGCCAGCACCCGCACCAGCCGCTTGCCGGTGACGCGGGTCTGGTCGGGGGCGAAGATCGAGCTTTCCTCGGTGTGGTTGAAGTCGATGCTGACCTTGGGTTCGGGGTCATAGCCCAGAACGCCCTTCATCGGGCCGGCGGCGGCCTCGGCCACCACGGCGTTCACATCGCCGGCGGTCACGTCCTTGCAGGCGACGAAGGTCAGGTCCACCGCCGAGACATTGGGGGTGGGAACGCGGATCGCGGAGCCGTCGAGCTTGCCCTTGAGGTCGGGCAGCACTTCGCCCAGGGCCTTGGCGGCGCCGGTCGAGGTGGGGATCATCGACATGGCGGCGGCGCGGGCGCGGTAGAGATCGTCATGGCGGCGGTCGAGCGTGGGCTGGTCGCCGGTATAGGCATGGATCGTGGTCATGATGCCCGACTCGATGCCGATGGTCTCGTGCAGCACCTTGGCGAGGGGGGCGAGGCAGTTGGTGGTGCAGGAGCCGTTCGAGATCATCCGCTCGCCGGGCTGCAGATCGGCGTGGTTCACGCCGTAGACCACGGTGCGGTCCACGTTCTTGCCGGGGGCCGAGAGCAGCACCTTGCCGGCGCCACGCTCAAGATGGGCGCGGGCCTTGGTGCCGTCGTTGAACTTGCCGGTGCATTCCATCACCACATCGACGCCGGACCAGTCGAGGCTGTTCATGTCGTAGGTCGAAAACATCTCGATCGGGCCACGGCCCAGATCCATCGTGCCGTCACCGAGGGTGATCTCGCCGGGGAAGCGGCCATGCACGCTGTCATATTTCATCAGATGCGCCGCGGTTTCCAGCGGGCCGGTCGCGTTCACCTTGACCACCTTGATGTCATTGCGGGTGCTGGCCGCGATATGGGCCAGGGTGCAGCGGCCGATGCGGCCGAAACCGTTGATGCCGACTGTGATGGTCATGACGGGTGGCTCCTGATTGTGCGATGATGCGCGCGGTATAGACGGCGCGGGCGGTGCCCGAAAGACGAAAAACGTCAAAACACAGAGAAAACAGACCTGAATTCAATATGTTAGCGATAACTGTTACCGCAAACTCTAGCGGGTCGGCATTGGTTGCGCTAACGTCCGGCAAGAGTGTCTGCAGGGGCGAGGGGCAGGTATGAGCGGTTTGATGGCGTTGCTGGACGATGTGGCCGGTATTGCCAAGATGGCGGCGGCATCGGTCGATGACGTTGCGGGACAGGCGGCCAAGGCCGGGTCAAAGGCGGCGGGTGCCGTGATCGACGACGCGGCGGTGACGCCGAAATACATGCAGGGCTTTGCGCCCGCCCGCGAGCTGCCCATCGTCTGGCGGATCGCGCGCGGCTCGCTCATCAACAAGCTGGTGTTCCTGTTGCCTGCCGGTCTGGCGCTGTCGGCGTTCGCGCCATGGCTGATCCCGCCGCTGCTGATGCTGGGCGGGGCCTATCTGTGTTTCGAGGGGGCGGAAAAGGTGGCCCATGCGCTTGGCGCGGGCAAGGGGCATGGCGGACCGGATGGCAGCCATACCGAAGGCGATGCCGCGCATCTGGAAGAGGCCAAGGTCGCGGGCGCGATCAAGACGGATTTCATCCTGTCGGCCGAGATCATGACCATCGCGCTGGCGGCCATCCCCGAAAGCAATTTCTGGATGGAGGCCGCGACGCTGGCGATGGTGGCCGTGGGGATCACGGCGCTGGTTTATGGCGCTGTGGCGTTGATCGTGAAGGCGGATGATGTGGGGCTTTACATGGCCGAGCGCGGCCGTCTGGGGGCGACGCGCGCGCTTGGGCGGGGGATCGTACGGGCGATGCCGGGCTTCATGAAGCTTTTGATGCTGGTGGGCACGGCTGCGATGCTGTGGGTCGGCGGCTCGATCATCCTGCATGCGCTGGATCAGATGGGGTTTCCGGCGCTCTATGACTGGGTGCATCACGTGGCGGTCGCGGCGGCGACAGGCGCGGGCGAGTGGGCCGGAAACTGGACCGGGGCGGTGGAATGGGCGGTGACGGCGGGGATAGACGGGCTGTTCGGGCTGGCGCTCGGGCTGGCCTTGATCCCTGTGGGCGTGAAGATCATCAAACCGGTCTGGACGCGGCTGATGCCTGCGCGGTAGGGGCGGGACGGTCAGTCAAATGGCGCGCGCCGGGTGGCCATTTTCCCGGCTATTGCGTCCTGTCCGACGCTGCGCAGGCCGGATATCGCGCCGTCGAAATCCACCGCGTCGCGGTTCTGACTGAGCTTGGATTTGGCAAGCGTGCGGGTCACGTCGATGCGGAAGGCGACGATGCTATCAAGCATTTGCGCCATGTAATCCTCAGGCGCATCGGCCATGCGCCATGCTGAGGCGCCGTTGAGCCGACGTTCATGCAGGCGGGTCAGAAGGCCGACCGCGGCGCGCTTGGCTTGCGTGTCATGCTGAAAGTGGATCGCGCCATAGATATGGACCACCTGATAGTTCCATGTGGGGACGTGGCGGTGATGCTGGGGCTTGGTGGGATAGAAATTCGGTGACACATAGGCGTCATCGCCGCGGAAGATGGCCATCACCTCATGACCATCGGGGATCAGGCGATGCATGTCATTGGCCAGCGCCACATGTCCGATCAGCGTGCCATTCGCACCGGCCAGCAAAGGGATGTGATTGGCAATCAGCCCTGCGCTGGTCTGAGCCACGATCGAGGCAAGGGGGGACGCGTCGATGATCGACGCGATCTCGGACGGGTCGACTTCGTGAAAATGAGGCGGGATATACATGGCGGCTGCCCGTGTGAGATCGGTTGCCGTGAGTTTAGCAGCGCGTGACGGTCTTGTCGTGCCACATGCGCCTCCGGCACCGACGCGCGATAGCGCGGATCAGAACGCGCCCATGGCCAGACCGGCGGCGAGGGCCTGACCCAGATCGCGGCAGGGGGCGAGATCGGCGTCAGAGAGGGTTTTCGGGGCGAGGATCGCCTCGGGGGTCTGGGCGTGGGTGCCGACGATGAGCGGCTCTTGCACGGCGCGCAGGCGCCAGCCTGTCGCGATGCGGGCCAGTTGGCGCGCGGCGTTGGTGCCGTCCGAGCCTGCGCAGATCATCTGCGCATAGGCACGCCCTTCGATCCGGCCCAGAAGCGGGTAATAGCAGCGGTCGAAAAACTCTTTCATCGCGCCGGACAGGGCGGCGAGATTTTCGGGCGCGCAGAAGAGATAGCCGCTGGCGTTCAGCAGGTCGTCAGGGGTCGCCTCATCTGCGGTCAGCAGGCGGGTTTCGGTCTCGGCGCGGGCGGCGTGACAGGCGGCTTCGGCCATCTGGCGGCTGCCGCCGGTGCGGGAATGATAGACGATCACAAGCTGGGTCATGCGGCGACGGTAGCGGGGTCGGGGCGCTTACGGAAGGGCCTGAGGGCAGGGGCGCGGAAGCGGGTGACATGAAAAGGCCCGGACGAGGGATCGCCCGGGCCGTGATCTGAAGCTGTTACCCCGATCAGAGCAGGGATTTGACCTTGTCGGCCACGGCCTGCGGGGTGATGCCGAATTTCTCGTAGAGCACTTCGGCGGGGGCGGAGGCGCCGAAATCATGCATCCCGATGAAGCCCGATTTCTCGCGCTTGCCACGCTCGCCGTAAAGCCAGCGATCCCAGCCGAAGCGGATCGCCGCCTCGACCGCGACGCGCACCGGGCCGCCGGGAAGGACGCGCTTGCGATAGGCCTCGTCCTGTTCCTCGAACAGTTCCCAGCAGGGCATGGAGACGACGCGGGTGCCGATGCCCTCGGCCTCGAGCAGATCGCGGGCCTGCATGGCGATGGCCACTTCGGAGCCGGTCGCCATCAGAAGCGCCTGACGCTTGCCCGTGGCGTCGGTCAGCACATAAGCGCCGCGCGCGGTGAGGTTGGCGGTCTTGTGCTCGGTGCGCAGGGTGGGCACGTTCTGACGGGTGAGCGACAGGACCGAGGGTGTCTGCGTCGAGCGCAGGGCCAGTTCCCAGGCCTCGGCGGTTTCCACCGTGTCACAGGGGCGGAACACCCATGTGTTGGGGGTCGCGCGGCTGATCGCCAGATGCTCGACCGGCTGGTGGGTGGGGCCGTCTTCGCCAAGGCCGATGCTGTCATGGGTCATCACGAAGACCGAAGGCACCTTCATCAGCGCGGCAAGGCGCATGGCGGGGCGGGCGTAGTCGGTGAAGCACATGAAGGTGCCGCCATAGGGGCGGATGCCGCCATGCAGCGCCATGCCGTTCATCGCGGCGGCCATGCCATGTTCGCGGATGCCCCAATGCACGTAGCGGCCCTTGCGGTTGTCCACGTCGAACACGCTCATGTCGCCGGAGCGGGTGTTGTTGGAGCCCGACAGGTCCGCCGAGCCGCCCACGGTTTCGGGCATGATCGGATTGACCACTTCAAGCACCATTTCCGAGGATTTGCGGGTGGCGACACTGGGCTTTTCTTCGGAGATCTGCTTTTTCAGCGCCTTGATGCGGGCCGAAAGGGCCTTGGGCGCCTCGCCTGCGAAGATGCGGGCGAATTCCTTCTGGCGGCTTTGCGACGCCTCGCCCAGACGGGCGGTCCAGGCGTCATGCTCGGCCGCGCCGCGCGCGCCGATGGCTTCCCATGCGGATTTCACGTCGGCGGGGATTTCGAACGGACCGTAGGGCCAGCCATACGCCTCCTTGGCGGCGGCGAGTTGGCCCGCGTCGGTCAGGGCGCCGTGGCCCTTGGAGGTGTCCTGAGCGGCGTGACCCAGGGCGATATGGGTCTTGCAGGCGATCATCGTGGGCTTGCGCGAGGATTTCGCGGTGGTGATGGCGGCATCGATGGCCTCGGGGTCGTGGCCGTCGATTTCCAGCACCTGCCAGCCGCTGGCGCGGAAGCGTTTCACCTGATCGGTGCGGTCCGCCAGATCGACGGTGCCGTCGATGGTGATGTTGTTGTTGTCCCAGAACACGATCAGCTTGGAGAGCGCGTGGCGACCGGCGAGGCCGATCGCTTCCTGGCTCACGCCTTCCATCAGGCAGCCGTCACCGGCGATCACATAGGTGTAGTGATCCACCAGCTTGCGCCCGAAGCGGGCACGCAGCATTTCCTCGGCCATGGCGAAGCCGACGGCGTTCGAGATGCCCTGACCCAGAGGGCCGGTCGTGGTTTCGATGCCCTTGGCGTGGCCGTATTCGGGATGGCCGGCGGTGATCGCGCCCCATTGGCGGAAGTTGCGGATCTGGTCCAGCGTCATGTCCGCATAGCCCGTCAGGTGCAGCAGCGAATAGAGCAGCATCGAGCCATGACCCGCCGACAGGATGAAGCGGTCGCGATCCGGCCAGTCGGGCGACGCGGCATGAAACTTGAGGTGTTTTTCAAACAGCACCGTCGCCACATCGGCCATGCCCATGGGCATGCCGGAATGGCCGGAATTGGCGGCATGGACCGCATCGAGGGTCAGCGCGCGGATCGCGGTGGCTTTTTTCCAGTGATCGGGGTGGGCAGAACGCAGGGCAGCGATATCCAAGGGGAGCATCCTTTGAGTTGGCTATCTTTGGGCGCTCAATAACAGGACCGGGTCAAAGATCAAGCACGCCCCGCCCGATCGCCGCTAAGGGGGCGCATTTCATGGAACCTTTCGCTAGACTTGGGTGCAGTCCGACCGGCCCGCGATTCGGGGTGCCGGGCAAGCAACAGAGCAGGGGGCAAAGAAATGACCGAAATCGAGGAGCTTCAACGCCGGATCGTCGCGGCGCTGGATCGCATCGGGCAAGGACTCGAGGGGCGCGAGGCCGCGGGGGATGCAGGCGAGGTGGCGGACCTCAGGCAGCAGCTGGAAGACGAGCGGCTGGCCAATGCCCAGTTGGAAGAACGTGTGCGCAAGCTCAAGTCCCGGCAGGAGGCCGCCCAGGCCGAGGCCGAGTCGGCCCGAGAGGCCACCGCCGCCCGGCTGGAAAAGCTCGACAAGGAGCTGCAATCGCTGCGCAAGGCCAACCAGCAATTGCGCGACAACAATGTCGCGCTGCGCGAGGCCAATGCGCAAGGCGTGGGCGACCCGCATCTCATCAACAAGGCGATGCTGGCCGAGATTGAAGGACTGCGCGCCAGCCGCGCCACCGATCGCGCCGAGGCCGATGTAATCCTGTCCGAACTGGGCAAGGTTCTGGAGGCAAGCGATGGCGAAGACGAAACCCGGACGGAGGAAGCCTGATGCCTGAAGTGGAGATCACGATCGGGGGCCGCAGCTTCGAGGTCGCCTGTCAGGATGGCGAAGAACATTACCTGCGCGCGGCTGCCAAGATGCTGGACGAGGAGGCGTCGGTGCTGACGGCGCAGATCGGGCGCATCCCGGAGCCGAGGATGCTCTTGATGGCGGGCTTGATGCTGGCGGACAAGACGGCGGGGCTGCAGGACAAGCTGCGCGTGATGGAAGACCGGATGGCCGAGAAGGAGGCCGAGCTTGACCAGCTGCGCAATGCGCCGCCGCCCGAGGCCGAGCGTGTCGAGGTGCCGGTTGTGCCCGCTGGGCTGAGCGACATGCTGGCCGAGATCGCCGCGCGGACAGAGTCCCTGGCCGATCAGCTCGAGGGCGAGAAGGCGACAGGCTGAGCGCCGCGACAGAGGCGAGGAAGCGATTGACCATTCGGTCGATCGCGTCTTTCATGCGGGCTGGATCAAGGGGAGGATTCCAGATGACATTCCGCATGATGACCGCCGCCGCGATGCTGGCTGCCGTGGCCGCATTGCCGGCGCAGGCCGAGACCCGCGTCACCTACAAGTCGGCGAAGTCCACATCGTCCTATTACCAGATGGCCGTGCAGATCGCCGAGGCCATGCAGACCGCTTCGAATGGCGAGATCAGCGTCACCATCGAGGAAAGCCAGGGTTCGGTTCAGAACGTCATGGAAGTGCGCGCGCGCGGCGCCGATTACGTCTTTACCACGCCGCCATCGCTGGTCAGTCTGGCCCAGGGCGGAAAGGCGATGTTCGAAGGCAAGGGCGATCCGGCCTTCGACGAGATCCGGGCGCTGTTTCCGATTCCGTCGCTGACCATGCATTTCGTGATGTCCGAAGAGAGCGGCGCCCAAGGTTTCGAGGATCTGGCGGGCAAGACGATTCTGCTGGGCAAGGGCAGTTTCGGGGCGACGGAGGGCGAGAAATATCTCGACCTCTTCGGGCTGAAGGATCAGATCGAGATCGCGGATGTCGAGATCGGCAATGCGGTGCCGGCGCTGAAGAACGGTCAGATCGACGGCTTTGTCACGGCGGGATCATGGCCTGCGCCGAATGTGGTGGAGGCCGCGGCCTCGACCGGGGTGCGGGTGCTGTCGCTCAGCGATGAGCAGATCGCCCAGACCAAGCGCGCCAAGCTGGTGATCCCGGCGGGCACCTATGCGGGGCAGGAGGCCGATATCACCACGACATCGCTGCCGGTGGTGGCCTTCACCACCACCAAGATGGATGACGAGACCGCCTATCAGCTGACGCGGACCTTCTGGGAAAACAAGGACAAGATGGCGCAATCCGCACCGTGGTGGAATGGCGTCGATACCGGGCTGATGGAGAACATCACCGGCAAGATCCATCCCGGCGCGCTGCGCTATTACGAGGAGGCGGGGATCGCCCTGACCGACGCGCAGAAGTGAGCATCGCGCACACCGATCTGCCCGCGCGATCCGGTGTCGCGCGGGTGTTCTGGGCCAGCTTCGCGCTGGCCTCGGTCGTTTTTCACATAGGCTTGGTGTTTTCGGGGCTGGTGCCCAACCTTGTGAGCCGGCCCGTACACCTGATTTTCGTGCTGCCTTGGGTGCTGGTCTATGGTCAGGCGGGCCTGTCGCTGATCACGGGCGCGGTGCTGGCGGTGCTGGGGATCGGGGCGGCGGGCTGGGTGGCCTTGAGCCATGACGCGCTGTCGGATCAATACGGGTTTCTGGAAGGGCCGGGGCAAGTGGCGTTGGCGGCCGTTTTGATCGGTGTCGTGCTGGAGGCCGCGCGGCGCGCGATCGGCTGGCCGCTGCCCGTGGTGGCGGCGGCGGCGCTGGCTTACGGGCTGTGGGGGCAGCATATTCCGGGGCGTTTCGGACATTCGGGTACACCGCTGGAAAGTTTTCTGGGAACATTGACGATTGCCGAGGGGGGGCTTTGGGGGGCGCTCACGGCGGTGTCGGTCAACGTGGTTGCGATCTTCGTGATCTTCGGCGCGGTGCTGAATGCGGGCGAGGCGGGGCAAGGCTTCATGAATGTGGCCGCCGCCGCCGCAGGGCGGCTGAGGGGTGGCGCGGCCAAGGTGTCGGTGCTCAGTTCGGCGCTCTTCGGGTCGATCTCGGGGTCGGCATCGGCCAATGTGGCCTCAACCGGGGCGATCACGCTGCCGGCGATGGACCGGCTGGGATACCCGAAGCGGATCGCGGGCGCGGTCGAGGCGGTGGCCTCGTCTGGGGGGCAGATCATGCCGCCGCTGATGGGGGCGGGGGCCTTCGTGATGGTCGAGCTGACCGGCACGCCCTATACCGCGATCATGGCCGCGGCGGCCCTTCCGGCGCTGCTCTATTTCTGGGCGGTCTGGATCGGGATCGATGGCTATGCGCGGCGGTTCGATCTGCGTGGCCTGGCACCCGAGGATCGCCCGCGGGTGCGCGATGTCGCGATCACTTCGGCGTTTTTCCTGGTGCCGTTCACGGTGCTTTTATGGGGCATGTTCGGGCTTGATGTGACGCCGCAATATGCCGCCTGTCTTGCGATTTTCGCGGGCTGCGCGCTGCTTCTGACCGGGGCCGATCTGCGTATCGATCTGCGGCGTGCGTTCCAGAGGGCCGAGACGGCGTTGCTGACGGCGGGGCGGCAGGTGGCGCTGATCGGGTCGATCATCTTCTGCGCGTCGCTGGTGATCGGGGTGCTTGGGGTGACGGGGCTTGGGGTCAAGATCACGTCGCTGATCCTGTCGGCCTCGGGAGGGATGCTATGGCCGTCGCTGCTGCTGACGGCGTTCGCCTGTCTCGTGCTGGGGATGGAGGTGCCCACGACGGCGGCCTATGTGATCTGCGTGTCGGTGGCCGGGCCTGCGCTGATCGAGTTGGGAATGGATCCGCTGCAGGCGCATCTGTTCGTCTTCTGGTATGCGCTTTTGTCCACCATCACGCCGCCGGTTTGCGGCGCGGTGTTCATCGCATCGGGGATGATCGGCGAGAACTGGTTGCGCGTCGCGCTGACGGCGATGGCGCTCGGCGTGGGGCTTTACCTTATCCCGCTTGGCATGGTGGCGAACCCTGCGCTGATCGGGCTGGCCGAGACGCCGGTGGCCGCAGGGGTGGCGGCGCTGAAGATCGGGATCGGTCTGGGGTTGGTCAGTTGGGCACTGGTGCGGCGCAAGGAGATCTGGATGCGCGCGGGCATGCTGGGGCTCGGCATGGGGGCGATCCTGTGGCCGATGTGAGCACCACCGCAGGCTGATCTGGAAAAGGCCCGGCCGCATCGCGTGCGACCGGGCCGAAGCGTCAGCCGTTGGCTTCGCGGATCTTGTCGGCGGCGTCCTTGTCATAGGCCACGCCGTGCTGGTCGAACATCTGGTCCAGCTCGCCCGAGAGGGTCATCTCGGTGATGATGTCGCAGCCGCCCACGAACTCGCCCTTGACGTAGAGCTGCGGAATGGTGGGCCAGTCGGAATAATCCTTGATGCCCTGGCGGATCGTCTCGTCGGCCAGCACGTTCACGTCCTTGAAGTCAACGCCCATGTAGTTGAGAACCCCCGCCACGCGGCTGGAGAAGCCACATTGCGGCATGTCCTTGGTGCCCTTCATGTAGAGCACGACGTCATTCGCCTTTACGGTTTCTTCGATCTGGGTTTTTGCGTCGGTCATCTGTCGCCTTCTACTTTCGTCCTTGTCCGGCAGCGCCGGAGGGTTTGCTGTCTGTTGAGGGATGTTCGTAGCTGGGTGCGGATTCGTCGATCGGAAAGTCTGCGCGTTTGTTGCGGGAGGGACCATAAAGCCACCAGCGGCGGATTTCCAGCCATGCGGCCCACAGAAAGATCAAGATGAAGGGCGTCAGGAGCAGCAGAGCGAGCGGATGTGCGGCAAGATCCTGCGCCTTGGCGATATCGAAGGGAAAGGCTTGGGGCGTGTCTTCGGCTTGCAAGGCGCCTCTCTTTCGGTGGGGTGGCCGGGGCCTTGATCAGGCCCCTGTCTTCGGTTTGCCGGGAGCGGGGGGCGGCACGGTTTCGGGTCCTCCATCGCGGCGCCATGCGCTTTGGGGCACGAACCTGCGGGCATATTCCTGCGGATCGCGGGGCACCCGAAGCTCACCCTGATGCCCGCCGCCCGGACCGCCCGAATTGTACGAAATGTCGATCACATGATCGCCCGTGCCCGGCTCGGAGCCGCGCCGCGTCTCGTGCTCGCCGTGCATCCGGCTGCGGGCCAGTGCCACTGTCAGCACGATCAGGGCGACAAGGCCCAAGCTGATGACTCCGAGATCCATTCGCTCAGTCTGGCGCCTTGGTCGTGAGGGCCAGCGCGTGCAATTCACCATGCGAGCCGTCCATCTTGCCCTTGAGCGTGGCATAGACGGCGCGCTGCTGCTGCACGCGGTTCATCCCCTTGAACGCGGCGTCGATCACTTCGGCGGCGTAATGGTTCCCGTCACCGGCCAGATCGGTGATGGTGATCTTGGCATCGGGAAATCCGGTGCGGATCAGGTCTTCGATCTCCTGAGGCTGCATTGGCATGGCGCGTCTCCTGTCAGTCTTCTGGTCAAGACTTAGAGCGCCGATGCGCCCTCTGCAATAGCAGGTGCGAGGGCGCGGCGCGCAAGACTTGGGAAGGGTCGATTTTCCGGAGACTGGCGCGCGCCCCGCCGATGCGCAATGATCGGCGGGGCGCGGGATGTCAGCCGAAGATGGACGCAAAGGCAGAGCGGTAGGTCTGCGAGAGATCCGAGAGCGGCGCTTCGACGGATCCGAAGCGCACCGTGTCGCCGGTGAAGCGGCCAACGCTTTGCAGGGTGACGCCTGCGCGGCCCGCTTCGATCATCAGCGCCTCGGCCTGATCGAAATTGCAGGCGATCAGATAGCGCGCCTGATCCTCACCGAAGAGCGTGGCGGTGTCGTCGCTGTCGAGTTGCACGCCGACGCCCGCCGCCTCGGCCAGCTCGAACGCGGCCAGCGCAAGGCCGCCATCGGACAGATCGGTGCAGGCACGGATCAGCGCGTGATTGGCGCGGATGAAATCGCCGTGACGCTTCTCGGCGTCCAGATCGACGGGCGGCGCGTCGCCTTCGATCCGGTTGTAGACTTCGGCGAGCAGTGCGGATTGGCCCAGATGCCCGGCGGTTTCGCCAAGAACGAGCGCCACATGGCCGTCACGCACCTCGCCGATGATGGCGGTTTCGGGGTCGCGGATCAGGCCCACGGCGCCGATGGTGGGCGTGGGCAGGATCGCCTTGCCGTCCGTTTCGTTATAAAGCGACACGTTGCCCGACACGATCGGCATGTCGAGCGCCGAGACGGCGGCGGCGATGCCTTTGATCGCGCCGACGAACTGGCCCATGATCTCGGGCTTTTCGGGATTGCCGAAATTCATGTTGTCGGTCGTGGCCAGCGGCACGGCGCCAAGGGCTGACAGGTTGCGATAGGCTTCGGCCACGGCCTGTTTGCCGCCTTCGAAGGGGTTGGCCTTGACGTAGCGCGGGGTCACGTCCGAGGTGAAGGCCAAGAGCTTGTCGGTGCCATGCACCCGGATCAGGCCGGCGCCTTGACCGGGGGTGCGGGCGGTGTCGGCCATGACCATCGTGTCGTATTGTTCATAGACCCACTGCCGCGAGCAGTAATTGGGCGAAGCCAGCAGCGCACGCAGTCCGTCGATCGGATCGACGCCCGGCACGGTGGCGGGGTCCAGCGGTTCGGCGGCTGGGGTTTCCACCCATGGGCGGTCATATTCGGGTGCGTTGCCCGACAGCGCCTTGAGCGGCAGATCGGCCTTGACCACGTTGTTATGCATGATGAGAAAGCGGTCTTCGGGGATGGTTTCGCCGACGATGGCGAAATCGAGGTCCCATTTGTCGAAGACGGCCTTGGCCTCGACCTCTTTCTCAGGGCGCAGGACCATCAGCATCCGTTCCTGGGATTCCGAGAGCATCATTTCATAGGCGGTCATGCCGTCTTCGCGGCAGGGCACCTGTTCAAGGTTGAGCCGCACGCCCAGATCGCCCTTGTCGCCCATTTCAACCGCCGAGCACGTCAGGCCCGCAGCCCCCATGTCCTGAATCGAGATCACGGCGCCCGTGGCCATCAGCTCGAGCGTGGCCTCCATCAGGCGCTTTTCGGTAAAGGGATCGCCCACTTGCACGGTGGGGCGCTTTTCCTCGATCGACTCGTCGAATTCGGCGCTGGCCATCGTGGCGCCGCCGACACCGTCGCGGCCCGTCTTGGCGCCCAGATAGACCACCGGCATCCCGACGCCGGAAGCGGCGGAATAGAAGATCTTGTCGGCATCGGCGAGACCGGCGGCAAAGGCGTTCACGAGGCAGTTGCCGTTATAGGCCGGATCGAACCGCACCTCGCCGCCTGCGCAAGGAACGCCGAAGCAGTTGCCATAGCCGCCCACACCGGCCACCACGCCATGCACAAGCTGCCGTGTCTTGGGATGCGACGGCTCACCGAAGCTGAGCGCGTTCATCGAGGCG
This sequence comes from Roseovarius litoreus, assembly GCF_900142765.1. Taxonomy (GTDB): domain Bacteria; phylum Pseudomonadota; class Alphaproteobacteria; order Rhodobacterales; family Rhodobacteraceae; genus Roseovarius; species Roseovarius litoreus. The sequence goes on from NZ_FRCB01000002.1 coordinate 363,597, forward strand.
ATGGGGCGCGCGCCCATGGTGAAGACATCGCGCAGAATGCCGCCCACACCGGTCGCTGCCCCCTGATAGGGCTCGATATACGAGGGGTGGTTGTGGCTTTCCATCTTGAAGATGACCGCTTGTCCGTCGCCGATATCGACAACGCCCGCATTCTCGCCCGGCCCGCAGATCACCTGTGGCCCGGTGGTTGGCAGGGTACGCAGCCATTTCTTGGAGGACTTGTAAGAGCAATGCTCGTTCCACATGGCGCTGAAGATGCCCAACTCGGTAAAGGTGGGTTCGCGGCCGATGATATCGAGGATGCGCTGATATTCGTCGGGCTTGAGGCCATGGGCCTCGATCAGTTCGGGCGTGATTGCCGGGTCCTGCATCTGAATGGAATCCCCCTGGGTGGTCCGGTTGCGGCCTTCTTTAGTGCATGGCGTGGCCCGGGGGAAGGGGGCGCGGCGGAGGCTCTTGGCTTGACCCCGGGGCGCATTAGGGCTCGGATGGGGGAGGTAATCGGGGAGAGGACATGAAGACGATCGAAAATCCGTGGCGAGGCGTGGGCCTTCCGGATGATGTACTGGCGGGGGCACCTTGGCCCAGCATCGATGCCGCAACCCCGGAGGCGCTGTTGGCGCAATGTCCTGCGGCTTCGCAAACGCCGCTGGTTGCGGTCGAGGGGGGCGCTGCGCCGTTCTGGATCAAGGATGAACGCGGACGCATGGGGCTTGGCAGCTTCAAGGCGCTTGGCGCCGCCTATGTCATCGCGCATGAGGCGGCGGCCACGGGAAAGGCGCCGATGGCGCAGGCGCTTGCGGGGCGCACCTATGTTACGGCGAGTGCGGGCAATCACGGGCTTTCGGTCGCGGCGGGGGCGCATGTTTTCGGCGCGCGCGCCGTGGTCTATCTGGCACGGACCGTGCCCGAAGGCTTTGCCGACCGGCTGCGCGCCAAGGGGGCCGAGGTCGTGCGCGCCGGCGAGGATTACGAGGCCAGCATGGATGCCGCCGCGCAGGCGGCACAGGATCATGGCTGGACGCTTTTGTCCGACAGCTCGTGGCCGGGGTATTTCGATCTGCCGCACCGTCTGATGGAGGGGTATCTGGCGATGGCCGCCGAAACGGTCCGGCAAATGCCGCAGGCGCCCACGCATATCTTCCTGCAGGCCGGTGTCGGCGGGCTGGCGGGGGCATGCGCCGCGCTGTTCCGCGAGGCCTGGGGGCAGGGGCCCTGCATTGTCGTGGTGGAACCCGAGGCGGCGCCGGCCCTGACCGCGTCGATCGAAGCCGGACGCCCTGTCACAACGCAAGGGCCGGTGTCCTGCATGGGGCGGCTTGATTGCAAGGCGCCCTCGCTGATCGCGCTCAAGGGCTTGGCGCGGGATGCCGATCTGTTCGTGACGATTTCGGATGCCGAGGCCGAGGCGATCTTGCCCGATCTGGCCAGGCGCGGACTTGCCACCACCAGTTCAGGCGCGGCAGGCGTGGCGGCGATGCGGCTGATAGGGCTGGAGGCTGACGCGCGGGCCTTGTGCATTCTCAGCGAAGAGGCCGAGGCATGAGCCGCGGCTTTGACGCGGCCGAATACAAGGCCCGGCTGGCCCGCGCGCAGGCCGGGATGCAGGCCGAGGGTCTGGGCGCGATCCTGCTGACGACTGAGCCGGATGTGCGGTATTTCACCGGATTTCTGACGCGGTTCTGGGAAAGCCCGAGCCGACCGTGGTTCGTGGTCCTGCCGGCTGCAGGCGATCCGGTGGCGGTGATCCCGTCGATTGGGGCTGCACTGATGGCTGGGACATGGATCAAGGATATCCGCACATGGTCGGCGCCGGACCCGGTGGATGACGGGGTGAGCCTTCTGGCGGACGCGCTGCGCGAGATCGGCGGGCCGGTGGGGGTGCCCTCGCATCTGGAGACGCATCTGCGGATGCCGCTTGCGGATTTCGAGCGGGTCAAGGCGGCGTCGCGCCAGCCGTTCACCGATGATCGGCGGATCGTGGCGGGCTGCCGCGCGATCAAGTCCGAGGCCGAGATTGGCAAGATCGCGGAAATTTGCGCGATTGCCGGGCGGGCCTTTCACAGGGTTGGCGAGATCGCCGCCCCCGGTGTGCCACTGTCGCAGGTGTTTCGCGATTTTCAGCGCGTGCTGCTGGAGGAAGGCGCGGATTGGGTGCCTTACCTTGCGGGTGGCGCCGGGCCGGAGGGCTATGGCGATGTCATCTCGCCCGCGACGGATGCGCCCCTGGCGGTCGGCGATGTGCTGATGCTGGATACAGGCGCCGTGCGCGACGGGTATTTCTGCGACTATGACCGGAATTTCGCAATCGGCAGGGCCGATGACGCACAGCGCGCGGCCCATGCCCGGTTGATCGAGGCGACCCAAGCGGGGCTGGATGTGGCGCGCCCCGGCGCAAGGGCCAGCGATGTCTGGCGCGCGATGGCGGATATCGTCGGCGGTGGCGAGGCGGCGGGGCGGCTTGGGCATGGGTTGGGCCTGCAGCTGACCGAAGGGCTGTCGCTGACCGCCCGCGATCATACCGAGTTGCGCGCGGGCATGGTGATCACGCTCGAGCCGGGGATCGAGACGGCGCCGGGCCGGATCATGGTGCATGAGGAAAATATCGTCATCACCGATGGTGCGCCGCGCGCTTTGTCGCCGCTTTCCGGGCCGGATTTGCGCGTGATCTGAGCCGCCCCTGAAATGAGCGCGCTGCCCGCAAAAGAGGCGGCGCGCAAAGATCTGACGATGTCAGGGCGCGTTTGCCCAAAAAAAAGGCCGAGCACTAAGCTCGGCCGAAGTCCAACAGGGAGGTATGATGGTGGGGCGCGAAGCCGCCACCGTCACGACCGGGAGATAGGGGCTGTTTTTAGACCATTCAAGAAAAATAATGCCGCAGGTGCAGCATGCCCGCCATGCACTGAATGCATATCGCAAACACGATATGTCTGAATTTTCAGCTAACCGCCTGTTCTCTTATCTTTTTTCTGTAAGCGATGATTTCTTCCTGAACAAATTCACGGAACGCGGCGATGCGCTTGGAATGACGCAATTCCTCGGGATAGGCGAGGAAAACCGGAACTTCGACGGAATGCACGTCCGGCAGGACCCGTACGAGATCGGGGAAATCATGCGTCAGATAATCCGGCAGCACACCGATCCCGAGATTGTGCAGAACGCCCTGCAACACGCCGAAATAGTTGTTCACCGTCAACAGCGACGGCACATCATGGGTCATCAACTCATTGACCAGCGTCGCCCCGGCCCCGACCTGCGCCGAGCGCGGGTTCTGGCAGATCAGGCGGTGATGCTTGAGATCGTCGGGGCTGACCGGGGTGCCACGGCTTTCGAGATAGCTGGTTGAGGCAAAGAGGCACATATGCACACTCATGAGCCGTTTGCGGATCAGATCGGCCTGGCTGGGTTCCTTCATGCGGATGGCGACATCGGCCTCGCGCATGGGCAGGTCTAGCACGCGTTCCTCCAGCATCAGATCAATCTTGAGATCGGGATATTTCGCATAAAGCTGGGGCAGGCGCGGGGCGAGCCACAGGGTGCCGAAGCCGATCGTGGTGGTGACGCGCAATTCGCCGAACACCTCTTCCTCGCTGTCGCGGATCCGGGCGGTGGCGGCATCGAGACGTTTGAGCATCGCGCGGGTCGCATCGAACAGCAATTCGCCCTGTTCGGTAAGAATCAGTCCCCGCGCATGGCGGTGAAACAGCGTGGTGTTGAGCGATTCCTCGAGTGCGCGCACCTGTCGGGACACCGCGGATTGGGACAGGTGCAGGTGATCGCCGGCATGGGTGAGGCTGCCTGCATCCGCGACGGCGTGAAATATTCTTAACTTGTCCCAGTCCATGACAGCAACTTTCATTTTAAAAACCACCCGCGCCCCGAAATAGCAGAAAATCGTCACATGACCACGGCGGTTCCGTGGAAAAACGATGAAATTCCGCTTTGTAGGTCACTATTTGTGACCTATTATTGATCTATGATATAATTGTGGTGCATGGCACCGAAAGGGGAACGCGCGATGAGCACTCAAAAAGTATCCCTGAATGACCGATTTGACCTCACAAAGTCATCTGTGCTGCTGAATGGCACACAAGCGCTCGTTCGGCTGATGTTGATGCAGGCCGCGCGCGACCGCGCGGCGGGGTTGAATACGGCAGGCTATGTGACCGGCTATCGGGGCTCGCCGCTTGGTGCGGTGGATATGCAGATGATGCGCGCCGAACGCCCCTTGAAAGAGGCGGAGATCCTGTTTCAGCCGGGTCTCAACGAGGATCTGGCGGCCACGGCGCTTTGGGGCACCCAGCAAGCCGAATTGCGCGGTGAGGGCAAGTATGACGGCGTTTTCGGTCTGTGGTACGGCAAGGGGCCGGGGGTGGACCGGTCGGGCGACGTGATGCGCCATGCCAATATGGCGGGCAGTTCGAAATATGGCGGCGTCCTGATGGCGATGGGGGATGACCATACCGGCGAATCCTCGACCGTGTGTCACCAGTCGGACTGGGCGATGGTGGACGCCTATATGCCCGTCCTGTCGCCCGCAGGGGTGCAGGAAATCCTGGATTACGGGCTTTACGGCTTTGCGCTCAGCCGGTTTGCCGGGGTGTGGTGCGGGCTCAAGACGATGAAGGACACCGTTGAGGTGACCAGCGTGGTCGATGGTCGTCCTGACCGGATGCAGTTCGTGACGCCCGAATTCGACATGCCCGAAGGCGGGTTGAACATCCGGCTCAACGATCACTGGATTCCGCAGGAAGCGCGGGTGATAGATTACAAGAGGTTTGCCGCAGAAGCCTTTGCAAACGCGAATAAAATCGACAAGCGTGTCTGGGGCAAGCCGGGGGCGAAGATCGGATTTGTCGCGGCGGGCAAGAATTGGCTCGATCTGGTGCACGCGCTGGACCTTCTGGGGATCGACGCCACCGAGGCGGATCGGCTGGGCCTGACCACCTACAAGGTGGGACAGACGTTTCCGATGGACATGAAGGGCTTTCACGACTGGGCCGAGGGGCTGGAGCTGATCGTGGTGGTCGAGGAGAAACGCAAGCTGATCGAGATCCAGATCAAGGAGGCGATTTTCGACAACCGGCGCGGCAGACGGGTCTATGGCTGGTACAAGGGCGGTGCGGGCAGCCTGCATAATGAAGAGTTGTTTCCGACACGCATGGCGCTCGATCCGGTGATGATCGCCGAGAAGATCGGCGGCGTCCTGATCGAAGAAGGGCGCGGCACCGACCGTATCCGCGCGGGGCTGGCCGAGATCGCTGAGGCGCGCAAGGCAGACAATGCCGAGTATATCGCGGCGCGCCTGCCGTATTTCTGCGCCGGATGCCCGCATAATACATCGACCAAAATGCCAGAGGGCAGCCGCGCTTATGCCGGAATCGGCTGTCATATCATGGCCTTGTGGATGGATCGTGAGACGAGCGGCTTCACGCATATGGGCGGCGAGGGTGCCAACTGGATCGGCGAGGCGCCGTTCTCGGAGCGCGGCCATGTGTTCCAGAATATCGGGGACGGCACCTATAACCATTCGGGGATCCTGGCGATCCGGGCCGCGGTGGCGGCGGGCGCCACCATGACCTACAAGATCCTTTACAACGATGCCGTTGCGATGACCGGCGGTCAGGGCAATGAGGGCGGGCTGACGCCGGACCGGATCGTACGCGAATTGCGGGCGATGGGGGTGCGCGAGATCGCCGTGGTCTATGATGCCAAGGAAGAGCCGGAGCGCGCCCTGTTTCCCAAGGATATCGGCTGGCATGAGCGGGCTGAACTGCCTGAGGTTCAGGAAAAATTCCGTGAAATCAGCGGTGTGTCGGCCATTGTTTATGTGCAGACCTGCGCCGCCGAAAAGCGGCGTCGCCGCAAGCGCGGCACGTTCCCGGACCCGGACAAGCGGGTGTTCATCAATACCGATGTCTGCGAGGGCTGCGGTGATTGCGGGGTGCAGTCGAATTGCGTGGCGATCACACCGGTGGACACGCCTTTGGGGCGCAAGCGCGCCATCGACCAATCGGCCTGCAACAAGGATTTCAGCTGTCTCAAGGGGTTTTGCCCGTCCTTCGTGACGCTGGAGGGCGCCACGATCCGCAAGGAAGCGGCGAGCGATCTTGACTTGCCGGACATGCCCGATCCTGTGCTGCCGACGATCCGGGGCACGCATAACGTTGTCATCACCGGAGTGGGCGGGACAGGCGTTGTGACCATCGGCGCGGTCCTGGCGCAGGCGGCGCATCTGGATGGCAAAGGGGCCAGCATGATGGAAATGGCGGGGCTTGCCCAGAAGGGCGGCGCCGTTCATATCCATTGCCGTATTGCCGAAAAACCAAGCGATATCAATGCGATCCGCGTGGCTACGGGCGAGGCGGACGCGGTGATCGGCGGCGATCTTGTCGTATCGGCGGGGGCGAAGACGCTTGGCTTGATGCGGCAGGGGCGCACCGGTGCTGTGGTCAACAGCCATGAGGTGATGACCGGCGATTTCACGCGCGATACCGAGTTTCGGCTGCCTTCGGAGCGGTTGACGCTCGCGCTGCAATCGCGGTTGCAGGACGGGGTGCAGCTTGTCGATGCGCATGAGTTGGCGCGGGTGACGATGGGCGACTCGATCTTTTCCAACATGATCGTTTTCGGCGCGGCGTGGCAACGCGGGCTGATCCCCGTGGGCGAGCAGGCCATTCTTGAGGCGATCGCGCTGAACGGTGCGGCGGTGGAGCAGAACCAGCGCGCCTTCCGGATCGGGAGGTGGGCTGCGGTGCATCCCGATGAGGCCGCGCGGCAGATCACGCCGAACGTGGTCCAGCTGCCCCGCAGTCTGGAGGACGAGATCGCCTATCGCGCGGATCATCTGACGGCCTATCAGGGCAAGCGGCTGGCCAAGCGGTACCTGCGTCTGCTGGACGGGATCGAGGATGCGCGGCTGCGCGAGGCGGTGGCGAAGGGCTACCATAAGCTGTTGGCCTACAAGGATGAATACGAGGTTGCCCGGCTTTTGCTGGACACGCGCGACAAGGCCCGGGCCGAGTTCGACGGCGATTTCGAGATGACGTTCCACTTGGCGCCGCCGCTTCTGGCGCGCAAGGGTCCGGATGGGCGTCCGCAGAAGCGTGAATTCGGTGCGTGGATGGAGCGGCCGATGCGGGTGCTGGCGGGGTTGAAATGGGTGCGCGGGACGCCGGTGGACCCGTTCGGCTATACAGCCGAGCGCAAGATGGAGCGCGCGCTGATCCGCCAATATGAGCGCGACCTTGGCGAGGTGCTGCCCAAGCTGACCGACAAGACCCGCGACGCGATCGTGGCGCTTGCCGAATTGCCGTTGAAAATCAGAGGCTTCGGTCCGGTCAAACAGGCCAACGAGGCGCGCGCGGCCAAGGAGCGGGAGACGCTTCTGGCGGCGATCCGCGCGGGAGGGACGCCGCTGGAACAGGCGGCGGAATAAATGTCATAAAAAATTCATCGTGGCTGGTCACAAGGGTCGTGACTTCCTAACAGGGCCGTCGGTGAGGCGGGGATCGTGACCATGCAGCAGCACAGGCATATCGCGCGGGATATCAGCTATGCGCACTCGGCGCAGACGCGCGGGGGGCGGGCGATGATTCGCGCGATGGAGAACATGACCGGGCGGATCGGCCTTATCAAACGCGCGCGCGGCTATGAGCACGAGGTGGCAGGCGGGCGCGATTTCTGGCAGGTGATGGTGGAGCGCTACGGCCTGACACTGGATGTTGTGGGCGGCAGTCTGCAAAGCATCCCGAAAACCGGCCCGCTGATCGTGATCGCGAACCATCCTTACGGGATTCTGGATGGGTTAATGATGGGCCACATCCTGAGCCAGACCCGGGGCGATTTTCGCATTCTGGCGCATCATGTTTTCCGCAAGGCGGAGGATCTGAACAAGGTGATTCTGCCGATCAATTTCGACGAGACGAAAGAGGCGGTGAAGCTCAACCTCGAGACGCGCAAGACCGCCCTGGAGTATCTGGGGCAGGGCGGGGCGATCGGGATCTTTCCGGGGGGCACGGTCAGCACGGCGGCCAAGCCCTTTGCGCAGCCGATGGATCCGGGCTGGCGGGGGTTCACGGCGCGGATGATCGCCAAGTCGGATGCGACCGTGGTGCCGATCTTCTTTGACGGACATACCAGCCGGCTGTTCCAGCTGGCCAGTCATCTGCATTACACCTTGAGAATGGGCCTTCTTATCAAGGAGTTCCGCAAACGGGTGGATACATCCGTGCGGGTTGTGGTGGGCGATCCGATCGACCGCGACGCCTTGCAGGCGCGCAAGGGGGACACGAAATCCCTTATGGCTTTTTTACGCCACAAGACGTATGAGCTAAGCCCGGGGCCGGTCGATCCGACGATGACCGGGTTCGAATTCGAATGAATTCGCAAGGGCGCAACAGGCTATGGCGGTTGGAATTTTCGATAGCGGGCTGGGTGGCCTGACGGTTCTGGACGCGGTGGAAAAGCGCCTTCCGGATGTGCCTTTCGTCTATTTCGGGGACAACGCACACGCGCCTTACGGGGTGCGCGATGCCGATGATGTTTACGATTTGACAACCAGAGCGGTCTCCCGGTTATGGGATGCGGGCTGCGATCTGGTGATTTTGGCGTGCAACACCGCGAGTGCGGCGGCGCTGCGCCGGATGCAGGAAAACTGGGTGCCCCGCGACAAGCGGGTGCTGGGCGTTTTTGTTCCATTGATTGAAGCACTTACCGAGCGGCAATGGGGCGACAACTCGCCGCCGCGAGAGGTGGCGGTCAAGCATGTGGCGCTGTTTGCGACGCCGGCGACGGTGAGCAGCCGGGCGTTTCAGAGGGAGTTGGCGTTCCGCGCGATTGGGGTCGATGTGGAGGCGCAGGCCTGCGGGGGCGTGGTGGACGCCATCGAAGAGGGCGACATGATTCTGGCCGAGGCGCTGGTGCGCAGCCATGTCGATGCGCTCAAGCGCAAGATGCCCAATCCCGAGGCCGCGATCCTTGGCTGCACCCATTACCCCTTGATGCAAAACGTTTTTCAGGATGCGTTGGGGCCGGATGTGCAGGTCTACAGCCAGGCGAATCTGGTGGCGGAAAGCCTTGCCGATTACCTGACGCGCCATCCCGCGATGCTGGGGTCGGGGACCGAGGCGGCGTTTCTGACCACCGGTGATCCCAAGCGGGTCTCGAGCCGGGCCACGCAGTTTTTGCGCCGGGAAATCATCTTCAGCGCCGCCTGAGCGGGGTTTCGTACGATCCGTACCAAACCTACGCGGGTTTGGGACGAACCGAGGCGCCTCTTGGCATTATTGTGTCCAGCCTGTACGCAACTGCCGACAAATTGCAGGAGTCCGACATGACCCGAAAGATCGCCATTCTGGGCGCCAGCGGCTATACCGGGGCCGAGCTTGTCCGGCTGATCGCCACCCATCCGCAGATGGAGATCGTGGCGCTGGCGGCCAACTCGAAGGCGGGACAGAGCATGGCGCAGGTGTTCCCGCATCTGCGGCATCTGGACTTGCCGAAGCTGGTCACGATCGACGAGATCGATTTTGCCGGGATCGACCTGTGTTTCTGCGCGCTGCCGCACAAGACGAGCCAAGAGGTGATCGCCGCGCTGCCACGCGATCTGAAGATCGTCGATCTGAGCGCGGATTTCCGGCTGCGCGATCCTGCGGCCTATGAGCGGTGGTATGGCAACGCCCATGCCGCACCCGAGTTGCAGAAAGAGGCGGTCTATGGGCTGACCGAGTTCTACCGTGACGAGATCCGCGCCGCACGGCTGGTGGCGGGCACGGGCTGCAACGCGGCGACAGGGCAATACATCCTGCGCCCGCTGATTGCGGCGGGGGTGATCGATCTGGACGATATCATCCTCGATCTCAAATGCGGCGTGTCGGGGGCTGGCCGGTCGCTCAAGGAAAATCTGCTGCATGCCGAATTGAGCGAGGGCTATCACGCCTATGCGGTGGGCGGCACGCATCGGCATTTGGGCGAGTTCGATCAGGAGTTCAGCGCGATTGCCGGGCGCGACGTGCGCATCCAGTTCACCCCGCATCTGATCCCGGCGAACCGGGGCATTCTGGCCACCGGTTATGTCAAGGGTGAGGCGGGTGCGATCCATGCGGCCTTGGCCGAAGCTTATGAAGGAGAGCCGTTCATCGAGCTTTTGCCGATGGGCGAGGCGCCGAGCACCCGACATGTGAGGGGCAGCAACTTTTGCCATATCGGCGTGGTGGCTGACCGCATCCCCGGCAAGACGCTGGTGATCGCGGCTTTGGATAACCTGACAAAAGGTAGCAGCGGTCAGGCTTTGCAGAATGCCAACCTGATGCTAGATATTCAGGAAACCGAAGGTCTGATGCTGGCCCCGGTCTTTCCTTGATCTGAACGGGTCGCGCCATGAAATCGCTCAAGAAGAAACGCCGTATCCAGATTATCGCCGTTGCGACGGTGGCTCTGGTGATCTCGACCGGGTTGATCGGCTATGCGATGCGCGACGGGATCAATTTCTTCCGCTCGCCCAGCCAGGTGATCGCCGAGCCGCCGAGCCCCACGGAAGTGTTCCGCATCGGCGGGCTTGTCGAAGAGGGCAGCATCGTGCGCGGCGAAGGCGAGACGGTACGCTTCAACGTGACCGATGGCGGGGGCGTTGTGACGGTGACCTACAAGGGGGTTCTGCCCGATCTTTTCGAGGAGAATCAGGGCATGGTCGGCACCGGCTCGTTTCAGGACGGCGTCTTTGTGGCGTCGGAGATCCTGGCCAAGCATGACGAGACCTACATGCCCAAGGAAGTGGTGGACGCGCTGAAGGAACAGGGCGTCTACAAGGACCCCGAGGGCAATATCCGCCCCATCGAGGGGGCCAGCGGAAGCTGATCCAGATTTGAGGTCCGGTGCGGCCGTGCCAAGTGCGCACGGTGCTGCAGGACGGCGTTAACCAATCGGCGCGATCCTTGGCCTGTCGTTCATGACAGGCGCCAAGGAGGGCCAGCCGACATGCCGGATATCGCAAAGATCGCCCGAGAGATCGTCGCCCGAGAGGGCGGCTTTGTGGATGATCCCGACGATCCGGGGGGCGCCACTAAACATGGCGTCACGATCCATACGATGCGCCGGCTTGGGCTTGATCTGGATCGGGACGGGGATGTGGATGTGGCCGATGTGCGCGCGATGACGCGCGACAGGGCCGAGGCGATTTTCATCGAGCAGTATTACCGGCGCACGCGGATCGAGGTCTTGCCCGATGTGCTGCAGGCCAGCGTGTTCGACATGTATGTGAATGCAGGCGTCAATGCGGTGCGCATCCTGCAGCGGCTGTTGCAAGAGATGGGGCATGAGGTGGCTGTTGACGGGGTGATCGGCCCGCAGACCGAGGCGGCGGCCCATGCCGCATGGCGCGCGGCGCCGGATTTTCTGGCCGATGCCTACGGGATCGCGCGGCGGAATTATTACCTGAGGCTGGCGGATCAGCGGCCCGCGAGCCGGAAATTCGCACGCGCCCGCAATGGCGGCAAGGGTGGCTGGATCCGGCGCGCGGAGGAGTTCATCACGCCGCGCTTTCATCTGAGCGAGGCGGATTTTCGGGACAGGGTGGCGTCATGGGGTTGATCGAGACGATTTTGGGGCTGGTTTTCGGGTCGTGGCGCAATGTGCTGGCCGAGACCGCGCAGGTGTTTCGCGAAAACGCCGAGGCCGGGGCCGCGCGGGAGGCGGAACGGCGGTCGCAGGCTCTGGAGCAGTTCGGGGCCGAATTCGCGCCGCCCGAGCGCGGGCTGTTCGACCGGATCATGGACGGGGTCAATCGCCTGCCGCGCCCGGCGATGGCGCTTGGTACGCTGGGGTTGTTCGTGGGGGCGATGGTCGATCCGGTCTGGTTTGCGGCACGGATGCAGGGGATCGCGCTGGTGCCGGAGCCCTTGTGGTGGCTTCTGGGGGTGATCGTCAGCTTCTATTTCGGGGCGCGGCACCAGTTGAAGGGCCAGGAGTTCCAACGCTCGATCGCGGCGACGATGGCGCGCGTGCCGCAGGTGACCGAGGGTCTGGCACGGCTTGGAACGCTTGAGGCGCAAAGCCCCGGTGTGGCGGCAAGCGGGCAGGATGCCGATCTGGCGCGCGAGGCGGTGCGGCCCTCGGACAACCCCGCGCTGGCGGAATGGCGGCGGCATTTCCGGGCGGTGGAGCGCTGAGGCGCCGGGGACCCGCGACAATGTGATCCTGCGCCGCTGTCGAATCCCGTTGGCCCGGGGGCGGGAAAAGGACTATTATAGACGCATGATTATAGAATTTGGCCACTTCGCCCTCATCCTCGCCTTCCTTGTCGCCTGTGTTCAGGCGATTGTTCCCCTTGTCGGCGCGCATCGGCGATGGCCGGGCTGGATGGCGGTGGCGGCGCCTGCAGCGAATGTGCAGTTCCTGCTGACGGCGGCATCCTTTGCGGCGCTGACCTATGCGTTCGTGATGTCGGATTTCTCGGTCCGACTGGTGACGATCAACAGCCATACGGACAAGCCGCTGCTCTACAAGATCACCGGCGTCTGGGGCAATCACGAAGGCTCGATGCTGCTGTGGGTGCTGATCGTGACGCTGTTCGGGGCGTTCGCGGCATGGTTCGGGGGCAACCTGCCGCCGACCTTGAAGGCGCGGGTGCTGTCGGTGCAGGCGATGGTGGGGGTGGCGTTCTTCGCCTTTATCCTGTTCACCTCGAACCCGTTCCTGCGGATGCAGGTGCCGCCCTTTGATGGGCAGGATCTCAACCCGCTGTTGCAGGATCCGGGCCTCGCGTTCCATCCGCCGTTTCTTTATCTCGGCTATGTCGGGCTTTCGATGACGTTCTCCTTCGCGGTGGCGGCGCTCATTGAGGGGCGCGTGGATGCGGCCTGGGGTCGGTGGGTGCGGCCCTATACGCTGGCGGCGTGGATTTTCCTGACCATCGGGATCGGGCTGGGCAGCTGGTGGGCCTATTACGAATTGGGCTGGGGCGGTTTCTGGTTCTGGGACCCGGTCGAGAATGCGAGCTTCATGCCGTGGCTGATCGCCGTTGCGCTGCTGCATTCCGCGATTGTGGTGGAAAAGCGCGAATCGCTGAAAAGCTGGACCATCCTGCTGGCGATCATCGCCTTCGGCTTTTCGATGATCGGGGCCTTCATCACCCGGTCGGGGGTGCTGACGTCGGTGCATGCCTTCGCCACGGACCCTGAGCGGGGGATGTTCCTGCTGATGATCACGGCGGTCTTCATGCTGGGTGGTCTGACGCTGTTTGCGGCGCGGGCCAATGTGCTGCAGGCCAAGGGCGTGTTTTCGGTGGTGAGCCGGGAATCGTTCCTGGTGGCCAATAACGTGCTGCTGGCGGTGTCGGCCTTTGTGGTGTTCGTCGGCACGATCTGGCCGCTGGTCAGTGAAATGCTGTTCGACCGCAAGCTGAGCGTGGGTGCGCCGTTCTTCAACATGGCATTCACGCCGTTCATGGTGGCGCTTGGCCTGCTCTTGCCGGTGGGCGCGATGCTGCCGTGGAAGCGTGGCGCCTTGAGCAAGGCGATCCGGCCCTTGCGGCTGGTGTTCGTGCTGTCGGTGGCCATTGGCGTTCTGGCCTGGGCGATGCAGACCGGGCGCAGCGGGCTTGGTCCGGTGGGTCTGTTCCTTGCGGCGTGGCTCGTGTCGGGGGCGGCTGTCGATCTGTGGAGCCGGACCGGGCGCGGTGAGAACCGGCTTGGCCGTCTGGCGCGTCTGCCGAGGGCGGATTGGGGCAAGGCGGTGGCGCATGCCGGGTTCGGCATCACGATTGCCGGGGTCGCGGCGATGATGGCCTGGAAGACCGAGGATATCCGCGTGGTGCAGGAGGGCGAGAGTTTCGAATTGTCGGGCTTCACGCTGGTTCTTGAGGATGTGCAGGAGGTGCAGGGGCCGAACTATGTCTCGACCATGGGGCAGGTGAGCCTGTCGCGCGACGGCACCGAGATCGCCACGCTTTACCCTGAGAAGCGGTTCTATCCCGTGGCGCGGATGCCCACCACCGAGGCGGCGCTGGATATCGGGTTCTGGCGGGATGTCTATGTTGTGATCGGCGATCCGCAGAGCAATGGCGGTTGGGCGGTGCGGACCTATTACAAGCCGCTGGCCAACTGGATCTGGGGTGGCTCTATCCTGATGGCGCTTGGCGGCGCGCTGAGCCTGTCGGACCGGCGCTATCGGATCGCTGCGGGCGCTCGCAAGACGCCGACTGTTGCGGGCGGGGTGCCGGCGGAATGAAACGCCTGATCCTTGGACTGGTGCTCTGCCTTTTCTGGGCGCCGGTGGGGGCTGTGCAGCCCGATGAAATGCTGGACGATCCGCAGCTCGAAGAGCGGGCACGGGAGATTTCGGGCGGTCTGCGCTGTCTTGTGTGCCGCAACGAGAGCATCGACGATTCCAACGCGGAATTGGCGCGAGACATGCGGCTTCTGGTGCGTGAGCGGCTGGTGGAGGGTGACAGCAACGAAGAGGTCGTGCAGTTCATCGTGGACCGCTATGGCGAATACGTGCTGTTGCAGCCCAAGGCGACGGGCGCGAACCTGGTGCTGTGGCTGGCGGGGCCGATGATGCTGCTGGTGGGGGCCGGGATCGGCTGGACCTATCTGCGGCGGCGATCACAGGTCGAGGAAGGCCCCAAGGACGTGTTGAGCCAGCACGAGGCGGAGCGTCTGCGCGAGATCATGAAGGACTGACGCGCGGTTCGGCTTTCCCTGAGCGGCGAAATCGGGTTTGACTGGGGCGACACAGCCCCGACACAGCCCGGAGGAACAGACCCGTGACAGAGTATCAGACAATCACCCTCGATATCGTGGATGACGTGGCCATCTTGCGGCTGGACCGGCCGGAAAAGATGAACGCGCTCAACACGCAAATGCGGGCCGAGATCACCGATGCGGTGGGCCGGGCCGGGCGGCAGGCGCGGGTGCTGGTGCTGACCGGGAATGGCAAGTGCTTTTGCTCGGGGCAGGATCTGAGCGATAGCGGGACTGCGGCCAACATGGATCTGGAGCGGGTGCTGCGCGACGAATACGAGCCGATGCTGCGCGCCATTGGAGAGTGCCCGGTGCCGACGATCAGCGCGGTGAACGGGGCTGCGGCGGGGGCGGGGGCCAATCTGGCGCTGGCCGCCGATGTGGTGATCGCGTCGGAGAAGGCCTATTTCCTGCAGGCCTTCACGCGGATCGGGCTTATTCCGGATGCGGGCGGCACCTATTGGTTGCCGCGTCAGATGGGGGCGGCCAAGGCGATGGGGGCTGCGTTGTTCGCCGAGCCGGTGAGTGCCCGGCAGGCCAGCGATTGGGGCATGATCTGGGAGGCGGTGCCTGAGGAGGCGTTCGCCGATCACTGGCAGGGCCGGGCCGCGCATCTGGCCAAGGGGCCGACGGTGGCTTACCGGCAGTTGAAGCAAGCGATCCGCAGCAGTTGGGCCAACGATTACGACGCCCAGCTTGATCTGGAGGCGCGGTTGCAGGGGGTGTGCGGCACCACCCGCGATTTCAAGGAAGGTGTTGTGGCGTTCCTTGAGAAGCGCCCGGCGAAATACGAGGGGCGCTGAGCGGACAGGGACCGCCGGCGCCTTGGGTGCCGCCGGTCCCGGAGGGTCGCGCTATATGCGTCAGCTGCGCGGCTGCAGGGTCACGTTGGACGCGGTGAAGGCGAGGCCCACACCTTCGACAAAGGCCACCAGATCGCCATCGAGCAGGACATTTGCATCGATGCTGCCGAATGAGGCGCCTGGGGTATAGGTGATGGACAGCGCCGACGGTGCCGCCGGATCGACCGAGATGACGAGCAGATCCTGGGTGACATCGAAATCGGTGATGGTGATATTGGTGTCCCCCGCCACGATATCGCTGGTCACGAAGGTGTCGCTGCCGTCGCCGCCGGTCAGCGTGTCATCAAGCCCGGCATAGATCGTGTCATCGCCGAAGCCGCCATCCAGCTGATCGCCCACCGTGTCGGTATCTGCCGAGAAATCGAGGGCTGCGGGCGTGGCGAGAGTGCCAAAGGCGCTGCCGAGGATCACGTCATTGCCCAGATCGCCGAAGATGATGTCGGCGCCCTCGGTATCGGTGATCTGGTCATCACCGTCGCTGCCGCGCAGGAAGTCGTCACCAGCCCCGCCAAGGATCGTGTCGTTGCCGTCATTGCCGAACACCCGATCATCGTCGGCGCCGGCGTCGATCAGATCATCGCCAAGGCCGCCGCGCAGGATGTCGGCGCCGGCCAGTCCGGTGATGGAATCGTTGCCGTCATTGCCGGCGATCAGATCCTCGCCGGCGCTGCCTTCGATGTCGTCGGGACCGTCTGAGCCGAGGCGGGTATCGCCCGCTGGCCCGCCATCGGGGCCGACGGCGGACAGCACGATGTCGGACAGCGTGAGCGACGCTGCGGCGCCGGTGACGCTAGCGATGGTGACGCCGTCGAGCTGGATAAGCGCGTTCGAGGCGCCGTCATCGGCGATGGTGACGGTGGGCGTGCTGCCCTGATAGGCGACGATGATCTGGTCATCGGCGGCGTCGTAATCGGTGATCTCGGCGCTGCGGCCATCCTGGATCCAGTCGCCGAGAGTGAAGATGTCCGATCCGTCGCCGCCCGTGGCGCTGTCCTCGCTGCCGACGACGAGGATATCGTCGCCGAACCCGCCCATGAGCGTGTCACCGGCATCGGCATCGCCTTCGGGGTTGAACACGTCCAGTGCCGTCAGGGTCAGACCGCCATTCGCGATGGCGGTGGCGATATCGGGGGCGAGCTCTGCGTCAAGGGGCGTCAGGGCGCCGATCAGGATGTCATCGCCGGAGGAGCCCATCAGCGTATCGGCGCCTGCGCCGCCCGCCAGAATATCGTCGTCCGAGCCGCCCCAGATCAGGTCGTCGCCCGCGCCGCCGAAGCCGATATCGTTGCCATCGCTGCCGAAGATGTCGTCATTGCCGTCGCCGCCGGACAGGACGTCGTCGCCGGCCAGACCCGAAAGCCGGTCATTGCCGGCCTCGCCGCTCAAGGAATCGGCGCCGGCATTGCCGGTGACGATGTCGTCGCCAGCACCTGCGTTGACCGTGGCGCTATCGCTGCCTTCGATGGTGTCATCGCCATCGGTGCCGGTCATCATGTCGTTCAGGTTGGTGCCGGGATCCTCGGGTGTGGCGTCATCGCCGGGGCGGGGGGGTTGGAAGAAGGCGTTGTTGTTATCATCGTCGTCATCCGTGAATTCCGCGATGAGACCTGCCGTGGCCCCGATGCCCAACAGGCTGAGAAGAACAATACCAAGCATAACAACCTCCGCTTGTACTCGTTAAACACGAGGCATCATAATTCGCGGGACCGGTCGAGTCTTGGAGAATGTGGCATAAAGGTGGAATAAATAAGGGCTATATTGCGCGCCAAGAATGACAATATCAGCGGTGCAGATCATTGTCGCCGAACGGGCGACAATCTGCGGAGCGGGCCGGGACGGGGCGCGTCAGGACGAGTCACGACGAGTCAGGCAGCGTAGCGCCCCACTGCCACGTTGCGCAGCGAAAATTCGGGGCTGGCGTTGCGGAGCACGGCGACAGCCTGACCATCGGCCTTGAGCGTTGTGAGCCCGGTGATCGTGTCACGTTCGACCGTCAGCTCGGGCGTGGGCTGGTCCGAGGCGGAGATGAAGGTGATGAGATCCTCGGCCAGATCGAAATCCTCGATCAGGACGGGGCGGCCGCCTTCGATCCAGTCGCCCAAGGCGAATTCATCGTCCCCGTCGCCGCCTGTCACGCTGTCGTCGCTGCCGGCGACGACGGTGTCGTTGCCGGCGCCCAGATCGATCTCATCGCCCTGATCGGAGAGGGCGGGAAGGGCGTAGCGGAAGGCGATGTCGGCAAAGGAGCCAAGCCCGTCGAGTGAGGCGATCAGCGCGCTTTCGTCGAGAATGTTGGCGGCTTCGATGAAGTCGTCGCCCGCGCCGCCGATCATCGTGTCCCCGCCCTCGCCGCCGATGAGCACGTCGCGCCCGACACCGCCCTGAAGTATATCGTCCCCGTCGAGACCCAAAAGCCAGTCATTGCCCGCGCCACCCGACAGAAGATCGTCGCCGGCCCGGCCCACCAGCAGGTCATCGCCAGCATCCCCCTGCAGCGTGTCGGGGCCGGGGGTGCCATCGATCAGGGGCGTATCGTCGTCCGTGTTGCCGGGCAGGATGCCATCCTCATCCGATCCGGACAGCCCCACCAGTGTCGCGAGCGACGCCCCGACGAGCAGAAGGAGTGCGAAAACGGCCATGACGAGGAACTCCGCGTTGCCAAGGGAACCAGGGCAGTGATCGCAGAGGCGCGGTTAAGGCGCGGTGAATTCCCCAAGGGGGTTCAGGCTCAATTTGCAGACAATTTTAGGAGTATGGTCGCAAAAAAGGCCGGGATGCGCGCGCATCCCGGCCTGATGTCGTACTGATGAGGGGGTCAGCGGTTCTCGATATCGACGTAGTCGCGCAGTGCCGCACCCTTGTAGAGCTGGCGGGGGCGGCCGATCTTGAGCTGCGGATCGCTGATCATTTCCTTCCACTGCGAAATCCAGCCGATGGTCCGCGACACCGCGAAGATCGGTGTGAACATCGACGTGGGGAAGCCCATCGCCTCGAGGATGATGCCGGAATAGAAATCGACATTCGGGAAGAGCTTCTTCTCGACGAAATAGGGATCGGCGAGGGCGGCTTTTTCCAGTTCCTTGGCGACTTGCAGGGTCGGGTTATCTTCGACCCCGAGCAGATCGAGCACTTCGTCGGCGGATTGCTTGAGGACCGTGGCGCGCGGATCGAAGTTCTTGTAGACGCGGTGCCCGAAGCCCATCAGGCGGAAATCATCGTCCTTGTCCTTGGCGCGGGCGATATATTCGGGGATGCGGTCGACCGTGCCGATTTCGCGCAGCATTTCGAGGCAGGCCTGATTGGCGCCGCCATGGGCCGGACCCCAGAGGCAGGCGATGCCGGCGGCGATGCACGCAAAGGGGTTGGCGCCCGAGGACGAGGCCAGACGCACCGTCGAGGTGGAGGCGTTCTGTTCGTGATCGGCATGCAGCGTGAAGATGCGGTCCATCGCGCGGCTGAGGATCGGGTTGACCACGTAATCCTCGGCGGGGACGGCAAAGCACATGCGCAGGAAATTGGACGCGTAGTCCAGATCGTTGCGCGGATAGACGAAGGGCTGACCGAGCGTGTATTTGAAGGCGTTGGCCGCGATGGTCGGCATCTTGGCGATCATCCGGATCGAGGCCACTTCGCGCTGCCAGGGATCGGAGATGTCGGTGGAATCGTGGTAGAAGGCCGACAGGGCGCCGACCACGCCGACCATGATGGCCATCGGATGCGCGTCGCGGCGATAGCCGCGGAACAGGTACATCATCTGTTCGTGCAGCATGGTGTGCATGGTCACGCGGGTCTCGAAATCCTCGAGCTGCGCGGTGGTGGGCAATTCGCCATAGAGCAGCAGGTAGCAGACTTCGAGGAAATGCGATTTCTCGGCCAGCTGGTCGATCGGATAGCCGCGATGCAGCAATTCGCCCTTGTCACCGTCGATATAGGTGATGGTGCTGTCGCAGCTGGCGGTGGATGTGAAGCCGGGGTCATAGGTGAACACGCCAGCCTGCCCATAGAGCTTGCGGATGTCGATCACATCGGGCCCGGCGGTGCCGGCATAGACCGGCAGGTCGTATTCATTGCCATTGATCAGCAGCTTGGCGGGTGCCTTGGTCTCAGCCATGGGAGTCTCCCTCTTCTTGCCCGCGCCTCAGGCGCCCTTGGGCAGCATATTACAGTCGGCCTTTCGAGACGGTTAACCGGCCTCGGCGGCGGCATCGGACAGGCGGGCGATGGTTTCATCCCGCCCGAGCACAAGCATCATGTCGAACACGCTCGGTGTGGCACTGCGCCCCGCCAGAGCGGCCCTGAGAGGGCCCGCAAGCTTGCCGAAGGTGGTATTGTGAGATTCGGCAAAGTGCTTTGCGAGCGTCTCAAGATCGTCGCGCGTCCACGTAGCAGTTTGCAGATGCGGCGTCAATTCTTTCAGTATACGACGGGATACATCATCGAGTTGCGCCGCGGCTTTCGGCTCGGGCGAGATCGGACGTTCGGCCAAGATAAATTCCGCTTTATCAAGAAGTTCCGGGAAGGTCTTTGCGCGCTCTTTGAGGCAGTACATACCCGCCTGCATCCGCGAAAGTATCGCATCTGTCAGGGGGGGCTGACCAGTGGCCGAAAGATAATCCTGCAGTTCATGCAGCAGCGCAGCATCGTCGGAAGTTGCGATATGTTGTCCGCAGAGATTTTCGAGTTTCTTGACGTCGAAGCGGGCCGGGGATTTGCCGATTCCCGACAGGTCGAACCATTCTTGCGCCTGCGCGTCGGTGAAGAATTCGTCATCGCCATGGCTCCAGCCGAGGCGGGCGAGGTAATTGCGCATCCCGGCCGCGGGATAGCCCATGCGGCGGTATTCATCGACGCCAAGCGCGCCGTGACGCTTGCTGAGTTTCTTGCCGTCGGGCCCGTGGATCAGCGGGATATGGGCATAGACCGGCACGGGCCAGCCCATCGCGGTGTAGATCATCATCTGGCGGGCGGCGTTGTTAAGGTGATCGTCGCCGCGGATCACATGGGTCACGCCCATGTCGTGATCATCCACCGCGACGGCGAGCATGTAGACCGGATTGCCATCCGAGCGCAGCAGCACCATGTCGTCGAGCTGATCGTTGCGGATGGTCACATCGCCCTGCACCTCATCGCGGATCACGGTGGCGCCGTCGCGGGGGGCCTTGATGCGGATGACATAGGGCGCGTCGGGATGGCTGGAGGGGTCGGCGTCGCGCCACGGGCTTTGGAAGAGGGTCGAGCGGTTCTCGGCGCGGGCGGCTTCGCGGAAGGCCTCGATTTCGTCCTGGGTGGCGAAGCATTTATAGGCCGCGCCCTTGTCGAGCAGTTCGAGCGCCACCTCGCGGTGGCGGTCGGCGCGCGCATATTGGCTGATCGCGTCGCCGTCATGATCGAGGCCGAGCCATGCCATGCCGTCGAGGATCGCCTGTGTCGCCTCCGGGGTGGAGCGGGCGCGGTCGGTGTCTTCGATGCGCAAGAGGAACTTGCCGCCGCGGCCGCGGGCGTAAAGCCAGTTGAACAAGGCGGTACGCGCGCCGCCGATATGCAGAAAGCCCGTGGGCGAGGGGGCGAAGCGGGTCACGATTGTCTGGGACATGGGCGGCATTAACCTTTCGGTAACCGAGTTGGGCCTAGCTTTGGCGCCTGTCTATCGGGGCGGCGAATGGGAGACAAGACTTGGCACCGTGGGCGTCACTCAAGCGGTCTGCCTTTAAACTGAGGCATCGGCCAAAGGCGGACCGCGAGCAACGATTGAACGGCGCACTGCGTTTCGCGAAAATCCGTGTTCCGGCTTTTTCGCAAAACGCTTTGGAAGCGGTGTGGCTGGCGCAGCGGGGACATCTGTTTCCGTGGGTGCCGGTCTGTCTTGCGGCGGGGGCGGGCGGGTATTTCGCGCTCACGGTCGAGCCGGAGCCGTGGGTCTATGCGGTCCTTGGTGCGGTGGCGCTGTTGTTGGCGGTGAGCGCGCGCTGGTTCGGGGCGGTCTGGATGCCGCTTGGCTGGGCGGTGATCGTGATGGCTGTGGGGGTGTGCGTGGCGGGCGCGCGGGCGCATCAGGTGGAGGGGCCGGTGCTGGGCTGGCGCTATTACGGGCCGGTGGAGGGGCGGATCGTGGGCATCGACCGGTCGGCATCGGATGCGATCCGGCTGACGCTGGACCGGGTGACGTTGCGCGATGTGCCGCCCCGCCGCACGCCCGAGCGGGTGCGCATTTCGCTGCATGGGGAACAGGGCGGCACGACGCTTGCGCCGGGGGCGTGGGTGATGATGACCGCGCATCTGTCGCCGCCCGGTGGTCCGGTGGAGCCGGGGGGCTTTGATTTTCAGCGTCACGCGTGGTTCTTGCGGCTTGGCGCGGTGGGATATACGCGCACGCCGGTCGTGGGGCTGGCGCCGCCCGAGCGCGGGCTGTGGATGTTCAAGGCGCGCATGGCGATGTCGGCGCGTATTCAGGCGGCCTTGCCGGGGGAGACGGGAGCCTTTGCCTCGGCGATCATGACAGGGGACCGGTCGGGCATCGGGCAGGAGGCGCTGACGGCGCTGAGGGTCACAAACCTCGCGCATCTGCTGGCGATTTCGGGGCTGCATATGGGCTTGTTGGCGGGGTTCGTTTTCGGCGCGTTCCGGCTGGGCTTTGCCGCTGTGCCGGTTCTGGGGCTGAGGGTGCCCGCCAAGAAGCTGTCGGCGGTGATGGCGCTGGCAGCGGCGGCGGTCTATCTGGGCCTGTCGGGGGGCAATGTGGCCACCGAGCGGGCCTTTGTGATGGTCGCGGTGGCGCTGGTGGCGGTGATGCTGGACCGGCGGGCGCTGTCGCTGCGGTCGGTCGCGGTTGCGGCGGTGATCGTGCTGTTGCTGCGCCCAGAGGCGTTGCTGGGGCCGGGGTTCCAGATGTCATTCGCGGCGACCACGGCGCTGGTGGCAGGCTATGGGTGGTTGCGGGATCATGACGTGCCGCTTGGACCGCGCTGGATGCGGGGGGCGGTGTCGGTGCTGGTGTCGTCCTTTGTAGCGGGGATCGCCACGGCGCCGATTGCGGCGGCGCATTTCAACCAGTTCGCGCATTTCGGGCTGATCGCCAACTTGATGAGCGTGCCGCTGATGGGGGTGATGGTGATGCCGGCGGCGGTGGTGGCGGCATGCCTGATGCCCGTGGGGCTGGAATGGCTGGCGCTTTGGGTGATGGGGCTTGGGCTCGACTGGATCCTGTGGGTGGCGCATTGGGTGGCCGGTTGGCCCGGCGCACGCGGCACGGTGGTCAGCCCCGGCCCGCTGGTCCTGCCGCTGATGGCGGTGGGCGTTCTGTTCGTGATGCTGTGGCGCGGGTGGGGGCGGCTGGCGGGGCTGGCGCCGGTGCTGGTGAGCGGGGTCCTGTGGCTGGTGGCGGAGCGGCCGCAGGTGCTGATCGCCGATAGCGGTGCGCTGGTCGGGGTGATGACCCCGGAGGGGCGGGCCTTGAGCCGGGAGAAGGGCGCGGGTTTCATCGCGCAGAATTGGCTGGAGAATGACGGCGATGCCGCCGATCAGGCGGCGGCCCATGCGCGCTGGTCGCAGGTGATGCCGGGAGAGATCCGCCTGCTGGCGGTGCATGGGCGGCGGGCGGTGGACAGCCTGCGCGATTGCGAGGGCCATGACTGGCTGGTGCTGTCGGTCGAGCCGGACCGCGCCTTGCCCTGTCAGGTGGTGCATCCCGGAACGCTGCGCGAGACTGGCGCGATGGCGCTGCGGATGGGGCGCGATGGGGTCAGGGTGGTGACCGCGCGCGAGATCACCGGCGCGCGGCTCTGGAACAGCCCGGCCACAAGGCGGGCGCGATCCGGGGAAGCGGATCAGTAGCTGCGGATGAGGCCCACAAGCCGGCCCTGCACCTTGACCTGCTCTTCGGGCAGGACACGGGTTTCATAGGCCGGGTTCGCCGCCTCGAGCGCGATGGCGTTGCCGCGACGGTAGAATTTCTTCAATGTCGCTTCCTGATCTTCGACGAGGGCCACGACGATATCGCCGTTATCGGCGGTGTTCGTTTCGCGGATGATGACCACGTCGCCATCGTTGATGCCCGCCTCGATCATCGAGTCGCCACGCACCTCGAGCGCGTAGTGGACGCCCTTGCCGGACAGCATCGAACCGGGAACGGTGACATTATGGCTGGCATGGGCAATCGCCTCGATCGGGACACCGGCGGCGATGCGGCCCATCATCGGCACGTCGATCACGTCCGAGGCATCGACCCCGTAGCTGTTGGCGGGCTGGGGGGCAGAGGGCTTGTCGCCTTCGATCACCCGGGGGGTGAAGCCATGGCTTGCCTCACCGCCCAGGGATTCGGGCAGTTTGACGATTTCGAGCGCGCGGGCCCGATGCGCCAGACGGCGGATGAATCCGCGTTCTTCGAGCGCGGTGATGAGCCGGTGGATGCCGGATTTCGAGCGCAGATCAAGCGCTTCCTTCATTTCATCGAAACTGGGCGGCACGCCGTCGCGCTGCACGCGCTTGTGGATGAAGGCCAGTAGATCGAGCTGTTTTTTGGTCAGCATGATGCGAAACTCCGATCGAAGCGTTTCGCTTTGTTCTATGCATGTTCTCGTTTTGTGTCAACCATATCCTGTGGATAACCTTCGCCATGCCACCAAGGGGCGTTATTGCGGCAGGTAGCGTTCCATCACGATCATGGGGATATGTCCGCGCAGCATCATGTCCGGCAGCACATAGGAGGGGGCGAGGTCGATCTCGAGCGCCTGCGCCAGATCGCGATGCGCGTCGATGTCCAGAAGTGTCACGCGCAGATCGCGGGTTTCGGCAAGGCGGCGCAGATCGGCTTCGGCGGCGGCGCAATCGGGGCAATCGGGCGCGGTGAAGAGCGCCACGGTCAGAGCGGCATCGGCGGGGCCGAAGCCGGGCAGGTCCGGCGAGAAGAGGGCAGAGCGGCTGTCCTTGAGGCGGGAGAGATCCTGAGCGATGGCGTCGCCCATGATATCGAGCGCAGGCGCGGGGGCATCGGGCAGAAGATGGCGCGGCAGGCCCAGAAGCGCTTCGCGGATCTGGGAGTGGAAGACGGCGCGTTCGGTGGGGGTCAGCTCACGAAAATCGGTCTGGGCCGAGGCGGCGCTGGCCCAGAGAAAAAGGCCTGCCGCGAACGGCAGGCCGAGCCTTGCAAGGGGACGGGGCATCAGCCGCGGATGTCGGCGGCGATCTGCTGCATGGCGTCGAGCGGGACATAGCCGCGCAGCATCTGGTCCTGCATCACGAAGGTGGGGGTGCCGGTGATGTTCATGCGTTGCGCCAACGCATGGTTGGCGGCGATCACATCTGTCACGGCGTCGCTGTCCATATGGCCCATGATCGTCTCGACATCGAGCCCGAAGCCGTCCCCGAGGCGGCGCAGAGAGGTTTCGGTGATGTCGCCGCTGAAGGTCATCAGCGCGTCATGGACCTGTTTGTAGGCCTCGTCGCCGGCTTGCTGAAGCGTGGCGATGGCAAAGCGCGCGGCCAGCATGGATTGCTCGCCCAGGATCGGGTATTCCTTGACGATCACGCGGATATTGCCGTCAAGCTCCACAAGGTTTTCGACCTCGGGGAAGGCCCGGCGGCAATAGCCGCAGCGGTAATCCATGAATTCCACCAGCGTGATGTCGCCTTCGGGATTGCCGCCGACCCACGAGTTTTCGTCATTGAACAGGGCGTCGGCGTTGTTTTCGACCAGCGCGACATCGGCCTGTGCCTGTTGCTGGGCCTGACGCTGTTCGAGAACGGCCACGGCCTCCATGATGACTTCGGGGTTTTCGAGAAGATAGGCGCGTATCTCGGCCTGAAACGCCTCGCGCTCGGCGGTGCTCATGTCCGACAGATCGAGCGCCTGCGCGGGCAGGGCGAAGGCGGCGGCTGTGGCCAGCGCGGCGAGGGGGGCGAATTTCATCTGGGTTATCTCCGTTTCTGTTCGGCGGCTTGAGCGGCTGATAGCACATCCTGCGCCCGCCGCCAGCCCGTCGATCCGCGCGGCAGCATGTCGCTGGCGCGCTGTGCATGCAAGCCCGCATCCTGAAGCCGGCCCGACATCGCGTAGCGCTCGGCGGTCACCAGCGCGGCCATGCCCTTGTTGCCCTGCCGGGCATGGGCCACGGCCAGATCGCGCATGACACGGGAATCGCGCCCGTCGCGGGACCGCGAGCGTTCGAGATAATCCTGTGCCTGCGACACCTTGCCTTCGGCCAGCAGCGCCCGGCCATAGGATCCGAGGATCAGCGCGTTTTCGGGCGCCAGATTGACCGCGCGGCCATAGGCGGCGGTGGCGGCGGCGAAGCGGCGGCTTTCCATCAGGATCTGGCCCTTGAGTTCGTAGTAGAAGGGATCGTTGGGGCGCTGTGCGATCGCGGCGTCGATGGCGGCGATGGCCCTTGAGGTGTCGGAGCGGCGGTGATGGGCTATGGCCTGGCGCATCAGCTTGATATCGGCATAACCGGTTTCGCCGGCGCGGGTGAGGGTCCATTTCGGGGCACGCTGGAAGGCCGAGAGCTTGCCCTTGGCGCGCGCGAACCAGTAATCGGCGGCGGGATTGGCGCGGGTCTCGCTGGCATAGGCCTCGGCCAGACGCTGGATCACGCGAAAGCGGTCGGCTGACATGGGATGCGTGCGCGCGTAGGGGTCCTGGCGACCAAGGCTGAGCACCTCCTGACCGCGGAAGATGTCCATCACCTCGACCGCGCCGCGCGTGTCGATGCCGGCGGCTGCCATGTAGCGCAGGCCGGACTGGTCGGCGGCGTTTTCCTCGGCGCGTGTATGCGTGAAGAAGAGCCGCTGCGCGGTGGTCTGCGCGCCGATGGCGGCAGCGCCTGCCGCCTCGCCCGCGCCTGCGGCGATGGCCGCGGCTGCCGCCAGCGCCGCGCCGAGCCCTGCGGCGGTGCGGGCGTTGCGCATGTTGACGGGGCGACGCATCAGGTGACCGTTCGAGATATGTGCCGCCTCGTGGGCGATGACCGATTGCAGCATCGCAGGCGTGCGCATCTTGAGCAGCAGGCCGGAATGGATGAAGATGTGGTCGCGGTCCACCACGAAGGCATTGAGGCTGCTGTCATCGATCAGCAGAATGTCGGTGCGCGACGGGCTGAGGCCGGCGGCCTTGAGCACCGGTTCGGCCAGCTGCTTGAGCGCGTATTCGATGTCGGGATCGCGCAACAGCGTCAGCGCCCGCGCCGGGTTGGCAAGGGTGAGGGCCATTAGGGCGCTCAGGGCGCAGAAGGCGATCAGGCGGATAAGCTGCATTGACGGCGGGGCCTGTTCCAAGTGAAAGCTGGGCGTCTCGAGCACCACTCTAGGAAGAAAGACATGCGAAACTCAACCCGATCCGGCGTCGATCCCTTTATTGTGATGGATGTGATGGAAGCCGCGCGTCGCGCCGAGGAGGCGGGCCGGCATATCATCCACATGGAGGTGGGCCAGCCCGGCACGCCTGCGCCGCAGGGCGCCCGAGACGCGCTGGCGCGCGCCATGCAAGAGGATGCCATGGGGTATACGGTGGCGCTTGGCCTGCCGGCGCTGCGGCGGCGGATCGCGGCGCTTTACGGAGAGTGGTACGATCTCGACCTTGATCCGGAGCGCGTGATCATCACGCCGGGATCGTCGGGCGCCTTCATCCTTGCTTTTACCGCTCTGTTCGACGCGGGCGACCGGGTGGGCATCGGTGCGCCGGGCTATCCCAGCTATCGGCAGATCCTGCGGGCGCTCGATCTGCAGCCGGTGGATATCGAGACGGCGGCGGAGAACCGCCTGCAGCCGGTGGCGAGTGACCTCAAGGGCCGGGACCTCGCGGGGCTCTTGGTGGCGAGCCCGGCCAATCCGACGGGCACCATGCTGGACCGCGCGGCGCTGGCGGCGCTCATGGAGGCGGCCCGGGCGCAGGGCGCGAGCTTTATCAGCGACGAGATCTATCATGGCATTGAATACGAGGCGAAGGCGGTGAGCGCGCTGGAGATTTCCGACGAGGCCTATGTCATCAACTCCTTCTCGAAATATTTCAGCATGACCGGCTGGCGGGTCGGCTGGATGGTGGTGCCCGAGGATCATGTCAGGGTGATCGAGCGGCTGGCGCAGAACCTTTTCATCTGCCCGCCCCATGCCAGCCAGGTCGCGGCGCTGGCCGCGATGGAGTGCACAGGCGAGCTCGAGGCCAACATGGCCGTCTACCGGCGCAACCGCGCGCTGATGCTGGAGGGGCTGCCCAAGGCCGGTTTCGACCGGATCGCGCCCCCCGATGGCGCCTTTTACGTCTATGCCGATGTGAGCCATATCACCGATGACAGCCGCAGCCTTGCGGCCGAGATCCTGGACAAGGCCGGGGTCGCGGTCACGCCGGGGCTTGATTTCGACCCTGAGCGGGGCGGCGGCACGCTGCGGTTTTCCTATGCGCGCGCAACGGCGGATATCGAGGAGGGGCTGGCAAGGCTGCGCCGCTTCATGGCCGAGCGCGGCGCCGTCTGAGGGCGACCGCCCGGGGGGCCAGCCCCCCGGACCCCCCGGGATATTTGAGGCCAGAAGAAGCCGCGAGGTGAAAGGGCCGGTGGCATGAAGGGGGCTGTGCAAGCGGGGCGCAGGTGCTATGCTCGCGCCAGGCAAGAGCGACCGGAAAAGCGGCGGATGAGCAGAATGATCAGGATGATTCTGGCGGGGGTGCTGGGGCTGTGTGCGGTCCTTTCGTCGGATGCTGTGCTGGCGCAGGATCGGGCGTTCAGCGGATTGGCGCGGCTCGATCCGCAGGCCAGCGGGATTTCGGACGAGGGGCAGGGGGTGAGGCTGCGCCTGGCGCTGAGCCAGGGTGTGCCTTACCGGGTGTTCACGCTGGATGAGCCGGAACGGGTGGTGCTGGATTTCCGCGAGGTGGATTGGGGCGGCATCGACGGCGATGCGCTCGATCGCAGCGAGGCGGTCGAGCGGGTCCGGGTGGGCGGCTTTCGGCCCGGCTGGTCGCGGATGGTGCTGGACCTGGCAGGGCCATTGGGGCTGGACCGGGTGGGTCTCGAGATTGACGAGGTTACCGGGGGTGCTGTGCTCGAGATGTCGCTGACGCCCGTGAGCGCACAGGCGTTTGCCGCGGGCGCCGGGGCGCCGGACCTGCCGGGATGGGATCTGCCGGAGCGGAGCCTGAAGGCCCAGACGCGCCCACGCCAGCGCGGCGAGAACCCGCTGGTGGTGGTGCTCGATCCGGGGCATGGCGGGATTGATCCGGGGGCCGAAGTGGATGGGCTGACGGAAAAGGACCTGATGCTGCTCTTTGCACAGGAACTAAGGGAGGTTCTGGTGCGGGCGGGGGGCTTCGAGGTGGTGCTGACGCGGCAGGATGACAGTTTCGTGTCGCTGGAGCAGCGCGTCGCCATAGCGCACCAGGTGCGGGCGGATGTGTTCGTGTCGCTGCATGCGGATGCGCTGAGCGAGGGGCGCGCGCATGGTGCCACGGTCTATACCCTGTCCGACAGCGCCAGCGACGAGGCCAGCGCGGCGCTGGCCGAGCGGCATAACCGGACCGATCTGCTTGCGGGAATCGATTTGAGTGGCAAGGACGATATCGTGGCGGATGTGCTGATGGATCTTGCGCGAATCGAGACCCAGCCGCGCGCCGAGCGGCTGGCGGAAAACCTGCGCGCGGGCATCGAGGGCAAGGGGTTGCCGCTGCATTCGCGACCGCTGCGCCATGCGGGGTTTTCGGTGCTGAAATCGCCCGATATCCCCTCGGCCCTGCTGGAGCTGGGGTTCATGTCGAGCCCGCGCGATCTTGCCAATCTTGTCGATCCGGGCTGGCGGATGCAGATGGCCGAGGCGCTGAGGGATGCGCTGGAGGCCTGGCGCGCCGAGGATGCGGCGATCGCGGATCTGGTGCGGCAGTGACGCGCCGTTCCGAAACGTCGGGCAAGATGTGTTTTGACGGGATGTCGAGGGATGCCTATATGGGGCTGTGACAATCTCCGGGGGTGCGTGTGCTCAGAGCGATAGGAACCTTTTTCGGCACGATCTTCAGCCTGATGACCCTGGGGCTGATGATGGTCGCGCTGAGCGTCGGCGCGGTGCTGCATATCTATGGGCAGGACCTGCCCAGTCACGAGTCGCTTGCCAATTACACCCCGCCCACGATCAGCCGGATCTATTCCGGCGAGGGGCGCGTGATCGACGAATTTGCACGCGAGCGGCGCCTGTTCACCCCGGCGGAGGATATCCCCGTCATGGTCAAACAGGCCTTCATCAGCGCCGAGGACAAGAATTTCTATCAGCATGGCGGCTATGACGCGCGGGGTATCGCGGCGGCGGTGGTGGAGGCGGTGCAGACCCGTGGTGAGACAGTCAGGGGCGCCTCGACCATCACGCAGCAGGTGATGAAGAACTTCCTGCTGTCCGGTGACCGGCGGATCGAGCGCAAGATCAAGGAGATCATCCTTGCCACGCGCATCGAGGAGACGCTGAGCAAGGAGAAGATCCTCGAGCTTTATCTGAACGAGATCTTCCTCGGGCAGAATTCCTATGGCGTGACGGCGGCGGCGCAGACCTATTTCAACAAGTCGCTGCGCGAGCTGGCGCCGCATGAGGCGGCGTTTCTTGCGTCGATGCCCAAGGCGCCGTCGGATTACCATCCGGTGCGCAATCGCGACCGGCTGCTGCAACGGCGCAACTTCGTGCTGCGGGAGATGCACGAGAACGGCTATCTGGACGCGGCCACCTATGAGGCCGAAGTCGCACAGCCCCTGCGCTCGGTGCAGAACGGGGATTTCTCGCCCTATTCCGCCGAATTGCCGCCACGCGATTATTTCACCGACGAGATCCGCCGCCAGCTGAGCCAGGAATTCGGCGAGGGCGAGTTTTTCAGCGGGGGCTTGAGCGTGCGCGCGACGATCGATCCCGAGCTGCAGCTTGAGGCGGCCATCGCCCTGCGCCGCCAGCTCGAGGCCTATGACCGCGCGCGCGGCAGATGGACGGGCACCGGGATCACGCTGCCGCAAGAGGTGCTGGCGGACGAGCAGAGCTGGCGCGCCGCGCTGGCCGGGGCCGAGGTCGCGCGGGATATCGTGCTGGACGGCACATGGTATCCGGCGGTGGTGCTGGAGATCGCCGATCAGCAGATGCGGCTTGGCATCGAGGGTGTGGCCCCCGACGAGAACGCTCCGCATGTGGTGCCGCGCGCCGATATCGCCTGGTTGCCCGGCAATTTCTTCGACACGTTCGAGCCGGGCGAGGTGGTGCATGTCCGCAAGATGACCAATGACGCGGGCGAGTTCACGCGCTGGAGCCTGCGGCAGGTGCCCGAGGTGCAGGGCGGGTTCGTGGCGATGGATGTTGACACGGGCCGTGTCCTGGCGATGCAGGGCGGGTTCTCGTATCAGCATTCGGTGTTCAACCGGGCGACGCAGGCGCTGCGCCAGCCGGGTTCGAGCTTCAAGCCCTTCGTCTATGCCGCGGCACTCGACAGTGGCTACAGCCCCGCCACCATCGTGATCGACGCGCCGATCGAGATCGACACGCCGCAAGGGCTGTGGCGGCCCCGGAACTCGTCCAACAAGTTTTACGGCCCGACGCCGCTGCGCACGGGGATCGAGCAGTCGCGGAACCTGATGACGATCCGTTTGGCGCAGGAAGTGGGCATGGACGTGGTGGCCGATTACGCGGAACGCTTCGGGGTCTATGACAATATGGGCCAGTTCCTGGCCAATTCGCTGGGGTCCGAGGAAACCACGCTTTACAACATGGTGGCGGCCTATGCCATGTTCGCCAATGGTGGCGAACGGGTTCGACCCACGCTGGTGGACCGGGTGCAGGACCGCTATGGCAAGACCGTGTTCAAGCATGATCCGCGCATCTGCACCGATTGCGACACGCGCGCCATTCCCGAGGCGCGCGGGCCACGTATCGTGTCGGATCGCGAGCGGGTGATGGATGCGGTCACGGCTTATCAGCTCACCTCGATGATGAAGGGCGTTGTGGATCGCGGCACCGCGTCGGGCGCGATCAACCTGCCGGTGCCGGTGGCGGGCAAGACCGGGACCACCAATGATGCGCGCGATGTGTGGTTCGTGGGTTTCACCAGCAATATCGCGGCGGGCTGCTATATCGGGCATGACCAGCCGCGCGGGCTGGGGCGCGGGGCTTATGGGTCGTCCTTGTGCGGGCCGGTGTTTCAGGAGTTCATGGCCGAGGCGATCAAGACATATGGCGGCGGCCCGTTCGAGGTGCCGCCGGGCGGTCACTTCCTGAAGATCGACCGGTTTACGGGCGCGCGTCTGCCGGATGATGCGGAGGGCGATTATGTCGTGGCCGAGTATTTCCGTGACGGGGAAGAGCCGATCTTCGGCTACAGCGTCTCGGGCGGCTTCGCGATGGGCAACGATCTGGAGCTTTTTGCACGCGGTGAGACCGAACAGGTGCGTGAGGTCACGACATCGACGGGGCGCAAGGCGCAAGTGGGCGGCAAGGCAAGCTTTGGCAGCATGAGTTCGGGCGGGCTTTACTAGCACGACGAGCGGAGACGGCTGCGGGCGATCTTGCCGGGGGCGCCGGGCTGAGGTATCACCGGCATCCGAGCAGATCAGGAACAGGGTATCATGCGCGCCGAAATCCAGACGACCGTTGCCGAAATCAAGAATTCGCTTGAGCTGTTGCGGCAGCGGATGGGGTGGGAGACCGCGCGCCATCGGCTGGAGGAGTTCAACGCCAGGGTCGAGGACCCGCAGCTGTGGGACGATCCGGCCAAGGCGCAGAAGCTGATGCGCGACCGACAGAGCCTTGTGGATGCGATCACGACCCATGACACGATCCAGCAGGACATGCAGGACAATGTCGAGTTGATCGAACTGGGCGAGATGGAGGGCGATCCCGATGTGGTCGCCGAGGCCGAGGCGGCGATCAAGGCGCTGGCGCGCAAGGCGGCGCAAAAGGAGCTTGAGGCGTTGCTGAACGGCGAGGCCGATGCCAATGACGCCTTCCTGGAGATCCATGCCGGGGCGGGCGGCACCGAAAGTTGTGACTGGGCGTCGATGCTTGCGCGGATGTATGTGCGTTGGGCCGAGCAGCATGGCTATACGGTCGAGCTGCAATCGGAGACCGCGGGCGAAGAGGCGGGCATCAAGTCGGCCACCTACAAGGTCACGGGGCATAATGCCTATGGCTGGCTGAAATCGGAATCGGGTGTGCACCGGCTGGTGCGGATATCGCCGTTTGATTCGGCGGCCAAGCGGCACACGTCGTTTTCGTCGGTCTGGGTCTATCCGGTGGTCGATGACAATATCGAGATCGAGGTGAACCCCGCCGATATCCGCATCGACACCTTCCGCAGTTCGGGCGCGGGCGGTCAGCACGTGAACAAGACCGACTCGGCGGTGCGGATCACCCACCATCCGACCGGCATTGTCGTCACCAGCTCGGAAAAATCCCAGCATCAGAACCGCGATATCGCGATGAAGGCCCTGAAATCGCGGCTCTACCAGATGGAGCTCGATCGCCGCAACGAGGCGATCGCCGAGGCGCATGACGCCAAGGGCGATGCGGGCTGGGGCAACCAGATCCGGTCCTATGTGCTGCAGCCCTACCAGATGGTGAAGGATCTGCGGACCAGCGTCGAGACGTCCGACACCAAGGGGGTGCTGGATGGTGACCTCGATCAGTTCATGGCCGCGACCCTTGCCATGGATGTAAGCGGCAAGTCCCGCGCCGAGGCGCAGAGCGACCAGTAATCCGTCAAGGGCGGGTGGGTCAGGGGGCCTTGCCCCCTCTTGGCCTGCGGCCAATTCACCCCCAGAGTATTTGCGGAACAGTGAAAGCGGGGCGGATTGTGGCCTGCGCGCGGAGGAAGGTGGAGATGACCGACATTTTGGCCCTGGAGGCGCGCGAACAGGCGGCAAGGATCGCTGCGGGAGAGCTGAGCGCCGAGGCGCTGATGCGCGCCACGCTGGAACGGATCGCGCAGACCAACGGCGCTTTGAACGCGGTCGTGTCGCTTCGGAAGGCCGAGGACCTCATGGCAGAGGCGCGCGCGGCAGATCAGACCCCGGCAAAGGTTGTCTTGCACGGCTTGCCCGTGGCGATCAAGGATCTGGCCGATGCCGAAGGTCTGCCCACGTCGAAGGGGTCGCCGGCCTTTGCAGGGCGGATCGCGCAGAGCGATGCGCCGCATGTCGCAAGGCTGCGCGCGGCGGGGGTCATCGTGATCGGCAAGACCAACACGCCGGAATTCGGGCTGGGCAGCCATACGTTCAACCCGGTGCATGGTGCGACCTGCAATCCCTATGACCATGCGGTGTCCTGCGGCGGCTCGTCCGGTGGGGCGGCGGTGGCGCTGGCGGCGGGGATGCTGTCGATCGCGGATGGATCGGACATGATGGGCAGCCTGCGCAACCCGGCGGGCTGGTGCAATGTCTACGGGATGCGGCCCAGCTGGGGGCTGGTGCCGGGGGCGGGGGCCGCGGAGGGGGATGCGTTCCTGCATCAGATCTCGACCGAGGGGCCGATGGCGCGCAGCCCTGCGGATCTTGCGCTGATGCTTGGGGTCATGGCCGGTCCGGATGCACGCCAGCCGCTTGGCATGGCGGTGCCCGATCTGAGCCTTGGCGGCGATGTCCGGGGGCGGCGCATCGGATGGCTGGGCGATTGGGGTGGGGCATGGCCCATGGAGGCGGGGATTCTGGACTGCGGCGCAGATGCCTGTGCCGTGCTCGAGGGGCTGGGATGCATCGTCGAGCCTGTTGCGCCGCCCTTTGATCGCGATGCGCTGTGGGAGAGCTGGACGACGCTGCGCAGCTGGACCATGGCCTGCAAGCTGTCAGGCCTGCTGGAGGCGCCGGAGGCGCGGGACCTGCTGAAGCCCGATGCGGTGTGGGAGATCGAGCGGGGGCGGCGCCTGAGCGGGTTGCAGGTGCATGCGGCGAGTGTCATCCGTTCGGACTGGTTCCGGCGCGCGGCGGATCTCTTCGATGCGTATGATGCGCTGGTGCTGCCCACCGCGCAGGTCTGGCCGTTTCCCATGGGCTGGGACTGGCCCAAGGAGGTGGCGGGCGTGGCCATGGACTCCTATCACCGCTGGATGGAGGTGGTGGTTCCCGCCAGCCTTGCCGGGCTGCCCGCCGTGGCGGTCCCTGCCGGATTTGGCGCCAACGGCCTGCCGATGGGCGTGCAGCTGATCGGGCGCCGGGGGGCGGATGGCGGGCTTTTGCGCCTGGCACAGGCCTATCACGAGGCAACCCGCTGGCCGCAGAGGCGCCCACCGCAAAGCTGACCGGGATTTGCATCTTTGCGTGGGCATGGCGCTTGGCTAAAGCGTTCCGCCTTTAACCTGAGGCATCAGCGACAGGCGGAACGCGTGCAACGATCGAACGGAGCACTGCATTTCGCGAAAATCAGTGATTCAGGTTTTTCGCGAAACGCTTTAGTCTTCGGCACGGAGGCTGAGGAGGGAGAGCCATGCAGAAGACCAAGCCGCTTGGCGTGCCGGATCTGGGGACGGTGACATTCGCCACATTGGCCGAGGCGTTGCGCCGGGGCTGGTCGGACATGAGGCGCGCGCCGGGCTATGCGATGATCTTTGCCGGTGTCTATGTGGCCGTGGGCTGGATCATGGTCTGGATCACCTGGGTGACCGGTAAAAGCTATTGGTTGACCTTCGCGGCGGTGGGCTTTCCGTTGATCGGGCCGTTCGCGGCGGTGGGTCTTTACGAGGTGAGTCACCGGCTCGAGCGCGGCCAGCCGCTTGTGGCGGCGGAGATCTTCGGGGTGATCGCCCACCAGCGCACACGGCAATTGCCGTCGATCTGCGCGGTCATCATCATCATGTTCCTGTTCTGGTTTTTCCTTGCGCATATGATTTTTGCGCTGTTCCTGGGGTTTTCCACGATGACCAACATCTCGAGCTCGTTCGAGGTCTATCTGACACGAGAGGGGCTGAGCATGCTGGGCTTCGGCAGCCTTGTGGGGGCGGCGTTCGCGCTGCTGCTGTATATGATCACGGTTTTGTCGCTGCCTTTGCTGCTGGATCGGGAGGTCGATTTCGTGACCGCGATGATCACCAGTTTCCAGACGGTGCTGGCCAATCCGGTGCCGATGCTGGCCTGGGGGGTGTTCATCGCCGTGGCGACGTTCGTGGCGCTGCTCCCGGGGTTTCTGGGGTTGTTCTTTGTGCTGCCGCTTCTGGGGCACGCGACATGGCATCTTTATCGTCTGATCGTGGAAGCGGGGCGCTGAGCATGGGGGATGCGGCATTCTGGGACCGGGTGGCGCGGCGCTATGCGGCGCGTCCTGTGCGCGATGCGGCCGCCTATGAGACCACGCTGGAGCGCACGGCGGCACATCTGACGGGGGCGCAGGACGTGCTGGAACTGGGCTGCGGCACGGGCGCCACGGCGCTGCGGCTGGCGGCGCATGTGGGGCGGTTAACCGGCTGCGATACCTCGTCGGAAATGATCAAGATCGCAGGCGAGCGTCTGGCGGAGGATGGCGCGCAGAATGTGGTCTTCCGGCGCTGCGATGCGTTTGACCCGACTTTCGAGCCAGAGAGCTTCGATGCGGTGCTGGCGTTCAACCTGCTGCATCTGCTCGAGGATAGGCCGGCCACGCTTGAGAGGGTGCGCGTCATGCTGCGGCCGGGCGGCGTTCTGATATCGAAAACGATCTGCATCGGGCGCGGGGCACTGCATTTCCGCATGCTGTTGGGCGCGCTGCGGCTGGCGGGGCTGGCGCCGGGCGGGTTCGGTTTCATGACGCCCCGGGACCTGGAGGCGCAGATCATCGCGGCGAGGTTCGAGATCGTGGAGACGGGAACCTATCCGGCGAGGCCGCCCGCACGGTTCATCGTGGCGCGAAAGAGCTGAGGTCGGTCAGCCCGCGGCATCGCGGTAATGGCGCAGCACAAAGATGCGAATGGCCGAGGCAAGCCCGGTTTCGGTGCCGCGCGCCTCGTCGATTTCCGCGGCCAGCGCGTTGAGCGGCGTGCCGCGTCGTTCGGCGATCTGGCGGAATGCCTGCCAGAACTCATCCTCGAGCGATACGCTGGTGCGATGTCCGCGCAAGGTGAGCGAGCGTTTGACGGGACGTCCGCTCATGCGTCGTCGCGCTTGTGGGAGGCGTGGTCCTTGGCGGCCTTGTCGCGGCGGGCCTTGTCGAGCGCCTTGTCCGTTTTGCTGCGGCCATGCAGCACGGCATTGGCATCCGCCCGCGACTTGTCAGCGGCGCGGGACTTTTTCTTGCGGACCTTGTTGAGGTTGACCACGTTGCTCATGAGCCAAACATATCGCGTTCGCCCTGCGCGTCCAGTGGTTGAGGCCCGGGCCGCCGCGAAGGGCCGCCCGGTGCCGTTTTCCTGTGCAGGATCAGCCCTTGGGGCCGATCATTTGGTCGGGCCGGACAACACGGTCGAAGGTTTCCGCGTCGACGAAGCCCAGATTGATCGCCTCTTCCTTCAGGGTGGTGCCGTTGCGATGTGCGGTCTTGGCGACCTTGGTGGCGTTGTCATAGCCGATTTCCGGGGCCAGTGCGGTGACCAGCATCAGCGACTCGCGCATCAGCTTCTCGATCCGGTCCTCGTTGGCCTGAATGCCATTGAGCATGCGTTCGGTGAAACTGTCGGTGGCGTCGCCAAGAAGCTGGATCGATTGCAGCAGGTTGTAGGACATCATCGGGTTGTAGACGTTCAGTTCGAAATGGCCCTGGGAGCCTGCGAACTTGATGGCCGCGTCATTGCCCATGACATGGGCCGCGACCTGGGTCAGGGCCTCGGCCTGGGTGGGGTTGACCTTGCCGGGCATGATCGAGGAGCCAGGTTCGTTTTCCGGCAGGATCAATTCGCCCAAGCCAGAGCGCGGGCCGGAGCCGAGGAAACGGATATCGTTGGCGATCTTGTAGCACGAGCCCGCAACAGTGGCCAAAGCACCGGACATGAAGACCATCGCGTCATGTGCGGCCAGCGATTCGAACTTGTTGGGAGCGGTGACGAAGGGCAGGCCGGTGATCCGGGCCATGTTGGCCGCGACCATCGTATCCCAACCGACCTGTGTGTTGAGACCGGTACCCACGGCAGTACCGCCCTGGGCCAGCTCGTAGATGCCGGGCAGCGCGGCCTTGATCCGGGCGATGCCCTGACGGATCTGATGCGCATAGCCCGAGAATTCCTGACCAAGGGTCAGCGGCGTGGCATCCTGCGTGTGGGTGCGGCCGATCTTGATGATATACTTGAACTCCTCGGATTTTGCCTCGAGTCCGGCAAGCAGCTTTTCGAGGCCCGGCAGCAGCACATCACGCACGCTCATGGCGGTGGCGATATGCATGGCGGTGGGAAAGGTGTCGTTCGAGGATTGGCCCATGTTGCAGTGATCGTTGGGGTGCACCGGGTCCTTGGAGCCGATCGTGCCGCCGAGGATTTCGATGGCGCGGTTGGCGATCACCTCGTTGGCGTTCATGTTGGATTGGGTGCCTGAACCGGTTTGCCAGACGACCAGCGGGAAGTTGTCGTCGAAGCGGCCCTCGATCACTTCGCCCGCGGCCTGAATGATGGCGTCGGCCAAGCGCGGCTCGAGGGTGCCGAGCTCCTTGTTCGCCTCGGCGCAGGCCTGTTTGATGACCCCAAGGGCGCGGACGATGGCGATGGGCTGTTTTTCCCAGCCGATCGGGAAATTCAGGATCGAGCGCTGCGTCTGAGCGCCCCAGTATTTATCGGTGGGAACCTCGAGCGGACCGAAGCTGTCGGTCTCGGTGCGGGTGGCGGTCATGGGCTGGCTCTCCTCGTAAGACGATGGCCACTCTCATACCGGACGAGGCGGAAAGATCAATGATGTATGCAGTGGAATACCAAGGCCGCAATTCGCAGCCTTTCCGCCGGGTTCACTTGCGGAAACTGTCGAGGCTGACCACCTCGGCGTCGGTGCGTTCGCCTTCGGGGACGTCGATGCCGTCGGTGATGTCGTCATCCTCATCGGGATCGTCCCCCGAGGGTTCGTCATCGTCGGGGGTTTCAAAGCGAAGGCCGAATTCGACCGAGGGATCGACGAAGGTCTTTATGGCATCATACGGAATATAAAGGTTTTCCGGGGCGTCGCCAAAATTCAGCGTGACCGAGAACCCGTCATTCGTCACCTCGAGATTGTCGAACCAGTGCTGCATCACCACGGTCATTTCCGAGGGGTAGCGCTCTTTCAGCCAGTCGGCGAGGCGCGCGTCGGGATGTTTGGTGTCAAAGGTTATGAAGAAATGATGCATGCCGGGCAGGCCATTGTCCTGCACGCCCACCAGCACCCGCTGGATAAGCCCGCGCATCGCCTGATGCATCAGTTTTCCGTAATCGATTGAACGAGACATGTTCCCGAACCTCCTGAGTGGCAGCATAGGGGATTCGATCCAAAACAAAAGGGCTTGATGCGTGCTGTCAGAGCAGGAAATGCAAGGCGCCCGAAATCGCTGCCATGAGGGCCAGACAGGGAATCATCCCGACGCGCAGTCCCAGCAGAAGAACGCCCGCCATAACGGTCAATCCGGCGTTGACCGGCACAAAGCTGGCGGGATCGGGCAGGGGGCCAAGCGGGCCGCGCGCGACACTGCCGAAGAGCACATGCAGCGCGAACCAGACCGACAGGTTGAGGATCACGCCGACCACCGCCGCCGATATGCCGGCGAGCGCCCCCTTGAGGCGCGGGCGGGCCAAGACCGCCTCCACATAGGGCGCACCAGCGAATATCCACAAAAAGCAGGGCGTGAACGTGACCCATAGCGTCAGCCCTCCGGCCAGAAGCGCCAAGGCGGGACCGCCTTCGGCATGGCCCGCAAGAAGGCCCACGAATTGCGTCACGAGGATCAGCGGGCCGGGGGTGGTTTCAGCCAGCCCGAGCGCGTCGATCATCTGCGCCGTGCTGAGCCAGCCATGGGTTTCGACGACTGCTTGCGTCATATAGGCCAGCACCGCATAGGCGCCGCCGAAGGTGACCACCGCCAGCTTCGAGAAGAGGAGCGCCAGATCGACAAGAAATTGGGCGTTCATGGCCCATGCAAGGGCGATCGGCAGCGCCCAGAGGCTGGCCCATGTCGCGATGGTCACAAGCGTTTGCCCGAGCGGCACGGGCACGGGCACGGGCGAGGTGGGTTCGGGGTCTGCGGAGGGCGCGTTTGCTGCACGCATCAGGCCCCAAAGGGCTGCGACTGCGATGATGACGGGGAATGGCACCGACAGAAAGAACATCGCCACAAATCCGGTGAGTGCCAGAAGCCAATCATCCCAGCCCGACAGGGCGCGACGCGAGAGCGACAAGAGTGCCTGCAGCACGATCACGATCACGGCGGCCTTGATCCCGGTAAAGGCGGCTTGAACCACCGGTATCTGGCCATAGCTGGCATAGCCAAGCGCCAGGGCCGTGATGACCAGCGCACCCGGCAGCACAAACAGAAGACCGGCGATCAACCCGCCGGCCACACCGCGCAAGC
Organism: Roseovarius litoreus; assembly: GCF_900142765.1. GTDB lineage: Bacteria > Pseudomonadota > Alphaproteobacteria > Rhodobacterales > Rhodobacteraceae > Roseovarius > Roseovarius litoreus. Next base: position 403,612 of record NZ_FRCB01000002.1, read on the forward strand.
GCCAGCCGGCATAGGTGGCGAGTTGCATCGCCTCGGGGCCGGGCAGCAACATGCAGAAGGACAAAGCGCCCAGAAATTGCTTTTCATCAAGCCATGATCGCCGCTCGACCAATTCGGTATGCATCAGAGCGATTTGCGCCGCCGGTCCCCCGAAGGACAGAACGCCGATCCGGGCGAAGACACGAAAAAGCTGGGCAAGGCTTGGGCGCATGGCTGTGTTGATAAGGCGCTTTGCCTGTCATGCAACATCTAACCCGCCCGTCATGAAATCTTCATGCCAGCGCGCAATGCGATGATGGAGGGGGTAAAGTGCAGGCTTCTGTTGCCAGGTGCCTGCGAACCCCGCCAGACCTTGCTAGAGGCCTGGGCTTAGATTTCGGTCAAGTTACCGCTTACGCGGCAACGGCGACCGGAGCACGATTGTCGTTGGCAATTATGCTTTGTGAACCGATAACGGTGGTATCTCACCGGGACAAAGCCACCCCTTTACACGTTCGTCGATCCTGTTTCGGCCCCTTGTTCCCCCAACGAGGGTTTTTGGTGGAGCCGCCGGGTACCGCCCCCGGGTCCGATCCGCTTATTACGAGCGCGTTTATGCCCATAGTCCCCGAGGGGACAGGTTGAATATAGGCGTGCGGAGCGGCTTTGCAAAGGGGGCATCGACAGGATCAAGCGGGCGCCGATCAAGAGCCCGAACTGAGGCGCAGATGGGGCAACAGAGCACCGGATTACGGCCTGCGCCCCGGCGCATCCCCTGCCAGATGGATATTTTACAACTGTCAAAATGCCAATAAAACAAGGGCGGATCCGGGGTGAGTGCCGCATTCAAAAGAAAAAACGGCGCAATTGGTTGCTATCCGTCAAAGGCCCTTGTTACCCTCAGGGGCATGAGAGTGAACAGGGCATCATGCCTTCTCTGAGTGTAACTCGAGGGAACAGGGGACGCTTGTTTGCGGTGTCCCTGAATGTCAGGGAGCAACGGGCTGTGCCCGGATTGATCCAAGGATTGCTGCGGTTGCGCGGCATTCCGATCCGGTGTGACTGACCCGATTTGCCATAAATGAAAAAGGGGGCCTGTTTTAATGGCCGATGAAGTCACAGACTCACAAGGGATTCCGGCGCCCGAAGGGCATGCGGATCTGATTGAGACCGATTATGAGATCGGTCAGGATAACATTGTCGCCAGAGTTGGGCCGTTCGGTCTGGATATTCACAATCCGGTTTTCGTGATTTCGGGGCTGGTTGTGATCGCGTTCGTCGCTTACGCGCTGATCGCACCGCAGCATGCGTCGGATTTCTTCGGCTGGCTGCGCCCGGCGCTGACCAGCACGTTCGACTGGTTCTTCCTGTCGGCGGCGAATATCTTCGTCATCTTCTGTCTTTTGCTGATCATCAGCCCCTGGGGCTCGGTCCGTCTGGGCGGTACCGAGGCGACGCCGGATTACGGGTATCCGGGCTGGTTCGCGATGCTGTTCGCGGCGGGTATGGGCATCGGCCTGATGTTCTTCGGGGTGCTGGAGCCGGCCTATTACTTCGGCACGCCCTGGGGCGACGAGCCTTTGGGAACGGTCCGTCCCTTCACCGAAGACGGCGCGTTGATCGCCGCCAATGTCGATGAGGCGCGGCGCATGGCGCTGGCGGCGACATCCTATCACTGGGCGCTGCATCCATGGGCGATTTACGCGGTCGTGGCGCTGGCGCTGGCGTTGTTCAGCTATAACAAGGGGTTGCCGCTTTCGATCCGCTCGGCCTTTTATCCGATCCTGGGCGAGCGTGTCTGGGGCTGGTGGGGCCATATCATCGACACTCTGGCGGTCTTCGCCACGCTTTTCGGTCTGGCCACATCGCTTGGCATCGGCGCGCAGCAGGCCAATGCCGGTCTGAACTATGTCTATGGCGTGCCCAATACGACGACCGTTCAGGTGATCCTGATCTGTGCCATCACGGCAGTTGCGCTGATTTCGGTGCTTCGGGGGCTGGATGGCGGCGTGAAGGTGCTGTCCGAGATCAATATGGTCATTGCCCTTCTGCTGTTGCTGTTCGTGCTGTTCACCGCGGGTGCGGTGGCGATCCTGACCGAGTTCGTGTCGGGGCTTGGCGCCTATGTGCAGGAGGTGATCCCGCTGTCCAACCCGTTCGGGCGTGAAGATACCGGCTACATGCAAGGCTGGACGGCCTTCTACTGGGCGTGGTGGATCAGCTGGTCGCCCTTCGTGGGCATGTTCATTGCCCGCGTCAGCCGGGGTCGCACGGTGCGCGAGTTCTTGACCTGCGTGCTGATCATTCCCAGCCTTGTCTGTGTGCTGTGGATGGCCGTCTTCGGCGGTGCTGCGATCAACGATATCGTGGCCAACCCCGAGACCTCGGCGGTCAAGGCCAATGTGATCGACAGCTACGCGCCCGAACTGTCGCTTTTCGCGATGCTCGAGGGGCTGCCGTTGAGTGCGATCACCTCGACCATCGGGATCGTGCTGGTCATCGTGTTCTTCGTGACCAGCTCGGACTCGGGGAGCCTCGTGATCGATACGATCACCGCGGGCGGCAAGGTGGATGCGCCGGTGCCGCAGCGGGTGTTCTGGTGCACCTTCGAAGGGCTGGTGGCGATTGCGCTGCTGCTTGGCGGTGGCCTGACGGCGCTGCAGGCGATGGTCATTTCCACGGGGCTTCCGTTTACCCTGATCCTGCTGGTGATCTGCTACGGGATCGTGCGGGGGCTGATGTCGGAAAAACGCTGACCCGGTGATACACGGTCATGAAAAGGCCCCGGGGCTGTCCGGGGCCTTTTTGCATGTGGGCGGCGGGATCTCGGGCCTGCCGCAACGGCGCGCTTGACGGGCGCGAAGCGTCAGGCTTTTTTACGCGGCATGACCCTTGATACAGATTTCGTGCGGGCGCAGTTTCCCGCCTTCTCCGAACCTTCGCTGAGCGGGCAGGCGTTTTTCGAAAACGCTGGCGGCTCCTATGCCTGTGGGCCGGTAATCGCCCGGCTGGAGCGGTTTTACCGAAGCCGCAAGGTGCAGCCCTATGCGCCCTACGAGGCCAGCCGTCTGGCGGGGGCCGAAATGGACGAGGCGCGTCAGAGGCTGGCCGCGATGCTGAACGTGGAGAGCGACGAGGTCAGTTTTGGCCCGTCGACGACGCAGAACACCTATGTTCTGGCGCAGGCCTTCCGGCAATGGATGCGCCCGGGCGAGGCGATCGTCGTCACCGATCAGGACCACGAGGCCAATTCAGGCCCATGGCGCAGGCTGGCGCAGGACGGCATCGAGATCCGCGAATGGCGGCTCGATCCGGAAACCGGGATGTTGCGGCTGGAAGATTTGGAAAACCTGCTGGATGAAAACGTGCGTCTGGTCTGTTTTCCGCATTGCTCGAACGTGGTGGGGGCGGTCAATCCGGTGGTCGAGATTACTGCGGCATCACATGCGGCAGGCGCGTTTGTCTGCGTTGACGGAGTGTCTTATGCGCCGCACGGATTCCCGGATGTGGGCGGGATGGGGCCGGATATCTACCTGTTTTCCGCCTACAAGACCTATGGCCCCCATCAGGGGATCATGGTGATCCGACGCGCGCTTGGTCAGCTCTTGCCCAATCAGGCGCATGTGTTCAATGCTGACGTCCTCTACAAGCGGTTCACGCCGGCCGGTCCGGATCATGCGCAGGTGGCGGCAAGTGCCGGGATGGTGGATTATTTCGACGCGCTGGCGGCGCATCACGGCATCGAAGGCACCGCGTCCGCGCGGGCGGCGGGTGTGCACGATCTGATGCGTGCGCATGAAGCGCAGTTGCTGCAGCCCCTGCTCGATGCCGTGAAGGCGCGCAATTCGGTGCGGCTTATCGGACCGAGCGATGCGGAAAGCCGGGCGCCGACGGTTGCGCTGGCGTTGAACAGGCCGGGGGTCGAGGCAGCGGCGCAACTGGCCGAGCGCGGGATCATGGCGGGCGGTGGCGATTTCTATGCCGTTCGACCGCTGACGGCGCTTGGTGTGGATCCCGACAAGGGCGTGTTGCGGCTGAGTTTCGTGCATTACACCACCCGTGATGAGATCGACCGGCTTTTGAACGCTTTGGACGATATTCTTTGATCCGAGCCGTGGTCGCCGCCGTACACCGCTAAAAGAATTGGAAGGCAGACTATGGGCGAGGGCACCGCGACACTTCTGTGGATGCGCAGGGATTTGCGGCTGAGCGACCATCCGGCTCTTGGCGCGGCGATTGCGCGAGGCGGCCCGGTGATCCCGGTTTTCATTCTAGACGATCTGGCCGAGACGCTTGGGGCAGCGCCCAAATGGCGCTTGGGCCTTTCGCTTGAGGATCTGGCCCGGCGGCTTGAGGCGATGGGCAGCCGTTTGATCCTGCGTCGAGGCGATGCCACCCAGACCTTGCGCGCGCTGGTCGCCGAGACGGGGGCAGGGGCGGTCTATTGGTCGCGCGCCTATGACCCCGACAGCGTTGCGCGCGACAAGGCTGTCAAGGCCGCACTCAAGCAGGACGGGCTGGATGCCCGAAGCCATGAAGGCCATCTGATGTTCGAGCCGTGGACGGTCGAAACCGGGACGGGGGGCTTTTACAGGGTCTATACGCCGTTCTGGCGCGCGGTGAAGGAGCGCGGCGTGCCAGAACCGGAACCGGCCCCGTCGCACATCCCCGCGCCGAAGGACTGGCCACTGAGCGATGCTCTGGAGGATTGGCGCCTGGCGGCGGCGATGGACCGCGGGGCTGCCATCTGCCGCCCTTATCAGCGGGTGGGCGAGGATGCGGCGCAAGGTCGGCTTGGCTGGTTCACGGGCCACGCGATCGGCGCCTATGACACCGCCCGCGATCTGCCCGCCGAGGATGGCACTTCGGGTCTGTCGGAGAACCTGGCGCTCGGGGAAATTTCACCGCGGCGCTGTTGGCATGCGGGCATGCGGGCGCTCCACGAGGGAAAGCCGGGTGCAGAGACATGGCTCAAGGAGTTGGTCTGGCGCGAGTTTGCCTATCACCTCGCATGGCACACCCCCCGGATCGTCAACCGCAACTGGCGCGAGGACTGGGATGCCTTCCCATGGAACGAGGATGAGGACCATCCGCACGTGATCGCCTGGAAACAGGGGCGCACCGGCATTCCCTTTGTCGATGCGGCAATGCGCGAGATGTATGTGACGGGCCGGATGCACAATCGCGCGCGGATGATCGTGGCGAGCTACCTGACCAAGCATCTGCTTAGCCATTGGCGGATAGGTCAAAAGTGGTTCGAGGAGTGCCTGACCGATTGGGACCCCGCCAGCAATGCGATGGGATGGCAATGGTCGGCTGGATCGGGGCCGGATGCCACGCCCTATTTCCGGGTGTTCAACCCCGAAACCCAAGTGCAGAAATTCGACCCCAAGAGCAGGTATCTGGATCGTTGGATCGCGGAAGGTCGCCGCAACCCGACCGACACGGCGCTTTCGTATTTTGATGCGATACCGCGCAAATGGGGCTTGAGCGCCGATGATATCTATCCCGAACCGATCGTAAGCGTTAAGGACGGTCGGGCAAAAGCGCTGGCCGCCTATGAGAGACGAGGGTTTTGATATGACCACAAAACCCCTTGCCGCCGCGCCGCCGACCACCATAGCCTTGGAAGAAAACGACAGGGACGAAAGACGCATGATCCTCACCGAGACGACCGGACAGACCGGCTTGCCGAGATATTTCGCGCAATGCTTCGCGGCAGCCAAAAGCCTGAAGCATGGCCGCCTGGACATCCGTCTGCCCGATGACCGGGTGTTTCGCGCCCAAGGTACGGCTCCGGGACCGGTGGCCGAAATTGCCGTGCATAACCCGGATGTCTTCGCGCGGATGGTGCGCGAAGGGTATCTGGGGTTTTGCGATTCCTACCTGGAGGGCTGGTGGTCGACACCGGACCTGCAGGCGTTCATGGATATGGTGAACGCCGATAACGACGATATGTACAACAGCTATCCCGGCCAGAGCATCGTGCAGTTCTACGAAAAGATCCGCTTCTGGTTTCAGCGCAATACCAAGGCGCAGGCCCGCAAGAACATCAGCTATCACTATGATCTGGGCAATGACTTCTATGCGCTTTGGCTGGACGAGACGATGACCTATTCGAGCGCGCTGTTCGAGACGGGACAGGAAAGTCTGGAAAAGGCGCAGATCGCGAAATATGCCAGCATGGTCGATCAGATGGGTGTGAAGCCCGGCGATCACGTGCTGGAAATCGGCTGTGGCTGGGGCGGTTTCGCCGAATATGCCGCCGCCGAACGTGGGCTCAAGGTCACAGGGCTGACAATCAGCCGCGAACAATATGACTATGCGGTCGCGCGCATCGAAAGGGCCGGGCTGTCGGATCGGGTCGAGTTCAAACTGCAGGATTACCGGGACGAACGCGGCACCTATGACGGGATCGCCAGTATCGAGATGTTCGAGGCCGTGGGTCAGAAATACTGGCCAACCTATTTCAACACGGTGCGCGACAGGCTGCGTCCGGGCGGGCAGGCCACCTTGCAGATCATCACCGTGGCTGATGCGCGTTGGGACGTCTATCGCAACGATGTGGATTTCATCCAGAAATACATCTTTCCGGGCGGTATGCTGCCCAGCCCCTCGGTGCTGCGTCAGGAGGTCGAGCGCGCGGGGCTGACGGTCATGGGATCGATCGAATTCGGTCAGAGTTACAGCCAGACGCTGCGGCGCTGGTATGACACGTTCAACGAAAAATGGGCCGATGTCGCCCGTCTTGGCTTTGACGACAGGTTCCGCCGCATGTGGAATTTCTATCTCACCTCTTGTGCGGGGGCCTTCCAAGGGGGTAATTGCGATGTGACGCAGATCACAATCGCCAGGCCAAGCTGAATGCCCGCCACGGATAACATGCCGACTGCCGCCCGCGCTGTCTCTTCGCTGCTGATGGCCGGGCTTGCCTGGATCGCCTCCGAGATGATCCGGCCGCTGATGCCCGAGGCGACGTCCTTCGGCATCTTCAATTACGTGAATGTCGCGCTTGCGCTGTTGTGTGGATGGCGCGTGACGGGGAAGCGTCTTGGCTTTGGATGGATGACCGGGATCAGTGCCGGGTTGTCCGGTGTCGCGGCGCTGGTGTTCTGGGCGGTCTTTCTGCAGAGCCTTTACAAGATGCTCGATATGGCAATGGATCGGCGCTTCGACGGGTTGATGGAAGGGCTGACAAATATCTTCGAGATCGGCGTGGATTATTTGCTTATCCTGGCTGATGGGCCTCTCATCGCTGTGTTGGTGGCAGGCGGTCTGTTGATCGGGCTGATCGGGGAATGGGTCTCGCGCCGGTGGTCGTGAGATGACCAAGGCAGTCTTTCTGTATGGTCCTCTGGCCTGGCGGCCCTTGCTCACCTGCATAACCGGGCAGGAGGCGGGCGCGTTTGTGCCGGATATATTACCCGATCACGGCTTGGGGGAGGCTGCGGCGCCGGTCTTTTCCGTGGCGTTTCGAAAAGCCGATGCCACGCTGGACGGGGTGGTGGTCACGGATATTTCCGCCGATGCGTTCGAGCGGTTGGTGTTTTTTGCACAGGCTCTCGGGCTTGAGTGCAAGGATGTGATCCTCGGATCGGGTCGGGAGGCCGTGAGCGTCGTTGCGTCGGAAGGATCGGACCTTGCGCCCATGGATCTGTCCGACTGGCAGAGGGATTTCGGTGATCTCGCACTCGAGGCTTGTCGCGAAGCGATGGGCTATTACGGGAGCGTCACGACGGATGGGCTTGCTTGGCGCATGCCGATGATCCTGTCGCGGGCCGCCGCGCGTCAGGCAGCACAAATCGGCAAACCGGCGGATATGCGCAGCACGACACCGGCCGCGCAAGTCGAATGCATCCGCCGTCACACGCCGCATCAGGGCTATTTCCTGACGCGCGAATACCGGTTGCGCTATCCCGGCTTTGACGGAGGGGCAAGCCCGCTGGTGGATCGCGAAGTGTTTGTCGCGACAGATGCGGCGATCGTCTTGCCTTATGATCCGGTGCATGACCGCGTGCTGCTGGTCGAACAGTTCCGGATGGGGCCATACGGGCGAGGCGATCCGCGTCCCTGGATGCTGGAGCCGGTGGCCGGCCGTGTGGATGCCGGCGAGACGCCCGAACAGACCGCCCGCCGCGAATGCGTCGAAGAGGCGGGGCTGGACCTGCGTGAATTGGAGCTGATTTCAAGGCATTATTGCACGCCCGGCACCTCGACTGAGTATTTCCACCTCTATCTTGGGCTGTGCGATCTGCCCCAAGCCGGTCATGGGCTTGGCGGGCTGGCAAGTGAAAACGAGGATATACGCACGCATGTGATATCCTATGATCGCGCCATGTCGCTGCTCGACACGGGCGAGGCCGATAACGGCCCGCTTGTTCTGGCGCTGATGTGGTTGTCTCGCGAGCGTGAGCGCTTGCGTTCCGCGGCTTGAGTTCCAGTGCTTCGGGGTCTAAGTCTGATCGGAACCTGACAAAAGGAGCCCGTCGATGCGAATTGCAAAGGATCTGGCCGATGCGGTCGGCAACACCCCTCTGATCCGGCTGAGACGGGCCAGCGAGGCAACGGGGTGTGAGATTCTGGGCAAGGCGGAATTCATGAATCCCGGTCAATCGGTCAAGGACCGCGCGGCTTTGTTCATTATCCGCGATGCGATCCGGCGCGGAGAACTGAAGCCGGGCGGCACGATCGTCGAGGGGACAGCCGGCAATACCGGGATCGGGCTGGCGCTGGTGGGCGCATCACTCGGGTTCAAGACGGTGATCGTGATCCCGGAGACCCAAAGTCAGGAAAAGAAGGACATGCTGCGTCTGGCCGGGGCAGATCTGGTCCAGGTGCCTGCGGCGCCGTATTCAAATCCCAATAATTTTGTTCGATATTCCGAGCGTTTGGCGAAAGAACTTGCAAAAACCGAACCCAATGGGGCGATTTGGGCCAATCAGTTCGACAATGTTGCAAATCGTCAGGCCCATATCGAAGGAACCGGGCCGGAAATCTGGGAACAGACCGGCGGAAAGGTCGATGGCTTCTGCTGTGCCGTGGGATCGGGCGGCACATTGGCGGGTGTCGGCATGGCGCTGCAACCCAAGGGGGTCAAGATCGGGCTGGCGGATCCGATGGGAGCAAAGCTTTATTCCTATTACACGACTGGCGCCCTGGAGGGCGAGGGCAGTTCGATCGCCGAAGGGATCGGACAGGTGCGGATCACCCGCAACCTCGAAGGATTCACACCTGATTTCGCCTGTCAGGTGCCCGATGAGGAAGGCCTGCCCATCGTGTTCGATCTTTTGGAACACGAGGGTCTGTGCATGGGCGCATCGAGCGGCATCAACATCGCAGGCGCCATGCGCATGGCGCGCGAAATGGGGCCGGGCCATACCATCGTGACCATCCTGTGCGATTATGGCACGCGCTATCAATCCAAACTCTTCAACCCGGATTTCCTTAGGGAAAAAGGCCTGCCGACGCCGGACTGGATGATCGAGGCACCGCGCAGCATTCCGGGGGTCTTTGTCGAGTGATGCGGCTGCTGCGGACCCTTCTTCTGTTCCTGACGCTCATCATGGCGTCGGGACTTGCGGGTGGGCCGCTGCAATGGGCTGCCAATGCGCAGCAGCAACAAGCCGAACCGATCGACTATGACGCGTGGGAGCGCACGGCCCTGCGTGCCGAAGAGGCGGTGGAGGCGGAACGCGCCTCGACCCCGGCGCTTGAAGCGCTGCGCTCGGATTTGGTGACATGGCGGCAAAGGTTCCAGCGCGAGGAAGATGCCAACGCCAACACGATCGCGACCGTCCAGCGACAACTGGAGGCGCTTGGGCCTGCGCCGGAAGACGGCGGCGAGTCCGCTGAAATCGCACAGGAGCGCGAGCAGCTGACAGCGCGGCTGGCGGAACTGCAGGCCCCCGGCAAGCGGGCGGAGCTTGCCTATAGCCGCGCGGATGGGCTGATCCGGGGCATTGATCAGATTGTGCGGGATCGCCAGACCGACGAACTTCTGGAATTCGGCCCATCCCCGGTCAACCCGACGCTTTGGGCGGATGCGGCCAAAGCGTTGATCGAAGGTGGCACGGCACTGGTCAGTGAATTCCGGTCCAACTTGCAAAACCAGCTCCAGCGCGAGCAGGCCACGGGCCGGCTTCCGGCTTTGGTGACCTTCGGGCTTTTGGGCTTGCTGTTTCTGGTGCGGGGCAGGGCATGGAGCCGCAAACTGTCGAACCGCGTCCTGAGTGACGGCCAAACCACCGGTCGCTGGATTATCGGCTTTATGGTGTCGCTTGGCAGTCTGATCGTCCCGCTGATCGGGTTCATCATCATCGTGCTGGTCATTCAGGCCTCTGGTCTGACAGGAAACCGGATCAGACAGCTTTTGCAAGAACTTGTGCTGGCGGCAGTCATCTTCATGGCCGCGCGGTGGCTTGCGACGCGTGTGTTTCCGATGGACGAGATGCGGGGGCTGCCGCTCAACCTGACGTCCGAAGGGCGGCGGGCCGGTCGCTGGTATGGCGCCTCGCTGGGGCTTGCGACCGCGGTGCTGCATCTGTTCGACGGTATGACGGATGTGTTCGGATGGTCAGCGGCCTCGGCCAATGTCATCCTGTTTCCGATCCTTGTCACGATGGCGTTCCTGCTGTGGCGTCTGGCCCGTCTGCTGAAGGCTCATGCCGATGCCGGCACCGATGACAGCGGGGAAGAGACTTATCGCACGAAATCCACCCGCATATTGGTCAGGATTCTGGTCGTTCTGGCCGTGGTCGCGCCTGTTCTGGCGTTGATCGGCTATTTCGCCCTGGCCAAATTCCTGCTCTTCCCGTCGGTTTTGTCGCTGATGCTGCTGGCCGGTCTGCTGATCCTGCAACGCGTCGTGGTCGAGCTTTATGCGCTGATCACGGGCAATCTGGAAGGTGCGGCCGAGTCGCTGATCCCCGTGTTGATCGGTGCGGCTCTGGTGATTTTGTCCATGCCGGTCTTTGCGCTGATCTGGGGCGCGCGTGTGACCGATCTGACCGAGCTGTGGACGCAGTTCGTGGACGGTGTCTATATCGGTGAGACGCGGCTATCTCCGGTGATCTTCCTGACGCTGGCCGCTGTATTTGCAGTGGGCCTTGTTGCGACGAGGCTGTTGCAGGCAGCGTTGAAAAATACGGTCCTGCCCAAGACCCGGATCGATATGGGCGGGCGCAATGCCATCGTTTCGGGTGTGGGTTATGTCGGCATTTTCCTTGCTGCGATCATCGCGATCACCAGTGCTGGCATCGATCTGAGCTCACTGGCCATCGTCGCGGGCGCCTTGTCGGTTGGCATCGGTTTCGGTCTTCAGAATATCGTCTCCAACTTTGTGGCCGGGATCATTTTGCTGATCGAACGTCCGATTTCCGAGGGCGATTGGATCGAAGTGGGCGGTCAGCACGGCTATGTGCGGCATATCTCGGTGCGCTCGACCCGGATCGAAACCTTCGACCGGACCGACGTGATCGTACCGAATGCCGATTTCGTGTCCGGCACGGTGACCAACTACACCCGGGGCAATACGGTTGGCCGTGTGATCGTGCCGGTCGGCGTGGCCTATGGCACCGATACCCGCAAGGTCGAGAAAATCCTCCATGAGATCGCCGAGGCGCATCCGATGGTGTTGGTCAATCCGGCGCCGGCGGTGGTCTTTCAGGGGTTTGGCGCAAGCTCCATGGATTTCGAGATCCGTGCCATTCTGCGTGACGTGAACTGGGTGCTCGACGTGAAGTCGGACATGAACCACGAGATCGCCCGGCGCTTTGCCGAGGAAGGGATCGAAATTCCCTATGCGCAGCGCGATATCTGGCTGCGCAACCCCGAAGCTCTGCGAGGCGGGGGTGTGGTGTCGGCCCGTGCGCAGCACAAGGACACCAAGGGGTCTCATGAAGCAAGACGCGAACATGATGTGTCCGACGATGCCGGCGACGGGGACGCGGACGGGGGTGGGGACGGAGGACCGACATGACAACGCCGCTCTTTCTGACGGATCCATATCTTGCGGATGTCGGCGGTCAGGTCGTTGGACATACCCCGGAGGGCGGGATCATCCTCGATCAAACGATCTTCTATCCGACAGGCGGCGGACAGCCCGGCGACAGCGGCACGCTGGAATGGGAGGGCGGCCGGCTCGAGGTGGCGACCACGCTCAAGTCCGAGGGGGATGTGATCGTGCTGGTTCCGGCAGAGCCCGAACCCTTGCCGCCCGAGGGCGCGCACGTGCAGCAGGCGCTCAATTGGCGGCGGCGCTTTGGACATATGCGTGTTCACACGGCGTTGCACCTGTTGTCCGTGGTGATCCCGCTGCCGGTCACAGGCGGCTCGATTGCCGAGACAAAGGGACGTCTGGATTTCGACATGCCCGAGGCGCCTGAGGATATCGTCGCCATCGAAGCTGCGCTGAACGATCTTGTTGCGCGTGACCTGCCGGTGACCGAAGATTGGATCACGCAAGAGGATCTTGCGGCGACACCGGGCCTTGTCAAAACCTTGTCGGTCGCGCCGCCGAAAGGGGCAGGGCGCATCCGGCTGGTGCGGATCGGTCAGGACAGCGATCAGGTCGATCTGCAGCCCTGCGGCGGAACGCATGTCGCAAGCACCGCGCAGATCGGTTCCTTACGTCTTGGAAAGATGGAAAAGAAGGGCCGCCAGAACCGCCGTGTCTATCTGCATCTGGCTGATTAAGGCGGCGTGTCAGAAAGCGCTTGAATTGCCGGATAGCCCGGCGTTAAAGAAGGCGCCACGGAGAGGTGGCCGAGTGGTCGAAGGCGCACGCCTGGAACGCGTGTAGGCGGGTAACCGTCTCCAGGGTTCGAATCCCTGTCTCTCCGCCACCCGAACGCCTCTGAAATCCAACTGTCTCTGCTTGATGTTATTGGCGGTCGCGCCGCTCGGTCGGCGCTGCCGTTCGCCAATGGCAGCCTGCGCTGTGACATCGCGCCGTTACTCAAGCCTGCGCGGGTGCCGACTTCGATCTTGCGGTGAGGGCGTGCATCCCAGATCGGCGAAGCGACTGGATGCAGGCTCGCTGCGCTGCGGCCTGACCTGCCATTCGCGATGATTGACAACACCAAGGCTTTCCCCGAAATCGAACGACCCGCTGCAGTCTTCACCGCAATCCGCGCCGACCGAGGCCTGTCGAAATGCGCCGACCCCGCCGCACATTGAGATGAGCGGGTACGAACACGCTCATCCATCAACAGGCCGTCCGGTGACGGCCACCTGAGAAGAAGGGCGAAACCGATGCACTACATGCTGCAATTCTACGAGAACCCCGAGGAACGGGCGAAGCACCACGATCCTGCGAGGGTCGACGCCTATTTCGCTGGTTGGTCCGCCTTCATCGGCACGCTTGCGCAGTCCGGGGCCATGGTCAGCGGCAACGGGCTGTTGCCGCCCGACACCGCGACGACGCTGCGCGTCACGAACGGCACGCGGCACGTCGTGGATGGACCTGTCGCTGACAACAAGGAGATTCTGGGCGGCTATGTGATTCTTGACGTGGCCGATCTTGACGCAGCCCTCGACTGGGCCGCGAAGGTACCCTGCGTGACGGCCGGGTCGGTCGAAATCCGCCCGATCCTGCCGCCCCCCGGCGCCTAAGTGACGGCGCGCGTCGCGATGCTATCGCTCGCGGCGCGTGGATCCTGTGATACATTGCGATGAAATCTCGTCGCGCGCGCATTCACCCATCAACAGCCGTCTGCGGACGGCCATCCGCCAAGAAAAGGCAATGCATATGCAATACATGCTACAGTTCCGCGAAACCCCCGAGGAGAGGGCCAAACCCAATGACCCCGCGCAGGCAGGGGCCTATTGGGGTGGCTGGCAGGCCTATATCGGCGCACTCGCACAATCCGGGACCATGATCGGCGGCAACGTGCTGCGCCCGCCCGAGACCGCGACAACGCTGCGTGTCGAGAACGGCACGCGGCATGTCGTCGATGGTCCGTTCGCCGACACCAAGGAGCAACTGGCGGGGTTTGTCATCCTCGACGTACCCGACCTTGATGCCGCACTCGAGTGGGCCTCACGGGCGCCCTGCGCAGCGGGCGGGTCGGTGGAGATTCGCCCCGTGCTGCCGCCGCCCGCCTCCTGATGGACGAGGCGCGTCGCGATACCGCCGCGCAAGCAACGCTCGCGGCGCGCGAGTCCTACGGGAAGCTGCTCGCGATCCTCGCCGCGCGTACGCGCGACGTGGCCGCCGCCGAGGATGCGCTGGCTGACGCCTTCGCTGCGGCGCTTGCGCAGTGGCCGCAGGGCGGCGTGCCATCCAACCCGGTCGGCTGGCTTCTGACCGTTGCGCGGCGCAGCGCAGGCCATGCCGCGGCGCGACGCCAGACCGCCGACCGCAGCCTAGCGATAGTTCAAATGCTTGAGGATGAACGCAACGACCCAGCTTTGGACGGTTTTGGCGACGACCGGCTGAAGCTTATGTTTGCGTGCACGCATCCGGCGATTGCCGCGGACGCGCAGGCTCCGTTGATGCTTCAGACGGTCTTGGGCCTCGATGCGGCACGGATCGCCGCAAGCTTTCTGGTCGTGCCCGCCTCGATGGGTCAGCGGCTGGTGCGCGCCAAGCGCCGCATCCGCGATGCCGGAATCGCGTTTGTGATTCCCGAGGCGGAAGACATTCCCGAGCGGCTGTCTGCGGTGCTGTCCGCGATCTACGCGGCCTATGGTACGGCCTGGGACGACGTGGCCGGCGCCGACCCGCGGCTGGCAGGCCTCGCCGATGAGGCGATCTGGCTCGCGCGGCTGACGGTGCAGCTTGCCCCCGACCAGCCCGAGGCGCTTGGCTTGCTTGCCATGATGCTCCACTGCGAGGCGCGGCGGGCGGCGCGGCGAGGGCCTGATGGCGCCTTCATCCCTCTGCGCGACCAGGACGTCTCCTTGTGGTCGCGCGACATGATGGCCGAGGCAGAAGCCGCCCTGCGCGCAGCCGCACGCGTGGGCCAGCCGGGGCGGTTCCAGACCGAGGCCGCTATCCAGTCGCTTCACGCGCAGAGCCGCATGACCGGCGAACGCCTACACGGCCCGCTCGCGCAGCTTTACGACTTGCTCGCCCGGTTCGCCCCCACCACCGGCGTGCTGGTGGCACGGGCCGTCGCGCTTGCGGAAAATGGCGAGGCGGATGCCGCGCTGTCGCAGCTCGATGCGATCACGGGTGCGGAGACCTATCAGCCGTGGTGGGCGTCGCGCGCCCGCGTCCTCTGGTTATGCGGCCAAGAGGCAGCCGCCCGCGAGGCCGCTTCCCGCGCGGCCGGTCTCAGCAGCGATCCCGGCATCCGGGGCTTCCTGCTGACGGGCGGGTATCGCGACGTTCCGCGTCAATAAAATCCGCTATCGTCGTTCCCTGCTGTCGAAATGACTTGGGCCCGCTCCAAATCCATACATCTTCGATGGAAGAGGGAAAGACAAAAGAAAACAAAAACAGATCTTTAGGGTAGAGAAGGTTCGACGTCAGGCCCGTTCCTTCCGCCACTTACCCCTTTGATGCGCGTTATACCGATCCGGCTGCGGCCGGATTTTTTTCCGAGGGTTGTGCGGGAGGGGCGGAATACTGACGCTTCGGTCAACACTGACACAGGCCGTTTCTCATTGTCGGATTCTCTGGGTCCCATGACTGCGCCAAATTGGTAGACTCTTGTAGGCTTTTGTAATGGCGGAGTTTTTGTTGACGTATCCAGAAGCTTCGACCCCCGTCACGTTCGATCATGTTGGATCGAAAATCGACCTCGAGGCAACGGGCTTCGATGGACGGGAACTTCACGAGTTGCTTGCCCATGAGGATGGCGATCCGAAGAAATAGGAGACACCATGGCTCCGAGGCCAACCGGTGACGCGACTGGCGGTCCGTGGGTCCTAACTGACTTTGAGGAAAAGTCTAAAAAAGAGATATAATCGGTAGGCCCGATATGTGTTCTGAGTCTCTGGTCGTTCTGCGCTGCAAGAGCCGTTCGATCGCGCTTCACACCCCGCGCAGCGCGAAGCATGTACGGGTCGCACGGGTCGCGTTCCGGTCTATTCAGGCGCGCTATCGGCTTGAGGTTTGGATAGCGCGAATGTCCGCCCCCATGCGCCGCGAGATTTTCTCGGCCATTGCCTCCAATGATGTTACGATTTTCCTTTCCTCTTCGGATGTTAGTGCATCAGCGGGTATGCTGGCAGCTATGCCCGCGACCGGCATGTTCTGGGAATCGAGCACTATTTTGGCGTAACACCGCATACCGTCTGAAACCTGCTCATTATCAATGGAGTAGCCCAGTTTTTTAAACTGATTCAGCTCTTCCATAAGAGCGTCGAGGCTTTGCACGCTTGCAGGGGTTAGCGGCTCGGGCAGGCCGTCCGCGTAGAGGCGACGCACATCGCTTTCCCGCATATGCATCAGAAACGCCTTCCCCGTCGCGGTGAAAGCGGCAGGTAACCTTGCGCCAACGCTGAAACTGAAGAAACCTTGATATTTTTCGGAATTCCGTACGGCAAGATACACGACGTCAGCCCCATCGCGGACTGACAGTGTGATCGTTGCGCCAGGGAAATCCGAGTCTGAGTCCCAGATCGCAATGAACTCGTCCATCACGTCGATAGATCGACTGAACGCATTGGACCAACGCATCACGTGAGGTCCGATTCTGAAGCTTTGATCGTCGCGCCTCATGAGCAATTCATGCTCGACCAAAGTTGCGCAGATTCCATACGCCGTGCTTTTCGGTATCCCGACACGTCTGCTTATTTCTGAGATGGTAAGTCGTTCATCAGAGGAGGAAATCAGGTCCATGATCTGGATTGTCCGGGAGAGTGCCGGAACCAGACGCCGGGATTCTGATGGGCGCTGATTATCAACTTTTTCTTTTTGATTGGTTAGTTTTTTTAATTTGTCCATTTGCCATCATCCGGAATAGCGTTCAGAGACGTAGGGAGTGTTCAGCCTAGTGAACAGTTTGCGCACACGTCAAGAAGGTTAAACAAGAAAGTTTCTACACCTGACGTTGCGTTAAGCGTTCGAAAACAGCATGCGCTTGGGAGGGTGTATGATGCCGATGAGTGTGCGCGATTGGGCGGTGAAATTCAGCGATGCATCCGACAATGATCCGACCATTGCAGCAATGGCCAAATACTTCACCTGCAAGTACTTGTGGGACATGGAGGATGCCTCGGTCATCGTCGAAATGGTCGATGGCAAGGTCTACAGCATAAATATTGACCCTGGGCCAATGGACCCCTGGGACTTTGCACTGAGGGCATCGGCCCATACATGGCGCGAATTTTCGCGTCCGGTCCCAAAGCCGATGTACCACGGAATATACTCGGCAAGTTTCCGCAAGGACCTGAAGATCGAGGGCAATCACCTGATCCTCATGCAGAACCTGCGCAATTTCATCGTTCAGTTCGAACTGCTTCGCAAGATCGGCGTCCCGGTCTGAACCCGCGGCGTCCGCGTACCCGCTCAAGAGGAGGCCAGCATGGCAAAGCATTCACCAGTCATCGGACGCTACGTGACAATCGATGTTGATGGCTGTGAGTACAAGGTGTTCTACCTGCGCAACGGGCAGGGCATACCGCTGGTCTGTCAGCACACTGCCGGGTGTCATAACCATCAATGGCGCGATCTGCTGGAAGATGCCGAGGTCACCGAGAACTATGATGTCATCGCGTATGATCTTGCTCGCCATGGCAAGTCCGATCCGCCTCTCAACCGGGAGTGGTGGAAAGAGGAATACAAACTGACCGCCGACCATTACATGAAATTCATCAACGCGTTCTGTGATGCTTTGGAATTGCGAAATCCGATTTTCATGGGGTCTTCGTTCGGCGGCAACGTCGCGCTGCAACTCGCCCTGCATCACCCGGATAGATATCGCGCGGTGATACCGGTGGAGGCCGCACATTATGCGCCCGGTTTCTATATCGACTGGTGGCGCCATCCGCACGCGAACGCAGCGCAGGTTTGCGCCAGCGGTGTTTGGGATCTGATGGCCCCGCAAAGCCCGGACATGGACCGCTGGCTGACATGGCATTATTACACGCAGGGCTCGGAAACCTTCAAAGGGGACCTGTATTTCTACTCCGTGGACCATGATCTGCGTGGAAAGCTGGGTGGGATCGACACGTCGCGATGTCCGGTGGTGATGATGACCGGCACATATGACTACCTCACCCCACCCGAAGCGACCGAGGAAACGGCCCGCCAGATCCCCGGCGGTATATACATCGAGATGGAGGACATCGGCCATTTCCCGATGTCGGAAAATTACCCGCTGTTTCGGAACTACCTGAAAGAAGCTCTTCGCCTGATTGATGAGCGTAGCTGAGGCCGTATGGAGAGACCCAGATGAAGATCATTGAGTTCAATGAACGTGGTCAGCAGGTCGAAAGCGAGTCGCGCTCCATAACGCCGTCTTCCGGAACATCGTTCCTTGCAAAAAGCCCGTCCATCCCGAGTCGCCCCAAGGTGTCGGTCAGCGCAGGCGTCGAGCTTCACATGTTCCAGACGGGCACGCTTCGGACCCGAAAGCACAATATCAAGATGAACCAGGGCGAGGAAATGTGGGAAATACCCGTGCCTTGGTACCTGTTGAAACACCCCATGGGCAATGTGGTCATCGATGGCGGAAACGCGGCCGAGGTCGCAATCGACAAGCGGGCGCATTGGGGTGATGTGGTCGACACCTACGATCCGCATATGGGGCTCAAGGAAAACTGTGTCGAGCAGTGCCGCTCCGTCGGCGTGGAACCCGAAGATGTGCGCTATGTTGTGATGTCGCATCTGCATCTGGATCATACCGGTGCGGTCGGGCGTTTTCGCAATGCGCAGCATATCGTCCAGCGTGCGGAATATGACTATGCGTTCAATCCGCAATGGTTCGCGGCGGGCGGCTATATCCGGGCGGATTTTGATCGTCCGGGCCTCAACTGGAAATTCCTCGGCGGAGAGATGACCGACAATTTCGATCTCTTCGGTGATGATGTTATCAAGATGATCTTCACGCCTGGTCATTCGCCCGGGCATCAAAGCTTTCTCATCACCTTACCGAAAACCGGGCCCATCCTGCTGACCATTGATGCGGCTTACACGATGGATCACTTTGAAAACAAGGCCTTACCTGGCTTTCTTACATCCGCCCAAGATGCGGCCAACTCAGTCGCCAAGCTACGTCGGATCGCCGAAAGGACCGGGGCCAAGGTAATAGCGGGCCATGACATGCGACAGTGGGAAGGCATGCTGCACGCGCCCAAGTCGTTCTACGCATGAACAAGATGCTGCAAGCACGGGCTGGCAGCGCCACCAGGGAGGAGAACCAATGAAACTTTTGAAAACCGCAGCGATGATTGCCGGATTATCGGTGATCGGCGCGATGGGGGCGCAGGCGGAGGGGCTCGACGAGCTGAACCCCGATGTCGTAGAGCGTCTCTACAACCCCGAGCTGCTGGACCCTATGCAGCCAATCGGCGCTAGCGCGTTCCGCGATTTCGTGGCCAAGAACCCCCCGCCATGGAAAATCGGCTATGCCAGCTCTTATGCGGGCAATACGTGGCGCGCGGGCGTCATGCAGGAATTGCAAGACGAGATCATTCCCAAGTGGAAAGAGCTTGGCCTGCTGGACGAGGTGATCATCACTCAGTCCAATCTCAATGACAGCACCCAGATTCAGCAGATGCGCCAGCTGGTCGATCAGGGTGTCGATGCCATCTTCGTGTGCTGCTCGAACCCGACAGCGCTGAATCAGACCGTGAAATATGCCTATGACAACGGCGTTCCAGTGTTTTCACTGACCGGCTATCTGACATCGCCTTATTCGGTCAATTCCTCGGTCAACTACCAGGTTGCCGGATTTGAACTGGGCAAGTGGATGGCAGAGGAAATCGGAGGCGCGGGCAATGTTCTCGTCGTCGAGGGCATTCCGGGCACGTCCGGTTCCGATAGTCAGGACCGCGGTATTAAGGCGGGTCTCGCGTCATATCCGGATATCAAGGTCGTCGGTTCGATTGCGGGTATGTGGACCGACCAGGTCGCCCAAGGCGAGGTCCAGAAATGGCTCGCGACCAATCCGGGCAAACTGGACGGTATCGTGGTGCAATCGGCGGCTGAAATGGGGGTCTTGCGGGCCTTGCAACAATCGGGCCGCGCCGAGGTTCCGATCACCATCGGCGGCGAGCTTGGTGCGCTTTGTTACTGGCGCAACAATCCCGATTACGTGTCGGCTGTCTATCAGGTCTGGCCGCCTCAGAACGAGGTCCAGCTGATCTGGAACATCATGATGCGTACGCTTCAGGGGCAGGGACCGAAGATCCAGTCGATCCTCGTGGACCCCATCCGCATGACCTATGAAGACATCGAAAAGCTGGTCCCTGCCGATTGCAACGAGCAGGATCCAGGCTGGCTGCGGGTTGCGCCCGAAGCCTGGGGCCTGGATTCGGCTTTCCTGGACGATTTCTTCCTGCGTCCGGCTGATCCCACCAAGTTTCTCGAGAAATAAGAGAGCCTGACAAGACAGGGCAAGGCCGCGCGAGGCGGCCTTGCCATCTGCACCAAGATGACCTCCAAGGGTATCGCTCGGACATGCAAGCCCCAACCGAACAGGCCACAACTGCCGCGAGAAGGGAGACGGTGTCGATCAAGGACGTGAAGAAGTTCTTTGGTCCGACCCGCGCGCTCGACGGAGTGTCGTTCTCGGCGGTCGAGGGGGAAATCCATGCGATCGTCGGCGGCAACGGATGCGGCAAGAGCACGTTGGCGAAAGTGATTTCAGGCATTCTGCCAATAGATGGCGGCGCGGTTACCGTGCTGGGAGAAACGCCGAACTCCCCGGCCGAAAGTCGCGCCATCGGCATATCGACCGTCTATCAGGAAGTGCTCGTGGCGGACGAAAGCACGGTCGTCGATAACGTGTTCATGGGGTCGGATTCCCTTTTTACGAAATCGGTGTCCTATGACGAAAAGGTGGCGCGCACCGCCCAATTGATGCGTGATCTGTCCGGTGAGGACGTGGACCCGCACGGCCTTGTCGGCAACCTTCCCTTGGGCCTCAAACAATGGATCACCATCGCGCGTGGCATGCTCAGCGCGCCCCGCCTGCTGATCCTGGACGAAAGTTCAGCAGCGCTCGATTTCGACAGCACCGAGCGGTTGTTTCAGAAAATGCGGGACCTTCGTGATGGCGGCGTGACGATCCTGATCGTGACGCACCGGATCGCCGAACTCGTGCGCATCGCGGACCGGGCGACGGTGCTGCGCGATGGCCGTGACGTGGCGGTGCTGGAAAAACAAGAGATCACCGAGCGCAACTTGCTTGCAGCGATGACCGGCGAAGAAGCCGACGCGGCGCAAGGCAGTCTTGTCGCGCCTCAGCCCCAGAGCGACGAAATCACGATGCGGGCCGATGGCCTTGTCCTTTGGCCGAATGGCAAGAGCTTCGATTTCGAATTGCGCAAAGGCGAGATCGTGGGCGTTGCCGGTCTGGACGGGCAGGGACAGGACAGTTTCGTTCGTGTCCTCGCGGGCGTTCAATCCGCCGAGGCCGGTCTGCCCTTCATCATGACGGCTCAGGGCGAGGTAACTCCCGTCCGTGACCTGTCCGATGCGGTCGCGGGCCGCGTCGCGTATGTGTCGGGCGATCGCAAGCGTGAAGGAATTTTTGCCAGCCTGTCGATCTTTGAGAACATGGTCATGCCGCTCTATGCCCAGAAGAAAAGCGGTGGGGTGCTGGGACTGATCGACTGGGAGACGCTCAACACGATTTTCGATCGGGAAACCCGGAATCTGATGATCAAGTTCGGGGTGAAAAGCGACAGGATCACATCACTCTCGGGCGGCAATCAGCAAAAGGTGCTGATCGGGCGGGGCTTTGCGCAACGACCCAACACGATCGTTCTGAACGACCCCGCGCGCGGCATCGATGTCGGGGCCAAGACGGAACTCTACAAGCATCTGAGAAGTTTCGCGGAAAGCGGTCGGTCGGTCGTCTACATGTCTTCGGAAATCGAGGAATTTATCGGGTTCGCCACGCGGGTGATCGTGTTCCGGGACGGCGCCCCTTTCGATGCGTTCGATGGTCGACGGTTTGACACCAAGCGGGTTCTCGAGGCCATGTTCGGGCAGACCGACGGCAGCGGTCTGGACACGGTTTATGGGCTGACGCCGACGCGCTCGGCCAATGCAGGCGACAGTGTCACTCCAAGGGATCGCAAGATCGGTTCGGTCGTCTATCCCCCTGCGGATGGCAGCTTGCCTCCGATCCGGGTCGTGCAGACACAACCCGATCCCGTGAAGGCTTTCGACCGTAGCAAGATCCGGATCGTTGAATTCGGACGCGACGGCCAGATCGCCCGGCAGGGACGGCCATGAAGATCGCCGAGATCAAGGACCCGGTCGCCGTCGAGACCGAGACCGTCGAGACGCCGCGCAGCACTGCAGGGCGGTCGGATCCATCGATGATTGTCCCGATCACCCTGTTTTACGTGCTCATGATTTTTGCCGTGATCCGCTCACCAAGCCTGGTCAGCGCATCGGGGATTGGCAGCGCGGTGATCGTCGCAACGCCACTGATCCTGGCGACTTATGCGCTGATGGCTTCGGTGATTTCGGGGCGTGGCACGGTCGATCTGTCGATTGGGCCTCTCATTGGGTTCATCAACGTCACGCTCGTCCAGTTGGTGACAGCGGGATATTTCACCAATCCCTTCGCGTTCTTCGGCCTCGCCTTCCTGCTGGGCGCGGCCTATCAGCTGATTTTTGCGCTGATTGTGGTTTACGTTCGTGTCCAACCCATCATCGTGTCGCTCAGCGGTTTTCTCGCGCTTTCAGGGATCAATCTGGTGATCCTGCCGCGACCGGGTGGCATGGCACCAGAGTGGATGGCGACCTGGGGACTGGGAACGACCGTTTTTTCCCCAGTCCTCTGGCTGCTGGTGATTGCGACACTGGCGTGGGTCCTGTTTACGCGCACGGCGTTTTACACGCATCTGCGTCTGATGGGGTCGGATGAACGTGCGGCCTACACCTCGGGTGTTCCCATCGCGATCGTTCGTATCGGCGCGCATATCATTTCAGGCCTTTTCGCCGCCCTTGCCGCCATAACCTTTACCGCCCTCATCTCATCGGGAGATCCATCCCAGGGCACCACATATACCTTGATTGCCGTCACCGCGCTGGTGCTTGGCGGTGCCTCACTGGCGGGGGGAAGGGCAAGCGTCTTCGGTTGCGCTCTTGGTGCGTTGAACCTCTACTTGATTACCTTCGTGCTGGCCACGTTCAACTTTGGCGCGGTGCAGAGTTTCGTGACCGATCTGGCCTATGGCACGATCCTCGTTATCTCGCTGCTTCTGACCCTGGTTCTGCCGCTGATCCAACGCTATGCGCGGAATTTCTCGCCATTGCTCTACTTCGTGGCGCTCGGGGTGGTGGTATTGGGCGTCGTTCTGCACGCGACATATGATTACGGCACGGTTTCCGCTGCCTATGTCGTGCCGCCTTTCCCCGGACCGCTCGACGCGGTGAGCACCATGCGGGGTATGTTCGAGACCGGAGCGCTGGATCCACAGACCGACGCGTTGCGCGCGGCTGCGCGTCCGCTGATCTGGGGTGTTGTGATCCTCGTGGTTCTGGCCGGACTGGCCCGTGTGGCGGTGACCGAAGGCAGGACACGTGACGTCGGCCCGTTGGTGTTTCTCGTGATTGGGCTGATCGTTCTGGTCACGGCCTACTCCATCAGTCAGCCCAATGGCTTCTCCTTCGGCACCGGCTCGGATGCCCCGCATGAGGAGCGCAATCCATGAGCCAGACAGACACCAGCCCCCAACAACTGAGCCTTGCCACCCGCTTGTTGGGGTTGATCGCAGGCGGCATATTGACCCTGCTGAGCGTCATCTTCGGTTTTGTCCAGGATCAGCCTGTTCAAAGCATCATCCTTTATGCGCTGGCCACGATGGCGCTGTTCTTCTGGGCGTGGAAGTTCATCCTTCCGCATTTTCTGGTCGAACGCGAACATACAGAAGACACGCATGGACCCGGCCCGTTTCGGCGTATCTGGATCGACTATCGGCCGTCGCTGATCGGTCTTGCGCTGATTGTTCTTGCTTTCTTCATTCTGGCGGCAAGCATCGACGGATTTCTAAACGGCTGGAACGTCCTGTCGCTGATCATCCTGTTGGCCATCATCGTCGCCACGCGCACGATCGGCCCACTCTTCGAGACAAACCGCTCGGCCTTCATTGGCATTATGGTCCTGATCGGGCTGTTTTCTGTCGGTGCCATGAATATCGAAGGATTTTCTTCGGGCTGGAACATCAAGTCGATGCTGCTCTTTGCCTCTTTCCTTGGTCTTGCGTCGGTCGGACAGACCCTCGTTGCGCTGTTGGGCGGGCTGGATTTGTCCATTCCCTTCGTGATCGGTGCGGCGAATGTGGGCCTGTTGTATCTGATCAGCCTCGGGGTGCCGCCATGGCTGGCGTTTTGCATCGTGCTGGTCATCGGGGCGTTGCTTGGGGTGGTCAACGGCCTGCTCAGTTATCGTCTTCAGGGGCAGGCGCTCATCGTGACGCTTGGCACCGGGTTCGCCATTTCGGGCGGGGTTCAGATCATCACGTCCATCGGGACGGCCTATGGGGGCAACGTCTTCGGCACGGTTCCCGGTTGGCTGTCCAATCTGGCGGCCATGAATGGCAAGACATTCGGCATTCCGGTGCCTGCCGCCATCTTCATCTGGGCTCTGACCGCGCTCATTCTGGTTGTAGGGCTCCGCGTGACAGTTTACGGCCGCTATCTCTATGCTCTCGGGGTGAACCGGATATCAGCGAAACGGGTGATGATCTCGGAGCTGAAATACTGGGTCATGGCCTACACTGTCTCAGGGTTCTTCTCGGCATTGACCGGAGCGCTCCTGCTCGGCTGGTCGGGGGGCGGCTTCATTGGCGTGGGTGAGCAGTATCTGTTCCTTACGCTGGCGGCTGTGGTCGTCGGGGGGACATCCCTTCTGGGCGGGCATGGCGGCTACGGCTTTACCGTCATCGGCGTTCTGGTGCTTCAGGTCCTGTCGTCGTTCCTCGTCGGAATCGGTCTCGATTACGAATGGCAGCAATTCATCTACGGCCTGCTGATCCTACCCATGGTCGCGCTCTACGCGCGCTCTCCCCACATACGCACGCAGATATGACCGGACTCGAGGATCATATGAATTGGAGGTTCGCTACATGACCGTCTTTGAAACACCAGACCTGACTGCGGCAAGCTATTCGGCGGCACTCTTCGGATTGATCGCCACGAGTGTGCTCTTGCTGATGGGCACGGCTTGGGTCAGGGGGCACTGGAAGCTGGTCGTGACGCTGTGCGCCTGCTCCACCATCATCGGGGCGCTGGCCGCGTATGAGGCCCGGGCCGCCTGGCAAAGTGGGGCCGTCCCCGTGGTTTACCATTATGTCGGCTGGGTCGTGACGATGCCCATTCAGGTGCTGGCGCTCTTCTTCATGGCCAATTGCGTTGGCAAGGTCTCGATGGGCCTGTTCTGGCGGCTGGTCGTTGTCTCGGTTCTGATGGTTTTCGTCCGCTACCTTGGCGAGGCAGGATACATGCATCCGACCCTTGCCTTCCTCATCGGGTTGATCTTCTGGCTCTACATTCTGGGAGAGCTGTTTTTCGGCAAGATGGATCTCGCGATCCGGGATTCTCTGAACAAGCCGGTGATCAGAGGCTACTTCTGGCTCCGTCTGATCGTGACCGTCGGCTGGGCGATCTATCCGCTTGGCAATTTCATCACCAGCTTTGGCGGATATGATGACGGTGGCGCGTTGGCAGTCGCCTACAACGTGGCCGATTTCCTCAATCGCATGGCTTTCGGTGCCGCTGTCTTGTCTGCTGGCATGCTCGCCATGCAGTCAGCCGATGAAAAGGTCCAAGGCTGATGCGAATTCCTGATGATATGAACACTCTACCTGGAGGGCTGATGCCATGAACGGTGCAGACGTTATTGCAATCATAATTCTTGCCGCCATCGTAATCGCAGTCTGTGCCTATCTCTTGCACTGGCTGTACCGAAGGTCGACCAAGGATATTTCCTTTGTCCGGACCGGTTTTGGTGGTGAAAAGGTCGTCATGGGCGGGGGGGCGTTCGTGCTCCCGATCCTGCACGACATCACCGAAGTCAACATGAACACCCTGCGCCTCGAGGCGATCCGGGCGCGTGAGAAATCTCTCATCACCAAGGACCGGATGCGGGTCGAGATGACGGTGGAATTCTACGTGCGTGTCGCTCCCGATGAAGCTTCCGTGGCCACGGCGGCCCGGTCTCTGGGGCGGCGGACGCTCAACCCGGATCAACTGCGCGAACTGGTGGTGGGCCGTTTTGTCGATGGCATGGGGGCCGCCTCAGCGGTCATGACGCTGGAAGAGATTCAGGAGAACCGCCGCAAATTTGCGCAGGAAGTCCGCAAGGAAGTGGCCGAAAGCCTGGCGCTCGACGGGCTGGAGCTTGAATCGGTCTCGCTGACCTCTCTGGATCAGGCCGATATCTCGATGTTCAACCCCTCGAACACCTTCGACTCGGAAGGTTTGACCCGGCTTGTCCAACAGATCGAAAGCCGTAAGAAAACGCGCAACGATATCGAAAAAGACACGGATATCGCGATCCGTTCCAAGAACCTAGAGGCCGAGAAAAAGGCCCTCGATATCGGACGGGATACGGAATACGCGCGGCTGTTGAATGAATCCGAGATCTCGATCGAGCGTGCGCAGCGCAAAGCCGAAATCGCGCGCGAGAACGCAGCGCGAGAGCGCGAGATCGAAGAAATCCGCATCACCGAGCGTGAACAGGTCGAGCGTGCGCGCATCAAGAGCGAAACCGAGATCGAGTCGATGGAGATCAAGCGCCGCGAGCAGATCGAGATCGAAGAACAGCAACGCGAAATCGCGCTGTCGCAGAAATCGAAGGAACGCTCCGAAGTCCAGGCCCTGACCGAGGAGGCCGTTGCCGCCGCCACCGAGGCGCGCGAACGCGTCCACACGATCCGCGACGTCGAAATCGCCAACCGCCACAAGACGGTCGAATTGATCGAAGCGGCCAAGGACGCCGAACGAGAAGCTGTCCGCATGAAGATCCTTGCCGAAGCCGAGGAGCGGGCAGCGCAAAACCGGGCAGAAGCCGTGCGCATCGCGGCCTCCGCTGAGGAAGAGCGCCTGCGTGTCGAAGCGGAAGGCGCCACCAAGCTCAACGAGGCTGAAAACCTTCGGTCGGAGGCCAGCCGCCGCAGCGCCTTGCACAAGCGTCTTGTCGATAATCTGCCGTCGATCATCCGCGAAAGCGTCAAGCCGATGGAACGGATCGGCGAGATCAAGATCCTGCATGTGGATGGTCTGCCCGGCTTTTCCAACGCAGCAGGTGGCGGCGGCGAGGGCGGCTCTGGCAAGGGCGACGGAAGCTCACCTCCGAGCGAGGGAAATCTCGCCGATCAGGTGGTCCAGTCCGCTCTGAGATATCGCTCGCAAGCCCCGTTCGTGGATCAACTTCTGGGTGAGATCGGTATGGATCCCGGGAACATTCACAGACCCGAGGCCCTCCGCGATCTTTCCAAGATCGTCTATTCCGAGCCGGCATCAGCGAGCGATGGACCCGCCCCGAAAGGGCCCAAGCGGCAATCCCCATCCAAGAAGTGATCGCCCTCCCGCAGCCGGCGGCTGCGGGGATAAACTGAACAGGAGGCGCAGCCATGAACGAGCGAAACAATGCCGTCGACCGGAGCCTTCTGGTATTCGCTGTCTGGGCGGCGATCGGCTCTATCGGTCTGTTGCTGATAATCGAAGGGTTCCAACAAGACGTTTACTGGATCGCTCTGACCGGCATTGGCTGCATCATCAGCACATTTTGTGCGCATATCATCGTCAATGCAGTCTACGGCACGGGCTTCAGTACAGGTGAAACCGCACTTGGACTCACCAGTTTCGGGGTCTTGGTGCTGGTTTTTGTGCTGTCCGTTCTAGCGGGCGGTGCCTCGGCCACGGATTTCTACATCGGGCTGACCCTGTTTGGGACGCTGATCGTCGGTTTCCTGACCTATCTGCTGACCCGGCATGGCTTGCGCGGGGCGTTCTCGAAATTTCATGTGTCGGTCGGGCATGACGTGTCTGTTCCCAACGGGAAGGGGTAGCCTGAATGCCAGCTCCATCGCCTGTCATGTGGATCTTGTTGTTCGGGTTCGTCTATATTGCCGTCGTGCTCTTCTGGGCCCGCCAGGCTGCCACGGCCAATGGAAACTACCAGAGCTATTTTTCAGCGGGCCACTCTCTGTCGCCTTGGGTCAGCGCGCTGGTGCTGGCCGGCAGTTCCGTGTCCGCGTGGTTCACCCTTGGCTCTGCCGACATCCTGGCGCGCGACGGCTTCGTTCACGGATATCTCCTGCAGGCTGGTGTCTTGTTGGCGCTGCCGGGCGTCCTCTTTTTCAAGCGCAGTTGGTTCATCGCGCAACGCTATCGGGTCTCGTCCCAGGCCGAGCTTTTCAAACTGTATTACGACAGCCAGGCCCTTGTCGTCATCGTCGCCTGCGTGGCGCTGTTGTTCGCGGTGGGTTTTGCCGGCATGCAACTTCGTGCGATCTCGCAGATCGCATCGTCTGTGTCCGGTGGGTCGATCTCGGCCTTTA
The DNA here is from genome assembly GCF_900142765.1 of Roseovarius litoreus. Lineage (GTDB taxonomy): Bacteria > Pseudomonadota > Alphaproteobacteria > Rhodobacterales > Rhodobacteraceae > Roseovarius > Roseovarius litoreus. Next base: position 432,229 of record NZ_FRCB01000002.1, read on the forward strand.
CCATAGGCTGCGCACTCAGCCTCATACTGCTGGGCTACGTCGTTATCGGTGGGATGCGGGCAATCGGATTTCTTGGGGTCTTGCAAACGGTCAGCCTGATCTCTGCCACTCTGGTTCTGAGTTTTCTGATCTTGGTCGAGGCGGGCCTGATCGGGGCGATCAACGCGCGGATGCAGGCCTTGGCGGCAGACAGTGTCGGGGCTCAGGCTTTCGAAGTCAGCGGCGTGATCCAATTCGTGGCAGGGCTCGGGCGGGGCAGTTTCTATGACCATCCTGTTTCGGCTGTCACCAATCTGAGTTCCGCCTATGCCCTGCTCGGGATCGGCCTAAGCCCATTCGCCCTGAAGATTGTTCTGTCCACACGCAACACGAAGGCAATTGCCGCGGGGCAAACCTGGGTTCTGGCAGGGTTCTTTGGATTGCTTGTTCTTTTGCCCGTCGGTGTTATCGGAGCCGCGGGCCTTGGCAGGGCGGAATTCATCAGCCACAGCTATCTGGCGGCTCTGGCCCAGTCTTCGCCATGGCTAACGGCGTGGGTTGTGCTGGGCTTTGCTGCCGGGATGCAGGTGATGGCCGGATTGGCGCTTCTGGTAGCGGCAGAGACTGTTGTTCGTCATGTCTACAAGCCCTTCTTCGCAAGCGCGATGTCGCGCAGGCAGACTGTTACCCTGACCCGGATCTTTGTGGCTGTTCTGGCGGTTGTTGTCGTGTTGATGGCCTTTCTTGCACCGGTCAGCACGTCGGCTCTGGGGGCTTTTGCGCTATCGGCATCTGCGCAGTTGTTGATCCCGATGCTGGGTCTGTGTTGGTTCGGCTGGATGACACGCCCGGCTGTGTTGGCCGGCGTGGGTTTCGGTTTGTTCGCGGCCTTCGTGACCGACGCGCTCGGGATCGGCATTCTGGGCTATCTGGGATTGGACGTGCCATGGGGCCGCTATCCCTGGACCATCCATTCGGCCGCGTGGGGCCTGTTTTTCAATATTCTCGTGTGCCTGCTGGTCTCGGCCATCAGCCAGAACGCCGCCAGAACCGAGTTTCGACAGCATCTGCGGGCCTTCGTTTCCGAGGCGTTGAGCGGGCAGGGGACGGCTCCTTTGAACAGCTATGCCTGGGCGGCCGGGCTTGCTTGGGGATTTCTTGCGGTGGGGCCGGGGCTGATCTTCGGGAACTATGCCTTTGTTAGTGATGGCGGCTGGAGCATGGATTTCCCATCGCTTTGGGTCTGGGCCATGCTGTTCTGGCTACTGGGGGTGACCCTTGTTTGGCTTCTCGCGTACCGAATGCAGATGGCGTCGCATGTCGATTTGGACATCACATCCTATGAGCCACCCCCGACCCTGCGGCCCGACCAATCCGCCGCAGAGGCACGACGTCTGAGAAGCCTGATCATTTTCGCTCTGGCAGGCGCGGGACTGATCATCCTGACGGTCTGGAGTTTTGGGGGTGCGGGATGATGTTTTGCCCAAAGAGCACAGATGCCTGTCCGGGCTTGGCGTGCAGAAACACAGGATGAAGGATCGCTCATGACGCCTTTCACATTCAACACCTCGCCCAGCATTCGATTCGGTGCCGGAATCATTGCCAATCTGGGTGACATCGTGCGCGCGGAAATCGGTACGCGGGTGCTTCTGGTGACCGATCCCGGCATGATGGCGACCGGGATCGTGGACCAGGTCTGCGATGTGCTCCGGGCGGCAGAGGTGGACATCGTGCTCTATGCCGATGTTCAGGCTGATCCGCCGGAAGCGGTCATCGAGGCGGCGACGCAGGCCGCTCAGACCGGCTCTGTCGAGGGGGTCGTCGGTCTTGGGGGCGGTTCGTCACTCGACGTGGCCAAGTTGGCGGCGCTCTTGGCAACCGGGCAGCAAAACCTTTCCGACATCTATGGTGTGGGGAATGCCCGTGGCCCCAAACTCCCCTTGATCCTGATCCCGACAACCTCGGGCACCGGGTCGGAAGTCACGCCGATCTCGATCGTGACCACCGGCAAGAGCGAGAAGATGGGCGTGGTCTCGCCGGTTATCCTGCCCGAGATCGCCTTGCTCGATCCCGATCTAACACTGGGTCTGCCCGCCCATGTCACGGCCGCGACCGGTATTGATGCCATGGTCCACGCGATCGAGGCTTACGCTTCGGCCAGCCCAAACAACAATCCCGTGTCGCGCAGTCTCGCGAAAGAGGCTCTGCGATTGATGGGCGGCGCTCTGGAGCGGGCCGTCACGACGCCAGATGACATCGCAGCGCGCACAGACATGCTTCTGGGGTCGATGCTGGCCGGGCAGGCTTTCGCCAACTCGCCGGTCGCCGCCGTGCACGCGCTGGCCTATCCGATCGGTGGCCATTTCAAGGTGCCGCACGGGTTGTCCAATGCGCTCGTGCTTCCGCATGTGCTGCGCTTCAATGCCGTGACTTCGCCTGAGCCTTATGCCGAGATCGCCGCCTGCGCCTTTCCCGCGCTCGAAGGATTGGCGTCACAGGCGGCTGCGTCGGCCTTTATCGAGGCGATGCAAGAACTTTCGGAGAGGTGTGGCTTGCAGCAGCACTTGCGCGATGTGGGAATTGCGCAGGACGATCTGCCCCTTCTGGCCCGTGATGCGATGAACCAGACACGGCTGCTCGTGAACAATCCGCGTCCTTTGACAGAAGCGGATGCGCTGGCGATCTACAAGGCCGCTTGGTAGGCATGCTGGAATACGGGGTCTGCGTGATCGGATGAAAGGGTTAAGCACATTCAAACAGTCGCTTTCGCGTTTGAATAAAAGCCGGCTGCCCTGCTTTGAAAATACCTCTTGCGTCTCGCGAAGGAAGTTGGATCTGATGTTGGCGACCGTGTTCTGTTGCCAGTCAATGCTTTGCCCGATCCAGAAATTCGCAAACGTCACGCCGACCTTGTCTTCTCGTGTCGATCCGACCGATTTCGATAGGGTTAGATATGATGCCTGAACTGGGTAGCTGATCCGACATGAAATATTTCCCTCATCCGATCACCAAGATAAATCTGAAACTTATCCAGGGATTTGTGCTTGTTGCCCAGCAAAAGAGCTTCAAGCGCGCCGCAGATTTGTCGGGATTCACGCAATCGGCAATGAGCGCGCAGATACGTACTCTGGAAGAGCAGTTGGGGACCCCATTGTTCAATCGAACAACGCGTCATGTGGAGATGACCGAAGAGGGTGAACACCTGTTCAAGAGTGCAAAACACGCCATGGAAGAGATCAGTGCAAGCCTGCTGGATATTCAGAACGCAATTGACCTCAGGGTGGGGCATGTGGACATTGTCTGTTCACCGGCCTTTGCCATGGGGGGGCTTGGCGAGCTGATCGCGGAATTCAGCAAGGAATGCACAGATATCAGCATATCTATCCGTGAAGCGAGTATTGACGGGATCGTGAGCGCACTCATGGTTGACGGGTTCGATTTCGGTATCGGACCAATGGTTGATGTGCCGGACCTCGACTTTGCCCCTTTAATCAGTGATCCGATCGTGGCGGTGTATCCAAGAGCCATGATTGCGACGAGGGCAAAAAGCGTGTCCATCGAAGATCTGGCCAAATTGCCGCTTTTGTTGCTGCATAAATCGACGTCACTCAGGCAGCAATTGGACGCGATTGCCTTGGAGAAAGGGGTCATGCTGCACGGGCAATACGAATTTTCTCAACCCTCGACGCTGGTTGCGATGGCCGAAGCTGGTCTTGGTGTTGCGTTGGTGCCAGAGGCGGTTGCACGGCAGCAGCATTTGGTGGCCTCGAGCATTCTCAAGATCAGGGATGTAAAACTGCGGCGCATATACGCGATCATCACTCCGGCAGCGAAAAACCTTTCACCGGCCGCGCGCCGGATGGTTCAAATCCTGAAGAGCAAGAGCGGGACCCATGGAAAGGTTTTGCTAGATCAATGACTGCTGCAATGCCCGACGCCCGGGATAAATTAACTCAACCATCCCAATGGGCCGCATCTTAGAGCCGCACGACATTACAAATGCTGCGCTTTGCCTTGCGTCTTACGAGGCCGCGTTGTGCTGCCTCTAGGGTCAGCCGGCGCCGTGGGGCGCAGTCCGCAGCATCAGCCAGCGTCGCCTTCTGTTATCATGAGCCGCTCAAGCAAGCCTCGCATCCCATCCGGTATGGTGACCGGGCGGCTCGTCTCTCGGTCCACATATACGTGGACGAAGCGCCCTTGCGCAGATGCGGTTTCGCTGTCGCTGCCGAATACGGCAAGTTCATAAGTCACGCTGGAATTGCCAAGACGGCCCACACGCAACCCGACCTCGATTGCTTCCGGGAAAGCCACGGGAGAAAAATAATTGCATTCGGAATGAGCCACCAGTCCGGTTACCGTGCTGCGCCGAATATCCAGAACACCGCCCCGGATCAGATACTCGTTCACCGCCGTGTCGAAAAACGAATAATAAGCGACATTGTTAACGTGCAAATAGGCGTCATTATCCATCCACCGGGTAGTTATAGGGCAGAAATGGGCAAACGCGTCGCGGTGTTCGGGGATAGGACGATCGCTCATCAATTGCTCCAAATCACTGCGTTTTCTACCAGTAGAGTCCGCATGTTATCACAGCATCACGGAATTGGTTGGACTGTCCAGAGAATCTGGTTGGTGGACAATCATCATGAAGCGATCAGAGCTGTATCGAGGTGCCAAGACGCAGCTTGGCTGCAATCCGTTTTGACGTAGCCTGTGCAAAAAGTAGCACTGCTTGTTGAGTTATCCTTCGTCATGGAGTTCACGCGCTGCTGCCATGGCAGAATGCGCTTCCCTCTGTCGCCGTGGAAGCTCAATGACTGGATGCATGAGAACGGCATCGAAATGCATTCTGAATATGCAGAGGGTTTCATATCAGCGCACGCCCTGACCTGACAGTTTGATCGTGTCTGCGCTTGGTGCAACAGGCAATATAATCGCAAAACCCTTGCAAGGCTTAGGCAAAGGCCGGATCACCAAAGCCATGGCTCTGTCACCCCGATCGTTGCGCCGGTCGTCCGTGTGGTGTCTGCCGCTGCCGACAGGGCAAGGTGCCCTGCCGCCACGCCACATGACGCTAATCCGCGGCACTCTGTGCGAGCGATGCCGTGTCCAGCCCGGATTGATGGAGGAGTTCATCCACCACGTCATCGACACCTGTTCCCTTGCGAAGAGATGTCATGAAAAACGGTCTGCCTCCGCGCATTGCCATTGCGTCGCGCTGCATCGCGTCAAGCGATGCGCCGACATGCGGGGCCAGATCGATTTTGTTGATGATGAGAATGTCGGATCGTGTCAGCGCCGGGCCACCTTTGCGCGGAATGTCTTCGCCCGCGGCCACGTCGATCACATAGATCGTCAAATCGGCCAGTTCCGGGCTGAAGGTGGCGGACAGGTTGTCGCCGCCGGATTCGATCAGGATGATATCGAGATCGGCATGCCGTGCCTGCATCTCGGCCACGGCCGCCAGATTGATCGAGGCATCCTCGCGGATCGCGGTATGCGGGCAACCGCCGGTTTCGACCCCCAGCACCCGATCGGCGGGCAGGATCTGCATCCGCATCAGCGCCTCGGCATCTTCCTGTGTGTAGATATCGTTGGTGATGACCGCGATGGAAAAGCGCGTTTTCAGGGTCTCGGCAAGGCGCGCGGTGAGGGTTGTCTTGCCCGCGCCGACAGGGCCGCCGATCCCGATGCGCAGAGGGCCATTGAGAGTGGTCATGACTGAAAAAGCCTCGGTTGCTGGGTTTCGTGGAGCAGGGATGCGATATCCGACAGGAATGCATTGCTATATAGGTCGCGTGCCTCGGCCTCGGCTGTCTCTTGCGCGATCCGCTGGCAAAGGGGGGACAGGGCAGCGAGCACGGCTTGTCCTTCGGTCTGACCCAGTGGACATATCCGCACTGCCGCAAGGATTAGGTTCGAGGCAAAGCTCTGCAGATAAAGACCCGCCGCGTCATATCCGTCGATCCCTTGGAGTGCTGCCGCATGCCCCACCGCCACGGGCAGCACCACATCCGGCAGGGTCAGGCCCCAGACCGCATTGGTCGTGCGCACAAAGGCCGAGCCTTGCCGCTGCGCTTCGCGCTGTCGTTCCTGCGAGCAGGCAAAGGCGCGGACCTCGGCATCAAGCCTCAGGATATCCGCACATTCTTCGGCGCGATAGGCCCGCCAGAGAAACCCGGCGTCAGCCCGTCCCGAGCCGTGATCAAGCACATCCTCCATCCAGAGCTGCAGGCTGCCCGCGTCATGCACCGCCCCTTGCGCCATCGCGGTTTCAAGCCCGTGCGAATACGCGAACCCTCCAAGCGGATAGCTTGGCGACAGCCATTGCGACAGCGTCAAGAGGCCGGGGTCAATGGGCATGTGCGCTGGCCCCGTGGTCATGCCCGTGGGTGCGCCCGTGGCCATATGCGCCACCTTCGGGCGTAAAGGGCGCGAGGGCCGGTTCCATCGTGGCGCCCAGATGCTCCAGCATATGAGCGATCACCGGATCGTTCTGGATCAACAGGCGGCTCGCCTCGATCTGGCAGGGCGTGTGCCGGTTGCCGATATGCCAGGCGAGCCGTGGCAGAGCCGGGCCGGTGACGATCAGCACATCTTCGGCTGCGGCACGGACCACCACCCGGCTGCCATCCTCAAGCTCAAGCGCGTCGCCGTCATCCAACGAAGTGCTTTGCGCCAGATCGACGATGAAATCGCGCCCCTCATCGGTGCTCAGACGTTTGCGGCGCAGAAAGCGCCCGTCGTAATCCAGCGTGCAGGTCTCGGCCGGTCCCGACCAATGGCCTTTCCGGAGCAGACGCTGTGCAATGGGAAGTGTCGACATCCGGGCCCCTCAGAACATGAAATAGCGTTGCGCCATCGGCAGAACCTCGGCGGGCTGACAGGTCAGCAATTCGCCATCGGCGCGCACTTCGTAGGTTTCGGGATTGACCTCGATATGGGGCGTGGCGTTGTTCAGGATCAGGTCTTTCTTGCCGATATGTCGTGTATTGCGCACCGCAAGTGTGCGCTTGGCCAGCCCGAGAGAGGCGCCGATGCCTTCGGCCTGTGCTGCTTCTGACACGAAGGTGACGGCGGAATGTTCGACCGACCGGCCGTAGGCGCCGAACATCGGCCGGCTGTAGACGGGCTGCGGCGTCGGGATCGAGGCATTGGGATCGCCCATTTGCGCCATGACGATGCTGCCGCCCAGTAGGACCATTTCAGGCTTCACGCCGAAAAAGGCCGGGCTCCACAGGACCAGATCGGCACGCTTGCCGATCTCGATGCTGCCGATCTCATGGGCGATGCCGTGGGCGATGGCGGGGTTGATGGTGTATTTCGCAATATAGCGGCGGACGCGCAGGTTGTCGTTCTCGCCGGTTTCGTCGCTCAGCCTGCCGCGCTGTTTCTTCATTTTGTCTGCGGTCTGCCATGTGCGGATGATCACCTCGCCCACTCGGCCCATCGCCTGACTGTCCGAGGCAATGATCGAAAACGCGCCCATGTCGTGCAGGATGTCTTCGGCGGCGATGGTCTCGCGGCGAATGCGGCTTTCGGCAAAGGCCACATCCTCGGGGATCGACTTGTCGAGATGGTGGCAGACCATCAGCATGTCGAGATGCTCTTCCAGCGTGTTGACCGTGAAGGGGCGCGTCGGGTTGGTCGAGGAGGGCAGGACATGATCCTCGCCACAGATGCGGATGATATCCGGGGCATGCCCGCCGCCCGCGCCCTCGGTATGAAAGGCGTGGATCGTGCGACCCTTGATGGCAGCAAGGGTGTTTTCCACAAAGCCGCTTTCATTCAGCGTATCGGTGTGGATCATCACCTGCACGTCCAGCGCATCCGCAACCCCCAGACAGCAGTCGATGGCGCCCGGCGTCGTACCCCAGTCCTCATGCAGCTTGAGCGCGCAGGCCCCGGCCAGGATCTGTTCTTCCAAGGCAGCAGGCAATGACGCATTGCCTTTGCCAGCAAATGCCAGGTTCATCGGGAAGGCATCTGCCGCCTGCAACATGCGCCCGATATGCCACGGACCCGGCGTGCAGGTCGTGGCCAATGTTCCATGCGCGGGGCCGGTTCCGCCGCCCAGCATGGTGGTCAGGCCGGAATGGAGCGCGTCGTCGATCTGCTGCGGGCAGATGAAGTGGATATGGCTGTCGAAGCCGCCTGCGGTCAGGATACGGCCCTCGCCGGCAATCGCCTCGGTTCCCGGACCCACGATGATGTCGACACCGGGCTGGGTGTCGGGGTTTCCGGCCTTGCCGATGGCGTGAATACGCCCGTCGCGAAGGCCCACATCGGCCTTGTAGATGCCCGTGTGATCGACGATCAGCGCGTTGGTAATGACCGTATCCACCGCGCCCGCCGCGCGTGTGATCTGGCTTTGGCCCATGCCGTCGCGGATCACCTTGCCGCCACCGAACTTGACCTCTTCCCCATAAAGCGCCGTGTTCGGCCCGGTGCCGCCATGAACCGCCGCACCCGCGCGTTCCGTTATCAGGTCGCGTTCGACCTCGATGATCAGATCGGTATCGGCCAGCCTGAGCCGGTCGCCCACGGTTGGTCCGAACATTGCGGCATAGGCGTCGCGCGTGATCCTTGCTGGCATCAGAGATCTCCCATGACCTGTTGGTTGAAGCCGAAAATGCGCCGCGCGCCCGAGATCGGAATCAGGGTGACTTCGCGGCGCTGGCCCGGCTCGAAACGCACGGCGGTGCCTGCGGCGATGTCCAGACGCAGGCCGCGTGCCGCGTCCCGGTCGAAATCGAGGGCGGGGTTGGCTTCGGCGAAATGGTAATGGCTGCCCACCTGAACCGGCCGGTCGCCGGTATTGGCGACCATCAGCACGGTTTGCTCGGCGCCCGCGTTCAGCGTCAGATCGCCTTCGGCGGGGAACAACTCACCGGGGATCATGCGGGCACCTTCCTGAGATCGCGCAGCAGCGTCAGAGCCAGCACCGCAGTCCATGTCAGAAGCAGCAGCAGCGCGGCAGGCAGCCATGACCGCATCGCATCATCGAGCACGATGGGCGCGATATCCGCCACGGCGGGCATCGTGGCGGCCAGAAGAACGAAGGGCAGAACAAGGGGCAGCATGGAAATGTCTCCTTCTTTGGCAGGATCAGCGGATCGGATTATGAACGGTCACAAGCTTGGTGCCATCGGGAAAGGTGGCCTCCACCTGCACGTCGTGGATCATTTCGGGCACGCCCTCCATGCATTGCTCGCGGGTGACGACCTGAGCGCCGGCTTCCATCATGTCGGCGACGCTGCGTCCGTCGCGCGCGCCCTCGACGACAGCATCGGTGATGAGCGCGATCGCCTCGGGGTGGTTGAGCAGAACGCCGCGCGCAAGGCGCTTGCGGGCGACTTCGGCGGCCATGGCAATCAGCAACTTGTCTTTCTCTCGGGGCGTCAGGTTCATGGATCACAATCTCCAGGAAATGGGCAGGGATGCATCGCTCAGCGCATCTAGGATCGGCAAAAGATGTTTGCGCAACTCAAATCCGTCCGGGCATACCAGGCGCACGGTCAGGGTGGTTTCGTTCAGAAGTCCGGCCCCGCCTGTCGCGGGCAGATACGCGCGGACCTGGGCCAGACGGGCAGGGGCGTCGGGCGCCACATAAAGCAGGCTGGCCATGGCGGCGGCCCCGGCGGCTACCGCCGGGCGCGACAGCTGTGCCGCGATATCGCCCGACAGCCAAATGCCGTCCAGATAGAGAGGGCTGCCATCCCGCGTCACCTCGATCCGGTCGCGAAAGCTGCCTTGGTTCACCGCCTCGCCCATCAGGGCGCGTCCGAAAATGACCGGCTCGACCATCAGCAGCCGCGCCTCCGCGTCCAGATCGATGCTCAGCCGGCGGTCGATTGCGCAGCCGTCAAAAAGGATCAACTCCTGTGGAAGCCAATGCAGCAGGGCGTTCTTGGCAACGCTGAGCCGCGTGCGCACATGCGCCGTTTCACCCGGCAAAGCCCGATAGGCGCGTTCCGCCGCCTGTGTCGTCAAGCTGAGCCGGGTTCCTTCTCCGGCATGAGCCGTCAGCTGGAACCGGTCGCCTCCCGCAAGCCCGCCTGCCGTGTTCACGACGATGCACTCAAGCTGATCGCGGGTTCGGGGAAACACCGCCTTGAACGCACCGGACTGGCGCAAGCCATCGATCGCGCTGCGCCCGCCTACATGCTTTGACGACAGGACGATTTCGCCGCGCGCACGAGGTTGCAACGATCCGCGAAGATTTGAGGGCTGCAGGGTTATGGCGATGCTCCGCGCAAGGTGTTGTGCGTCATCTTCACCATGCGGCGGCGGCGGGCGAGAGGCGCGCTGGTCATTGGGTATCGTTTTGAGTGGGTGATGCTCAGTAATTAGGCGACGTGCATCAAAAATACCCGTTTTATAATCGCTGTAGTGGTGTGCGATCATCGGGGTCGCGATAGTGACGGGGGCGGGCGCCGCACGCTCCCGACCCCGTCTGGCCGACGCTGTTGCGACACAGCGTGGCGCAACCCGGTCTAGTGCGAAATCATCCAGGGGCGCTTAGTCGGAAAGCTTTTCGATCCGTCCGGCCGATAGAGCGTTTTCGAATTCTTCTTTTTCGCGGATCCGCCGCAGCACCCGCAGCCCGGACCATGAGAGGACCGCTTGGGGCTATCGGCCGAGCGCTCGTTCGTTTCATGCGCGCGTCTGGTGCCGCTGGACAGGGTGGCCAGTCTTGGCACGGACAGAAGAACGCGCGGCGATGTCGCGCCGCAATCCGGGCAGTCGCAGGGATCGGAAAACCGGCTGATCGGGGCGATTTCCTCGAACGGGCCGCAGGCATCGCACATATATTCGTAAAGGGGCACGTCATCTCTCCTCAGGCTATATGGCCGGCCCTGTCAGGGGCCGGCTTTGGTTTTCGGGATGCGTTCAGAGATCCGGGGCGAGCGGAATATCGATGCTACCGTCGAGATATTTCGTCGGCCCGTTCGCGTTCGGCATCATGTCCCATTCGAAGATATCGTTGGGCAGCCAGAGCGTGGCGCAGGCATTGGGAATGTCCACCACCCCCGAAATATGCCCCTGTACCGGTGCGGTGCCAAGGATCGCGTAGGCCTGTGCGCCGGTATATCCGAATTTCTTGAGATATTCGATCGCATTGAGACAGGCCTGCCGATAGGCGACATGCACGTCGAGGTAATGCTGTTCACCGCTTTCATCGACGCTGATGCCTTCGAAGATCAGGTAGTCGTCGTATTTCGGCGTGATCGGCGACGGCCGGAAAATCGGGTTCTTCACCCCGTATTTGGACATGCCGTCCTTGATCAGCTCGACTTTCAAATGCAGCCAGCCCGCCATTTCGATGGCGCCGCAGAAGGTGATCTCGCCGTCGCCCTGGCTGAAATGCAGATCGCCCATCGAAAGGCCCGCGCCGTCCACATAGACCGGGAAATAGATCTTGCAGCCCCGGCTGAGGTCCTTGATGTCGCAATTGCCGCCATGTTCGCGCGGCGGCACGGTGCGGGCAGCTTCGGCAGCGGCCTTGTCGCGCGCCTCGCCCTTCATGGCCCCCATATGGGCGGCCTGGGTGTTGGGCAGGGCGGCCAGCGGCGGGACGCGCTCGGGATTGGTGTTGAACAGCTTGGTTTCACGGCTGTTCCACATGTCCAGCATCTTGCGGTCGGGCAGACAGCCGATCAGACCCGGATGGATCAGGCCCGCATATTTGACGCCCGGCACGTGGCGTGACTTGGTGAACATGCCGTCGAAATCCCAGATGGATTTCTGTGCTTCGGGGAAATGCTCGGTCAGGAAACCGCCACCGTTCTTTTTCGAGAAAAAGCCGTTGAACCCCCAGAGCATCTCTTCCTTGGCGCCGATATCAAGAATGTCGACCACCAGCAGGTCACCCGGCTCGGCCCCTTTGACGCCGATCGGGCCGGAGAGGTAATGCACCTGTTCCAGTTCCACGTCGCGCACGTCCGAGGCGTCGTCGTTGTTCTTGATCTGACCGCCCGTCCAGTCATAGGTCTCGATCTTGAAATCGTCGCCGGGTTCGACCCAGACATTTATCGGAATGTCCGGATGCCAGCGGTTATGCACATTTTCATTGGTGTGCGGATCTTCCGACAGATTGACTGAGATCAGAGTGTTGGACATGGGTATCTCCCTGTATTGCTTGGGTTTTAGACAGATAGGAATTTCGAGACCTTGGCCTCGTCGATGCCCGCGCGGGGGCTGTCATGGACGAAATTGCCGTTTTCGATCACCACCACACGGTCGGCCACGTCCAGCGCAAAACTCAGCACCTGTTCGGAAACGACGATCGACAGCCCCTTGTTGTCGCGGATCTGGCGCAGGGTTCGGGCCATTTCGCGGATGATCGATGGCTGGATGCCCTCGGTCGGCTCGTCGAGCAGCAGGACCTTGGGGTTCGAGGCCAGCGCCCGGGCAATGGCCAATTGCTGTTGCTGGCCACCGGACAGGTTGCCGCCGCGCCGGTTCTTCATTTCCAAAAGCACAGGAAAAAGCTCGTAGATTTCCTCGGGCACGGTTTTCTGACCAGTCACGGTCAACCCGGTCTCCACGTTTTCCTGTACGGTCATCGCTGAAAAGATCATCCGCCCTTGCGGGACATAGGCGATGCCACGCGCCACGCGCTGGTGCGATTTGAGGCCGGTCACGGGCGTGTCGCTCACGGTGATGGTGCCGCTTTTTTCAGGCACGATCCCCATCAGGGTCTTCATCAGCGTGGTCTTGCCCATGCCGTTTCGGCCCATGATCGCGACGATCTCGCCGGGTTCGACCTTGAAGTCGATCCCGTGCAATACTTCGCTGGCCCCATAGGCGGCGCGCAAGTCTTGAATGTTCAGCATGACGGTATCCCTTCAGTGGCCCAGATAGACTTCAATGACTTTGGGGTCGCTCTGCACGCGTTCCATGGACCCCTCCGACAGGGTCTTGCCCTGATGCAGAACCGTCACGCGCGTGGCGATATCGGCGACAAATCCCATGTCGTGCTCGATCACGATGACGGAGCGGTCTTCGATGATCCGTTTCAGCAGCTCGGCCGTTTTCTTGCGTTCGGCGACCGACATGCCGGCAACAGGCTCGTCCAGCATCAGAAGTTCCGGGTCCTGGATCAGCAGCATCCCGATCTCCAGCCATTGTTTCTGGCCATGACTGAGGAACGCGGCCTTTTCCTCCAGCAGATCTTCGAGAAAGATGGTCTCGGCGATCTCCTGAATGCGGTCGCGCACCTTGTCGTCGCGTCGGAACGCCAGAGCCCCGAAGACGCCGTGACCCTTTGGATAGCTCAGCTCGAGGTTTTCGAAGACGGTCAGATCCTCGTAGACGGAAGGGGTCTGGAATTTCCGCCCGACGCCGGCATGAACGATCTGGTCCTCGCGCATGGTCAGCAATTCCTTGTCCTTGAACGTCACGCTGCCGCTGGTGGCGCGCGTGCGTCCGCAGATCAGATCGAGCACCGTGGTCTTTCCCGCGCCGTTCGGGCCGATGATGACGCGGCATTCGTTGGGTTCGACGTAAAAGCTCAGATCATCCACCGCCTTGAACCCGTCGAAGGACACGGTCAGCCCCTCGACCTTTAGGATGAAGCGTTCGTTGGGCACATTCATCTGTCGTTTCCTTCTGGATCGATGGGCCTATTCGGCCGGGGTGCTTTGGCTGGCGGATTTCGGTGCGCCGCGCGGTGCGAACAGAGCCTTCAGGCGTGGCTCGATATGCTGGCTCCAGATGCCGGCCAGCCCATTCGGAAACAGCATGACGACGGCGATGAACAGTCCTCCAAGACCCAGAAGCCACAGCTCGGGAAAGCTTTCCGAGAACGAGGTTTTGGCCCAGTTGACCAGCAACGCGCCGTAGACCGCTCCGAGGATCGAAAGACGCCCCCCGACCGCGCAGAAGATCACCATTTCGATCGAGGGCACGATCCCCACCAGCGTGGGCGACATGAAGCCCACCTGCAGCGTGAACATTGCGCCGCCAATCCCTGCGAAGGCCGCGCCAAGGCAGAAGATGAAGATCTTGAAGCCGGCCACGTCATAGCCCGAGAACCGCACGCGATCTTCCTGGTCGCGCATTGCGATCAGCAGCCGGCCCAGCTTGGACTTGCGCACGAATTGCGCGATGAACAGAACCACGAAGAGCAGCGCGCCATTGACGAAATAGAGCACCTCCTTGGCCTCGTCGGTGCGGATGTCCCAGCCCAACAGCGTGCGCAGGTCTGTGATGCCGTTGACGCCCCCGGTATAGCCCTGCTGCCCGATGATGAGGATGGTCAGGATCGCCGCGAAAGCCTGTGTGATGATCGCGAAATACACGCCCCCAACGCGCCGCTTGAACATGGCGACCCCGATGATGAAGGCAAAAAAGACCGGCACCGCGACCACCGCGAAAAGCGAAAAGGCGAGGCTATGGAAGGGTTGCCACCAGATCGGCAACTCGGTCAGCTGGTTCCAGTCCATGAAATCCGGGATGCCCGGGGTGGACTGGATCGAGGTGTTCTCTGGCGTCGATGCCTCGAGCTTGAGGAACATTGCCATGCAATATCCGCCAAGCCCGAAGAAAACGCCCTGTCCGAGGCTCAGGATGCCGCCTGCGCCCCAGCACAGCACAAGGCCGACCGCGACGAAGGCATAGGTGAGATATTTGCCGAAGAGGTTGAGGCGGAAGCTGTCCAGCGCCATCGGCAGGGCAATGAAGATGATCAGCGCGAGAATGGCGAAACCGATCAGTTCCGAACGCGACAGGAAGGTGGATTTCATGACCGTGTCTCCTTACTTGCGCAGCTTGAGGGTAAAGAGACCCTGCGGGCGGATCATCAGGATGCCGACGACCGTCAGAAGGGTGAGAACCTTGGCCATCGAGCCGGAGAGGAAGAACTCCATGATCGACTGGGCCTGGCTGATGGAAAACGCACTGGCGATGGTGCCCAGAAGGCTGCCGGCGCCGCCGAAGACCACCACAAGGAAGGTGTCGACGATGTAAAGCTGGCCCGCGGTCGGACCGGTCGAGCCGATCATCGTGAAGGCTGACCCGGCCACTCCCGCCACACCGCAGCCGATCCCGAAGGTCAGCCTGTCGGTCCAGGCGGTGTTGATGCCCACGGCATCGGCCATGACCCGGTTCTGGTTGATCGCGCGCACCTGCTTGCCCCATTTGGAGCGATACATCATGATCCAGACGCCAAAGCTGATGGTGACGGCGAGGATCATCACGAAAATACCGTTGATCGGCACTTCGATCATGTCGGTCAGCGGAAGCGAGCCCATCATCCAGTCAGGGATCGACACGCCCACCTCGCGCGCGCCGAAGACGCTGCGATAGATCTGCTGCAGAATGAGGCTCAGTCCCCATGTTGCCAGCAACGTGTCGAGCGGCCGTTTGTAGAGATGGCGTATCAGCGCCCACTCGACAAAAAGCCCAAGCGCACCAGACGCCAGGAATGCAAATATCATCGCGACAAAGAAATACATCCCGAACAAGGCGGGCATGTAATCGGCGAAGATATTGGACATGATATAGGTGACATAGGCCCCGAGGATCATGAATTCGCCATGGGCCATGTTGATGACGCCCATCTGCCCGAAGATGATGGCAAGCCCGAGCGCCATGAGCACGAAGACGGAAAAGAGAATGAGCCCGGCGAACCCCTGCATCGCAAAAATCGCGCCCAGTTCGGACATGGAATAATCGGCAAACATGCGTGCCTCCGACGGTCGGTTGAAAGGGGAAAGATGCGCGGCCCGGACAATGGAACCCGGACCGCGCGGGGAGTAATCCCTCGTTACTGGTAGCCTTCCGGGAAGGGGTTCGGCTCAACCAGTTCGGCCGTCTCGAAGACCACCTCGTACTGACCGTCCGCCTGTGCGCGGCCAACCCGGGTCTTGGACCACAGGTGGTGGTTTTCATGCACCTTCACATAGCCTTCGGGCGCCGTGGTCAGTTCGATCCCCGGGCTTGCGGCCCGCACCTTGTCGACATCGAAGCTGCCGGCGGCCTCGACGGCGGCTTTCCACAGCCACGGACCCAGATAGGCGGCCTGCGTCACATCGCCGATCACCATGTCGTCGCCCCACATCTCCTTGAATGCCTTGACGAATTCGATGTTGTTGGGGTTGTCGAGCGACTGGAAGTATTTCATGCAGGCATAGGCGCCTTCGATATTTTCGCCGCCGATGCCGCGGATCTCGTCCTCGGTCACCGAGATCGTCAGCAGCAGGGGGGCTTCTTCGGTCAGGTCGATACCGGCCGCCTTGAGCTGCTTGTAGAAGGCCACGTTCGAGCCGCCCACAACGATCGCATAGATCACGTCCGGCTTGCGCAGGCGGATCTTGTTGATGACCGAGTTGAACTGCGTATGGCCGAGCGGGTAATATTCCTCGCCGACGACTTCACAGCCGTCCATGAAGTTCTCGATATGCTTGCGGGCGATCTTGTTCGATGTGCGCGGCCAGATGTAATCGGACCCCAGCAGGTAGAACGACTTCGCGCCCTTGGTCTGGTTGACCCAGTCGAGCCCGGCGATGATCTGCTGGGTTGCTTCTTGGCCTGTGTAGATGACGTTGGGGCTTTGCTCGAGACCCTCGTAGAAGGTCGGGTAATAAAGGAACCCGTTATGCTGTTCGAACACCGGCAGTACAGCTTTGCGGCTGGCCGAAGTCCAGCAGCCCATGACCGAGGCAACCTTGTCGTTGACCAGAAGTTTGCGGGCCTTTTCCGCGAAAGTCGGCCAATCGGAGGCGCCGTCTTCCTGGATGTACTCGATCTTGCGGCCAAGGATGCCGCCCTGGGCGTTGATCTGCTCGATCGCCAGTTTCTCGGCCTGAACCGATCCGGTTTCCGAGATCGCCATCGTGCCTGTGACAGAGTGAAGAATGCCGATCGTCACGGTGTCGTCGGTCACCGCAAGGCCGGTGGTGTTCACCGCGGATGTGGGAAAATCAGAGGCTTTCAGGCCTTTGGGCATGAACAGCGAGGCAGTCAGCGCCGTACCGCCGGCCAGGACCGCACGGCGCGACACGCCATTGGATTTGGGGGTGGAATTCTCTTCAGACATGGTGGCTCCTTTTCGGGTGATAAATTTTTGGGCGATTGCCGTGGTGCCCGCTTGTGAAAAGGATGTCGTGAAATGCTGCAGTGCAGTATACGTCGAATGACGTATTCCAGTGCGCGTTTCGAGCAGTATCCTCAATGTCGCGAACACAAGCGGTAACAACCAACTGACCCATCGGGCATCAGTGTAGGCTCGCCGCACATAACCCAGGGCGGCGGAAGGCTCCGAGGATGGTCACGGCACTGAAGGCCACGCGCGAAAAGCGCACCTATAATCGTTGGGTGGCCAATGAGACGATGGAGGATTTCGCCCTGCGCTTTACCGCGCGGCGGGCCCGTCGCTGGAGCTATGCAAGGGTCGCCAATACGGCGATCGGCTCGATCTCGTTTCTGGCACTCGAGGCGATTGGCGCGACCATCACGGTCACTTACGGGTTCGACATCGGCATCGCTGCGATCATGCTTGTGGGGGCGATCCTTTTTCTGACCAGCTTGCCGATCTCCTATTATGCGGCCCGGCATGGTCTGGATATCGACCTGCTGACCCGGGGGGCTGGCTTTGGATATCTGGGATCGACGATCACATCGCTGATCTACGCCTCGTTCACCTTCATCTTTTTCGCGCTCGAGGCGGCGATCCTGGCGCTGGCGCTGGAATTCTGTCTCGGGATACCGCTTTTCCTTGGGTATGTGGGCAGTTCGCTGATCGTGATTCCTCTGGTCATCCACGGGTTTTCCAAGATCTCCACCTTCCAGACATGGACCCAGCCCCTATGGGTCCTGCTGCATATCCTGCCCTTCGTTCTGCTGGCTCTGGTCGGCTATGATATCGACGGCTGGACCAGCTTCGCGGGGGCCTCGGACGTGCCCGACAGCTCACGGCTTTTGATGTTGGGGGCGGCGTCGGGGGTGATCTTCTCGCTGATCGCGCAAATCGGCGAGCAGGTCGATTTCCTGCGCTTTCTGCCGGAACCGCGCAGCCCGCAGGAACGGCGCAAGTGGTGGCTGGCCCTGATCGCGGCAGGGCCGGGCTGGTCGGTTCTCGGCGTCGTCAAGATGGTGGCAGGCTCATATCTGGTGACGCTTGCCTTGCGCGATTCCGTCCCTGTTGATGAAGCGACGGATCCGACGCGCATGTATTACGTCGCTTTCGATCAAGTCCTCGATTCGCCCGGTGTCATCCTCGCGCTGACCGGCGTGTTCGTGATCCTGTCGCAGCTCAAGATCAACGTGACTAACGCCTATGCCGGGTCGATCGCATGGTCGAACTTTTTCTCGCGACTGACCCAAAGCCATCCGGGGCGCGTGGTCTGGCTGGTGTTCAACGTCGCCATTGCGCTGATGCTCATGGAGTTGGGGGTGTTTCGCGGTCTGGAACATATCCTGTCGCTCTATTCCCATGTCGCCGTGGCGTGGATCGGGGCGCTGGTGGCCGATCTGGTGGTCAACAAACCCCTTGGGCTCAGCCCCAAGGGAATCGAGTTTCGCAGATCGCATCTTTACGATGTGAACCCGGTCGGCATCGGGTCGATGATCTGCGCCTGTATCCTGTCGCTGGTGGCGTTCTCGGGTGTGTTGGGCGCCGGGGCTCAGGCGTTTTCGTCCTTCATCGCGCTTGGCACCGCTTTCGTGCTCGCGCCGGTGATCACCTTTGCTACGGGCGGGAAATATTACCTTGCCCGCGTTGACGACGAACCGCGTCCCAAGGGCCTGCAGCAGTGCCGGGTCTGCGAATACCGGTTCGATGCCGAAGACATGAGCGACTGTCCCTTTCATCAAGGGGCGATCTGTTCGCTGTGCTGTACGCTGGATACGGCCTGCCATGACCATTGCAAGCCCCATGCCCGGCTGGACAATTCCGTGCGCGACGTGCTCGACCGCAGATTTTCCCCGCAGGTGGCCAAGGCGCTCATGTCGCGCATGTCGCGGTTCCTGATCTGGACGTTGGTTCTGTCTGGCGCGTTCGGTGCTTTGCTGGTGGCCATCCGCTCGGTTTCGGGCGCGCAGAACTTCGATGCGATCCTGACGATCATCTTCGGGACGGTCCTGATCGGGATCGGGATTTTCGTCTGGATGTTCATTCTGATCGGAGAAAGCCAGCAAAACGCCCGCGCCGAAGCCAAACGCCAGACGGATCGACTGCTCAAGGAAATCCGCGCCCATGATCGCACCGACCGCGCCCTGCAAGAGGCCAAGGAAAAAGCCGAGGCCGCCAATCTTGCCAAGACACGCTACATGACCGGCCTCAGCCATGAATTGCGCACGCCGCTCAACGCGATCTACGGCTTTGCGCAATTGCTGGAGAAAGATCCGGGCCTTGCGCCCTGGCGTCCGTCGATCACCAGCATCCGACGTTCGAGCGAGCATCTCGCCGGTCTGATCGAGGGGCTTCTGGACATCTCCCGGATCGAGGCAGGGCGGCTCGACCTTACCCGTGACCGGGTTAATCTGCGCATGTTCGTCAAGCAGGTGGCGTCGATTTTTCAGGAAGAGGCGCGCAAGAAAGGCATCGACTTCAGGGTGACGACCCATGGCTTTCTGCCCACATTGGTGGGAACCGATGAAAAGCGGTTGCGCCAGATCATCATCAATCTTTTGTCCAACGCGATCCGCTATACCGATAGCGGTGTCGTGAGCTTCGATCTGACCTATCGCAACGAAGTGGCGATCATCACGGTCGCCGATACCGGGATCGGCATATCTCCCGATAACATGACCCGCATCTGGCGCCCCTTCGAGCGCGCAGGCCAGACCAGCGGCCCGGGATCGGGGCTGGGACTGACGATCACGAAACTGCTGGTCGAAATTCTGGGCGGCGATATCGACGTCACCAGCGCGCCGGGGCAGGGCAGCACCTTTCGGGTGCGCATGATGCTGCCGTCGATCTTGCCAAGCGTGTTCGATGGCAACGACGTGGCCGCCGATGCCCCCTCGCTTCCGGTGATCGGATATGAGGGGCAGCGCAAGACCGTTCTCGTGGTGGATGACGATCTCGATCATCTGGCGCTCGCCGAAAGCTATCTGAGCCGGCTAGGGTTTTTCGTGATCGCGGCCTCCGGTCCCAAGATCGCGCAGGCTCTTTTGAAAGAGACGGCGCCCGATGTGTTCTTGCTGGACATCGACATGCCCGATCAGGATGGCTGGTCTCTGGCACGGGAGTTACGCGACGGCCCGCACCGCAACATTCCGATCGTGATGGTGTCGGGCCACGCCAATGACGAGGGGCGCGGCAGTTTCGATACGGGATTGCACGACGCCTTCATCGCCAAGCCGTACAATCTCGACGATCTGCTGCTTCAGATCGCCGAGTTGCTGAAAATCAAGTTGATCCTGGAAGATCAGGATTCCGACACCGAACAAACCTTCAAACCCCTGTCCCTGTCGGATCGGGAGACGCTGATCTCCCATGCTCTGATCGGTCATGCCAGTGCCTTGCGCAGCAAGCTGGCGGAATTGAAGCTGACCCGATCAGCCCCGCCCGAGCTATTGCAAGTGCTGCAGGACCGTATCGACGTCTTCGATCTGGAGGGGATCGTGACATATTTGGAAGAGGCGTGACATGAACCCCAGTGACTTTGAGACCCGTAGTATCGCGCTGGTGGTGGATGATAATCCGGAATCGCTCGGGATGGTCTCTGCGGCACTGGAAAGCCATGGCATGACAGTGCTTGTGGCGCGCGACGGGCGGTCGGCGATCAATCTGACGCACAGGGTGCAGCCCGATGTGATCCTGATGGATGCGATGATGCCCGAGATGGACGGGTTCGAGACCTGCCGCGCACTCAAGTTCGGCCCTAATCCGGTCCTTGCTCCGATCATCTTCATGACCGGGCTCAGCGATCAGGAACATATCGTGAAAGGGCTGCGTGCAGGGGGTGTTGATTACATCACCAAACCCGTCGAGCTGGATGAGATGATCGCGCGGCTGAGCACGCATATCGTCAATTCCAAGCTCATTCAAAGCGCGCGTGATGCGCTGGATTCCTGTGGCCGGGCCATTCTTGCCTTCGATCAGCATGGTGAGCTGGCCTGGGGCTCGCAAAAGGCGCTTGGCTATTTTTCATCTATCGCGGGCGATATCCCCCTGACCGAGCTCAAGGGATGGATCGCGGGCTGCGTCGAAAATCCCCTGTCCGCCATCGCGCCATACGCGCATGGGGCGACGACCTTTCATTTCGTGGGCGTTTCGATCGCCCGCGATTATCTGGTCAAGATCACCCTGCTCGAGGGCGCCAGCAACGAAGAGAAGCTGCGCGCCGCCTTCGATCTGACAGCGCGTGAAGCCGAAGTGTTGTTCTGGTTGACCCTTGGCAAGACCAATCGCGACATCAGCGCAATCCTCGATCTGAGTGCGCGAACGGTCAACAAGCATCTCGAACAGGTGTTCCAGAAGATGGGGGTCGATAACAGAACCTCCGCCGCCGTTCTGGCGGATCGTGTTCTGGCGCGCGAAGGCTAAAGCGTTCCGCCTTTGACCTGAGGCATCAGCTAAAGGCGGAACGCGTGCAACGATCGAACAAGGCACTGCATGTCGCGAAAATCTGTAGGTCAGGTTTTTCGCGACACGCTTTAAAGCCTTGCAGTGTTCTTCCGGATCAACCTGTCCGGTCCGATCATCTATACCACCTTGACCCGTCCGATCCGCGATATGCGAGGGCAGGGCGCCAAACCACGCTCTGCGCCCGCAATCCGCTCATGCAGCCCCGCGGTTCCAGTCGGTGCCGGGCACGGCGGCCAACAGGTTGCGGGTATACTCGGCCTTCGGGTTGAGAAATACCTCGGCGACCGGCCCGATTTCCACCAGCTTGCCGCGTTGCATCACCGCCACCCTGTCACAAAGCTGTGCCGCGACCCGCATGTCATGGGTGATGAACATCAGCGACAGATGCAGCCGCTTTTGCAGATCGCGCAGCAAATTCAGCACCTGCGCCTGGATCGACACATCCAGCGCCGACACCGCCTCGTCGGCGATGATCAGATCCGGGTCCATCGCCAGCGCGCGCGCGATGCCGATACGCTGCCGCTGGCCGCCGGAAAACTCATGCGGATAGCGGTCTGCGGCGCCGGCATCCAGCTCCACGATCTCCAGCAATTCGCGGGCGCGCGCATGGGCCTTGTCGCGCGAAACACCTTGCACGATCGGCCCTTCGCAAAGCGCATGCAGGATCGTCTTGCGCGGATTGAGCGAGGCATAAGGGTCCTGAAAGATCATCTGCACCCGCCTGCGCGCGCGGCGCAGCTCATCGGCGCTCAGGGCCGTCATGTTCTGCCCATCCAGCAGGATTTCGCCTGAATCCGCCTCGACCAGCCGTACGATGGCACGGCCCACGGTGGATTTTCCCGACCCGGATTCGCCCACGATCCCCAATACCTCGCCGCGCGCGATGCTGAACGACACATCGTCGATCGCCGTCACGCTGCGCTTGGGCCGAAAGAGCCCGCCCGAGGTGACAAAGGTCTTGCGCAGATTGCGCACCTCCAGAACCGCCGGCCCCGAGACCGGCTCGGGGCTGGGAACGTGATCTGACGGGATCGCCTCCAGCAGCGCCTTGGTATAAGCGTGCTGCGGCGTTTTCAGAACCTCGGCGACCGGTCCCTGTTCCACGATCTCGCCATACCGCATCACGATCACACGGTCGGCGATTTCCGCCACCACGCCGAAATCATGGGTGATGAACATCACCGACATGCCGTGCCGATGCTGGATCGTCTTGATAAGCTCCAGAATCTGCGCCTGCGTGGTCACATCCAGCGCGGTGGTCGGCTCGTCCGCGATCAGGATCGCAGGGTCCAGCGCCAGCGCCATGGCGATCATCGCCCGCTGCCTTTGCCCGCCCGACAACTGGAAGGGATAGGCGCGGATGATCTTTTCAGGATCGGGAAGCCCGACCTCCTTTATCAGCGCCAGCGCCTTGTCGCGCCGCTCGGACGGGGTATGGCGGTTATGGGCCTCAAAGACCTCGGCGATCTGATCGCCGATGCGCATCAGCGGGTTGAGCGCGGTCATCGGTTCCTGAAAGATCATCCCGATCCGGTCGCCGCGCAGCTTGCGCCGCTCATGATCGGGCAGGGCAAGCATGTCGCGCCCCTCGAAATGGGCGGTGCCGCGCGCCACCTCCACCTGATCCGGCAAGAGCCCCATCAGCGCATTGGCGGTCATCGACTTGCCAGACCCGGATTCGCCCACCACACACAGGATCTCTCCGGCACTCAGATCGAAGTCGATATTCTGAACCGCAAAGCCGCGGTCCGCACCGGGCGGCAACGAAATCGCCAGATCGCAGATTTTCAGGACAGGCTCCATCTCAGCGTCCCTTTCTGGCCAGTCGCGGATTGAGCGCATCGTTCAGCCCCTCACCGATCAGGTTCAGCGCCAGCACCGTCAAGAGGATCGCCACGCCGGGAATGAAACTCAGCCACCATGCGCTGCGGATCACCGTGCGCGCGGCCCCGATCATGTAGCCCCAGCTCATGATATTGGGATCGCCCAGACCGAGAAACGACAACGAGCTTTCCAGCAATATGGCCGTGGCCACCATCAACGAGGCCATCACGATGATCGGCGACATCGCATTGGGCAGGATATGCCCGAACAGGATGCGCGTGTTCGACAGCCCAGCCAGTCTTGCGGCATCCACGAATTCGCGCTTGCGCAGCGACAGCACCTCGGCCCGCACAAGCCGGGCGACGGGGGGCCAGCTGACAATGGCGATGGCCAGAGTGATCGTGGGCAGGGTCGGCTCCATGATCGCCACCAGCACGATCGCCAGCGCGAAATTCGGGATCGTCTGGAAAAACTCGGTAAAGCGCATCGCGCCATCATCGACCAGACCGCCATAAAAGCCCGCAAACGCCCCAAGCGGCACACCGATCAGCAGCGCCACCAGCGTCGACACGAGCCCCACGATCAGCGACACCCGCGCGCCATGCACCAGCCCCGAGGCGACATCGCGCCCCAGCGTGTCGGTGCCAAGCGGAAATCCCTCCACGCTGAACGGCGGCAGGAACGGGCGTTGGACCATCTTCCAGGGGCTCTCGGGATAAAGCAGTGGCGCCAGAACCGCCAGCAGTACCACCGTGATCAGGATCACCGCTCCGATCACGGCGCCCCGGTTGCGTGAAAACCGTTTGAGGAAATCCATCATGCGTGCCTCCTCATATCCGCGGATCGATCAGCCGATAGACGATATCGGTGATGATGTTGAAGGCGATGACCATCGCCGCCGACACAAGAAACACCCCCAGAAGCGTGTTGTAATCCCGTGCCGTCAGGCTTTCGAACATCAGCCGTCCGATACCGGGCCAGGCAAAGACCGTCTCGGTCAGCACCGCGCCACCCACCAGCTGCCCCGCCTGCAGACCTGCCAGCGTGACCACCGGCAACAGCGCGTTGCGCAGGATATGGCGCCGTCGGATCACCCCTTCGCCAAGGCCCTTGGCGCGGGCGGTCTTGACGAAATCCATCTGACTCACCTCCAGCACCGAGGATCGCGTCATCCGCAGATAGACCGCCATGAAGAACAGCCCCAATGTCAGCGCCGGCAAGAACAGGTGCCGCAACCGGTCCAGCACCAGATCGAGCCCGCTCAGATCGGCGCCCACCGTCCCATAGCCGAAGGCCGGGAACCAACCGAGCTTGACGGAAAACAGGACCACCGCCATCAGCGCGACCCAGAACAGCGGCGTGGCATAAAACAGCAGCGCCATCGAGGTGATCGCCGTATCCCCCCAACGGCCCTGCCGTGCCGCCGCCGCCAGACCGAACACGATCCCCAAAAGCAGCGACATGCCGAATGCCGTGAGCGTCAGAAGCAGCGTTGCCGGCAGCCGGTCAAGGATCAGGTCCAGCACCGGCATCTGCTGACGGTAGGAATACCCCAGATCCAGCTGCACCACCCCTGAGACATAATTCCAGAACTGCACGTAAAGCGGCTGGTCCAGCCCGAACCGCTCGCGCAATTGGGCGATGAATTGCTCATCGGCCGCCCCTGCCTCGCCCGCCATGACCATCGCCGGATCGCCCGGGGCGGCATGAATGAGAAAGAAATTCAGAACGACGATCAGCAACAGCGTGACCGCCGCCTTTGCGGCACGCCCGAAAATGGCGGAGAGAAGTGTCATGTGACTGTTCTGCCCGGATATCTGGAATGGTCAGGACGCAAAGACGGCCGGCCCGGTATCTCCCGGACCGGCCGCCCTGTCGGCAAGGGGCTTACTTCTCGATCCACGCGTCGCGCAGACCGTCATTGATGCCGATCGCGGTGGTCACAAGGTCCTTGACCTCGCAGCGGTAGATCGTCGGAAACTCGATCTCCAGCAGCCACGCCACGGGCACGTCATCCACCAACGTCTGCTGGATTTCCGTATAGATCTCCTGACGTGCCTCCGGGGTGGCGGCGACGGCGGCCTCGGCGAACATGGCGTCGACCTCTTCATTGGCATAGCCCGCAACGTTGTTCCACGGGCTGCCCTTGGCGATATTCGTGGACAGATAGCTGCGCGCCACGCCAAGGGCCGGATCGCCATACTGGTAGAGATAGGTGAAGGCGATGTCGAAATCCCATTCGGCCTGTTTCTGGTTCCAGCCGGCCACATCCGTGGCCACGACCTCGGCATTGATGCCCACCTCGGACAGGTTCTGCTTCATCGCCTCGGCCCAACGCTGCCATGTCTCGCCATAGGGCAGGGGCAGGATGCGCACCGCTTCCCCGTCATACCCCATATCGGCCAGCAATTCGCGGGCCTTGTCGGGGTTGTGGTCGTACATGATCGTGTCGTCGGTATAGAAATTGGTCTTCGACGATACCGGGCTGGTGGCGACCTTGCCGAACCCGTTCCAGATCACATCCTTCACGAACTCGCGGTCCATCGCGTACATCACCGCCTTGCGGAACCGCGTATCGGCGGTCGGCCCTTCGCGGTTGTTCATCCATGCCATCGCGTGCGGCGCGAAATATTCCCAACCCTGACCGGTGGAACAGACCCCGTCCATCTGCGTGAGCCGCTGCACATCCCAGTTCTCGACCGAGCCGCCGGGCAGTACATCGACCTCGCCATTCTCGAAGGCCACGGCGCGTGCCGCGGCATCCGGGATCACCCGGTAATAGATCTCGTCCAGATAGGGCTGGCCCTCGAGGTAATAATCCTCGTTCTTGACCAGATGAATATAGCTGCCCTTTTCCCAAGCCTCGAACTTGTACGGGCCTGTACCGATCGGCGTGTTGTTCGCCGGGTTGTTGGCGTAGTCAGTGCCCTCATAGATATGCTTGGGCACCATCGGCATCGTGCCGGCCTCGAAGACGCCAATGAACGGCCCGAAGGGGTTCTTCAGCTTGAAGACCACCGTATGATCGTCCGGGGCGGTCACCGACTCCACATGCGCAAGGCTCACGCGCAGCCGCGCATGGGTTTCGCGCAGGAACTTGTCCACGGAAAACACCACATCCTCGGCGGTGAACGGCTCGCCGTCATGCCATGTGACACCCTCATGCAGCTTGAACGTATAGGTGAGCGCGTCGTCCGAAATCTCCCATGATTTCGCCAGCGACGGCTGCGGGTTCAGATCGGTGTCATAGCGCAGCAGGCTTTCATAGATGTCCCCGGCGACCAGCTGGGTGGGGCCGTTCTGCACAAGCCCCAGCATCAGGCTGGGCGGCTCAGGCTGCACGACGATGTCAAGCCGGCCGCCCGCGTCCTGCGCGGCTACTGGCATGGCAAGACCCATGCTCAGGATCGACGTGGTAAAAATCTTCTTCATCTGTTGCTCCCTGTTGAAATTCTGCGTCGGGCGCAGCCCGGCTTGCGTTTTCGGCACCGGGCTGGCCGCCCTCCGCCTTGGTCCTTGCGTCACGCGCGCCCGGCGGATTTTTCACTCTTCGGCGCGGTCCGGCGATGTTTGCCCTTGATCCCTGCAAGCGAGGGTCGCTAGGGCATTCGGCATGGGGTCAGTTCAGCTTCTGGCCTTCACGGAGTCAAGGCAAATTGTCGACAGACGACAATTTCAGGGATAGCTTGCGACCATGCCGATGGAATCTGAACCACTCTTTCCGCCTCTTGCCCGCGATGCACTCTCGCAGCGCATTGCCCGCATCCTGACCGATGCCATCGTGTCCGGGCAGCTCAAACCCGGTGACAGGGTGGCCGAATCCGTGATCGCCCGCGATCTCGGCGTCAGCCGTGCGCCGGTGCGCGAGGCGGGCCGGCTGCTGGAAAGTGCGGGGCTTCTGGTCTCCAAGGCCAATCGCGGGTTCTTCGTGCGCACCATCGATGCCGAAGACCTCGATGCGCTTTACGAGCTGCGCCTGTGCATCGAACGCGAAGCCGCCGCCCGGGTCGTGCGCGAGGGCAGGCTGGCCGACATCCTCGACCCGCTGCGCGCGCTGATCGAACAGATGGTGGCCCTGTCTGCCGAAAAAAGGCTGATGCATCAGATCGTGGTCGATCTGCAATTTCACCGGCTGATCGTGGAGACCAGCGGCAACCAACGCTTTCTGGCGGTATTCGACAAGCTGGCCTCGGAAATTCAGGCCTGCACCGCGCTGATCGAACGGGTGTTCGACGAGCCGGGGATGATCGCGCGCAATCACTACCTCATCATCGAGGCGCTCGAAACCGGCGATCCCGAACAGGCCCGTTCCGCGATGGATTACCATATCGGCGTCGCCCGCAAGGCGGTGGTCGAGCATTTCCGCAAGCTCGAGGCCGAAGGCGGCGCCTGAACCGCCGCCGCGCCAGCCGCTCAGCCTCGCGCCAGCCCCGCCGCCTTGCGCGCCAGATCGGTGATCCGTGCCCAATCTCCGGCCTCCACCGCGTCCTTCGGCGCAACCCAGCTTCCGCCTACGCAGAGCGTATTGGAGAGCGACAGGTAATCGGCGGCGGTCTCGGGCGTGATCCCGCCTGTTGGGCAAAACGTGATCTGCGGCAGCGGTGCGCCGATGGCCTTCAGCGCCTTCGCGCCGCCCGCCGCCTCGGCGGGAAAGAACTTGAGCATGTCATAGCCGCGTTCCAGCAGCGCCATCGCTTCGCTGGCCGTGGCCGCCCCCGGCAAGAGCGGCAGATCGGCGCTTTCGCAGGCCTCGAGCAGGCGGGGTGTCGCACCGGGGGACACGGCAAAGCGCGCGCCCGCTGCCTTGGCCGCCTGCACGTCCTCGGGCGTCAGGACCGTGCCCGCGCCCACCACGCCGCCCGGCACCCGGGCCATCGCGGCGATCGCCTCAAGTGCCGCAGGCGTGCGCAGCGTTACCTCCAGCACCGGCAGGCCGCCGTCTACCAGTGCGCGCGCCAGCCCTTCGGCCCGCGCGGCATCCTCGATCACCAGAACCGGAATGACCGGCGCCAGCCCGCACAGGCGCCGGGTCTCGGCGCTGGACTGCTGCGGGGTCATGACGTGCCCTCGCTCGGCAGCAGGGGCGAGGCACCTTGCGTTGCCGGTCCCGCGCATTGCCGGAAAAGCTCGAACAATTCCCGGCCAAGCCCATGGCCATTGGCGCTCAGATCGGGGCTGGCCGCGTCTCGCTCCAGCGCGCCGTCGGTCAGCACCTCGAGCCGGCCCGCCTTGGCGTCGACCCTGATCACATCCCCATCCCGCAGCTTTGCCAACGGCCCGCCAAGGGCAGCCTCGGGGCTGACATGCAACGCGGCGGGCACCTTGCCCGACGCGCCGGACATGCGCCCATCCGTGACCAGCGCCACTTTCAATCCCCGGTCCAGCAGCACCGACAACAGCGGCGTCAGCGCATGCAGCTCGGGCATCCCGTTGGCGCGCGGCCCCTGAAACCGGACCACGACGACGCAATCCTCAGTAAACTCACCTGCGCGGAATGCCTGCCTGACCGCCTCCTGATCGTGAAACACGCGGGCAGGGGCCTCGACCACATGCAGATCGGGTGCCACCGCCGACACCTTCATGATGCCCGAACCCAGGTTACCGCTCAGATCCTGCAGTCCGCCGGTGGCCTGAAACGGATCGCCCACCGGGCGCAGGATCTTGTCGTTTCGGCTGTGATCCGGGCCGTCGCCCCAGATCAGCGCATCCTCTCTCAGCGTCGGCTCTTTCGTATATCGCTCCAGCCCCGGCCCGGCGATGGTCTGCACATCCTCGTGCAGCAAGCCCGCCTCCAGCAATTCACCGATCATGAAGGCCAGCCCGCCCGCGGCGTGGAAATGGTTCACATCCGCCAGCCCGTTGGGATAGACCTTGGCCATCAGCGGCGTCACCGCCGAGATGTCGGCGAAATCCTGCGGCTCCAGCAGGATGCCCGCCGCGCGCGCCATGGCCGGCAGATGCAGCACGAGGTTGGTCGATCCCCCCGTTGCCATCAGGCCCACCATCCCGTTGACGAAGGCGCGCTCGTCCAGCACCTCGGCCACCGGGATATATTCGTTGCCAAGCGCCGTGATCGCCAGCGCGCGGGCGGTTGCCGCCCGGGTCAGCGCATCGCGCAGCGGCGTGCCTGGGTTGACGAAACTCGCCCCGGGAAGATGCAGCCCCATGAACTCCATCAACATCTGGTTGGTGTTGGCCGTTCCGTAAAAGGTGCAGGTGCCGGGCCCGTGATAGCTTTTCATCTCGGCGCGCATCAGCTCGTCGCGACCGATCTCGCCCTTGGCAAAGCGTTGGCGCACCTTGGCCTTCTCGTCATTGGGCAGCCCCGATGTCATCGGCCCCGCCGGCATGAACACCGCCGGGATATGCCCGAAGGTTGCCGCCGCGATCACAAGGCCCGGCACGATCTTGTCGCACACGCCCAGATAGGCCGCCGCATCGAACGTGTTGTGACTGAGTGCGACACCCGCCGCCATCGCGATCACATCGCGTGAAAACAGCGACAGCTCCATCCCCGGTTGGCCCTGTGTGACCCCGTCGCACATCGCAGGCACACCGCCCGCCACCTGCGCCGTGCCGCCCGCCTCTCGTGCGGCGTCGCGGATCAGGTCGGGGAAACGCTCGAACGGCTGATGCGCCGACAGCATGTCGTTATAGGCCGTCACGATCCCCAGGTTCGGCGCACGATGCTCCGCCAGCCTGTCCTTGTCCTCGCCCATCGCGGCATAGGCATGGGCCTGATTTCCGCAACTCAGATGCGCGCGGCGCGGACCATCCTCGGCCGCGCGGCGCATCCGCTCGAGATATGTGCCGCGCGTCCGCGCTGAGCGGTCCCGGATACGGGCCGTGAGGGCGTCGATTTTGGGGTGGAGGGTCATGCTGGGTCCGGCTGGTTGACGTTAGCGGTAACGTAGCATCGCCATGCGCCGGTTTCAAACCGATCCGAAGCGATCCGCGCGATAGGGTGCCAGATCGATATTCGGCCCCGCCCCGCGCAGCAGGTCCGCCATGATCCTCCCCGTGCGCGGCGCCATCATGAACCCGTAATGCGAATGCCCGAAGGCCCCGTAAAGCCCCGGATGTCCCGGCATCTCTCCGATCACCGGCAGGCTGTCGGGAAAGGACGGGCGCACACCGCTCCACGTGGTAACCGTGGCGCTCCCCAGCCCCGGCACCATCTGGCGGGCCAATCCGGCGATGGTCTCGGCGCGGCGCGGATCGGGCAGGGCATCGAGCCCTCCGAATTCCGCCGTGCCCGCGGCCCGCAGCCCGTCCTCCATGCTGCTGGCCACGAATTTGCGGTCCGTATCCATCACCGAATTGTTCAGACTCACGCCCGCATCGGCGAACATCACGTGATAGCCGCGCTCCGCCTCCAGCGGCAGCCTCAGCCCAAGCGGTGCCAAAAGCCGCGCCGACCATGCCCCCGCCGACACGACGATCCGCGCCGCGCTCAGGGTCTCGCCCTCGCAATCGATGATCCAGCCGCCCTGCGCGTCGGGGCACAGCGCGCGCACCTCGCGCTGCAGCACTTCGCCGCCCAAGGCCCGCAGCTTCTCCGCCAGCACCGCCATCAGCCGCCCCGGCGACAGCGCGCGCGCCTGTCCGTGCACCACCACCGCGGCGCGGAACTCGGGCGACAGATCCGGCTCCATCTCGCGCAGCGCGCCCGCCCCGATCACTTCGACCTTGGCGCCGGCCATGCGGCGCAATTCGGCATCAAGCCCCCGGTCACTGGCCAGAGCGGGATCGCGATGCGCCAGCACATAGCAACTGTCGCGCACCAGCCCCTCATGGCCGGTGCCTTCAAGGTGGCGCCGGTAAAGATCGACGCACCCTGCCGTCAGCCCGTCCATCGCCGCCGACACCGCCTTTGCGCGCGCCTCGCTGCCATTCAGCACGAAGCGCAGCGCCCAGGGCAGGAAGCGGGGCAGGTGCCTTGCGCGCACCGCCACCGGCCCCAGCGGATCCAGCAGCCATCCCGGCGCCTTCTTCCAGACCCCCGGCATGGATTGCGGCACCACCGAAAAAGGCGAGATCACCCCCGCATTGCCGCTTGATGCGCCTTGCCCGGGCGCGTCCCGGTCGATCAGCCGGACGGGAATGCCCCGTTCCACCAGTTCGAGCGCGGTGCAGATGCCCACGGCGCCGCCGCCCAGAATGGTGACGCTTGCATCATTGTCCGGCGGCATCTTCTACCGCCTTCTCGGCGCGCTTGCGCAGCACTTGCGGCACCAGAACCAGCCCGATCACTGCGAGCGACAGCAGGTCGCTCGATCCGCTCGGCGCCACCAGAAGCAATCCGCCCACCACCATGAGGAACCGCTCGAAGCCGCCCATCCGATCGATGAAATACCCCGCCACCGCCGTGCCGATGACAAAGACGCCTGCGGCACAGGTCAGCGATACCTGCAGGAAGGACATCAGCGTGAAATATTCCGGCAGCACGATCAGGATCACCGGCGCATAGACAAAGACCATCGGCACCAGCAATTTGCCCAATCCCAGCGTGAAGGCGTTCAGCCCCGTGCGGAACGGATTGGCCCCCGCGATCCCCGCCGCCGCATAGGCCGACGCGCAGACCGGCGGGGTGATCTCCGAGATCACGCCGTAATAGAGCACGAACATATGCGTCGCCAGCGGCGGCACGCCAAGCTGGCTCAGCGCCGGGGTCGCGACCGCGACCAGCATGATGTAAAGCGCCGTGGTCGGCAGGCCCGCGCCCATCAGGATGCACGCCATCGCGATCAGCACAAGCGAGATAAATTGCTGCAGCGCACTCAATGAGAACGCCTCGGCGGGGATCCAGCCCACGAAAGGATGCAGCCAGGCGGCCATGTCGGCGGCGCCATTGGTGACCATGAACCCCATGCGGAACCCGACGCCCGTGGTGTTGATGACCCCCACCACGATCCCCACCGCAGCCGAGGCCGCGCCAACCGCCAGCGCATATTGGACACCCACATGAAAGCTGTCCAGCAAGTCCTTGAAATCCTTGCGTTCATTACGATGAAGCGAGCCGATGATCGTGAGCGCCGCAAGGATGCCTGCCAGCGTTGCGGAAAAGCCCTCGCCACTGGCGGGCGACGCTTTCCAGAAGATGAAGGCCAAGAGACCCAGCGGAATAGCCAGCGTCAGGGGGCGGTCAAAGCCACAGAAGCCCACGACGATGCACAACAGCAGCCCCATGAAGGCGGCCATGTTCGGCGAATAGCCGGAAAACAGCACGATCAGCAGCGCGATCAGCGGAATGATCGTGTACCAGCCGTCCTTCCAGACCTGCAGGAACTTGGGCAGCTCCTCCTTGGGATAGGCCTTGAGGCCCAGCCGTTTCGCGGTGAAATGCACGATCGAGAGAACCCCGATGTAATGCATCAGCGCGGGCACGATCGCAGCGATCACGATGGTGGTATAGGGCACCTCCAGATATTCAGCCATCAGGAAGCTTGCCGCGCCCATGATCGGCGGCGTGATCTGGCCACCCGCGGAGGAGGCCGCCTCGACCCCGCCGGCGAAATAGCCTGGATAGCCCATCTTTTTCATGTTGGGGATGGTCAGCGACCCGGTCGAGACGGTGTTGGCGATGGAACTGCCCGAAATCGTGCCGAAAAAGGCCGATGAGACGACCGACACCTTGGCCGGTCCCCCGGTATAGCGCCCCGCCAGCATCATCGCGTTATCGACAAAGAATTGCCCCAGCCCCATGCGCTGCGCCACAACGCCGAACAGCACGAAATGGAACACCACGGTCGAGACCACCCAGAGCGTGATGCCGAAAATCCCTTCCGAGGGGAAATACATGTTGTTGACGAACTGGTGCCAGTCCACGCCCGGATGCTGCAGGATCTGCACCGGCATCGACGGGCCGAACAGGGCATAGCCCATGAACACCAGAATGATGAGCGGCAGAACGAAGCCGATCGTGCGCCGCGCGATCTCCAGCGTGGCGAAAATCAGGATGGTGCCAAGGATCACGTCCGGCGTCGTCGGATTGCCTTGCCTGAGCGCCTGTTCGGGGATGTCGAGGCCGAATATCTCCAGCCCGCGCCAGCTGATCCACAAAAACAGCGCCGCCAGCATGCCCGCCAGCGCGATCGCCCAGTCATAGAGCGGCACATTGCCCGGCTTGAGCAGTCCCGCCCCCTCATAAGACAGGCTGGCCGGTGTCCGCTTGACCGGAAAGTAAAGGAAGATGAACAGGAACAGCCCGGCCAGATGGATGCCCATATGCACATGATCCACCGGCGTTCCGAACCCTGCGGTCCAGACATGATAGGCGGCAAACAGGATCGTGGCCCAATAGATCGCGGTCTTCAGCGTCGGCCCGTTGTCGCGGGTATTGAGCGCGCTGTCATATTTCTTTTCCAGCTCTTCAAGCTGCCTTGCGTCCAGGGTCGAGGACGTGCGATCGCTGGCCATGGGGCGCTTCCTTGGCAATGATGTTGGGGGTAGGCCGAACGCGGCGCAGCGCACCCGGCCCGAAAATCGGGCCAGCCCCTTGGGGCCGGCCCGTGCATGGTCAGAGCCGGATCACTGGATCATGCCGGCTTCGCGATAGAAGCGCTCGGCGCCCGGATGCAGCGGCACGCCGATGCCGTCGACACCGTCAAGCGCGGTGTCCATCGTGATGACCTTGGCCTTGGGGTGGCCGTTGTCCAGCAGCTTGCGGGCGGTATCCGACCACAGCGCCTTGGTGATCTCATAGATCAGCTCTTCGTCCTGATTGGCATTGGTGACAAGGATGCCCGACACCGCCAGCGTGTCCACATCGTAATCCACGCCCGGATAGGTGCCGGCGGGGATCAGCGAGCGGATGTAGTAGGGCACCGCCTCGTTGCCGGCCCGCAGTTCCTCGTCGGACCAGTCATAGAGTTCCATGCCCTTGGTGTTGTCGAGCTGGATCATCGCGGCAACCGGCGTACCGGCGGCATAGAAATAGGCGTCAAGCTGACCATCGGCCAGACGCTCGGCGCTCTGGGTGTTGTTCAGTTCGGCCTCTTCGATGTTGTCGCGGGTGATGCCTTGGGTCGCAAGGATCAGCTCGACCGCGATCTGCGTGCCCGAACCGGCCTGTGCGATACCCACGCGCTTGCCTTCCAGATCCTTGAGGCTCTCCAGCTTGGCGCCCTTGGGCAGCACCAGATGCAGATCTTCGGGGAAAAGATTGGCGATCACCCGCAGATCGGGCTTTGCATTGCCCTCGAAGACACCCGTGCCGTTATAGGCGAAATGCAGCGTGGCGGCGCCCGTCAGGCCCGCTTCCATCTGTCCGGCCTGCACCGCGTTGACATTATGCGCCGAGGCGTTGGTCGATTGCGCGATGGCCACCAGTCCGGGCACGCCGCAATTGCCGCCCTCTTCGCAGGGGCGCGATCCGGGCGGGTTCGAGATGGCGTTGGCGATGATGCCGCCGATGGGGAAGTAAGTACCCCCGGCGCTGCCGGTGCCGATGCGGAAGAATTTCATGTCCTGCGCCACAGCGGGCAGGGCCAGCCCGATACCGGCCACCGTGGCGATGGCGATGTTTCTGAACGTTCTTACGTGCTTCATTCGTTGTCGTGCTCCCTGTTGGTCGATGAGCCGGTGCCGGTTGTCTCCGGCGCACTCCGGAACAGTGCGGTCATGCCGCCTGTTGGCGCAAGCCTGCCAAGTCCTTTGCATAAACGCAAATTCAAAGTTTATTGAATATCATAAGAAGCATTTATAGAATTTGCCCATGAATATCGTGCATCTCCTCTCGTTTCGTGAAGTCATGCTGTCCGGCTCGGTGTCTCAGGCGGCGCGCAACCTGGGGCGGACCCAACCCGCGATCAGTTCCGCCATCGCCGCGCTCGAAGCCGAGATGGGGATGCAGCTCTTCGAGCGGCGCTCGCGCCGGCTTCATCCCGTGCCCGAGGCGCATTACCTTCTGGCCGAGGTGACCGACATCCTCGACAAGCTCGACACCGCGCGCCAGAACCTTCGCAACCTCAAGGCGCTGACCCGCGGCGAGCTGCGCATCGTCGCCATGCCGGGTCCATCGGTGTTTCTGGTGCCCCGGCTTGTCAGTCGGCTGACCAGCGCTCACAAGGATATCCGCACGACGATCCTCACCCGCAGCTCGCCTCAGGTGCATCAGCTGATCTCGACGCAATCCTACGATCTCGGCATCGCTGATCTGGGGGCCAGGATCGGCGGCACGTCCCAGCTGGTCACGCCCTTGCCCACCTCGACATGCTGCCTCTGCGCCGTGCCCGCCGCCGATCCGCTGGCGCGGCTCGATGTCATAACCCCTGCCGATCTCGATGGCCGCCCGATGGCCGCGCTGCATCAAAGCCACTCCACCCACCGCGATACGCGTGCCGCCTTCGCCGCCGCCGGGGCGCGGTTCGACCTGCGCTACGAGACGCAGTATTTCATCCCTCTGCTCAATTTCGTCGAACTGGGGCTGGCCTGTTCCGTGGTCGATGTGCTGAGCGCCGAAAGCTACCAAAGCTATCGTGGCCTGCAGCAGCAGGGCATCGTCTTTCGCCCGTTCCGTCCCGAAATCACCGTCGATTTTCATATCCTGACACCGGCGCACCGCCCGCCGTCGCATCTGGCCTCGGCCTTCATCGCACTCTGGCAGGATGAGGTCTTGCAGATCAACGCAGCCCTTCGGGGCGGCGCGGGCACGCCGCGCGCTTGACCATCATCAATGCGTCCCTGCGCGCCTTTTCCATGATGCCTCCCAGTCGACATGCCCCGGCGGCGCCCCGCAGGGGCGCATCCTGTCGCATCTGTCCAGATGGAGGTCATGACCCATGTCCAAGAAGAAATCCGATGCAGCCAAACCCGGCACCGTCGAGGTGCAGACATCGCCCGCCACCTCCGACATCGCGGGGCAGGGGATGGGCATCCTGCCCGGTCTGCGCCACGAGATCGACCGCCTGTTCGATGAATTCGACCCATGGGGCTGGGGCCTCTCGCGCCGTCAGCCGCTCGGTCGGCTGCGCTCGGCCATGACACCCATGCCCGCGATGGACCTTGTGGAACGCGACGGCGATTTCGAACTGACCGCCGAGCTGCCGGGCATGAGCGCCGACAATGTCGAGGTCAAGGTCAGCGACGGCTACCTGTCGATCCGTGGCGAAAAGACCGAGGAAAAGAAAACCGACGAGGACAATTACCACCTCAGCGAGCGCAGCTTCGGCGCCTTCCATCGCCGCTGCAAGCTGCCCCCCGGTGCCGACCCCGACCAGATCGACGCCCGCTTTTCGGATGGCGTGCTGCGCGTGACCATGCCCAAAACGCCCGAAGCCCGCGAGAAGGAACGCAAGATCGCCATCAAGTCAGGCTGACGTGGCAAGATTGGACAGGTCAGATGCCCATATATGACGACCGTGAGGACGCCGCGCGACAGCTTCTGAGCGCCTTGCCGCC
This sequence comes from Roseovarius litoreus, assembly GCF_900142765.1. Classification (GTDB taxonomy): domain Bacteria; phylum Pseudomonadota; class Alphaproteobacteria; order Rhodobacterales; family Rhodobacteraceae; genus Roseovarius; species Roseovarius litoreus. Next base: position 468,974 of record NZ_FRCB01000002.1, read on the forward strand.
ACTTGCGGACGAAGATGTGGTCGTTCTGGCCTTGCCGCGTGGCGGCGTGCCGATCGGCGCGGTGATCGCCGATGCGCTGGATGCGCCGCTCGATCTCATTCTCGTGCGCAAGGTCGGGGCGCCGCGAAACCGGGAACTGGCCATTGGCGCGGTCACCGGGCCGGGCGATGCGGGGCTGGTGGTCAATACCCACGTGGCCCGGCTTTTCGGGATGACGCGCGCCGATGTGGATGCGCTCGCCGCCCCCGAACGCACTGAACTCGAACGCCGCCGCCGCGCTTATCTGGGCGACAAGGCCCCTGTGCCGGTGACGGGCCGCACCGTGGTTCTGGTCGATGACGGGATCGCCACCGGCACGACCCTGCGCGCGGCCCTCGCATCGCTGCGCCAGATGAAGCCCCGCCGCGTGATCCTTGCGGTTCCGGTTGCCAGCGCTGACGTGCTCGACGCCTTGCAAGCCGAGGTCGACATGCTGATCTGTCCCGAACCGCATCTGCATTTCGGCGCCGTGGGCGGCGCCTACAGACGGTTCGATCAGGTGCCCGATGACGAGGTGATCCGCCTCATGCAGAACGCCGCTCTGCGTCAGCGCAAGGCGGACGAGCGGCAGAACTGACAACCGTTCTCACCGCTCAAGCGCCTGCGCAAGGCCCGGCCGCATATCGCGCAGGCGGGAACCAATGCGGTGGCCTGGGTCATGGATTTCGCTCGTCCATGTCACTTTCTTAGCGCGCGTTCGGGTGCCTCATGGCCTGCATTCGCTGCAATCCATCCCGCCGCATCGCCGCTTTTCGGGATCTCGCGTTGCCCACGGTCAATGCCGATGTCACCGGTCCGCCGCAGTCTGAGCTGTGCCGGACAACGGCTCTCTGATGACGGAGGATGATGGCATGAAAGACACTGATCTTCAGCAGGATATTCTGGACGCGCTCGATTTCGAACCAAGCATCGACGCCGCCGATATAGGCGTTTCCGTGGACGAAGGCGTGGTCACGCTCACAGGGCATGTGACGACATTCGCCGAACGCGCGACCGCCGAAAAGGTCACGATGCGCGTCAAGGGCGTGCGCGGCATCGTCGTCGATATCGAGGTGCGCCCGATAGGTACGCACCGGACGGCCGATGACGATATCGCCAAGCGCATCCTGCACATATTGGAATGGAACACCTCGGTCCCGGAAAACGCCATTCGGGTCAAGGTGCATAACGGCTGGGTGACGCTCAGCGGAGATGTCCAATGGAACTTCCAGAAACAGGCCGCCGCCCGCGCGATCCGGGGTCTGGCGGGGGTGACGGGCCTGACCAACGCGATTTCGATCAGCCCCTCCTTCAGCCCCTCGGACGTGCATGAGCGGATCGAGAACGCGTTGCGCCGCGATGCCGAGCTTGAAGCCTCGGGCATCAGGATCACGGTCGATTCCGGGCATGTGATCCTGTCGGGGCATGTGCGCCATATCAAGGAACGCCAGACCGCCGAGCGCGCGGCATGGTCCGTGCCCGGCGTCAAATCCGTCGAGGATCGGATCTCGGTCTCCTGATCCGCGGCACCCCCGCACGCTCGCGCCCGGCAGGCGCATCATGGGCCGGTTTTAGGCCCGCGCTTGCCGGGCCGCCTCGGATCGCGGCGCGCCCATTCTGGCAGCGATCGTTCGACAAATTCTCACCAAAAAGTCAAATTTATTGCAAAATGCGATAATCGCTGCTTTGCTCGATATTGGCATACAACAGTCTACGAGGCGCAATTTGTCCGAAAATCAGACCGGCACCACCGTGCTTGTAGTGGAAGACGAGCGTGATGTCCGTGCCTGCCTCCGCACCGGCCTGCAGGATCGCGGCTTTGACGTGATCGAAGCCGAGTCCCGCGACAGCGCCCTCGACATGATCCGTCGCAACCCCGTCGACCTCGTGACACTCGATCTGTGTCTGGGGGCCGATGACGGGCTTGAACTGGCGCGCGAACTGCGCGAGGCGCGCAACGTGCCCATCATCATCGTCACGGCACTCGGCGCGCCTCAGGACAGGGTGCGCGGGCTGGAAAACGGTGCCGACGACTACATCACCAAGCCGTTCCACCTCTCCGAGGTGGTGATGCGCATGACCAAGGTGCTGCGCCGCTACGAACTCGAGGCCTCCGCCAGCGCCGACAGCGGCACCGACTTGCCCCATCTGCTGGATTTCGACCATTGCGTGTTCGACACCCGCCGGCGCTTTGTGCGCAAACTCGATGGTCGCCCTATCGACCTCACCGACACCGAACTGCGCCTTCTGGAACTCTTTGTCCGTCATCCCGGACGCGTGCTCAGCCGTGACGAGATATCTCTCGCGCTGCGCGGTCAGGCCTGGTCTCCGCTCGACCGGACGATCGATGGTCATGTCGCCCGCCTGCGCCGCAAGATCGACCCGGGCCACGACGAACCGCTGCTGATCCGCTCGGTGCGCGGCGTGGGCTATGTCTTCACCGGCGAGGTCTGTCCCGAGACGGGTCCCGACGATCCAGCGCCCGGCGCAATGCCCGTGCAAGATCGCTGATCGCGTGGGGCTTGGGCAGGATCTCCACCTGCTCGCGCGTCTCGTCACCATCCTTTCGCAGGATCTGCGTGCCATCCGCCGTCGTCAGCAGCACCGCCATACGGGGGTAATCGCGCCTCACCCTCTGAACCAGGGACAGCCCGCTTTCCGCACCGGGCATCGCAAAATCCGAAAACACCAGATCCACCGGCTCGCCGCGCGCCAGCACCGCTAGCGCCTCTGTGGCGTCGCGTGCCTCGATCGCCACATATCCGAGGATTTCCAACCGTTTGAGACCCGCCTCGCGGACATCGCGGTTGTCCTCGACCAGCAAGACGACCTCGCCATGACCATGCATCGGCTCCGCCTCTGCGTCCGTGGCCGGCTCTTCGCGCTGCGCCTCGCCTGTGTCGCGCGGCAGATAAAGCGCCACCTGTGTCCCTTTGCCCGGGTCGCTGTCGATCGTCATGAACCCGTCCAGCCGGCTGACAAAGGATGCCGTGCTGGTCAGGCCAAGCCCGGTGCCCCGGCCCTTGGGCTTGGTGGTGAAGAAAGGCTCCATCGCCTGCGCTGCCACCTCGTCGGACATGCCGGTGCCACTGTCGCGCATCTCGATGCAAACGAAATCGCCCTCCCGCGCCTGCGGCCCCATGCGCGCCGCGTGCCGTGCATCGAGCGCCACATTCTTCGCCGTGACGCTCAGTGCGCCGCCGTCCTGCATCGCGTCGCGCGCATTCAGCGCGAGGTTCAACAGCGCACTGTCCAGATCTCCGGGATCGGCGCGCACCGGCCATAGCCCGTCCTCGGGCGCGATCGTCAAGGTGATCCGATCACCGATCGCATGGCTCAAAAGCGGCTGCGTCGCATCCAGATGCGCCGCGATCCGCAGCACGGCTGCCGTATCGCTTCGCGTGCAGGTGAGCGACAAGAGCCGCCGGTTGAACCCTGCATTGACCTCCGCCGCGTTCACCGCCGTGCCGATCATCCGGCGTGCCTCGGGGTCATCTATCCGCGCCAGCGCCAGTTCGAGATTCGACAGGATCACCGTCAGCAGATTGTTTGAATCATGCGCGATCCCACTGGCCAGACGCCCCACCGTCTCCAGCCGCTCAGAGCGTGACAGGCGCTGCTCCATCCGGCGCGTGTCGCTGATGTCAAGCACCATGCCCCGAATGCGCCACGCCTTGCGGTGCGCGCCCTTGCCGGCAAAGGTGACCTGCCCGTGAAATTGCAGCCAGCGGTCCTCGCCTCCGCCACCCGGCAGGCGCAGCTGGCGCACCAGCCGCCCGGCCGATCCGGGCCTCAGCGCGTCGCGCAACACCGCGCGCAACCCCTTCAGGCTGTCGGGATCAAGGATCGGCTTGAGATCTTCCAGAGTGTCCGGCCGCGCATCCTCGGGCAGTCCCAGAAGCGCCAGCGCCTCTTTCGACCAATGCCCGGTGCCCGCCGCCAGATCGATGTCGAACATCCCGAACTGTGCCGCCTGCGCCGCCAGCCTCAGGCGCGCTTCGCTTTCGCGCAGCCAGTGTTCGGTCCGCTTGCTGTCGGTGATATCCTGCGTGCAGATCATCACGCCGCCCGGCACTCCCGGCCCGTCATACCAGGGCTGAACCTCCCAGCCGAGCCATTGCACCCGACCATCGGGATGCACGATCCGGTCCTCGGCCCGGGCGACGCTCTCTCCGCTCAGGGCCAGTTCATGCGCGTGATGCCAGCGCTCCGGCAAGGCGCCAAACAGCTCGTAATGACACCGCCCACGCAAATCCCCGTCGCCCAGACCGTGGCTCTCGGCCCAGCGTTGGCTATAGGCAAGATAACGCATCTGCCGATCCAGAACCGCCATCGCCACGGGCGCCTGTTCGATGAACGCAAAGGCCTGCGGCCCGCTCTCAAGCCGGGGCAGGTGGCCGCTGGCCGGTGTTTTGCCCCCGTGGGCGGGGTCCGGGTCATCATCCATGCTGTCTCACCTTCGCCTTCAGGATCGCACAGGCCAGCCCTTTTCTCATGGTAAGGCCCGGATCGTGCACAATTCTACACATTTCTGTTTTTGAATTCTTCATGATTCGCGCGTTCACTGAATGGCGGCACATTGGGTGAACGTGCCATCTGCAAAACAGGGAGGGTGGAACAGACCGGTCGGAAACCGGTTTCCTTATGATCACTGGCGTCACATGCGCTCCACCGGAGCATCCGGCTCGTGGCCGGGCTTCATCCGCTGGACACATCCGCGCCGATTTTAGTCAGGGGGGTGACATGACCGTTGTATCGCTTCAGAACACGAGTCAATCGATCTGTAATGAGTGCCCCGTTAAAGACATTGCTTTATGCCATTACGCTGATTCAGCCACTCGCTCCGAACTGTGCCGGTTGTTGCACAGTGGCAGCTTTTCACGTGGCCAATCCATCATCATGCAAGGGGATACCGCGAAAACCCTCGGGATTGTGACCTCGGGCGTGGTCAAGACCGTCTTCATGACCGAGGACGGGGATACCCAGGTGCTCGGCCTGCTGTTTCCCGGAGATTTCGTGGGTCGGGCTTTTGAGCCCGAAATGCGCTTTTCCTATGAGGCGGCGACCGACGTGACCATGTGCTCGGTCAATCGCCGGTCCTTCGAAAGCCTTCTGTCGCGCTCGCCCTCGCTCGAGCATGGCTATCTCGTGACCACGCTGGCGCAGATGGACGCGATGCGCAGCTGGACCTGTCTTCTGCGCGGGCGCACCGCGCGGCAGCGGGTGGCGGCCTATCTGCTCTATCGCTCCGCCACCGAAGACACCGCCGACGCCTATGTCGAAACCATCGGTGACAGGCTGGTGCTCAACCTGCGGCTCAGCCGGATCGACCTGGCCAGCCTGCTGGACATGACGCCGGAAACCTTTTGCCGTTGCCTTCACGCTCTGGCCGATCAGGGGGCGGTGCATGTCTGTGCGCCGCATCTGATCGAGGTTCTGGACAGCGCCCGGCTCGAGGACTTGGCCGGGCCGTCGCTCGAAGGGCTGGTCGAATACCCGCAACGCGCCGTGGGATGACCGGCCTCTCCCGGTGCGTCGCCGCCAGCGGCGCACCGGACCATTTCCGCCAGCGGCGCACCGGACCACCTTCACAAATGCGGCCAGCTGGGCCTCAGCCGGGCCAGAGCCTGCGAATATCGGCGGGCAGGGATTGCCGGATATCGGCCACCTCTCCCTCCGAGATGCGGGCGCTCAGCAGGCGGAACACCTCCGTGATGTCCTCCTCGCCGCGATATTCCGCATCCCTCTCCAGCCGTTCGCTCACCCGCGCGACAAACGCCGCCGCCGTGCGTTCCGCCCGGCTTGCGGGAGCCCAGTTTTCATAGAACAGCCCCCGGATCAGCAAGGGCAGTTGCGCCGACATCTGCGCCGCCTCGTTCACGCTCAGCAGATCGCGCAGCGCCGTCAGGGTGGATCGCAACAGCATCAGCACCTGCCGTTTGTCGGCCCAATCCAGCCGCTCGGCCAGATCGTTGATCCATTCATGGGTCAGTTGAACCGTGTGGTCGATCACTTCCAAACCCTGCGTGCTCATCGGATGCGTCCTTTTCGTGATGCCCCGGCAGCATCGCATCACCGGCGCGCAGATGCGTTGACAGCGGTCAAACCGCAGACGGCCCGCCGCGCCATTGCGGCCCGTCAATGCCGGCACCTTGCCGCCTTGGCATCCTTGCGCCGGGCGGCCGGATGACGCTCGCGCCGTCCGGTCCATGCTTCGCGGGCCGGTCGCTGCGGGCCGCGGGGCCGCCTGCGCGTCACGCTCAAGTCAAAGGATCATCGCCCCATGCAGACACCGCTCGAACTCACCTTTCGCCACATGGACCAGGACGACGCCCTGCGCGCGTTGATCGAGACGCGCGTGACCCAGCTCGATGCGCTGTTCGACGGGATCACCAGCTGCCATGTCACCCTGCAACCGGGGCATAACCGGCACCGGCAGGGCAATCTCTACGAGGTGACCATCGAGCTGCGCGTGCCCGGCACCGAACTTGTGGTGCATCCCACCAAGGGCGACGTGCCTGCCCACGAACACCCGCAGGTGGCGATCCGCGATGCCTTTACCGCGATGGAGCGCCAGCTGCGCGCCCACAAGCAGCGGATCTCCGGCGAGGTGAAGCAGCATGAGGGCATGCTGCAGGGCCGCATCGCCCAGATCGACCACGCGGCCGATTTCGGCCAGATCGCCACCACCGACAACCGGCTGATCTATTTTCATCGCAACGCGGTGGTGGATGGCGATTTCGACGCGCTCAGTCTGCGCGACCCGGTGGAACTGGTGGTCAACAGCCGCGACAGCGCCATCGGCCCGCAAGCCAGCACCGTCCGCCCGATCGGCGCGCAGGAATACGAACCCTGACCCGACAGCACCGGATCAGAGCCGGATCAGAGCCGGATCAAAGCCGGGGCAGGGCGCGCCTATTCGCTCCAGTCATGCACATGCACGTCCCGCCCCGAATGCCCCTTGAGAATGTGCACCGCCTTCTGCTTGCGCTCGTCATCCTTGACGCGCACCCATAACAGGATGCCGCCATGGCGGATCTGGTTCTCGTAATAATCCTTGTGATGCCGCCCTGCGCGCCGCGCCAGCAGCGTGCCGATCACCGCCGCAGGCCCGCCACCAATCGCAATCGCCGCGATCGATGCCGCCACCGTGCTCACCGGCGTCAGCAAAGCGGCCATCGCGATATAGGAGCCAAGGAAAAAGAACCCGCCCGCGATGGCCCCTTCCAGCTCGCCCATCGCCTCTTCCGAGACGAAATGCGCCCTCGGCGCATGCGGGTCGTCCTCAAGCTCCTCAGCCCGCCAGTAGGCGCGGCCCAGCTTGGCCTCCAGCGCCTTTTGTGACCCCAAAAGGCTCATGTCATAGCGGCTGAACCCCACCAGATGCAGGTCATAGACCGCCTGTTGCAGATCCTCGAACTTGTCGAACACGCCCACCGCCTCGGGGATGCGGATGACTGTGACGTGATCCTCGTCTTGATCCTTCGCGGTCGCGCTTGTGGTCTGGTTCATTCATTCGCTCCTGTCTTCGGGAATAATCATTCTGCGCAAATCGTCGATCTCCGTGCCTGCCCGTGCCGCCAGATCCGGCAGGCTCGGCACATCGAGCCCCGGCAGGAAGGTCCCGCCGATCAGACCCTCTGCACAAAGCGCCTGCAGCGTCCGGCACACATGCACCGCCGACAGCCCCGCCATCTCGCCCAGCTGCGCCTGTGTCAGCGGCAGGCTCAGATGCCGCACCGGGCTACTGGCCAGCCCGGCGGCTTCGGCGCGCAGCGCCAGTTCCACCAGCAGATAGGCGATGCGCCTGTCCGCCGCCGCCCAGCCCAGCCTTGGCATGCGCTCGGCCCATCTTGCCCTTGCCGCGTGCTCGCTCGCCTTCAGCCTCTCGGTCAGACCGGGCAGGCGGGCGGCGATGTCATGCGGCTCGGGAATGCAGATCACATGGCTTTGCGTGAGACTTCGCAGATCGCACAGCGCCCGCTCGGCCCCCGCCATCCTCAGCCTTGCCGCATCCCCCGGCATCAACAGATCCACGATCAGCGTCTTGCCATCCTTCATCGTCTTGGACAGGCCGAGCCATCCGCTTTCCACGCAGATCGCATGGAAGGACGGCCCGCCCTCGACCGCGATCTGCGCGCCCGTGGCGAAACTGCGGCGCATCGGGTCGCCGGTCACGGGCTCATCGCCCGTGCCGCTGCGTTGCGTCAAACCGATGGCCGTCATCGGCCCCTCCCTCACGGACTGCCTGTCGCTTGCGTGTCAGTCTTAACCGGCAGCGCCGCCGGGGTGTTGACGCCCGTCAATGTGGCCGCGCCTGCGCCCGGTCACCATGGCGCAACGGGGCGGCTGGCCCGATCCGGTGCAGCCCTCCATCAGCCGATACAAAAGGAGTTATCCGATGTTCAGACCCGCTTGCGTGACCGCCCTGTGTTCGGTCCTGATCCTGACCGCCTGCGAGGACATGACCCGCGAGGAAACCATGGTTGTCGGCGGTCTGACCGGGGCAGCACTTGGCGTGGTGACCGCCAAGGCGCTCGATGCCGATGACGACTGGAAGATCATCGGGGGCTTGGCCGGTGCGGCGGCTGGGGTTCTGGTCGCGCGCAATGCGGCGCGCGACGAATGCGCCTATTCGCGCGGCGACGGCACCTATGTGATCCGGCCCTGCCCGTGATCCCGCGCAGCCCGTGATCACGCGCAGATCGGCGCTTGCTCAGTAATCGCGCTCGAAGAAGATCCCGACCCCGGTATCGCCGTCGGTGCCGACGCTGCCGCGCACGGTGACGCTGCGGCTCAGATCGAGATTCAGGTCGACCTTCTGATTGCCCGCGCTGTCGGCTGTCACCTCGGAATAGACATTCTCCGAGATATAGGCCCCGGCGGTAAAGGCGGTCGCGCCATCCGCCGTGCTGGTGACATCCAGATTGCTCAGGCCAAGCGCATTGCGCACCCCGCTGAAAAGCCCGCCATCCAGCCCGCCGGTCAGCGTGGCCACCGCGGCGGCCAGCTGTGCCGCCTGAAACGGCGAGATGTCGTCGATGCCGCGCCCGAAGATCAGCCGCGAGACCACCTCTTCCTGTGGCAGCTCCGGGCTTGAGGAGAAGATGATCTCGGGCGCGCTGGCAAGGCCGCGGATGATGACCTGCACGGTCATATCCTCCACATCGGTCTCGGCGATGAATTCCAGATAAGGGTCGAAGGCACCGCGCAGATCGATCACACCCGAGGTCAGCGTCAGCCTCTGGCCCAGGATATCCAGCCGCCCGCGTTGCAGCTGGAACGTGCCGCTCGGGATGACATTCGTGGTCGTGCCCTGCACCCGCAGCCTGCCGCCAAGCTCGGCATCCAGCCCGCGACCGCGCACGAAAATGCGGTTCGGTGCGCTGATCGTGATATCCAGCCCGATGCCCGGTCCCGGATCGCTTTCTTGCTCTGCGACAAGCCCTGCGCGGCGGCGGGTCTCGGTGACATAGGCGGGCGGGTTGATATGCCGGATCTGCGGCAAAAGCCCCACATTCGCCGCCATCGACGTGGGCACCCGGATTTCCGTTTGTCCTAGCACCAAGTCGCCGCGCAGCTGTGCCGCTCCGGTGAGCGGACCGTTCAGCCCAAGCCTGCCGCTCACTTCGGTGCGGTAGAGATCGGGATCGCTATGCACCACCGACGCAAGCGTGATGCCAAGATCGGCGGGGTAGGGCGCCGACAACCCCACCGTGCCGCTGACGCCAACCGTGCCGCCGCCGCGCCCTTGCGCGCTCAGCTCGACCCCGGCGCTTGCAGCGCTCAGCGTGATCCGTCCCGTCAGATTGTCCAGCGCGCTGTTCAGCACCGGCAAGGACACCTGCCCATCCGACAGATCGATGCGGCCCGACACCGACGATAGCGCCGCTGCGCCGTCAATGGACAGGTCATAGCGTGCCGTACCCGAGACCGATCTCGGCGCGATGAAGGCATTGGCCAGCCCCAGCGGCAGCGTGCCGCTCGCCTTCAGCGCCAGCCTCTGGCCCAGATCGGCGATGCTCCCCGTCAGCTTCGCGGTGGTGCCGCCGGGACCGGTCAGCCCCAGATCGACGCCGATATCGCGCCCCGTCCCGTCGCGAAGGATGATTTGCCCTGCCGCCTCGACCGGCCCCGAAAAGCCCGGCGCCAGCAGCGCCAGATCGTCAAGCCGCCCATTCACGGTGATGGGCGCGCCCGGCTGGCTGCCGCGTGACGACAGCGACACGCGCCCGCTTTCGACGTTCAGCATGTCCAGCACGATCCGCGCGTCCTGCCGCCTGACCTTCAGGGCCGCCGACAGGCGCCCCTCGATCAGCCGGTCCAACTCCGCGATGCCGCTGCGCAGATCGCGCCCATCGAGGCTCAGATCGAAGCGCCCCGTGTCGCCCCTGATCTGCCCCTCGCCATCGGCGCTCAGCTCGATCCTGCCCGCGATGGGCCGGCCCACCAGCCGCGCGAACCGGCTCAGATCGGGCGCAGTCAGCGACACGCGCCCATCCACCGGCAGGCTGTCATCCTCTGGCGATATGCGCCCCGTGGCCTGAACCTCCGCCCCCGCCACCGATCCGCGCAGATCCTCCAGCACCAGCGCGCCGCCGCTGGTCCATCCCAGACCGCCCTCGATCCGCGCGGGGCCATCAAGTCGCGGCTCCACAAGACCCACCTCGCTCAGCGCCACCGCCAGATCAAGCGCCCCCGATTGCGCATCGAGCCGACCCGACAAATCCGCCTCCAGCGCCGAGTTCCAGATCTGCAGCCGGTCCAGAACCGTGCCAGTCTCGTCGCGCCGCGCCGTCGCGCGCAGCCGCGTTTGCGGCGCCAGCACCGGGTCAAGCCGCGCCACGTCAAGCGCCAGCGCTTCGGTCTCGGCCTCCAGCGCCAGATCGAACGCCCCGCCCAGAAGCGTGCCTTGCCCCTGAACCGTCGTGTCGATCCGACCCGCCAGATCGCGCCCCGCTAGCCCCGCGAACCGGCCCAGATCCGCCGCCCTCAGCGTCGCGCGCCCGCGCAGCGGAAAGCCCTCGCCAAGCCCGTCAAGCTCGCCCACTGCGCGCAGCTCCGCATTGCCGCTGCTCACATCGAGCCGGGTGATCTCCAGCGCCGCACCCTCCTGCCAGCGCATCTCGAGCCGCCCTTCGGGTGTCGCGCCCACCGCCTCGCTGAGCGCGGCATCGCTCTGGTCCACAAAGCCGCGCAGCCCGAAATCCAGCTCTGCCACAAGACTGCGCACCGCCCCGCGCAGGATCTGGCCGCGCCCCTCAAGGCGCGCTTCGCCGATCCGCAGCCCCTCGCGTTGCAGCTCCTCGACCACCGCGCTCGCCTGCCAGCCCTGACCCTCGGCCGCATCGTAACGCGCGCTCAGATCGGCCCGCCGCAGCCGCGTCGGCGGGCCTGCCACCGGCAACCGCAGCAGCGCGCCGCCCGCATCCAGCCCCCCGTCCAGCGTCACCCGCACCGGCCAGCCCGCGGCATCAAGCTCCAGCGCACCCTTCAGGTGCAGCCGCTCGGTCGCAAGCGTCACATCCTCGATCACCGTGCCGCCCTCGGGCCGGGTCTGTCCGATCAGCCGAAGCTGCGACCTGTCCCCGAAAAACCCCTGCAGTTCGGGCGTGAAGAAGGGCCGCACATCCCCGCCAAGCCGGGCCTCGAAACGCCGCGCGCCGGTCTCGGGATCGCCCTGCAGGCGCAGCGTGCCGGTCAGCCGTGGCACCTCGTTGCGCAAGAGCGTCAGCCGTGCCTCGTAATCGTCCAGCGGCGCCTCGCCCGCAAGCTTCAGCCCAAGCGCGGGCCGACCGGGCAGGTTCATAAGCCCCGCCACGATGCCTCCGGGGCCTTCGGTCACATCAAGATCGACCGCCAAGATACGGGTTTCATTTGAATAACTGGCATTCAGGATCAAGCCCCCGTCACCGTCGAGCCGCGTGACCTCCAGATCGGCGGCCCCGTCACCGGCGTCCAGCGATACCGCGCCCTGCATCGACAACGCCACCGCCTCGCCCAGAACCGGGGCGCCCAGTTCCACCCGCTCGATGCTGATCTGCCCGATATTCACCGCCACCGGCAATTCCGGCAGCGCAAAGGGCCGGGCCACGGCATCTTCCGGCTCCAGTCCGCCCTCGGGCACCGGCTGGCGTGGCATGATGATCTCGGCGGCGGTCAGCCGGTTGACTTCCAGCCGCCCGCGCAGAAGCGCGCTGCGCGTCCAGTCGAGCGTCACATCCCGCAGGGTCAGCCAGACGCCCTCGCCATCGGCGATGGTCAATTCCTCAAGACTGGCCTGCGACGACAGCGCGCCGCGGAAACCCGTGATCCGCACGTCGCGGCCCACATCCGACAGGTTGTCCTCGATAAAGCCCTGCAACAGACCGCGCTCCCGGTCGTCCTCTTGGGCAAAGGCTCCGGGGGCCGCGACGACCGCCCAGAGGATCAGCGCCAATATGGTCCAGAAACTCCGCATCAAAAGGCCTGCCCGATCCCGATATAAACCTCGATCCCGCCGCTGTCCTTGTTGTCCAGCGCCGTCGCCACATCCAGCCGGATCGGCCCGATCCCCGTGTCATAGCGCAGGCCAAGCCCCGCCCCGCTATGCCAGTCGCCATTCTCGCTGCCCCAGCTGTCCGCGCCGACAAAGCCCAGATCGTAAAACCCCACCAGCGACACGCCATAGCGCATCTCGGCGCGCAGCTCGCCCGACAGCGCGAGGAACGAGCGCCCGCCGATGCTGCGCCCGGCCCCAAGATCGACCGACAGCGATTGATAGGGCTGGCCGCGCACCGTTCCCGCCCCGCCGGAATAGAACAGCATCGCCGGCGGGACCTCGGTCGCGGCTGCGCCCGAAACCGAGCCGATCTGTGCGCGCCCCGCCAGAACGAAGCGGTCATTCTCACCAAAGCCCAGAAAGCCCCGCGCATCGGTGTAAAGTCTGGTGCCGCTCGCGCTGCCGTTCACCCCTGCAAAGGGCGTGACATGCACATCCACAAAAGCGCCATCCTTGGCGTTCAGCGGATCGTCCCTTGTGTCCCATGTCGCGCGCAGCGGGAAAAGTACGTGTTCAAGCGTGCGCGATCCCAGATCGTCATCCACCTCCGAATAGCGATAGCCGATCGCGGCCTCGCCGCTCAGCTCGTCGGAAAAGAGATGCGTCAGACCGGCGCCAATCTGGGCGCTGCGCTCGCGGTAATCCGGCTCGTCTTGCTCGGCCAACGAAAAGCCCAGAAAAAGACCCGTATCGCGCGTGAATGTCGCGGGCCGGTCCAGCCGCGCCGACAGGCTGTAATCCATCCCTCCCGACTCGCCGCCGATCCCGCCCAGCTCGGCCTCCACCCGAAAGCGCTCGGCCCCGCCGAACAGGTTGCGATGCAACCAGAACCCCGACAGCGTGATCCCCTCGAGCGATGACAGCTCGGCGCCAACCCCGATGCGCCGGGGGCGTTCATCGGCGACCTGCGCCTCGATATCGAGCGTGTTGCCCGGTCCGATCTCCTCGGCCTCCTGCAGCGCCACCGAGCGGAATGCGCCGGTCCGGCGCAGCCGGTCGGCGGCCTCTCTGACCTCTTCCGGCGTATAGACCTCTCCCGTCGGCAGGCCCGCGATTTCGCGGATGCGGTCGGGGCGCACGCGGCCTGTTTCGGTCACCAGCAGATCCCCGAAGCGCAGCCTTGGTCCGGGGCGCAGCCGGATATCGGCGGCCAGCATGGCGATATCGTGATTGGCATAGATGGTCTGGCTTTCCAGATCGGCCTTGGCATGGCCCGCCTCGCGCCAGCCATTGATCCCGGCGGTGGTCGCCGCCTCGATCATCCCGACCTCGGCGGTCTTGCCCACCGCGAAGCCTTCGGGCAGGGCGGTGCCCGGCGCCAGCGGCGTGACCGAGGCTTGCGAAAAGGTGAATTTCGGACCGGCTAGCACCGTGATCGTGATGCGCTCGATCCGGTCGATCCGGCTCAACGGGTCGATCTCGGCGGCTTCGCGGCCATCCACGCTGATCTTCACGTCGCCGCCATAAAGCCCCGCGCCATAAAGAACGCCGACCATGCGCGCATAATCCGCGCGCGCGGCGGCCAGAAGATCCTGCGGGGTAGGGGCGTCGTCACGGCGCGCCGCCGCCAGAACAAGCGACGCCGCCGTCAGTTGCTCGGTCAGCTTTTCCGGTGCGCCCGGCGCCTGCAATGTCAATTCCGTGGCCCGAACCGCCTGCGCCGACAGCATAAGCGCCACCAGCATCGGTATAAATCGCCGGCCCTTCAAAAATGATTCGAACAAAAGTCAGCTCCGTTGCTGCACCGCAGTCTACCTGAACTTCACCGGGCTGCGAGCCGATAGCCGGGGCAGGGGCTGAAATGCGCTCAGATCGCTTTGCCGGACTTGGCCAGCTCGGACTCCAGCGCCTTTTCAACCGCGCCGCGCGGCTTGGTGAACCGTGCCAGCAGGTCATACAGCACCGGCGTCACCAACAGCATCATCGCCGTGGCAAAAAGCAGTCCCGCGATGATCACCGTGCCGATGGCGTTGCGGCTTTCCGCGCCCGCACCGGTCGCCAGAACCAGCGGCAGCGCGCCCAGCACCGTCGACACGACCGTCATCACGATCGGCCTGAGCCGCAGCACCGCCGCCTGCACCACCGCCTCGCGGACATCCTTGCCCTCGTCGCGCAGCTGGTTGGCGAATTCCACGATCAGGATGCCGTTCTTGGCGACCAGCCCGATCAGCAGGATGATCCCGATCTGACTGTAGACGTTGATCGACAGCCCCGTCAGCGCCATCGCGTAAATGGCCCCCGCCACGCCCGCCGGCACCGTGAGCATGATCGTCACCGGATGCACGAAGCTTTCGAATTGCGCCGCCAGCACCAGGAACACGATCAGGATCGACAGCGCAAAGACCAGACCCACACCCGCCGACGTGTCCTTGAACGTGCGCGACTGCCCCTGATAGCCCAGCGCCGCCTCCGCAGGCAGGATTTCGGCTGCCGCTTCCTCGATCCGGGTCAGCACCGTGCCCAGATCGGCCCCCGGCGCCAGCGCGCCCGACAGCTGGATCGACGGCAACCGGTCGAACCGGCGCAGCGACGGCGCCGCCGCATTCTCGTTCACCGTCACCAGCGCGCCCAGCGGCACCAGCGTCTCGCCATCGCCCGAGCGCACGAAGATGTTGTTGATATCCGACGGCGTGCGCCGGTCCTCTTCCTCGGCCTGCGCGATCACCGGATATTCGCGCCCCCGGCTCACAAAGGTGGTCACCTCGCGCGAGGCCAGCATCGTCTGCAGCGTATTGGCCACCGTCTCGACCGAGATGCCCAAATCATCGGCGCGTTCGCGGTCGATGGTCACATCGAGCTGCGGCAGGTTCTCCTCGAAATTGATCTCCGGGTTCACCAGCCCCTCGATCTCTTCCGCACGGCTCAGAAGCGCCTGTGCCCATTCCTTCACGTCGCCGAATTCCGGCCCGCCGATCACCACCTGCACCGGGGTCGAATTGCCCCGCAGGCCCAACCCCGCAGGCGTCACCGGAAAGCCGCGTGCGACGGTCACCTGGGCCATTTGCGGGATCAGCCGTGTCACCACATCCGAGACCGGCACGCTCCGCTCGTCCCAGGGCGCCAGCCGGAACACCACGAAACTGCGCCACGCGCGGTTGCCCCAGCCGGTGAAGGTGAACACCGTCTCGACGATGCCTTCCTCGCGCAGCGGTGCAAGGATCTCCTCGACCTGCCGCGCCGCCTGATCGGTATAGGCCAGCGTGCTGCCCTGTGGTGCGGTCAGCGGCACAAAGCCCACGCCCCGGTCCTCGCGCGGTGCAAGCTCGCGCGGCAGCCCGTCATAGAACAGGTAGGAGCCTGCCGTCGCCCCGAAGGCCAGCACCAGCACCACCAGCGGCATCCGCAGCGCCCGGGTCAGGATCGCGCTATAGCCCTTCTGCATCCAGCCGCGCGCGGCGTATTCATCGCTCACCGGCGCACCCTTGCCAGCCTTGAGCACCTTCGAGGCCAGCGCCGGACAGGCGCTCAGCGCAACGAAGGTCGAGATCGCGACCGTCCCCGCCATCACCCAGCCGAATTCCACGAACAGCTTGCCCACCTGTCCCGGCATGAACGACAGCGGCACGAACACCGCGATCAGCGTGACCGACGTGGCCAGCACCGCGAAGGTCACCTGCCGCGCGCCCTTCATGCTCGCCACCAGCGGGGTTTCTCCATTCTCGATCCGGCGCTGGATGTTCTCCAGCACCACGATCGCATCATCCACCACCAGACCGATCGCCAGCAGCAGGGCCAGCAAGGTCAGCGTGTTGATTGAAAACCCCCACATCCCGATCAGGATGAAACAGCCCAGCAGCGACACCGGAATGGTGATCGCCGGAATCAACGTGGCGCGGATGCTGCGCAGGAACAGCAGGATCACCAGCACCACCAGCGCCAATGAGATCGACAGTGCCACCACCACCTCGCGAATCGAGGCGCCGACGAACAGCGCGTCATCCGATCCGATGATGATCTCCATGCCCTCGGGCAGGGTCGGGGTCAGCCGCGCCACCTCGGCCCGCACCGCGTTCGAGATCTGCAGCGTGTTCGACTGGCTCTGGCGTTGGATCGCCATGCCCACCGCATCGCGCCCGTCGCTGCGCGCGATGGTGGTGTCGCTGGCCACCCCCGGCTCCACGCGTGCCACGTCGCGCAGCCGCACGGGGTAGCCCGCCACCCGGTCCAGCACCACGTCGCGGAAATCCTCCACGCTGGCCAGACGGCTGTTCAGCCGCACAGAAAGCTGCCGGTCGATCGAGGTGACCTCGCCCGCGGGCAATTCCACGTTGTTGCGCCTGAGTGCGCTTTCCACATCCGCAATCGTCAGCTTGCGTGCTGCCAAGGCACGCCGGTCCAGCCAGATGCGCACCGCAAAGGCCCGGTCGCCATAGACCCGCACATTGGCAACCCCGTCCAGCGTCGCCAGACGGTCCACGATGAACCGGTCCATGTAATCGGTGATCTCGGCCGTGGTCATCCGGTCCGATGTCACGGCCAGCCGCATCACCGGATCGGCATCCGCATCGGCCTTTTCCACCTGAGGCTGGTCGGCATCTTCGGGCAGGGTATCCAGAATCCGGCCCACCGCGTCGCGCACGTCATTGGCCGCGATGTCGATATCGCGGCCCGGATCGAACTCTATGGTGACCTGCGACCGGCCCTGCCGGCTTTCCGAACTGATCGTCCGGATGCCCGCGATCGATGCGACAGCGCCCTCGATCGTCTCGGTGATATCGGTGTCGATCACCTCGGGCGCCGCCCCGCGATAGGTGGTGGTGATGCTCACCACCGCATTGTCCACATCGGGCAATTCGCGCACCGGCACATCCCGCAGGGCGCTCACCCCGAACACGATCAGCAAAAGACTCGCCACCGCAGCCAGAACCGGGCGGCGGACGGAAATATCCGACAGCGTCATGTCTTGTCGCCCTCGGGCGTCGCGGCCTTGGCACCCAGCTCGCTGCTGGTCTGGTCCTGGCCGGTCTCGCGCTTGGCGCCCAGCACCTGCACCGCCGCGCCGTCGCGCAAGCGTTGCAGCCCGCGTACGATCACGGTCTGCCCGTCCTCGATGCCGTTGCGCACGGCAACCATGCCGTCGCGCCGCTGGCCGGTCTCGACCACAACGCGCCGCGCGGTGTTGTCCTCGACGACGAACACATAGGTTTCCGCCGCCTGAAAGATCAGCGCCTCCTCGGGGATGACCACGAATTCCGACTGCGACAGCAGCAACTCAAGCGACATGAACATGCCTGCGGGCAGGGTGCCTTCGGGGTTGGGCAGAATGGCGCGGGTGCGGAACGACCGGCTGACCGGGTCGATCCTGTTGTCTACCGCGTCTATTTCGCCCTCGAAGGCCTGACCGGGAAAGGCCGCGCTGGTCGCGATGACCGTCTGACCCTTTGTCACCTGTGCGAACAGGGTTTCCGGCAGCGCGAATTCCACTTCGATCTGGCTCAGATCGTCCAGCCGCGTGATGATGGTCTGCTGATCGACGCGCGCGCCCGCATCCACACTGGACAGCCCCAGAACACCGTCGAACGGTGCGGTGATGGTGCGCTCTTCCAATCTGCGCGCCGTGCGGTCCAACTGCGCCAGCGCCTCGGCCAGCCGCGCCTGCGCCTCTTCCACCGTGGCCTCGGCTACGGCATTGGTGCGGCGCAGCGACGTGGCGCGCTCCACGGCCTGCCGACGCTCGATCAGCCGTGCCTCGGCCTCGGCCAGATCGGCGCGGGCGATCTCGTCATCCAGCCGCACCAGAACATCACCTTTCCTGACCTGTTCGCCCGGTGTGATGTTCAGCTCCACGATCCGCCCATCGGCTTCGGGCACGATCTCGACCGATTGCAAGGCGCGGGTGGTGCCCACGGCCTCGACCGTGGTCGACAGGGTCCGCGTCTCGGCCTGCGTCACCTCGACCGGCGAGGGGCGGCTGCTGCGCGAGCGGTCCGGTGCCGCGGCACTTTCGCCGCCGGAGGCCGCGACATATCTGTGGTAGCCCTCATAGCCGCCATAGCCGACCGCCACGAGAAGGCACAGGATGAACAACTGTTTCCAGATTGACAAAAGAGCAGTCCCTTTCAAACGAGCAAGGGCCACCGTCGGCCGCTCTGAGGTTGCGTCGAATCTATATCGGCTCGGGGGAATAACAACTCCCTAAATACGCGCGCCACGGCCCCTCCGCGCCCGGATGTGTACGGAAGGGACACAAATCACGCAGTTTTGACCGAACGTCGTCCTGAACGCGCGTAGGTTTCGTACGAACCCTACACAACTGGCGGTGCCCTGTCTTTCAGCCCTGTGGACGATGCATCACGGGTGTGACCGTGTCAGGCGGCTTCATCCTGGGCGTTCAGATGCCGGAGCGTTTTCTCCCAAGTCTCTGAAAAGGCGTGCAATTCTTTTTCCAGCTCTTTGATGTCCCCGGATTTCGCCGCCGTCTCCGCCCGGCACAGAATGTCCCGAACCGCAATCGCCCCGACCGTCGCCGCGATCCCCGCAAACTTGTGCAGCTGCTCACCAAGCGCTTTGGGGTCGATTTTATCAAGGTTTTCCAATGCCTTGAGGATGTCTGACGATTCCCTGGTCAGGGCTTGGATAAGACTGTAGAACCGGTCTTCCGTCAGCGCAGACTTCAGCTGTTTCGTAACCGCCGTATCAAGCGTGTCGTGAAAATCAGCCTTCGCTTGCTTTGGGCCTTTTCCCGTAAGCACCCTGTCCAGATCAGCCATGCGCAGCGGCTTGATGTGGACATCGTCGACACCGGATTTCATCAATGTTTCCCGTGTGTTGACGTCTATATATGCCGACAGCGCCACGATCCTCGTCCGGGCACTCGCCCCGTTTCCACTCCGAATCCGCCGCGTCGCTTCGACCCCGTCGATCCCCGGCATGTTCACATCCACCACGACAAGGTCGAACGACCTGACCCGTGACAGCGCCACGCCGGTTTCTCCATCAACGGCGAGACTTACCCTATGTCCTTGTTTTTCCAGCATGACTTTAAGGACGAAGCGGTTCGTCGGGTTGTCTTCGATGATGAGAATATCCATCGGCGCGATGCTTTGTGCGACGGTTTTGGAGGTATCTTTCAACGCGGCCTCTTGGCCGATCCTCGCTGCCTGCAGCGGCAGTCGCACCCAAAACACGCTGCCTTCCCCCAAAAGGCTCTCCACCCCGATATCACCGCCCATCTGCAGCACCAGGTTTCGCGCGATCCCAAGTCCCAGACCTGTCCCTTCGGTGCGCTCCCCGTCCGATGCGATCACGCGCACAAAGTCGTCGAAGATACGCTCCACATCGTCTTCTGCAATCCCGATGCCGGTGTCAGATACTTGAAATTCAACGATATTATCGTGCTTCCCATATAGCCCGACCCGTGCGGCCTCGATGGATATGCGCCCATTGCGGGTGAATTTTATGGCGTTTGACACGAGGTTCAGCAGAACCTGCTGCACACGGTCTCGGTCGCCCAAGACCGTGCCGACAGGGGCATTCTGAACATGCAGGTCAATGGTATTTCCGTGCACTTCGGCCACCGCGCCCTGACTTGTCGCGATGTCCTCGATCAACTGTTCGACATCGAACACCGTCTCCACCAGCGGCAAGGGCTCTGCGCTCGACCGGGTGATATCAAGCGCATCATTGATCTGATTGAGCAAAACCTGCCCGGAAGACTTCATGATATCGCTATATCTCGTCTGTTCCGGCGACAAAGGCGTGCTATCCATCAGATCGAGCGTTCCCAATATCCCATGCAGTGGCGTGCGCATTTCATGGCTGATCCGTCCCAGAAATTGCGCCTTGGCCTTTTCATTGGACAACGCCTTGTCCCGCGCCGCCTGAACTTCGGCCTCCGCCGCCAACCTGTCCGAGATATCGCGGATGAAACACACCCAGACTTCGTCCCCTGATCGCGCGGCGACGTTGGCCGAAAGCTCGACCGCGGCCAAACTCCCGTCTTGCCGACGCGCCACGAGAGGCGCGGGGTCAGCTTCGGTGGCTCGGACATCTCCGAGAGGTTCATCGGTGATCGTCGTCAGCGCCCCGTTCTCTTCGAGACGGTATAAGACGCCGTAAATATTGCTCTTTCCGGTTTCTGTATTGTCCGGGCCGAACATGCTCCGGGCTGCGGTGTTGGTCTCGATGATCGTGCCATCCGGACGCACCACGAGAATGGCGTCTTCCGAGGTGTCCAAAATCGTCGAGAGCCGGTTCAGCGTGATCCGGTTCTGAAGAGCCCGGTGCCGGTAGAGCGTGTAAAGTCGCCACAAAAGCCACATGAGCGACAGCATCGCCGTCACCATGAGAAGGCTCATGAGCGCCATTTTCTGCAATGTATGGGTCAGCGAGGCGCGCTCGGCCTGTGCTGCCTTGGCACCAATCGCGATCGCTTCGCTGGAGAGCCGCCGGATGGCCGGTGTCAGGGCGTTCGTCGCGTCCAGAAGCGTGGCCCGCGCTGCGATCAACGCGGCATCGGACGTGTCGAAAAACGCAAGCATATCGGTCAGTTCGGAAAAAATGATGTCCAGCTGATGATCTGCCGCCGAGCCATTCAGAGCCGCGCGGTAACCCGATCCGTGTTTCATCGCGTTCGCGCGGCTGTAGAATATATCGAACCGCTGCCGGGCATGTTTGATCGTGTCTTCGGTCGGGTCTTCCAGCCGCTCCAGGGCCGTGGCCAGCTTGATCTGCTCGACCTCAAGTTGCGACATCGTCCACTGGATATTGTCGATCGGTGTGCTGCCGTAATGATCCAGTTTTACGAAAACCTGCACCGCCAGAAACGCAGTCACGATCATGCAAACCAAGGACATCGACCCGAAAATGGTGATCTGAGCCTTGCGCCGCGAAAGCCGCTTCTGGGTGGTTGAGAAAATCTTCAATGATAAGATCCGTCCGTGGCCAATGCTGCAACCTATCGTTTCACGATGATCCGGTCCAGTTGCCATATGCTGCGGGAATAATGGATTTCGTTCCTGTAGGCGGGGTTGTCGTCCCAATCAAACACCAACCACAATGGTCCCTTGTCGCGCAGCAACATCTCTTCTCCGTTGCGTTCATAGGCGAGCAGCGCGCCGCCGGGGTAAACATCGTTTACCGGAATTTCCACCCGGTAATCATTGATGGCGACAAGTTCCAAGGTGCCTGTCGTGATGCCGTGGTGAGCCAGCAAGGTGGCCAGCCAGACCCCCGAAAAAACTTGAGGCTCCATCGTCCATATCGTCGTCGTCTCGAAGGAGGCGACGGGGAGGGCGCGCAAGTCCGACAATGTCATTCGAACAGGTAAGATGCTGTTTTCGGACGATGATTGCGGCTGCTCGGTGTGGATAGAGAGGATGATCGGTGTCTCCTCTGCCATGGCGGCCGGGACACATGGGACCGATAAAAAGACACACATCAAACCTATGAACGACACCGCCTTCACGCGCCTGAAACCTCATGTCTTCGGCAAACTCCTGAAAGCAGGATACGGTTGTTTGGCGACATCTCGCCAGCATTTTTCTATGCTTGCGGGTAATATGCGCATACACTTTTGTGCAGGAGGCCTGTATTAAACCAGCGTTAACCCCAACAGATGCATTGTCGCGTCTCGACAATGCCAACACAAACCGGGTGCTTGCAGGAGGGCTCATGCATAAGCTGTTGCTGGCTGATGATCACGGGCTTGTGCGTGAAACGATCGCCGATTACCTGCGGTCGCAGGGCGGTTTTGCGGTCTCGGTTGCGGGGTCGCTGGATGAGGCCATGGCGATTGAAACCGAACAGGGGCCGCATGACCTTGTTTTGCTGGATTATTCGATGCCGGGCATGGACACGCTGGCCGGCTTGGCGCGGATGAAAGAGCATGCCGGGTGTCCTGTTGCGATCTTGTCGGGGACGGCGTCTGCGGATGTGGCGCGGCGGGCGTTGCGGGCCGGGGCCGCTGGTTTTTTGCCCAAAACGCTTGGTCCGGACATGCTGATCGCTGCGGTCAATGAGATGCTGGGCGGCGGTATCTACCGGCCGATCGAGTTTCTGGCCGAGGCCGAGGCGAGCCCGCTGGATGTGGCTCTGACGCCAAGGGAACTCGATGTTCTCAAAGGGTTGACCGAAGGCAAGGCCAACAAGGAAATCGCCCGCGAGTTGGACATCCAGGAGGTCACGGTCAAGCTGCATGTCAAGACATTGTCGCGCAAATTGCAGGCCCGGAACCGGACGCATGCGGCGATGCTGGGGCGGGATCTGGGGCTGATCTGAATCGGCTTCGCGGGCTTCGGTATCACGTCGGTATAACGTCGGTATCGTGTCGGTGCGGGCATCGGTGTTGAGCTGCCCCCAGTGAAGTGGTCCACCAACCGGGATAGGATTATCCTGCAATTTGGAGGACCAGAGAATGGCTGGGAAACGAGAGACGCCAGAA
>NZ_FRCB01000003.1 GCF_900142765.1 Roseovarius litoreus
GAGAGTAGGTCACCGCCAAACCTAGAAAAATCCTCAATCTCTAAACAAACACTCACAACCGCGGGATGGAGCAGTCCGGTAGCTCGTCAGGCTCACCTTAGGTTGGTAAAGTTGCAGACTAAAATTAAACCGCTTCGGCCCTGGGTCGCGGCGGTTTTTTTATGCGCGCGTCTGTCATGGAGTGCGGGACGATTGCCACCTGTCCGAAGTTCAGGTGAACTTGCGGAAAAGTTTTGTCTGGTCGAACATGGCTTCAAGATCGTCCGTTCTCCCTTTCACGGTCGTCCACATCATTTCCTGAAGGGCGGCGATCGTGCATTCGATCAGCATCAGCAAGGGCAGGCAGGAATCCCAAGCCGATGGCACGACGATCCGGCCCGAAAAGGTATTGCTGGCGATCCGATGGATCGGCGAGCGCCATTGATCGGTAAAGAGCACGATCTGAGCGTTCTTGCTCTCGCACATCTGGGCCATCTGCAGCGTGGTGTTCTCGTAGCGGCGGACATCGAACACGATCACCACGTCGCCCTGTTTGACATCCAGAAGGTCCTGCGGCCAGGCGCCACTGTTCGAGACCAGACGCACGTTCGGCCGTATCATCTGCAGATGCAGATACAGATAATTGGCCAGCGCCGAGGTGATCCGCCCGCCCGCTATGTAGACCGTTCGTTCGGGCGTGCTGAGGAGTTGGCACAGCTGATCGAAATCTTCGGGATTTACATCGTCGAGGCTGCGCTGCTGGTTGTCGAGCGCCTGCCGGGAATAGCGGTTGAGGATATGTTCATCCGGCAATTCGTGTTTCCAGACACTGCGCTTGGCAATGGGATCGGAAATCATTTCCTTCAATTCGCTGCGCAGGGCTGCCTGAAACTGGGGAAAGCCTTCGAAGCCGGTTTTCTGCAACATGCGCGTGACCGTCGTGGTCGACACCGAGGCCGCGTCGGCGAGATCGGTGATGCTGCTCAGTCCGACGATCGGGTAATCGTCGAGCAGGGTATTCACCAACTGCCGCTCGGACGGCGTCATGGCATCGCGGTGTTCAAGAAGTCTGTCGGATACGGTCATGGCCCAAGTTTCTGCATTTTTCCAGAAATGTCAAAAAAATCATCGCTCGAGCGCGCCTGAAAAAATCGTGACGGAAAAAAATTGACAGGCCGAATGGTTTCGCAAATTATTTTCCACATGGAATCGCTTCAGATCGATCAGGCCGGACAGGTGACGGATTTTGGCGAGGCTGTGCATGTCACGCCTGCGGCGCAAGAGCCGTATGCGATTGTGGTGTGCGAACATGCGTCGAACCGTGTTCCCGAGCCGCTCGAGGGGCTTGGCCTTGAACGCGATGTCTTGATCAGTCATGTCGCCTGGGATCCGGGGGCTTTGGGCGTGGCGCGGCATGTTGCGCAGCACTTGGGCGCCGTGCTGGTGAGTGGCGCGATCTCGCGGCTGGTCTATGATTGCAACCGTCCGCCCGAGGCCGCCAGTGCGATCCCGGAAACAAGCGAAATCTATGACATTCCCGGCAATCAGGGCTTGTCGGCCGAGGCGCGCGCGGCGCGGATCGCCAATGTCTACGCGCCGTTTTCGAACGCCCTGACAAGCGAGCTGCGCAAATATGCCGGCACGCTTGAGTTGCTGGTGACGGTCCACAGTTTCACACAGGTCTTTCATGGCCAGCCGCGCCACGTCGAATTGGGCCTTTTGCACGGGCGGGACGTGGAGTTTTGCCATGCGATGATGGCTCATCTGCCCACCCCTCCGCGCTATGACACACGGATCAACGAGCCATATTCCGCAGCGGATGGTGTGGCGCATACACTCGATCTGCACGGCTGCGACAACGGGCTATGGAATGTGATGATCGAGATCCGCAACGATCTTATCCGCACTGCCGATCAGCAGGCCAAGATGGCCGCCTATCTTGTGGAGTGGATCACCGCCACGCTGCAAGACCTTCGCCAGACAGGGAGCGCGTCTTGAGGGTGTTGCTTGGTTTTGCCCGCGCGGTTGATGGCATGAACCGGCGCATCGGTCTTGTGGTGATGTATGGCATCTTCGTGCTGATGGCGATCCTGTTGTGGTCCTCGATCTCGAAGACGTTTTTCCTGCCGACGATCTGGACGCTGGAAATGGCGCAGTTCGCCATGGTGGCTTATTACATGCTGGGTGGTCCCTATGCGATGCTGACCGGGGCGAATGTGCGCATGGATCTGTTCTATGGCAACTGGTCGCTCAGGCGAAAAGCGACGATTGATGTCATTACCGTTCTGTTCCTGCTCTTTTACCTGGGCGTCCTGCTCTATGGCGCGCTTGGATCGACGGCCTATTCGCTTGGCTATTGGGGAGATGCGCCGATCGCGTTCTTCACCGGCCTTATCACCGGCGCGGAAGAGGTCGGGCGGCTCGAACAATCGTCGACCGCATGGCGCCCCGTGATCTGGCCCATCAAGGTGATCATGATCTGCGGTCTGTTCCTGATGCTGCTGCAAGCCCTGTCCGAGATGGTCAAGGATATCGCGCGCGCCTTGGGACAGGACCTTCCGGAGCCGAAAACATGAGCCAGGAACACATAGCGCTTTTCATGTTCGCCTCCATGATGCTGATGCTCTTCACCGGGCAACGCGTCTTCGGAGCCATTGGCGCCATCGCGGCCATCGCGGCGCTCGCGCTATGGGGAACCGGAGGGCAGGACATCCCGTTTTCGGCGGCGATGAAGCTGATGAAATGGTATCCGCTGTTGACGCTGCCGATGTTCATTTTCATGGGTTATGTGCTGTCGGAAAGCCGATTGGCGGATGATCTGTACCGGATGTTTCATGTCTGGTTCGGGAATATCAGTGGCGGGCTGGCGATAGGTACGATTGGGCTGATGGTGCTGATTTCGGCGATGAACGGCCTGTCGGTGGCAGGTATGGCGATCGGGGCCACCATCGCGCTGCCGGAACTTCTCAAGCGCGGCTATGACAAGAAGATGGTCACCGGTGTCATTCAGGCGGGATCGTCTCTTGGGATCCTGGTGCCGCCTTCGGTGGTGCTGGTGCTATATGCGATGATCGCGCGTCAGCCTGTCGGGCAGTTGTGGCTTGCGGGCATCCTGCCGGGTCTGATGATGGCGGCCTTGTTCATCCTCTATATCTGGCTGCGTTGTCGGGTGAACCCCGCACTTGGGCCGGTTGCCGATGATCTGGACGGTGTCAGCCGGGCCGAGAAGATCAGGCTGCTTGGGGCAGGGGTTCTGCCGCTGCTGATCTTCGCATCGATGATGGTGCCATTCGTCAACGGGTGGACCTCGCTTGTGGAAAGCTCGGCGATTGGCGCGCTTGCTGCACTTGCGGCTTCCATCGTGAAGCGGCGGATGACCTGGCAGATATTTCACATCTGCACG
Organism: Roseovarius litoreus; assembly: GCF_900142765.1. Taxonomy (GTDB): domain Bacteria; phylum Pseudomonadota; class Alphaproteobacteria; order Rhodobacterales; family Rhodobacteraceae; genus Roseovarius; species Roseovarius litoreus. The sequence continues at coordinate 3,383 of NZ_FRCB01000003.1, forward strand.
AAACAGACGCTGGCCATTTCATGCATGTTCATGTGGATCATTCTGGCGGCCCTCGGCTTTGGCGCAGTGTTCGACGGGCTTGGCGCGGTGAGGTCGATCGACGCTTTGTTTACCGAGCAGCTGGGGCTTAACCCTTGGGTCATTCTGATCCTGATGCAGCTGTCGTTCATCGTGATGGGCACGTTCCTGGATGACACGGCCATGCTTGTGATCGTCGCCCCGCTTTATGTGCCTCTGGTGGGCGAATTGGGTTTCGATCTGATCTGGTATGGCGTCCTTTATACGATCACTACGCAAATCGCCTATATGACGCCGCCATTCGGCTATAACCTGTTTCTGATGAAGGCGATGGCGCCGCCGGAAATCGGGTTGAGGGATATCTACACATCCATTGTCCCTTTCGTGGGGCTGATGATCCTGTCTTTGGCGATCATCATGATGTTCCCGCAGATCGCATTGTGGCTGCCGGAATATGTTTACGGAAAATAACAAGAAGGCCGAAAGGCACGCAAAACCAGCACCTTATGGAGGTTGATATGACGAATACCACAAGACGGAAGTTTCTCTCGACGGCGGCTGTCGGTGCGGCGGCGGCGCCGCTTGCGGCGCCTGCGCTGGCCCAAAGCACGATCACCTGGCGGATGCAGACCTATGCCGGTCCGGCACTGGCGGCCCATGTGATCGACCCGGCGATCGAGATGTTCAACAAGATCGCCGGCGACCGGATGCAGATCGAACTTTTCTATGCAGATCAATTGGTTCCGACCGGAGAATTGTTCCGGGCCATGCAGCGCGGCACGATCGATGCGGTGCAGTCCGATGATGACTCGATGGCGTCGCCGACGGATGTGACCGTTTTCGGAGGGTATTTCCCCTTTGCGTCGCGCTATTCGCTGGATGTTCCGGTGCTGTTCAATCAGTACGGATTGAACGAAATCTGGGATGAACAGTACAGCGCCGTGGGGGTCAAGCACATCTCGGCGGGTGCATGGGATCCGTGCCATTTCGCGACCAAGGATCCGATCCGCAGCCTCGAGGACCTCAAGGGCAAGCGTGTCTTCACCTTCCCGACCGCGGGCCGCTTCCTGAGCCAGTTCGGCGTCGTGCCGGTGACCCTTCCGTGGGAAGATATCGAGGTTGCCGTGCAGACCGGCGAGCTGGATGGTATCGCCTGGTCCGGGATCACCGAGTGCTACACTGTCGGTTGGGCGGATGTGACCAACTATTTCCTCACGAACAACATCTCGGGGGCATGGGCGGGATCATTCTTTGCCAATATGGATCGCTGGAACGAACTGCCTGAAGACTTGCAGACGTTGTTCCGGGTCTGCTGTGAGCAGTCGCATTACTATCGTCAGTGGTGGTATTGGGGCGGTGAGGCGAACCTGCGGGTCAATGGAACCAAGATGGAACTGACCTCGGTTCCGGACGAGGAATGGGCACAGGTCGAGAACGCGGCTGTCGCCTTCTGGGATGAAGTGGCCGCCGAAGGCGAGGTGCAGGCGAAGGTCGTCGAGATCCTGCGCAAGTACAATGCCGACATGCAAAAGGCCGGGCGCCCCTATCGCTACGGATAACCCATGGCTCAATTTAGCGGGTGGGGTATTGCACCCCGCCCGCACCTATAGCATCGAACAGATCATGACATTCGAAGACCTCAAGACCGAAATCGCCGCAGCCCGTATCGATACGGTGCTGGTTTGCATGGTCGACATGCAGGGCCGTTTGCTTGGCAAACGCTTTCACGCCGAAGCCTTTCTGGAAATCGCCGAGCACGAGACCCATTGCTGCAATTACCTGTTGGCCACCGATCTGGCGATGTCCACGCCCGAAGGCTTTGCCGCGACCAGCTGGCAGAGCGGCTATGGCGATTATGTGATGAAGCCCGACCTGAGCACGCTGCGCCCTGTTCCCTGGCTTGAAGGAACGGCCATGTGCCTGTGTGATGTGCTGGATCATCACACCCATGAGCCGGTGCCGCATTCCCCGCGCGAGATGCTCAAGCGGCAGGTGGCGCGCGCCAAGGCGATGGGCTTTGACGCGATCATGGCGACGGAGCTCGAGTTTTTCCTGTTTCAGGGAACTCATGACGAGATCGCGCGCAATGGATTTCACCTTAGCCCGATCTCGAATTACAACGAGGATTACCACATCTTCCAGACCACCAAGGAAGAGCCGATCATGCGCCCGATCCGCAACCATCTGCGGGCCATGGGCATTCCGGTGGAAGGATCGAAAGGCGAGGCCGAGGCCGGTCAGGAAGAGCTGAACATCAAATATGCCGATGCTCTGGCGACCGCCGATCACCACACCATCGCCAAGCACGGGATCAAGGAAATCGCGCATCTGAACGGGGCGGCTGCGTCGTTTCTGGCGAAATGGCATCATCAGCGCGTGGGCAGCGCCGCGCATGTACACCAGTCGCTCTGGACGGCAGAGGGCAATGCCTTTTTCGATGCGGACCGTCCATTGGCCAAATCCGAAGTGATGGATCACTACATGGCGGGGCTGTTGAAATATGCCGCTGACTACACGTATTTCATGGCGCCCTACTTCAACAGCTACAAGCGCTTTGCCAAGGGCACCTTTGCTCCTACGCAAATCGTCTGGTCGGTGGACAACCGCACGGCGGCGTTCCGTCTGTGCGGTGACGGCACCAAGGCGGTGCGCATCGAATGCCGGGTGCCGGGGGCGGATATGAACCCCTATCTGGCGCAGGCCGCGATGCTGGCGGCGGGGCTCAAGGGCATCGAGGAGAAGCTGCCACTGCCCGAGCCGTTCAAGGGCGATGCCTATACTGATGGTGTGGCGAGCTATATTCCCGGGACGCTGCGCGATGCCTGCGAGGCCCTGACCGGGTCCGAGATGCTGCGCGAGGCCTTCGGGTCGGAGGTGGTCACGCATTACGCGCGCGCCGCCACATTGGAAATCGAAGATTTCAACCGCGTGGTCACTGACTACGAAATCGCCAGAGGGCTGGAAAAAGCATGACCTTGTTGCGCTGTATCTCACCGATCGACGGATCGGTTTTTGCTGAACGCGAGACCCTGTCACCGGATGCGGCGCGCAGCGCCATCGACCGTGTGCGCGCCGCACAGGCGCAGTGGGCCGCACGCCCCCTGCAGGACAGGATCGACCTTGTGATGGCCGGTGTGGCCGCCGTAGGGGCCATGACCGACGAGATCGTGCCGGAACTTGCGCGCATGATGGGCCGCCCTATCCGCTATGGAGGGGAATTCGGCGGCTTCAATGAGCGCGCGTCCTATATGGCCGAGATCGCGAAAGACGCGCTGGCCGATATCGCGGTCGGCGAGGATGCCAGTTTCAAACGCTATATCAAGCGCGTGCCGCATGGCGTGGTGCTGGTGGTGGCGCCGTGGAACTATCCGTATATGACGGCTATCAATACTGTCGCCCCGGCGCTGATTGCGGGAAACACGGTTGTGCTGAAACACGCGACCCAGACGCTGCTGGTGGGCGAGCGGATGGCACGGGCTTTCCATTCGGCGGGCGTGCCCGAGGATGTGTTCATGAACGTGTTTCTGGATCACCAGACCACGTCGGGGCTGATTGCGCAGAATTCCTTTGATTTCGTGAACTTCACCGGGTCTGTTGCGGGCGGTGCAGAGATGGAGCGCGCGGCGGCTGGCACGTTCACCGGGGTGGCCACGGAATTGGGCGGCAAGGACCCCGGTTATGTGATGGAGGATGCCGATCTGGATGCGGCGGTAGAGACGCTGATCGACGGGGCGATGTTCAATTCGGGGCAATGCTGCTGCGGGATCGAGCGGATCTATGTTCACGAAAGCCTGTATGATGCCTTTGTGGAGAAGGCGGTGGGGATCGTGAAGGGCTACAAGCTGGGCAATCCGCTTGACCCCGAGACCACCCTTGGGCCGATGGCCAATATCCGCTTTGCCGCCGAGGTGCGCGCGCAGATCGCCGAGGCGGTGGCCGATGGCGCAACCGCGCATATCGAGACCTTTGCGGAGGATGATGGCGCGGCGTATCTGACGCCGCAGATCCTGACCGGTGTCACGCATGAGATGCGGGTGATGCGCGATGAAAGCTTCGGACCTGTCGTGGGGATCATGAAAGTGTCTTCGGATGACGAGGCGATCGCGCTGATGAACGACAGCGAATTCGGCCTGACGGCCAGCCTCTGGACCGCTGATGTGGCACGGGCCGAGCGCGTCGGTGACCGGATCGAAACAGGCACGGTTTTCATGAACCGAGCCGATTACCTTGACCCGAGCCTGTGCTGGACCGGATGCAAGAACACGGGCCGGGGAGGCGGTTTGTCCGTCATCGGCTATCACAATCTGACCCGACCGAAATCCTATCATCTCAAGAAGGTGACGACATGAGCCCCTCTGCAAACTGGTCTTACCCCACCGCAATCCGCTTTGGCGCGGGCCGTATCAAGGAACTGGCCGAGGCCTGCAAGGCCGCCGGCATCCAGCGCCCGCTGCTGGTGACCGACCGTGGGCTGGCGGCGCTGCCTGTCACGCAGACGGCCCTTGATGTGCTGGACGCAGCGGGCATGGGCCGCGCGCTTTTTGCGGATGTGGACCCGAACCCGAACGAGATCAATCTGGCCGCCGGTGTCGCCGCCTTCCGTGAGGGCGGGCATGACGGGGTTGTGGCCTTTGGCGGCGGCTCGGGGCTGGACCTTGGCAAGATGGTGGCCTTCATGGCAGGGCAAACGCGCCCTCTTTGGGATTTCGAGGATATCGGCGATTGGTGGACGCGCGCGGATGCCGATGCGATCTATCCCAATGTGGCGGTGCCCACGACGGCCGGCACCGGCTCGGAGGTGGGACGCGCCAGCGTCGTGACCAATTCGCAGACGCAGGAAAAGAAAATCATTTTCCATCCCAAGGTGCTGCCGTCTGTGGTGATCGCCGATCCAGAGCTGACCGTGGGCATGCCGGCCTTTGTTACCGCGGGCACCGGGCTTGATGCGTTCGCCCATTGCGTCGAGGCGTTCTCGAGCCCGAATTACCACCCGATGAGCCAGGGGATCGCGGTCGAGGGGATGCGTCTGGTGATCGAGAACCTGCCGAAGGCCTATGCCACGCCCGACGACATGCTTGCGCGTGCGAACATGATGTCGGCGGCGATGATGGGGGCGACGGCGTTCCAGAAGGGTCTGGGGGCTATTCACGCGCTCAGCCATCCGATCGGGGCGATGCATCATACGCATCACGGCACCACGAACGCGGTCTGCATGCCCGCCGTGCTGCGCCTGAATGCCCCGGCGATCCGCGACCGGTTTGATGCGGTTGCGGGGTATCTGGGTGTTGATGGCGGGTTCGAAGGGTTTTGCGCCTTCGTGGACGGTTTCAACGAGGGGTTCGGCATCCCGAGGCATCTGTCGGGACTGGGCGTCACCGATCCGGATATCGACCGGCTGGTCAAGGGCGCGCTGAGCGATCCGAGTTGCGGCGGCAATCCGGTGCCTCTGAATGAGGAGAACACGCGGGCCTTGTTCGAAGCGGTGCTTTGACCCAGCATCAGATGTCGGCAGAAAGTTGCGGGCGCGTTCAAGCGCCCGTTTTCTATTGCGCGATACGATCCCTGAGCCGCGACCGTGATGCTTCTTTGGGCGGTTTGCGACGCGCTGCGAAATATAATTGCAGAAAAATGGCAAAAATATTTCATTAACTATTGTTAACCATTCTCGACGGCGTATCTCTGCACCTCTTATGTAACGAGTGAAGTGGAGTTTAACTGTGAGACTAGGTACTACTTTGATCAAAACGTCAGTTTTCGCACTGCTGGCGTCGACCGCGATTGCGAACGGCACTGACGAAGTCCCTGACGACGTGATCGCGGCACAACGTGCTGCGTTGGCAGAAACCACGGCGAATGTCGGCTTTGGGCCGCAGGCCCCGCGCGACCTGCGCACGCTTGAGGGTGAAAACCTGAGGGTTTTTTCGAAGGCACCTGCTCATACACAGATGAACCTGTGCAACATCCATTTCCATGAAGGCGCCGAGCATGCTGGGGGCGAGTTCACAACATTTCTGGGCAATGGCGATGGCGAAGGCTTTGGCACCGGATTTGGCTATGATGGAGACCTGAGCGAGGCGGAGCTTCGCCCGCTCGATGCGCCGATTGGCAAAGGCGAAAAGGGCCTTCTGTCGCCCGGCGACACGATCGAGGTGCACTATGTCCATACCACTGCGCAGATCGAGCCGGGCCCGACGCTTGGTGCCTGTCTGGATGATGAAACCGGCAATCCGCAACTGCGCGTCGAAACCCAGGTGATGGTGCTGGTCAATGACGATGCGGCGCTGGACTTCACCGAGCTTGCCGCCGTTTCACAAGTGAACGGTTACTGGCAGGCCCCGAATATTCCGACGGATACGGGCACGCCAATCGGCTATCTGGGGTCGACCACTGGACCCAGCTACAATGAGCAGGGTTCGCCGTTTCAGGTGACCTGGTCAGTGCGCCCCGAGGTCATCAAGGTGAGCATCGCCAGCCTGGCGGCTTGGTATGACAACAACATCTTTGAAGAAGACCATGCGCATGGTGTGCGCAATCTGGTGCTGAACCGCGCTTTGCTGGCGCCGATCCCGAACTAAGCGTTCATCTTGGGCTGTTACAGGAAGGGCACGCGCGCTGCGTGCCCTTTTTGCGTGCCGGTCATATCCGCCTTTGGGGCATGGGAGTGCTGCACCAAGGCCGAGATCACAGGTTTTCAGCGATCAGGATTTCCGTCCTGATCCGTTCCTGTGATGCCAGAGTCGCGCGGTTTTCGCATTGCGCGCGCAGGATGCGCACCGCGCTGCGGACAAGATGGCCAGGGTCCTGGTGAATGACCGCGTCGATCTCGGCTTTGCGAAGGGCCTGTTCGGTGGAGGGCGTGCGCTCGTGCGCGATCGTCACACGGCCTGTGGTGGCGTTCAAGGCGCGGGCCACCTCGATCGGAATACGAGCCTCGGCCCCCATGAAGTAGAGGCCGACGACATCGGCATGGGCCTGCAACGCATTGCGCAGAACGTGCTGCGCTCGGCCGGGATCGCCATGGGTTTCGAGTGTCGGCAGGGTTCTCAGATCCGGGTAATTGCGATGAATCACCGCATCGAAACCCAACCGGCGCTCCAGACTGTCGCGCGATTGGGTCGTTTCTGTGAGCACGATGATCGATCCGTGGACAGGTCCCAGAAAACGCGCGAGAAGCCGGCCGGCCGTGGCGCCCGCAGCGCGGTTGTCGATTCCCACGAAGTCCCCCGTGCCGTAGGAGTGCTGGTTGGCAACGAAGGGCAGAGTCCTTATTCCGCGTTCGCGCATCCGCAACAGGGCATCGCGGATCTGCGGCGTTTCGGGCGCCATGATCGCGATCCCGTCGATATCGTCCAATGACAGTCGCGACAGGACGTGCGCGGCCTTGTGCGGGTCACGATCGTCAAGGCGGATGACCTTGGCTTCGATCATCTCGGCGCGGCCTGCGGTGTCGAATTCCCGGATACGGTCTATGATTTCTTCGAGAAATTCATCGCCGGAACGGGGCAGGGCAAATGCGAACCTGTAGCCTTTTTGCCGAGCCAGGGTGGCGGCGACCTGATTGCGCTGGAAGCCCAGCCGTTCAATCGCGTCATTGACCGCTTCGACCGTCTTTTGCCGAACGCCTGCACGACCGTTGAGCACCCGATCCACGGTGGCGAGGCTGACGCCAGCCTCTTTTGCAAGATCTTTCGTGGTCGGTCGCATTGGGGCGAATATCCGTATTTCCAGAGGTTTATGCAAGATTATCGCCCAGATTTTCGGCAAGGGCAATCACATTTGAGGTGCGTACCTCAGAAATACCTTGAAATGAGGTGCGCACCTCATTTACCACTTCGGGCAGTCGAGTCGCGGCAGGAGGGCCGTGATGGACCAAATGGGAGGATTTCCGAATGAAGACCAAACATCTGATGTCGGCTGCCGTTTCTGCGCTGATCGCAGGCGGTGCCGCCACATCCGCGACCGCCGAAGATCTGACGCTTTGCTGGGCCGCGTGGGATCCCGCGAATGCGCTTGTCGAACTGTCCAAGGATTTCGAGGCGCAGTCTGGCCACACGATGAATTTCGAGTTCGTGCCATGGACCTCGTTTGCCGACCGCATGCTGAACGAGCTGAATTCGGGTGGTCAGCTTTGTGACCTGATGATCGGCGACAGCCAATGGATCGGTGGCGGTGCCGAGAATGGCCACTACGTCAAGCTGAACGATTTTTTCGATGCCAATAACATCGACATGGCGGATTTCATTCCCGCGACCGTGACCGGTTATGCGGAATGGCCCAAAAACACCCCGAATTACTATGCGCTGCCGGCCTTTGGTGACGTGGTGGGCTGGACCTATCGCAAGGATTGGTTCGAGCGCCCCGAGATCGCGGCCGAATTCAAGGAAAAATACGGTCGTGACCTTGGCGTTCCGGCCACTCTGGAAGAGTTGAAGGATATCGCCCAGTTCTTCCAGGGGCGCGAGATCGATGGCACCACGGTCTATGGCGCGGCGATCTATACCGAGCGCGGTTCCGAAGGGATCACCATGGGCGTGACCAATGCGCTCTATAACTATGGGTTCCTCTACGAGAACCCCGAAAAGCCCTATGATCTTGAAGGCTTCGTGAATTCCGAGGGCGCTGTTGCGGGCCTCGAATTCTACAAGGAGCTGTACGACACGGCGACGCCTCCGGGATCGTCCAACTGGTATATGGGCGAGAATATCGACGCTTATAGATCCGGGCAGGTGGCGCTTCAGATGAACTTTGCCTTCATCTGGCCGGGCGTCGAGGCCGATCCCAATGTCGGCGGCGGCAAGTCCGGTTATTTCCCCAACCCGGCCGGTCCCGCAGGTCAGTTTGCCCAGTTGGGCGGTCAGGGGATCTCGGTTGTGGCCTATTCCGACAAGCAGGATGCCGCGCTTGAGTATATCAAGTGGTTTGCCCAACCCGAGATTCAGGCCCGCTGGTGGGAGCTGGGTGGATATTCGGCACTGCGCGCTGTGGTGGAAGATCCGGGCTTTGCCGCAAGCCAGCCTTATGCGCAGACCTTCCTCGACAGCATGGCCATCGTGAAGGACTTCTGGGCCGAACCTGCCTATGCCGACCTGTTGCTGCCCATGCAGGAGCGCATCCACAACTACGTGATCGCAGGCGAAGGCACGGCGCAAGAAGCGCTGGACGGTCTGGTGCGCGACTGGACCGAAGTCTTCGAGGACGAAGGCAAGCTGTAAGGCTGATGCCTGTCGGCGCATTGGCGCGCTGACATTCCCCGGCCGCCCGCAGCGGGCGGCCGGGACATCTTTCCGCATCAAGCAAGACGCGCAGATCTGCTGTGGGTCATGGGGCAAGACCAATGACAGACACACCCATCGACAAGGCCGCGCAAGCCACGCCCGAGCCACTGGCACGCCGCATTCGCGGCCTGTCGGATCGCAGCATTGCCTGGATCTTCGTGGCGCCGACGATTTTCCTGCTGCTGGCCGTCAATATCTTTCCGCTGATCTGGACGATCCGCCTGAGCTTTACCGATTACCGCGTGAACCGGCCCAACCGCGAGGTGGAATGGGTCGGGCTGCGCAATTACGAACGTATTCTGACGGACCCGGATGTCTGGGCGACGATGCAGGCAACCGCGCATTTTCTGATATGGACCATCGTTCTGCAGGTTCTGATCGGCTTTGCGCTGGCGTATCTCATCAACAAGAAATTCCGGGGAAACGATCTTTGGACCACGATCATCGTCTTTCCGATGATGCTGTCCCCCGCGGTTGTGGGTAATTTCTGGACATTCCTCTATCAGCCACAGATCGGCTTGTTCAACTACGTGATCGCTTTCTTCACCGGCGCTGACCCGGCCAGTTTCTCGATGATCGGGGATGTGCATCTTGCGCCCTGGGCCATCGTGATCGCCGATACCTGGATGTGGACGCCCTTTGTGATGCTGATCTGTCTGGCGGGTCTGCGGTCGATCCCGGATAGCATATACGAGGCCGCCGAATGCGACCGCGCCAGCAAGTGGCGGCAGTTCTGGACGATCACGGTGCCGATGGTGCTGCCGTTCCTGATGTTGGCGGTCCTGTTCCGGGGGATCGAGAATTTCAAGATGTTCGATCTGGTGGTCCAGCTGACGGGCGGCGGACCAGGCAACACGACAACCCTCACCTCGATCGACCTCAAGCGTGAAGCGTTCGAGAAGTGGCGCACGGGCTACTCATCGGCCTATGCGGTGATCCTTTTCGTGACCGTGTTCGGGCTTGCCTCGATCTATGTGAAAGCGCTGAACAAGGTGAAAGAACGATGAGCTTTTCGGTCACAGAAGCGTCCGGGCGGACCAAATGGATCGCGGGCATCCTTGTCGTGGGCTATGCGCTGATCACCATTGCGCCGCTCGTGTGGATCATTGCCACCGGGTTCAAGAGCGGGCCCGACTCCATCGCCTATCCGCCCAAAGTGGTGTTCGAGCCGTCGCTGGAGGGGTATGTGAACCTTTTTACCGACCGGACCCGCGCTACCGAGGACATGCTGGAGGAAGCCGGCCCGCCGGAGACATGGTATGACCAGATCGCACGCGATCAGGGCACGATCATCACCGGCCCGTCACGCTATGGCGAACGGTTCCTGAACTCGGTGATCATCGGCTTTGGCTCCACTGCGCTTTGCATGCTGCTCGGGACTGCGGCGGCCTATGCGTTCAGCCGGTTTCGTGTGCCGCTCAAGGATGATCTGATGTTCTTCATCCTGAGCACGCGGATGATGCCGCCGATTGCCGTGGCCATCCCCATATTCCTGATGTTCCGGCAATTGGGGCTGAACGACACGCATCTGGGCATGATCCTGCTTTACACGGCGGTGAACCTGTCGCTGTCGGTCTGGCTGCTCAAGGGCTTTATCGACGAGATCCCGGTCGAATACGAAGAGGCCGCGTTGATCGATGGCTACACCCGGTTTCAGGCGTTCTACAAGGTCGTGTTGCCGCAGGCGGCCACGGGCATCGCCTCGACCGCGATCTTTTGCCTGATCTTTGCCTGGAACGAATACGCTTTCGCGGTGCTGCTCACGTCGGGGACCGCCCAGACCGCACCGCCTTTCATACCGACGATCATCGGCACATCGGGCAAGGACTGGCCCGCTGTTGCCGCCGGAGCGACGTTGTTCCTGGTTCCGGTGATGGTCTTCACCATCCTGCTGCGCAAACACCTGCTGCGCGGGATCACATTCGGAGCGGTGCGCAAATGAGCGGTTTCATCAAAGGTCTGCTGAGATTGCGCCGTGGTCCTTGGGAAATGGTGGCGTCGGTCCTGATCGCCGCAGGCGTGGTGATGCTGATGCAGCCCATCTGGATCACGCTTTATACTTGGTCCTTTGTCATCACGTTGACCGGCACGGTGATGTTCATCATCGTCAGCCATTTCCCGGAGTAACCCATGGCACAGATCAGAATTGAAAACGTGCGAAAGGAATTCGGGTCGTTCACCGCTGTCCAGTCTTCGACATTCACGATCGAGGATGGCGAATTCTTCATGCTGCTGGGGCCATCGGGCTGCGGCAAGACGACAACCTTGAGGATGATGGCCGGGTTGGAACTGCCGACATCGGGTCAGATCTATATCGACGGCGAAGAGGTGGGGCAGAAACCTGCAAGCCAGCGCGATATCGCGTTTGTCTTCCAGATGTTCGCGCTTTACCCGCATATGAACGTGCGCGGCAACATCAGCTATCCGCTCAAAAGTCAGGGGATGCCCTCGGCCCAGGTCAAGGCAAAAGTCGCCGAGGTGGCCGAGATTCTGGGGATCTCGGACATTCTGGACAGGCCGGTTGGGGGATTGTCTGGCGGGGATCGTCAGCGCGTGGCTCTTGGCCGTGCGATCGTGCGCGATCCCAAGGCGTTCTTCATGGACGAACCGCTTGGTGCGCTGGATGCGGAATTTCGCGAGCGCATGTCCGAAGAGCTGCGCGCGCTGCATGACCGGATGAACGCGACCACCGTGTATGTGACCCATGATCAACTCGAGGCCATGCAGATGGGCGACAAGATCGTTGTGATGAACCACGGGGTCGTGGAGCAGTTCGGCGTTCCGCAGGATATCTATGACTGGCCTGCCACCAGATTCGTGGCCCAGTTCATCGGATCGCCGCCAATGAATTTTCTGGATTTCGAGGGGATGATTGGTGCAGGACAAGATGAGGTCCGGCTTGGCGATGCCACGATCGGCGTGCCGCGGAGCGTCGATGGCAGGGCTGGAAAACTGACGCTTGGAGTGCGGCCGGAGCATGTGAGGCTGGATGACAGTGCCGCGTATCGCGGCAGGGTGCTGGCGACGGAATATCTTGGTACAACGCAGATCGTGACGCTCGAGACCGCGCATGGAGCGGTGAAGGTGCGCGTTCCAAGCAGTGATCCCGTGACGCTTGGGGCGACAACCGGCTTGCGGTTCGATGCGCGCACCATCACGCTGTTTGAAAATGACCATGGGCGCGCCCTCACATCAGAGGCAAACAGGAGGGTGCTGGGTCATGGCTGAAGTCTGTCTGACAGGGATCACCAAGCGCTTTGGCAAGGACGTGGCTCTTGACGATGTCACGATGACCATACCCGATGGCTCGTTCGTTGTGCTGCTTGGTCCGACAGGAGCGGGCAAGACGACCACGTTGCGGATGGTATCGGGATTGGATGCGCCCGATCAGGGCCGGATCACCATCGGTGGGCATAATATGGTCGGATTGACGCCAGCGCAGCGCGATGTGGCCATGGTGTTTCAGCAATATTCGCTCTATCCGCATATGACGGTGCGGCAAAACCTTGAATTCCCTCTGAAATCTCCGATCCTGCGCACGCCGCAGGCCGATATCGACCGCAAGGTCGCCGAGATCGCCGAGATCCTGCAAATCTCGTCCAAGCTGGACAATAAGGCGACCGCGTTGTCGGGGGGCGAGATGCAGCGCGTGTCGATCGGACGGGCGCTTGTGCGCAATCCGTCGGTCTATCTGATGGATGAGCCGCTGAGTTCGCTGGATGCCAAGCTGCGCGCCGATCTTCGGCTGGAGCTGAAGTCCATTCAGGCGGATTCGGGCGCGACGCTGCTTTACGTGACGCACGATCAGATCGAGGCGATGACGATGGCGACCCATGTCGGTGTTCTGGACAAGGGCCGGTTGGTGCAGTTCGGATCGCCCCGCGAGATCTATGAGAACCCGGTCAGCATCTATGCGGCCAGCCGTCTGGGCCAGCCGCGGATCAACGTCCTTCCGGCGGATATCTTTGGCGGGGCGCCCTCGGGGGCGGCCAGCATCGGGCTGCGCCCTGAACAGATCGTGCAGGGTGAGGGGGAGGAAAGTCTTGTCCAGAGAGTCGAGCATCTGGGCGATCAGACGCGTCTGCATCTGACCTGCAAGTCGCATGACATCATCACCGTCACCGACGCGCATACCGAACTTAAACCGGGCGATATCGTCAGGATACGCCCGAGAAATCCATTCTATTTCGACGCAACCGGCGCGCGTCTGGCCTGAGGGAGGGAACCATGGCCCAATTCATAAACAACAAAGATGCAATCGTCACCGAGGCGATCGACGGTGTGATCCAGGCGTCGGGCGGGCAGTTGGCCCGGCTGGACGGGTATCCGCATATCCGTGTCGTAGTGCGCGCCGACTGGGACAAGTCGCGGGTTGCCCTGGTGTCTGGCGGTGGCTCGGGGCATGAGCCGGCCCATGCGGGTTTCGTGGGCGAGGGAATGCTGACTGCGGCAGTGTGCGGTGATGTCTTCGCCTCGCCTTCGGTCGATGCGGTGCTGGCGGGGATACTCGCGGTCACCGGGCCTGCAGGCTGTTTGCTGATCGTCAAGAACTACACCGGCGACCGGCTGAATTTCGGGCTGGCCGCCGAAAGGGCCAGGGCGTTCGGGTTGAAGGTGAACATGGTGATCGTGGATGACGACATCGCTTTGCCCGATCTGCCCCAGCCGCGCGGTGTGGCGGGCACGCTGTTCGTGCACAAGATCGCGGGTGCCATGGCCGAAAGTGGCGCCTCGCTCGAGGATGTGACGAAGGTGGCCGAGCATGTCGTGAAACACACGAAATCCATCGGTATGTCGCTTGATACCTGCACCGTTCCCGGCTCGCCCAAGGAAAATCGCATCGGCGAAGGCAAGGCTGAGCTGGGTCTGGGCATTCATGGCGAGGCAGGGGTTCAGCAGATCGACTATCACAATGCAGAGCAGGCCATCGCGGCGGTGACCGCCAAGCTGGCCGCGACGATGGAGAACAAGCCGCATGTCGTTTTGCTGAACAATCTTGGCGGAGCCTCTGTGCTGGAAATGGCGATCCTGGCCAATGAATTGGTGAAATCGCCTATCGGCAAGAACCTCAAGCTTATGGTCGGGCCGGCGGCGCTTATGACATCGCTGGATATGCGCGGGTTTTCGGTGTCGGTCTATCCTCTGAGTGCCGAGGATCATGCGTGGTTGTCCGCGCCCTGCGCGCCCTCGGCCTGGCCGCGCTGCCAGACGATCCAGCCGGTCCGCGTGCTCGATCTGCCCGATGGGCTGCGGCCCATTCAGCCGATCCCCTCCGAGCACCGCGAAACGGCGGCCTTTCTGACCAAATGCTGTCAGATCCTCATAGAGGCGGAATCCGATCTGAACGCGCTTGATGCCAAGTCTGGCGATGGCGATACCGGGTCCACCCTTGCCGGTGCAGCGCGAGCGCTGATCGGGGCGCTGGACCGGTTGCCGTTGGCGGATCACACACAGCTTTTCCGCGCGATCGGTCAGGAGTTGACGCAGACCATGGGTGGCTCGTCCGGTGTTCTGCTGGCGATCTTCTTCACCGCCGCCGGGGATGCAGCGTCAAGCGGCTTGTCGATGGTCGCGGCCCTGAAAGAGGGATTGGCGCGGATGCAGCGCATCGGTGGCGCGCAGTTGGGCGACCGCACGATGGTCGATGCGCTCAAGCCGGCGCTGGATGCATTGGAAGCCGAGGGTATTGCCCGGGCCGCGGTTGCGGCGCGGCGTGGCGCAGACCACACGGCCACCATCGTCCGCGCCAAGGCAGGGCGCGCGTCCTATATCAATGCAGCCCAGCTTGAGGGCCATGTCGATCCAGGCGCAGAGGCGGTCGCGCGGTTGTTCGAGCAGCTCGCTCCGTGACCCTGCGACAAATCCGGCTCAGGTGCTTGGGCGAAACGGGTTTGTCCAGGCACGGCGCCCGGCGGCATCCACCACGGTGACCCGCATCCAGGGTGACGCGGCAAACCGCGCTCGTGACACCTGCGTGCGGGTCATCGAGGTGCCATGGGTGGCCGTCGCGGCCTGCCCATGGCCCTGCACGATCACAGCGACTGCGGCACTGCTTTCGACGATCACAGCGTCGTCGGTCAGGCTGACATTGCGGATCTCCGGCCCTTGCGAGGAATAGAAATCACCCCGCTTCAGCGCCTCGAGCAGCAGAGCGGGCTGGTTCGCCTCGGCCTTGACCATGACCCAGCCACCAAAATGATCCGGTTCGGTGAAATGTGCGTCATCGGTGGCGATCAGCGTCAGATCCCTGCCATCAGAGAGCAGAAGGTCAAGGATATGCCCCCCGCCTTCACGGTCGCAGCCGACAGCGCAGCCGTGATTGTAGATCTCCACGGCATGCGCGGCGTCGATGGAGCGAGCATCTTCGAGCGTCAGGCCGGACCAATGCGGGTGCGCGATCGTCACGAAAGCGCCCGCCTCGCGCGCACGGCGGGCCAGATCCGGACCTGTTTCCTGGTTGTCGACAGGCAGGAAGCCCGGTGCGTGAGGGGGCGTGAAATCATGCGGCAGCCCAACTGCGAGAATATGCCAAAGCTCGCCGTTCTGCATCGCGCCGGAATGCAGTTCGGCACCGGGGATCGTTGTGAATGCGTCATCGTGAAAGGCGCGTGTGTCGGCGACCGGATAGCCATATTGACCAATGAAATGGTCTGTAAGCGAGATGAAGTCATAGCCTTCAGCCTTGTAGCGGCGGCAGACTTCGGCGGGCTCAAGGCAACCGTCCGACAGCGTGGAATGGGTATGGAGGTTTCCACGAAAGAACTTCCCATCGGTGGTAAAGGCGGAGAGGACCATGATGTATTCCTTGGTCTGTTTTGTTGAATGCGATCTATCCGGCGTGCGCAAAAAAATTGTGACAATTCCGTCATGAAGACTGAATAAGACTGGCGCATGATGGTTGAAAGAATACAGGCCCTTTTGCAGGCCGGCGACTGGGTCGGGGCTGCCGCAATGCTGGCACCGTTGGTCGAAGGACCACGGTCGCATCCGTCGCTGATCTATAACTATGGCAAGGTCCTGATCGAACTGGGCCGCTTCCCCGAAGCGATCTTGCAACTCAAGCGCGTGACCGAAGTTGCGCCGGGACATGATGCAGCGTGGTTCGAACTGGGCCGCGCGGCACTTGGTGTCGAGGATTTCGAGACCGCCTTCACAGCGTTTTCACGGGCTTTGACGCTTGTCCCGAACGATGCAGATGCGCGGCGCAACCTGGGGCGTGTGGCCTTGCGGCTTGGCCGTTATGACATTGCGCGGCGCGCTTGGCGGGCCTTTCCCGGTGATCCCGAGGCGGCACTGGCGCTGTACAGGGTTGCCGCCGAGACCGGCGATCCCGAGGCCGAGGCGATGCGGGTGGCATTGCTGGAAACGCATCCAGACAGGGCTGCTGTCCTCAAGACATTGGTGCGCGTTTCAAAGGGTTCATTTCCGATGAACCTGTAGTGGAGTGGTCAGTTCAGGACATAGCCGTTGGCTGTTTCGCCAGCGGCACGCAGAAACATCAGGCGACACGCCTCGCGCTGCGTCTGGCTGCTGAACCCGACCTGCTGTGCCTTGGAACATTTGATCAGGAAGGCAGAAGGCAGGGCAAACTCGGCCCGGCACCATGTTTCATCAAGCCCGCTTGGGTAATCTGTCAGCATCCAACTCGTGCAGGTATCTCGACGGGTCTCATAATGGTCGGTGACCGTCATGGTGCCGGAATTAGGGTCCGCATGAGCGGACGGCGCCAGAAGTGTCAGGATCAGAAATGAGACGATGCGAATGAGACTGCTCCGATGTTGCTTCACAAAAGTGTCACATATCACCGGATTGTCTGTAAAGAATTAATGCCTGAACCGTTTGCGGTACACTCCCCGGTCGCTGGAAAGTGCTTCTTGTGTGGTGCGGTTGCGGGCGATCTGAGCAGGGCTCATCTGGCCGATTTCGAGTGCGGGCCCATTGCGCGGCACGGGGATGACCTGTGCTATGGGCGTGCCGCGTGACACGACGCCGGAAAAATTGGCATCCGTCCAGATCGCGGGAAAGTGCACGTAGCCATCTTTGAACAAGTCGCAATCCACCAGCCCGGTGAGCGTACGAAACGGCAGATCCTCGCGATTGAACGGATGGGTGAAGAGCAGCGACCAGCCCTCGGGCGCTTCGAGTGTCCAGAAGTTCAGAAACTTGATCACGGCATTGGATGCGGCTCTGAACGGGGCGCCTGTGGTCTGTTCAGGCACATGCAGCCCGACAGGCGCGCGCGAGATGCGGGCATCGTCGAGGATCGGGGGATCCCAGTCCCATGACAGCTGATTTTCGGTGATGGTCAGGTCCGTCACCAGCGGCATGATGATACCGGTAGACATGGCGTCGATCATCGGCGGGCAGTGTTTGAAGGTGCGCACCGCTTCACCACCGAGCGATGGTGCGGTGACTTCGCTTGGCATGGCGCGAAACCAGTTGGGCAGCGCGCGCGCAGCAGGCATCGGTTCAGGCAACAGCCCTGCAAGTGCTGGGTGACAGCGCGCCCGGATCACTTGATCGCCTCACGGCGTGACAGCCAGGTGTGAAGTGTGGCGGCAATAACGGTTAAGGCGATGATGATTGTCCCAACCGCATTGATGACGGGCGGATGACCATTGGGATTGCGGGCCATGGCGCCGATCTCGGTGGCGAAAGTGCAGGCACCGCCCTTGGCGAACATCGTTGTGTTGTAGTTCTCCATCGACGCCATGAAGGCGATTACACCGGCGGAAATCAAGGCCGGCGCGAGATAAGGCAGTGTTAGCCTGCGAAAGACGCGGAATGGCGTGGCCCCCAGATCAAGCGCGGCTTCTTCCAGCTCGACCGGCTGGCGCTGCAAGCGTGCCATAAGAACCAGCATGGGATAACCTGCGACGAAAGTCGTCTGGGCCATGATGATCGTGAAAAGCCCCGCATTCACCCCAAGGCGGCTCCAGAACACAAGCGCCGACAAGCCAAGCACGATCCCTGGCGCCAGCATCGGTGACAAGAGCACCCACCACAGCATTCCGTTGGCTCTGCTGCGCCAGCGCGTCAGCAGAACCGCTCCGGCCAGTCCCAGCAAAAGCGACAACGGCACCACAAACGCTGCCACTACGAGCGAATTCCCGAAACAGCCTATGAACCTGTCGCGATCCAGCGAGCGCAGCACCTCGTCGGCGCGGAGCGCGTCTTGTGGCATCCAGAAGAAGGCATACCATTTGCCGGTCAGCCCCTTCCAGTCGGTGACTGTGGGTGGGGAGGCATCATTGAAGGAGGAGACCACCATCAACAGAAGGGGGGCGAACATGAAGGCAAGAAACGCCCATGTATAAGTGGTTAAAATCCGTTGAGATGTCATTGAACTCTCGCGAAATCCTTGAGCCTCGTACGCATGGCCCACATGAACAGAGCCACAATCAGAAAGCAGACGATTGTATAAGTGAAGGAGTAGGCCGCGCCGACGTTCGAGTTCTCGGATTCGAAGAACTTGTTGTAGATCGTCTGGCTGAACCACTCAGATTGCAGGCCGCGACTGATGATCCTGGGAACCGAGAAGGCGCCAGCCGCCAGCATGAAGGTAGCGATGCAGCCGACCGCGATGCCGGGTTTGGCATGGGGGATGATGATACGGGCATGGACCCTGAGGGCATTCGCACCAAGATCGCGAGCCGCTTCGATCTGATTGCGGTCGAGAGTGGACATGACATTATAGATCGGAAACACCATGAACAGCACGTAGGTGTAGACGATCACGATGAAGATCGTACCCGGCATCCTTTTGAACTGTACCGGCTCTGAGATCAGACCCGCCCATTGCATGACACCGTTCAGAATGCCTTGGTTGTCGATGATCGTGGTCCAGGCATAGACCCGCATCAACTCGACGATCGCATAGGGGATGACCAGCCCCAGAAACAGCCAGACCGCGCGTTCGGGCGTTGTTGCAAGAGCCACTTTGTAAGCGATCGGGTAACATAGCACCAAGGCCAGCGCCGTAGCGGCCATTGCGTAGACGAGTGTTCGGGATAGCGTGACAAGGCCGATGCGCTCATAGGTCTGGCCATCACGATCAAAACGCAATCCGGTCAGTCGCAGCATCATATCGGACAGCTTGGCGTTTTCCTGCGCCCTCTGCTCGGCTGAGAGGGGAACGGCGCGAGCCGCCAGAAGGGCGTCGAAATTGCTTGTGGTGTAGGGAAAAGCGTTCGCTTCCAGTTGCTGGATGTCTACGGCCAGCTCTTTGGCCAAAGCTGCGATCTCTTGTGCGGCGGCCATCTGATCGGTGATCGGCGCGGTATCCGTCACGGCCAGTAGCGGCAGATCATAAAGCTCGTTCAGCCAAACCGGCGGTTCATCGGCGCCGCGCACCATGCGAAGACGGGTCGTCGCTCGGTCACACTGAAGGATATAGGGCCGCACCGGGGCATCCGCGCCAGTCGCTTGGTTGGTCATCACCGATGCGGAAGGTACTGCCATGCCCGACATCGACGGCACTGCCATCCCTGACATGGATGGAACTGCCATTCCGCCTTGATCGGCAGTATCGGCCGCATCCTGAGCCGCCAGATGGGTTTCAAGAACAGACACGCATGTCTGTGCATCGCGCTCAAGCTGGAATGCGATAGAGCTGTCCAGCTGCCGCTTGGGGGCGGTGACCGCGCGTTCCAACATCGTCAGCTGGGGCAGTATGATAAGCAGGAGTGACCAAGCCACCACCGCAGCGAAGAAAAGCGCGACCAGACCGCGCCCGTATCCGCGCAACAGCCCGCTCATTGGGCCGCAGTCTCGATGCCGGTGTTTGCGACGGGGCCATCCGGCAGCACCACGGCGGCGTCGGGTGCAAAGCTGACCTGAAGACTGCTGTCGGTGGTCACGGGTGATGGGCCGCTGTTGGTCTGGTGGATGATGATCCGCGCGCCATTATCTGTGCGGGTCTCGAACGTCAGGAACGCACCTTCGAGGCTACGGCGTTCAAGCATGACCGAGAACCGGTTTGCGCCTGAATCCTCGCCAAACTCCACTTGTTGGGGACGCACGAAAAGGATCGCCTGATCGCCCTGCGTCAAGGCGCCCGTATGCCGTCCGCGCAAAAGACCATGAGGCGTGTCGATGCTGGCCATCCTGTCGTCCAGCGCCACGACACGCCCGTAGAACGCGTTCACCTCGCCCACGAAAGAGGCCACAAAGGCCGAACGGGGATCGGAGTAGATTTCATCGGCGGTTCCGACCTGTTCGACCACGCCGTCATTCATTACGGCGACGCGATCGGACATGGTCAGCGCCTCGCCCTGATCGTGGGTGATGTATATAAAAGTCACGCCGGTTTTCTGCTGGATCGCCCGCAACTCCGCGCGCATGTGCTGACGAAGCTTGAGATCGAGCGCGGACAGCGGTTCGTCCAGCAAGAGAACTGCAGGTTCCACTGCAAGGGCACGAGCAATTGCCACGCGCTGACGCTGGCCCCCCGACAACTCGCCCGGCATCTTGTCAGCCTGATCGGGCAGTGCGACCAGTTCCAAAAGGTCATGCGCACGCGCACGCCGTTCTTTGCGGGGTATGCCGCGCGCCTCGAGCGCGAAGGCCACGTTTTCCCAAACAGGCATCAGCGGAAAAAGGGCTAGGTTCTGGAAAATCAGGGCAGTTGGACGACCGTTCGGGCCGATGCCGCGCTGATCTTCTCCACCGATCAGCACCCGGCCCGCAGAGGGTTCGACAAAGCCCGACACAGCCCGCAGGATTGTTGTCTTGCCACAACCCGATGGACCGAGGATCGAGAAGAACTCACCTGCCCCGATTGTCAAATCGGTTGGCTTTACGGCTGTAAATCCGTTTGGGTAGGTGATCGACACGCCTTGGAGGCAAACGTCTTTACCGTGCATTACGATTTTCTGTCCCGATAAGTTGCGAACGGCCCCCATGATCAGGGGCCGTCCTTGGTTTGACGTAGAACAGGTCACGCGTTGGTGATGATCTCGACGAACTCATTACGCACAGGGGCGAAGAACGGCGTGTCGGCCTGCCACCACCACATGTTGCCAAGAACGTCGGCGGTGTAGACTTCGTTGAACTGCTGCTTGAATTCCGGTGTTGCGAAATCCGCGGCCCCAGCAACCGCCGAGTTGTAGCCGGTATTGTTGGCGAACATGCCGCCGACTTCCGGCTTCAGGATGAAGTTGATGAACTCGATCGCCTGCGCCTTGT
Source organism: Roseovarius litoreus (assembly GCF_900142765.1). Classification (GTDB taxonomy): domain Bacteria; phylum Pseudomonadota; class Alphaproteobacteria; order Rhodobacterales; family Rhodobacteraceae; genus Roseovarius; species Roseovarius litoreus. The sequence continues at coordinate 24,862 of NZ_FRCB01000003.1, forward strand.
TTTCGGCCTGCTTGAGCATGCCGACGCTGTCCAGCCAAGTGATGATGCCTTCCTTGGGCGCGCGGTAGACGAAGTCGGGGTTTTCGCGGTTCAGCAAGAGGCCGGTCGTGTCCCAGGTCTGACCGATGATGCAGCCGGCTTCCTTGAAGGCGGCGGTGGCTTCGGTCGCGTTGTTCCAGAAAGCGCCGTAGCTGTCCTTGCGCTCGATGATCCACTTGGCCACTTCGCCCCAGACCCGGCGCGCGTCCTCTTCGGATTTGTAGACATCCAGCATGCGGTTCGAGGGAACTTCGCCGATGGCATCAAGATAGAGACCGGTACCCATGATCACGGATTTCTGGCGGAACGCGGCCTTGCCCTTGGCTTCGCTGCGCCACAGATCGCCATAGGACAGATCTGCGTCGTCGATCGCCAGCGTCGAGCGGTTCAGCGTCACGCCTTCGGTGCCCCAGTTGAAGGGCAGCAGGATCTGATCGCCTGCGTGCACGCCGCCGAGGGTGGCGCTGTCGCGCAGGAAGGACGGGATGATTGCGTCGCTGTTCACTTCTGCAGGGACCGGGGCGAAGAAGCTGTCGCCGTTGTCGTCAAGGTAGCCCGACGCGTTGGTGATCGACGGGAACACGACGTCAAAGCCTTTGCCGCCGTTTGCGCGGACGGTCGATTCCGCCTCGTCATTGGAGCCGTATGTGGTCAGCTCCAGCGTGATTCCGGTTTCTTTTTCAAATGCTTCGGCGATATTGGGCTGGACGTAGTCCTGCCATGCGAAAACCTTGACCGAGCCGGACGAGGCCAGCGCGTCACTGGCGCGCAGAATAACCGGTGCGGAGAGGGCGGCTGCGCCCAGCTGGAGTGCGGTACGACGGGTGATTGTCATTGAGACGTCCTCACGATTTCAGATTAAGCCATCCTTGGCTGAGGTTCTCGCCTACCGCCGCTTCGCTTCAGAAAGGTGAACGTTTTGCAACATTATGGTGACGTATGGTACGAAATCGATGTCTCGTCGTGACACTCGGTCTCGGGGTCCATGTTGGACAAAGCGGCCGACGTGAATTCACGGATCAGACGCAGTTGCGCGCGGTCGCGTGTGGCGACCAGGAATGTCCTGTGCTCGGCATCCAACTCGGAAATTCTGGATTCCACGATCCCGTCAACGATCAGGCTGCTGTTGCGCAGAAAGATCGCGACGCCGATACCCTGCAGAACAGCCTCGCACATCACCGGGAAGGTCGTCATGCAAACCTTGCGCGGAAAGCTGAGGCCCAGTTCACGGGCTTTCGCCGATACGACGCGCTGCGTCAGCGACCCGGTTTCCGGCAAGATGACCGTATGCGCGGATAGGTCAGCCAGAGAGACCTCATCCTGAGTGGCCAAGACATGCGTGGCGGGTAAATAAGCCACATAGCGTGTGGATTGCAGAACATGGCGATCCCATTCCTCGGACAGAGGTGCATCCGTGATGATCCCGACATCGGCCAGCCGATTGCGGATCATACCGGTGGCCGTCGTCCAGTCATACAGGCCGAAGTCGATGTTCACATCGGGGAAAAGTTGGTTGAAGCGGCCAATGATCCTGAGTGCGGGTTGCGGGGCGTTGGCGATGACCCTGATGCGCCCCGCTTTCATCGATGCGTATCCCTCGAGCTTTTCCCAGATCGTCGCGTCAAGCGCCACCAGCTTGTCTGCAAGCTCATAGAATTCCTGCCCGGTGCGGGTGACACGGACGCCATTGCGCCCCCGCACCAGCAATTGCGTGCCCACGTCCTGTTCAAGCTTGGCGACATGCTGCGTAATGGTTGATTGGGTCACGCCGAGCCGTGCTGCAGCGGCGGAAAAGCTTCCTTCGCGCACAACGTAGGCGAAGGCCGAAAAATGGTGGTGGTTCGGGCGCATAGCAATATTCCTTTGCGACACCGGTAGCACCGATAGGTTTCACTAATATGACGTCATAAATCGGAAGCCAAAGCGAATTAGCCTTCCCATGAAACAGGGGGAATCAGATGGCTGATCTGCATATAGATGGCGTGGTCAAATCCTTTGGGGAGACGCAGGTTCTCAAGGGCATCTCGTTGGATATCCGACATGGTGAGTTCATCGCGCTCGTCGGGCCATCAGGGTGCGGAAAATCCACGCTGCTGCGGATCATCGCCGGACTGGAATCGCAAAGCGCGGGAGATATCGTGATTGCAGGTCGATCCGTTGCGGGTGTGCGCGCGGCGGACAGGAACCTGTCAATGGTGTTTCAATCCTATGCGCTTTACCCTCACTTGAGTGTGGCGGACAATATCGCCGTCCCCCTGCGGATGCGGACCATGGGCGCGGTGCAGCGGCTGCCGCTGGTCGGGCGCTGGATGCCGGGTGCGGCAGAGCGCAACCGGGAGATCGATGCCGAGGTGCGCAAGGCGGCAAGCACGCTCGAGATCGAGACGTTGCTTGATCGCAAACCCGGACAGTTATCTGGCGGTCAACGGCAGCGTGTGGCACTTGGCCGGGCACTGGTGCGTGACCCTGCGGCCTTTCTGCTGGATGAGCCATTATCGAACCTCGATGCCAAGCTGCGTGTGCAGACCCGTGGCGAGATCGCCGAACTGCACCGCCGCCTTGGGGCGACATTCATCTATGTGACTCACGATCAGGTCGAAGCCATGACCATGTCGAGCCGGATCGCCGTCATGATGGAAGGGCAGATCCTGCAATGTGATGCGCCAGACCTGGTTTATGAAGACCCCGAGGATATCCGGGTTGCCGAATTCATCGGATCGCCCAAGATCAACATTCTGCCCGCCGAGTTGAACGGTGGCTCTTTGCGGGTGCTGGACCGGGATATCGCACGGCTGACGCGGGTGGCCGATCAGCCGGGTATCCGCCTTGGTCTGAGGCCCGAGGCCTTGCGGCTGAGTGGGGCGGACTCCGTTCTAACCGGGGTCGTCGCCCATCATGAGAACCTCGGGTCGGAAGTTTTTGCCCAGATCGAGGTGCCAGGCCTGTCGGAGCGTGTCGTGCTGCGCGCTGATCCATCGGCTCGGAGGCGCCTGGGACTTGGCGCGACGGTCGGTCTTGATTTCGACATTGGCGATGCGCTGCTGTTCGACACATCAGGCAAGCGCCTGAGGCCTGTGATCGAAGCAGCGCGCGCCGCGCATCAGGTGGCCTGAGCGATGGCGGTTACAGAAATCCCCGTTGCCGCGCCGGCCGCGAGGTCGGTTGAAGCAAGCCAGCGCCGTACGGGCTGGTTTTTGACGGCACCCGCGATCACGCTGATGGGCCTGATCCTGCTGGGTCCGGTGCTGGTGGCGCTGGTTTTGTCCTTTACGGATTACGCGCTGGGCAATTCCGGCTTCAACTGGGTGGGTTTGGAGAATTACGAAAAGCTGTTCACGCGGTCGACCTATGAAAAGATGTTCGTGGCCACGTTCACCTATGTGGTGACGGTGGTTCCTCTTTCAGTCGGGCTTGGTCTTGGGGCGGCATTGCTGATCACGTCGGTGGGGCGGTTTCGCGATCTCTACAAGACGATATATTTTCTGCCCGTCATGGCGACCCTGCTGGCGATGGCGATCGCATGGGAATTCATGCTGCACCCGACCATCGGCATGGTCAACAGAACGATTGAAATGGGGTGTGGCACATTTCTGGAGGCTATCTGGCCGTTCATGGCGCAGGGCTGCGAGGGCGGCTTCCCCTTGTGGCTGGGTGATCAGCGCTATGCGATCTGGGTGGTGTGCTTTGTCGGCATCTGGCAGGGCTTCGGCTTTAACATGGTGCTGTATCTGGCCGGGCTAACCAGTGTTCACCGCGAGCTGTATCACGCCGCGGAAATGGATGGCGCCAGATCGGCCTGGGAGCGGTTCCGCCTGGTGACATGGCCTGCGCTTGGTCCGACGACGGTGTTCGTGGTCACGATCAGCTGTATCCGCGCGTTTCAGGTCTTTGACACGATCGAGGCCTTCTGGCCGCAGGGCGCAGGTCCGAACAAATCGGCCTACGTCATGATGTTCGCGATCTTCGAAAAAGGTGTGCAGCAGAACCTGATCGGCATCGGGTCGGCAATCACCGTCGTGTTCCTTGGCTTTGTCATGTTTCTGACCCTGATCCAGCGGTGGCTGGTCGAACGCAAGGTGCATTACGGATGACACGCGACTGGTGGAAGCACCTGATACTGATCCTTGGCGCGCTGGTCGTCATCGCCCCGTTCTACATGATGCTGAGTTATTCGCTCAAAAGCCCGGGTGAAATCGACCGGGGCGAGGGGGGCTTTTTCGGCCGACAGGAGATGATGATCGACGAACGCTGCGTGGCGCTGCGGGACCCGAACCGAGATGAGGTGGCCAGCGCCGCCAAGCGTTTTCCCGGCCTGACCGACAGGGAGATTCGAGATGCCCTGATAACCGAGGCGGAGGCCGACTGCGCCATGCGGCCTGCCGTATTCAACTATACAATGGCGTTTACCGAGGCTCCTTTGCTGCGCTATCTGCTGAACGGCGTGATCGTGACGGTCTCGATTTTCGTCATTCAGGTGCTGGTTGCGCTGCCTGCTGCCTATGCGCTGGCCAAGCTGCGGTTCTGGGGCCGGGAGGCGGTGTTCTCGCTGGTGCTGTTCTGTCTGCTGATCCCGGTCCACGCCATCGCGCTGCCGCTGTATATCATGCTGGCCAAGCTGGGGCTGACGAATACCTACGCGGCGCTTGTCGTCCCGTGGACGATTTCGGTCTTCGGGATATTCCTGATGCGGCAGTTCTTCATGACCGTGCCGGATGACCTGATCGATGCCGCGCGCATGGACGGAATGACAGAGTTTTCGATCGTGTGGCGGGTCATGCTGCCGACGGCAGTACCGGCCTTGCTGGCCTTCGCCATCTTCTCGGTGGTGGCGCATTGGAACGATTATTTCTGGCCGCGGATCGTGGTGACCGGAAGCCGGGAGCTGTTCACGCCACCGTTGGGATTGCGAGAGTTCAAGGGCGATGGCGATGGCAGTTTCTTCGGACCCATGATGGCCACTGCCACGGTGATCGTCTGCCCGCTGATTGTGGCCTTCTTGCTGGCCCAGAAGCGGTTCATCGAAGGAATAACACTATCCGGAATGAAGTAGGCCGCGACTGATGTCGCGACCTGCTCCAGAAATCCCGAAAGGGATCACACCAGAGACCGCAGTAGTCGCCAAACCGCAACGGTCTCGTCAATGGAGAGAGAAAACATGAAAATCACGACAACGGCAATAGCCCTCGCCCTGACCGCGACTGCGGTTTGTGCCGAGGACAAGGTGACGATCGAGTTCGCCTATCCCTACAGCCATCTGTTCGATGTGACCTACGAGGCGATGATGCCCGCCTTCAAGGAGGCGCATCCCAATATCGAGGTCAAGTTCCGCGCCACGTATGAATCCTACGAGGATGGCACCAACACGATCCTGCGCGAGGCCGTGTCGGGCAATCTGCCGGATGTGACCATGCACGGTCTGAATCGCCAGTTAATCCTTGTCGAAAAGGGGATCGCCCAATCGCTGGAGCCGTTCATCGCCAAAGAGGCGGATTTTGAAAAGGATGGTTATCATCAGGCGATGCTGTCGTTGTCGACCTTCGACGATCAGGTCTATGGCCTGCCATTCTCGATTTCGCTGCCCGTCGGTTATTACAACATGGACATTCTCAATGCCGCGGGAATCGACAAGATTCCGTCCACCTGGGACGAGGTGATTTCGGCCTGTGAGACCATGAAGGCCAATGGCATCGCCAATCCGATCTTCTGGGGATGGAACATCACCGGCAACTGGTTCATGCAGGCGATGATGTGGAGCCAGGACAAGGCCATCGTCGAGGATGGCAAGGTCACGCTGGACAGCCCCGAGGCGTTGCAGGCGCTGGAGCAGATCCAGGAAATCGTGACCAAGTGCGAGATGCAGAACCTGGAATGGAAAGCGGCCCTGGCCTCGTTCTCGGCGGGCGATATCGGCATGATGTTCTGGTCGACCTCGGCACTGGGCGCGGTCGAGCGCAGTCAGGGTGATTTCGAACTTCGCACCGGGGCGTTTCCGGGTATGGGCACCGCACCCAAGGGCCTGCCCGCAGGCGGCAATGCCGCGATGCTGACCAGCCAGTCCGAAGACCCTGCCGTGCGCGATGCGGCTTGGGCCTGGTTGAAGTTCATCACTTCGGGCGAAGGGGCGGCGGAAGTGGCCAAGACCACCGGCTACATGCCGCCAAACAAGGCCGCCAATGAAATCATCCTTGCTGATTTCTATGAGCAGAACCCCAACAAGCGCACAGCCGTCGACCAGCTCCCCTTGCTGCGCGACTGGCTCGCCTATCCCGGAGACAACGGTCTCGCGATCACGCAGGTGATCTATGACGGGATGGAGCGCATTGTCACGGGCGACGCCACCGACATGAAAGAGCTGCAGAAAGAGCTGGTCGAGGAAGTGAACGACCTTCTGCCGAACAGCTGATTTCCAGCCTCACCTCCGGGCGCCTGACAGCAGGGCGCCCGGACAGTCCTTGAAAGAACATCATGAAACTTGTCCATATCTCGGATATCCACCTCACCGTGCCGGGGGAGCGCATGGGGGGACTGGACCCGCATGCACGTTTTGCTGCGGCCATCACACATATCAACCTGCATCATGCCGATGCCGTCCGTTTGATCATCACAGGCGATCTTGCTCACTGGGGCGAGGCGGCGGCATACGAGGCGCTGAAGGTTGTGCTTGATCAGCAGGCCATTCCAGTGCGGCTGATGATCGGCAACCATGACGACCGATCTACGTTCCGGCGTGTCTTCGGGGATCATCCGGTCGATCAAAATGGCTATGTCAATCATGCCGAGACCATCGAGCAGACGCGGTTCATCTATCTGGACACGGTGCAGGAAAAGACCCATGCGGGCCATTTTGGGGCGGATCGTCTTGAATGGCTTCGGAGCGAGTTGGACGCGGCGCAGAGCGCGCGGATCTTCATGCATCACAATCCTATGCGAACCGGCGTGCCGGCCAAGGATCTGATCGCGCTGATCCCCGAGCATCGCGCAGGTTTTGCCGCCCTGATCCAAGAGTATCGGGACCGCATCGACTTTATCCATTTCGGCCATGTTCATGCCCCGATCCATGGCACGTTCCGCGGTGTGCCCTTCGCCTCGGTGCCCTCTACGGGCAATCAGTCGATGCCGGACATGGCGGAACCTGAACTGCTGCAGGGCGCCCCGCGAGAGCCATCCTATTGCGTGATCGGATTGCATGAAGGCGATACGACGATTCACCAGATCCCCTTTGCGTGGGACGGGCCGGTTTTCGCTGTCGGCACCGGTTGGAGCGATTGGGCCAAACCCGCGTCCGCATTGCCATGAAGTTTATCCACCTTACCGACACGCATGTGATCGCAGCGGGGCAAACCTTGTTCGGGCTTGATCCGTCACAGAGGCTGGAGGCCGCTGTCGACTCCATCAACGCCGAACATGGCGACGCGGAGTTCGTCGTTCTGACCGGGGACATGACACATTGGGGCGACCCTGCCGCCTATACCGCGTTCAGGGCGGGAATTGAGCGGCTGCGGATGCCGGTGCATCTGATGGTCGGCAACCATGACGAGGGCGAGGGCCTGAGGATGACCTTTCCCGATCTTCCGCGTGACGAGAACGGGTTCGTCCAGACGGTTTTCGATACTCCGTACGCACGTTGCATCCTTCTGGACACCAAGGCCGAGGGCACCCACGCGGGCGCCTATTGCGCCAAGCGCCGCGCATGGCTGGACGCGCAATTGCGAAATGCGCCGGGACCGGTCTTGTTGTTCATGCATCATCCGCCGCTGGCGCTTGGCCTGCCGATGATGGACCGCATCATGCTGCAGGACAGCGATCTGTTCCACGACGTGCTGACCCCGCACGTGCCGCGTATCCGACATTTGTTTTTCGGGCATCTGCATCGCCCCATTTTCGGAAACTGGCGCGGTATCAGTTTCTCATGCATGCGCGGCCTGGCGCATCAGGTCGCGCTGGAGATGCAGGGCAGCGAGGCTGGCGTCATCGGCAATCTCGAGCCACCCGCCTACGGCGTCGTGCTGGTGAGCGATAATTCGGTTGTGGTGCATATGCACGACTTCACCGACCCCTCGGGACGTTTCCCGTTGTCCGCCGCGCGCTCTGGTGTCGGGGACCCGTGACATAATCGGTCAGGATGTCGGCAAGGGCAAACCCGATCCGACCCGCGTGAAAGGACCGGTCGCGCCGCGAAACGGGTCTGGCGCATCGGGTAACGCGTCATGCGGCGGCGTGCGGGCTGAAAAAGGTGAACTTTGAGGCGGGCGCGTTGGTCTCATCGGGCAAGGAAACCCGGATGATCAGAGCCGTTCTTGGTCCCTGTCATCGACTCGGGTGAAGAGACGCATCTTCTGGTGAACCGGGGTGAATGCCGCGGCGCAGCATTTTGGATGCGGGATCGGCGCACACAAAAGAGGCGCCAAGGATATTTTCGCCCATAGATTAATCAAAATGCCCCTTTGGGCGTCAGGCGGCGTAGACCGTCTCGTGGCTCCTGCGGATTTATGGCGCTTAGGTTGCTCTGTCCGATCGTGGACACAGACACCGACCAGCGGCTCAGGTCCGGGCAGACTAGATACCGCTGGACGGTGGCAACATGGAAATGCTGCCGCGCGAATTTAGCAGGGGGTAAGGTGAATGGAAACCCGATCTCCGACGCAAGCGCAGCCCTGACACTGGGAGTTCAGAGCATAATGAATACCAAGACATTGCTGGCCAGCCTGGCCACAACCACCGCACTATTTTCCGCACCTGCGCTGGCGCAGGATTGCCCCGTAAAAGTAGGCGTTCTGCATTCGCTGTCCGGCACGATGGCAATCTCGGAAACCACGTTGAAAGATACGGTTCTGATGCTGGTCGAGCAGCAAAACGCCAAGGGCGGCGTGCTGGGCTGCGAGATCGAAGCGGTCGTGGTCGATCCGGCCTCGGACTGGCCGCTCTTCGCCGAGAAGACCCGCGAGCTTCTGACTGTGAACGAAGTGGATGTGATCTTTGGCTCATGGACAAGCGTCAGCCGCAAGTCGGCGCTGCCGGTGCTTGAAGAGCTGAACGGGCTGATGTTCTATCCGGTTCAGTACGAGGGTGAGGAATCGTCGAAGAATGTGTTCTACACCGGTGCCGCGCCCAATCAGCAGGCGATCCCGGCCGTGGATTATTTCCTTGAAGAGCTTGGCGTCGAAAGCTTCGCACTGCTTGGGACCGACTATGTGTATCCCCGCACCACCAACAACATTCTGGAGTCATATCTGAAATCCAAGGGTGTGGCCGAAGAGGACATCTTCGTGAACTATACACCCTTCGGGCATTCCGACTGGGCGACGATCGTGTCGGATGTCGTGGCTCTTGGCGCATCGGGCAAGCAGGTTGGCGTGATCTCCACGATCAACGGTGATGCGAATGTGGGCTTCTACAAGGAATTGGCCGCGCAGAATGTCAGCGCAGCGGATATTCCCGTGGTTGCCTTCTCGGTCGGCGAAGAGGAATTGTCGGGTCTCGATACGTCGAACCTTGTGGGTCACCTTGCGGCTTGGAATTACTTCCAGTCCGCCGATACGCCAGAAAATGCAGCGTTCATCAGCGCATGGCATGACTATATCGGCGATACGGCCCGCGTGACCAATGACCCGATGGAGGCCCATTACATCGGCTTCAACATGTGGGTGAACGCCGTTGAGGCCGCAGGCACCACCGACGTCGATGCCGTTCGCGAGGCGATGTGGGGGCAGGAATTCCCCAACCTGACAGGCGGCATGGCGGTGATGAACGCCAACCATCACCTGTCCAAGCCGGTGCTGATCGGTGAGATCCGCGATGACGGTCAGTTCGATATCATCAGCCAGACGGAAGAGGTGCCCGGTGATGCGTGGACCGATCACCTGCCCGATAGTGCCGTTCTGAAAAGCGATTGGAAGGAACTGGGCTGCGGCATGTACAATGTCGAAACCAGCACCTGCGTACAGATGACCTCGAACTACTAAGGTAACGGCGCCGCGCGGGGCGTCATGTCCCGCGCGGCCCATCAATTCCATTTCCCCGATCAGGACCGGACGGATCATGCGTTTCACCGCCCTTTTTGCCCGCGTCATTGCGACCGCGATGCTGTTCGTCTGCATTGTCGCGTGGCGCCCCGGCGATGTCGCCGCGCAAGAAACCCTGCAATCTGTCCTGCAGCCCTACAAGGCCGAACTGTCCAAGCCCTCGCGCCGCACCATCGGACCGGTGATCGCGGCCCTTCTGGCGTCTGATCATCCCGCCATCTCTGACTTCCTGCGTAAATGGGAGGCGCGTGAGGTGTATCAACGCCCCGGTGACGGTCTGTTCTTCTATGCCGAGGATGCGGGCGACGCGCTCACTCTTGTCGACATCGACACTGGAGAGGCCGTGGGCCAGGTCGGCAGCCGTGAGGTGGACCAGATCAAGCCCAACGCGGGCGTGCAACGAGAAGTGGCCGCAGCGCTGGTGCCGTTCGAGTTGAATGCCTCAGACCCCGCCCGTCGGGCCGCGGCGCTGGAATCTATCGCAAGAAGCGCTGATGCCAGCCAGATCGAGCCTCTGGCCGCCAGCATCGACGGCGAGCCAGATGCCGATCTGAAAACTCGCAAACAAAGGCTTTTGGCCCTTTTGACCGCGCAATTCGGAGCGGACAAGGCGGATCGCCTGGCGGCTATCGACGCCTTGTCCGGGGATACCAGTATCGAGGCGCGCAGCGTTCTGAACCAATTGACAGCACGCCGGGACGCTTTGGCAGAAACCGTGCCTGACGGCGCCAATATCGCCCGAGTTCTTGAGGTCGGCCAAGATATGACCCGGGCTGAAGCATATGACAGGCTGGTAGAGAAGGATCTTGCCCCGCCGCGACAGAGCGCGGCGGAATTGCGCGATGTGCTGGCCGAACACATCCTGGATGGCAAGGTCGGCGGTGTGCCGTTGCATCGTCTGAACACGGTCGAAAATCGCGCAATCGCTTATGAGGCGCTTGAAGCCGCTGGCACGGTTCCGCCAAGAGCTTCAGATGAAGAGGTGGCTCGCGCCGTTGCGGCCTATGTATTCTACGAGGAATACCTCGAGCCGGACCCTGATATCACCAACGCCGCAGAGGCAGCGCTGACTGCGACCGCGCGCATGCTGGCCGTCTACCAGACGCTGGATCTTGTTCTCGATGGAGTGTCGCTGGCGTCGATCTTCTTTCTGGCGGCGATCGGGCTGGCCATTACCTTCGGGGTGATGGGCGTCATCAACATGGCGCATGGCGAGTTCATCATGATGGGCGCCTATACCGGCTATGTGGTGCAGTTGTTCATCCCTGATTACACGCTCAGCCTTTTGGTCGCGCTGCCGCTGGCCTTTGCCGTGACGTTTGGCGCTGGCGTGACAATGGAGCGTCTGGTGATCCGGCATCTCTACACACGCCCGCTGGAAACCTTGCTGGCCACCTTCGGTATATCCATCGCATTGCAGCAATTGGCCAAGAATATCTTCGGCACGCAGGCTCGTCCCCTGACCGCACCCGACTGGCTGGGTGGGGCGATCACCTTGAACGATATCGTCGGTATCTCAACCATTCGTGTCGCGATTTTCGTTCTGGCGCTGATCTTTCTGGCGCTGCTGCTTTATGTCCTCAAACGCACGCGTCTGGGGCTCGAGGTGCGGGCGGTCACGCAGAACCCGGGTATGGCCGCGTCCATGGGGATCAACCCGGACAGGATCAACATGCTGACCTTCGGTCTGGGCTCGGGGATTGCCGGGATCGCGGGTGTGGCGATCGGGCTTTATGCGCAGGTGACCTCGGAAATGGGCGCCAATTATATCGTGCAAAGCTTCATGACCGTGGTTGTGGGCGGCGTCGGCAATGTCTGGGGCACATTGGCCGGCGCGTCGATGATCGGCTTTCTGCAAAAGGGGATCGAATGGCTCAATCCCTCCAACACGCTGGCGGCACAGACCTATATGGTTCTGTTCGTCATCCTATTCATTCAGGTTCGGCCCAAGGGCATTGTCGCCCTCAAGGGTCGCGCTGCGGGGGATTGATCGATGAGCACGCAAGATATGCCATCTGACATCGCGCCACGTAAAAGCTTCTTTGCGGAAAATCCTTCGGTACTCTGGTTCTTGGGAGCCCTTGGCCTATTCACGCTGAGTGTGAGCGTTCTTGCTGAAGGGTTCGGCCTTCCCATCCTGTCGACCTCGATGGTCAAGGTGCTGGGTATGACGCTCTGTCTGTGTCTGATCGCGGTGGCGATGGATGTGGTCTGGGGTTATTGCGGGATCCTCAGCCTGGGGCATTTCGCGTTCTTCGGTCTGGGTGGTTACGCCATCGGGATGTGGTTGATGTATGCCCGAACCGAAGGGATCGTGATCGACTCGTTCGAAAACGCGCCCATTCCGCCGACCGAGACGGAGATCACCGATGCCATCGCCACGCAGATATTCGGTGTGGTCGGCAGCAACGAGCTGCCCGCCCTGTGGGTTTTCGCCCACAGCCTGCCGCTGCAGTTGGCCATGGTCGTGTTGGTGCCGGGGCTGCTGGCGCTGGTCTTTGGCTGGTTGGCGTTTCGCAGCCGGGTGACTGGCGTTTATCTGTCGATCCTCACACAGGCCATGACGCTGGCTTTGTCGCTCTACCTTTTTCAGAATGACACCGGTCTGCGCGGCAATAACGGGCTGTCGGGTCTTCAGAACATTCCCGGCCTGCTGCATGTGCCGCAGTCAACGCTGGCGCTTTGGTTCTTCTGGGCATCGGCCTTTGCGCTTGGCCTTGGCTACGTGATCTTCGCATGGCTGGTATCGGGCAAATTCGGATCGGTTATCCGTGGCATTCGTGATAACGAGGCGCGCGTGCGGTTTCTTGGCTACCATGTCGAGCATTACAAGCTGGTGATCTTCACTTTGACCGCCATTGTTTCGGGGTTGGCGGGCGCGCTCTATTATCCGCAAGCCGGGATCATCAACCCGGCTGAAATCGCACCCATCGCGTCGATCTATCTGGCCGTCTGGGTGGCGATCGGGGGCCGTGGGCGCCTTTATGGCGCTGTGATCGGGGCGGCGGTGGTCAGCCTTGCGTCAAGCTGGTTCACGGGCGGAGGTGCGCCCGACATCGACCTTGGCTTCTACGTCATCAACTGGACCGATTGGTGGCTTGTTCTTCTCGGCCTCGGCTTTGTCGCCGTCACGCTTTTCTTTCCACGTGGCATCGGTGGGCTGTTCGACTACCTTGTGAGGGCCAAATGACGACGCTTCTCGAAGTCTCGGGCGTTTCTGTCACGTTTGACGGGTTCCGGGCAATCAACAACCTGTCGATCCAGATCGCCGAGCCGGAACTACGGGCGGTGATCGGCCCCAATGGCGCGGGCAAGACCACGTTCATGGATATCGTGACCGGCAAGACCCGCCCCGACGAGGGGCGCGTCATCTGGGGTGAAAAATCAGTGTCGCTTCTTGGGATGAGCGAAAGCGAGATCGCTCGCGCGGGCATTGGCAGAAAATTCCAGAAGCCCACGGTGTTCGAAGATCAGACCGTGCGCGAAAACCTTGCCATGGCCCTCAAGAACAAACGCGGCCCGTTCGACGTGCTGTTCTACCGGCGCACCCGGCATGCAGCCACGCGGATCGGAGAGATCGCGCAGGAGATAGGCCTGCTCGAGCAGTTGCCGAAGCGAGCAGGGGCGTTGAGCCATGGTCAGAAACAATGGTTGGAAATCGGGATGTTGCTGGCGCAGGATCCGCGCCTGTTGCTGGTCGATGAACCGGCGGCCGGGATGACGCCCGCAGAGCGCGAACACACCACCGATCTGCTCAAGCGCGCCGCCAAAACCCGCGCGGTCGTGGTGATCGAACATGACATGGAATTCGTGCGTCGCCTTGGCTGCAAGGTCACGGTGCTGCATGAAGGATCCGTGCTTGCGGAGGGCAGTCTGGACCATGTCACGAAAAACCAGGAGGTGATCGATGTCTATCTGGGGCGGTGACATATGCTGAGCGTCGATGACCTGACCTTGCATTACGGGGCCTCGCAAATCCTGCATGGTGTCAGCCTGCAGGCGCGCCCCGGCGCGGTGACCGCCGTGATGGGCACCAATGGTGTGGGCAAGACCAGTCTGCTCAAGGCAATCGCCGGGCGGCACCCCTATAGCGGGGGGCGCATCGTGCTGGACGGAACCGAGCTGGATCGCTTCGGTGCAGTCCAGGCGGCGAAACACGGGATCGCTTATGTCCCCCAGGGCCGTGAGATATTTCCGCTCCTTACCGTGACCGAGAATTTGCAGACCGGCTTTGCCTGCCTCCCGAAGTCCGAACAACGGATACCCGAGCGCATCTATGATCTGTTCCCGGTGCTTGCGCAGATGAAGGACCGGCGAGGTGGCGATCTGTCGGGTGGCCAGCAACAACAGCTTGCAATCGCACGCGCCCTGATAACGCAGCCGCGCGTTCTGCTTCTGGACGAACCCACCGAAGGCATCCAGCCCAACATCATCAAACAGATTGGCGAGGTCATCCGCCTTTTGCGCAATGAGGGCAAGATCGCGATCGTACTTGTCGAACAGTTCTTCGATTTTGCCTATGATCTGGCCGACGATATCGTCGTGCTGAACCGGGGTGTGGTCCGTCTGTCGGAACCGGCGGCCGATGTGGAGCGTGACAGATTGCTGCGAGAAGTGTCTATCTGAGTGGGGTCGCAATGGCATGCCATTTGCGTTTCGTGCTGACCTTCTGGCCGATATGTTCGCACAGGTCTCGCGCCGGCATTGGCAGGGGTGCTGACATCATTACGCGCCTCGAATGAGCCTGTTTCCGCCAGATGGCGGGCGGTATCCCCATATATTGGATTGTTTGTGTTCCACGTATCATGCGTTCGCATCGACGAGCCTGAGACCCCGTGACATCGATTTGGCAGCTCTTTGAAGGGCGGTTGTCGAAAAACACTTCTTTTCAAGCTTCAGATCCGTCATCGGCCGGCTTACGTTGCGTAACCTAACCTTATGGTTATAAATCTCTTTTCCCAATTGCATTCTCAAAAGAGAATAAGTTATCTCGAACGATTGTATGGCTTGGGTTATTTCAGGCCACAATTCGTGTGGGGTGCGACATCCAATGGTCGCGAGTTTGTCTCCACCGTGTGAAGTAACGAGTGCAAGGACTGTGTAAATGCTTGATAATTCTGTGATCCGTCTGGAAGTTCGTTCGGGTGCCGTTTCGGTTATTCCCGCGCAGAAATACCAAGTTTATGACAGCGTAACCATCGTTGACGCAGCCGGCAGCCTCGGTGAGCAGCCCTATGTGGCGGTCCGGCAAGGCAACGACCTCGTCCTGCTTTACGCGGATGGCACAGAGGTTGTCCTTCAGGATTACTTCCTCGGAGATACGCTCTTTTCGATGGATGGCCTTGGCGGCGTGATCGAACTGCCGGCCGACATGGCGCCGATCGGAACGGTCGATGGCAAAGCCCTCTACGCCTTTGGTGGCAGCCCTGATGCTGCGGGATCCATCCTTGCGAAGTCCTCGAGTTTTTCACCCCTTGAGCCGTTGCTGACCGACGACACCCTCAGTGCGGCGTTGATTGGCGATGGTGGCAATGTCGGCCTTGCATTGGCTGGACTTGGTGCCGGTGGTTTGGGTTTGGCGGCTATGGGAGGTGGTGGCGGAGCCGCGCCCTTCCTCGGCTCTGTTGCAAATGCGATCACCGTTATTTCAGGCACATTTGTTGCCGGTCCCGTAATCCCCGGCAATGGGCTTGTTGTTGACCTCTATGACAACACCGGTGCGCTTCTTCAGGCGGGCATTCCGTTGAACGAAGACGGATCGTTTTCGGTGACGTTGCAGGGCACGTTCCCCAACGTGATCGCGATCATGCGCGATCTCAACGAGAATCCCGACTACCGCGATGAAGCAACGGGCGCGGATACCGACCTGAACGCGACGCTCATGGGCCTTGGCGCGGGCGATCCGCAGCCCAACGGGACCACGAATGTTGCGCTCAACATCAACCCGGTAACCACTGTGGCCGCGCGTCTTGCCGGTGTTAGTGCCGAGGGCGAGATACCTGCCGGGGGTGTTTCTCCGGAAAAAATCACCGAAAGCATCCAACAGGTACAGGGAACTTTCGGTCTTTCCGATATCAACGGCGTCGCGCCTAAAGATATCTTTGATGAAGATTTCGATGACACCGACGGTGATATCGACGATGGGGAGCAATACGGCCAGGTTCTGGCGATGCTGTCAGGCAAGGACAAGCTAAATCAAGGCGATCAGGGCGCCACGATCGAAGAGTTTGTTTCAGCCATCGAAGATGCGGGCGATGATACCGCCGCTGCACAATCCGCCGTGCGGTCGGAATTGCTGGCGGGTGCCAGAGAGTTCGAATTCAACAACCAGGATGGAACGGAAACCGAGGCCGACCTGTTGCGCGCGCCCAGCTTGGGGGTGGAGCGCACGCCCGAAGTAGGTGAGGGTGGTCAGACCACTGAACCGGAATTTTCGGCTCTTCTCGAGGATTCCCTGAAAGGGACATCGACAGGTTCTGGTCCCAACGCCACCGCGGACACAATTGAGGGTTTCCAGACGCTTGTGGATACCGCTGATGCCATACAGGCACTTGCGGCGCTGGATACGGGCGCGGAGATCCCACAGCAGGCGCTGGATCAGCTGACCGAGGAAAACCTCACCGCTCTGGGGCTCACGGGGCTGGCCGCGCCTTCACCATACCTTGACGAATTCCTCGAAGCCCTGCGTGACGCTGAAGCCGGTGGCGCCGATACCGTGGCTGAACTTCAGGCGCTATTGGATGATATAATCCAGGACATTTTGACGCCCTCGCAGGATGTGACGCCGAATGACGATGGCACGCTGAGCGTGTCTGGCACGGGCGAGCCTGGCTCCACCGTGACGGCGACCTTCCCCGATGGGACGACGGGGACGGCTGTTGTGGCCGATGACGGCAGCTATGGTCCGATCACCTCGGAAGCGCCGCAGACGAGGGGGACCGTGTCCGTGACCGCAACCGATGAAGCGGGCAATACCTCTGATCCTTCGACCGAAGCCTATTCGGACACCACGGCGCCGCTGTCGCCGAGCCAGGACGTGAGCCCCAACGACAACGGCACGCTGAGCGTGTCTGGCACGGGCGAGGCCGGCTCGACCGTGACCACGACCTTCCCCGACGGGACGACCGGGACGGCGGTTGTGGCGCCGGATGGCAGCTATGGCCCGATCACCTCGGCGGCGCCGCAGACGACGGGGGCGGTCGCGACGCGGCAGAGCGATGCGGCTGGCAACACGTCGCCCTTGACGACCGAGGCCTATACCGACACCACGGCGCCGATCCCCCCGACCATCGGCGCGGTGACGCCGAACGAGGATGGCACCTTGTCGGTCTCCGGCACGGGCGAGCCCGGCTCGACGGCGACGGTGAGCTTCCCCGACGGGACGATCGGCGCGGCTGTTGTCGGTCCGGATGGGACCTTTGGGCCGATCACCTCGTCTGCGCCGCAGACCTCCGGTGATGTGACGGCGACCCAGACCGATGGCGCGGGCAATGTCTCGCCCGCCGAGACGGTGCCCTTCTCCGACACGGTCGGCCCGCAGGCGCCGGTTCTTGGTGCCATCGAGCAAAACCTCGATGGGACGCTTTCGGTCTCCGGCACGGGCGAGCCCGGCGCCATCGCCAGCGTGACCTTCCCCGATCGCAGCACAGGCACCACGACAGTTCGCCCCGACGGCTCTTTTGGCCCGGTGACGTCGGATGCGCCGCAGACGGATGGTGCGGTGTCGGCCGTTCAGACGGATGAGGCGGGCAACCCGTCCCTGCCGGACGCGGCTGAGTTTGACGATGGGCAGGCCCCGCTTTCGCCAGGCAACCTTGTCGCCACGTCCAATAAAGATGGCACGATCGATGTGAGCGGCACGGGCGAGCCGGGCTCCACCGCGACCGTGACCTTCCCGGATAGGACGACCGCAACCGCGCTGGTCGGCGAAGATGGCACGTTTGGCCCGGTGACCTCGTCTGCGACGCAGACGTCGGGGACCGTCTCGGCCACGCAGACCGACGAGGCGGGCAATATCTCTGCTCCTGTGGCGACGGAGGCTTATTTCGACAAGACGCCGCCGCTGCCGGTCAACCTGATCGTGACCCCGAATGACGACGGCACGATCGATGTGAGCGGCACGGGCGAGCCGGGCTCCACCGCGACCGTGATCTTCCCGGATGGCACATCCGCAACCGCGCTGATCGGCGAAGATGGCGCGTTTGGCCCGGTGACCTCGGAGGCGCCGCAGACGACGGGTCCCGTCACGGCCACGCAGACGGATGAGGCGAACAATGTCTCCGAGCCGTCGACCGAGGACTATGTGGACACGAACGAGCCGCTGAACCCGACCGTCGGTGCGGTCACGCCAAATGACGACGGCACGCTGTCGATCTCCGGCACGGGCGAGCCGGGTGCGACCATGACCGTGTTCTTCCCCGACGGCACGACGGCCACCGCGCTGGTTGAGGCCGATGGCAGCTATGGCCCGGTGACCTCTGACGCGCCGCAGACCTCGGGTGACGTGATCGTGAATCAGACCGATGAGGCCGGCAACCAGTCGGATGACGTGGTCTTGCCCTACACGGACGAGACCGCGCCGCTTGAGCCATTCATCGACACGCCGACGCAGAACGAGGACGGCACCTTGTCCGTTTCGGGCACAGGTGAGCCGGGATCGACCGTTCAGGTCACCTTCCCCGATGGCACCGTGGGCAGTGCGCTGGTCGATGACAGCGGCAATTTCGGCCCGGTGACCTCCGCCGCGCCACAGACCAGCGGCGAGGTGTCCGCGACCCAGACCGACGAGGCCGGCAACACCTCCGATCCGGCGACCGAGGCCTATAGCGATACGACCGCGCCCGAGGCACCGAGCCAGGTGATCACGCCGAACACCGATGGCACGCTGAGCGTGTCGGGCACGGGTGAACCCGGCTCGACGGTGACGACCGAGTTCCCGGATGGAAGCACCGCTACGGCAATTGTGGCGGCAGATGGCAGCTATGGCCCGATCACCTCGGAGGCGCCGCAGACGACGGGCGATGTGTCCGTGACCGCAACCGACGCGGCGGGCAACACCTCTGAGCCGTTGACCGAAGCCTACTCGGACACCACCGCCCCGCTGTCGCCCTCGCAGGATGTGACCACCAACGATGACGGCACGCTGAGCGTGTCGGGCACGGGCGAGCCTGGCTCCACCGTGACGACGACCTTCCCGGATGGGACGACGGGGACGGCGCTCGTGGCCGATGACGGGACCTATGGCCCGATCACCTCGGAAGCGCCGCAGACGACGGGGACCGTGTCCTCTAGCCAGACCGATGAAGCGGGCAACACCTCGGCGCCGCAGAGCGAGACGGTGACGGATGAGACCGCGCCGCTGTCGCCGAGCCAGACTGTGACGACGAATGACGATGGCACGCTGAGCGTGTCAGGTACGGGTGAGCCCGGCTCGACCGTGACGACGACCTTCCCCGATGGGACGACGGGGACGGCTGTTGTGGCCGATGACGGCAGCTATGGCCCGATCACCTCGGAAGCGCCGCAGACGACGGGGACCGTGTCCTCGACGCAGACCGATGAAGCGGGCAACACCTCTGATCCGCAGAGCGAGACGGTGACGGATGAGACCGCGCCGCTTGCGCCGGAGCAGACGGTGACGACGAATGACGACGGCACGCTGAGCGTCTCGGGCACGGGCGAGCCCGGCTCGACCGTGACGACGACCTTCCCGGATGGGACCACCGGCACGGCGCTCGTGGCCGATGACGGCAGCTATGGCCCGATCACCTCGGAAGCGCCGCAGACGACGGGGACCGTGTCCTCTAGCCAGACCGATGAAGCGGGCAACACCTCGGCGCCGCAGAGCGAGACGGTGACGGATGAGACCGCGCCGCTGTCGCCGAGCCAGACTGTGACACCGAATGACGACGGCACGCTGAGCGTGTCGGGTACGGGCGAGCCCGGCTCGACGGTGACGACGACCTTCCCCGATGGGACGACGGGGACGGCTGTTGTGGCCGATGACGGCAGCTATGGCCCGATCACCTCGGAAGCGCCGCAGACGACGGGGACCGTGTCCTCGACGCAGACCGATGAAGCGGGCAACACCTCTGATCCGCAGAGCGAGACGGTGACGGATGAGACCGCGCCGCTTGCGCCGGAGCAGACGGTGACGGTGAATGACGATGGCACGCTGAGCGTGTCGGGTACGGGTGAGCCCGGCTCGACCGTGACGACGACCTTCCCGGATGGGACGACGGGGACGGCTGTTGTGGCCGATGACGGGACCTATGGCCCGATCACCTCGGAGGCACCGCAGACATCCACCGATGTGGAGACCACACAGACCGATCAGGCGAACAATACATCACAGCCTGCAGTCGATGAAACCGCGCCATTTGCACCTGATGTTACCAGCGCCAACGCGGACGGCCTGAGTGGGACAGCGGAGCCGGGGAGCACGGTTACGCTGTTTGACGACAGTGAGCCTCCGGTCGCGATCGCGACGGCGACGGTTGATGGGGATGGCAATTGGTCGATCCCGGCCGAGGACTTCCCCGGCGGCACGACGGAGGGCTTTGCGGGATCTGTGACGGCGACGGATGCGGCTGGCAATACGAGCGAGCCCACGGATGTTCCGGCGATTGACGGGACGGCGCCGGGCGCGCCGAGCGTCGATGCTGCGAATGCGGACGGTCTGAGCGGGACGGGTACTGCGGGCGATGTGATCGCGCTGCTGGATGGCGACGGCAATCCTGTCCTCGATGGCGAGGGCAACCCGGTGACGGCGACGGTTGGTGCGGATGGCAATTGGTCGATCCCGGCCGAGGACTTCCCCGGCGGGACGACGGAGGGCTTTGCGGGATCTGTGACGGCGACGGATGCGGCGGGCAATACGAGTGAGCCCACGGATGTTCCGGCGATTGACGGGACGGCGCCGGGCGCGCCGAGCGTCGATGCTGCGAATGCGGACGGTCTGAGCGGGACGGGTACTGCGGGCGATGTGATCGCGCTGCTGGATGGCGACGGCAATCCTGTCCTCGATGGCGAGGGCAACCCGGTGACGGCGACGGTTGGTGCGGATGGCACGTGGTCGATCCCGGCCGAGGACTTCCCCGGCGGCACGACGGAGGGCTTTGCGGGCTCTGTGACGGCGACGGATGCGGCGGGCAATACGAGCGCGCCGACGGATGTTCCGGCGATTGACGGGACGGCGCCAACAATCACGATTACGACCCCGATCGAATCTGATGGTGTCGTGAATGCTGCGGAGGATGCAGATGTCCTTGTCGCGGGCACGACGGATGCGGAGAACGGCCAGATTGTTACGGTGACCTTCACCGATAGCGCAAATGCGACGGTGACCGCGACGGCGACGGTGTCCGAAGGGGGCTGGAGCCTGAGCGGCAGCGAGGCGGATATCTCCGGCCTTGCCAATGGGGAGATCACGGTTACGGCAAATGTGTCCGATGTTGCGGGTAACGCGGCGACCGAGGCGAGTGCCTCGGTGACATTGGACAACAGCGCGCCAACAATCACGATTACGACCCCGATCGAAACTGACGGTGTCGTGAATGCGGCGGAGGATCAGGATGTCCTTGTCGCGGGCACGACGGATGCGGAGAACGGCCAGACGGTTACGGTGACCTTCACCGATAGCGCAAATGCGACGGTGACCGCGACGGCGACGGTGTCCGAAGGGGGCTGGAGCCTGAGCGGGAGCGAAGCGGATATCTCCGGACTTGCGGAAGGTGAGATCACGGTTACGGCGAACGTGTCGGATGCCGCAGGTAACGCAGCGACCGAGGCGAGTGCGGCGGTGACATTGGACAACAGCGCGCCGACGATTGCGATCACGCCCGGTATCGCGGGTGATGATATCGTGAACGCTTCAGAGGATGAGGATGTCTTCGTTGCTGGCACGACGGATGCGGAGAACGGCCAGACGGTTACGGTGACCTTCACCGATAGCGCAAATGCGACGGTGACCGCGACGGCGACGGTGTCCGCAGGGAACTGGAGCCTGAGCGGCAGCGGGACGGATATCTCTGCCCTTGCCAATGGCGAGATCACGGTTACGGCGAATGTGTCGGATGCCGCGGGTAATGCAGCGACTGAGGCGAGTGCGACGGCAACCTTGGACAATACTGTCGCCCTTCCCACCATCAATGCTGGCATCACTGACCAGGCCAATACGGTCAGCGGGACCGGTGAGCCCGGTGCGACGGTTTCGGTGTCGATCATGTCGGGCGAGGGGAGCGTACCTGTTGGCTCGGCGGTTGTCTGGACGGATGGCACATGGAGCTTTGTTGCCGACACGCCGATTGCGGATGGTGAGACGCTGTATGCCGTGCAGCAAGATGCGGCGGGTAATTTCAGTCTGCAAGCGTCACAGGTTACGTTCACCGACACCGACGGGGATGGCGTGGCGAACACGGTGGACACCGACGATGACGGGGACAGCCCCGATCCGGTCGATGTCGAAGTGATCGATCGCCTGATTACCGTTCAGGCCGATAGTTCGGGTCCGATCCAAACGACCATTCCGGGCACGACCGGGACCGAGCCGAGCTTGATCACGTTCTCTGGCCCGACAGGTGCGCGGGCGACTGCCACCGGCTTCCGGTATTTGGAAGGTTCCAGCGAGGCCAATGTTGGCGATGTCTACACGCTGAATTTCGACAACCCGATCACGGATATCAAACTGTTCCTCGACAACATGATCCTTGGAACCAATATCGGTAACTTCACCGTCTCGTATTCCGACGGAACAACAGACGCAAACCTTGCTCTGAATGTTATTCGGGACAATGTTTACGGCGCGGCGAGGACCGGTGGCACACTGACGGATATTGGGACATTCACCGAAAACGGGTTCAATGCGGTCGGTGATATCAATGCTGTCCCGGATGAAACGCAATCCCAAGACAACGCGGCGCAAGCGGGGGGCACGATCGAATTCATCGGTCTTGACTCAAGCAAGACCATTGATGCCATCTCGTGGCAGATCACTGGGGTGACCACAGCGCCGGGAGCGGGCAGCATCGGCGGCTTCGTGACGCCGATCATCAGCTACGACCGGGATCCGGACACCTACCTGCTGCCGGATGCGACTGAATCGACCTTTGAATCGGCGGTCACCACAACGACGAGCATTACAGCTGCGACCAGCAATGTGACGGAGCCGACCACCGGGTATACGGAGACAACGCGGACCGTCGATGGCGGTTCGATCACGATTGTTGCAGATGCACCGGGTGAACGCACAGCCGTAGGAGGCAATGATTCGGTCGGCAACAATCTCGGCACGCAGTCCAGCTTTACTGTAACGGTCGATCCAGTTTCGACCGAGGTCTTTGATAATGCCACGATCAGCATTGCAATCAATCGGTTCGACGATGGTTTGTTCGTTCAGATCGATGACGCGGTCATTGTGAACTTCAACGCAGGTGACTGGTTCTTCAATGCCGATGGAACTCAACGCACAACCGGCGTGAATGCTAACTTCGACACCGACAATGATGGACGGTGGCGGCCGTGGAGGGGTGAAGGCAACCCCTCGCTGGAGATCAATACAGCAGACGGAACGGTACAACTACTTGTTGATACCGCGAACGGACGCCAAGATGTGTTGGCGGCCATCGCGCAGGAGACCAATACATTCAACTCGCGCGGTGCTGGTAGCAGCCGCGATCCGCGACAAGACCCGTTGCCAACACTGGATGCTGCGGCATTCGAGGCTGGGGTTACCATCACGACGGCCTATAACAACCTTGATGGCGAAGGGCTGATTGGAGTGCAGACCATCACCGTCAACGCCGCGTTCTCTGGCGCCGAAGACATCGACGATGACGGGATCGATAACTGGGTCGATATCGACAGCGACAACGATCGGATCTGGGACAAGTATGAGGGCCGAGAAGATTTCGATAACGATGGCGTGGCCAATTATCGCGATACGGACAGTGACAATAACGGCACGCTTGACGGCGTGCAGGAAAGCCTGACAGCTGCGGAAATCACTGGTTTGACCAGTGGCTCTGACACGTATGATGAAGGCTACATCCTGCTGAGCGAGGCTGTGACGCTGGACTTCACGCAGATCGACGATGCCAGGTTCACAGCGGATGTCGAATATATCGACATGAATGATGGCATCAGGCAGGTCGTGGAGTTGAATGAAAGCGAGGTCATCGCGCTGACGGATGCCGATAATGAACTCATCATCGTCGGTGACCGTAGAGATGTCGTCAATGCGACCGGGTTCGAAGACACGGGCAAGGATCAGTCGATCCAGGGGCAGAGCTTCAGCATCTACGAGGCCAATGGCGCCACGTTGTTCATCGATGATGAGATTACCAATATCGTCACGACTTGATATGAACCTGAAGGGCGGCCCTTTTACCGGGGGCAGCCCTTCGCCATTTCGCGTCTCGTTGGTTGAACGCTCGGCGTGTCGGCAAAGTGACACGGTCCAGAACTGTGGAATAACTGATGGCTTTTGACGAAAGGTCGGTTATTTTTTCCTACAACCATCGCAGGGCACGACCGTTGTGAACCATGCGAGGCGTGAGGCGGGTAAAATGGTAACAAGTTCGACGGTGTCCGGTCCTCCGTTCCGGTTTTGCGGACAAAGCGGTTCAGGGGTATGTCGCGTCACATTTGCTGCGCTGACTGCCGTTTGCCTTTTGGCGGGCTGTGTCCCGCAAGATGGCGGGTCAGCCCTGTTGGCCGATCAGGCTCATAGTGGACAAGCCCCCTCTGCGACAGACGATCAGGATGTTGGCACGCTGACCACGACATATGTGCTGAGTGGCGCATATCTCGAAGATTGGCAGCCGGCGTTGCGCAATGAAACGGCAATCGCCGAGGTCGCGCTTGAGGCTAACCGGATGTCGATTGACCGGTCGCCGACCCTGTTCTTGCTGCGCGCTGCCGAGGCCGAGAGTGCCGCCGAGAAAGCGGCCTGGTTCCCGCGCATACGGCCCACGGCCTCGTTGGGGGTTGGATCGACGGGACCGGGCATTGGTATTTCCGTCACGCAGATGATCTATGATTTCAGCCAGACCCGGACCCGCCGGGAAAAGGCCGAGATTTCGCGCGCCATGACCGAGATCCAGTTCTGGCAGGAGCGCAACGAGGATGTGCGCGACGCGCTGCTATCCTATGTCGATGCGGTCGAGGCGAACGAGATCATCGCCGCGCGCCAGGACCTTGAGCAAAGGCTGATGGAATTGGCCATGCAAGAGGCCGACCGTGTGCAATCCGGTGTGACGGGGCAGGGCGACACCCTGTTTCTGGATGTCAGCCGACAGGAAAACCGACGCGACATGATCCGGCAACGCGCCAGGTTGACCGATGCGCGTGCCCGTCTCTTGCGTGACGCGGGGGTCCGGTTGGATCAGGCGCCGCAGTTGCGGTTTGCGGCTTTGTCGGGGGCATGTCAGGCGCCGCAAAAGCGCGATCATGCGCCTGATCTGTTGCGGGCGCGGCTGGCGGTCGAACTGGCCATGATGTCCGAACAGGAAGCGCGGAAAAACCTTTTTCCGCGCATCGTGGCGGCAGCGGATCTGACGACCGGGACCGGTGGGTCACCTGAAGACAACGCCCGGATTGCGTTCGAGGGCGGCTCTATTGCTGGTGGCGGGGCGCGTCTGCGGATCGAGGCGGAAAGACAGAAAACTCTGGCGGCAGAACGTGGGTTCACGACCGCGCGTCATGACCTTGCGCGCGAATTGGAGCGTTTGGATATCGACACGCACGCCTTGCGCAACACGCTGCGGGAATATGGCGAGCTCGTACAGACCACCGAGCGGAGCTTGGCGCTGTTCAAGGATCGGTTTCTGGCCGGCGCGGCATCCGTCTCGGAGGCGGTGCGCCTCGAGGTGGAGCGTAATGCCAACCTTGTCGCGATTGCCGAAACGCGCGGTGCGATAGAGCGCAACTGCGTCGAGGCCGCGCGTCTTTACGGGGCTCTGTCGGCGGCCGATATCGATCTGGAATGAACATGTTTTGGAAGCGCAAGCGACGGGATGCGAAGACGCTGGCGGCAGGGCAGTCCAGCCGGATTTCCACAGCGACCGATCTGGATCAGATCAGCTGTTCCGATCTTGATCGTTCCGCAGCCAGCTACCTGTCGCATCTGGGCCAGCCTGTCACGGTCGATCGTCTGTGGACGGGATTGCCGAGTGCCGCCAGTGGGATGGACATGGCCTTGCTGGCGCGTGCCCTGGGAAATGTGGGCTACGAGATGTCGCATCACGCGTCGGTGGGCCTGTCGCATATAGAGACCCCGTGCCTTTTGCGCCTGACCGACGGGCATTATGTTCTGGTCATCGGACGCGAAGCTGATGGTCAGTATTTCGTGGCAGTGGATCCCGCCTCCGATACAAGGGTTCTGGTTGCCCAAGAGCTTCTTGCGGAAAAATACACTGGTGAAACCCTGTCCTTCTTTCCGCGTCTCGATTCCTTGGCCGAGCGCCATGTCGGACAGCGTCCCAACAAGCATTGGTTCTGGCGGCATTTTGAACCGATGCGTGGCCGGGTATTCGATGTCGTGTTGTCCTCGGCCTTCGCCAACCTTCTGGCCGTTGCGGTATCGCTGTTTGCCCTGCAGGTCTATGACAGGGTTGTTCCCAACCAGAACGAGGCGACACTGTGGGTTTTGGCCAGCGGTGCCGCGCTTGCCATCGGTTTGGAATTCATGCTGAGGATCTCAAGGGCGCGTCTGATCGACACCGCCGGCCGCGAGATTGAAATTGCCGTAAATCGCGATCTGTTCGAGCGGTTGATCAATATGCGTCTGGACGCGCGCCCCATGCCTCCGGGCTCTTTGGTCAACACCATGCGCGAATTCGCCTCCGTGAAAGAGTTCTTTGCGGTCTCTGCCGTCGGCGTCGTTACCGATTTGCCTTTTGTGCTGATCTTTTTGTTGGTGATCTACGCCATCGCCGGTCCGCTTGTGGTGATCGTCGCGTTGGGCGCTTTGGTCATGATCATCGCAGGTTTGGTTTTCCAATACCGTATTCACGCCCTTTCGCGTGATATGCTTGGTGGAGCGACCGCGGCGCTGCGGCTGTTGACCGAAACCGCTTATGGTCTGGAAACCCTTCGCAGCCACCGCTTTGCGCCCTTGTTTCAGCGCAACTGGGAAGAGGTGACGACGCTCAACGCTCTTCAAAGCTCACGGCATCGACGCCTTTCGGCAGGTCTTTCTTTTCTATCATCCTCACTGCAGATGCTCACTTATGTCGCTGCAATCACAGGTGGGGTTTATCTCTTCTTCGCAGATGCCCTGTCTGTTGGCGGTATCATCGCGGTGTCCATTCTGACGAGTCGAACCCTTGCTCCGATTGTGCAATTGTCCGGGATTCTCTCACGTTGGAAATACACGACAGCAGCGCTCGAGGCGCTGGAGGCGATCGCTGAAGCGCCGCAGGATCGTGACGCCTCACGCAGTTACATCCGTAGGACCCACATTGCAGGCGACCTGCGTTTGCGCGACATCCGGAGCGCCTATCCCGGCGTGGAGGATGTCCAGCTCGTCATCCCCGATCTCAAGCTGAAGCCCGGCGCGCGCGTTGCTGTCCTCGGTGAGAACGGGTCGGGGAAATCCCTGCTGTTGCGGATATTGGCAGGGCTTTATGTACCCAATCAGGGCAGCTATCTCGTTGATGGCCTTGAGGCGCAGCAGATCGATCCGGATGACCTCCGAAAGGCGGTCGGATACCTCCCGCAGGAGCCGCGCCTGTTCAAAGGCACCTTGCGCGAAAACCTGTCGATGGGCGCGTCGCAAGTCAGCGATACCCGATTGTTCGAGGCTTTGGACTTCGCTGGCTTGGGCAAGTTGGTCGCGTCGACCACTCGAGGACTCGATCTTGTAATTCACGATGGCGGCGAGGGTCTTTCGGTGGGGCAGCGAGCCGCTGTCGGGTTGGCCCGACTGTATCTTCAGAATCCCTCGATCGTGCTTCTGGACGAGCCAACCGCTGCCATGGACAGCCGTAGCGAGGTCACATTCGTTGAACGCTTCAAGGAATGGCTGGCCGAGCGCAGCGCGATCATCTGCACCCACCGCATGGCTTTGATGGATGCGGTTGATGAGGTGATCGTCTTGTCAGATGGTCGCATGCTGGCACATGGGCCACGAGACGAAATTCTGGCAAAATTCACGCGCGTCGGCGTTGGCGCACAAGGCCCTAAAGTGCCCGAACTGCGGGGCGCGCAATGAAGTCGTTGGGCGTTATAGACGCGACTGCACCTTCGGTCGCACGGTCCCGGAGTGTCATATATATCGTTATCGGGGTCATATTGGCTTTCCTGCTCTGGAGTTATTACGCGCCGCTCAATGCTGTCGTGCGGGGCACTGGCCGGGTCGAACCGCGCGATGCCACGCAGAGTATCCAGAATCTCGAAGGTGGGATTGTCCAGTCTATCCTTGTTCGCGAAGGCGACATGGTGACTGCAGGGCAGCTTTTGGCGCAGATGGACGACACCGCCTACAGAAGCGCCTATGATGAACTGCTGGGTCGTGAAGCGCTGCTCGAAATGCAGATCCTGCGCCTTCAGGCAGAAGCCAATCCCGAACACTCCGCTACCCTTATCATCCCAGAACACCTTGCCGAACGCGCGCCTCAGGCGGCACGAACAGAGCAGAGTCTGTTCATTGCCCGGATGGATCAATATCGCGAAACGCTTGATGTCCTGTCTCGGATCAAGGCGTCGCGCGATGCCGAGCTGGTTTTGCTTGAGCCTCTTGTCGAAAGGGGAGCCATTCCTGAAACCGACCTCATACGTGTGCAGCAATCTGTTCTGATGGTCGCGCAGGAAATAACCGAGCATCGAACAGGCGTTGAAGCAGCGCGGATGCAGGCGCTTTCCGAGCAGCAGGCTGAACTGGCCCAGATCCGTCAGCAGTTGCGCGTCCGGGCCGCCCAGGTGGAGCGGGCCGAACTGCGGGCGCCCATGGATGGGATCGTCAATCGCGTTGTGGTCCGTACAGCCGGCGGCGTGATCGCCCCGGGTGGTCCGATCCTCGAAATCATTCCGCTCGACGATGCGTTGGTGGTTGCGGGTCGGATCAAACCTCAGGATATCGGACCGGTATTTGTCGGCATGCGGGCAAGCGTCAAATTGACGGCATTTGATTATCGAGACTATGGCAGCCTGGCCGGCGCAGTGGTTCATCTGAGCGCAGACACAGTGACCGATCCGGAAACCAATGATCCTGAACCCTATTACGAAATCGTGGTCGAACTGGACAGTCAGACCCTGACCGGTCCCAAGGGCGAGGTCTTCATCCGCCCGGGCATGCAGGCCACAGTCGAGTTGGACGCAGGGCAAAATACCGTCTTCCACTATCTGTTCAATCCGATCCTGCGCGCGAGCGAGGCGTTTTCCGAACCTGACTGAACTTGGTGTGGGTTTGGGGGCTTCCCGTCGAACAGGTCACTGCGTCAGTGGCCGGTTTGTCGAACGCTCAACTTTTTGCACAAAGCGTCTTCACAGGCTTTGGTGAGCGCCTGCCAGAAGTCTTGGTACATGCATGGTCGTGATTTGGAATTGTGGTGATACGGCTGCCATCACCTTGGCGTGCTGCGGAAGACCGACAGAACCTTTAATTTATTGGAGGCGAGTACCGGAATCGAACCGGTGTACACGGATTTGCAATCCGCTGCGTCACCACTCCGCCAACTCGCCATCCAAGTGGTTGAGATCGGTTATCCGATCATTGCACTCTGTGCAAGACCTGCCGAACAACTTGGCCAGCACCAATTGCGTTGCCGGCTATCAGCGTATATGCGAAAAGCAGATCGTCATTTAATAGCACAAGAGCCCGGTCGATGACAGATTACGCAGCCCGCCGCACCGTCATGGTCGATACACAAGTCCGACCATCCGACGTGACGAAGTTCCCGATCATTGATGCCATGCTGGACGTGCCGCGGGAGGCCTTCGTGCCGCGCCACCTGCGCGAGGCTGCCTATATGGGCGAGAACATCGATCTGGGCGGCGGTCGGGTGATCCTGGAGCCGCGCACCTTGGCCAAGCTTTTGGATTCCCTCGATATCCGGTCCAGCGAGCTGGTTCTGGATGTGGGCAGCGCCCTTGGATATTCCGCAGCTGTCATTGCCCGGATGGCCGAAGCGGTTGTGGCCGTCGAGGAAGATGCTGACATGGCAAATGAAGCGCAGAGTCTGTTGTCAGAAAACGGCGCCGACAACGTGATCGTTCATCATGGCCCTCTGGCAGAAGGGGCGCCGGAGCATGGTCCCTATGATGTCATCGTCGTTGAAGGCGGGGTTGGTGATCTTCCGCAGACCCTGATCGAGCAGGTCAAGCAGGGTGGGCGCATTGCATGTCTGTTCATGGAGGGCGCTTTGGGTGCAGTGCGCATCGGGTACAAGGTTGATGGAGACATATCATGGCGCTATGCCTTCAACGCCGGTGCTCCTGTTCTGCCCGGGTTCGAACGGTACAAGGTTTTTACGTTTTGATCCTTGCCAAAGTCGGGGCATGAAGTTGGAGAGCAAATTGAAAAGAATTTTGACAAGACGTTTT
Source organism: Roseovarius litoreus (assembly GCF_900142765.1). Classification (GTDB taxonomy): domain Bacteria; phylum Pseudomonadota; class Alphaproteobacteria; order Rhodobacterales; family Rhodobacteraceae; genus Roseovarius; species Roseovarius litoreus. The sequence goes on from NZ_FRCB01000003.1 coordinate 55,464, forward strand.
CTTGGTCCCGTGCTTGCAGCGGCACTGGCAGGAACAGCGCCTGTTGCGGCAAACGCGGAAAACCTGGCCGACACGTTGGCGGATGCCTACCGCAACAGCGGTCTACTGGAACAGAACCGCGCCTTGCTGAGGGCCGCTGACGAAGATGTCGCAGTCACCGTGTCCCGTCTGCGACCGATCCTGAACTGGTCTGCGAATATCACTCGCAACTTTGGCCGCAACCGCACCGGCAATGGCAGCACGTCGATCGATTCCACCGATGCCGGCATCGGAGTGACGGCACAGCTTCTGCTGTATGATTTCGGGCGCACCGGCCTGCAGGTCGAAGCCGCCAAGGAAACCGTTTTGTCCACGCGCGAGACGCTGCGCAGCATCGAACAGCAGGTTCTTTTGCGCGCTGTCGTGGCCTTCATGAATGTGCGCCGGAACAGCGAATTCGTATCGCTGCGCCAAAACAACCTGCGACTGCTGGAAGAAGAACTTCGCGCGGCGCAGGACCGTTTCGAGGTCGGTGAAGTGACCCGTACGGATGTGGCGCAGGCCGAGGCGCGGCTGGCGTCGGCGCAAAGTGGACTGGCTTCGGCGCAGGGCAATCTGGCCCGTGCGATCGAGGAATTCACAAGTGCGGTCGGTCGCCAGCCTGGCCCGCTTCGGACGCCGCAATCTCTTCCGAGCCTCGCAGGTGGCGTTGATGCGTCCAAAACGGTGGCGCTGCGGAATCACCCCGATATTCTCAAGGCGCAGCATGATGTTGCCGCGGCGGAACTGGCCATCAAGGCGGCAGATGCGGCAACCCGCCCGCGGGTGAACCTGAACGCACGGGCCGGAGTCGAGGATGAGTGGAGCGGTGGCGATTATGTCCGTTCCGGCAGTATCGGCGTCGAGATCACAGGCCCGATTTATCAAGGCGGTCAGCTGAGCGCTCTTGAGCGGCAGGCCGTAGCGCGCCGAGATGCCGTGCGCGGCGGGTTGCTTCTGGCGCAACTGGCCGTTCAGCAGGAGGTCGGCAATGCCTATGCCGATCTGCGCGCGGCCCGGGCCAGCCGCGAAGCCAGCCAGGAAGCCGTTCGCGCGGCAACCGTTGCTTTCCGGGGTGTCCGGGAAGAGGCACAGCTGGGCGCACGGACCACGTTGGACGTTCTGGATGCGGAACAGGCGCTTCTGGACGCGCGCACGAATCTGATATCGGCGGAAATCGATGTCTATATCGCGGCTTATGCGATCTTGTCGTCGATCGGGCAGTTGACGGCAAGGGACCTCAACCTTGCGGTCCAGACCTATGATCCGGCGGCCTATTATAACCTCGTCAAGACGGCTCCGACTGAGCTCAGCCCTCAGGGCCGGCAGCTTGATCGGGTGCTGCGGTCCTTGGGGAAAGAGTAAAAAGCGTCCTATTCTGTTGTGTGACCATGCCGGCAAGGGTAAACTCGGGCGAGGCAAGAGTGGTGCAGAATTATGTCAGACCCCGTCAGTAACGCGGAAATCGAGGACGTGCTGTCTTCTATTCGGCGGTTGGTTTCCAACGGCGACCGAGACAAAACCCATGTTTTGCCGGCTGCAAAGACGGAATCGGCTGACAAGCTGGTTCTGACGCCAGCGCTTCGCGTGGACGCGTCTGAGGATGATGGCGACAGGGAATCGCATCAGGCCGAGAACGACTCGGACCTTTCCGCGATCGGTGACAGTTTCGAATTTCATCATGTCCCGCAAGAGGACGAGGCGGCAACCGGCGATCATCCGCAAGATGCCCTTCTGCTGAAAGAGGGCGACGAGGCTCAAGCCGAAGAGGCCGCGACATCGGAAATGTCGGATGCTGAAACCCCGTCCGAGAGTTTGCCGGAACCCGAGCATCATGACAGCGCGGAGACGTCCGATGATCCTGTGTCACAGGAACATTCGTCCGACAATGATGAGCCGGATGCCGAGCATGACGACGGCGACCAGTCGCCTGAGCCTGAAGCGCAGAACGATGAAGATGCCTCCAAGAAGGTGGTCCTTGGAGACCGGATCGCGGAGGTCGAAGACGCAGTCGCGGCGCGCGAGGACGAGTGGGAGCCGGACGGAGAAACCGACGATCCCTATTCAGGTTCCGAAGTCACTCCCATGGCGTGGGAGGATTACGGCCCCGAACCCGAGCATGAAGAGAGCGCGCCTGTCATGAGAGGGCCATCGCTTGTCTATGCGAGCCCTGATTGGGGATCGGCGGGTGCCGACGATCGGTCCACCTCTGAAGCCCGCGACGACGCGGCATTATCCGATCGCGTGACCGACCCGGAGGATGGATCGGAAAAGACCCGCGAAAACGAAGCCGCGCTCTGGTCGGATGAGGGTGAAGCGATCATCGATGAAGACACACTGCGCGATATGGTCAGCGAGATTGTGCGCCAGGAACTTCAGGGGGCCTTGGGCGAAAGAATAACGCGCAATGTCCGCAAACTCGTGCGGCGCGAAATTCACCGCGCCCTGACCAGCCAGGAATTCGACTAGAGCGCAGGCTCTTCAGCCAGTTCGAGCAGCATGTCGAGATCTAGATGTGTCTCGATATGCCGAGCCAAGTTATCCAGCGTCTGGTCCACACTGTCCGAATAGTCCAAGCCCGTCTGCACACCGAAATCCGCCAGGAACGCCGCGCGGAATTTGTCCGATGCGAACAAGCCGTGCAGATAACAGCCGCGTACACGGCCCGAAGGCGATGCCGCGCCCTCGTCAAGTGGACCCACCCCGAGCCACGCCCGTGCGCAATCCGGGCCGGTCGTCTCGCCCAGATGGATTTCATAGCCCGAAACCGCATCCCCGGTCGGCAGATAGACGGCCTCGGTCAAAGCGAGCCGTTTTTCCGGTTTCATGACCGTGACCACATCCAGATGCCCCAAACCCGGCACCGAGCCCGGCGTACCTTCGATGCCGTCGGGATCGTTGATTTCGCGGCCTAGCATCTGGTAGCCGCCACAAATTCCCAGAACATGGCCTCCGCGCCGGATATGGGCCGTGAGGTCGATATCCCAGCCCTGCGCCCGGAAATGCGCCAGATCGGCAATCGTGGACTTGCTTCCGGGGATCAGCACCAGATCGGCATCACCGGGCAGGGGGGTTCCGGCTTCGATGATTTCGACGCTGACATTCGGTTCGGACGACAAGGGATCAAGATCATCGAAATTTGCGATCCGGTTCAGGCGGGGAACGACCAGTTTGAAGGCGCCGCCGCGTGTCGAGCGGATTTCCATCACGTCCTCTGCGGGCAGGCGCCATGCGTCGGCGAACCAAGGCAACACACCAAGCGACGGCCAGCCGGTGCGTTTCGTGATTTCGACCAACCCCTCGTCGAACAGGCTGACATCGCCACGGAACTTGTTGATCGCATAGGCTTTGATTCGTGCGGCATCTTCGGGCGGCAGGATATATTGCGTGCCGACCACCTGCGCGATCACACCGCCCCGGTCTATGTCGCCGATCAGGATTACCGGAACCCCGGCGGCTTCGGCAAAGCCCATATTGGCGATATCGCCGGCACGCAGGTTGATCTCGGCGGGGCTGCCCGCGCCCTCGATCAGCACGAGATCGACCCCGGCGCAGAGCCTGCGAAAGCTGTCGAGCGCAGGGGCCAGAAGCTGCGGTTTGGCCTTGGCATAGTCGCGCGCCCGCAATGTGGCAAAGCGTTTTCCCTGCACGATGACCTGTGCCCCGGTGTCGGTCTCGGGTTTCAACAGAACGGGGTTCATGTCGGTATGGGGCGCGCGGCGTGCGGCCAGCGCCTGCAGGGCCTGAGCGCGTCCGATCTCGCCGCCATCCTCGGTCACGGCGGCATTGTTCGACATGTTCTGCGGCTTGAAGGGGGCCACAGACAGGCCACGGTTCGCGAAGGCGCGCGCCAGTCCCGCGACAAGCATGGACTTGCCCACGTTCGATCCCGCGCCCTGAATCATGATGGACCGTGTCATGACGTTGCCTCCTGTCGCCGGTCAGAGCGTGATACAAACAGGCGCCGCCCAAGGAAAGGCGTTCCGGTGGCTGCCCGGGAAATTCGATGTCCCGAAAAGAAAAAGCCCCGCCGCATTGGGCAGGGCCATTTCGCAGGACTTTGCAGGTGCGTCAGGCGGCTTCGGCCTGAGCGGCGGCATTCCGGCGTTCACTTTCCTCACGTGAGAGGGCGACCGAGGTGCGCACACCCTTGCCCACAAATTCCATCAGACCCTGAACCACACGTTCGTTGGGGTCGATACCCGCACAGGACAGCACTTCGCGCCCATCACGAGACCGAGCCCACCGAGCGATCTGCTCGGGGCCATTGCCATATTTTTTGTCATCTGCGATGGCGTCATCCAGCGCAGCCAATACAACGGCAGCAAATAGTTTACGGGCACGGTTGCCCTGTTCGGCATTGAAGGCCGTGCCGTCAACGAAATCCGTCATGGTTCGTCCTTGATGTTATTGCTCTTGTCTTTCCGGCGTGGCGATGGTTATGGCGAAGTTTGAACGATTCGGATAGAGCACATATGCATAGCATGTATGCCCTGGGTGCATATCTTTGCGATGCTCCATACGATATATCGTCGTCTTGCCAGTCATCCCCTCCCCAGATATAGGGATGGCGGACCCTCCATCAACCTTATGTCACGGTTTTGCCCAATGCCAAAGATCAATGGAAACGAGATCAGACCAGGCAATGTCCTGGAACACAACGGCGGTTTGTGGACCGCAGTGAAGGTCGATCACGTAAAGCCCGGAAAAGGTGGGGCTTTTGCTCAGGTCGAGATGAGAAACCTGCGCAATGGTTCCAAGTTGAACGAACGGTTTCGCAGCGCCGACAAGGTCGAGCGCGTCCGTCTGGAACAAAAAGACCAGCAGTTTCTTTATGAAATGGACGGCAACCTTGTGTTCATGGACACCGAAACATTCGAGCAGATCGAGCTTCCTGCCGACATCCTGGGTGAGCGCCGCGCTTTCCTTCAGGACGGCATGACCGTGTTGATCGAGTATCACGAGAACGAAGCGCTTAACGCCACGTTACCCCAGAAAGTCGTCTGCAAGGTGGTCGAGACCGAGCCTGTGGTGAAGGGTCAGACCGCGGCCAACAGCTTCAAGCCGGCGATTCTCGACAATGGCGTCAAGGTGATGGTGCCGCCCTTTGTCGGACCGGACGAGGATATCGTCGTCAACACCGAGACCATCGAATATTCCGAACGCGCCTGACCGATATCGGCAGATGCCCAGAATAGTCCGGCAAAGGTTGATGTCCTTGCCGGACTTTTTCGTATCACCCTGCCGGATATGTGACCGTGGCACTTTCAGCCTGCATCGGGCCTGCGGCGCGGTCGAACCGCAGATAGGCGATGCCTTTGCCGCCCGATTGGGTGAACAATGTGCCCGCCGGCTTTTCGGATGATGTGATCTGTGTCCCGGCGGGCGCTTGGCCCTCGACCTCAACCGTTGCCAGCCCTTTGCGTAACTCTGTCTTGTGCTTCATGCGGGCGGTCACTTCCTGCCCGACATAGCAGCCTTTCTTGAAATCGACGCCGTTGAGACGCTCGAACCCGGCCTCCAGAATGAAGGTGTCGGGCGACAGCTCGATGCCGGTTTCCGGGATGCAATGGGCCACGCGAATGGCCTCCCAGTCGGTGCCGTCATCCCCGCCTTCCGTCCCATAAAGACGCCAACCCAGATCGGGGTGGCGCGGATCGGCAAGCGCGCCGTCCGGGGCTGGGCCGGTTCCACGCTTCACCTGCAACTTGCTTTGCGTGATCGTCACATCGGCCCGCAGCTTGTACATCGTAAGCCGTTGCAGAAGCTGTGAGGACAGGCTTTCGTCAACGTCCAGAAGAATCGCCTCTTCATGACGGGCAAGAAAGAAATCCGCGATATACTTGCCCTGAGGCGTCAGCATGGCCGCATAGACAAGACCCTGATCCAGTTTGCGCATATCGTTGGTCACAAGGCCTTGCAGGAAGTCCTGCGCCTCGGATCCGGTGATTTCCAGAATCGTGCGTGTCATTGCCACTCCCGTCAGCTTGTGCCTTGTAATATAGCTCATGATGCGCGGCACAACAGGGGGCGTGAATGCGGGCGAAACTCTCGGTGGTGATGCCGACGCTGAATGCGGCGCAGGAGCTGGCGCGCAGTCTTCCGGCACTGGCCGAAGGGCTTGATGCGGGGCTGATCCGCGAACTGATCATCTCGGATGGCGGATCGACCGATGCGACCCTGACGATCGCGGATGAGGCGGGGGCGCATGTGGTGTCGGGGCCAGCTTCGCGTGGGGGGCAATTGCGCCGCGGGGCCGATGCGGCGACAGGGGAATGGCTGTTGTTTCTGCATGCCGATACGGTCCTGCCCTCAGGGTGGGCCGATATGGTCAAGGACCAGATATCCACCGGAAGGCCCGCTTATTTCAGGATGCGGTTCGATACAGCCGGGCTTGCCCCGATGCTGGTGGCAGGATGGGCAAACCTGCGTGCAAGGCGGTTTCATTTGCCCTATGGCGATCAAGGCCTGCTGATCTCGCGGACGGAATACGATGCAGTAGGCGGATTTCGGGATATCCCCCTGATGGAGGATGTTGCCATGTCCCGTGCGCTTGGCGCGCGGCTTGAGGGTCTGCCGGGTGTCGTGACCACCAGTGCGGCGCGCTATGCCCGTGACGGCTGGCTGCGGCGTGGGGCGCGCAACCTGTCCTTGTTGCTCAGATACCTGATGGGCGCCGATCCCGAGAGCCTGGCGCGCCGCTACTAGCTCCGAAAGGTGACACCCGGCGTCACCTTGGCCACAGGCGGAAACCCTTAGAAAATCGGCTTGTGGGTCGCCTCGTAATCGGCCTGCATCGCGTCATGCTGATACTCGGCCTCCAGCCAATCCTCAAAGCTGATGCCGGTCGCCGCGTGGCTTTGCTCATAGCGATCGAGGATATGATCCAGAACGCCGGTCTTCGACCATTTGAGATGGATATACTTCACCCCCAGCATCTTGCGGGCCTCCGAAACGGGGCGTCCCTCGATCACCAGCAGGTAGATGGCAGCGGCAAAGCCCGCGCGATCCGCACCGGATTTGCAATGCATGACAAAGGGTTTTTCAATCTCGCGGAAGGCGCGGATCAGACCCTTGATTTCGGTTCCCGGCGCGGCCTGACGGGCCATCAGGTTCACATTGACCAGTGTCAGACCAAGGGTGCGGCAGCTTTCTTCTTCCACCAGATAATGTGCGGTCCCGCCTGCGCCGCGAAGGTTGAGGATCGTCTTGATCCCTTTCTTCTTCAGTTTGACGAAGCGTTCATGGGTCGGCTGGTTCGAGCGATAGACACCCGGGGCGATTTCGTAGAAATTCGTCCAGACCTTGCGCAGAACCGCATGGTCGAACCACAGATTATAGATATTTGCCCGGCGGCGATTTTCCGGTGTCGACAGGTCCGTGTCGAACGAATTGCGCAGGTTTCGTTCCCAATCGACGAGTCTTCTGAACAGTTTCATAAAAGGGAAGCGCTCCATCCGGCAGGTCCGATTGCCTGAACGCCCCATTTATTCGGCAGCGGCCCTCATGGCAAGGCGCGCGGGGCCGATTGACGGCAGGCTGATGCAAGGTAATGTCACCCCATTCATGTCAGGAGACCCCATCCCGTGAGCCTCAGCCAAGGACGCCCCTATCTGGCCATTCCCGGCCCGTCAGTCATGCCCGATGCCGTGTTGCGCGCCATGCACCGCGCCTCGCCCAATATTTACGAGGGCGATCTGATCGACCTGACCGCCGGGCTGATCCCCGATCTGCGGCGCGTGGCCCGCACCAAGGGCCATGTCGCGATCTATATCGCCAATGGGCATGGGGCTTGGGAGGCTGCGTTGGCCAATGTGATCGCACCGGGCGAAAGGGTGCTGGTGGCGGCTACGGGGCGGTTTGGCCACGGTTGGGGCGATATTGCCACCGGCCTTGGCGCAGAGGTCGAAATACTTGATTTCGGCAAGCAAAGCCCGCTTGATCCGGGTCGCGTGGAAGATGCGCTGCGCGCCGATAAAGCCCACAAGATCAAGGCGGTGCTGGTCACTCATGTGGATACCTCGACCTCGATTCTCAATGATGTGGCGGCCGTGCGCGCAGCCCTTGATGCCGCCCGGCACCCGGCGCTTTTGATGGCTGATTGCATCGCGTCGCTTGCCTGTGACCGGTTCGAGATGGACGCCTGGGGTGTGGATGTGATGGTCGCCGCCAGCCAGAAAGGGTTGATGACGCCGCCCGGTCTGAGCTTTGTCTTCTTCGGCGACAAGGCAGCTGAGCTGCGCGCCGGGATGGAGCGGGTCAGCCGCTATTGGGATTGGAGGCCGCGGGCGCAGCCCGAGATGTTCTATCAGTATTTTGGCGGAACCGCCCCGACACATCATCTGTTCGGGCTGCGCGCCGCGCTGGACATGATCCACGAGGAAGGGATCGAGGCGGTCTGGGCACGCCATGACCTGCTGGCGCAAGCCATATGGGCGGCATGTGAGGCCTGGGGGCAGGATGGACCTTTGCAGCTGAACGTGGACACTCCGGCCTACCGCAGTCGCGCGGTGACGTCGCTGAGGATTGGTGCGCCGCACGGGTCGGCGCTGCGCAAATGGGTGCAGGACAAGGCCGGCGTGACCTTGGGCATCGGGCTTGGCATGGCCGAGCCGGGTGATCCTGCGTGGCACGGATTCTTTCGCATGGGACATATGGGCCATGTCAACGCACATATGGTTCTGGGAATGCTGGGCGCGGTCGATGCGGGGCTGTCGGCGCTGGAGATTCCGCATGGCTCAGGGGCGCTGGAGGCGGCGACACGGGTGATCGCGCGGGCCTGATGCTTAGCCGCGGCGCGCGATCCAGGTGATCAGCAGATTTAGACCATAGCCCACCGCGAACACGGCGGGCAAGCCGAAGGCTGCCCATAAGGCCATGAAAATCCACAACAAGTTCACAAGCCCCATGATAAGCGCCGGCACGGTGTAGTTCGGCGCTTCGGGCATATTACCGCGTCTCATGACGCGATCTTAGCGCAGGATTGGCGGTTGTCAGCGGAAAATGTGAGTGGCCACCCGCTCAGGCGCGGGCGGCGGCAAGGGCTTGAGGCAGGGTTTCTGCCAGAACATCAAGGTCTTGCGGGCGGCCACAGCTGATGCGGATGCAGCGGTCCTGCGGGGGCACCACGGGCTTGCGGACAAAGACGCCACGGGCCAGAAGCGCGTCCAGAACACGGGTTGCGAAGGCCCCGTCGGCGCCGCAATCGACGGCGACGAAATTGGTGGCCGAGGGCAGGGCCACAAGGCCGTTATCGGCGGCGATAGCGGCGATCCGGTCGCGGGCGGTGGCCACCTGATCCTGCACATGCGCAAGCCAGGCGGTGTCGCGCAGCGCGGCCAGGGCACCGGCCTGAGCCACCCGGTTCATCCCGAAATGGTTGCGGATGCGGTCAAAGGCCCGGATCAGGTCCGGCGCCCCCACGGCATAGCCGATCCGGGCGCCCGCCATGCCGTAACCCTTTGAAAAGGTTCGCATTCTAATCACGCGCGGGTCATCGGCGTCAATCGGGGCCGCAACGCCCGTTGGGGCGAATTCGATATAGGCTTCGTCCAGAAGCAACAAACAGCCATCAGGAAGGTCATCGAGAGCGGCCAGAATATCGGTGCCGGGATACCAGCTGCCCATCGGATTGTCGGGGTTGGCCAGATAGACCAGCTTGGCATCAACTTCTTTCGCACGGGTTAACAGGGCGGCGGGATCCTCGCGGTCGTCGCGGTAGGGCACCTTGTGCAGCACACCGCCGAATCCGGCCACGTGGTAGTTGAAGGTCGGGTAGGCGCCGTCCGAGGTGACGACCGCATCGCCGGGCGCCACGAGAAGCCGCACGAGATTGCCCAGAAGCCCGTCAATCCCTTCTCCCACAAGGATATTTTCGACCCGCGCCTGCATGTGATCGGCCAGTGCCGCGCGCAGGTCATGGCTGGTCGGATCGCCGTATTTCCAGATCTCGAGCGCTTCGGCCTGCATGGCCTTGACGGCTGCGGGCGAGGGGCCGAAGAGGCTTTCATTGGCGCCAAGCCGCGCCCGAAAAGGCGTGCCACGGCTGCGCTCAAGCTCTTCCGGGCCGACGAAAGGCACGGTCGAGGGCAGGGAATTCACGAGGTCGGTATAGCGGGGTCCGGTCATGTGGGGCAGCTAAATCCATTGCGAAAGAATGTGCAACCCTTGCGTCCGAAGGCCGAAAAACGGCCTTCGGTATCACGTCGGTATAACGTCGGTATCGCGTCGGTACTGCAGCGCAGCATCGGGCGCGGCCGGAGCCTCAGCCAAGTTCGGCCAATCGGCCGAGTGCTGCGCGCAGCTTGCCCTCTTCCTCTTCGCGCAGGGCGAGGGTTTCGCGCGCCTCTTCGACCACGTCCTCGGGGGCGCTGGCGACGAATTTGGGATTGTTCAGCCGACCGCGCAAACCGCCCAGTTCCTTTTCCAGCTTGCCGAGGGTCTTTTCCAGCCGGGCCTTTTCCTCGGCCACGTCGATGATATCGGCCACCGGCATCCCGAAGCTGCCGCCTTCGACGGCGACGGTGATGCAGCCCTTGGGGAGTGCCTCGACATGGGTAAACTCGCCGATCCGGGCCAGCCGGGTGATCATCGCCTGATTGTTGTCCCAGGCGCGCTGACCTGCGGCATCAAGTTCGGTGCACAGGAGCGGCACATGGAGACCCGCGGGCACATGCACCTGCGACCGTGCAGAGCGGACCGCGTCGATCAGGGTGATGACCCAGTTCATTTCGCGGTCGGCCTGTGCATCGACCAGATCGGCGCTGGTGTAGTCGGGCCAATCGGCATGGACCAGCATCTTGGCGCGGCTACCAAGGGTGCCCCAGAGCTCTTCGGTGACGAAGGGCATGATCGGATGCAGCAAAATCAGGCACTGGTCGATGACCCATGCCATCGTGGCCTGTGTCTCGGCGCGGGTGGCGTCATCGCCATCCAGAAGAAGGGGCTTCGAGAATTCCACATACCAGTCGCAGACCTTGCCCCAGACGAAGGCATAAAGCGCGTTGGCGGCATCGTTGAAGCGGAAGGCCGCAAGTGCCTCGTCCACGGTTTCACGGACCTTGGCGGTTTCGCCGATGATCCACTTGTTCACGGTGGCGTCGGGTTGCGGAATGGTGCCGTCGCTGCCGGTGGCGCCGTTCATTTCGGCAAAGCGCGCGGCATTCCAGAGCTTCGTGGTGAAGTTGCGATAGCCCGCGATCCGGTCTTTCGACAGTTTCAGGTCACGGCCCATGGCGGCCATCGCCGTGAGGGTGAAGCGCACCGCATCGGCGCCGTAATCGTCGATCAGGTCCAGCGGGTCCAGCACGTTGCCGAGCGATTTGGACATCTTCTTGCCCTTCTCGTCGCGGACAAGGGCGTGGACATAGACATGGCTGAACGGCTTTTGCCCCACGACGGCGTATTGCATCATCATCATCCGGGCGACCCAGAAGAAGATGATGTCAAACCCGGTGATCAGGACCGATGTGGGGAAGTATTTTTGCAGCTCGGGCGTGTCGTCGGGCCAGCCGAGCGTGCCGATGGGCCAGAGGCCAGAGGAGAACCATGTGTCGAGCACATCCTCGTCACGGGTGAGCGCCTTGCCGCCGGCCATGGCGATGGCTTCTTCTTCGGAGGCGGCGCAATACTGGGTGCCGTCCTCGTCATACCAGACCGGGATCTGGTGCCCCCACCACAGCTGGCGCGAGATGCACCATGGCTCGATGTTTTCGAGCCAGTGGAAATACACCTTGCGGTCTGCATCGGGCATGATCGTGGTTTCGCCCGAGCGCACGGCATCGAGCGCGGGGCCGACGATCTTGGCGGTGTCGACGAACCATTGATCGGTCAGCATCGGCTCGATCACGACTTTCGAGCGGTCGCCGAAAGGCTGCATGATGGGCTTGGATTCGACCAGTGGGACAAGCGACAGCTCGCGCGGGTCGCCGCCTTCTTCGGGGGCGACGGGCGTGTGGGCGGCCTTGCCCAGACGAGGGTCGTTTTCAGGCACCATGACGGCGAGGCCCTCATGGGAGATTTCGGCGATCACGCGGGCGCGCGCCTCGAAACGGTCCAGCCCGCGCAGGTGATCGGGCACGAGGTTGAGCGCATCGACCTCGGCGGCAGTGAAGGCGGCGCCATTGGCGATCTCCTGCGCGCGGGCGGCGGCCTCGGCATAGGGCAGGCCGTCGTCGCGCATATGGGCGCGGGTGTCCATCAGGCGGTACATCGGGATGTTGCCGCGCTTGGCCACCTCGTAGTCGTTGAAGTCATGCGCGCCGGTGATCTTGACCGCGCCCGAGCCGAAATCGGGATCGGGGTAGTCATCGGTGATGATCGGGATCAGGCGGCGGTGCTCTTTGGGGCCAACGGGAATCTCGCAGAGTTTCCCGACGATTGGCGCGTAACGTTGATCCGATGGATGAACGGCGACGGCGCCATCGCCCAACATGGTTTCGGGGCGCGTGGTGGCGATCGAGATGTAATCGCGCTCTTCCTCGAACAGGACATTGCCGTCCTCGTCGCGTTCGACATAGGTATAGGTCTCGCCGCCGGCCAGCGGGTATTTGAAGTGCCACATATGGCCGGGGGTCTCGATATTCTCGACCTCGAGATCCGAGATCGCGGTTTCGAAATGCGGATCCCAGTTGACCAGCCGCTTGCCGCGATAGATCAGCCCCTTGTTGTACATGTCCACGAAGACCTTGATGACGGCGTCGTGGAAATTGCCCTCTTCACCGGCGGGGGCGCCGGGGGCGCCGGACATGGTGAAGGCGTTGCGCGACCAGTCACAGGAGGCGCCGAGGCGCTTGAGCTGATTGATGATCGTGCCGCCGGATTGGGTTTTCCATTCCCAGACCTTTTCGAGGAACTGGTCGCGGCCCAGTTCGCGGCGGCCGGGCTGGCCTTCGGCGGCCAGCTTGCGTTCGACGACCATCTGCGTGGCGATGCCGGCGTGATCCTGCCCCGGCTGCCACAGCGTGTCATCGCCGCGCATCCGGTGCCAGCGGATCAGGATATCCTGCAGCGTGTTGTTGAACGCATGGCCCATATGCAGGCTGCCCGTCACGTTGGGCGGCGGGATCATGATGCAGAACGGCTCGGCGCCGGGTCTGGCATTGGCGCCGGCCTTGAAGGCGCCGGTCTGTTCCCATGCCTCGTAGATGCGGCCTTCGGCCTGTGCTGCGTTGAAGGTCTTTTCCATCGCCATGGTCTTGATCCCGTGGTCATTCCGCTTGGTCCCGACCCCCTTAGCGAAACTGGCGCGCGAGTGGAAGCGGTTAAGGCTCAGGTGCTGCGATCAAGCTTGGTGGACAGGTGGATGAGGCTTTCCGAGCCCTTGACGCCTCGGGTTTCGCCGATCCGGTCGAGCGTGTCGTCGAGTGCCTCGGTGGTGTCCGCCTCGAGCCCGACGATCAGATCGAACCGGCCCGAGGTGGTGTGCACGGTCTTGACGCCGGGCAGGGATTTGAGCCGGGCCAGAACCGCCGGCGCGCTGCGCGGCTCGATGCTGAGCAGGGCCGTGGCGCGTAGCGGCGCGCGCTGGCTGTCGGCAAGGCGCAGGGTGTAGCCCCGGATCACGCCCGAGGATTCGAGCCGGTCCAGCCGGGCCTGCACGGTGGTGCGCGCCAGATCCAGCCGCCGCGCGAGAAGAGCGACCGGCGCCCGCGCGTTTTCGGCCAGAAGGGCGATGAGGGCGCGGTCTGTGTCGTCGATTTGCATGATGGCTCCGTCATTCTGGCGATCACGAGAGTCAGTTTATGCAATCTGACGCGCGGAATCGACGCCTTTTGGCGGCACACTTCAAGAAACAGGCAGGCGAACAGAGGACCGACATGCGCGAGACACCGACCTGGGCGACACCGATAGCCCATATCGTGAGACACCGGCCCGATACCGCGCAGCTTTATTTCAGCCCCGCGGCCTTGCAGGACATGGCGCGGCGGTTTCAGCGGGGGTTCGATGGGCTGGTGACCTATGCGGTCAAGGCCAATCCGGGCGAAGAGGTGCTTGCCAATCTGGTGGCGGCGGGCATCCGCGCCTTCGATGTGGCCAGCCCGCAGGAGATGGCCGCGGTGCGCGCGGTCTGTGGCGATGCGGCGCTGCATTACAACAATCCCGTCCGCTCGGTTGATGAGGTCGCGGTGGCGCGAGCCTATGGCGTGGCGTCCTGTTCGGTGGATTGTCCAAGGGAGTTGGACAAGCTCGAGAGTTTGCCGAGAAGCACGGAAATCGCTGTGCGCCTTGCCTTGCCGGTCAAAGGGGCGGCGTATGATTTCGGTGAGAAGTTCGGACTTGAGCCCAAGCGCGCTGCGGTCTTGTTGCGCAAGGTGGCCGAGCGCGGCTTCGTTCCGGCGATCACCTTTCATCCGGGCACGCAATGCGCCGATCCGGCGGCTTGGGGGACGTATATCGAAGCGGCGGCAGAGGTGGCGCGCGCGGCGAAGGTGCAGATCGCGCGGCTGAATGTGGGGGGTGGGTTTGCCTCGCATCGCGGCGGAGACGCGCCCGATCTGGAGGCGATATTCGTGCATATCCGCGCCGAGACGGATCGCTGTTTCGGGGCACAGGCGCCAAGGCTCGTTTGCGAGCCGGGCCGTGCGATGGTGGCCGATGCGCTGACGCTGGCCACCCGGGTCAAGGCGCTGCGCGCCTGTGGTGCGGTGTTCCTGAACGATGGCATCTATGGCGGGCTGATGGAGATGCGCGATATCGGCGCGCCGGGCCGGCTTCGGGTGATCGATCCGCAGGGGCGCGCACGCCAAGGCGCCCCGGTGCCGCGTGTCGTCTTTGGCCCCACCTGCGACAGCCTAGACCGGCTGCCCGAACCGTTGCCGCTACCGGGGGATATCGCCGAGGGGGATTATGTTCTCTTTGATGGCATGGGTGCCTATTCGCGCAGCTTGACCACGCGTTTCAACGGCTACGGGTTGGAAGATATGGTCACGGTGGCCGATCTTATGTGACTGGCTCTGGACATGTCGGCCCGTCCCGCTAGGGTCCGCCCTGACGATGCGGCAGACATGCGAAAGGGCGGATCATGGACAAGTTCGGCAAAAGCCAGCCGGTGACACGGGTCGAGGATCAGAGATTTCTCACCGGTCATGGCCGCTACGTGGATGATATCGCCCCGAAAGGCGCGCTGGTGGCGTATGTGCTGCGCGCCCCGGTGGCCCATGCCGAGATCACGGCGCTGGATGTCGAGGCCGCGAGGGAAGCCCCCGGCGTGCATCTGGTTCTGACAGCGGACGATCTGGCGCAGGATGGCGTGACCGAGGGGATGGCCTTCAACCTTGTGCAGAACAGGGACGGGACCAAGGGCGCGGCCCCGCGCAGGCCGATCCTGGCCGAGGGGCGGGTGCGCTTTGTGGGCGAGCCTGTGGCCCTGATCGTGGCCGAGAGTCTCGTGGCGGCGCGCGATGCCGCCGAGCTGATCGAGATGGAGCTCGAGGATCTGCCGGCCCATATGGAGATCGGTCCCGGCGGCACGGCCCTGCATGACGAGGCGCCGGACAACCGTGCCTTTGACTGGGGCATGGGCGACGAAGCGGCGGTCGAGGCGGCGGTGGCGCGTGCGGCGCATGTGGTGCGCATGAGCCTGCATGACAACCGGATCATCGCCAACCCGATGGAGCCGCGCGGTTGCTATGCCGAGATCGAGGGCAACCGCCTGCATCTGGCGGTGAACGGGCAGGGCGTCTGGGGCACCAAGCGCAATCTGGCGCGGGTTCTGGGACTGTCGCCTGACGATATTCGCGTGACCAACCCCGATGTGGGCGGCGGGTTCGGCACCAAGGCGATGGATTATCCTGAAACCTATCTGGTGGCCCATGCCGCGCGCAAGCTGGGGCGGCCGGTGCGCTGGATGGCGGATCGCACCGAGACCATGCTGAGCGACAATGCCGGGCGCGGGCTGGATCACGATCTGATGATGGCGTTCGATGCCGATCTGAAGATCACGGCCTACCGTGTGGACAGCCGGGTGGATCTGGGCGCCTATAACAGCACGATGGCGCAGGCGATCCAGTCGGAGCTTTTCTCCAAGGTTCTGATGGGGGTCTATGACGTGCAGGACACCTATTTGCATGTCGAGGGCTATTACACCAACACCACGCAGGTCGATGCCTATCGCGGGGCGGGCCGGCCCGAGGCGATCTATGCGCTGGAGCGGATCATGGACCGCGCGGCGCGCGAATTGGGCGTGGACACGTGGGATCTGCACCGGCGCAACTTCATCCCGAAAGAGGCGTTCCCTTATGTGTCCTCCACGGGCGAGACCTATGATGTGGGCGATTTCGACCGGGTGCTGACCCGCGCCGAGGCCGAATGCGACCGCGCGGGGTTTGCGGCGCGCAAGGCCGAGAGCGCGGCGCGCGGCAAGCTGCGCGGCATGGGGCTGTGCTATTACATCGAGAGCATTCTGGGAAATCCGTCGGAGACCGCCAAGGTGGAGTTCAACGAGGACGGCACCGTGACGATCTATGTGGGCACGCAATCCAACGGGCAGGGCCACGAGACGGTCTATGCGCAGTTCCTGTCGGATCAGACAGGCATACCGGCGCATCTGATTTCGGTGGTGCAGGGGGATAGCGACCGGATCGCCACGGGTGGCGGCACCGGCGGGTCACGGTCGGTCACCACGCAGAACAACGCCACGCTTGCGACGGTGAGCCGGATGATCGAGCGGTTCACGCCCTATCTGGCGGAGAAGATGGGGGTGGAGGCCCGCGAGGTGAGCTTTGACGACGAGACGTTCCGCGCAGCCGGATCGAACCTGACGCCCACGATGATCGAGGCGGCGGCGATGGCGCGCGCGGATGGGCGCACCGATCTTCTGGTGCATGAGGAAACGGCGACGCTGCCTGCGCGGTCCTTTCCCAATGGCGCGCATGTGGCCGAGATCGAGCTGGACCCCGATACCGGCAAGGTGACGTTGGAACGATACACGGTGGTCGATGATTTCGGCAATCTTATCAACCCCATGCTGGTCGAAGGGCAGGTGCATGGCGGTGCGGTGCAGGGCATCGGTCAGGCATTGTGCGAACGGGTGGTGCATGACGAGGATGGCCAGCTTTTGACGGCGAGCTTCATGGATTATGCGATGCCGAGGGCTGATGATGTGACCATGATCCGCTTTGCCACCGAGGCCGTGCCTTCGACCGCGAACGTGATGGGCATGAAGGGCTGCGGCGAGGCGGGGACCGTGGGCGCCATGGCCGCCACGGCGAATGCGGTGGCGGATGCGCTTTGGGACAAGGGTGTGCGGCAGGCGGATATGCCCTTCACGCCGCACCGGGTCTGGATGATGATGAACGCCGCGATGGCGGCGGAGTAGAGGGTCATATCCCCTTATGTGTCCCGGCCCGTGCCGGGACGAAAAAGGGCCCGTGATCTGCACCACGGGCCCGGATGATGTCGGGATGACAGGATGTCGGCTCAGGCGACGTCGCGAAGGGTGGCCTTGGGCGTCACGCCAAGCGCATGGCAGACATCGCGGGTCAGTTCGGGGCGGTTGAGCGTGTAGAAATGCAGATGCTCCACCCCGCCTTCGATCAGTTCACTGCACAGTTCGGTGGCAAGCGCCGTGGCCAGCAGATCCTGCCGGTTGTCGCGGATCGCCTTGTCGAACGTGTCGTCGAGCCATGCGGGGATCGTGGTGCCGCAAGAGGTGGCGAATTTGCGCACGCCGGTCCAGTTCTCGATCGGCAGGACGCCGGGGATGATCGGCGCGTCGATCCCGGCCTTGACGCAGGCGTCACGGAACCGGAAGAACGTCTCGGCCTCGAAGAAAAACTGGGTGATCGCTTCGGCGGCACCGGCATCCAGCTTGCGCTTGAGCCAGTCGATATCGGCTTTGGCGTCAGCGGCCTCGGGGTGTTTCTCGGGATAGGCGCCGACCCGG
This sequence comes from Roseovarius litoreus, assembly GCF_900142765.1. GTDB lineage: Bacteria > Pseudomonadota > Alphaproteobacteria > Rhodobacterales > Rhodobacteraceae > Roseovarius > Roseovarius litoreus. The sequence continues at coordinate 73,366 of NZ_FRCB01000003.1, forward strand.
ATGGTGAATTTGCCCGTATCGGCCAGCGCTTCGATCAGCTCGCAGGAATTGGCAAAGCCGTCCGGATGGGCGGTGAAGCCGCCCGATCCTTTGGGAGGATCGCCGCGCAGTGCTACGATCTCGGTGACGCCGGCCTCGTGGAAGCTGTCGGCGATGGCGAGGGTTTCTTCGCGGGTGGCTTCGACGCATGTCAAATGGGCGGCGACGTTGAGGCCCGTGGCCTTGTGGAGCGTGCCCACAGCCTCGCGGGTCAATTCGCGGGTGGTGCCGCCAGCGCCGTAGGTGACCGACACGAAGCGCGGGTCAAGCGGGGCGAGAACCTGAATGGTGTCCCAAAGGCGGAACGAGGCCTCAAGCGTTTTGGGCGGGAAGAATTCGAACGAAACCTTGGGCGCTGTCATCTGAGGTATCCTGAGGATTACATTGTTCGCCTCTTGTTGCAGGCGCCGCACTGTGAGACAACTTCATAATATTCATGGTTACAATGAGGCGCGTTAATATATGCATATCGAGCTTCGGCACCTGAGGACGATCCGGGCCATCCATCAGGCGGGCGGGATCGCGCGCGCGGCGGATCTTCTGCACATCACCCAATCGGCATTGAGCCATCAGATCAAGGGGTTGGAGGATCAGGCGGGGGTCGAGCTTTTCGTGCGCCGCTCCAAGCCGTTGAAGCTGTCGGCGGCGGGGCACCGTTTGCTGAGGGTGGCCGAGAAGGTGCTGCCCGAGATCGAGGCGCTGGAGGATGAGTTCGGCGGCTTGCGGCAGGGCAGCGCCGGGCGGATGCATATCGCCATTGAATGCCACGCCTGTTTCGAATGGCTGTTCCCGGTGCTGGAGCGATTCCGCAAGGCCTGGCCGGATGTGGATGTGGATATCAAGCCGGGTCTGGCTTTTGACGCGCTTCCGGCGCTGCGCAAGGAGGAGGTGGATCTGGTGGTGTCGTCGGACCCCGAGGATCTGCCTGGCATCGGCTTCAAGCCGCTCTTCGATTACGAGCCGGTCTTCGTGGCCTCGAGCCTGCACCCATTGGCCGCGAAAGCCTATGTGGAGGCCGAGGATTTCCGCGACGAGACGCTCATCACCTATCCGGTGGACCGCTCGCGGCTGGATGTGTTCACCGAACTGCTGACACCTGCCAAGGTCGAGCCGCGTGCGACCCGGCAGGTGGAGCTGACGGCGGTGATCCTGCTGCTGGTCGCGTCCAATCGTGGCGTGGCGGTCTTGCCCGACTGGGTGGTGCGCGAAGTGCGCACCAGCACCGATTACGTGACCCGGCCGATCACGGAAAAGGGTTTGACCAAAAGGCTTTACGCGGCGATCCGCGAGGATGATGCGGACAAGCCCTATGTCGCGCACCTGATCCGGCTGGCCCGCGAGATCCCGGTCAGGATGCAACGCGGAGAGGTGCAGGGGGAACGCCCCTTGTAAGCAAGGCCGGGGCGGCGTATACGCGCGGCCTGAACCGATGGGAGCCGATACGATGCCGGGCAGTGCCAACCTCAACATCATGATCAAGGCCGCGCGCAAGGCGGGGCGGTCGCTGGTCAAGGATTTCCGCGAGGTCGAGCAGCTTCAGGTGTCGATGAAGGGTGCGGGCGATTTCGTGAGCCGCGCCGATCTGGCGGTCGAGAAGATCATCAAGGACGAGCTGAGGGGCGCGCGCCCGACCTATGGCTGGCTGGCCGAGGAAAATGGCGGCGAGGATGGCGAGGATCCGACCCGGCGCTGGATCGTCGATCCGCTGGACGGAACCACCAATTTCCTGCATGGCCTGCCTCATTGGGCGGTGTCCATCGCCTTGGAACACAAGGGAAAAATCGTCTCGGGTGTGATCTATGATCCGGCCAAGGACGAGATGTTCTTCGCCGAGAAGGGCGAGGGCGCGTGGATGAATGACAGCCGCTTGCGGGTGTCGGGGCGCGGCAAGATGATCGAGTCGATCTTTGCCACGGGCCTGCCTTTCGGGGGGCGGTCGGACCTGCCCGAGACGCTGCAGGATCTCGCGCGGCTGATGCCGGTCTGTGCGGGGGTGCGGCGCTGGGGATCGGCGGCGCTGGACATGGCCTATGTGGCGGCCGGGCGCTATGAGGGCTTCTGGGAACGGCGGCTGAATGCCTGGGATCTGGCGGCGGGTATCATCATCGTGCAGGAGGCGGGGGGCTTTGTCGAACCGCTGAACGAAGGCGATGACATCCTTGCGGATGGCAATGTCATTTGCGGCAATGAGCTGATTTTCGACAAGTTCACCAAGGCGGTGCGCGGCCGGTAACCCGAATCAGGGTTAAGGCGCGGTAAAACAAGCGAAAAGAGCGTTCGGTATCACGTCGGTAAAACGTCGGTATCGCGTCGGTGCCGAGGTCAGTGCAGGCCGGTGTTAACGCGGCGCGCGCTGTTGCGGATGGGCCGGCCTTGCCGGCCCTGACAGGCCGTCGCGGGCCGTCGCGGGCACAGGATCGGTGCAGGTCCGGCACTGCGCGTCCCGTGTGATCGGCGATGCGTATCTGCAGGAGCATGCCGCGAGGTGGGGATTGTAACAGGCCCACGGCGCAGCTAATCGTGGGGCATGTGTTTTTAACGAAATCGAATATGTGCGTGTTACCTGCTTCCGCCCGTCCAAGCATTTTAGAGGATCACGGTGAGAAAACCAGATGCAGCCCAAAAAGCCGCGCTTTTGGACAGGATCAGAAGCAATGAGTGGTTCGACATCGAAGAGTTCCTGTCAGAGCCGGACCTTGTGACCAGCCTGTGGGCCGATGAGGTCGCCAAGGCGGCATCGGACCATATCGCGGATAACCGGTGGGAGGCGTTCGCTCTGGCCGGCATTCGGCAATATGCGCATGCCGACAGTCTGGCGGAGGTCAAGATCGCGAATATCGTCAAACAGGCCGGGTATTCGAGATCCACGTTCTTTCGCATTTTCGACAATCTGACGAAATATCAGCTGCGCCTTTACCAGCTTGTGTCCCAGCTGTCGGTGGATGTCTACAAACAGCGGCTATTCGCGAAAGCCAGATCGCCGCTCGACTTCGCCAATTTCACCATCAATCTTTTCTACAGCGCCGATTGCACCATCCCGAATGACTGGGTCGCCATGTTGTGGAAGAAATACGGGCATCTCGGGCATGAAAGCTTTCATCCGCAGCTGGCGGATATTTCGCGGATCATCACGCAATTCACCCAGAAACACCGCGCGCTTGGCTATGCGGAACTGACGGTATCCGAGGTGCATCCGGTTGTCTGTCTCTATGAGAGGGAGGTTCTTGAAAGCCGGCTTGGACCCCAGCCCTCGTTCCCGTCCGCCGAGCAGTCCTTGAGGTGGAAACGCATGTTGTTCGGGCTGGTCGCGGACCCAAAGGTTCTGGAACGCGCCTCATCGGGCGGGCGGCATCCTTCCTTTCTTGATTACTACAAATAAAGCGTTTCGCGAAAAACCTGTCTCAGGGATGTTCGCGAAATGCAGTGCTCTGTTCAATCTTTGCATGCGTTTCGCCTTGAGCTGATGCCTCAGGTTAAAGGCGGACCGCTTCGGGCCAGCGGCGCTTGGCGTGAGGGGCTGAGGCGAGCGGTCACCGGCATGTCGGAGGCGCTGGTACCCGCGGCCGGACTCGAACCGGCACGGCCTTGCGGCCTGGAGATTTTAAGTCTCCTGTGTCTACCATTCCACCACGCGGGCCTCGGGCGCGGACAATATCCGTTCGGGGGCGGGTGTAAAGCGGTGTCAGAGCTCTTGTTCGGCGGCTTCGAGAACCGGCAACAGGTGGCGTTCGCTGAGCCAAGGGTTCATGGCGAGCGCCTTGCGGAGCGCCAGCACCGCTTCGGCCTTGCGTTCGAGCGCCGACAGGGTCAGCGCGCGCCCGGTGATTGCCGCCACGTGGCGCGGCGACAAGGCGAGGGTCCGGTCGAGATCGGGCAGGGCTGCCGAGAAATCCTCGCGCAGGAAATGGATGAATGCGCGCTGGTTGTAGCCTTCGGCGTAATCCGGGCAGTAGGCGATCAGAGCCTCGAATGCCTTCATCGCGCCGTCGTAATCGTAGATATTGCGCCGGGACATCCCCTCGTCCAGCAACTCCTGTGCATAGCTGTCGGGGGCGTCGGACCAGAGCGCCCACATCTCGTTGGAGAGCATGCGCCCGCTGCGTTCATCCTCGGCGGCTTGGGCGGCGCGGATCAGGTCGGTCAGCGCGGCGGAATGATCGGGGGCGGGCGGGCATGTCTGCTCCTGCGCGAGGGCGGGACCATGAAAGGCCAATGACAGGGCCAGAGCGATAATTGACGCAACACCATTCTTCATGAGCGCATTAGATGATGCGCCCGCGGCTGCAGTCAAATGATATCTGACAGCGCGTTTTCCTTTACCGCCTGCATCGCCACATAGGTCGAGGTGTTGGAGACATGCGGCAGGGTCGAGATATGTTCGGCCAGCACGCGGCGGTAATCGGACATGTTCTGGGTGCGCACCTTCATCAGGTAGTCGAAATTCCCGGCGATCAGGTGGACCTGTTCGATTTCGGGCACGCGGGCGACGGCGGCGTTGAATTCGGCCAAAGCGGCCTCGCGGGTGTCCTGAAGGCGGACCTCGACGAAACTGACGTGATCGAGGCCGAGGCGGATCGGATCGAAGAGCGCGCGGTAGCCGGTGATGACCCCGTCCGCCTCGAGTCGTCGGAGGCGGGCCTGGGTCGGCGATTTCGAAAGTCCGATTCTGCGCGCCAGATCTGTTATGCTGATGCGGCCATCCACGGCGAGCACGCCGAGAATCGCCCGGTCGAAACGGTCCAGTTCCGGGTGGTCGTTTTTCATGCCAAACCCTCGTAATTTTGTCCGCTTTGGATTGCGGTTCCTCGTTAATCAGGAGAAATGACTTATCGCACGGTGGTATCATGGGTCAATGCACTTGGAGGAAACGCCATGCCATATGACAGTGATCTGCGCCGCGCCATCGACATTGCCACCTATGCCGACGAGGCCGCCACGATCGAGCGGCTGACCGAGATCGCCGCGCTGTCGGAGACCGATCGCGCGAAGATCTGCGCGCGCGGCGCGCAGTTGGTGCGCGATATCCGGGGGCAGTCCAGCCCGGGGCTGATGGAGGTGTTTCTTGCGGAATATGGCCTGTCGACCGATGAGGGCATCGCCCTCATGTGTCTGGCCGAGGCGCTGCTGAGGGTGCCGGATGCGCAGACCATCGACGCGCTGATCGAGGACAAGATCGCGCCGTCGGACTGGGGCAAGCATATGGGGCATTCGGCCTCGCCGCTGGTGAATGCCTCGACCTGGGCGCTGATGCTGACGGGCAAGGTGCTCAAGGACGAGGACCCAGGGATTGTGGGCCATCTGCGCGGCGCGGTGCGCCGTCTTGGAGAGCCGGTGATTCGGTCGGCCGTGGGCCGCGCCATGAAGGAGATGGGCCGCCAGTTCGTGCTGGGCGAGAGCATCCAGTCGGCCATGAAGCGCGCGGCGGAGATGGAGAAGAAGGGCTATTCCTATTCCTATGACATGCTGGGCGAGGCGGCGCGCACCGATGCGGATGCCACCCGCTATCACCTGAGCTATTCACGCGCGATCACCGCGATCGCCGAGGCCTGCACCAATGCCGATATCCGCGACAATCCCGGTATCTCGGTCAAGCTGTCGGCGCTGCATCCGCGCTATGAGGTGGCGCAGCGCGATCAGGTGATGGATGTGCTGGTGCCGCGTCTGCGCAGTCTGGCGTTGCTGGCGAAATCGGCGCGCATGGGGCTGAATATCGACGCAGAGGAGGCCGACCGCCTGTCGCTGTCGCTGGATGTGATCGAGACGGTGCTGAGCGAGCCTGCGCTGGCGGGCTGGGACGGGTTCGGCGTTGTCGTGCAGGCCTATGGGCAGCGCGCGGCCTATGTGCTGGATTATCTGCATGATCTGGCCACCCGGCTGGATCGCCGGATCATGGTGCGGCTGGTCAAGGGGGCCTATTGGGATACCGAGATCAAGCTGGCGCAGGTCGAGGGCGTCGAGGGGTTCCCGGTCTTCACATCGAAGGCGGCGACCGACATTTCCTATATCGCCAATGCGCGCAAGCTGCTTGGGATGACCGACCGGATCTATCCGCAATTCGCCACTCATAACGCGCATACCGCCGAGGCGATCCTGTATATGGCCGATGACAAGGACAGCTTCGAGTTTCAGCGGTTGCACGGGATGGGCGAGGCGCTGCACGATATCATCCTGCAATCCGAGGGCACGCGCTGCCGGATCTATGCTCCCGTTGGCGCGCATCGCGATCTGCTGGCCTATCTGGTGCGGCGGCTGCTGGAGAACGGCGCCAATTCCAGCTTCGTCAACCAGATCGTCGACGAGGATGTGCCGCCCGAGACCGTTGCCCGCGATCCGTTCGAGGCATTGAGGGATGAGCAGCCGGCATTGCCGACCGGCCCCGATCTGTTCCAGCCCGAGCGGCGCAATTCGATGGGGTTCGATCTGAGCCACCAGCCGACGCTGGACCATATCGAGGCGGCGCGTGGCCCGTTCGCCAACCACAGCTGGAGCGTGGCCCCGATCCTTGCCGGGCAGGCCGCGCCGAAAGCGCCCGAGCCTGTCACCAATCCCGCCGATCCCGCCGACAGCCCCGGCACGGTCGCCTGGGCCAGCCCGGCGGATGTGGAGACGGCGCTGGCGGCAGCAAAGGCCTGGGATGCGCCGGTGGCGACACGGGCCGAGGTGCTGAACAAGGTGGCCGACCTTTATGAAGAGAATTTCGGCGAATTGTTCGCGGCGATCCATCGCGAGGCCGGGAAATCGGTGATGGATGCGGTGGCCGAATTGCGCGAGGCGGTGGATTTCCTGCGCTATTACGCGGCCAATGCGCCCGAGGGCGAGGCGGTGGGCATTTTCACCTGCATCAGCCCGTGGAACTTTCCGCTGGCGATTTTCACCGGTCAGATCAGCGCGGCGCTGGCGGCGGGCAATGCGGTTCTGTCGAAGCCTGCCGAGCAGACGCCGATCATCTCGGCTTTGGCGGTGCGTTTGATGCACAAGGCGGGCGTGCCCGAGACCGCGCTGCAACTGCTGCCCGGCGCAGGCGATGTGGGCGCGGCGTTGACATCCGATCCACGTGTGGACGGGGTGGCCTTCACCGGCTCGACCGAGACGGCGATGAAGATCCGCGCCGCGATGGCCGAAAACCTGGCGCCCGGGGCGCCGTTGATCGCCGAGACCGGTGGTCTCAATGCGATGATCGTGGATTCGACGGCGCTGCCGGAGCAGGCGGTGCAGGCGATCGTGGAATCGGCCTTCCAGTCGGCGGGGCAGCGGTGCTCGGCGCTGCGCTGTCTTTATGTGCAGGAGGATATCGCGAAGCCCTTTACCGAGATGCTGATCGGCGCGATGGATGCGCTGCGTCTCGGGATGCCGTGGCACCTGTCGACGGATGTCGGCCCGGTGATCGACGACGAGGCCAAGCGCGGGATCGATGCGCATATCCAACAGGCCCGCGCCGAGGGCCGGTTGATCCACGAGTTGAAGACACCCAATGCGGGCACATACGTGGCGCCAACGCTGATCCGGGTGGGTGGCATCGGTGAGATGGAGCGCGAGATTTTCGGCCCCGTACTTCATCTGGCGACCTTCAAGGCCCATGAGCTGGACCGCGTGATCGACGCGATCAACGCCACGGGATACGGGCTGACCTTCGGGTTGCAGACGCGGATCGATGACCGGGTGCAGCATGTCACCGACCGGATCAAGGCGGGCAACATGTATGTGAACCGCAACCAGATCGGCGCGATCGTAGGCTCGCAGCCGTTTGGCGGCGAGGGGATGTCGGGCACCGGGCCAAAGGCGGGCGGGCCGAATTACCTGCCGCGCTTCACGCGTCGCACGGCACCTATGGGCGACGAGGCCTGGCCGCGCGACATGGCGGAGACGGATCTGCAGGCTGCGCTGGATCACGCCAATGCGCGCAAGGCCGAGCGCCGTGAGGCGCTGGTCTTGCCGGGGCCAACGGGAGAGTCCAACCGTCTGACCACGCATACCCGTGAGGCGGTGCTGTGTCTGGGACCGGGGGCGCAAGCCGCCGCCGCGCAGGCCCATGCCGTGCGAAAGCTGGGCGGGATCGCCGTTGAAGCCACGGGGCATGTGCCCTGCGAGACGCTGCGCCGTGTCGGCGGGATCTCGGGCGCGATCTATTGGGGACAGGACATGACCACGGCCCGCGCCTATGCCCAGGCCCTTAGCGAGAGGGCGGGGCCGATCCTGCCGCTGATCACCGGGATGCCGGATGCGGGCCATGTGCTGCATGAGCGTCATGTCTGTGTGGACACGACGGCGGCGGGCGGAAATGCGGCGCTTCTGGGGGGTATGGCCTGAGAGGTCAGCCCCACCAAGCGCCTGAGCGTGGACGTGTTTTTGCGGCATTCGGTCTGGTAACAAGGCTGTGCGCTTGACCTGAGGCCGGGCGCGCGCCAACTATCTGGCATGTTCCCGATCCGTGATCACAACCCATCGCGCCATACGCCCTTTGTCACCTACGCGTTGATCGCGATCAACGTGGTGGTGTTCCTGAGCTATTGGCCGCTTTTCGCGGATCCGCGGGAGTTGAACCTGTTTTTCTACGAATGGGCGCTGGTGCCCGCGCTGGTCAGTGAACAGGGGACATGGTCAACGATGGCCACGTCGATGTTCCTGCATGGCGGATGGATGCATCTTGCGGGCAACATGCTGTTCCTGTGGATTTTCGGCGACAATCTCGAAGACGAGATGGGGCATCTGGGATATCTCGCCTTTTATCTCGCGTCGGGGATCGGGGCGGCGGCGGCGCATATGATCTCGGCGCCCTATAGCCCGGTGCCGACGGTGGGCGCATCGGGGGCCATTGCGGGCGTGATGGGGGGCTATCTGTTGATGTTTCCCAAGGCGCGGGTGGATGTGCTTTTGTTTTTCGTCTTCATTATCAGGATCATACCAGTGCCGGCCTGGATCATGCTGTGCCTGTGGTTCGGCCTGCAATTGTTCAGCAGCATAGGGGCCGATCCGATGGCGGGCGGCGTGGCCTATTGGGCGCATGCGGGCGGCTTTCTGGTGGGGATGGCGCTGACCGTGCCGCTGTTCCTGCGGCGCGGCGGGCCGCGCTTCTGGCGGAGCACCGATGGGCATCCGCCGCATCCCGAGGCCACATATACCTATCGCAGGACGGATATTCCCCGCGTCAGGCGTCGCCGGTAAGGGTGCAAAAGCCGGGGAGGGGTGATCCCCGGCCTTGTGGTCTTGTGCGGGTCAGGTGCGGGTGCCGGAGAACCGGGTTTCCCAATCCTCGCGCTGCTCGTCGGTGATCTTGGTGAACAGAACCTCGGGCACGCTGAAGGCATGGCCCGGTTCCAGATGCGCCAGAGCCTGCGCCACGTCATCGGGCCAGTCGGTGTCGGCGGTGTGCATGGCGGTCAGCATCGTCTCGGAGGCATCGGGAATGAAGGGTGCCGAGAGCACGGCATAAAGCCGGATCAGGTTGAGCGCGAGACGGATTTGTGCTGCGGCCTGTTCGGGGTCTTCCTTGTAGGTGGACCACGGGGCTGCCTCTTGCAGGTATTCGTTACCAGCCACCCAGATCGCGCGCAATTCCTGCGAGGCCTTGCGGACCTCGATCGCGTCCATATGGGCCTGATAGGTGCGGATGCGGTCGCCCAGATCGTCGATCAGCGCGCGTTCGCGGGCGCGCATCTCGCCGCCGTCGGGCACGGCTTCGCCGAATTTCGAGCGGCAGAACTTGGTCACGCGGCTGACGAAATTGCCCAGAACATCGGCCAGGTCCTTGTTGACCGATTGCTGGAAATTCTCCCAGGTGAATTCGGAATCCGAGCTTTCGGGCGCATGGCTGAGCAGCCACCAGCGCCAGTAATCGGCGGGCAGGATCTCGAGCGCCTGATCCATGAACACGCCGCGGCCCTGGCTGGTGCTGAACTGGCCGCCGTCATAGTTCAGGTAGTTGAAGGACTTGATGTAATCCACCAGCTTCCAGTCCTCGCCGGAGCCGAGGATCGTGGCGGGAAAGCTGAGGGTGTGGAAGGGCACGTTGTCCTTGCCCATGAACTGGGTGTAGCGCACATCGTCGGCGCCGCGTTCGGTGCGCCACCAGCGTTCCCATGCACTGTCGTCGAGCGAATGCGCCTCGGCCCATTCGGCGGCGCAGGCGATATATTCGATGGGGGCGTCGAACCAGACATAGAACACCTTGCCGTCCATGCCGGGCCAGTCTTCGTCGCCGCGCTTGACGGGAATGCCCCAGTCGAGATCGCGGGTGATCCCGCGATCCTGCAGCCCGTCGCCATCGTTGAGCCATTTGCGGGCGATCGAGGTGGTCAGGATCGGCCAGTCGGTCTTGGAGTCGATCCAGTCGCTGAGTTGATCGCGCATCAGGGACTGGCGCAGATAGAGATGCGTGGTCTCGCGCACCTCGAGATCGGTGGAGCCGGAAATCGCGCTGCGCGGGTCGATCAGATCGGTGGGATCGAGCTGTTTGGTGCAGTTCTCGCACTGATCGCCACGGGCCTTGTCATAGCCGCAATTGGGGCAGGTGCCTTCGATGTAGCGGTCGGGCAGGAAGCGGCCATCGGCCTTGGAATAGACCTGTTTTTCGGTGACTTCCTCGATCAGGCCGGCAGCGTGGAGGCGGCCCGCGAAATGCTGGGTCAGGCGGTGATTCTGCGGGCTGGAGGAGCGGCCGAAATGATCGAAACTGAGGCGGAAGCCTTCGGCCAGATCGGATTGCACCTTGTGCATGCGGGCGCAGTATTCGGCCACCGGCTCGCCGGTCTTGGCGGCGGCAAGTTCGGCGGGAGTGCCGTGCTCGTCGGTGGCGCACAGGAACATCACCTCATGGCCGCGGGCGCGCTGATAGCGGGCATAAAGATCGGCGGGAAGCTGGGAGCCGACAAGGTTTCCCAGGTGCTTGATCCCGTTGATATAGGGGATCGCCGAGGTGATCAGGTGCCGTGCCATGGTGTCGGATGCCCTTTGAAAGTTGTCTCGCGCCTCGTTTAACGCAGGTCGCCGGGGTATGCCAGCGACCGTTGCGGGCAAGGCTGCGTCAGTCAGGCTCGCGGGTGCGGCCCGTGAGGCGGCCGATCAGGAAGCTGGTGCGCGGTGTCCAGATATACGAGGTGCGGGGCCGCCCCGAAGGGCGCGCGCACATCCGGATCAGCCCGAAGCCGATCAGGGCCACATGCCCGAGCGCGATCATCCAGAACATCGCTGCAGGCCCGTAGCGGTCGATCAGCGCCGAGGCCAGAAGCGGGGCGGCGATCGCGCCGATGGCGTAGAAGAACATCAGTGCGGCCGAAAGCTCCACCCGTTCGGAACTGTCGGCGTAATCATGGGCATGGGCGGCGGCGACCGAATAGATCGGAAAGGTCGTCAGGCCAAAGAAGAAGGCGGTGAGCAGCACCCCCGTCGAGCTCAGGTCATGGGCGAGGGCCGTCGTCACGCAGCTGATGATCGCGGCCACCGAGAGCCAGAGCATGACCCAACGGCGGTCAAACCTGTCGGCCAGCCAGCCCACCGGGTATTGCGCGAGCGCGCCGCCCAGAACGAAGGCGGCGAGGAACCACGCGATCTGGTCCACGACAAGGCCGACCTGCTGGCCATAGACCGGTCCGACCATGCGGAAGGTCGCACTGGACAGGGCCGCCACGATGACGCCCATGGCCGCCAGCGGCGAGCATCGCACGGCAAGGCCGGGGCGCAGGCGCGGGGCGGCGGGGGTCTCGGGCTGGCTGACGCGGGTGATGGTGAGCGGCAGAAGCGAGGCGCAGCACAGGATCGCCAGAAGATTGTACGAGACATAGGAGGCCGGTTCGAGCACCGAGATCATCATTTGCGCCACAAGGGACGCGCCCATGTCGGCCACCCGGTAGACGCCCATCGTGCGGCCTCGGGTCTCGTTGGTGACCTTGGCCTGAAGCCATGCCTCGATCACCGTGTAGCAGCCCGCCACGCAAAGCCCTGACGCCACCCGCATCACCGCCCAGGCATAGGGGTCCACCACCATCATATGCATGAGCAGTCCGATGGCGCCGGTGGCGGTAAAGGCGGCGAAGGCGCGCGAATGGCCGACGCTGCCCATCAGGCGCGGCGCCCACCAGCAGCCGATGAAGAAGCCCATGAAATGCGCCGAGCCGAGAAAGCCGATCTGGGCGGTGGTGAAATCCAGCGCCAGCCCCGAGATCGCATCAAGCGGCGCCACGCCCCCCGTCGAGAGTTGCAGAAGGATGACCGACAGGAAAAGGGCGGCGAAGGAAATGAGAAGGCGCATGTTCCGGCCAGACTGTCAGTCTGGCTGCGGCATGCCTGCGGTTTTTCGACAAAAACGCGTCGTTTTCCGCGCGGTGCGGTTATTTTGTGATCCGTGCGACGATGCGGATGCCGATCAGATCGCCCACAAGCCCGGCATAGCCTGTGGCCCCGAAGGCCGAGCGGCTGACGCTGCCGGTCAGCAGCACGGTCAGGTTGTCACGGTCGCCCGGCTGCGTGCCGCGCTGACGGTAAAGGCCGGCATCGAGCGTGACCGCGCGGGTGATGCCGCGCACGGTGAGGTCGCCGGTGATCGTGGCCCCCGACAGGTCGCCCGTGATCCGGGTCGAGCGGAAGCGGATCTCGGGATGGGTGACGGTGTCCAGAACGTTGGCATCGCGCAGGGCCTGGGTGGCCAGAAAGAACCCCGCGCGCGCCTGTGCTGCGTCGAGGACCACATCGACACGGCTGGCGGGGACATTGTCGAGATCCAGCCGCATGTCGGCGGATTTGACGGGCATCTGCCCGCTGTTGGCGGCGTCGCCGATCCTGTAGGTGAATGCCACGGTCGAGCGTGCGGCATCCAGCCGGTAGCGTTGCTGTGCCGAGTGGCCCGCGCCGGGGAGGGCAAGGGCGCAAAGGGCGAGAGGCCCGAGGATCGCGGAACGTCGGTTCATGAATGAACTCTAGCGCGTTTTCGGGCGGCGCGTCTCACATTCGCGTCATGCGCCACCGACCGGGCGCGCCGTTGAGCTGCCACGTGGCCTGTGGGGCGGTGCGCGCGCGCAGGCGTGACAGGGTCCAGCCATGGCGTGCCGTCTCATGTGCGGGCGCCATGTGCCAGCGGGTTTCCACCCCCGCCGCCCCGCCATCGCCGGGTGTCAGGATCAGTCCGAGGGGGGTGTGCGGGCCGGTCTGCGCGCCGGTTTCGGCAGCCAGATGCAGCCGGCGCACCGGGGTCATGGAGGGCGCGTCGGGCAGGTCCGCCACGGCCAGGGGCACGGTGCCGCTGCGCAGCACCTCTTCCAGGGTCCAGAGCAGATCCTCGGGGCGGGTGGGGGTCAGGAAGGTGAAGCGTCCGGGATCGACGAAGGCGGCCATCCCGTCGGGGTTAAGCCGATCCCCCAGCCAGGCCGGTGTGATCCAGAAGACCGGCCCGCGCGTCGCCGCCGCCACCAGCATCGCCAATGTGTGCCGCGCCGGACCGCAGGCTTCGTGCAGCCGTGCCAGGGGCAGCGCCATGTCGCCCAGCACCGGCAGGGCGGGGCGGGCGGCATGGTGGCGGCGATCGAGCAAGTGGGCTGTCATGCGGTGAGCGATAGCATGTTCACCAAATGTTCTCAAGCGCGCAATGCGGGGGAGAGGGGGGTGACCACAGGCGGAAAAAGCGTAAGCTGCGCCGGGAAAAGCATGATGCGACGATACGGAAGGAATGACGGATGAAGAGGGTCCCGCTTGGCCGCACAGGGCTTGAGGTGAGCGCGCTGTGCCTTGGCTCGATGACATGGGGCAGCCAGAACACCCCGGAAGAGGGCCATGCCCAGATCGACAGGGCGTTGGAAAGGGGCGTCAACTTCATCGACACCGCCGAGATGTATCCGGTCAACCCGACGCTGAAGGAAACCACCGGCCGCACCGAAGAGATCATCGGTCAGTGGTTCGCCAAGACCGGGCGGCGCGACGAGGTGATCCTGGCCACCAAGCATTCCGGCGAGGGGTTCATGCACGCGCGCAACGGGGCGCCGATCAGCTCGGCCACGATCCCCGAAACGGTCGAAGGATCGCTGCGGCGGCTGCAGACCGATCATATCGACCTGTATCAGCTGCATTGGCCCAACCGCGGTAGCTACATGTTTCGCAAGAACTGGAGTTTCGATCCGTCGGGCCAGAGCCGAACCGAGACCATCGCGCATATGGAGGACACGCTCGAGGCGCTGCAAAAGCAGGTCGACAAGGGCAATATCGGGCATTTCGGGTTGAGCAACGAAAGCGCCTGGGGCACGGCGCAATGGCTGCGGATCGCCGAGGCGCGGGGCTGGCCAAGGGTGGCCTCGATCCAGAACGAATATTCGCTGCTCTGTCGGCTCTATGACACCGATCTGGCGGAACTGAGCGTCAACGAGGATGTGGGACTGCTGGCGTTTTCGCCGCTGGCGGCGGGGCTGCTGAGCGGCAAGTATCAGGGTGGCGTCGTGCCCGGCACGTCGCGCATGGCGCTGAACAGCACGCTTGGCGGGCGTGTGACCGACCGGGTGTTCGACGCGGTGGACGCCTATCTGCAGATCGCCGGACGGCATGGGCTGCACCCGGTGGAGATGGCGCTGGCCTGGTGCCTGACGCGGCCTTTCATGTGCTCGGCCATCTTCGGGGCGACCACACTGGAGCAGTTGGACACCGCGCTGAACAGTGTCGATCTGGTGTTGTCGGACGAGGTCCTGAGCGAGATCGACACCGCGCATCGCGCCCATCCCATGCCATTCTGAGGCGGAGCACGGCCCGCGTCAGTCCTCGGACAGCTCCTTGCGCAGGGCGCGCAGGTGATCGGGCAATTGCCGGGCGGTGACATGGGCCTCGCGCACCAGATGGTCGAAATGCCGGGTCAGGGCCTGCACCCGTTCGGTATCGCGGAATGCCATGTAGTTCTGGCCGATATAGATCACGGTCAGAAGCGGGCCGAAGATGGTGATCGGAGCGGAATAGAGCCGGCGCGCATCATAGAGATAGACGCGCAGACGTGGATAAAGCTGCTGCGTGACCTCGAGCAGGCGGTCGATCTGTGCTTCGCGGACGTCGCGGGGCAATCCGGTGTAATAGCCCTCGCCGCGCACGAGGCTGCGGATTTCCGAGAGCGGCATCGCGATCTCGTAATCCGATTGGGTGCCGCGCATCCACTCGAGCCGGTCCTCGGAGGCGCCGATCGCCTGTTGGGTGCTGCGGCCCAGATGGGGCGTGTATTCCCATTCCAGCATCTCGCGGGTCTTGAGCATGTCCGACAGCCCCGCCGGCACATGGCGGATCTTGTAGCCCGCGGCTTCCTTGTGCCACTGGAAGATCTGCTCATCCACCAGCGCACGGGGGGCTTCGGTGAGTGACATCGAGGTGGCCAGAATGTCGGCCGCGGTTTCGGGGCGGTCGGTGAGGCCGAGAAGCCAGTCCGCCGACACGCCGAGCGCACGGGCACATTCGCCGACCACCTGCGCATTGGGCAGCCGCGCGCCTTGTCCCTTGAGCAGTTGCGAAATCGTCGAACGATCCACCCCGACCGCCCGGGCCAGCGCGCTTTGATTGCTGCCCCGCTCGTTCAGCGCCGCGGTCAGGCGCAGACGAAAGAGATCGGCCCGAAGGCGTTTGTCGGTTTTTTCCGGCATATGATGAATAATATCACATATGCAGAGAAATGTTAACCAAGTGCGGAATGGTCCACCGGCGCGATGGCGCGTAGCTCTGAGGGCAGGAACAGCATCGGAGATGGCACATGGAGACGCGGCGGCGCACGCTTGTGAAGGCGATTGTCTGGAACTTGATCGGGCTTCTTGTGATGTCCCTTGTGGGGCTGGCGATGACCGGATCGGCCACGATCGGTGGCGCCATGGCGGTGGTCAATACCGCGATCGGTCTGAGCATGTATGTCGCCTATGAGCGGGTCTGGTCGCGGATCGATTGGGGGCGAATGCGGGGCTGAGGCCGTCGCGGATGCTGCACCCGATGCCGCCGGGACGGCGACGGATCAAATCCCCTCTGGTCCATGGCGTGAAAGCAGGTCATAGCTGTGCGCCATGGACGCATGGATCATCCTTTCCGTGGCGGCCGCGGCGTTTCAGACGTTGCGGTTCATGCTGCAAAAACAACTCAGTATCGGCACGCTGTCGGCGGGCGGCGCCACATTCGCACGCTTTGCCTATTCGGCGCCTCTGGTGGTGCTGGGGCTGGCGGGATACCTTGTGTGGAGCGGTGCGGCATTGCCTGCGCGGGGCGGGGGCTTCTGGGCCTATGCGCTGATCGGGGCGCTGATGCAGGTTCTGGCGACGTGGTGCGTCGTGGCCTTGTTCGCGGCGCGGAATTTCGCGGTGGGCATCACGTTCAAGAAGACCGAGGTGATACAGACCGCGCTGGTCGGTCTGCTGGTGCTGGGAGACAGGATCAGCGGGCTGGCGCTGGCGGCGATCATCCTGGGGTTGGTCGGGGTGCTTGTGCTGTCGGACAATGCGGGCCTGCCGGGGCTGAGCCTGCGGCGGATGATGAACCGGGCGGTGGGGCTTGGGATCGCGTCGGGTGCGTTCTTTGCCATCTCGGCGGTGGCCTATCGCGGCGCCACGCTGGAGGTGGCCAGCGACGATCCGCTATTGCGCGCGGGCGTCACGCTGGCGGTTGTGACGGTGTCGCAGACCATCGGGCTTGGCGCGTGGCTTGCGTGGCGCGAGGCGGGGCAGGTGCGCGCCGTCTGGGGCGCGCGGCGGGTCGCGTTGTGGATGGGAGTGACCAGCATGGGCGGGAGCCTGTGCTGGTTCACGGCCTTCACCTTGCAGAATGCCGCGCTGGTCTTTGCGGTGGGACAGATCGAGGTGATCTTTTCGCTGCTCGTCTCGTGGCTGGTCTTTCGCGAGAAACTGACGCTGCGCGAAGCGGTCGGCATCACCCTGCTGACCGGCAGCATTCTGGCGCTTGTATTGCTGGGCTGAGATCTGCGGCACGTCAGGTCAGGCCGGTCAGGTCCGCGCCATGGGGCTTTTGCCCTGAAGGCGCAGAAACAGGCTTTCCTCGTCGTCATTGCGGAAGAACGGCACGGATGCGGGCGGCTTGGCATCCTCCACGCGGGCGGCGATCTCGGCCAGCACGACTTCGGTGATGAAGGGCAGGTCGAAATCCCGTACCCGCGCCAGCGGCACCCATTGCAGATGCGAAAGCTCGTCGCAGGCGGCCGAAAAATCATCCAGATCACCGGCGATCGCATCGGCATCCACCAGAAAGAACCGCGCATCGAAGCGGCGCGGGCGTCCCGGAGGCGTGATGGCGCGAAACACGAATTGCAGCGCCTCGGCGCTTGGCAGAAGGCCACGATCCGCAAAGCTCGTCCAGTCGGCGGGAACGGCAGGCGAGGGCCAATCGCCGGGACGACCCAGCATGAGGCCGGTTTCTTCCCATAATTCGCGGATGGCGGCCGCGGCCAGCGCATGGGCCAGATCGCGCGGAGACTCCTCGGTCAGGCGTTGGGCGCACAGGCCGGGCAGGGGGCGGGCCAGCGGCACCGAAGCATCCGCTTCATCCACTGCGCCGCCCGGAAAGACGAACTTGTTGGGCATGAAAGCCGCGGTCGCGCCGCGCTGGCCCATCAGGACATGCGGGTCGTTCCGGCGATCCCGCAGCGCGATCACCGTGGACGCATTCCGGATGGCGGTTTTGTCTGGCGTGGTCATGTCAGCCCTTTCGTCGCCGAAAGGGGGGTTCAGGCCGGGTTTCCGAACCCGTGCATCTGTCGCGCCCATTGAAAGGCCACGATCATCCCCTTCAGTCGCGGCAGAAGATACAGCGAGAGGGTCACGCATCCAACCGCGAAAATGGTGAACAGCACCAGGGGTTCGGGCCGCCATGCGACGAATGCGATGTGCAGCAGCGGCGCCATGAGGTGACCGACGATCAGGATCGTCAGATAGGCCGGGCCGTCATCGGCGCGGTGGTGGCTGAGATCCTCGCGGCAGACCGTGCAGGTATCGCGCACCTTGAGATAGCTTTTGAGCATCGGGCCACTGCCGCAATTGGGGCATTTGCGCCGAAATCCCTTGCGCAGCGCCGGCCATAATTGCCGCTCGCCCTCTTGCTCAAGGTCGTGCTCGTGCTCGTGGTGCTGCGCGTTGGCCATGATCGTCCTTTCCGGTCAGGGTCCGACAATGGGCCATTCACCAAAGGATATGAAGATGTCAGGTGGTCATTGCGTCGTGATGTCGCAAATGCCGGGCGTGCAAAACGGCAGGGTCCGGCGGCGATCACGCAAGCGTGAAGTATTGACGGGGTTCAATGCGACGGAACCTTGCGGCTGGTCCGTATGACCTTGTGAACCGGCCAGGGTGCCGGTCTCGCAGTATAGGAAAGCAAAGGAGAAGATTGCCATGAAACGCACCTATCTGATGACCGGAGCCGTAACGGCCCTGATTATTGCGACAGCCGGTCTGGGCGTCGCGCAGCAAGCCATGCAGGGCGACATGGGAGGCGGTCAGCATGGTCCGGCCTTTGATTTCGAGGAGCTCGACGCCGATGGTGACGGTCGGATCACCCGAGACGAGATGGCGGCACAGGCGCAGGCCCGTTTTGGCGCGGCTGATGCGGATGGCGACGGCAAGCTGTCACCGCAGGAAATGGCCGAGCGGATGCAAGCGCGCATGATGGAGCGCATGGCCCGGCGCGTCGAACAGATGATCGCCCGTCAGGACAGTGACGGAGACGGCCTGCTCAGCATGGAAGAGATGCAGGCGGGACGCATGGGACGGATGTTCGACCGTCACGACGCTGACGGGGATGGCGCGATCTCGGCCGAAGAATTCGAGGACATGGCCAATATGCGCGCCGAACGGATGTCCCGGGCCCGTGATGGCAAGGGACATGGCGGACAGGGGTATCATAAGGAAGGCCATTACCGGCACGGGCATGACAAAGACGAGCATGGGATGAAAGGCCATCACATGCGCGCCAGCCACGAGGGTCATGCGCAGGGTGGCGGTGTCAGCGAGATCCATTACCACACGCATCATCATTACTATTCCGGGCAGGGCGATGGAGCCGGCATGCAGCGGCGCGATCACATGCAGCGTGGTGGGGCCGACTGATCCGCGCCCGTGCGACGGATCGGATCCCCGGGCCGCATATGGCCCGGGGTTGCCGTGCCACGCCACGGGGCGCATCATGAAGGCCGGGGACAGGGGATATGCCACTGGATGCGATGAGCGACATGTCGGACGAGGCCTTGCTGGTGCTCTTCGCCAATGGTGACAGGCTCGCCGCGCAAGCCTTGACCCTGCGTCTGACACCACGGCTTCTCAATCATGCCTACAGGTTGCTGGGCAATGCCGCCGAGGCCGAGGACGTGGCCCAGGAGGCCATGCTGCGGCTGTGGAAGATCGCCCCGAACTGGCGGCAGGGCGAGGCGATGGTGACCACCTGGCTTTATCGCGTCGTGGCCAATCTGTGCATCGACCGCAGGCGTCAGGCCCGACCCTCCGCGCTGGACGCCGCGGCCGAGCCGGTGGACCCGGCCAAGGGGGCGGTGGCGCTTCTTCAGGGGGCCGAGCGGGCGAAAGCCCTGCAAGAGGCGCTGGACCGGCTGCCCGACAGGCAGCGTCAGGCGATTGTGCTGCGCCATATCGAGGATCTGGGCAATCCGCAGATCGCCGAGATCATGGAAATCAGCGTCGAGGCGGTAGAAAGTCTGCTGGCGCGAGGGAAACGGGCATTGTCGGCCGATCTGATCGATCGGCGCGAGGAATTGGGGTTCACCGATGAGTAAAGACCAAGACGACATCCGGGCGCTCGATGCCTGTTTCAAGGCAGCGCGTGCGACCCCGCTCGAGCCGTCGAGCGCCCTGCTGGCAAGGGTGCTGGCCGATGCCGAGACGGTTCAGTCCGACATGCAGCGCCCATGCGCCCGCGCGCCTCGGGCGCGCGGCGGTCGCCTGCTTCAGGCGGTCCGGGCGCTTGGCGGATGGCCCGCCATGGGAGGGCTCGCCGCTGCGACAGTGGCCGGCATCTGGATCGGGTTCAGTCCGCCCGAGCAGGTGGAGGCCTATTTCTCGGCGCCTGACGCCGCCTATATCGTCGATCTCGCTCCGGGGGCGGGGTTCGATCTTGCAGAAGGATCGCTGTGATGGCGCAGGATCAAGAACAGCCGAAACGCGATAAAGCCCCGATGGGCAAGTGGATGCGCGGTCTTCTGGTGGTGTCGCTTGCGCTGAACCTTTTGGTGGCAGGGGCGGTTGCGGGCCATCTGATCTCGGGCGGGGGAGGGCATGGCAGGCATCACGCGCCCGGTATCGACGCGGCTGGCGGGCCGATGACCCGCGCGCTGGACGAGCGCGACCGGCGCGCGATCGCCCGGCAGCTGCGCGAGGCCTATCGCGACGGCAGGCCCGGCCGCGCCGAGCAGCGCGCGGCATTCGATGCGCTGATTGCCGATCTGCGCAAGACACCGTTCGACCGGATGGCGATCGAGGGGCATATGGCGCGTATCCGCGGGATGCTGGTCGCTCGGCTGGAGCTTGGACAGGGGCTTTTGGTGGACCGGCTGGAAGGCATGGAACCGCAGGAGCGGGCGGCCTTTGCGGACAGGCTCGAAGCGGGTTGGCAGCGCGGTCGCGACAGGTAACGCGCTACCGGGGATGTCTTGGGGCGGATCACGCGGCGGGGCGGCGGCTGAAGGTCACCATGTTGCGCCCATCGGATTTCGAGCCATAAAGCGCGCGGTCGGCCTCGTCCAGAAGGGTGTCCACCCGTGGCGTTTCCGCATCGGGCCGGGGATGGCCAAGGGTGGCGCCGATGCTGATGGTCACGTTCAACGGCGCCTCGCTGGACATCACGTGCAAGGGGCTGCGCCGGACCGCCGCGCAGAGCCGCCGCGCCATGCGGCTCGCTTCGTCGCGGCCCGTATCGGGCATGACGATCAGGAATTCTTCGCCGCCGATACGGGCGATCATGTCTTCGTCGCGCAAGTTGGATTTCAACAGGCGCGCGATCTGGCTGAGCACGGCATCCCCGGCGGCGTGCCCGTGACGATCATTGATTCGCTTGAAATGATCGAGATCGGCCACCATCACCGCAAATCCGCGCCCGTCGCGCCGGGTCTCGTCGATCAACCGGTCGAGGAAGGGCAGGGCATAGCGGCGGTTATATAGGCCGGTCAGAGGATCGATCACCGCCGCTTCAAGCCCGGTCTGGAGCTGTTCGCGCATGGATTCGGCCTTGCGGGCACGGGCCAGTTGCCGGTCGAGCCGCAACTGCAATTCGCGCGTGTCGCAGGTTTCGTCGATCACGTCATCTGCTCCCATATCCAGCAGCCCCGGCGTGAGGCCGGCCGCATCGGGGGAAAGCAGGGCGATGATCGGGCGTTTGCGGCTGTGCGGCGATGCGTTGAGCCGTGCGATCAGGTCGACGCTCTCATCGCGGCTGCCCACACAGACCCGGAGCAGGTACAGATCCGGCACGGTGCCGTCGCGCGGGTGTACCAGCGCGCTTTCGGGGTCGAGCGGCTTGACCTGGCAACGGCTGAGCTGACCCAGTTTGGCAGCCAGCGCGACAGCCTCTTTCTGGCCATGCGCCACAAGTCCGATATGGCATATCCGGTCGAAAATCGGTGCGGTTTCAGCGAATCCCAATGCCGATGCCGTGCCGGCATGAACGCGCAGGTCACGGGCCATCTGATGCTGGCGCAGAAGGCTGCGCAGCCGTGCGAGCAGCATGCTCTCATCCACGGGTTTGACGAGGATCTCGTCGGCACCGGATTGCAGCGCGGCAAGCCGCGCCTGATGATCGTCGTGATGCAGGAACATGATGACCGGCGCCGCCTCGACCCCGTCGCGGACCTTGAGGCTTTGGACAAAGCCATGGCTCGACATATCGCTGAGGGTGGGCGCGCAGATCACCAGATCCGGGTTTTCCCGCGCCGCCAGCGCCAACGCCTCGGCCCCGGTGCGCGCCTGGATCACGTCGTAATAGGCGGCCGACAGCTTGACCTTCAGGACGATCCTGTTGGTCGCAAGGTCGTCGAGGATGAGAATTTTGCCGGACATCGGAGGTTGCCTTTCGGACTTGCTCTTTTCGTGACCATGACTATCCCTGTGAGTGGTTAAGAAAACCTTTCCGGGAATTAATCATTTTGACGCTGACGCAGGATAATGCCGAAACAGTCGCCTTGCGCTGCCTGGGGTGGCTTGCGGGGAACGAAGATCTTTTGCCCGTTTTCATGGGCGCCACCGGGGTTTCCGAGGCCGACATGAGGGAAAACGCGCAAGATGTTGAGTTTCTTGGATCCGTTCTGGATTTCATCCTGATGGATGATGCCTGGGTCGTGCAATGTTGCAGCGCATTGGGCATCGAGAACGACATGCCGATGCGGGCCCGTGCGGCTCTTCCGGGCGGGCAGCAGGTCAACTGGACATGACGACCATTGCCTCGGGGATCGCAAGAAAGATTGACGGCATTCTCTTTGACAAGGATGGCACGCTGTTCGATTTCAATGCCACATGGAATGTCTGGGCGCAGACCACGATCCATGACCTGGCGGGCGGAGAGCCGGCGACCATGGCCCGGATCGCGCTTGAAATCGACTTCGATCTCGAGAATGGCCGCTTCAATCCGCAAAGCCCGGTGATCGCGGGCACCAATCGCGAGGCCGCCGAATGCATGGGCCGCGCCCTGCCGGAGCGCAGCATCGAGGAGATCGAATATCTGCTCATGATGAGTGCCGCCGAAGCGCCGCTGGCGCCCGCGGTGCCGCTGGCGGCGTTTCTCGAGGGTTTGGCGGCACAGGGCATCGCCCTTGGCGTGATGACCAATGATACCGAATACGGTGCCCGCAGCCATTTGCGCAGTGCCGGGGTCGAGGAACATTTCGATTTCATTGCCGGGTTCGATTCAGGACATGGCGCGAAACCCGCGCCGGGGCCGCTGCTGGCTTTTGCCCGCCATGTCAGCCTTTTGCCCGAACGGGTGGTGATGGTCGGCGACAGCACGCATGACCTGCTGGCGGGCCGTGCGGCGGGGATGCAGACGGTGGGCGTTCTGACTGGTCTTGCCGGCCATGACGATCTGGCGCCGCTGGCGGATGCCGTGCTGCCGGATATCGGGCATCTGCCGGCCTGGATGCTGGCATGACGCGGCACCCGCTGTTCGGGATCCTGCTGGCGGTGTTCGGAACGCTGGTTCTGACGCCCGACACGATGTTCATGCGCTGGTCCGAGATGGGCGGCTTCGAGATGGTCGCCTGGCGCGGTCTTCTGATGGGGGTGGCCATGCTGGTGATGTGGGCGATCCTCAGCCGCGACCGGCGCGCAGACCTGCTGATCCTTGGCTCGGGCTTTGGCCTGACCATCGTGGTGTGTCAGTTCTTCAACGCCACCTTGTTCGGCCTTGGCATATCGGTGGCGCCGGTCGCCGTGGTGCTGTTCGGGCTGGCGACCGTGCCGATCTTTTCGGCGATCCTGGCGTGGTTGATCCTTGGTGAGCCGACGCGGAGGGCCACTTGGGTCACCATCGCTGCGGTGATGACGGGGATCGGGATCGCGGTTTTCAGCGGCGACAAGGGCCAGATCGGGCTGGACCGGAATTCGCTCTATGGGGCGTTGTTCGGGCTTGGTACGGCGCTGGTGCTGGCACTCAACTTCGTGGTGATGCGCCGTCGTCCGCAATTGCCGATCCTTCTTGTGATCGGGGTGGGGGCCGCGCTGGCCGGGGCCACGGCGCTAGGTGTGGCGGGGCCGCAGGCCATGACCAATGGCAATGTCTGGGCGATTGCCGTGACCGGTCTGGTCATCCTGCCGGTATCTTTCTTCACGCTGTCGCTGGCCTCGCGCTATACGCATGCATCGAATGTGAGCCTGCTTTTGTTGCTGGAAACCGTACTGGGGCCGGTCTGGGTCTGGGTGGGCACGGGCGAGGCGCCGACACCCATGATGATCGTCGGCGGTGCGATCGTGGTGGGCAGTCTCGCGGTGTATATCATATGGACTGGTCGCCGACCCGGACCGGGCGGGCCTGTGCATTGATGCCGGCGCGCCTCTGAGCAACGCGGGCCAATTCTCCAAAAACGACAGCATCAGTCGCAAAGCGGCAAACGCAAGGCCTTGTGCGGTGGTTCCATGATCCAGAGCCGCAAAAGGAATCCCGGCGATGGCAAAAGCTTTGAGACGCAGGCAGCGCGCGGGCGGGCGGGCAGGCAACGCGGAGCGCCGGGGCACCGCGGCGATCGAGCAGATGCCATGGGCGCCGCCGGTCAATATCGACCGGCCCGTCGAGCCACTGGATGAGGCCGGGATCGCCGCGATCCATGATGGCGCGATGCGGATTCTCGAAGAGATCGGGATCGAGTTTCTGAACCCCGAGGCTCTGGACATCCTGCGCGGATCGGGAGGCTGCACCATACGCGACGAGAATGTGCGCATGGGCCGCGACTTCGTGATGGAGATGATCGCAAGGGCGCCGCGCGAATGGACGATCACGCCCCGCAATCCTGCAAGACAGCTTGCCATCGGGGGGCGCCACATGGTGTTCGGCAATGTCTCGTCGCCGCCGAATTACTGGGATTTGGCTCTCGGCCGCAAGGTGGCGGGCAATCGTGAGATGTGCCGCAACCTTTTGAAACTGAGCCAGTATTTCAACTGCGTGCATTTCATCGGCGGCTATCCGGTGGAACCGCAGGATATCCATGCCAGCGTGCGCCATCTGGATGTGCTCTATGACAAGCTGACCCTGACCGACAAGGTGGCCCATGCCTATTGTCTGGGCAAAGAGCGGGTCGAGGACGTGATGGAAATGGTCCGGATCGCAGCCGGGCTGAGCGATGCCGAATTCGAGGCGCGGCCGCATATGTACACCAACATCAATTCCACCTCGCCGCTCAAGCATGACTACCCCATGCTGGATGGCTGGATGCGGGTGGCGCGGCGCAATCAGGGGCTTGTGGTCACGCCGTTCACCTTGGCCGGGGCGATGGCGCCGGTTACGATGTCGGGGGCGGTGACGTTGAGTCTGGCGGAGGGATTGTGCGCGGTGGTGCTGGCGCAGATCATCCGGCCGGGGGCGTGTTGTGCGATCGGGACTTTCACATCGAATGTGGATATGAAAACCGGAGCGCCAGCATTCGGGACGCCGGAATACATGCGCGCCACGCAGATGACCGGGCAGATGGCGCGGTTCTACGGTCTGCCGATGCGGGCCAGCGGGGTATGTGCCGCGAATGTGCCCGATGGGCAGGCCATGTGGGAGACCTCGAACAGCCTGTGGTCGGCGGTGCAGTCGGGCGCCAACATGGTCTATCACGCCGCCGGGTGGCTGGAGGGTGGGCTGATCGCCAGCCCCGAGAAATTCGTGATGGATTGCGAAATTTTACAGCATATTCAACGCTATATGGACCCTACCCTGACCGCGACCGGCCCCGAGGACATCGCGCTCGAGGCGGTGCGTGAGGTGGGCTGCGAGGGTCATTACTTTGGCATCCAGCACACGCAGGACCGCTATACCACGGCCTTCTATCAGCCCTTTCTGAGCGATTGGAGCAACTACGAGGCATGGGAGGCGGCGGGGGCTGCCTGGACGGCGCAGAGAGCGCATCAGGTCTTTCACGACATCATCGCAAGCTTCGAGCCGCCGCCGATGGAGGTGGCCATCCATGAGGAACTGGCGGCCTTCGTGGAGCGGCGCAAGGCCGAGGGCGGGGCGCCCACGGACTTCTGAAAAACGGCTTCGGTATCGCGTCGGTATAACGTCGGTATTACGTCGGTATCGTATCGGTGAAATCCGGTGCGCGCAGGCGTGAGGCCGGGTCGCTGACCCATCGTCCGACCCCCAAAGAATTTCGCGTCAATTTGATCTGTTGAGGAGGTTTTAATCCTCAAACGCGATCCTCGTGCCTGTCGGAAACCCGAGCCTTCGGAGAAGGGAGCCTTGAATGCAAGGATTGGTCAACCGCGCGGTGGAGCGGTTCGTGTGCGATACATATGGGCGCGATACATGGCAGGCGATCATGCGCGGCCTCGATCTGGGGTTTTCCGAGTTCGAGGCGATGCTGAATTACGATCCCGAGATCACGCCGCGTCTGCTGGCGGCGGTGGCGGCTGCACTGGACAGGCCGCAGGCGGACATCCTGGAGGATATCGGGACATATCTTGTCTCGCATCCCAATGCGGCGGCTGTGCGGCGGCTCTTACGCTTCGGGGGAGACACGTTCGAGGAGGTGCTTCATTCACTGGAAGACCTGCCGGGGCGCGCGGCGCTTGCGGTGTCGGAGCTGCGTCTGCCGCCGGTGGATGTGTCAGAAGAGGCGGACGGCCGGTTCTGTCTGCGGATCGGTGCAGCGAACAGCCCCGGGCAAGGCTTTGGCCATCTGGCGGTGGGTCTTTTCCGGGCGCTGGCGGACGATTACGGCGCGCTTGTGCTACTGGAGCACAAGGGCGAGCAGGCCGGTGTGGAGCGTGTGGAGATCGACTTTCTGAGCGCCGATCATGCAAGGGGTCGGGCGTTTTCCCTCGGAGCGTTCGGGTGAGGGATTGCGGCGCGGCAGCGCCGCCGGATCAGGCGGCTTTGGATGTGCTCTGCCCGATGCATGCGCGGCTGGACCGGGAAGGGTGGATCGTCCATGCAGGCCCGATGCTGGCCAAGCTCGATGCGCGCTCGGGCGTGGTGGGGCGCCGGTTTGCCGATCTCTTCGAGCTGCGCCGCCCGCGCATCGACGACAGGGTCGATCTTCTGATGGACGGCGGCGCGGTGCGTTTGCGGCTGCGGCTGCGCCAGCCTCCGGCCACGGGGCTGAAGGGAGTGTTCGTGCCGGTGGCCGGGGGGGCGGTGGTCAACCTGTCCTTCGGCATTGCCCTGCAGGAGGCGGTGCGCGATTTTTCCCTGACGGCGGGGGATTTCGCGGCGACCGATCTGGCTGTCGAGATGCTCTATCTGATCGAGGCGAAATCTGTCGCGATGGAGGCGTCGCGCAAGTTGAACCTGCGGCTGCAGGGCGCGCGCATCGCGGCGGAGGAAAAGGCCTTTACCGATACGCTGACCGGGCTTGGCAACCGGCGCGTGCTGGAGCCGCTTCTGACACGGCTGATCGATGCCGGGAGTGACTTTGCGCTGCTGAATCTTGATCTCGATTTCTTCAAGGCGGTCAACGACACGCTGGGACATGCGGCTGGCGATCATGTGTTGCAGCAAGCGGCTGGCATCATGCGGGCCGAGACGCGCGACAGTGACAGGGTGCTGCGTCTTGGCGGGGATGAGTTCGTGGTGATCCTCGAGGGGCCGGTGGATCGCGCGCGGGTGGATGATATCGCAAGGCGGCTGATCGCGCGCCTCGAGGAGCCGATGCGGTGGGAGGGCAGGCCGCTGGAAATCTCGGCCAGCATCGGCGCGGCCTTGAGCCGAAGCTATGTCACGCGGGAGGCGGGGGCGATGATCGCGCAGATGATGGACGATGCCGACCGCGCGCTTTACGCCGCCAAGGCGGCGGGGCGAGGGCGGCATGTGGTTCATGATCCATCCGAGGGGGGGTGAGCCATGAGGGCAGAAGGGGCGGCGGCCCTGGCTGACAAGGGGCGGGTGACACGGGGCAGGTGACACGAGACCGGTTGCAAGGCAGGCCCGGGCCGGGTGCGCCGCATGCAAGACATCTTGTTATTTTCGTTCCGGGTGCTAGGATTTCCGCATTTGAAGCAGAATGTGCCAATTCACGAGACTTGTAACGCAATGGTAATGGTAAACGAGTTGTTTTCTTGACCGCGGCCCGTTGTCTCCCAAGCTGATTTTTTCGCGGTTTGCGTGTGTTTATCAGCCCTGCGAGGCGATGGGACGACTGAAAATTTTGAAATTCAGGATTAAAATCGATATGGTAGAGTCCACTCTTTTGTCAGCCATGGCGCGCTTGCGTATCGCTTTGAGAACGCTTGAGGCGGATCTCGGGATGGGGGATCTGAGCCCTGCGGAACTTGATGCGCTGGCCGCGACGGTGCAGCTTTTGGAAGAAAAAGAGCATTTCAAAGCCGCGGATCTGGCCAATCATCCCTTGCTGGATCAGATCTCGCGTGCGAGCAAATACAGGGTGATACAGTCGCTTGAAACACGCGGATTGCTGACGACGGTGCAGCATAATGGCCGCAAGCGATATGTCCTGAGCGCCGTTCAGGCTTGATGCGCCAACCCTTCTGATGATCCGTCCTGCCGGGGCGATGCGGCCTGTGCAACAGCCTTGCGCGAGGGCGTGAGGCCCGGGGGCGTGAGCCCCTTTTCTCTGGTGTCGGCGCCTTGTATCAGGGAGTTCCGCACAGCAGAGGACGCGTGATTTGACCCAGACCGCAGAGCGCATTGCCCGCATCATCGCCACCGAGATCAATGCCCGACCCGATCAGGTGAGTGCGACCGTCCAGCTTCTTGATGGGGGGGCGACGGTGCCTTTCGTGGCCCGCTATCGCAAGGAAGCGACCGGAGGCCTTGACGACACGCAGTTGCGGACCCTCGCTGACAGGCTGGGCTATTTGCGCGAGCTTGAGGCGCGTCGCGCGGTCATCCTTGGCTCGATCAAGGAGCAGGGCAAGCTGACCGAGGCGCTGGAGCGAAGCATTGCCGGTGCGGACACCAAGGCCGCACTTGAAGACATCTATCTGCCGTTCAAGCCGAAGCGCCGCACCAAGGCGATGATCGCGCGCGAAAACGGGCTTGAGCCGCTGTTGCGCGCCATCCTGGAGGATCGCGCGGCCCGGCCCGAGGATCTGGCTGCGGGGTATCTGAGCGAGGCGGTGGCGGATGCCAAAGCCGCGCTGGAGGGCGCGAGGGATATCCTCGTGGAGGAATTGAGCGAAAACGCCGATCTGCTGGGGCGCTTGCGTAGCTTCATGCAGGAGACCGCGCTGATCACCGCACGGGTCCAGCCGGGCAAGGAAGAGGCGGGGGTCAAGTTCTCGGATTATTTCGATCACCGTGAAAAATGGGCGAGCATCCCGTCGCATCGGGCGCTGGCGATTCTGCGCGCGGCCAAGGAAGAGATCGTCACCGTCGATATCGCCCCCGATCCCGAAACCGACGCCCCGCGCGCCATCGCCATGATCGAGGCGGCGATCGGCATTGCAGGCAACGCGCCGGGGGATCAGTGGCTGCGCGAGGTGGCGGGCTGGACATGGCGGGTCAAGCTCAGTCTGACGATGTATGTCGATCTGATGGGCACGCTGCGCAAACGTGCGCATGAAGAGGCTATCACCGTCTTTGCCCGCAACCTGCGCGATCTTCTGCTGGCGGCCCCGGCGGGGCCGCGCCCGACGCTCGGGCTTGATCCCGGCATTCGCACCGGGGTCAAGGCGGCGGTGGTGGATGCCACGGGCAAGCTTCTGGAGACCGCGACGCTCTATCCGTTTCAGCCGCGTATGGATGTGGCGGGCGCACAGGCCGTGATCACCGCGATGATCGCGCGCCACGGGGTCGAGCTGATCGCCATCGGCAACGGGACGGCGAGCCGCGAAACCGAGCGGCTGGTCGCCGACACGCTCAAGCAGCTGCCCAAGGGTAGCGCGCGCCCTGCAAGCGTGATCGTGTCCGAGGCGGGGGCTTCGGTCTATTCGGCATCGGAACTTGCGGCCGAGGAATTTCCCGATCTGGATGTGTCCCTGCGCGGGGCGGTGTCGATCGCACGGCGGCTGCAGGATCCGCTGGCCGAACTGGTGAAGATCACCCCGCAATCCATCGGCGTGGGACAATATCAGCATGATGTCGATCAGCGCCGTCTGACGCAGGCGCTCGATGCGGTGGTCGAGGATGCGGTGAACGCGGTGGGCGTCGATCTGAACATGGCGTCGGCGCCGCTTCTGGCGCGGGTGGCGGGGGTGGGGCCGTCGCTTGCACAGTCCATCGTGGCGCATCGCGACGCACAGGGTCGGTTCGAGTCGCGCAAGGCGCTGCTCAAGGTCTCGGGGATGGGGCCGAAGGCGTTTGAGCAATGCGCGGGATTCTTGCGGCTGCGCGATGGCAGCGAGCCGCTGGACGCCACCTCGGTGCATCCGGAAGCCTATGACGTCGCCCGGCGCATCGTGCAGGCCTGTGGCCGCGACATACGGGCGATCATGGGCGCACCGGAGGCCCTGCGCGGGTTGAATGCAGCAGATTTCGTGGATGACCGTTTCGGCCTGCCCACGGTGCGCGATATTCTGGGGGAGCTTGAAAAGCCCGGCCGTGACCCGAGGCCCGATTTCGTGACCGCCCGCTTCGCCGAGGGCATCGACGACATCAAGGATTTGCGCCCCGGCATGTCGCTGGAGGGAACGGTGACGAATGTGGCGGCCTTCGGCGCTTTCGTGGATATCGGCGTGCATCAGGATGGGCTGGTGCATGTCAGCCAGCTGGCGGACAGGTTCGTCAAGGACCCGCATGAGGTTGTCAAGGCCGGGGACGTGGTCCGGGTGCGGGTGGTCGAGGTGGATGTGGCCCGCAAGCGCATCGGGCTGAGCATGCGCAAGGCCAAGTCCGAGGGGCAAACACCTTCGCAGGAGAAGAAACCCACAGGCCGCAGGCCGCACAAGTCGCAGCCGCCCAAGACCAGCACCAAGTCCGAGCCGCGCGAGAGCGCGCAAGGTGCGCTTGGCGAGGCCTTGCGCAATGCGATGCGCGGCAAGACCTGAGGCCCGGGCCTTCGGGGGCAGCTTCCGGATGGTTCGCTGCGCCTTGGTCCGGGGGCGGGGGCACGGCTATCTTGTGCCTGAAGGCTTCGCAGCAAGCGAGGTGGTGCCGGGCCTTTGGCCTGTCTGGCCTGTCGGGTCCCAGATGACGACCTGCCGGATGGGCTAACGCAATTCAATCGGGCAGAGCGCCACACCGGACGCTGTCAGATTTTGCTTGGTAATTTTCTGGGGGAGGAGTGGCAGCCCGTAGGGGAATCGAACCCCTCTTTCCAGGTTGAAAACCTGGCGTCCTAACCGATAGACGAACGGGCCACTGCTGCGCGTGAATGGCTATCTAGAGAAGTGACCTGACCTGTTCAAGCAGTTTTTTCACCAATGCCGACAATTTCCGAAATGCCGGGCAGGCGAGCTGTCTGCGCCGTTTTCGGGGGATGCGATCCGGCCTGTTCGTGACGTGTCAGGGGCCTTGGAGCCGCCTCTGGAGCGCCGGGAAAAGGGCGCGCTTGCCAATGTCAGGCAGGAGCCGCGTCTTCCAGCTGGAGCTGCGCGCTGCGGCGCCCGCCCCATTCGTTGATCCCGATCCGACCGGCCAGATGGAACCGCGCGCCGCCATGCGACATCAGCGCCTGCCCGAGCGGGCTGTCGAAGGCGCCGAAGGCGATGGCGTCGAGCTGACCGGACAATCCGTCGCCGAAGCGCAGTTTCAGATGCGCATCGCCCACCCGCTTGGCAAAGCCGATCTGCATGTCGGGAAAGACATAGCGCGGCCCCGGCGCGCCTGCGCCGAAGGGACCGGCGGCTTCGATCCGCTCGACCAGCTCGACCGTGGCGGCGCCGGGCATAAGGACGCCATCAAGCCGCAGATCGGCGGGGCCTGCGGCGCCTGATCCTTGCCGGTCGAGCAATTCGGACAGGCGCTCCATCGCGGCTTCGAGTCGATCGCGCGCCACGGTGAGACCTGCGGCCATGCGGTGCCCGCCGCCCTTGATGAGCAGCCCCTCGGCGGCAAGACGCTGGATCGACGCGCCCAGATCGACGCCCGATATGGACCGGCCCGAGCCTTTTCCCTCGTCGCCATCCATGCCGATCACGATGGCGGGGCGGTTCGTCAGTTCCTTGAGCCGCGAGGCCACGATCCCCACCACACCGGGATGCCATCCTTCGCCCGCAGCCCAGACCAGCGGCGCGTCCAGTCCGCGTGCCTCGGCCTGCGCGAGGGCGGCGGCGCGCACGCCGGCTTCGATGTCGCGGCGCTCGGAATTCAGCTGATCCAGCCGTTCAGCGAGGGATCGCGCCTCGGAGATGTCGCGGGTCGCCAGCAGCCGTGCGCCCAGATCGGCCTTGCCGATCCGCCCCCCGGCATTGACACGCGGACCCATCACGAAGCCAAGGTGATAAGCCGAGGGCGCCGTATCGAGCCGCGCCACATCGCTGAGCGCGACAAGGCCCGGACGGTCGCGATGCGCCATGATGCGCAGACCCTGCCGGACAAAGGCGCGGTTCACGCCCTTCAGGGGTGCGACATCGGCCACGGTCGCCAGCGCCACCAGATCGAGCATGGCCAACAGGTCGGGGCCTGTCTCGCCAAGGGCGCGCAGCTGCCGCCCGGCTTCGACCAGCATCAGGAACACGACGGCGGCGGCGCAGAGATGCGCCAGATCACCGGTCTCGTCCTGCCGGTTGGGATTGACCACCGCAAGTGCGGGCGGCAGCGTCTCGCCGCCCAGGTGGTGATCGAGGATCACGACATCCGCGCCACGCGCGGCTGCGATGGCGTCATGGCTGAGCGTGCCGCAATCCACGCAGATGATCAGGTCATGGGCTGCGGCAAGCTCGGCCATGGCGGGTTCATTGGGGCCATAGCCCTCGTCGATCCGGTCGGGGATATAGAGCGTCGCGGCAAGGCCCATCTGGCGCAGCCAGTCGATCAACAGCGCCGCGGATGAGCCGCCATCCACGTCGTAATCCGCGAAGATCGCGATACGCTCGTGGCCGCGCACCGCCGCGATGAAGCGGCCGGCGGCGGTTTCCATGTCCCGAAGGCTGCGCGGATCGGGCAAGAGGTCGCGCAGCGACGGTTCGAGATAGGGCTCGGCCTCGGTTTCGGGCACGCCAAGCCGCGCGAGCGTCTGGCACAGCGGACGGGGCAGGCCGGTGGATTGGGCCATCGCTTCGGCGCGGCGCTCGATCTCGGCGCCGGGGCCGATCCAGCGCCGCCCGGTCAGCGAATGCGCGATGCCGAGATAGGCGTCCACCCCCGCCCCGCCGGATCAGCGGGTGGGGTTGCGGTAAATCATCCGGCGCAGCGAGCCGGTCTTGGACCGCATCAGCACGGTTTCGGTTTCGACGTAACCGGGGCGGCGCTTGATGCCCGACACGACCGAGCCATCGGTCACTCCGGTCGCCGCGATGATCACATCGGCGGTCACCATCTCGTCGCGCGAATAGACGCGGTCGAGATCGGTGATCCCGGCCTTGGCGGCGCGGGCTTTTTCATCGTCGTTGCGGAACAGAAGACGGCCCCAGATCTGGCCACCCATGCATTTCAGGGCGCTGGCGGCCAGCACGCCTTCGGGGGCGCCGCCGGATCCCATATACATGTCGATCCCGGTCTGCTCAGGCTCGGCGCAATGCATGACGCCGGCAACGTCCCCGTCGGTGATCAGGTGGATCGCCGCACCCGTGCTGCGCACGTCGGCGATCATCTCCTGGTGGCGGGGGCGTTCGAGGATGCAGACGGTGATATCCGACGGCTTGCAGCCCTTGGCCTTGGCCAGGGCTTCGACCCGCTCACGCGGCGACATGGCGAGCGAGACGACATCGGTGGGATAGCCCGGCCCGATGGCCAGCTTGTCCATATAGACATCCGGGGCGTGCAGCAGCGTGCCGCGCGGGGCCATCGCGATCACGGTCAGCGCATTGGGCATGGCCTTGGCCGTCAGGGTCGTGCCCTCGAGCGGGTCGAGGGCGATATCGACGCCGGGGCCATCGCCGGTGCCCACCTCTTCGCCGATATAGAGCATCGGGGCTTCGTCGCGTTCGCCTTCGCCGATCACCACGACGCCCTTGATGCTGAGCATGTTGAGCTGTTCGCGCATGGCGTTCACTGCCGCCTGATCGGCGGCTTTCTCGTCGCCGCGACCGATCAGGTCGGCACAGGCGAGGGCCGCAGCCTCGGAGACACGGGCGAGGCCCAGAGACAGCATGCGGTCGTTGAAGTCGGCGGCGGTCATGGCAAATCCTTGTTTGATGCAAGTCGCGTAAGCATTAGCGGCAGCACCCTTTGCGCACAAGTGGCGCGGGTCTTTCGAATGCCCGCGGTCAGACGGTTTCTATTCTCAGGGCGACAGGCTCGGTGGCCACCACGTCCAGCCGCGACATGGCGTCAAGGGCCGCATCAAGCGCGCTGCGGGTGGTCTTGTGGGTCACGATCAGCACGGGGGCGGTGGTGTCGTCGTGGCGATACTGGCGCATCCGGTCGATGGATATTCCCGCCTCGCCCAGCACCGCGGCCACCTTGGCCAGAGCGCCGGGTTTATCTTCGAGCGCCATGCGCAGGTAATAGGGGGCGGGCGTCGCACCGAGGGCGCTTTGGGCTTTTTGCAGGCCCTTGGCGGGCTGTCCGAAGGTCGATACGCGACAGCCGCGCGCGATGTCCATCACGTCGGCCATCACGGCGCTGGCCGTGGGGCCTTCGCCCGCGCCGGGGCCGCGCAGGACGATCTGTTCGACCATGTCGCCCTCGAGCACCACCATGTTGGTGCCACCCTCGAGCTGACCGAGGGGGCTGTCGGCGGGGACAAGACAGGGCGACATGCGCTGTTCAAGCCCACGGCCGGTCATCCGGGCGACGCCAAGCAGCTTGATGCGGTAGTCCATATCGGCGGCATGGCGGATGTCGGCGATCGTCACCTTCTCGATGCCTTCAAGATCGACCGCGTCGAAATCGACCTGCGTGCCGAAGGCGATGGAGGCTAGCAGGGACAGCTTGTGACCGGCGTCGATCCCGCCCACATCCAGCGTCGGATCGGCTTCGAGATAGCCAAGCTGCGCGGCCTCGTCGAACACCGTGTCATAGGGCAGGCCCGCCGATTGCATACGGGTCAGGATGTAGTTGCAGGTGCCGTTCATCACGCCCATCACGCGGGTGATCTCGTTGCCGGCAAGCCCTTCGGTCAGCGCCTTGATGACCGGGATGCCGCCAGCCACGGCGGCTTCGAAGCGCAGCACGCGACCGGCGTTTTCTGCAGCGATTGCAAGAGCCTGCCCGTGATGGGCCAGCATCGCCTTGTTGGCGGTGACCACGTCCTTGCCCGCGGCGATGGCGGCTTCGGTCGCAGCCTTGGCAGGCCCGTCGCTGCCGCCCATCAGCTCGACGAACACATCCACATCGTCACGCGTGGCAAGGGCGACAGGATCATCCTCCCATGCGTAGTCGGAAAGGGTCACGCCGCGGTCCTTGTCGCGGGTGCGCGCGGAGATGGCCGAGATCGTGATGGGCCGTCCGGCGCGCGCGGCCAGAAGGCTGGCTTTCTGGCGGACGATCTTGACGACGCCGGTGCCGACGGTCCCCAATCCGGCGATGCCAAGGCGCAGGGGGTCTGTCATGTCGGTCTCCATTCGTCGCTTCCGGGGTGGTCTGGACGCGCGATGTAACGGGTTCGACGGGGCCTTGCAACGCAGGTTTTCAGGGGCCTTACCTTTCCTGCACGCCACGGGCCATGCGGTCGCGGGTGTCGGGGTCGATCACGGCGCCGCGAAGGGTGGCGGCGCGGGCGCGGAGGGTGGCGGTGCGGGCGTCGATTTCGCTGCGGTCTTCGTCGCCGAGGTCGGGGGCCGGAGCGCTGGCGCGAAGGGTTTCGATGGGCACAAGCTGGGGATAGGGCGCGTCGCGCAGGGCGGGGTCAATCGCGTCGTCAAGCGCGGGAAGCTGCGTGCAGCCTGCCGGTAGAATGGTGGCGAAAGCCAAGAAAACAAGGGTGCCGGCGCGCATGGATCGGACCTCGGGACAGGTGTGTTGTCTCTCTCTTGCCACTGTTTGAGGGGCGAGGGCAAGCGAGGGCTTTGATCTGAACGGGTGTTCAGATAATTTGACCGCCATGGCCAGAACCCAAGGATCGCATTCCGACATCACCGGCCCGCGGGTGCGGGAGGCGGCCTTGCGCCTTTTTGCCCGGGAGGGCTATGCCGCTGTTTCCATGAGACAAATCGCCGGTGAAGTGGGGGTGCAGGCGGGGGCCTTGTACAATTACACGCCCGACAAGCAGACCCTGCTGTTCGATCTGATGAAGGCGCATATGGATGATCTTCTGACAGCCTGGGAGGCGGAGGCGGCGCCCGAGCACCCGCTGGAGGCGCTGGAGCGGTTCGCAAGGTTCCATATCCGGTTCAACACCGAGCGGGCCGATGCGGTCTTTGTCTCCTATATGGAGCTGCGTAACCTCAGCCCGAAAAATTTCGAGGTGATAGAAGGGCTTAGGCGGCGCTATGAGGATCAGCTGGAGCACATTCTGCGGCGGGGCGTGGCGCTGGGCCTGTTCGATGTGGCCGAGCCGAAGATCACCACGATGGCGGTGATTGCCATGTTGACCGGTGTGAATACCTGGTTTCGGGACGGGGGGCGGTTGAGCCTGCCGGATGTCGAGACGATCTATTGGGATATGGTGCGCAGGGCGGTGACTCCGGAACCCGCCGCGAATCGCGGTTAACGCTCTGAAAAGGCAGGAAAAACCCGTTCGGTATCACGTCGGTATGACGTCGGTATCGCGTCGGTGCGGGATCGGTGCAGGGCGCCCTGTCACCAAGGGTTAACCGACCGCGCGCCGTCAGATCAGATCGAGCCGGTTCGCACGCACAACCGCATGGGTGCGGTTTTTCGCCTGCAGCTTGGCGCAGAGCGTGCGCATGATCATCTTCACCTGGCTTTCGGTGATGCCGAGTTCCTGGGCGATTTCCTTGTTGGTGCCGCCGTCGGAGGCCAGTTGCAGGATGCGTTTTTCGCGATGCGTCAACGCCTCGTTGCGGGGGCGGGCGGGTTCGACCCAGTTGTGATGCAGTTCGGAATTGATGTTGGCGGGAATGAACACCTCGCCGCTCTGGATCAGGCCGATGGCGTTGACAAGCGATCTGAGGCTCTGGCCATGCGAGATGATGCCGTCGGCGCCCTTGCTCAAGGCGTTCTTGGCCAGGTTCGTGTCGACCTTGTGGGTGAAGAGCACGATTTTCGAGTCGCTGCTGGCCCGGGCGGCCTGTGACAGCGCATCAAGCCCCTTGATGCCCGTATTCGCCGGATCGAGCAGGATCACGTCGGGAATATTGCCGTCTGCGACAAGGCTGCGCACCTCGTCTATGGAGCCTGCGACGGTGACATCGAAACCATATTCAGTCTTGAGAAAATGCTGGATGGCTTCCGAGATCATCCGGCTGGTCGCAACGAGGCAAATGGATGTCTCGTCACTGGGATCGGTCGGCTTTCGACCGGATTGCGCGGTGTTCATGCGTCCTCCTAGGGACTGGGCAGTTGGAATGTCACTCGTGAACCTACCGCAAAACGCCTTCGGGAAGATGGGCCCAATGGCCATCATCCGCACATCCCCATCAGATACACTCATAGCGCGAAGGTCAACCTTTGGTGTTGCCTAATTTGGGTGTCGGCACGTTTCAGCACAAGGCCGAGAGGCGGTCGCGGTGGCGGGTTTGGGGGAGAAGGGGCGCGGGCCGCGCAGGCCTTGCTGTGCTATGCGCCATCATGCCAGCGAGACCCGTGGCTGGCAGCGCGCCTGCCACAAAAGAGTGTTCAAATGCATCATGCGCACCGCCATTTCGATCGCGTCATAGGAGACCGGATCGGGAAGGGTCACATCGCAGATCGAGAGATCCGGGTCTGGTGCAGGGTGGGAGCCTGCGCCTGCGGATACGAGCATCGCTCGCGTCTCAGGGTGACATCTCCTGAAGGTGGCGAGGCGGTCGATCACCCGGGCCACCGCGCGGGCTGCGGCGGAGCATTACGAGTATTTGGGGAACGATGAAGGGAGGGGTGCGCGGGCAGCGGCGCGATGCAGTCCGGATGCAGGGCCTTGCGGAGTGACGTCTGGCAGGCGGGTATCGCGTGGCCTGTGTCGATCCGGGGGCTGCCTTGGTAAGACGGATGCGGCTGGTGGGGTTGGGGGCGGCCGGGGGCTGGTATGGGGGGCGGCTGTGCCGGGGGGTCCGCGGCACATGGGGCAGGCGACCCTGGGGGTGGGTGCCTGTGGTGAATATAGTGAGCTAAAGCAAAGCAGTTTGGCGCGCTTTGAAGGGGTGGCGGCGGGCTTCTTTCTGCTGGATTCTCGGAAAATATTGTTTTCATGAGAGGTTTTAACCGCAGGCGCCATGCGTGCGGTCGAGAAAGAACTTGCGTCATGTTAATTGTTTTGAAAGCCTGCAAGAGGCCGGATGTGAGCATCCCATTAGGGTGTCGGGCGGTTTCGGCCAATTTTGAAGAGACATTTTGAACAGGGAGATCCAATGAAACAGATGCGATTGGCGGCCATGGCCGCAGCGACGATTTTGACGACGACCACATTTGCACATGCCACGGTCATCACCCAGCAGAGCTTCGATGCCGACCCGACCTTGTCGGACACGCAGGCTCCGGGAAGCTGGTATGTGGACCGCTATGCACCGGCGGGATTTTCATCCCAGGACTTCATGGGAGATCATCGCCTGGCCCATGAGATCACCGCCTCGGACGGGGCCGACAACAGGCCGTCTTCCTTCTCGAGCGTTTTTTACAACACGCAAGGCCGCAAATACGATACGGCCGGCGCCAACCGGATCTCGATCGATCTGTTCTTTGACGCCGCGTTCGAGACGGGGGGGCGGCTTGGCGGTTTCTGGGGAACGGCGTTCGATGCCGCAGATGCCATAACGGCCTATCCGATCATCGATTATTTCGGCACCGGCACCGGGCAGGACGCAGGCTTCCGGTATTGGGATGGCGCGGCTTTCGTGTTTGCCGGCACGCCATCGGGATTCGCATGGGAGGCGTTCAACACCCTGACCATCGAGCTTGATCGGGCGGCGGAGCAGTTCGAGTATTTGGTGAACGGTGAAGTGATCGGCACGATCGGGGCGAACGGGGCGACGCGGATCGGGAACGCGATCCTGCAGAATTACAACTCGCAGGCGGGCACAGACCGGACGCTTTACTGGGACAATTTCTCGGCGGAAGTGACCGCGCCGATCCCGCTGCCGGCGACGCTGCCGATGCTGCTGGCGGGGCTGGGGCTGGCAGGGGTCGTGGCGCGGCGCAAGCGCGGCTGAGCCGGGCGATCCTCGGGACAGGGTGACGGGCGGCATTGAGGGGCCGCCCGCATGCGGTTCGGGCAGAGGTCAATGCGCGGGTTTGATGAAGGTGCCGTTGCGCAGCTCGGCCATGGCCTGTTGCAATTCCTGCGCGGTGTTCATCACGATCGGGCCGTGCCAGGCGACCGGCTCCTGGATGGGAGCGCCGGAGATCAACAGGAAGCGGACCCCGTCGGGACCGGCCTGCACCGTTACCTCGTCGCCGGTGCCGAAGCGCACCAGCGTGCGGTCGCCCGAGAGGTCGCGGATATTGACCTCCTGGCCCATGACCTCTTTTTCCAGCAGAATGCCGGTGGGCTGGCTGGTATCGGCGAAGGCGCCGGAGCCTGCGAAGACATAGGCGAAGGCGCGCCGGTAGGTGTCGACCTTGAAGGTCTTGCGGGCGCCGGGGGGGACGGAGATATCGAGATATTGCGGATCGGCGGCGATGCCGTCGACCGGGCCGGTGCGGCCCCAGAAGCTGCCGACGATCACCCGGACGCGGGTGCCGTCGTCATCGGTCACCACGGGGATGTCGGGGGCCTTGACGTCCTGATAGCGTGGTGCGGTCATCTTGAGCGCCGAGGGCAGGTTCGCCCAGAGCTGGAAGCCATGCATCTGGCCGTGGCTGTTGCCGCGCGGCATTTCCTGATGCAGGATGCCCGATCCGGCGGTCATCCATTGCACATCGCCCGCCCCGAGCGTGCCGGTATTGCCCAGGCTGTCGCCGTGATCGACCTCGCCTTCGAGGACATAGGTGATCGTCTCGATCCCGCGATGGGGATGCCAGGGAAAGCCGCTGGCGTATTTCGCCGGATCGTCGTTGCGGAAATCGTCGAAGAGCAGGAAGGGGTCGAGCTCGGAGGGGTTATGAAAGCCGAAGGCGCGGTGGAGATGGACTCCCGCGCCCTCGAGCGTGGGTTGGGCGCGGTGGGTTTCGAGTGTCGGTCTGATGGACATGGGAGTGGCTCCTTTCGGGGCAAGAGATATGCCGGGACGCGGCCCGCGCAATGGGGCGATCTGTGAGCGGGTGAACGCAAGCTGTGCGCGGGGGACAACAGGTGCTGGCACAGAGCAGTGCCGCGCTGCGATACCCCCTCGCGTCCGGGGCGGTTTCGGGCTAAAGCGTGTCGCGAAAAACCTGACCCACAGATTTTCGCGAGATGCAGTGCCTTGTTCGATCGTTGCACGCGTTTCGCCTTTAGCTGGTGCCTCAGGTCACAGGCGGAACGCTTCAAGCCGCAGCGGCAAGTTGGGAGACATGGATGGCGGACGAGGTTCTGGCGGTTTTGAAGGCATCGCCCCCGCGGCGGGTGCTCGGTGTGGGAACGGTGCTGATGCTGGGCGCGCTGGCGGTCTATGTGGCGCTGTTCGAGCCGCCGGGGCATCCGGGCTGGACCGCGTTCCTGATCGCGCTGGGGCTGACGGCGCTGTGGCTGAGCAACAAGATGCGCCATGCCACGATGGCGCATCTGGAGCTGACGCGCAGCGAGCTGCGCAGCAGCACGGGCGAGGTGCTGGTCAGGGTCGCGGATGTCGAGCAGCTGGAGCGGGGGGCCTTGGCGTTCAAGCCGTCGAACGGGTTCATGCTGAAGCTGAGAGCCGGGAGCGACGCCGGGCCACGGCGTTGGGAGCCGGGCCTGTGGTGGCGCATGGGGCGGCGCGTGGGCATCGGTGGCGTGACGCCGGGATCGCAGGCCCGGGTGATGGCCGAGCTTCTGACCCAAATGATGGCGCAGCACGCAGCGGAGCGGCAGGACAAGCGCTGATCACGGGCAGGGCGGATGCGGCGTCAGCTGCTCGGCGTGCAGCTTGGGCATTGGATGTTCTCCACGAAGCGCGGGCCGGTGAACACACGGGTCGTGACCGGGACCGAGGGATCGAAGCCGGCATTGAGGCGCGGCTCGTAATTCGACCAGCTTTCCACGATGATCAGCTGACGGCCATTGCCCAGAGTGGGCAGGGAGTCGTGATCGGTCGCGACATCGGAGGTTTGCAGCGGGTTCATCGGGCCTGTGCCGCGGATCTGGGACCAGACAACGGAATATTCATTCGTCGACGTGTCGAAGGTGACCACGGTCACCCGCAGCTGATTTTCGCCAACACCGTTGGTGAACTCGTCGAACAGCTGTTTGGCGCCGTCCAGAAAGGGCTGATCGATGACGGCCTGTTCGCGCGAGATCATGTCGGTGACGGTATAGGTCGCCTTTTCGCGGACGCTTTTGAAGCGATACATCTCGAAGATCTCGAAGGTTGCCTGAAGCGCCCAGAACAGGATCGGGACGATCACCACGGCCTCCACGGTGATCGTGCCCTGGACACCGTCGCGGAAGCGCAGCAGGAAGGATTTGAGGCGGGCATATGTCATCGGATCATGGCTCGTTCACGAATGCGGAGAGGGAGACGACAGCGGATTGCCCGCTGGAATCCTTTTGCAGGGCACGGCCCAGAACGGCATCGGGCATCAGGGGGTCGTATTTCAGGCAGGCGCGCAGGATCATCAGATCGTTGCGCTGACCGGGTGTGAACTGCTTGACAGGCGCGGTCGGCTCGGCCCGATCCGTGCAATCCGCGACTGTATCCAGCCCGACATAGGCCCGCGGATCGATCGGCCGCATTTCGAGGCGCAGGTTTTCCGTGCAGTTGCCGCCGAGCCGAGCGAATTCGCAGACCATGTTCTTGATCGTGGGATGGTTGGGCGGTGTCGCATAGCCCAGCCGGATCTGCCGGACGGTCAGATCGAGACCGCGTTCCAGCATGGCATGGCGCAGGGTGATGAAGCTGAGCTCGAGTGCGAAGATCAGGAACATCATGAAAACCGGGAAAATAATCACGAATTCGATCGACGCATTGCCGTCTTCGGCACGTCTGAACCGCCGGAGCCGTCTGGACAGGGCGCAGATCATTGGGTCAGCCTCAGTTTCTGGACATTGGCGGCGATCGACCCGAAAGCCTGGCTGATGTTCACCGTGGTCGCATCGAAGTGCTGCGACGGGGAGGAGGCGCAGTTCTCGAGCCGGTCGGCCGCGCTGTTGAATTCGCCCATCTCGAAGGCGATGGTATAGACGACGATGCCCTTGGACTTGGTGGCGCTACAGATGTCGGCCATAAGGTCGTCCTTGGTTTCGGGGGCAATGCTGCCATTGCCGTTTCTCGAGAACATGTTGTCCGGCGCGTAATCAAAGGTGGTTCTCGAGTAGAAATCGGGCGTCATCAGGCCCCATGCCTCTTCCCAGGACAGCCGCTCCTGACTGTCGAAGTTGGGCAGCGTGGTGGGCAGAGCATTGAACTGCGCCGGGGTGAGATACACGCCGTTGGTGATGTCGGTGTAGTCGTTCCAGTAGGTCGAATAGAGGTAATAGTTGGTGATGTCCTCGGATTCATAGACGCAGACCCAATAGCCCGTGTTGCAGTTCATTTCACTGTAGGAGATGAAGCTCGGGTTGAAGACGAAATACCGGTATTTGAAGACGTCGTCGGTATACTGGACCCTGTAGAGATATGAGTCCGGTCCGCGGTAATCCGGCTGGGTGTGATTTTCCACGATATCGGGGTTCATCAGCCCGTTGGGATCGTCGAGGCCATAGGTCCAGTCATTGGCACCATCGCCCATGACGATGGCCACTTTGAGAACCTGTCCGGTCGAATAGAGCGCGGGCGTGTTATTGATAGAGGGATCGACGATATTGTAGGTCACGAGATTGCCGCTGGAATCCGTTTTGGTGCGGGTCTGCTGCAGGCTGCTGACCACGGGCGCGAAGGCCGGGTCCAGAAGGCCGGCGGCCCATTTCATGCCCAGATGCGTCGAGGTACTGCCTGCGGCCTTGAGGCTGTCGATCTTGTTGTGCAGCGCCGTGACCGAGTTGGAATAGGGCAGGATGCGGAAATACTCGTCCGTGTAGCACGTCCGGTTATAGGCCGTGTTGGTGACGGTCGGATCACCGAT
Source organism: Roseovarius litoreus (assembly GCF_900142765.1). Taxonomy (GTDB): domain Bacteria; phylum Pseudomonadota; class Alphaproteobacteria; order Rhodobacterales; family Rhodobacteraceae; genus Roseovarius; species Roseovarius litoreus. The sequence continues at coordinate 116,245 of NZ_FRCB01000003.1, forward strand.
GCCGATATTGCCGAAAGACCCGGTGAGCGAGGTATAGATCGTCTGCCCGTAGCTGCGCGCCGGGTCGATGGCGGTTTTCTCGAAATCGGACTCGAGAAAGTCGATGCAGGTCGAATAATTGTGGCGGACATCCACCGAGAGCGCCTCGAACATCTCGTCGCTGGGGGTCACCGACCAGCTGTAGGGTACGATCGAGATCGTGGTCGTGCCCTGATCCGAGGCGCTCATCACATCGGTGACGAATTGCTTGGCGGCGGATTTCATCTTGGTCAAACGCTCGCCCTCCATCGAGCCGGACACGTCGAGCACAAGCACGATTTCCATGCGTGGTGCTGCGATAGCGGCGGTGGCGCCGCCGGCGGTTGTCAGGGTGTCCACGCCGGACAGGCGCATCAGGAAGGTGTCCATCTCGAGCTCGACCGAGGCGGTGACGCTTTTGGCATTGAGCGATGCGACGATATCCGTGTCGGGATCGATGGTGCTGAGATACTGGCTCAGATCCGCTGCGTCGAAGTAATCCTCGACGATGAATTTCACGTCGTCGGCGGTGGCATCGGCAGGGGCGCCGGCCCCGGCCAGAACCGCGCTGTCGAGCGTCGCCTGTAGATGGGTGCGCGCCATTTCGTGGCGCATGACATCGATGCCCAGGCCGGCAGCGGCGAGCATGACGACGAACAAAAAGAGCGACAGAATTGTTATGGCCCCATCGTCACGTGTCGCAAAACTCCCGGCGGTGCGAGAAATGCGCATGCCGTTTGTGGGGGTCTTGCGGATGGATGGGCAAATTCCCAAGCCAGTCATAGCATCACCTTTGGGTTGCAGAACACTTTAAATAGGCAGTCGAGCGTTAATATCTGTGCGATCCTAGTGACAGAATTAAGGCTGAATCCAGAGTTATTTCGTCATTTAACCCCATGATGTGAGACAGTTTTTATCGTTTCCCAGGGACTGTTTCCGGATTGTTATGCAATCCCGGAGCAAACAGGCGCAGGAGATTCGCCCGGCCCATGGGTGGACAAAAAAGTCGCTGACCTTCACGGTGGTTTAACGCCTATCTGGCACAGCGTTTGCAACATCACGGAGCAGGACCGGGAAAAAGGAACGTCTGATGAAACACCTGAATGAGCCGTCGTTTCGCGAAAGCGTGGACCTTATGTTCAACCGCGCGGTTGCGCTGATGGACCTGCCCCCCGGGCTTGAAGAAAAGATCCGCGTCTGCAACGCCACCTATACTGTGCGCTTCGGCGTGCGGCTGCGCGGGAAGATCCAGACCTTCACCGGATATCGCAGCGTGCATTCGGAACATATGGAGCCGGTCAAGGGCGGTATCCGCTATGCGCTGTCGGTCAATCAGGACGAGGTCGAGGCGCTGGCGGCGCTGATGACGTATAAATGCGCGCTGGTGGAGGCGCCGTTCGGCGGATCGAAAGGCGGGCTGTGCGTGGACCCGCGCGAATGGGACGAGCACGAGCTGGAAAGCATCACCCGCCGCTTTGCCTATGAGCTGATCAAGCGCGACCTGATCAATCCGAGCCAGAACGTGCCGGCACCGGACATGGGCACTGGCGAACGCGAGATGGCCTGGATCGCGGATCAATACCGGCGCATGAACACCACCGACATCAATGCGCGCGCCTGCGTGACCGGCAAGCCGCTGAATGCCGGTGGCATCGCGGGCCGTGTCGAGGCGACGGGACGCGGCGTGCAATATGCGCTGCGCGAGTTTTTCCGCCACCCCGAGGACATGGCCGCCGCCGGCCTGTCCGGATCGCTGGACGGCAAGCGCGTGATCGTGCAGGGCCTGGGCAATGTGGGCTATCATGCCGCCAAGTTCCTGCAGGAAGAGGATGGGGCGGTCATCACCGGCATCATCGAGCATGACGGCGCGCTTTACAGCGACGAGGGTCTGGATGTCGAAGCGGTGCGCGGCTGGATCATGAAACATGGCGGCGTGACCGGCTATCCGGATGCCACCCATACCGCCGAGGGGGCTGCCGTGCTCGAACATGAGTGCGACATCCTGATCCCGGCGGCGATGGAAGGGGTGATCAACCTTGGCAATGCCGAACGCATCAAGGCGGCGCTGATCATCGAGGCGGCGAATGGCCCGGTCACCGCCGGCGCCGACGAAGTGCTGCGCAAGAAGGGCACGGTGATCATTCCGGACATGTATGCCAATGCCGGCGGCGTGACGGTGTCCTATTTCGAATGGGTCAAGAACCTCAGCCATATCCGCTTTGGCCGGATGGGCCGCCGCCAGGAAGAGGCGCGGCATCAGTTGATCGTGGACGAGCTGGAGCGGCTGGACCGTCATCTCGGCGATGCCTGGGTCATGAGCCCCGACTTCAAGCAGAAATACCTGCGCGGCGCGGGCGAGCTTGAACTGGTGCGCTCGGGTCTCGATGACACGATGCGCATCGCCTACCAGTCGATGCGCGAGGTGTGGCACGGGCGCGAGGATGTGACCGACCTGCGGACCGCGGCCTATCTGGTATCGATCAACAAGGTTGCCGCAAGCTATCGCGCGCTCGGTCTGTAGGCGATCAAGGTGACATAAAGAACAACCTTAAATTGCCAACTCGACGCACAATGTCTATGAGTCAACGGCGGCCGTGATGGCATGGCCGCCGTAAATACCCGGCATGAGCGGCATGGGTTGGGACCAGATGACTGACAGGACGCCAGACGAGACGGCCCTTGATGCGCGCTATAAGGCATGGCTCAAGAAGAACCCGGGCAAGAGTTTTTCGGAATATTTCGACGGGGTTCACGTCCCGAAAATCATGGCGGGGCATCCGCATGCCTCGTTGGGGCGCAATCTGACCACGGGGGATTGGCGGGTTTCGGGCAAGGGGTCGTTCCGTCGGGTCTGTGACGCGTTCAGCTTCGTGACCGGTGCGAAATCTCTGCCGAAGGACAGTGCGGTCTGCGAGCTGGGCTGCGGAACCTTGCGGATCGGCGCGCATTTCATCGATCATCTTGGCCCGGGCCGGTTCGCCGGGCTGGATATCTCGCAGGCTTTGATCGACGAGGGTCGCACCGCTTTTGCGGAGCTGGTGCGCGCCAAGCGCCCGGTGCTCGGCACATTCGACAGCGCCCTTGAGACCGCTGCAGGACTGTGCCCTGATCTTGTCTTTGCCTTCAACGTGGTGTGCCATGTCCATCCGGACGAGGAAGAGACCTTTTATGACAGGCTGCTGGCACTGGTGCACAAACCCGGCTGTATCGTCGTGCTTCAGGTGGTGACCCATCCCGAGCCGATACGCTATCAGGAATCCGGTTGGGCCAGACCTGTGCAGGACTATATCGAGCGCATGACGCCGCTGATCCATCACCGGCATGATGGGGACCTCATCAAAACCGGTGAGAAGGGCGGTCGCGAGATCGAGTCTCGGCTGCTTGCCTTCCGACGTCCGGCACAGGATGTATGAGCGGCGATGCAAGGGGGTTGCGGCGCCTGACCGTGGCTGACAGGATGCGGGGCGACAGAGAATGAATGAGGGTCTCATGCTGCGTGTTCTGACATTGTCCTGCGGGCTTGCCGTGCTGGCCGGAGCGGCCTCGGCCGAGACCGCCGCCCAGAAGGCCGAACGCTGCGCGGCGCAGGCCGATATCGTCACATTGGCGGTCGATGCCCGCCAGGAGGGGCGCGATGCACAGGCCACCAAGGCGATGATGGAGGCCGCCGAGAGCGGTATTCCCGCCAGATATGCGCCCGGTATCACGCCGCTGGTGGAGTGGGTGTTCACCCTGCCGGAAGATCAGTTGGCGCTCGATGTCGGTGGCGCGTTTGAAAAACAGTGCCTCGAATTCAGCCAGTAGCGGGAATGATCGCGCACGGTCCTTGCCGTGGCGGACCGTATCCACCATATTCCGGGTATGAGTCTTCCACCCGGTTTTCTTGATGAATTGCGCTCGAGGACGTCGCTGTCTCAGGTGGCGGGCCGCAAGGTCATGTGGGACATGCGCAAGTCCAATCAGGCCAAGGGCGACATGTGGGCGCCATGCCCGTTCCATCAGGAAAAGACCGCCAGCTTTCACGTGGATGACCGCAAGGGCTTTTATTACTGCTTCGGCTGTCATGCCAAGGGCGACGCGATCGGTTTCGTGAAGGACACCGAGAATGTCGATTTCATGGAGGCCGTGCGGATCCTCGCGGCCGAAGCGGGCATGCCGATGCCCGAACGCGACCCCCAGGCCCAGCAAAAGGCGGATCGGCGCCAGCAGCTTGCCGAGGTCATGGAGATGGCGGTGCAGTTCTTCCGCCTGCAGCTCAAGATGGGTGCAGGCGCCGCGGCGCGCGATTACCTGGCTGGCAGAGGGCTGGCGGAGGCCGGTCAGGAGCGGTTCGAGATCGGTTTCGCGCCCGCCTCGTGGCAGGCGCTGCTGGAGCATCTGACGAGCAAGGGCGTGGAGGAGGAGCTGATCCTCGATTGCGGGTTGTGCCGACGCAGCACCAAGCCCGGAGGGCGGCCCTATGACGCGTTCCGCAACCGCATCATGTTTCCGATCCGCGATCCGCGCGGGCGCTGCATCGCCTTCGGTGGCCGGGCGATGGACCCTGCCGATGATGCCAAATATCTGAATTCACAGGATACGGAACTCTTCGACAAGTCGCGTGTTCTGTATCATCACGGTCCGGCCCGGGAAGCTGCGGGCAAGGGCAAGCCACTGATCGTAGCCGAAGGCTATATGGATGTGATCGCGCTGGCGATGGCGGGGTTCGATGCGTCTGTGGCCCCGCTTGGCACGGCGGTGACTGAGCATCATCTGCAATTGCTGTGGCGCATCGCCGATGAGCCGATCATCGCGCTGGACGGGGACGGGGCGGGCCTGCGCGCGGCGTATCGTACGATCGATGTGGCGCTGCCGCTGCTGGAGGCGGGCAAATCGCTGCGCTTCGCGCTGATGCCCGAGGGAATGGACCCCGACGATCTCTTGCGGGCCAAGGGGCCGGTGGCGGTGCAGGAGATCCTGGACCGGGCCTTGCCGATGGTGCAACTGCTTTGGCAGCGCGAGACCGAGGGCCGTGTTTTCGACAGCCCCGAGCGGCGCGCGTCGCTGGACAAGGCGCTGCGCGAGAAGATCATGCTGATCCGTGATCCTTCGATCCGCAGTCATTACGGGGAGGCGATCAAGGAATTGCGCTGGGCGCTGTTCAGCCCCCGGCGGCAGGAGGGCGGCAGCGCGCGTCAGGGCTTTGGGCGGGGCGGTCGATGGCAGCCTCCGGCCAGCGCACGCCAGACCACCCGCGCATCGCTTCTGGTGGCGGCGGGCGAGGGGGCGCATCAGCGTCTCAGGGAGGCGCTGATCCTGGCCACGGTGATCTGCACGCCGCAGGTGTTCGACGATGTCGAGGGACAGTTGGAAGGGATGACCTGTTCGGATCCCGAACATGAGCGGCTTCGCGGGCTGATCCTGCGCCATGCGGGGCAGGCGGGCGAGGCGCTGCGTGCGCGGCTTGAGGCGGAGGCCGGGGGCGATGCCCTTGAAAAGCTGTTGTCGCTTCCCCATGTCGCTCTGGCTCCTGCTGTGCGCCGTCCGGGTGATCCGGACATCGCCCGCATGACCATCGCGGAAGAATTGTCAAAGCTCGAGGCCGAGCGCGGCCTCAACGCCGAAGTCAGGGAGGCCGCGGAGGATCTTGCGGGCGTTGCTGACGAGGCGGTGACATGGCGGTTGGGACAGGCCGCCGAAGAACGACAGCGCGCTTTGCGCAGCCAGACGGAAGACACGACTGAATACGATCTAGCGGAGAACGGCGCGCGAATCAGTCGCGATGAGCGCGAAAGACTGGAAAAGCTGCTGAACGGCATCACCTTTTCCAAACCGGCCCGTTGATTGTGGTTTGGTGAGAAATAGGTAAAGAAGACAGGGTACAGGGTGTGCGAATCACTAGAACGCGATATTGATTCGAATCACTCGATCGCTCACTGCTCAGGAGACTTTCATGGCCGCCAAGGATAACGACGACCAGAAACCCGAGGATCAGGAGGCCGAGCTTTCTCTCGACATGAGCCAGGCGGCGGTCAAGAAGATGATCGGTGAGGCGCGCGAGAAGGGGTTCATCACCTACGATCAGCTCAACAAGGTGCTGCCGCCCGATCAGGTGTCGTCGGAACAGATCGAGGACGTCATGTCGATGCTCAGTGAGATGGGCATCAACATCATCGAGGAAGAGGACGCCGAGGAAGAAGAGCAGAAATCCACCGCCGTGGCCGAGATCGGCCGCCGGGGGGAGTTGGCGCTTGGCTCGGGCAAGGACGAGAAGCTGGACCGCACCGACGATCCGGTGCGCATGTATCTGCGCGAGATGGGCAGCGTCGAGCTGCTGAGCCGCGAGGGCGAGATCGCCATCGCCAAGCGCATCGAGGCCGGGCGCAACACGATGATCGCGGGCCTGTGCGAAAGCCCGCTGACCTTTCAGGCCATCACCATCTGGCGCGACGAACTTCTGGGCGAGGACATCCTTCTGCGCGACGTCATCGACCTGGAAGCCACGTTCGGCACCCAGATGGGCGAGGACGGAGAGGCCGAGGCGGTGGTCGAAGCGGCCAACGTGACGACCGCGCCCGCCTCGGAGCGGCGCGACGATGGCCAGCCGGAACTGGATGCCGACGGCAACCCGATTGCCAGCGAAGACGATGACGACGAGGACGAACAGGCCAATATGAGCCTTGCGGCGATGGAAGCCGCGCTGAAACCCCGGGTTCTGGAAACGCTGGACCGGATCGCCGACGATTACGAGAAACTGAGCGAGATGCAGGACAGCCGCATCTCGGCCACGCTGAACGAGGATGGATCGTTCAGCGCCAAGCAGGAAGAGACATACCAGACGCTGCGCTCCGAGATCGTGCAACTGGTCAACTCGCTGCATCTGCACAACAACCGCATCGAGGCGCTGATCGACCAGCTTTACGGGATCAACCGCCGGATCATGCAGATCGACGGAGCGATGGTGAAGCTGGCCGATCAGGCCCGCATCAACCGGCGCGAGTTCATCGACGAATACCGTGGCCGCGAGCTGGACCCCAACTGGCTGGACGACATGGCCGAGAAGGACGGGCGCGGCTGGAAGATGTTCATGGAACGCTCGCTGGACAAGGTGTCCGAGCTGCGCGCCGACATGGCGCAAGTGGGCCAGTATGTGGGCCTCGACATCAGCGAATTCCGCCGCATCGTCGCACAGGTGCAGAAGGGCGAGAAGGAAGCCCGTCTGGCCAAGAAGGAAATGGTCGAAGCCAACCTGCGGCTGGTTATCTCGATCGCCAAGAAATACACGAACCGGGGCCTGCAATTCCTTGATCTCATTCAGGAAGGCAATATCGGCCTGATGAAGGCGGTGGACAAGTTCGAGTATCGCCGGGGCTACAAGTTCTCGACCTATGCGACATGGTGGATTCGTCAGGCGATCACCCGCTCGATCGCCGATCAGGCGCGCACCATCCGTATTCCGGTGCACATGATCGAGACGATCAACAAGCTGGTGCGCACCGGGCGACAGATGCTGCACGAGATCGGCCGCGAGCCGACGCCGGAAGAACTGGCCGAAAAGCTGCAGATGCCGCTGGAAAAGGTCCGCAAGGTGATGAAGATCGCCAAGGAGCCGATCAGCCTCGAGACCCCGATCGGCGACGAGGAAGACAGCCAGCTTGGCGATTTCATCGAGGACAAGAACGTCGTCCTGCCGCTGGACAGCGCCATTCAGGACAACCTGCGCGAAACCACGACGCGGGTTCTGTCGAGCCTGACGCCGCGCGAGGAACGTGTGCTGCGGATGCGGTTCGGCATCGGCATGAACACCGACCACACGCTGGAAGAAGTGGGTCAGCAGTTCAGCGTGACCCGCGAACGGATCCGGCAGATCGAGGCCAAGGCGCTGCGTAAGCTCAAGCACCCGTCGCGGTCGCGCAAGCTGCGCTCGTTCCTCGATCAGTAAGCTGCACCAAAGTGCATGAAAGGGCCGCGTTTGACGCGGCCTTTTTTCATGTCCGGCTGTGTACGACTGGTACGAAACCTACGCGCATTTGGGACGAAAGGGGTTCGGGCCGGTTTCGGGGCAGTTTCGGGGGTGAAGGGGCGCGCGCCGGGTTGACGATTGGCCGGGCCGGGGCCGTGCTGGTGTCCAAACGCACGGAGGTGTCACCAAAGGGTAAATACTGCGACCGCTTCGTGTTTGTGAACAGGCCGTGCGGTGGTGTCACCTGCTTGAAAGGAATGGGCGGGCGTGGCCGGGGCGTGCTATGCTTTGGGGCGTAACCTTTGAGGGGGAGACGGCATGCGCGGCATGATACTGAGCGCGATGGCACTGGGCGTGACCACCGGTTCGGCGGGGGCCGAGGGGTGTTTTGGCGCCGGCACACCGCTGTTTCATTGCACGCTGGAGCAGGGCGCAAAGGCGGTAGATGCCTGCCTGCAGGGCGATGTCGCCACTTACCGCTTTGGTCCTGCGACAGGGACGGCGGATTTGCTGCTGGCGCAGCCTGTCGCGCAAGTGGATATGTGGCCCTGGTCCGGTGTCGGGCGCTGGTTGTCCGAGGCGGCGGTTTTCGCCAATGCCGGATATGCTTATCGGGTGAGCTATGCGGTGGACCGGCTGAGCGAGAGCCGCGAGGTGACAGGGGCGGTGCATGTGCTGCGCGGCGATGCGCAGCTGGCCGAGCTGCCTTGTGATCCGGGCAGTGTGACGGTGGCGGATCTCTATCCGCTTTTTGAGGCCAAGGAGGCGGCGGGCCAATGCTGGTCCGGCGAGGCGCAAGACTGGACAGGGTGCTGAGCCGATGCAGACCACATTCACCATCGAAACCAACGGTCAGGGGCTGTACGAGTTCACCCGGCAGGTGACCGCATGGGTCGCCGGATCGGGTGTGGGCGACGGGCTGTTGACGCTGTTCATCCGCCACACATCGGCAAGCCTGCTGATACAGGAAAACGCCGATCCGGATGTGCAGGGCGATCTGAGGGCCTATTTCGCGCGGCTGGTGCCGAAGGCCAATGATCCGGCGATGGCCTATCTGCGCCACACCACCGAAGGCCCCGACGACATGCCGGCCCATATCAAGGCGGCGATGATGCCGGTCAGCCTGTCGATACCGGTCAGGGGTGGGCATCCGGTGCTGGGCACATGGCAGGGGATTTACGTCTTCGAGCATCGCGATGCGCCGCACCGGCGCGCGGTGGCGGCGCATCTGATGGCGGATTGAGCGCGCCTTTGAGCGCTCAGCCTGTGGGCATGAGAAAGATCTCGCGCAGGTCGGCGCGGCGCGGTTGTTCGAGCGCATGCACGACCGAGGCCGCGACATCCGCGGGCTGCAGCTTGTCGGGTTTGGGTTCGTCGAAAAACGGCGTGTCCACCATGCCGGGCGCGATCACCGTGCAGCGCCCGCCCCAGTCACGCATCGCCTCGGACATGTTGCCCGCCAGCCCGTGCACGAACCATTTGGACGCGCCATAGATGGAGCCGGGGATGTAGCGCTTGCCGGCGGCCGAACCTGTGAGGATCAGGTGGCCGCGGCTGGCCTTGAGCGCGGCATGGGCGGCCTTGATGGTCCACAGAAGGCCCATGACGTTGACCTCCATCATGGTGCGCCATTCCTCGGGGTCGCCCTGTTCGATTCCGGGGGTGGACAGCCCGGTGCCGGCATTGGCAAAGACCGCGTCGATCCCCTGAAAATGCGTGGCGGCGCGTTCGATCGCGGCGCTGATGTCGTCGAGGCGGGTGACGTCGCCGGGCAGGGCCAGCGCGTGGTCGGGGCCGATCTCATCGGCGAGGGCGTCGAGTTTTTCGCGGTTGCGTGCGAAAAGCGCCACGTTCCACCCCGCATGGGCCGCGGCGCGGGCGGTGGCGGCGCCGATGCCCGAGGATGCGCCGGTGATGAAAAGGGTCTTGGCAGTCATGGCCTGTCCTTTCGTTGATCCTTGCGTCTTACTGACAGGTAGGTGCCGGGTCGCTTCGGTCAAAGGGGGGCGTGGGCCTTTATCTAGGGGTGTCATTTCCCCCCTACCCAAAACCTTGCGGGTCTCCTATAGTGGCTGTGGATAAATGGGCCTCAGACCCATGACCAAGAGGCGGACAAGAAAGGGGAACGGCCGATGCGCTGCCCGTTTTGTGGAAATATCGACACTCAGGTAAAGGATTCACGGCCCGCGGAGGATCATGTTTCGATCCGACGGCGCCGGTTCTGCCCGGCTTGCGGCGGGCGGTTCACCACCTATGAGCGCGTGCAATTGCGCGATCTGGTGGTGGTCAAGACCAACGGGCGGCGCGAGGATTTCGACCGCGACAAGCTGGAACGCTCGATCCGGATCGCGCTGCAGAAGCGGCCCGTGGACCCTGAGCGCATCGAGCAGATGATCTCGGGGATTGTACGGCGGCTCGAAAGCATGGGCGAGACGGATATCCCGTCGAAAACCGTGGGCGAGATCGTGATGGAAAGCCTCGCGCGGATCGACACGGTGGCCTATGTGCGCTTTGCCAGCGTCTACAAGAACTTCCAGGCGGCCGATGATTTCGACAAGTTCGTGAGCGAACTGCGCCCCGACGAGGCGATCGCCGAAGCCAAGCAACCGGACGAGTGAGCCGCGACGACGCCCGCTTCATGGCCCTCGCCCTGTCGCTGGGGCGGCGCGGCCAGGGCCGGTGCTGGCCCAACCCGGCGGTGGGCTGTGTCGTGGTGCGCGAGGGGCGCGTGGTGGGGCGCGGCTGGACCGGCGTCGGCGGTCGGCCCCACGCCGAACCGCAGGCCCTGGCGCGCGCCGGGGACGCGGCGCGTGGTGCGACGGTCTATGTCAGCCTCGAGCCTTGCGCCCATCATGGCCGCACGCCGCCCTGCACCGAGGCGCTTATTGCGGCGGGTGTGGCGCGGGTGGTGGCGCCGGTCTCGGACAGCGATCCGCGCGTGTCGGGCAAGGGATTCGCGCGGCTGCGTTCCGCCGGGATCGAGGTCACGACCGGGGTTCTGGCTGAAGAGGCGATGCGCGATCTGGGTGGTTTCCTGCGCCGGGCAGGGGGCGGACGCCCGCATCTGACGCTGAAACTGGCCACCTCGCTCGATGGGCGGATCGCCACGGCCTCGGGACACAGCCAATGGATCACCGGGCGGCAAGCGCGCCATGCCGTGCATGCGATGCGCGCGCGCCATGACGCGGTGATGGTCGGGGCAGGCACGGCGCGCGCCGATGATCCGATGCTGACGGTGCGTGGCCAGGGCGATGTCGCGCGCCAACCGGTGCGGATCGTCGTCTCGCGCAGGCTCGACCTGCCGCTGATGTCGCAACTGGCGCAAACCGCGCGCGAGGTGCCCTTGTGGCTGTGCCACGGCCCGGACCCGGACGCGGCCCTGGCCGACGCCTGGGACGGGATCGGCGCCGAGCGGATCGCCTGCGATCTGACGGGCCGGCAACTCGACATGGAGGCGGTGTTGCTCGCACTTGGCCAAAAGGGCCTCACGCGGATTTTCTGCGAAGGCGGCGGCAGCCTCGCCGCGTCGCTTCTCGGGGCGGGGCTGGTGGATGAGCTGGTGCTGTTTTCCGCCGGTCTGATGATCGGCGCCGAAGGCCTGCCGGCCCTGGGGGCGATGGGGCTCGATCGTCTCGACGGCGCCGAGCGCTTCCGGCTGCAGGAATTGCGGGTCTTGGGCAATGATGCGATGAGCCGCTGGATCGCGTCCTGAAACGGGTCTTTTGGGGGCTCTGCCCCCGACATTGAAATCCTGAAGGATTTCAACGCCTCCCCCGGGATATTTGCAGCCAGAAGAAAGCCGCGCCGCCCCCCGTTTCTTCTGGCTTAAAATATCCCCGCCGGAGGCTCCCGTCTTCCGAGGTCGCCGCATCGGCCGATCTGTGCTCATCGGGATGACCCAAGGCCCGCTCGGGGTGGGTCACCGGGGATCGGCGCCAGCCCGATCGGCCTTGAGCTGTGCGGCTTCGATCCCGTAGAGGCGTTGCGCCGCGCGGTGATCGGACAGGGTGCCCAAATGCGGCGCATGGGCCCAGACCCGAGCATAATCGGTGCGCGTTTCATGTTGTGTATGGGGCCAGTCGCTGCCCCAGACCACATGATCGGCATCGAGCATCTCGAGCAGGTCCCGGGCATGCGGGGCCACGTCGAAAGGGACCCGGTAATGCGCGGAGAACTTGAAAAAGAGCGCCTGTCGGTCCTGCAGCTGCCTGACCGCGCGCAGCATCGGATCGTCCTTGGGGGCGGGGTCGGAGGGCAGGCCGAAATGATCGATCACCACATCGATCCCCAGGTCGGCCAGCGCCGGCAGGAGCGGAGCGAGGCGGGGGCCTTCGAGATGCATTTCGAGATGCATGCCGCGCGCGCGCAGCCTGTGCAGGAAGGCGCGGGTTGCAGGCGCGCCGGGATCGGGGATGTCGGCGCCGCGCACGAGGTTCCAGCGGATGCCGCGGATCCCGCACGCGGCGAGCCGGTCGAAGGCCGCGTCGCCAGCGTCGAGCGGCAAGACGCCGACGCCCGCGAACCGTGCGGGATCGAGCTGTGAGAGCGCCGCACAGAGCTGGGAATTGTCGGCCCCCAGAAAACTGACCTGAACGATCACGCCCCCCGAGATGCCGCGGTGTTCCAGTTGGGTCAGCCAGTCGCGCAACGGCGCGGGGCGCGCCGGCACATAGCGCGCGCCGTCCACCGCAGCCAGCGTTTCGTAGACATGCGCGTGACAGTCGAACCGGATCATCGGGGCCTCCTCAAAACATATATATGACTAGTTGACTATAGGGGTCAAGATGGACTAAACCCGACGCCAGGAGGAGAACGGGATGGATCGACTCAAGGCTATCGATGCAAGGCTTCCGGCCTATGTCCGGCTGCGGGACACGCTGACGGCGCGGATCGCCGAGGGCGAGTGGACCCCCGATCAGCCGATCCCGTCCGAGGCGCGTCTTGCCAAGGAATTCGACGTCTCCATCGGGACCGTCCGCAAGGCGGTGGACGGGCTGGTGGAGGAGGGGCTTCTGGAGCGTCGTCAGGGGTCCGGGACCCGCGTGCGCGCGCCGTCCTTCAATGCGACCCTGTTCCGCTTCTTTCCGATCCGGGAAAAGGACGGTGCGCCCCTGTCGATCCCGTCGAGCCATATTCTCTTGCGCAGCATCACCGAGGCGCCGGACGAGGCGGCCCGGGTGCTGGGCACCCGGGAGGTCATCAAGATCGTGCGGTTGCGCAGCCTGTCGGACCAGCCGGTTCTTTTCGAGGAAATATACATCCCCGCCCGGCGCTTTGCGGGGTTCGAGACCTTGCCGGAGGCCGCTCTGGGGCCGCTGCTCTATCCGCTTTATTTCGAGCATTTCGGAATAATGGTGAAACACGCGACGGACGAGGTGTCCTTCGGGTGGGCTTCGGAGCGGGTGGCGCAGCAACTTCGGATCAAGCCCGGCGATCCGCTTGCGGTGATCAAGCGCACGGCTTTCGACATCGAGAACACCCCGATCGAATGGCGCATTGCAAGCGGCAGCGCCACCGAGTTCCGCTATCGCAGCGAAATCAACTGACCAACACATATGCATCAAGGGAGAGAGACGATGACATTCAAGGCAGCCTGTATCGGCCTGACGGCCGCCGCCGCACTGGCGGCGCCGGTTCTGGCGGAATATCCCGAACGCACCATCGAGATGACCATTCCGGCCGGAGCCGGCGGTGGCACGGATACCAGCGCACGCAAGCTTGCGATCCTGCTGGAGGAAAAGCTGGGCACCTCGATCGCGATCCTGAATGTGGGCGGCGGTGGAGGCTCGGTGGGCGCGTCGCAATTCATGCAGGCCAAGCCCGATGGCTATGCGCTCTTCGCCACATGGAACAGCCCGCTGACAACCGTGCCGCAGGTTCAGAATGTCGCCTATTCGCTGGACAGTTTCACGCCGATCGCCTCGACGTCGGAGACTGCCTATACGCTTTGCGTGAAGGCGGATTTCCCGGCGACGACCGGCGAGGAGTTCCTGGCGGAACTGGCGGCCAATCCGGGCAAGTATACCTATGGCAATGATGGTATCGGCGGCACGATGCAGCTTGCGGCCGAGCGGATCTTCCAGACAAGGCAGATCGAGGCGGTGGCCATTCCCTTTGGCGGGGCGGGCGAGACGCTGCAGAATTTCCTGGGCGGTCACGTGGATATCTATGGCGGCTCGATCTCGACCGTGTTGCCCTATGTCGAGAGCGGTGAGGCGAAATGCCCGCTGGTGACCTCGGCGGCGGATGTGCCTGCGCTGCCGGGCGCATCGGGGCTCGAGGCGCTTGGCATGGCCGACAAGGAGACGCTGCTGTGGCGCGCCATTCTGGGGCCGAAGGGTCTTGATCCGCAGATCGTGAGCCTTTTGGCGGATACGATCGAGGAAGCGGTCAACGATCCGGGCTATGTGGAGTTCCTGAAGACCAAGGGCGAGGTGCCCAATGTGGTCAAGGGCGAGGCGTTGGGTGCGCGGCTGCAGGCCGAGTTCGACGCGCTGGCGGCCGTGTCCAAGGCGCTTGGCCTCTGAGGGATGGAGGCGCGTCAGGATATCGTGCTGGGGCTGGCTCTGGCCGGCCTCGGCCTTGCCGCGGCCTGGATGGCGCGGGGCTATGCCGGGGCCAGCGGCATCTATCCCATGGTGCTGGGCCTGATCCTGACACTTCTTGGAGGGACCGTGGCGGTGAGGGCCGCCCGGTCCGGCAGCCGCGGCGCGCGGGCGCTGGTGGAGGCGCCGGGCAAGCTGCTGGTGGCGGTCGGGATCGCGACGCTCTATGTGGCGGCGGTCGTGCCCTTGGGGTTCTACACCGCCTCCTTTCTGCTGATGCTGGCGATGCCCTTCGGGCTTGGATTGCGGCGCCCTGTCCAGGCGGGGGTGGTGGCGGTGATCTTCATGGCGTCTGTCTATCTCGTGTTCACCGTGCTGCTGGAGAAACCGCTGCCCCGCGAGGCGATCCTGTCCATCCTCGGCAGTTCGGGCTGACATGGAGTTCTATACGAACGCCCTGGCGCAGGTTCTGACGGTCGGCCCGCTTGTCGCGATGATCGGGGCGACGCTGCTTGGCGTGTTCATCGGCGCGCTGCCGGGGTTGAACCCGGTCATGGCCATCGCACTTCTTCTGCCGCTGACCTATTCGATGGATCCGCTGGTGGCGCTTGGCATGGTCGCGGGCATCTATAACGGCTCGATGTATGGCGGCGCCATTCCGGCTATCCTGTTGCGGATCCCCGGAACGCCCGCGTCGATCGCGACGACCTTTGACGGGTTTCCCATGGCCGACAGGGGAGAGGCGTCCAAGGCGCTCAAGATCGCCTGCTGGTCCTCGGCGGTGGGCGGCATCGCGAGCGCGATTGCGCTGATGACGGTGGGCCCGCTTCTGGCGCGCGTCACGCTGCATTTCGGGCCGGCGGAATATTTCTGGATCGCCATTTTCGGCATGGCTTCGGTGGGGGTGATGGTCGGGTCGGACCCTGTGAAGGGGATCATGGCGGCGGTTCTGGGCCTGTTGATCGGCACCATGGGGATCGACACCTTGTCGGGTCAGGCACGGTTCACCTTCGAGCAGACATGGTTGCTGGGCGGGCTGGATCTGATCGTGGTGCTGGTGGGGCTTTATGCGCTGCCGCCGGTTCTGCAACTGGCGGAGAAATGCGATCTCAAGGGGTTGTCGGCGGCGCAGCTGAAACTGACGAATATGCCGTTCACCCGCGCAGAGCTGCGCAGCTTCCTGCCGACATGGCTGCGGTCTTCGGGCATTGGTATCGCGGTCGGCATCCTGCCCGGCGCGGGCGGCAATATCGCCGCCTTCCTGAGCTATAATGCGGCCAAGAATGCCTCGGACGATCCCGAAAGCTTCGGCAAGGGCAATCCGCAGGGCGTGGCGGCGGCCGAATGCGGGAACAATGCGGACAATGCCGCCTCGATGATCCCGGCGCTGTCGCTGGGCATTCCCGGCAATGTGGTCGCGGCGCTGGTCCTGAGCGCGCTGACCATTCACGGGCTGCAACCCGGCCCGCAGCTGTTCCATCAGAACCCCGTTCTTGTGGGCGGCTTCATGATGGAAATGCTTCTGACCTCGGTGCTGATCTTTGCCTTGGGCGGGACGCTGGCGACGCGTGTCTTCGCACAGTTCCAGCGGTTGCCCGGCGTGCTTCTGGTGCCGTCGATCCTGATTTTGATGTGCGTTGGCGTCTATGTCATCAACGGTCGTCCGGTCGATCTTTGGGTGATGCTCGGCGCCGGGCTGATCGGGTATCTGTTCGAGAAAGTGAACGTGCCGTTGGCGCCGATCATCCTTGGCATGATCCTTGGGCCGATGGCGGAGCAAAGCGTCAGGCGTGCCTTGCTGATAAGCCGCGGCGATGCAACGGAGCTGTTCACGCGGCCGATTTCGGCTGTCCTGATCGTCATGACGCTGCTGGTGATCGTCTGGCCCGTCGTCAAGGCGCTGCGGCGGCGCAGGCTTCGAGCGCGCTGACACGGTCAAAGACGAGCTCGAGCGGCGATGCAGGTATCGGCAAGCCGTTGTCGCGCGGGGCGGAGTGTGCTCTGATCGCGAAAGCGCACGCATGGTCCGTTCCGGGCGAGGTTCTTGCGGCGCGGCCAAACAGGCGACAGCCGACAGGAGACTGAGATGCGGTATCTGGTGCTTATCCTTGCCCTGCTGGCGCTGCCCGCGCAGGCGCGCAGCATTACCGACAGCGCCGGGCGCGTTGTCGAGATCCCCGATGAGATCGGCACTGTCTTTGCCGCAGGGCCACCGGCCTCGATCCTTGTCTATATCATGAAGCCCGAGGCGCTGACCGGCTGGCCGCGCGCCTTGCGCGCCGAAGAACGCCCCTATATCGCCGAGCCGTTCCGCGACCTGCCCGAGACCGGGCGCATCACCGGGCGCGGCGGAGAGGCCAATCTGGAACGGGTGCTGCAGATCAATCCCGATCTGATCATCGATTTCGGATCGGTGCGCGACACCTATGTCGATCTTGCAAACCGCGTGCAGGAGCAGACCGGCATTCCCTATATCCTGATCGATGGCCGGTTCGAAAACACACCGCAAGCGCTGCGGCTTCTGGGCGAGGTGCTTGGGGCGCCGGAGCGCGGTGAGGCCTTGGCGCGCGATGTCGAGGGGACATTCGCGCGGATCAACGCGATCCTTGCGGATGTGCCGCCCGAGGCGCGCCCGCGTGTCTATCTTGCGCGTGGACCCGAAGGGCTGGAGACCGGCATGAAAGGCTCGATCAATACCGAGATCATCGAGCGCGCCGGCGGGCGGAACGTGGCCGATGATGGTGGCGCGACACGCGGTCTGGTGCAGGCGTCGATGGAACAGGTGATCGTGGCCAATCCCGAGATCATCGTGACATGGGACAGGAATTTCCATGCAAGCGTGTTCGATGATCCGCTCTGGCAAGGGATCAAGGCGGTGCGCGAAGGACGGGTCTATCTGTCGCCCACGGCCCCTTTCGGCTGGATCGACCGGCCCCCGTCGCTGAACCGGATGATGGGTCTGCGCTGGATGGCGGGGTTGCTTTACCCCGATCGGTGGGAGGACGATCTGCGCCGGGATACACGTGAGTTCTATGAGCTCTATTATCATGTCGACCTGAGTGACGAGGAAATGGAGGGGTTGCTGGAATGGGCCGAGGGACGACCGCCAAGATAGGCTTGCGGAGGCCGGTCCTGAGCCTGACGGGCGGTCTGCTGCTGGCTCTTGCGGCGCTGGTGTTCGGTGCGGTGATGATCGGGCCTTATGGCCTGAGCCCCGCGCAGACGCTTGCGGCGCTGTTGGGCAGGGGCGACCCGCAGGCCGAGATCGTGGTCTGGAGCATCCGCCTGCCGAGAGTGGCGGCGGCGCTGCTGGTCGGCGCGGCGCTGGCGGCCGCCGGGGCCAGCTATCAGGCGCTGTTTCGCAATCCTTTGGTGTCGCCCGATATTCTGGGCGTGTCGGCGGGGGCGGGTCTGGGGGCCGTGGCGGGGATATTCCTGTCGCTGCCGGTGGCGGCGATCCAGGCCTCGGCCTTTGTGGGCGGCATGGCGGCGGTGGGGGTGGTGACGCTGGTGGCGTCGCTGGTGCGCAATACCGACCGGACCCTGACACTGGTGCTCATCGGCGTGGTGATCGGGGCGCTGGCGGGGGCGGCGACGTCGCTGCTCAAGGTGATGGCCGATCCTTATGACCAATTGCCGGCGATCACCTTCTGGCTTTTGGGCTCGCTGGCGGCGATCACCACCGAGGATATCCTTCCGGCCGTGCCTGCGGTGCTGGTGGGGCTGGTGCCGCTGGCGCTGCTGCGCTGGCGGATCAATGTGCTCAGCCTTGGAGACGAGGAAGCGCGCGCGCTTGGCGTCGAGGCCGGGCGCACGCGATTCGTGGTGATCGTGGCGGCGACGTTGATTACCGCAAGCGTCACGGCGCTGGCGGGCGTCGTGGGCTGGGTCGGGCTGGTCATTCCGCATATCGCGCGGATGCTGGTGGGGCCGGGCTTTGGCCGGTTGCTGCCGGTTTCGGTGCTGATCGGGGCGGGATATCTGCTGATGGTGGACACGCTGGCGCGGACGATCGCCCAGGCCGAGGTGCCTTTGGGGATCCTCACTGCGGTGATCGGGGCGCCGTTCTTCGTCTGGCTGCTGGCGCGCGGCCGACAGGGCTGGTCGTGATGCTGGAGGCGCGCGACCTGAGCATCGGTTATGGCCGGGAGCCGATCGGCGCGGGTCTGAGCCTGTCGGTCAGGCCGGGCGATATCCTGTGCCTTCTGGGGCCGAACGGCTGTGGCAAGACAACGCTTTTCCGAACGCTTCTGGGTCTTTTGCCGCCGCTTGCCGGGGATGTCATGCTGGCGGGCCAGCCGATCACGGCGCAAAGCCGCACGGACATCGCCCGACGGATCGCCTATGTGCCGCAAGCCCATGCGCCGCCGTTTCCGTTCGAGGCGCTGGAGGTCGTGCTGATGGGCCGGACCGCGCGGCTTGGTGCCTTCGGGCAACCGGGACGGCAGGACCGCGCCATCGCGCAGGAGGCCATGGAGCGCCTTGGGATCGGGGATCTGGCGCACAGGGATTATTCCCGCCTGTCCGGAGGGCAGCGCCAGCTTGTGCTCATCGCCCGGGCGCTGGCGCAGGAGGCGCCGCTGATCGTCATGGACGAGCCCACGGCCAGCCTTGATTTCGGCAATCAGGCGCAGGTTCTGGCGCAGATCGCCCTGCTGGCGCAGGCCGCATCGGCGGAAGGCTGCGGCGTCATCCTGTCGACCCATGATCCCGATCAGGCGTTTGCGCTGGAGGCCCGGGTTCTGCTCATGAAAGAGGGCGGCATGCGCGCGCATGGCCCGGCGCATGAGGTGCTGACCGCAAGCGCGCTTGGCGATGTCTATGGTTTGCCCGTCTCGGTCGAGACGACGACATCGGGCCGCAAGGTGTGTTTGCCGTCGCTTCGTGGCGCGTCGTCGGCCAGCGAGATGAGACAGAACGCTGGCGGGGGCGCATGAGCGCGGGCAGGATCAGGGCAGAGGGTGCGCAGAGGGCGCGGGACGGGCAGCGTCAGCCGCGGCGCCGCCAGATCCATGACTGGCTGGCAAAAGCGCCCTGAAGCTTCGCAAGCGCCCGGTTGGCAGGGCCGGGGCGCGGAGCGGGACCTTGCGAGAGACGGTCAAGCACCACCTCGACCGGGCAGGGCAGGTTGGTGAGCGGATCAAGATAGCGCGGATAGTCGATCAGCGTGGCATGGACGAGGCCGGCCAGCGACGGGCGCGCGCGCCGCCGTGGCGGTACCGGGCCAAGATCGCGGGTCAGACCCCAGCCGGCATAGAAAGGCGCGCCCGTCGTGGTCACGGGCAGGCCGCGCAGCAGCGCCTCGAAGCCCAACAGGGAGGTCATGGTCCAGACCGCGTCCACGTGATCCAGAAGCGTCGCCGGATCGGTGCGATCGAGCACCGCATCGGCAAGCCCTGCCAGTTGCGCAGGGGTCAGCGCGCCGGGGCGAAGTCCGGCTTCGACATCGGGATGGGGTTTGTAGAGGATCACCGCGCCGGGGTTTTCCGAGCGGGCTTTTTGCAGCAAGGCAAGATTGGTCGCCACCGCAGCGCCTGCGCCAAGCCGGATGGAGGCGTCGTTTTCGACCTGACCCGGCACGAGGATGCGCTGGCCGGATGGCAAATCCGCCTGATCGGGAAGCAGTCCGCCCAGATTGTATTTGCTCAGGCCGCGGGCAGTCAGGGCGGCGATCAGCGCCTCGGCGCGGTTGCGCTGATCGGCACGCAACCGGGCGCGGCTGGCAATCAGCCGTTCGAGGCGGCTTTCGGCCCCGGGATCGTAATAGATCCCCAGATCGTCGCAGACCAGTGACAGGGGCGGGACCAGATCGGCGCCCAGACCGCGCGAGCGCAGAAACCCGTCCTCGATCCGCAGAGCGTCGGGCGCGGGCGTCGTGCCCGAGGCCCAGCACATATGGCGGCGGCCTGTCTTGAGGGAGAGTGAAGCGGCTTTGGCCGGATCGGACCGGAAGCGCACCGGGCGCACGCCGCCGAAAAAGCGTTGCAGGTGGCCGCGTTTCCAGAGCCTCATGCCCGAGGCGACCCAGCCCGCGTGATCCTCGCGCCAGGCGCGGGTCTGCGCTTCGAGCGCAGAGATGGCGTCTTCGAGCGGGCAGAGCCTGTCGCGGCAGGGGTCATACCATTTGGGATAGAGGATCATCGCGCCCGCGAAGAGCTGCGCGCGGCTGAGCGGGCGGCCCCGGCGCGGCAGGGGCATCGGGTGATGGTCCTCGGTCAGGCCCCAACCTGCATAGAAGGGCTGGCCGAAGACATGCGGCTTGTGGCCGGCATAGATCGCCTCGAATCCAAGTTGCGAGCTGACGGTGTAGACCGCGATGGCCCCGTCGAGCAGCGCCCAGGGGCTGACCGGATCGCTGAACAGGCGGATACGGTCGGTTTCGACCTCTGCCCCGAAATAGCCTGCGCGGTGGCCCTGCACGGTTTCGGGATGGGTCTTGATGAGCACAGGCGCACCGGGATGATCGGTCTGCGCATGAAAGAGCATTTCGCGAAACGTGTTGGCGTCGGCCCGCCCATGGGTCACCGATGCGTCGCCACGGGTCTGGTCGATGACCAGAACATAGCCGGGTTCGGGGCAGGGTGCCTTGGGATCGAAGGCGGTGTACTTGGTCAGATGCGCTTCGTGCAGACGGGCGATGGCCGCGCGGGCGCGGTCCATCAGGGGTGTGTCGTCCAGCGGATGCGTCGCCAGCAGGGTTTCCAGATCGGAGGGGGTGGAGGGATCGAAATGCACGCCCTGATGGTCGATCACCAGCCCGAGGGGCGGCTCGCCCGAGCGGCCGGGATGCAACGAGCGCAGGAGGGCATCCTCGATCCGGATGAGCCCGGCGCCGGTGCGCGCGGCCAGAGCCTCGCCGCGCGGAGCATAGGGGCTGTGACCCCAGACGGCGACCAGGTCCGAGGGGCCGGGCCATCCGAGGCGCAGGTCGTAACCTGCCAGCGACAGGATGCGGCGCAGGCGGCGCTGGCGCAGAAAGCCTGCATTGACGTGAAAAACCCGCCGCGGCGTATCGCCTGCGGCGGGATCATGCGCGTGTGGCGCGGGCATCAGTTGCCGCTGAGCACGTCTGCCGAGGTCGCGACCGAACTGACCGCGCCAAGCGTGCCGGTGAGCGCCGAGATGACCTTGCCCCATTGGGCGAAGGGCGCTTCGGTCACGTAGAGCGTGTCATCGTCGCGGATCGAGAAGTCACGCGCGACGAACATGCCGTTGGGTTTGGTCAGGTCGAGCACATAGACCATGCGCTGTGCGCCGATGAGATCGTCGCGGCCAAGCACCTGATTTGCGATGGCGGCGGGTTCGTTGCGCATCACGAACACACCGGTCGGATCGGCGGCGGTGGGCGTCAGGCCGCCCACCTGGGCCAGGGCCTCGACGGCGCTGAGGGTCTGGGTTTCGAACGGGACGCGGGCTTGCGCGCCGGTGGCGCCAAGGGCGGTGAAGGCGCGGGTGTCCTGTTCGACGAGGATCCGGTCGCCCGCGCGCAGCGCGATGTCGAAGGACGGATCGTTGAACAGGTCCTGGAACCAGACCTTGCTGCGGTGGTTGCCGCGGATGACGGTGATCTGGGCGATTTCGGGTTCGATGACCACGCCGCCGGCATTGGCGAGCATGGCCGAAAGCGTACGTGTCGGGCGCTCGATCGGGTAGACGCCTTGTGCGCCCACGGCGCCGATCAGCGACACGGTCGAGCCGTCGCCGGCGAGGCGGCGGACCTCGACCTGGGGATCGGGTGTCTGTTCGTCGAGTTTCGAGGTGATGATGCGGCGGATCGCGTCAGGCGTGTTGCCAGCGGCGCGGATGCGGCCGGCATAGGGCACGAAGATGAAGCCCGAGCCGTCGACCTGCACCTCTTGCAGCACGGTCTGGTTGGCGGCTTCGCCGGCCAGAAGCCCGTCATCGACGTTTTCCCAGATGGTCAGGCCCAGCACGTCGCCGGGGCGGATCGTGTCGGAGCCGAGCACGCCGGCATTGCGGAATTCTTCGGAGAAACCGAGCGCGGGCTGCACGGCGGTGGCGCGGGTCACGCGGTCATTGACCGAAACGATGAAGGCGTCACCCTCGCGCTGAACGGATCCTGCGAAGATTTCGTTCTTGGTCGGGCCGACACGTGGAAGGATGCCACAGGAGGATACCATGGCAACACTGACAACAAGGGCGACACTTTTCGCCCAGCGACTGGTTCTGAATTTCACTGCTCGGTCTCCTCGACCTTTTGCCTGCCGTATTTTCTTTTTCAGGCAAATTACCGGAATCCGGCGATAAAATCCAGCGCCGTGATTGCAGATGCTCAGGTCACCGCCCGCAACTGTTGCCGAGGTGCCGCGGTCCCGAGGCGCAGCGCGTCATAGGGGTCTTCGTTGGCGAGCATCATATCGACTGTCTGCCGGAGCAATTGGCGCCGCCCGCGAGACGAATAGAACCCGCCCGCGACCTGGCTGGTTTCCAGAAGAAAGCGGCGATAATCGGCATAGGCGCGCCTGTCGGGGCGTTCAGCGCCGGCGAAGAATTCTTCGATCGGGCGGGTCGAGACGAATTCGGGCTTGGCATAGACCGCCGCGCCGAAGGTTCTGAGCGGAATACCGCGCCAGAGCACCTGTTGGGCAGCGGTGGAATTGACCGTCACGGCGCTGCGCGCCTCATCGAGAAGCTGCGCCAGCTTGCCGCCACGCACGTAATGCACGCGCCCTTCAAGGCCGTGGTCGCGCGCCAGCCTGCGCAGCTCACGTCGGATAGGCACGCGCCCGTCTTCGAGCGGATGGGCCTTGATGACAAGGTGATGGTGCCGAGGTGCGCCCTTGGCGAAGCCACCGATCACGGTTTCCAGGAATTCGGTCATCGAGGCAAACGGCGAATGGGCCTGAAAGGAGGCGTCATGTTCGAGCTGCAACAGCGCGATGTGGTAGGGAAAACCGCCGTATTTGATGCGGGACGTGGCGATATGCCGTTCGATCGCCTGAAACGGCATCAGCAACAGGCGCTGCAGGTAGAGCTTGAACTCCTGCCGCACGTCGAGAGAGCGGTGAGGCCGGAAATTGCGATAGCGGCGGTTCATCAGAAGCACGAAGCCATGATAAAGTGCGCCGTAGAACACATGCTGGCGCATGTCGCCCCAACTGGCGGGCGGCAAGGCGGTGTCCATGTCGGAATTTTCCAGCGCGGCCCGCATTTCGGGCACGGTCATGTCCATCAGGCGCGAATGGCCGTTCACCCCGCCGCGTTCATAAGTGACCCAATAGGGGCGCAGGTAGCCTTCTTCGAAGACATGGATGCGAAGGCCCGCGGCACGGGCAAGGCGGATCGCCTGAGCATGGATCGGGCGGGTGTCGCCATAGAGCACGAGATCGGTCACGGCCCTGTCCGCCAGAATGGCAGCAAGCGTGTCGGGCCAGTCGTCGGTGTTGCCGAGAAACGGGATATAGCTGGAGCGGTCACGCCAGAACGCCTGATCGCCGGCGTTGAAGCCCACGCGAAGCACCTTTGCCCCGGTGCGCGTCAGCATCTGCGCAAGCCGGTAGAAGAAAGGCCCATGAGGCCCCTGCAGAAACAAAAATGTCCGAACGCTGCCTGTCATGCGCGTGATCATTACCCGTGAAACCGTTTACCGGATATTATTTCTAACGGAAAAATTCGGCAAAATTAAGTCTGGCAGAGGCTTGGGTGCCTTGCCAGTGGCGATTGGCGCGGCTACGTCCGGTTGAGAACCCAATCGGAGGCCTATCATGTTCACGGGGATCATCACGGATGTGGGGCAGGTGCGCTCGGTCGAGATGCGCGGCGATCTGCGGGCGCGGATCGGCACGCGCTATGACATGCACAGCGTCGATATAGGCGCGTCGATCGCCTGTGACGGGGTGTGCCTGACGGTGGTGGACAAGGGCGCGGACTGGTTCGACGTGGATATCAGCGCCGAGACGGTGTCCAAGACCAACGTGAAGGGCTGGACCGAAGGTCATCGGATCAATCTGGAGCGCGCGCTCAAGGTCGGTGACGAGTTGGGCGGGCATATCGTGTCGGGCCATGTCGACGGGCTGGCCGAGATCGTGGCGGTGCGCGACGAGGGCGACAGCACGCGCGTTTCATTGCGCGCGCCCGAGGCGCTGGCGAAATTCATCGCGCCCAAGGGGTCCGTCGCGCTGAATGGCACATCGCTTACGGTGAACGAGGTGGAAGGCTGCACTTTCGGGATCAACTTCATCCCGCATACCAAGCAATCGACAACCTGGGGACAGGCGGCGGTGGGCGATGCGGTCAATCTCGAGATCGACACGCTGGCGCGCTACGTCGCGCGGCTGCAAGAGATGAGCTGAGCCGGGCTGAGCTCGCACGGGCGCCGCACCGGTCTGAAGCAGGCCGTGCGGTGCGGTCTCGTTGAACACATTCATGAAACGTATTGCGTTATGCCGTGTGGCCAGTATCTTTGGCCCGAACCAAGGGAGGAACCACATGACTTTGCTGAAACCCACGCGTCGCGATCTGCTGAAGATGGCCGCCGCGGCCCCCGCCTTTGCTCTGCCTGCTGCCGCCGCCCGCGCCGAGCTTGGCGCGCCGCAGGGTGGCAACCCGTCGCATTTCAGCTTTTCCGTGGGCGATGCCCGGCTGACCGTGGTCTCGGACGGGTATTTCCGCCTGCCCACGGACGGGCTTGGCGTCAATGCCGATCCCGCCGAGGTTCAGGCGTTCCTCGAGCGGCATTTCCTGTCGCCCGAGATGGGCTATTCGCACACGAACCATCTTTATGTGGAGATCGGTGACGCCAAGGTGCTGGTGGATGTGGGCTCGGGCAGCCGGTTCATGGCCGAAACGGCGGGTCGCCTGATGGGCAACCTGGAGCGTGCGGGCATCGACCCCTCGGGGATCACCCATGTGGTCATCACCCATGCGCATCCCGATCATATCTGGGGGATCATCGACGATTTCGAAGAGCCGATCCTGCCGGACGCCGAGCATCTGATGGGCGAGGCCGAACATGCGTTCTGGATGCAGGATGGTCTGGTGAACCAGGTCGAGCCGGACATGCAGCAATTCGTCGTCGGCGCGGTCAATTCCATCGAGACCGAGGGTGTGGAATGGACGCTGGTGCAGGACGGCCACGAGGTCGTGCCGGGGCTGACCATGTTCGACACGCCCGGCCATACGCCGGGGCATATGAGCCTGCGGGTCGATAGCGGCGACCGGTCGTTGATCGCGCTTGGGGATTCGATGAGCCACGCCTATACGAATTTCGCGCATCCTGACTGGTATAACGGATTTGACGCCGATGGCGCGCAGACGGTCGCCACGCGCAAGCGGCTGCTGGACATGGCCGCCGAGGATCGCATCGCGGTTCTGGGCTATCACTTCCCGTTCCCCGGCGTGGGCCATGTGCAGCGCGAGGGGGATGCCTACCGGTTCATCCCGTCGCTCTGGCAGTTCTGAGACGGGTATATAGGGGCGCGGGATCAGTCGTTGTCGGTGAGACCCGCGCCCGCACCGGCCAGACGGCTTGTTTCGGTTTCCGGCGCATAGGTGCGCTGCGCGAAGGCGTCGAGCTGGCGCGCGGTTGCTTCGGGGATGTCCGCGCGGGCCGTCGGCGATGGTGTCTCGGTATCGCAAAGCTCGCCGGGCAGGATCGCCACGGCGTCCACCATGGTGGTGCTCAGAGCGTCGGTCATGCCGTCGGGGATGCCATCCGCGGCACCACAGGTGACCGACACGCCCTCCCATGACACGGTGACGCTGCGCCCGGCGATCCGGGCCGCGGCGTCGAGATAGGGCAGCAGCAGCATCGGGCTGGCGGTGCGGCCCAGATGCAGCGCCTCGCCCGCCGCAAGGCGCGAGGCATGATCGCAAAGGGCTGCGCCGGAAATCAGCGGGCAGAGCGTGCCACCGCGCGCGGTCCAGCGGCCTTCATCCTCGTCGTGGGGGCAGAGCGTCTCGTAGGTCGTGCCGTCGTTGCGGGTCAGCAGATCGGCCAGAACCTGCGGGCCGGGCAGCCCTTGCGCAACCAGCCAGCGGGCGGCCTTGCCGGCCTCTTCGGCCAGACCCCAGCTCAGGCCCGCGCCGCGCGCGGCCTTGCGCGACAGCGCCTCGATCTCGTTCAGCGACCAGGTCATTCGGCGGCCACCGCAAGGAAGGGATAGGCCCAGTCATCGCCCGAACGGTCGCCCAGTTCATGCGGGAAGGGGGCGTGCTGATACATGTTGATGCGCAGCCAGCGGTCCGAGCGCGGATCGAAATGGCAGGCGCCGAAGAAGCTGAGTTTCAGGCGCAGCATGTCGATCGGCATCATGGTGGCGTCGATTGTGTTGTCGCGGATCTCGGCATAGGGCAGGCGCGCGGCGATCTGGGCGCGGCGCACGATGTGACGATGCTGAGGGTGGCGCATGAGGAAGCCGGCCACGCTGTCCTCGGTTGCCTCGGACAGATCCGACCAGAGGCGCGCGGCGTCGCGACCGGGGCAAAGCGGTTGCTCATAAGGTTCGATCGGCTCGTCGAAGCGTTCGCCAAGGCGGGGTTCGAGCTTGGCTTCGGAAGTATACCAGACGCGGGCCTGTGCGTCGGGATCTGTCCAGTCGATGGCGAGCGCCCAGCCGTAGATCTCCTGCACAAGCGCGCGCAGGCGTGCGGTGCTCATGGCGCCGTCGATGCGCCATGTGGCGGCCTCGTCAGCGGCCATGCAGCAGGCCAGCGGATCGACAAGACGCGGATAGGGTTCGAGCAGCAGCGAGGCCAGAAGTTCCTGACCTTCGAGCGTGAGCGCGCCTTCCGCCCAGAGCCACAGCCGGTTCCAGGGCTGGTCTGCCTGCAGGTCGGCGGTGGCGAGATGGGCCAGAAGGGATGCCATGTCGGCGCGCAGCGCCTCCAGTTTGGCGATCTGCACGGGGTGATCGGAGTGCCAGTCGGCGGCGTGAAGCTGTGCGCGGATCGCGAAGCGGCGCAGGGTCTGGGCCTCGCCGGCGGAGGCATGGGGCAGGCTGCGGATGCGGGCCAGCGCCTCTTCGCGGGTGGCGATCCAGTTGTTGAGGAGCGCGGGATGGGTGACCAGAAAAGGGGCCATGCCAAGCCCGGTGGAATTGCCGATGCCGAAGCGGCGGCGCAGATCGGGGTCGAGCGGCACGGCGGTTTCGGGCGCGCGCATCCGGGCCATGTGTTCGACAAGGTCCATGACGAAGGCGCGGGTGAGATAGACCGACAGCATCTCGATCTGGAAGGGGGCCTGACATTCGGGGCGGTGAGCGATCTGTTCGCGGTCCGCCGCGCCGAACTTGCCCGAGCCGTAGACGGCGGTGGTGCGCATGAGGTACCCCACCTCGGCCACGCGGGCAGGGTCGGGTTGATGGCCCGAGGCCAGGCTGTCCACCACATGATCCCAGAGCCGGACCGAGCGGTTGGCGCGGCTGAGAGACAGCTCTTTTTCAGACACGCGACCGGCCTCTTGCCGGGGCACGTTGGCCTGCAGGCGGTCGAGATCGGCAGTTTCGGGCACGCCGTCGAACAATGTGAAGGTCGCGTCCCATTCGGTGGCGATCACCCGGTCCGAGCGTTTTTCGGGGGGCAGGTCGTTGGCGAAGGCGACAAGGGAATAACTGCGCTCGGGGCCATGGGCGGTGTATACGGCGCGGCCCACGCCGCGCGCGTCGATGTCGAACAGGGCGCATTCGAAGCGCCAGCCTTCGGATTGCAGGCGGCGCAGCAGGATGCGCATGAAGCTCAGGCGGGATTGATGAAAGGAGCCGAGCCGGTCAAGCCGCATCACGACATCGGGATGCCGGGGCGCTACGGGCTGCGTGTCAGGCTGGTGCATGGGGCTCCTCCGGTCTTGTCATATCAGATGATAGGGCGGCCCGGCCAGCGGACCGCCCCTTTTTATCATGCGTCGCCGCGGCCCTTGGCAAGGGTGATGCGCAGCGCGTCCCACAGCGAAGGCAGCAACACCAGCGACACCGGTACGGCGGTGACGACGATGAAGCTTTGCAGTTTGCCGATGCCGCCCGAGCCCGTGTAGATCAGGATCAGCGCCATCGCGCCCATGGCCGCCCCCCAGAACATGCGCACCGGCAGGGCGGGCTTGTCCTCGGAGGACATGGCGACCGAGATGACATAGGTCATCGAGTCGCCCGTCGTGGCCACGAAGACCGTGGTCAGGATCAGGAACAGGATCGATACGATGAAGCCCATCGGCAATTGCTGGGTGATGGCCAGAAGGGCCGCAGGCAGGTTGAAGCCTTCGAAGGCGGTCGAGACCGAACCGGGGTTGGCCAGCTCCTGGCTGAGGCCGGTGCCGCCCACGATGGTGAACCAGAACGCGGTCACGACAGGTGCCACGATCGACAGCATGACGATGATCGACCGGATCGACCGGCCCCGCGACACGCGCGCGATGAACATCGCCATCAGCGGACCGTAGCCAAGGAACCAGCCCCAGAAGAACACCGTCCACCAGCCCAGCCAGCCCGGCTCGCCGAAGAGACCGGCATCACCGCGATAGAGTGCCATGCCGAAGAAATCGGTCAGATAGGTCGTGAAGCCGCCGACAAAGCCCTTGAGAATGAACATGGTGGGGCCGGCGATCAGCATGAACACCAGCAGAAGCCCGGCAAGGATCACGTTGAACCGGCTGAGGATCTGGATGCCCTTGGACAGGCCGGTCATGGCCGAGATCGTGTAGATCGCGACCAGCCCGAGGATCACGACCGCCTGAGTGGCGAAGGTGTCGGGAATACCGAACAGCGCGCCCAGGCCATAGCTGACCTGCAGGCCCAGAAAGCCGATGGGGCCGACGGTGCCCGCCACGACGGCGATGATGCAGGACGCATCCGCAATGAGACCGATGGGGCCGTTGATCGCCTTGTCGCCGAACACCGGGTAAAGCAGCGTGCGCGGCGAGAGCGGCAGGCCCTTTTCATAGTGGTAATGCATCAGCATCACCGTGGTCAGGGCGCCAAGGATCGCCCATGCCAGAAAGCCCCAATGCATGAAGCTTTGCGCCAGCGCCGGGTTAACGGCTTCAGGCGTCGCGGCCTCGGCTCCGAAATGGGGCGGCGAGGACAGGAAATGCGCCATCGGCTCGCTTGCGGCCCAGAACACGCCACCGCCGGCAAGCAGGGTGCACATGATCATCGCGCCCCACTGGAACAGCGGGAACTCGGGCCGGTCGAGCCCGCCCATGATGGCCTTGCTGCCGGGCAGAGCGACCAGCACCAGCCCCATCAGGAAGGTTCCCAGCAGCAGAAGCTGCCAGTAGAGGCCGAAATATTTTGCCGAGAAGGCAAAGCTGGCATCGACCATGCGCGACAGCAGGTCGAGGTCGTAAAGCGCGATCAGGCAGAAGATCGCGATGAAGCCGCCGGTGATGGCGAAGAGAGGCTTGTTGATGTGGTGAAGTCCGCCACTGGAGGCGGTCGTCTTGTGTGTGATGTCGGACATTCTGTTCTCCCTGCGAATATCCTTGGGGTGGGCGCTTGGGCCCTTATGTGTCCGGCCTTGTGTCAGCCGGGGTGAAGTTCTGTTCGAAAAAGCGCAGCCAGTTGTCGCCCATCAGGCCCGCGACTTCGGTGTCGTTGAACCCGGCGCGGCGCAGGCCGTGCTCGATGTTGTCGAAATCGCGGTTGTCGCGGAACCAGTCGGGTTGCGGCGGGAAGCCGGGGGCTGTGGCCGAGCCTTCGCCATAGTCGATTTCCTTGGTCCAGCGACCGACACGCATCCATTCCACGACGCTGTCGGGCTGGTCCTGACACAGATCGCTGCCGATGCCGAAATGCTGAACGCCGAAGCGGTCGGCGGCGGTGGCGATCATCTGGCAGAAGCTGTCGATGGTGCAGTCGGACTTGCCCTGCAGGTGATGGGGATAGAGCGAAAAGCCCATCATCCCGCCATTGTCCACAACGGCGCGCACCACGTCGTCGCGCTTGTTGCGCAGGGCGGGTTGCCATGAGTGGAGGTTGGCGTGGGTGATGGCGATGGGACGTTCGGAGATATCGGCGGCCTCGATGGTGGAGCGGTCGGCGGAATGGCTCATGTCAACGACCATGCCGACCCGGTTCATTTCCTTGATGACCTGACGGCCCATTCGGGTGATGCCCGGATCTTCGGCCTCGTAGCAGCCGGTAGCCAGAAGGGACTGGTTGTTGTAGCTCAGTTGCATGAAGCGCGCGCCCAGCTTGTGCAGCACCTCGACGAGACCGATATCGTCTTCGATCGGGCTGGGGTTCTGGAAGCCGAAAAAGATCGCGGTGCGCCCTGTGTCGCGGGCGCGGACCACGTCGCTGGCCCATTCCCCGTGAAAGATCAGATCGGGGAACTGTTCGAACCAACGGTTCCATTTCTCGATGTTGAGGACGGTTTCACGAAAATTCTCGTGATAGGCGATGGTGACATGGACCGCATCGACGCCGCCCTCGCGCATCTGGCGGAAGATCTTTTCGGACCAGTTGGCATATTGCAGGCAGTCGATGCGATATCCCACGGCGCTTACTCCGGCTGGCCTGCGGCGATATAGGCCGTCTTGACGGTGGTGTAGAACTCGCGCGCATGGATGCCCTGTTCGCGCGGCCCATAAGAGCTGTCGCCCCGGCCGCCGAAGGGCACGTGATAGTCGGTGCCTGCGGTGGGCAGGTTGACGGTGACCACCCCGGTGCGCGCGTTGCGACGGAAATGGGTGGCACGGGCCAGGTTTTTGGTGACGATCCCCGAGGTCAGGCCGAAATTGGTGTCGTTCACGGTGGCCAGAGCCTCGTCATAGGAGTCGACCTTGATGACGGCGGCCAATGGGGCGAACATTTCCTCGCGGTTGATGCGCATCTGGTTGGTGGTGTTCACGAAGACGCCGGGGGACATGAAGTAGCCATCGGTCTCGAGCGTGAGGCGCGCGCCGCCACAGGCCAGCTCGGCGCCTTCGGATTTGCCAAGCTCGACATAGGCGAGGTTTTCCGAAAGCTGCTGTTCGCTGACCACCGGGCCGATCTGGGTGCCGTCGGCCAGAGCGTGCCCGACCTTCATCGCCTGTGCGCCGGCCACCAGTTTCTCGACGAAGGCGTCATGCACCGCCGCATGCACGATCAGCCGCGAGGAGGCGGTGCATTTCTGCCCGGTGCCCCCGAAAGCGCCGCCAAGTGCCAGCGTGACTGCCAGATCGAGATCGGCGTCGTCCATCACCGCAAGGGCGTTTTTCGAGCCCATTTCCATCTGCACCCGCGTCAGGTTGCCGATGGCGGCCATCGCGATCCCCTTGCCCACCGGCACCGAGCCGGTGAACGAGATCGCATCGACCTTGGGGCTTTCGACAAGACGCTGGCCCACATCGCGGCCCGCGCCCATCGCCAGTTGGAACAGACCTTTGGGGATGTCCTGCCGGGTGATGATCTCGGTCAGGGCATGGGCCGAGGCGGGGGTCAGGTTGGCGGGTTTCCAGATCACCGCGTTGCCGTAAGCCAGCGCCGGGGCGATCTTCCAGCTGGCCGTGGCGGTGGGGAAGTTCCACGGGCTGATGACGGCGACGGTGCCGACCGGTTCGCGGCGCACATCGACCTCGATGCCGGGGCGGACGCTGTCGGCATTCTCGCCCAGCTGGCGCAGGACTTCATGGGCGTAATAGGTGAAGAATTGCCCGGCGCGATAGACCTCGCCCTTGCCTTCGGCGAGGGGTTTGCCCTCTTCGCGGCTGAGCAGAGTGCCCAATTCCTCGGCGCGCGCCATCATTTCGGTGCCGATCGCCATCAGGACGGCCTGTTTGCGCTCGAGGCCGTAAGCGGCCCATTCGGCCTGCGCGCTGCGGGCGGCGTCAAGGGCAGTGTCCAGTTGATCGGGTGTGGCTTGTGTGAAGAGGCCGACAAGATCCGTCAGATCCGAGGGGTTGCGGTTTTCGATCTCGCTGCCACCAGCGACCCATTCGCCCGCGATATGGTTCAATTTGGTGTCGGTCATGGTGCAGCCCCCGTTCTGAGTCGGTCTTCGAAGATGATGCGGGGCAGAAGGTCAGAGAGAAGCGTTTCAGGCAAACGCAAACTTCTGAAGAAAAATTCAGCGACTCTGAAGTGGTGGCGGAGCGGAGCGCGCTCAGGCCTGGGGAGCGGGCAGATCGGCGCTGCGGATCGCGCGCGCAAGCGCCTGAACGGCCGGAGTCATAAGGGGGGCGGGCGGCGTCAGCATCCAGACCTCGCGCCGCGCGCTGCTGTCGAGAAGCGGCAGGAAGGCCAGATCCTCATCCGCGCGCTGCATGGCAAGTTCCGGCAGCAGCGTGACACCCGCGCCCGCGCGCACCATGCTGAGCAGCGAGGCGGTGTTGGCCACGTTGAGGCGCGCCGCTTCAAGCAGCGGTAGAAAGCCCTCGTCCTGAATGAGATGGCACAGGCCGTTGGCGATGAACTGGCTGCCATTCAGATCCGACCAACGCAGATCCGACCAGTCGCGCGCGAGCGGATGATCGGACCGGCAGACGACCCCGAAACGGTCGGTAAAAATCAAATGGCGCTCGAATCCCGGCATTGGGGGCAGGGTGGCCAGCCCGATATCGGCCCGGCCCGCGGCAAGATCGTCCTGTACGGCCGCGGAATGGCTGTCGCGCATATCCACATGCACGCCGGGATGCGCCGCCATGAAGCTGCGCAGGATCGAGGGCATGATGACCTGACCCACGGAGGGCGTGACGGCCAACCGGACATGCCCGGCCTCGGCGCGGGACATGCCTTCGATCGCGGCGATGGTGCGGTCGAAATGGTCAAGCTCGCGGCGGGCCTCGGCGTGGATCAACTCGCCCAGGGGCGTCAGGCGGGATTTGCGCGCACTTTCGAACAGGGGCGCGCCGATGTGATCCTCGAACTGGCGCAGCATCATCGACACGGCCGAGGGCGTGCGGCCCAGTACTTCGGCGGCATCCGCAAGGCTGCCTTGTTCGGCGACGGCCCGAAAGCAGCGAAGCATCTCGATCTTGATCGCCAAATTCAGCGCCTCTTCATTTTGAGCGCCAATGTGCGCTATACGCTGAAGTTAAGGGGCTGAGTTCGCACTGTCCAGCCGGTCGCGCGGCGGGGCGGCACGTCAGTCCTGTGCAAGCCAGCCGGTGATGATGTCCAGCAGCGTGGCGGGGTCTTCTTCGTGGGCAAGGTGGCCCAGCCCCTCGATCCGGTGGGTTTGCGCATTGGGAAGCAGGCGGGCGGCGCGGGTCGAGACCTCGGGGGAGACGGCTTTGTCCTGCGCGCCGGTGATCAGCAGGCAGCGCGCCGTGATCCCGGGCAGATGGGGCAGGAGCGCGTCGATATCCCATTGGGCCATCATCTGAAGCGTGGCTTCCACATGGCTGCGGTCGGAAATCAGGCGGGCATAAAGCCCAAGTCCCGCCTCATCCAGCGTTGAGCCCGTGCTTTCGATCAGGCGACGGGCGCGGTCTTCGTGGTTGCGGCCAAGGGTGAAGGCAGTCGCGGTCAACGGGTTCAGCGCCAGCACCTTGGCCAGCATCGGAAAGAGCCAGCCCGCGACACCTTCGAAGCGGTCGAGCGCGGCGTTGATGCCGATCACATCGGGTCGCGTGCCGTCGGGGCGTGTCATGTGGCGCGCAAGATCCAGCGCCAGCGCGGCGCCCGCCGAATGGCCGATGATGGCGTGAGGCTGCCAGCCTTCGGCGGCGCAGAGGGCGGCGATATCCTCGGACATGGCGGTCAGTCCAAGCCGCCGCCGGGTACCAGCGCGGCTGAAGCCCTGCCCCGGCAAATCGAGGGCGACGACGTGGAACTTCCGGGCAAGCGTCGGGATCAGGTCCCGCCAGCTATGGGTCGAGGCAGCGGCGCCATGCAGCAAGAGGAGCATCGGGCCAGCGCCGCTTTCCTGCACGTGCCAGTCATGCGGGCGGTGGCGAATGCGGCGGGACAGGGAATGGAGGGGCCAACCCGCAAGGTCGCGGTTCCAGTCCATCGGCCTAGCCGTCCAAGGCCGTGGATACGGCGGTGCTGATGCGCGCCGCATCGGCCCGTGGCAACGCGAGATAGCGCGCGCCCATGCGGGCGGCCAGTGCGGCGGGCGCATCACCGGGGCGGGTGGCGGTGTCGATCACCACGCCGGGAAAGCCCTGTGCGAAAAGCTGGCGGGCGATCATCTCGGCGTCTTGTGTGGCCTGTGCGCGGTCGCCACGGCCATCGAGCGCCACATTGGCCCGCCCGTCGGTTAGTAGCGCCAGAGCAGGCGAAAGCCCCCGGCCGCGGGATTGCTCGGCTAGCAGGGCGGCGGCCACCAGTCCAGCGGCCAGCGGAGTGCCGCCGCCGCCGGGCATCGCAGCGAGCCGCCGCTTGGCCTGCACCAGCGATCTTGTGGGCGGTAAAAGCACTTCGGCACCGGTGCCGCGAAAAGCCACAAGCGCGACCTGATCGCGCCGGGCATAGGCCTGGACAAGCAACAGCTCGACCGCGCCCTTGGCTTCGGCCAGACGTGCCAGCGCCGCGGAGCCCGAAGCGTCGACCGTGAACACCAGCAGCCGGTCCGAGCGGTCCTCGAAGCGGCGCAGGTGGATGTCCGAGGGGTGGATGATGACCTTTTGCGGCGCGTCGGGTCGTTGGCGACGGCGCACGGCCTGCCATGGTGCGGCGGCGCGCAAGGTCGCGACGACATCGATGCGCGAGCGTCCATCGGGATGGCCGGGGCGTGCGGGCAGCGGACGGCCACGCCGATTGCCCTTGCGCCGTGCTCCGGCGCCTGCGCCGGATGCGCCGCCACGAGTGCTGCGGCCTTCGGCGATCCGGTCCAGAAGCGATGGGGGCAGCAGGGCGCGGACAGCCTCGATCAGCAACTCGTCGG
This sequence comes from Roseovarius litoreus, assembly GCF_900142765.1. Classification (GTDB taxonomy): domain Bacteria; phylum Pseudomonadota; class Alphaproteobacteria; order Rhodobacterales; family Rhodobacteraceae; genus Roseovarius; species Roseovarius litoreus. The sequence continues at coordinate 151,516 of NZ_FRCB01000003.1, forward strand.
GGATATCCATGGCGCCATCGGTGTCGCTCGCGTCGGTCGGCTGGTCGGATGTGTCCTCGGGCGCGGGTGGCTCGGGGGGGGCCTCATCGTCCTCGTCCTGCGGAAGCATGGTGGCCCGCGTCGGATAGACGAGTTCGGCCGCTTCGCGCAGATCGTCGGCGCTGAGCGCGTCATGGCCGTTCAGCGCGGCGATGGCGCGGGCGGCGCGCAGGGCAAGGCTGGGGGCGCGCAGGCTGTCGATGCCGAAGCGCGCGGCCAAGGCGGTGAGTGTGGTCAGATCGTCGGAGGAGGCGGTGACATGGGCCAATCGGGCACGGGCGGCATCGATATCGCCGGGGGCGGGCAGGCGGGCGATGGCTTCGGGCCAGCGGATGTCGTCCAGATCCACATCAAAGGCCAGCCGGTCGCGCAGTCCTGAGGGGGCCTGTTCGTCGCTGTCGATCCCCTCATCCAGCAGGATCAGGCCATGTCCGCGCGCGGCATCGAGGATCTGGCCAAGACGAGCCGCAAGGCCCGGTGCGGCGCGTTCGGCCATGGGAAGGATCAACAAGGCCGGCGTTTCGGCCAGCCCGGGGTCCAGCACAAGACGCCCCTCGGCCAATGTGGCGGCAATGTCAGGGCCGCCGAAAAGTTGTGTGTCCGAAATCTCGGGGTGGATGCGCCGTTGCGTCATCGGCAGCCGGGTGATCGCCTCTTCGAAGACCTGTCGCACCGGACCGCAGCGCGCCCGCAGGGTCAGCCCGCGCAGCCCCGTCGGGTCCACCGCCAACAGCGCCAGCGCGCGAAGGCCGCGCGACCAGGCCGAGGCGGGCGCAGGCGCGTCGGTCATCCCAGCACATCCGCCACGCAGCGCGCGACGCGGGCGCCCGATCCGGCCTCGTCCAGAGGATCGCGGCGCAGACGGTGGCTGAGCGCCAGAGGCGCCACGGCGCGCAGGTGATCGCGGCTGACGGTATCGGCGCCCTCATAGGCGGCAAGCGCGCGGGCGGCGCGCAGTAGCGTCAACTCGCCGCGCAGACCGTCGGCACCAAGGGCCACGCACAGCTTGGCGCAATCGCGCAGGATGGCATCACCAGCTTCCGTGCTGTCCAATGTGGCGCGGGCCGACAGGATACGGTCGCGGATCGCGGCATCCTTGTCCTGCCATGCGGCAAGGAAAGCGTCAGGGGTCATGTCGAAGGCGTCACGACGGCGGATCACCTCGATCCGTTCGTCGATATCGGTTGGCGAGGTCACCTCGACCGAGAGGCCGAAGCGGTCCAGAAGCTGGGGACGCAATTCGCCCTCTTCGGGGTTGCCCGAGCCGACCAGCACGAAGCGTGCGGGATGGCGGATCGACAGCCCCTCGCGCTCGACAACGTTTTCGCCGGATTGGGCCACGTCGAGCAACAGGTCGACGATGTGATCCTCAAGCAGATTGACCTCGTCGATATAGAGATAGCCGCGATTGGCGCGCGCCAGAAGGCCCGGCTGAAACGCCTTTTCGCCTTGGGTCAGCGCGCGCTCGATATCCAGAGCGCCGGTCACACGATCTTCGGTCACGCCAAGCGGCAGGTCGATCACCGGGGTGGGGCGCTCGATGGTGTCGGTCGTCGTGATCCCGGCCCAGTCGGGGCAGTCGGCGGCGGTGGCGGCATTGACCGGACAGCCCTTGATCGCCGTGATCGGAGGCAGGAGGGCGGCCAGAGACCGGACAGCGGTGGATTTGCCCGTGCCGCGGTCGCCGAACACCAGCACGCCGCCCAGACGGGGTTCGATCGCGGTCAGGATCATGGCCAGTTTCATCTGCTCCTGGCCGACGATGGCGGAAAACGGGAAAGCTGCTGTCATGTCTGTCCTGAGAGTTTTGCAAGCGGTTGGCCGCCATTCCATGTGCCACGTGTATCGAGCACTCGGAAGCGGGCGTAAAGTTCTTCGCGAAACCAGTTGCCGTCGCGAACGGCACGGATGGCGCGGGCATGGGGGCCGTCATGACGCGCAAAGGCGGCCATGGCGTCGGCATCGGGCCAGATCGAGAAGGTGATCTGATGCAGCAGGGGCACCTCGCCGATACCGATCTTGAAGGCGACATTCGGATCGTGCCCGATCACCGCGCTGATATCGGGCACCCGCCGCCAGAACCGCAACGCCGCCGAAGGGCGCACGGTGGCGCGGGTGAGGGCCGCCAATGCGCCGGTGTCCTGATGGTGGTCCGATTGAAACGGGACCACGCCCGACCAGTTCCCACGTACGGAAGTCGGTCCGAGAAATACGCTCCAGGCCTCAATGGCGCGGCGTTCGTAGCGGCGGAAGATCGCGGCATCGCGGGTTTGCTTGCGGGCGGTTTCGAGATCGGGCCATGTCGCGAGAATCGCATAAACAGCGGTGTTGGGCACGGGGGTGAAGCCTTCGCCGGTGCCCGAACCGCAGAGCTTCCAGAAGCCGATGCCGTCAACGCGCGGCAGTGACAACCGCGCAAATCCCATCATGGCGAAGGCCCATAAACGGTCGGCGCCTGAGGAAAAACGATAAAAACTGAGGCTGACGGTTTGTATGGGGCGGCTCCTGCGTGGTCTTGTTGGTGATTATTGACACGGTTTTAGGGTCGTGAAAAGGGCTGCACGTCGAGATTGTCAACTAAACTAGACACGTGTAGTCTTGGCGTATGTTGACACGCGTTGATCCTGAGCTGAGCAAGCAGGTGGCCGGGGCCATGAAGCCCCATGCCATCATCATCGGGGCGGGCCTTGGCGGGCTGGCTTCTGCCATGAGGTTGGGGGCGAAAGGATATCGCGTCACGGTTCTCGACAGGCTCGATTCGCCCGGTGGGCGCGGCTCGTCGATCACCCAGAACGGCCATCGCTTCGATCTGGGGCCGACGATCGTCACGGTGCCGCAGGTGTTTCGCGAGTTGTGGGCGGCCTGCGGGCGGGACTTCGACGCCGATGTCGATCTGCGCGCTCTCGATCCTTTCTATGAAATCCGCTGGCCTGATGGCAGCCATTTCACCGCACGTCAGGATGACGCCGCGATGAAGGCCGAGGTGGCGCGCCTGTCGCCCGGTGATCTGAAGGGCTATGAGAAATTTCTGGCCGACAGCGAGCGGCGCTACTGGGTCGGGTTCGAGGATCTGGGCCGGCGCTCGATGCACAAGCTGTGGGATCTGATCAAGGTTCTGCCGACCTTTGCGATGCTGCGCGCCGATCGCTCGGTCGCCGCTCACGCCGCGATGCGTGTCAAGGACGAGCGCCTGCGCATGGCGCTGTCGTTCCATCCGCTGTTCATCGGCGGCGATCCGTTCAATGTCACATCGATGTATGCGCTGGTCAGTCATCTGGAAAAGGCCTTTGGCGTGCATTACGCCATGGGCGGCGTCGATGCGATTGCCCGGGCCATGGTGCGGGTGATCGAGGATCAGGGCGGCATCATGCGCCAGAATGCCGAAGTCGATGAGATCCTGCTCAAGGCGGGGCGTGCGCGGGGCGTGCGCCTGACCGGTGGCGAGATCGTGACTGCCGATATCGTGGTGTCGAACGCCGATGCGGGCCACACCTATGACCATCTGCTGCGCAATCACCGCAAACGCCGCTGGACGCCGGCGCGGCTGAAACGCTCGAGATGGTCCATGGGGCTCTTCGTTTGGTATTTCGGTACCAAAGGCACGTCCGAGATGTGGCCCGATGCGGGCCATCACACGATCTTGAGCGGTCCGCGTTATGAGGGGCTGGTCCGCGACATCTTTCGGACGGGCGTTCTGGCCGATGACATGAGCCTTTATGTCCACCGGCCCAGTGTGACCGATCCCGGCGTGGCCCCGGAGGGCGGTGATACGTTCTACGCGCTCAGTCCTGTGCCGCATCTGGGCCATGCCAATCCCGTTGACTGGTCCGAAATGGAAGAAACCTATCGCCAGAAGGTGCAGTCGGTTCTTGAGGAACAGCTTTTGCCGGGTCTGGGCGATCATCTGTCGGCGTCATGCGTGTTCACGCCGGACACGTTCCGAGATCGCTATCTCAGCCCTTATGGGACCGGCTTCTCGATCGAGCCGCGCATCCTGCAGAGCGCATGGTTCCGCCCGCATAATGTGAGCGAAGAGGCCAAGGGCCTTTACCTCGTGGGGGCGGGCACACATCCCGGCGCAGGCCTGCCGGGCGTGATTTCCAGCGCCGAGGTACTGGATCAACTGGTGCCCGATCCGCAAACGGTGATGCCGTCATGATCGATCCGCGCGACATGGAGCATTGCGTCGAGGCGATCCGGCATGGGTCTTTGTCTTTCCATGCGGCGTCCCGGCTGTTGCCGCGCTCTCTGCGTGATCCGGCATTGGCGCTTTATGCGTTTTGCCGGCTGGCCGATGATGCGGTGGATTTGCACGATGCCAAGGCAGATGCGGTCCTTTCGCTGCATGAGCGGCTGGACAAGGCCTATGCGGGGCGGCCGCGCAATGCGCCGGCGGATCGCGCCTTTACCGCCGTGATCGAGGATTTCGACATGCCGCGCGCCTTGCCCGAGGCGTTGCTGGAGGGGCTTGCATGGGATGCCGGTGGCCGGCGTTATGCCAGCCTGTCGGAGCTGCGCGCCTATTCGGCGCGGGTGGCGTCGGCGGTTGGAGTGATGATGTGCGTGTTGATGCGCGTGCGGGATCGCGATGCGCTGGCCCGGGCCTGCGATCTGGGCGTTGCGATGCAGCTGACCAATATCGCCCGTGACGTGGGTGAGGATGCCCGCGAGGGCCGGCTTTACATGCCGACCGAATGGATGGAGCAGGAGGGCCTGGCGCCCGAGGCGTTTCTGGAATCGCCGCGCCCCTGTCCCGAGATGGCCACCATGGTCCGGCGCCTGCTGCGTGAGGCGGATGATCTGTATGTGCGCGGGGCGTCGGGGATCGCCGCGCTGCCCCTGGCATGCCGTCCGGGCATTTTCGCCGCGCGGCATATCTATGCCGGGATCGGCGGACAGGTGCGTGCGGCGGGGCACGATTCGATTTCGCGCCGTGCACGCACGGGGGGCTGGCAGAAGATGGGCTGGCTTGGTCTGTCGATCCTGCAGGCGGGCGGCTCGGTCGTCATGCCCGGATCGCCCCTGATCTATGCGCAGCCCTTGCCGGAAACGGTATTTCTGGTCGAAGCGGCGGCGGATGCCAAGCCTGCGACCGATTGGAGCGAGACGCTTTACGAAACTCTGGCCGAGCTTAAGTCAAAGGACAAGGAGCGCCGTATGGCGTTGCCCCGGACGGGTGCGCAGGTTAGAGAGACCGCATGATCTGGCTTTATTTCGGAATTTTCCTTGCTGCGTGCTTCGCGGCAGGCTCGACCGGTGGGCTTTTTCCGCCGGGCAAATGGTATGACGCGCTGCAAAAGCCAAGCTGGACACCACCCAATTGGCTTTTCCCCGTGGCGTGGACCCTGCTTTATCTGTGCATGGCGGGGGCGGGTGCTCGGGTTGCCGTCAGCCCCGATAACGGGCTTGCGATGGCGCTGTGGTCGCTGCAAATCGCCCTGAACGGTCTCTGGACGCCGGTCTTTTTCGGGCTGCGGCGGATGAAACTCGGGCTGATCGTGCTGAGCGCGCTTTGGGCGGCCGTGGCCGCCACGATGGTGGCCCTTTGGCAGGTGGACTGGATCGCGGGGGCGCTGTTCGTGCCCTATCTGTGCTGGGTGTCAGTGGCAGGCGCGCTGAATTTTTCGGTGTTGCGCCTCAACCCCGATGCAAAACCCGCACGCGAAGAGGCCTGAGCCGGGCCTTTTCAGTCGCTGAACCGCCAACCCGGACGCCGCGGCACCCGCACGGCAAGCATCGGCTTGAGCAGCGGTGACCGGAACCGGGTGAGGTCCAGCGCCTCGTGCACGCCCACCGTTTCCTCGCCATCGATGCAGGTGCGCACTGCCGAGCGGCAATAGAACGGCGCATCCAGCATCGCCTTGACCTGTTGCGGCTGGTAGCCTGGATCAGCCCGCGTGTCGCGCGCCACCGCCCAGAGGCTTCGGCGGAACGGGGTCTTGGGCGGAGGGCTGTCGATCGCCTCGGCGCGGCCTGCGGCATCGAACCGGATCCCGACCCCCAACTCGCTGCCATCGAGGCGCTTTGCATCATAGAAACAGGTGCTTCCGCCGCCGGTCGGATAGCGGCCCCATGTCCAGTGACTGAAATCCTGCTCAAGCGCGCGGGTGCCGAAATTGGCATCGAAATAGCCATGCCCCGTCCATGTCCAGCCCGGCGCATCGAGATTGACCTCGATGTCACATGTCGGCGCGAAGGGCCGCCAGATATGGGCGCCATCCGGGGTCAGAGGCATTTCCACCGAGGTGAGTGCCGACGGGATGACCCTGATTTGGCCCCGCACCCGCGAGATCATCGGCGGTGACGAGATTTCATTGATATCGATCACCAGCGCGTTGCCCTGCCAGCGCAGTGACGAGGGGCCGACGGTAAACTCGGTTTCGGTCTGGCGAAGGGCGGCGCGGCCACGGTCGGTCATGGTGAAGCGCCCGCCGGGTCCGTAGGTCGCGACATTGATGCAGACATTGTTGTCCGGCGAACGGCGGCCTGACCACGCATACCAGGGCGAAAAGACCGACCCTATGAACGCGATGACACTGAGGGCGCGGGTGCCGTCGTCGCTGATCCCGTCGATATACCACCATGCGTAGCCATTGGCCGGGACGTCGAGGTTGAAGTTCGGTCGCTCAAGATCGCCGCGGCCGCGTGCCGGCCTGAGAGGGTCGCCATCGGGACGCCCGCCCCCGGATGCGTTCCGCCCCCCGCCAGATACAGTCCCGGTATGGGGCTGCGCGCGGTGGGGCGCTGAAAGGCCGCTGTCATGCCATGCGGGCTCTGCCCGTAAAGGGATCCGAGCGAGGCTGGAAACAGCCGGTCGAAGCCCTGTGGCGTTGTCAGGGCCTCTGGCCCCGGGATCGGATCGAAGCTCAGTCCGAAGCGGACCAGCGTCTGGAATGTGCGTGTCCGGCATGTGTCGAACTCCTCTTGGCGGGGGGTGGCCGGGTCAAGCGGCGGTGCGTTGGCGATAATCTCGAACCGTTCCGGCGAGGGCAGGGGGCCGGGCAGCCCACGATCCTGCGCGCAGATATAGAGCGTTGGATCGGGATGCAGTCGGCCTTGCTCGAGCGCGTCGAATTCGGGCTTGGGATCGTCGCGGAAAAAGACGTTGTGATGGGCAAGCTCGGGACCTTGCGGCGTGGCGGCGAAGGCCCAGACCTCGGCCGATAGGCTCCGACCTGCCCGCATTGTCTGGGGCGCAGCGGCATCGCAACCGGGACCAAGCGCGCCGGTGGCCAAAGCACGAGGATCGCCATTGAAGATGACGGTGCTTGTCGCGATGCGGGTGCCATCGGTCAGGATCACGGCGCTCACGCGTCCGCCCTGCCGCTCGATCCGTTCCACATGTGTGTCAAACCGGGTTTCGGCGCCGCGTGCCTGCGCCAGATCGCATAGCGCCCGCGCGAGACGGTGCATGCCGCCCTGAACAACCCAGACCCCCGCCGCCTCGGCCTGCCAGATCAACGCCAGAAGGCCGGGAACCCTGTAGGGCGATCCCCCGACATAAGTGGCGTAGCGCCCGAAGAGTTGCGCAAGGCGCAGATCGTCGAACGTGCCATGCAAAAGCCCGGCCAGTGTCGAAAGGGGCGCCATGGGTCGAATCAGATGCGGGTGGCGCATCACATGTGCGGCAAGCCCCGGCAGCGACGGGGCGGCAGCACGCATCATGGGGTGTTCGAACCCTTGAAAGAGGGTCCGCGCCCGGGCCGAAAAGGCGCGGAACTGCCGCGCGGCGTTTGCTCCGGCGAAGGCGTCGATCGCCTCGGCACTGTCGGTTTCCGTGTCGAACAAGTCCAGACGGCTGCCATCGGGCCAGAAATGCCGGGCCAGAATGCGCTGTGGAACAAGGGTCACGTGATCGTCGAGCCGCTCGCCCATTTCCGCGAAAAGCTCGTCGAAGACGGCGCGCATGGTCAGCACCGTCGGGCCGGTATCCACTGGGCCTGCGGGGCTGTCCAGGCAGCGCATCTTGCCGCCGGGGGCGGGCTGCCTGTCCAGCAGAAGGACGGGCAGGCCCTCGTGAGCCAAACGCGCAGCAGCAGCGAGGCCGGCAATGCCGGCGCCGACGACGACCACGCGATCTTTGGCGGTTATGCCCGATGCGTTTGCTGTCATGGGTTGATTGTTGACTCGGCAAGGCAAACTGTCCAGTATGATTTACACATTGCCTGTCCTATTTTGTGGACAGGTCGCAAAAAGGAGGCCTCGATGCCACTGACCGAGCGGATCGAAGCGGCTATCTCCTGCGCCATTGCCAGGGCGCGGGCCGGAAGGGCCCCAAGGCAATTGAGCGCGGCATTGGATTATGCCACGGCGCCCGGCGGCGCGCGGATACGTCCAACGATCTTGTTGTCGGTGGCGATGGCCTGCGGAGACGACCGGCCCGATGTGTCCGATGCGGCGGCCAGTGCGCTTGAATTGATCCATTGCGCGTCGCTTGTGCATGACGATCTTCCCTGTTTCGACGATGCCGATATTCGGCGCGGAAAGCCGTCTGTGCATCGCGCCTTTTCCGAGCCTCTGGCGGTGCTGGCGGGCGACAGCCTGATCGTACTGGCCTTCGAGGTGCTGGCGCGGCAGGCGATCACCGATCCGGCGCGCGCGGCGCGGCTGATGACCGCGCTTGCGGAGCGCACCGGAATGCCCGGTGGGATCTGCGCGGGGCAGGGCTGGGAAAGCGAGCCCGAGGTCGATCTGGCGGCCTATCACCGCTCGAAGACCGGCGCGCTGTTCATCGCGGCCACTGAGATGGGGGCCATCGCGGCGGGCCATGATCCCGATAACTGGCGCGATCTTGGTGCCTTGATCGGCGAAGCGTTCCAGGTGGCGGACGATCTACGCGATGCGTTGCTGGACGAGACCACGCTTGGCAAGCCCGTGGGTCAGGATGCGCTGCATGGCCGGCCCAATGCGGTTGCCAAGCTGGGCGTTGACGGGGCCAGCAAACGCTTGTCGGATATTCTGGCGGGGGCGATCGCATCGATCCCGTCCTGTCCGGGCGAGGCGGATCTGGCCCGCATGGTTCGCAAGACTGCGGAGCGTATCGTGCCCAATGTGCCGGCGACGGCAGGCCGGGCCTGAACGCCGTGGCGGCGCAGGACCCTCCGGCGCGTGGCGGTTTCGATCTGACGCGGTGGCTGAACCGGCTGATCGCCCGCCCCGATATCCAGAGCCTTGCCGCAAGACTGCCCTTCAGTCGCGGGCTTGCACGGCGCGACGGTGCTGAGATTTTCGAGATTGTTCAGGGCTTTGTGCGTTCCCAGGTTCTGGGGGCGCTGGTCGAGTTGCGGGTGTTGCCGTGGCTGATGGAGCGGGATGCCTATCCTGCCGAGTTGGCGCAAGGCGCGGGCATCGCGCCCGAGCGGATGGAGATCCTTTTGCAGGCCGGTGCCGCCATGGGGCTGATGAAGCGCCGTGGCGATGGCCGGTTCCGCCTGTCGCGCAAGGGGGCCGCTTTGATCGGCGTGCCGGGCCTCGAGGCGATGATCCGGCATCACCACGTTTTTTATCAGGACATGGCCGATCCCGTGGCCTTGCTGCGCGGCGAGGGCGAGACGGGTCTGGCTCAGTTCTGGCCTTATGTGTTTGGCGCAAAGGGCGATATCCCGCCCGAAGACGCGCTGCGCTACTCGGACCTGATGGCGCAGTCACAGGAGCTGGTGGCTCAGGATACGCTGCGGATGATTCCGCTGCGCGGTGTCAGCCGTCTGATGGATGTGGGCGGCGGCTCGGGGGTGTTCGTGTCGCATGTGGCGCGGCGGTATCCGCGAATCGCGCTGAGCGTGTTCGATCTGCCCGAGGTGATCCCGGATGCGCGAAGGCGTCTGGGATCGGCCGGGCTCGATGGGCGCGTGATCTGCTGTGCGGGCTCGTTTCGTGACGGTCCGCTGCAGACCGGGGCGGATGCGATTTCCCTGATCCGGGTGCTTTATGATCACGATGACGCAACCGTGGGCGATCTTTTGGCCAAGGTGCATGCCGCGCTTCCGCCCGGCGGGCGGCTGATCATATCCGAGCCGATGTCGGGCGGCGCAAGGCCCGATCCGATCTGCGATGTCTATTTCGCCTTCTACACAATGGCGATGGGCACCGGGCGCACGCGCTCGGCTGCGAGAATCGCGGAGCTGTGCGAGGCGGCGGGTTTCGAAGCCGTACGCGTGGCCAAGGCGCCACGCCCCTTTGTCACCAGCGCCTTGAGTTGCAGTAAGCCGCTGTAAGGCTTTTGCAAACAATCTCCTCTCATATGTAAACTAAACTTGACACTTTGGTGTGTGTCTTTAAACTTACAAATAGGCCTGCAATCCGCGCTGAGTCTGTCGACCAGCAGGGGGCCCAAGGAAACAAGGAGATGTTAATGGAGGCCCGCGCTGTCTTTTTGAACGGTCCAGAGGATCTTCACTTGGACACTCTCGCGCTCAAAGCGCCGGGAGCCGGGGATCTGGTCGTTGACATCGCGCATTCCGGAATCTCCACCGGCACCGAAAAGCTGTTCTGGTCAGGCCGGATGCCGCCCTTCCCGGGCATGGGGTATCCGCTTGTTCCCGGCTATGAGGCGGCAGGCGAGGTGGTCGAGGCCGCGCCCGGCACCGGTTTCAAGCCTGGGGATCATGTATTCGTCCCCGGTGCAGATTGTTTTAACGGAGCGTTCGGTCTTTTCGGCGGCGCCTCGGCGCGTCTGGTGACGAAGGCCGACCGCGTCACGCGAATCGATCCGGTCCTCGGGGCCGAAGGCGCGCTTCTGGCTCTCGCGGCTACGGCGCGGCACGCGATGGCGGGGCTCGACAAGGCCGTGCCCGATCTGATCGTGGGGCATGGTGTGCTGGGGCGCTTGCTTGCGCGGCTGACCATCGCCGCCGGTGCGCCCGCGCCCACCGTCTGGGAGACGCAGGCCGACCGGCGCACGGGCGCCACGGGATACCAGGTGATCGCCCCAGAAGACGACACGCGCCGTGACTATGGCGCGATTTACGATGCCTCGGGCAATTCGGCCATTCTCAACGATCTGGTGGGCCGCATCCGCAAGGGCGGCGAGATCGTTCTGGCCGGGTTTTATCCCGATGCGCTGAGTTTCGCCTTTCCGCCCGCTTTCATGAAAGAGGCGCGGTTCCGCGTCGCGGCGGAATGGGCGCGCGATGATCTGACCGCGACCGCCGCATTGGTGAATAGCGGCGCGCTGTCGCTGGAGGGGCTGATCACGCATCGCGCCTCGGCGCGGCAGGCACCCGACGCCTACCGAACGGCATTCGAAGACAGCGGATGCCTGAAAATGATACTTGATTGGGAGGACGCCGCGTGAAGGACGAAGTACCGAATCTGAAGGATTTCGACAAACGCCTGCGGGATGAGGCGGCTGAAGAGCCGACCCTGGAGGTTCCTCATGGGGAGCCGACCTCGAAAACCCAGATCATCGCGATTTACGGCAAGGGCGGGATCGGCAAATCCTTCACGCTGGCCAATCTCAGTCACATGATGGCCGAACAGGGCAAGCGCGTCCTGTTGATCGGCTGCGATCCCAAATCCGATACGACCTCGCTTTTGTTCGGTGGCAAGGCTTGCCCCACGATCATCGAGACCTCGACCAAGAAGAACCTCGCCGGCGAGCAGGTGCAGATCGGCGATGTCTGCTTCAAGCGCGGCGGTGTCTTCGCGATGGAGCTTGGCGGGCCGGAAGTGGGTCGTGGCTGTGGTGGTCGCGGGATCATCCATGGCTTCGAACTTCTTGAAAAGCTGGGCTTTCACGATTGGGATTTCGATTATGTCCTGCTTGATTTCCTGGGCGACGTGGTCTGTGGCGGCTTCGGCCTGCCGATCGCGCGGGACATGGCGCAGAAGGTGATCCTTGTGGGTTCGAACGATCTGCAATCGCTGTATGTCGCCAACAATGTCTGCTCGGCGGTCGAGTATTTCCGCAAGATGGGTGGCAATGTCGGGATCGCCGGTCTGGTGATCAACAAGGACGATGGCTCGGGCGAGGCGCAGGCTTTTGCCAAGGCGGTGGATATCCCCGTGCTGGCGGCCATTCCGCAGGATGACGATCTGCGCAAGAAATCCGCCAATTACCAGATTGTCGGCACGGCCCAAAGCCAATGGGGCGCGCTGTTTGCCGAGCTGGCCGAGGCGGTGTCTCTGGCGCCGCCGGTGCGGCCTGCACCGCTGGATCAGGACGGGCTTCTGGCGCTGTTCGACGGCTCGGATACCGGAGCGGGTGTCACGCTGGAGCCCGCGACCGACGAGGACATGCGCGGCAAATACGCCGTCACGCGCGAGAGCCTGGAGGTGATCTATGACGAAGCATGATCAGTCCTGTGACCGCCGCCTGAACGAAGTCCGCGAAATGCTGGCCCGGGCCCGCCCCGACCAGATTCGCCGACTTGTCGAGGATATCCGCCAATCCGGCCAGCAAGAGGACACCCGGGGGACTGCATGAGCGAAGAAGTCACATATGACGACGCCGCGACTGCGCAGGTGATCGAAGGCAAGTCCGACGCGCCGGCCCCTGAACTGCAGGGCGATCCGGGGCTTGGCTGCCACTCGGGCGCCGAGATGGAAAAGGCCGCCCGCATGGCCGGCCAATCCGAGCTGCTGGACCAGTATGCCAAGGACTATCCCCAAGGTCCGCATGACAAGCCGCAAAGCATGTGCCCCGCCTTTGGTTCGCTGCGGGTTGGGCTGCGCATGAAACGGGTGGCCACGGTGCTCTCCGGTTCGGCCTGCTGCGTTTACGGTCTGACCTTCGTGAGCCATTTCTACGGTGCGCGGCGGTCGGTCGGCTATGTGCCGTTCAATTCCGAAAGCCTGGTGACGGGGAAGCTCTTCGAGGATATCCGCGACAGCGTGCACGAGCTGGCCGATCCCGACCGCTTCGATGCGGTGGTTGTGACCAATCTGTGCGTGCCAACCGCCAGCGGTGTTCCGCTGCGGCTTTTGCCGAGTGAAATCAACGGCGTACGGATCGTCGGCATTGATGTGCCGGGGTTCGGAATTCCAACCCATGCCGAGGCCAAGGACGTGCTGGCCGGCGCGATGCTGAATTATGCGCGCAAGGAAATCCAGGCCGGCCCGGTGCCCAAGCCCGAGGGCGGTGTGTCCGACAGGCCAAGCGTGGCCCTGTTGGGCGAGATGTTCCCGGTCGATCCGGTGATGATCGGCCAGATGCTGGCGCCCATGGGGCTGGCGGCAGGGCCGGTGGTGCCATGCCGCGAATGGCGCGAGCTTTATGCCGCGCTGGATTGCGGCGCGGTCGCGGCGATCCATCCGTTCTATACCGCCGCCGTCCGCGAGTTTCAGGCCGCAGGCCGCCCCATCGTGGGCAGCGCGCCCGTAGGGCATGACGGCACCGCCGCCTGGCTGGCGGGGATCGGTGACGCGTTCGGTTTGTCCGCCGACAAGGTGGCGCAGGCGCAGAATGCGTTTTTGCCGGCGATCAAGGGCGCGCTGAGTGCAGCGCCGATCAATGGCACGATCACGTTAAGCGGATATGAAGGCAGCGAACTGCTGGTTGCCCGGCTGCTGATCGAGAGCGGTGCGGATGTGCCTTATGTGGGCACCGCCTGCCCGAAAACCCCGTGGTCGGAAGCGGATGCCGAATGGCTGCGCGCCCGCGGTGTGACGGTGAAATTCCGCGCCTCGCTGGAAGACGATTGCGCGGCGATGGAAGGACTGAAACCCGATCTGGCCATCGGCACGACACCGGTTGTGCAAAAGGCCAAAGAGCTCGCGATTCCAGCGCTTTACTTCACAAACCTCATCTCGGCGCGACCGCTGATGGGACCTGCAGGGGCAGGCAGCCTGGCCGAGGTGGTCAATGCCGCCATGGCAGGCAAGGCGCGCATGGAACATATGCGCGAATTCTTTGAGGGTGTGGGCACCGGCGATACCGCCGGTGTCTGGGAGGGCGATCCGAATATCCGCGAGGATTATCGCGCCCTGAACCTCAAGAAACTGGAAAAACAGCGCCGCGCCGCCAAGGCGCAGGAGATGATCTGATGGGTGTCCGGGGGCAAAATATCCGCTTCGGTATCACGTCGGTATCACGTCGGTATTGCGTCGGTGCGACTCACCGCGCGAAAGGCGGTGCGCCATGCTGATCCAGGATCATGACCGGGCTGGCGGCTATTGGGGGGCGATCTATGCCTTCTGCGCCATCAAGGGTCTGCAGGTGGTCATAGACGGTCCCGTGGGCTGCGAGAACCTGCCCGTGACCTCGGTGCTGCATTACACCGATGCGTTGCCGCCCCATGAGTTGCCGATCGTGGTGACGGGGCTTGGCGAAGAGGAATTGGGCCGCGACGGCACCGAAGGCGCGATGAAGCGGGCCTGGGGCACGCTTGATCCGGCACTTCCCGCCGTGGTCGTCACCGGCTCGATCGCCGAGATGATCGGCGGTGGCGTGACGCCGATGGGCACCAATATCCAGCGTTTCCTGCCGCGCACCATCGACGAGGACCAGTGGCAAGCCGCTGATCGCGCGATGACCTGGCTGTTCACCGAATTCGGAATGACCAAGGGCAGGATGCCCCGCGAGAAGGCCCGCGAGGATGGCGCCGCGCCGCGCGTCAACATTCTTGGCCCGATGTATGGCACGTTCAACATGCCGAGCGACCTGCACGAGATCCGCCGTCTGGTCGAAGGGATCGGCGCCGAGGTCAACATGGTGATGCCGCTTGGCGCGCATCTGGCCGAGATGCGCGATCTGGTGAACGCGGATGTGAACATCTGCATGTATCGCGAGTTTGGCCGGGGTCTGTGCGAGGTGCTGGAAAAGCCCTATCTGCAGGCGCCCATCGGGGTCGAGAGCACGACGAAATTCCTGCGCAAGCTGGGCGAGCTTCTGGGGCTGGACCCCGAGCCGTTCATCGCCCGCGAAAAGCATTCGACGATCAAGCCGGTCTGGGATCTGTGGCGCAGCGTCACGCAGGATTTCTTTGCCACGGCCAGTTTCGGCATCGTCGCCAACGAGACCTATGCCCGCGGCATCCGCAATTACCTCGAAGGTGATCTGGGACTGCCTTGCGCCTTCGCGGTGTCGCGCAGCGCCGGGACCAAGACCAACAACGAGGAAGTGCGCGCGCTGATCGGGCAGGCACGTCCGCTGATCCTGATGGGGTCGATCAACGAGAAAATGTATCTCGCCGAGCTGCAGGGCGGGCATGGGCCGAAACCGGCCTTCATCCCCGCCAGCTTCCCCGGTGCCGCGATCCGACGGGCCACGGGAACACCGATGATGGGCTATGCGGGGGCCACGTATCTCTTGCAGGAAGTGTGCAACGGGCTGTTCGATGCGCTGTTCCACATCCTGCCGCTCGGCTCCGAGATGGACGCCACTGCCGCCACGCCGACGCCGCTGCGCCGCGACTTCCCCTGGGACGAGGACGCGCAACGCGAGCTCGACCGGATCGTTGCCGGCCATCCGGTTCTGACCCGAATTTCCGCAGCAAAGACCCTGCGCGACGCCGCCGAGGAAGCCGCCCTGCGGCAAGGCGCCGAGCGCGTGGTCCTGGAAACCGTGCAAGCCCTGTCGCCCGAGGGGCGCCAGGCACAGCCAGTTCACAAGGAGGACTGACATCATGACCGACATGACATCCAACCCGCCGCAGCGCAGCCATCACGGTCGTCGCCGCAGCCTGGAATTCAAGGTCTATTTCGCGACGATCTTCATCGTGGCGCTGCCTTTCGCAACGGTCAGTTACCTGCGCGATGTCGGGGCGCTCCGCACGTTGAACCTGCGCGGCCCGCTGGCCCGCGCATGGTCCGAGGCGGATCGCACGACGCCATTCATATTCTCGGCCTGAGCACGTCCAAGTGCTCGGTGATCCGAGATCCAAGCTGCCTGTCCGAAAGGGCGGACAGAAACCTGAGGGACCGTGAAGGCCCCGAAGGCACCCGGCCGCGGGGTTCGCGGCGTCAGCATAACGTTCCGGAGGAAAGTTCATGGCTGATAAATCCGACCTGTCCTTCACAGGTCTCACAGACGAGCAGGCCCAGGAGCTGCATTCGGTCTACATGAGCGGCCTTTGGCTGTTCGCGCTGATTGCAGTGGTTGCACACATCGCAACCTTCATCTGGTTCCCGTGGTTCTAAGGAAGGGGTATAGAAATGGCTAAATTCTACAAGATCTGGCTCATCTTCGACCCCCGCCGCGTGTTCGTGGCGCAGGGCGCGTTCCTGTTTCTGCTCGCAGCGATGATCCACCTCGTGCTTCTGAGCACCGACGGTTTCAACTGGTTTGAAATCGCCGCTGCCAAGTACGGCGGCTGATCAGCTGATGCAAGACAGCGCTGCGGGCGGGGCCTGTCCCGCCCGCGGCTACCAAGACCAAGTTTAGATCCGGTTGGCTCCGGGCCAGAGGGCCCCGCGAGTCGCCATATGCGGAGGCTGCGAAAATGGCTGTGCTCAGTTTCGAACGAAAATACCGGGTCCGCGGAGGGACGCTGATCGGCGGCGATCTGTTCGACTTCTGGGTCGGACCTTTCTACGTTGGCTTCTTCGGTGTCACGGCGGCGTTCTTTGCCGCCCTGGGGACCATCCTTATATTCTGGGGCGCTGCCCATCAGGGCACCTTCAATCCCTGGCTGATCAACATCGCGCCGCCCGACCTGAAATACGGTCTGGGGCTGGCACCGCTCATGGAGGGCGGTCTTTGGCAGATCATCACGATCTGCGCGCTAGGCGCCTTCATCAGCTGGGCGCTACGAGAGGTCGAGATCTGCCGCAAACTGGGCATGGGCTATCATGTGCCCTTCGCCTTCAGTGTCGCGATCTTCGCCTATGCCACACTGGTGGTGTTCCGTCCCTTGCTGATGGGCGCATGGGGGCATGGCTTCCCATATGGCATCTTCAGCCACCTCGATTGGGTGTCGAACACCGGCTACGCCTATCTGCACTTCCATTACAATCCGGCGCATATGCTGGCGGTGACCTTCTTCTTCACCACCACGCTGGCGCTGGCGCTGCATGGCGGCCTGATCCTGTCGGCTGCCAACCCCGAGAAGGGCGAAGAGGCCAAATCGCCCGATCACGAGGATACGTTCTTCCGCGATTTCATCGGTTACTCGGTGGGCACGCTGGGGATTCACCGCGTCGGTTTGCTGCTGGCGCTCAATGCCGGGTTCTGGTCGGCGGTCTGCATCATCATCAGCGGACCTCTCTGGACCAAGGGCTGGCCCGAGTGGTGGAACTGGTGGCTTGAGCTGCCGATCTGGCCCTCTCAGGTGGGGATGTAACAAATGCCCGAATATCAGAACATATTCACACAAGTTCAGGTCCAGGGCCCGCCCGAATGGGGCATGGACAACGAAAACAACATGGCCGAAGAGCGGATCGGCAAGCCGTTCTTCAGCACCCTGGTCGGCTGGATGGGCAACGCACAGATCGGTCCGGTCTATCTTGGCTGGACCGGGATGATCAGCCTGCTGACAGGTGTCCTGTGGTTCAACATCGTGGGTCTGAACATGCTGGCGCAGGTCGGCTGGTCGATCCCCGAGTTCCTGCGGCAGGGCTTCTGGCTGGCGCTTGAACCGCCCGGCCCCGAACACGGCCTGTCGATGCCGCCGCTCAATGACGGGGGCTGGTATATCATCTCGAGCTTCTTCCTGCTGGTCAGTGTCATGACATGGTGGCTGCGCTCGTATCTGCTGGCTCAGCAGCACAAGATGGGCAAGCATATCGCCTGGGCCTTCGGCTCCGCGATCTGGCTGTTCCTGGTGCTGGGGCTGTTCCGTCCGATCCTGATGGGGTCATGGTCCGAGGCTGTGCCTTACGGCATCTTCCCGCATCTCGACTGGACCACGGCGTTCTCGATCCGCTACGGCAATCTGTACTACAACCCGTTCCACTGTCTCTCGATCGTGTTCCTTTATGGCTCGGTGCTGCTGTTCGCGATGCATGGGGCGACCATCCTTGCCGTGACCCGCTTCGGCGGCGACCGTGAGCTGGAGCAGATCTATGACCGCGGCACGGCGAGCGAGCGTGCGGCCCTGTTCTGGCGCTGGACCATGGGGTTCAATGCCACGATGGAGGGTATTCACCGCTGGGCCTGGTGGTTCGCGGTACTGACGCCAATCACCGGCGGTATCGGGATCCTGCTGACAGGCACGGTTGTCGACAACTGGTTCATCTGGGCTCAGGAGCACAACTTCGCGCCGATGTACGATGGGTCTTACGGCTATGAGAGCTTTGGGTCTTATGAAGCCTTCATCGGGCAGGAGGACTGAGCGATGTTTCCCAAATGGTTTGACAAATGGAACCGGGACAATCCCACGGACGTCTTCCGTCCGGCGATCATCATCGGCACGGTGGGCGGGGCAGTCTTTGCCGCCACCATGCTGATCGCATGGGGGCAGCCCTTCGCAACCGACAGCATGCAGACCGGTCCGCGCGGCACGGGGATGTCCGTCCCCGAATTCACCGCCGATCTGGCGAAGCCCGATCCCGATATCGAGCTTCTGATCGAGGATCCGCCCTTCGTGCCCGAACCGGGTGAAGCCCTGGCCAAGGACATCTACCAGAACGTTCAGGTTCTGGGCGATCTGACCGATGCCAACTTCAACCGGCTGATGGCGGCGATGACCCGGTGGGTTTCGCCCGAGCAGGGCTGCGCCTATTGCCACGGCGATGGCGACATCGAGACCTACGGCGAGGACAACCTTTACACCAAGGTCGTCGCCCGCCGGATGATCCAGATGACGCAGAACCTCAACGAGGCATGGGACGGTCACGTCAACGCCAACAAACAGGTCGGCGTGACCTGCATGACCTGCCACCGCGGACAGAACGTTCCCAGCGACATCTGGTTCAAGATGGGCGATGTGAACGAGACGATGGCGGGCTGGTCGGCCAATCAGAACCGGGTGACGGCACAAAGCCAGTTCACCTCTCTGCCCTCGGACGCGCTGGAGAAATACCTGCTCGATGGCGAGGTGATCGCGGTGCACGATCTGGAAAGCCGCGTTGCGGGTATTCCGGGCACGGATGGCTATCCGGGCATCCAGCAGGCCGAGCGGACCTATTCGCTGATGAACTATGTCAGCAACTCGCTCGGGGTGAACTGCGTGTTCTGCCACAACAGCCGCGCCTTCTATGACGGTGCGCAAGTGACCCCGCAATGGGCCACCGAAAGCCTTGGCATCCAGATGGTGCTCGAGATGAACAACGAATATCTCGTGCCGCTTCAGGATCAGTATCCGCCCGAACGTCTTGGGCCGGTTCATGCCGATGCGCCGAAGGCGGCCTGCAAGACCTGCCACAAGGGCTATCAGCAGCCGCTGCAGGGCACGAACGTCATCAAGGACTGGCCGGAACTGGCCACGACGGGCGCGCCGGATTACGGCAACTGAGCTGAAACAGGGAACGGCGCGCCATCCCGCGCGCCGTTCCGTTCTCATCGCGCCGCCTGCGTCCCGACCCCGTTGCGCGGGCGACGCCAGAGCCACCGAAAAGGGGGGCCGCGATGCCCAGCGAAAAACCACACACACCGTTGCTCGACCGTGTTGCAGGTCCGTCGGACCTGCGCCAGATGCCGGATCGGGATCTCGCCCGGCTGGCCCAGGAGCTGCGATCCGAGGTGATCTCGGCCGTGTCGGAAACCGGCGGCCATCTGGGATCGAGCCTTGGCGTTGTGGAACTGACGGTGGCGATCCATGCGGTGTTCAGCACACCGATGGACAAGCTGATCTGGGATGTCGGCCATCAATGCTACCCTCACAAGATCCTGACCGGACGGCGGGACCGCATCCGCACGCTGCGCCAGAAAGACGGGTTGAGCGGCTTCACCAAGAGATCCGAGTCGCCCTATGACCCGTTCGGGGCAGCGCATAGCTCGACCTCGATCAGTGCCGCACTTGGCTTTGCGGTGGGGCGCGACATGGGTCAGGCCACGGGCGATGCGATCGCGGTGATCGGCGACGGGTCGATCAGTGCGGGCATGGCCTATGAGGCGATGAACAATGCCGGGCACGAGGGGCGACGGCTGTTCGTGATCCTGAACGACAATGAAATGAGCATCGCGCCGCCCGTGGGGGCGATGTCGTCCTATCTCAGCCGGCTTTATGCCAACGAGCCGCTGGCGCGCATGGCGTCGCTGGCCGAAGGCTTCGAGGCGGCGATGCCTGCGCCGATGCGCGAGGGCGCCAAGCGCGCCCGCCAGTTGGTGACCGGGCTGACCGGGTCCGGCACCTTGTTCGAGGAACTGGGCTTCGAGTATGTCGGGCCGATCGACGGGCATGACATGAGCCAGCTTCTGCCGGTGCTGCGCGCGGCACGGACCCGTGCCACCGGGCCGGTCCTGATCCATTGCTGCACGGTCAAGGGCAAGGGCTATGCCCCCGCCGAGACAAGCGCCGACAAGTATCATGGCGTGGCCAAATTCGACGTGGCCACCGGTGCGCAGAACAAGTCATCGGGCGGCACCCCGTCCTATACCTCGATTTTCGGCCAATCGCTGACCGAAGAGGCCGCGCGCGATCCCGATATCGTGGCGGTCACCGCCGCGATGCCCTCGGGTACCGGGCTGGACGTGATGGCCGCTAGGTTCCCTGCGCGCGTCTTCGACGTGGGCATCGCCGAGCAGCACGCGGTGACCTTTGCCGCCGGGATGGCGGCGAGCGGGTTGAAGCCGTTCTGCGCGATCTATTCCACCTTCCTGCAGCGCGGCTATGACCAGGTGGTGCATGACGTGGCCCTGCAGGGCCTGCCGGTGCGCTTCGCGATTGATCGCGCGGGGCTGGTGGGGGCGGATGGCGCGACCCATGCGGGCGCCTTTGACATCGGTTATCTATCCAGTCTGCCGGGATTCACCGTGATGGCGGCGGCTGACGAGGCCGAATTGAAGCATATGGTGGCCACGGCCGCCGCGCATGATGCCGGCCCCATCGCCTTCCGCTATCCGCGCGGATCGGGCATGGGCGTCGCGATCCCCGAGCGCGGCCAGGTTCTCAAGATCGGCAAGGGCCGGGTGCTGCGCGAGGGCACGGATGTGGCGATCCTGTCCTATGGCGCGCATCTGGCCGAATGCATCGAGGCAGTCGATCTGCTGGAGCGCGAGGGGCTGAGCGTCACGCTGGCCGATGCGCGCTTTGCCAAGCCGCTGGATATCGAGCTGGTGATGCAGCTGGCCGAAAAGCATCGCGCGCTGATCACGGTGGAGCAGGGGGCCGAGGGCGGCTTCGGCTCGATCGTCATGCACGCGCTGGCGCGCGAAGGCGCGTTCGACCGCGGGCTTGCGATGCGCAATGTCTGCCTGCCGGACCGGTTCATCGATCAGGCCAGCCCGGCCGACATGTATGCCGATGCCGGGATGACCGCCGCCGATATCGCGGCCACGGCACGGGCCGCGTCTGAGCGCACGGCACGGGTGGTGCCGCTCAGTCTGGCCAAGTAGGGGCCGTTCAAGCGACTGCCGGACAATGAAAAAGGACGCGCGGGGGATGCCCTGCGCGGCCTTTCAAACTGGCGTAATCTTTAAGACTTACGAGCCGCCCTTGGGGCCAACCGATGCAAGGTAGGCCCAGACGTTGACGGCGTCTTCTTCCTTGCGGACCTTGAAGGTCATCTTGCTGCGGCCTTTTTCGCCGGTATGCTCTTCGAGCCAGCTGGTTGGGTCCTGGACGTAGCCGACAAAGCCGGCCTCATCCCATGCAAGACCCTGTTCGCCTGCCGCGATCAGCAGGTCGGAATAGCGGAAGCCTTCGACCGACCCTGCGGTGCGCCCGACAATCCCGTAAAGATTCGGGCCGACCTGGCCGCCCTTGACGATGTTGTTGCCGTCGGCATCGGTGATCATGTGGCAGGCCTTGCACTGGTTGAAGGCCTTTTCGCCCGCCGCCGCGTCGCCGCTGGCGTGATCATCCGCGAATGCCGGCGCGGCCAGAGCCACAGCGGTCAGAAGCGTTGCATATTTCAGTTTCATCCGAAACCTCCCTTGGTTGCTCTGGCATAGTCAGGTAGCTTTACGCGCCCGATGTCAACCGTGTGATTGCCGGAAAAGGCAGGATTATGCCACGGCGTGAGCAATCGCGCATTGCTTCCAGAGCACGGTCAGCGCCTCGACCAGATGGTCGATATCGGCGTCGCTGTGCAAGGGGCCGGGGGTGAAGCGCAACCGTTCGGTGCCCTTGGGCACGGTCGGGTAATTGATCGGCTGCACATAGATGCCCCAGTCGCGCATCAGGATATCCGCCAGCATCCGGCATTTGACCGGATCCTTGATCATCACCGGGATGATATGGCTGGGATTGTCCAGATGCGGAATGCCCCGGCGATCCAGTTGCGCGCGCAGGCGCGCGACGCGGTCGCGCTGTTGCTGACGTTCGATCTGGGATGTCTTGAGATGCGCGATCGACGCCGTCGCCGCTGCCGCGACAGCCGGGGGCAGGGCAGTGGTGAAGATGAAGCCGCTGGCAAAGGAGCGGATGAAATCGCACATCGCGGTCGAGCCGGTCACATAGCCGCCCATGCAGCCATAGGCCTTGCCGAGCGTGCCCTCGATCAGGGTGATGCGGTCGGCCAGACCCAGCTCTTCGCTGACGCCGCCGCCGCGCGGGCCGTAAAGGCCCACGGCATGCACCTCGTCAAGATAGGTCATCGCGCCGTGCTTTTCGGCCACCTCGACGATTTCGGCCATCGGGCAGATATCACCATCCATCGAATAGACGGATTCGAAGGCCACGATCTTGGGCGCGTTGGCGGGCAGGGCCGACAGTTTGCGGTCCAGATCCTCGGGGTCGTTATGCTTCCAGATGACCTTGCTGGCGCGCGAATGGCGGATGCCTTCGATCATCGAGGCGTGGTTCAGCTCGTCGCTGAGGATCACCGCGTCGGGCAGGCGGCTGCCGAGCGTCGAGAGCGCGGCCCAGTTCGACACGTAGCCCGAGGTGAACAGCAGCGCGTCCTGCTTGCCATGCAGATCGGCCAGTTCGCGTTCCAGTTTGACATGCAGGTGATTGGTGCCCGAGATGTTGCGCGTGCCACCTGCGCCGGTGCCGCATTGGTCGATTGCATCCTTCATGGCCTGCCGCACGATCGGGTGCTGGCCCATGCCGAGATAATCGTTCGAGCACCAGACCGTCACCTCGTCGGGGGCCTCGTCATCATGGCTGATCGCCTTGGGGAATGCTCCGCAGCGGCGCTCGAGCTCCGCGAAGATGCGGTAGTTCCCTTCTTCTTTCAGCGCATCCAGCTGCGCGTTGAACATGGCGTCAAAATCCATGAGGTCCCTCCGGTCTTGTCTTGTGTTGTGATGGCTTGGGAGCGGGAAGCATCCAGCGCCAGAGTTTCGCATCGGGCAGCGGCAACACCATGAGCCAGTGTTCCAGCAGCGCGAGCAGGGTGATGGCGGTCAGCAGGGCAAAGCCCGCGATATCACCGGGCGCGGTGGCGGCATAAAGCCGTTCCAGCCAGCACGCGGCGGCGAATGTCAGGGCGGTGATCGAGATCGGAAAGACCCAGTTCAGCCGCGAAATCCGGAAATGGCTGGCCAGATGGCCAAGCGCTTCGGGCAGGAATTCGGTATTGATCCGCGGCACGCCGAAATAGAGGTTCAGCTTGGCCGAGATGCGCGCGAAATAGAGCGTCGTGAAGGTCCACAGGCCGAAGGTGTTCTCGGCCCCGTAGCCATAGAGCCACATGATGACGACAACCGCCGTCAGCAGGGTTTCATGATAGGCGATGGTGCCCCAGGCGCGCAGGAAGCGTTCCCATTCAGGCAGATCGTCGGGGCAGACCCGCAGGTTCGGCCCGGTGATTGCGCCGGTCAGGAAGGCCAGTTCGATCCAGCCCCAGATCGCCAAGGCGGCCAGAAACGCCCAATAGGCCGCGGCCAGGGTTTCGGAGGGCAAAGTCGCCTCGAACCCCCAGATCCCGACCACCAGCATCGGCAGACCCGCCAGTGTGGCGATGATCCGCGCGCGCCCACCCGAGCGGTCGGCGTAACGGACCACCATCAGGATCACGCCGGTGGAAAACCACCAGATGAAAAGCGCGAAAAGGGCGGCGATCCAAGGGCTTGTCATCTGCGCCCCCCACAACACCGCCCGAGGCACGGCACGCCGCGTGCGGCGCGGAGGGTTGCCCCCCCGCTCCGCATGGCGTGATATGCCGAGGCGCCGCGCATCAGTAGGCCGGCTCCATCCGGGTGCTGGCGGGCACCTGGTGACGCTTGGCGGGGATGAAGAAGAGCCCCGCAAAGGCCGTGGCCGCCCGCGCCTGCGCCGACACTTGCCGCAGCATGGCACCCAGACCGCTGTCCTGCTTGGCGCGCGCCAGATCGGCATTCGCCTTTTGCAGCTTGACCAACCCAGCCTGCCAGCGCGGATTTTCGATATCCAGCGTGATCGGGAAGATCTGCTTGGTCAGCGCGCTGGTCTTGGTAAAGACCTCGTGGGCATACCAGTCCGGATCGACGCCGAGCGCCTCGTGGAAGGCCGGGCGCTGATGATCGCGCACATACATCGTGGCATAGACCGCGGTGAGGAAGAACTTGATCCACCACACATTGACGCCCGATGTCAGCTTGGGGTCGGTCTTCATCAAAAGGGCGAAGGCCTCGCCATGGCTGAACTCGTCGTTGCACCACTCCTCGAACCATTTGAAGATCGGATGGAACCGATGCTGCGGGTTCGCCTCGAGGTGGCGGAAGATCGTGATATAGCGGGCATAGCCGATCTTTTCCGACAGGTAGGTGGCGTAGTAGATGAACTTGGGCCGGAAATAGGTGTATTTCTTCTTCTGGGTCAGAAACCCGAGATTGACCGCAACACCGGCTTCACGAAGGGCATCATTGATGAAGCCCGCGTGCCGCGCCTCGTCGCGCGCCATCAGCTGGAACAGCTGCGTGATGTCCGAATTGGACCCGCGCCGCTTCATTTCCTTGTAGAGCACGCAGCCCGAGAATTCGGCGGTGCAGCTGGAGATCAGGAAATCGATGAATTCCTTCTTCAGCTTGGGCTCCATGTTGTCCCAGTCGACGTGATCCCAGTCTTCGTTCTTCTTGAAATGACCCTTGTTGGGGTCGCTTTCCATCTGGTCGATCAGCTTGTCCCAGTCCTCGCGGACCGAGCTGACATCGATCGCGTCGAGCTCGTCGAAATCGGTGGTGTAGAAGCGCGGGGTGAGCAGGGTGTTCTGCATGGCCACATCGGTGGCGGCCTTGCTGTCGAACTTGGACTGCTCTTCCTGAATGGCGAGACCTTCCTCGACGGTGGTGGCGTCGGCGGAGTGCTTGGGCTGCATGTTCATAGCGTCACCTCCTCGGAGAAGGAGAATTCGCACAGCTCCATCACTTCGAAATCGCCGGTCAGCCGCGTCCAGAGCTGTTCCAGCTTGGAGGCGCGAAAGATGATCGCGTCGCGATCCTCGGATACGATCTCGCCGAAGGGGGCCATGATCTCGGGCCCCTGGACCTTGACCTCGTCACCCGGATAGATGACGGCCCCGTTGTTGAACCGCACATGCGCGTGCAGCGACTCGAATTTATGACTGATTTCCACAGTGCACGGCGCGTGCTCTATTTCCTTGGTAAGCCATCCCATTCTTGGCCTCCTTTCCCTATTGTGCCAGCAGCCGCGCGAAGGCCCTGGCGTTATCTGCACCGAATCCCATTAAATCGGCGCCCCAGCCCGTGCTGGGATCCTTGATCTCGACCCGGCCATTGTCGCGCCGGATCAAGACGACGGGCCCGTCAAGGGCCACGCGATGCTTCGTGCGTTCGCGCAGAACAACGCGCCAGACGCCCGAAATGAAACCGCCCTCAGCGGGCGTCAGGTCGGCAACAAGCGTGCCGTCGAGATTGTGAACCGTGGCCGAGCCGGACATGTCGCCCGACAGGATCACCTCGCGGCTGACCACGATCTCGCCCTCGGGGGGCGTCGCGATCAGCGGGCGGTCGGTGACCCGGGCGATGGTGACCAGTGCAAGCACGGTCAGGACAAGGGCCAGCATGGCGCGCGTCATGACGCGCGGGATCAGCTCCTTGTCGTGGGGGTTGCGGCGCGGTTGGCCGTGGGTGTCGATCTGGGTCATGGCGGTGTCCCTTTCGTCTGACTATTCGGCCGCGACGGTCGCGGCGGCGCTGTGGCGTTCGACCTTGGGCGTGCTGACACGGGCCTCGGCGGCTTCGGCCAGCAGGTGGGCGATCTTCTCGGCGTCGGGGATACAGCGCAGCGCGGGTTGTGTTCGGCGAATGACCCAGGGGCGCACATGCGGCCAGCAGACAAGATAGCTTAGACGCGTGTTGCCCATCAGGTCCAGCGCGATCGTTCCGGTGCCGTCACGATGCAGGCGCAGATCGGCGTTGCGCAGCTGGGTGAAGGGCAGGTTCAGCGTGACGGTCAGTGCCGCACCGATCCGCATGGCGACCCGGCGGTTGGTGATGGTGTAGACGGTGGCGCGGGCCTGTACATAGCCCACGATCAGCAGGATCGCACAAACGATCCCGCCGAGGATGATGAACGGAAACGAGGCCCGGAAGGCGCTGGCTGCGCTGACCTGATCCATCAGCGTGACATAGCGCCAGACCGCCAGAACCACGAAATAGACGGCCACCCAGTAAAGGTTGAGTGAATCGCGTGTCAGCGCCCACCAGTGGGGTTTGCCCTGCCATAGGATATGCTCGCCCTCGGGGGGGCGTTCGGGCAGTCCCTTGACGGGCTCTGATGCGAAATCGTCGTGATCGTGGCTCATGGCGGTCTCCCTTGCTTCTGCTTCAGCCCAGTTGCGGCTCAAGCCGCTCTTCGGAGGCGTAGAGCGTGCCGCCGGCGTAGTAGCCGCTGATCTTGTCTTCCTCGAGCATGGTCACCTGGTTCGGTGAGGCATGCTGCGGAACTCCGGCGAAATGCTTGCCGAAGATCGAGCGGATCTTGACGTGGTTCGATTTGATCCGGGCCATCGGCAGGGGCACCAGCCGCTTGCCGCCGCCATGATCGGCGTCGAGGTCGATTTCCAGATAGCGGACCATCTGTTCCGGCTCGTCGATCCACATGTCGCTGATCGCACCCACCACCTCGCCGTCGCCCGCCATCACAGGCAGACCACGCGGGTCGCGGCCGGCGGCGACATGGAAATGCTCGGTCGCGGCCATCGGGACGATCTTGGGGTGACCCTTGCCGTCAAGCTCGGGCATGTCGCGGCGCGGCGCCCAGGATGCGGGGCCGACGCCATCGACCATCGGATCGCCCGTGGGAACGAAGGGAAAGCCGTTGCCCGAAGCGGTCTTGCGCAGGGCGATATCCTTGCGCTCGGGCGTTTGCCCCGAGGGAACGGTCACGTCGCCGCGGCCATGGGGCAGGCGGAACGTCTTGTCGTCAGGCACCGGGAACAGCCCCTGGTTGGCCGAGACGTTGCCGTCATCGTCCTCCAGAGGGTAGCCCTCGCGCATGTTCTCGCGCTGAATGTAGAAGATCAGCGCGGCGAAGAAGAAATAGAACAGCCAGAGCGACAAGCTGGCCAGATCGAATTGTCCAAAGAAGGTCTCGGTCATGTCGGTATCCTTTCCGAGCAACGGCAGGTCATGTGGGGAAGTCGGCCAGGCCGATACGGGCCGCTCCCTTTTGGGTTTCGGGTGTGGTATCCGCGCGCACCAGACGGACCAGCGGTCCGAGGGCGGCGAGGGTGACGAAAAGCAGGCCGATCTCGAGGTGATAGACGAACGAGTAGCCTGTGGCGGGGGTGTTCAGCGCCTCGCCCAAAGAACCGGAGGTCGCGGCGGCATTGATCCAGTCGCGCAGCCCGCCGCCCAGAGCGATCGAGAGGCCTGCGGCCGTGGCCTGTGCCGCGCCCCACGCGCCAAGCGCAAGGCCGTGTCCGGCCGTGCCGCTGGTGTGCATGGTCATCGCGGCCGTCAGGGTCGAGACCGCGAACAAACCGCCGCCAAGCCCGATCAGGCCCGCGCCGGCAAAGAACATCACCGGCGATCCCATGGGCGCGGCGAAGATCACCACCGAGAACGCCGCCACACCGGTCAGCAGGCCGAATGCGGCCAGACGATAGGGATCGCGCCCCTGTGCCAGCATCTTGCCCGCCATGGTGAAGCCGATCAGTGCGCCGATGGCCCAAACGGCGGTCAGCATTGTGGTCGAGGACACTGACAGGCCCAGGATCTCGCCGCCGTAAGGTTCAAGCAGAACATCCTGCATGTTGAAGGCCATGGTCCCCAGAAACACCACCGCCAGAAGGCGCCCGGCCTGTCCGCCTGCGATAAGATCGGCCCATGCGTCGCCAAAGCGCGGGCGCGGGGCCTCGCGTTCGGCGCGGCTCATCGGGGTGACTTTTTCCTGTTTCCAGAGCGCAATCAGGTTCAGAACGATGCCCACGACGGCCGCACCCTGCACCACACGGATCAGCCTGAACGGCGAGAAATCCTTGAGCAGCCAGCCGATGATGACCGCCGACAGGCCCATGCCCACAAGGAACATCACGTAAAGCAGGGCCACCACGCGGGGCCGGGTCTCGTCATCGGCGCGGTCGGTCGCCAGCGCCAGACCGGCGGTCTGTGTCATGTGCAGGCCGAGGCCCGTCATCAGGAATGCGAGGGCCGCCAGCACCTCGCCCGCCCATGCCGGGCCTACGGCCTGCTGACCCGACAGCACCAGAAGGGCGAAAGGCATCACCGCCAATCCTCCCATCTGCCACAACGAGCCAAACCAGATATACGGAATGCGCTTCCAGCCGATCGCGCTGCGATGCGTGTCCGACCGGAAGCCCAGAAGCGCCCGGAACGGCGCGATCAGCACCGGCAGGGCGATCATCATCGCCACGATGGTCGCCGGCACCGAAAGCTCGACGATCATCACGCGGTTGAGCGTGCCCAGAAGCAGAACCGTCGCCATCCCCACCGACACCTGAAACAGCGACAGGCGCAGAAGCTGCGCCATCGGCAGCCCCTCGCTTGCGGCATCCGCGAAAGGCAGGATGCGGCTTGTCAGATGGATCAGTCGAGAGGGACGGCGCTGGCTCATCGTGACAGCTCCATGGCTTGCGAAATGTAGAAGCCCGAGGTGATCCGCGTGAGCGGCGAGAGGCGCGCATCCGTGCCGGTTTCGGCCAGCGCGCGGCTCAACCCGTCTGCGGCATGGGGCACCATGGTGGGCGAGCGATCAGCGCGGGGGAACATCTGCCCCATGCGCCACATCGCCATCAGAAGCGGCGTGCGCGGTGCCACGGTGAACACCATCTTGCCGCTCATGCGCAGCGCCAGCCCGGCCAGCGCGCGCGAGATATCGGCCTGCGAGTAATAGATCAGGCTGTCCATCGCGACCACGTGATCGAACGAACCCAGCCGGTCGGACAGCATGTCGCCCGAATGAAACTTCACCCGTGCCGACAGATCGATGGGCAGGCGTTTGCGCGCGATCGCGACCAGCGAGGGCGAGATATCCACCGCCACCACATCGGCCCCGCGCGCCGCCAGTTCAGCCGTCATCTGCCCTGCGCCGCAGCCCGCATCCAGCACCCGTGCGCCGGTCAGGTCATCGGGCAGGCGCGACAGGATCTGTGCGCGCATCCTGTCCCGGCCCGCCCGGACCGTTTCACGGATGCGGCTGACCGGCGCATCGCTGGTCAGCCGTTCCCATGTCCGGGTCGCGGTCTTGTCGAAATAGGTCTCGACCGAGGCGAGGGTGCGGTCATAGGACATCAGTCAAACCCCAGCAGTTCAAAGATGTCGCGGTCTTCCATCGGCGCCGGAACCAGCGGCTCGGTGCCGTTCCACAGCGTCTCGGCCAGCCGGATGTATTCCTTGCGGCAATTGACGACGTCTTCCTCGTCATCCATCTCGAACAGCGTCTTTTTCTTCAGACGCGACCGGCGGATGGCATCCACATCGGGCATATGCGCGATCCGGTTGAAGCCGATCTCGGCGCAGTAGCGGTCCACCTCGTCAGTATCCTTCGAGCGGTTCGCCACGCAGCCCGCCAGCCGGACCTTGTAATTGGCCGACTTGGCCTGAACCGCCGCGATGATCCGGTTCATCGCGTAGATCGAGTCGAAATCATTGGCCGTCACGATCAGCGCCCGGTCGGCATGCTGCAGGGGGGCGGCAAAGCCGCCGCAGACCACATCGCCCAGCACGTCGAAGATCACCACATCGGTGTCTTCCAGCATGTGATGCTGCTTGAGCAGCTTGACGGTCTGACCCACCACATAGCCGCCGCATCCGGTCCCGGCGGGCGGGCCGCCCGCCTCGACGCATTTCACCCCGCCCCAGCCGGTTGCCACGAAATCCTCGGGGCGCAGCTCTTCGGGGTGGAAATCGACCTCCTTGAGAATGTCGATCACCGTGGGCTGAAGCCGTCCGGTCAGCGTGAAGGTGCTGTCATGCTTGGGGTCGCAGCCGATCTGCAACACCCGCTTGCCCATCTTGGCGAAGGCCGCCGACAGGTTCGAGCTGGTGGTCGATTTGCCGATGCCGCCCTTGCCATAGACCGAGAACACCTTGGCGCCCTCGATCTTCGTCGAAGCGTCCTGGTGAACCTGTACGGAGCCTTCTCCGTCCTGTCCCTTGAGCGTCGGAATTTCGTCGCGAGGGCTCATGTCTGGCCTGTCCTTCCTGAATGTCGTGTCCTGTTGCGCGTGTCGTTGGTCATTCTGCGGCCACCCCTTCAAGGCGATCCTCGATGGCGTCTGCCGCATTGCGCAGGGCGCTGAGCGTCGCTTCATCGGGGGACCAATAGGCGCGGTCATGGGCTTCGAGCAGGCGGTTGGCCATGCGCGAGGACGCCACCGGATTGAGATCGGTCAGACGCTTGCGCATCGCATCGTCCAGCACGAAGGTTTCCGAGATCCGCTGATAGACCCAGGGCTCCACCTGTCCGGTGGTGGCCGACCAGCCCATCGTGTTGGTCACATGGCTTTCGATCAGCCGCACGCCCTCGGCGCCATGCTTGAGCAGAGCCTCGTGGAATTTCGGGTTCAGCGCCCGCGACCGCGTCTCGAGCGAGACCTGATCGGCCAGTGTGCGCACCTTGCCCGCGCCGCGGGTGGTGTCCGAGATGTATATCGCCGCCTCTTGCCCGCCGCGTGCGCGCTTGACCGCACGGGAGATCCCGCCAAGCGTGTCGAAATAGTGATCCACCGTGGTCACACCCAGCTCGACCGATTCAAGGTTCTGATAGGCCAGATCCACATCGCGCAGCGCCTGCTGCAGAAGCGCCGTGTTCTGCTGGGCCTTGCCGTTGACGCCATAGGCAAAGCTCTTGCGCGTCTCATAGGCATCGGCCAGCTCGTCCTCGTCGCCAAAGGCCGACCCGTCGACCAGTTGGTTGACGTTTGACCCATACGCGCCCTCGGCATTGGAAAACACCCGCAAGGCCGCGGTTTCCAGATCACAGCCGATCTTTTCGGCATAGCTGAGCGCATGGGCGCGGATGAAGTTCTGCTCCAGCGGCTCATCGGCCAGCGCGGCTTTCAGCGCGGCCTCGGCCAGCAGCCGGGTCTGGAGCGGCAGCAGGTCGCGGAAAATCCCCGACAGGGTCATGATGACATCGATGCGCGGCCGGCCCAGTTCGGCCAGCGGGATCAGATCGGCGCCGCAGAGTCGCCCGAAGCTGTCGAATCTCGGCTTGGCGCCGATCAGCGCCAGCGCCTGTGCGATCGGGCTGCCATCGGATTTGATGTTGTCCGACCCCCACAGCACCAGCGCCACGCTGCGCGGCAGGCTCTTGTGGGTGTCCAGCAGGATCTGCGCCTGCTTCGCGCCCTCGCGACAGGCAAACTCGGTGGGCATCCGGAACGGATCGAAGGCATGGATATTGCGCCCCGTCGGCAGGATATCGGGCGAACGGATCAGATCGCCGCCCGGCACCGGCGCGGTGAACCGGCCATCCAGCGCCTTGAGCAGCCCTGCCATCTCGCCATTGCTTTGCAGCAGGCCGTCCACTCTCGCGAGGGTCTCGGCATCGGTGCCTTCGATCAGGCGCAGGTAATCGGCGCGGGCCGCGTCGCTCATCGGCTGACCCAGCACATGCAGCCCCTCGGGGATCAGCGCATCCTCGGTCTCGAGCAGGCGCAGCCACAGCGCCTGCGGATCCGCGCCATTCAGATCGACCGCCGCCGCCTGCTCGGCGATCAGCGCCTCGAGCTCGGCGCGCTCATGCGCATCGGGCGTCATGCCGCGCCAGCGCGTCAGGCTGTCCTTCAGCTCCGCCAGCCCCTTGTACAGCCCCGAGGCTGCCAACGGCGGGGTCAGATGCGTCACCGTCACCGCGCCCGAGCGGCGCTTGGCCAATGTGGCCTCGGACGGGTTGTTGGAGGCGTAAAGGTAAACATTCGGCATGTCGCCGATCAGCCGGTCCGGCCAGTCCGAGGGGCCAACGCCCGCCTGCTTGCCCGGCATGAATTCCAGCGCGCCATGCATCCCGAAATGCAGCACCACATCGGCGCGGAACGTGGACTTGAGCCACAGATAGAAGGTGCTGAACGCATGGGTCGGGGCAAAGCCGCGCTCGAACAAAAGCCGCATCGGATCGCCTTCATAGCCGAAGGCGGGTTGCAGCCCGACGAATACCTTGCCCATTTGCGCGCCCAGAACGAACACGCCGCGCCCGTCGGATTGAACCTTGCCGGGGGCCGGGCCCCATTGCGCTTCGATCTCGTCCAGCCAGGGCGTGCCCGCCACGATGTCGTCGGCGCTCACATGCGCCGCGACATTGGCCTCCTGACCGTATTGCTGGGCGCTGCCTTCCAGCACGCTGGCGCGCAGCGCCTCGACGCTGTCGGGCGGCGTCACGTCATAACCGCGATCGGCCAGCGCGTGCAGCGTGTTGTAAAGCGAGCGGAACACATCCAGATAGGCCGCCGTGCCCGCAGCACCCGCATTGGGCGGAAAGCCGAACAGCACGATGGCCAGACGGCGTTCAGCCACTTCCGAACGACGCAGCGCCACCAGCCGCTCGACCCGTGTGGCCAGCCGCTCGATCCGGTCCAGACAGGGCGCCATCGCCTTGGCGCTTTGCCCGGCCTGGCAGCGATGCGCGCAGCCGGTGCAGATATCCTCGCCATGCCGCCCCGCAAAGACCGTGGGGTTGGTCGCGCCATCCAGCTCGGGCAGCGCGATCAGCATGGTGGTCTCGATCGGGCCCAGCCCCTGCGCCGAGGTCGCCCATTGACCAAGCGTCTGGAATTCCAGCGGATGTGCGGCCACATAAGGCACGTCGAGCGCGCTCAGGATGCCGACAGCGGCGTCATTGTCGTTATAGGCCGGTCCGCCCACCAGCGAGAACCCGGTCAGCGACACCAGCGCGTCGATCTTCGCGCCTGTCGCGTCTCGGAAGAAAGCCTCGATCGCCGGGCGCCCGTCCAGCCCCGAGGCGAACGCCGCCAGAACCCTCAGCCCCCTTGCCTCCAGCGCCCGGATCGCCGCGTCGTAATGCGCGGTATCCCCCGACAGCACATAGCTGCGCATCAGCAGCACGCCCACCGTGCCGGTCGCGTTTTCGGGGCAGGGCAGGGCGCGGGCATCCTCGGTGATGCGGTCGGGCAGATCGGGGTGATAAAGCCCGGTATCCGGGTATTCCAGCGGTGCGGGCGCGCGCGTGCCGCGCCACTCCGCGATCCGGCAATAGCGCGAGATCAGGAAGCGGACCATGCCCTCGATATTGTCGTCCGATCCACCCAGCCAGTATTGCATGATCAGGAACCAGGCCCGCAGATCCTGCGCCTTGCCGGGAATGAGCTTGAGGATGCGCGGCAACCGCTTGAGCATCTTCATCTTGCGCTCGCCGCTTTCGGTCGAGGGCGCCGACGAGCCGCGCAGCTTCTTCAGAAGCTTGCGCGTCGCGGTTTCCGGCGCGGCCATGTCCAGCGTGCCCATGCGCGTCAGCTTGACGATCTGCGCATCCGCGATGACCCCGGCCATCGCATCGCAATGATCGCGCCGCGCCAGCAGGTCGGGCAGGATCGCATTGATATGCTCTTCGAGGAAGATCAGCGACGACACCACGATATCGGCCGTCGCGATGTCGCGCTTGGCGGCGGCCAGCGCCTCGGGGCTCTCCCCCCATTCGGCGGCGGCATGCACGCGGATCGCCAGGCCCGGAAAATCCCCCGCCATGCGCAGCGCGGCCCGCTCGCAAGGGCCGGCCGCATGGCTGTCCAGCGTCAGGATCACGACGCTGTAGCGGGGCTGCTGCCCGGTCATGGAGACGTCATCGCGCATAATGTGCCTTGGCCTCGTAGAGCGTGTCGATGCCGATTTCCTGCATCCCGCGTTCGCTGGCGAAGAGCTCGGTATTGCGCCGCGCCTTGCCGCGCACGAAGAACGGGATCTTCTTCAACTCGCGCTCCGCATCGGCCAGCCAGATGACCTCGCCGGGCGCTTTCTTCTGGCCGGAAATATCCTCGGGGGGAGCGTCGAAATCCTGCGGGATTTCGGCGTGGGGGGCAGACGGCCCCCCTGCTTCGCGCGGCACATGCGCGCCGCCATGATGGCTCGCACCTGCCGCGTCGTGAAACTCGAAATCCTCGCGGAACATGTGCAGCAGATGTTCTTCCAGCCCCATGACCAGCGGATGCACCCATGTGTCGAAAATCACGTTGGCGCCTTCCAGACCCATCTGCGGGCTGTAGCGGGCGGGGAAATCCTGCACATGCACCGGCGCCGAGATGACGGCGCAGGGAATGCCCAGACGCTTGCCGATATGGCGCTCCATCTGCGTGCCCAGGATCATTTCCGGGGCCAGTTCCTCGATCCGGGCCTCGACATCCAGGTAATCGTCCGAGATCAGCGCCTCGACCCCGTATTCCTTGGCCAGCGCCCGGATCGGGCGGGCCATCTCGCGGTTGTAGCAGCCCAGGCCCACCACCTCGAAGCCCATCTCGTCGCGCGCGATGCGGGCGGCGGCGGCCACATGGGTGCCATCCCCAAAGACAAAGACCCGCTTGCCGGTCAGATAGGTGGAATCGACGCTGGCCGAATACCACGGCAGGCGCAGCCGCGCTTCATCCAGTTTCGCAGGAAGGCCCGACAATTCACTGACTTCGCGGATGAAATCGCGGGTCGCACCGACGCCGATCGGCACGGTTTTCGTGAAGGGCAGGCCCAGTTCGCGCTCCATCCAGCGACAGGCCGCCTCGCCGGTCTCGGGATACATCAGCACGTTGAGATGCGCCGCCCCCAGCCGGGTGATGTCCTCTGGAGACGCGCCGTAAGGCGCGCAGACATTGACCGAAATGCCCATCTCCTCCAGCAGCGCCGTCACCTCGGTGATGTCGTCGCGATGCCGGAAGCCAAGCGCTGTCGGCCCGATCAGATTGGCGGTGATCCGCTCGGTCTTCTCGACCGGACGGGCCAGTGCGCGCACGATCTGGAAAAACGTCTCGTCGGCGCCGAAATTTTCCTTGCGCTGATAGCTGGGCAGCTCAAGTGCGATCACCGGCACCGGCAGCCCCATGGTTTCGGCCATGCCGCCGGGATCGTCCTGGATCAGCTCTGCGGTGCACGAGGCGCCGACGATCATCGCCTGCGGCTTGAACCGGTCATATGCGTCCTGACAGGCGGTCTTGAACAGGTTCGCCGTGTCGCTGCCCAGATCGCGGGCCTGAAAGGTGGTATAGGTCACCGGCGGACGGTGGTTGCGCCGCTCGATCATGGTGAACAGCAGATCGGCATAGGTGTCGCCCTGCGGTGCATGCAGCACGTAATGAAGACCGGTCATCGCCGTGGCCACGCGCATCGCGCCGACATGCGGCGGGCCTTCATATGTCCAGACGCTCAGCTTCATGCCGTGGCCCCCAGCTTAAGGGCCTCGCGGCGGCGCACCGGACGCGAGAAGAGCCCCGCCAGATCACCCGCCTGCTCGTAGAAATGCACCGGCGTGAAGACCAGCTCGATCGCCCATTTGGTGGTCAGGCCCTCGGCCTCCAGCGGATTGGCCAGACCCAGCCCGCAGACCGTCAGATCCGGCTGCGCCGCGCGGCAGCGCTCGAGCTGCAGATCCACATCCTGCCCTTCGGACAGTTGCGGGCCTTCGGCCAGCAGGTCCAGCTCGGGGCCGACAACGGCGCGATGCAGGAAGGGTGTGCCCACCTCGATCGCTTCCATCCCGCATTCGCGCGTGAGGAACCGCGCCAGCGGAATTTCCATCTGGCTGTCGGGGAAGAAGAACACCGATTTGCCGTTCAGTGTCTCCGTTGCCTTGGCAACGGCCTTGCGAGCTCGTGCGCGGGGCGCGTCCGTAACGGCGCCGAAACGCGCCTGATCGACGCCGAACTCCCGCGCAACGGTCTGGAGCCACGCAGTGGTGCCCTCCTCGCCGAACGGGAACGGCGCGGGGAGATGACGCGCCCCGCGTCTCTCCAGGGCAGCATGGGTGCCGCCGAGGAAAGGCTGTGTTAGTGCAAAAACGGTATTCGGACCGACGGTCACTTCGGTATCGGCATGGCGTGCGGGCAGCACGGTGACATCCTCGATACCCATCTGTGCCAGCAGATCGAGCGCTTGATCCTCGACCACATCGGGCAGCGCGCCCACCAGCATCAATTGCCGCTTGTCGGTCTCGGGCAGGGTGGGCACCATCGAGGCAAGGCAGGCATCCTCGCCTTCGGTAAAGGTGGTCTCGATCCCCGATCCGGAATAATTCAGCACCCGAACGCGGGGCGCGTATTTCATCGTCAGCCGCTCGGCGGCGCGGGCCAGATCCAGCTTGATGACTTCCGATGGGCAGCTTCCCACAAGGAACAGTTGTCGGATATCGCTGCGGCGCGACAAAAGACGGTCGACCTCGCGCTCCAGCTCGTTCTGGGCATCGGCCAGCCCGGCCAGGTCGGTTTCTTCCAGAATGGCGGTGCCGAAACGGGGCTCGGCAAAGATCATCACGCCGGCCG
This sequence comes from Roseovarius litoreus, assembly GCF_900142765.1. Lineage (GTDB taxonomy): Bacteria > Pseudomonadota > Alphaproteobacteria > Rhodobacterales > Rhodobacteraceae > Roseovarius > Roseovarius litoreus. The sequence continues at coordinate 188,359 of NZ_FRCB01000003.1, forward strand.
CACTTTGCAGCAGATGCGCGCAGGTGCGCGATCCCACGACAAGGAAGAACGCGTCCTGCATCTTGCGGTGCAGCCAGATGATTCCCGTCAGACCGCAGAACACCTCGTGCTGTCCGCGCTGTTTGAGAACCGGCGCGTTGCGGCATCCGGTGCTGGGCGGCGGGGGGGTATGACGGGTCATGCCGCACCCTCCGCCTGCAGGCGCGCGGCCCGCAGTTTGAGCAGGAATTGACCCGCGTTCACCACATAGGCAGCATAGGCGGCAAGGGCCACGACCATCTGTCCATCCGGCCCCATCGAGCCGCTGAACAGCACCCAGACATAGGCTGTATGAAGGCCGATCACGGCAAAGCTGAACACGTCTTCCCAGAAGAAGGCAGGGGCGAAAAGGTATTGACCGAAAACGACTTTTTCCCAAATCGCCCCGGTCACCATGATCAGGTAGAGGAACCCGGTCTTGACCAGGATCGACCATGTCGCCGCCTCATAGCCCAGACCCGTGGTCAGGAAGCGCAGCACCAGCACCAATGAGATCAGGAAGACCAGGAACTGCATCGGCGCAAGAATGCCCTGAACCAGTGTCCAGATGCTCTCGTCGCGTCGCGCGCGCTGCGCCTCTGTATAGAGACCCGAGCGGTCGTGTTCCGGACCAGAATGCGGTGCCATGTTCCCCCTCGCAGGCCAATGAGTATGGTCCGATGCTAGAGGTGAGAGCTGGAAAGTGTCAACTAAAACTTACACTTTGAAACGGGGTATGCTGTCAATCTTGCATGATTCTCTGGGTCAGAGGTGTCCCGATACCGGTTTTTCCCAATGTTCAGGCAAGTTTACCCGTTCCGCCCGCGGCAATTTCTCTATCAGGAACAGCGATATGCGATGTTTTCCGGGGGCAATCTGTCAAGTTTATTTGACATTTTTAAAGTGCGGTCTCATGCTTTATTATAAGGGGCGGCATTGGAAATGCGCGCGACACGCGATGGCCATATTGGCCGGGAGGGGTTCATGGAACTAGACCCGCGCAGACAGCGCTCCGGAATGTCGGCCCCGCAGGGGCACGGGATCCGCTTCTTGGTCGAATCGGCGCTCCGAAGTATCGCCTCCGAACGGGTCACGAACTGGCCCACGACGCGTGCACAATGGGTCGAGCGCCTATGCGAAGCCCTCATGTCCACCTCGGAAACCAGCCACCAGAGCGTGATCGCGGAATTGATCTCGATCGGTGTGAGCAGCCAGGACATCTACCAGATTTTCGTCCCCGAGGCGGCGCGCCATCTCGGCAAACTCTGGCTGCATGACGAGGCGAGTTTCGTCGATGTCTCGATCGGCGCCGCGCGCCTGCAGGCGCTCCTGCGCGAGGCCGAAGGCAAGGGCCACGCAAAGGGCGTCGATACCAGTATCCCGTTGGGGCAATCCGTCCTCATCGTGATCCCGGAGTTCGAACAGCATTCGCTCGGCGCCTTCGTGGCCGCGGATCAGTTCCGCCGTCACGGGCTGTGGGTGCATATGGCGATTGCCCTGAATCCGGATGAGTTGGTTAATCTTGTTGCAACCGGAAGATTTTCGATGATCGGGGTCACGGCTGCCAGCCGGAAAACGGTTGAAAAGCTTGCCGGGTTGGTGGAATACATACGGTCAAGAACGGAAACCTGTCCCCCGGTGGTCGTGGGCGGCCGTGCGGTAGACGAGATCGCGGATGTCGCGCGACGAACGGGGGCGGATTTCGCAGTTAAATCAGTTCGTGAGGCTGTAGAACGTTGCGGCCTTGCGACCGTTGCCGAGACACTGTCATCAGATATTGCCCTGTAAGCGGCGCGGCGGTGTTTTCGGCCCTTGAGGTGGAAAAGTGACCAAACAAACTCGGACATCGGAACGACTGCGCGCTGGTGTTCTGCCGGATCCGACGCATATCGAGCATCTGATCGAGCAGGCCTGCGATATCGCGGTCGTCGTGGATGTGCAGGGTGTCGTCACGGGCATTTCGGTCAATTCCGACAGCGCCTCTCTGGGCTGTCTCGATCATTGGGTGGGGCGTCCCTTCGATGACTTCCTGACCGAGGAATCCGTCAGCAAGTTCCATGACCGGGTCGCACGGATGCGCGCCGATACGGCCCTTGTGCCGCGCCCGATCGAGATCAATCATATCGACAACGCGAAATGGGAATTCCCCATTCGCTACTCGCTGCACCGCATCGCCAATACCGGCGCGATCCTGATGCTGGGCCGTGACATGCAGCCTTTCGCCGAAGTGCAGCAGCGGCTTGTGCGCGAACAGATGGCGCGCGAGCGTGACCAGCAAAAGCTGCGCGGGGCCGAGACCTATTTTCGCGTCGTGCTCGAGGCATCGGACACGCCGATGGCGCTGGTCGATCCCGAAAGTGGCCGGATCGGCGATCTGAACTCGGCCGCGGCCGAGCTGATGGGGGGCAAGGCCGATCTTCTGACCGGCAGCGCCATTGCCCAGGCCTTCGAGGGGCGCCGCCGTTCGGAATTCATGGATGCCCTGAAATCCGCCGCCTCTTCGGACGAGATGAAAGGGGTCGAGGTGGTCGCTCGCCGCAATGGCCGCGTCATCACCATCTGCCCGCAGTTTTTCCGCGCCTCCGGCGACCTGGTGCTGTTGTGCCGCATGGCGACTTTGGAAGATGTCGATGCCGGCGGTGCCGAATTGGCCAACACCCTGTCCTCGCTCTTCGCCTCGACCACCGATGCCATCGTGCTGGTCGATCTCAAGGGGGTCATCCGCGAGGCCAATGAGGCGTTTCTGGTCATGACCGACGCCGCACAGTTGCGCGACATCAAGGATCAATCGCTTTCCGAATTCCTGTCCCGTGGGGCGGTGGATATGAAGCTGATCCTTGAAAACACGATCAAATCCGGGCGGTTGCGCAGCTATTCGGCGCAGCTCAAGAGCGTCGTGGGCACCCGCCTGCCGGTCGAGATTTCCGCAGCCCACCTGCGCCAGCGCGGTGGGGACATGGGGCTGGGCCTGATTATCCGCGATGTCACCCCGCTCGAACAGGGGGCCGCGACGGACAGCTCCGCGATGGTCAGCGACGACGCCATGAAGAACGTCATGGACCTTGTTGGCACCGCTTCGCTGAAAGAACTGGTCTCGGCCACATCCGACGTGATCGAGAAGATGTGCATCGAAACCGCCGTGCAGATGACCAACAACAACCGCGTCGCCGCCGCCGAAATGCTGGGCCTGTCGCGTCAAAGCCTTTATGTGAAGCTGCGCAAGCACGGATTGCTGCATTCCGGCGACGAGTGACGCCGATCCGGGGCGGACTGAGGCAAGAAACCCCTTTCCCGGAATCGAATTGTATAGTTTAATTGACACTATGAGTGTCACGTATTCCCTACACACCTCCCGCCGCCTGCCCAAACCGCGCGCCGTTCTCACCCTGATCAAGCCGATCACGTGGTTCCCGCCGATCTGGGCCTATCTGTGCGGCGTCGTCGCCTCGGGTGTCCCGCTGTCGCAGGCGCCCTGGCTGGTGCTGGTCGGCATGGTTCTGGCCGGGCCTGTGGTCTGCGGCATGAGCCAGGCCGCCAACGACTGGTGCGACCGGCATGTGGACGCGATCAACGAACCGGACCGCCCGATCCCGTCGGGGGCGATCCCCGGCCGCTGGGGCCTCTGGATCGCCCTTATCATGAGCGCCATGGCGCTGGCGCTTGGCGCGCTCTTGGGGCCGTGGGGCTTTGGCGCCACCGTCTTTGGCGTGCTGGCCGCCTGGGCCTATTCCGCCGAGCCTGTCCGCCTGAAGAAATCCGGTATCTGGGGTCCGGCCCTTGTGGGCCTGTGCTACGAAGGATTGCCGTGGTTCACCGGTGCTGCCGTGCTGTCGGATGGCGCGCCGTCCTGGCCCATCGTCACGCTGGCGCTGCTCTATGCACTGGGCGCGCATGGCATCATGACACTCAACGATTTCAAGGCGCTCGAGGGCGACCGTCAGACCGGCGTCAACTCTCTGCCCGTCACATTGGGGCCAGAGCGCGCCGCGCGTGTCGCCTGCTGGGTCATGGCGCTGCCGCAACTGGCGGTCGTGGCGCTGCTTTACGCCTGGGGCAGCCCCTGGCATGCACTGGCCGTTGGCGCCCTGATCGCGGCGCAGCTTTGGGCGATGCGGGTTTTGCTGTCCGATCCCAAGGGCCGCGCGCCCTGGTACAACGCCACCGGCGTCACGCTTTATGTCAGCGGCATGATGGTTTCGGCCTTCGCCCTGCGCTCCATGGGAGGGTTCTGAATGACGCTCGGCTGGCTTTCCATTGTCCGCCTCGGGCTGGTGCAGATGGCGCTTGGCGCGATCGTCGTGCTGACCACATCGACGCTCAACCGCCTGATGGTGGTGGAGCTGGCGCTGCCCGCCGTGCTGCCCGGCCTTCTGGTGGCGCTGCATTACGGCATTCAGATCACTCGCCCCAACTGGGGCTTCATGTCCGACGCGGGCGGGCACCGCACGCGCTGGATCATCGGCGGCATGATCGTTCTGGCGCTTGGCGCGCTTGGCGCCTCCTACGGCGTGGTGCTCTTTGACACCAGCTTTGCCGCGGGCCTGTCGCTCTCGATCCTCGCCTATGCGCTGATCGGTCTGGGGGCAGGGGCCTCGGGCACCTCGCTTCTGGCACTTCTGGCCACCGCCACGGCACCGCATCGCCGCGCCGCCGCCGCCACGATCACATGGCTGATGATGATCTTCGGCATCGCCGCGACCGCAGGCACCGTGGGCGCCTTTCTCGATCCCTACAGCCCGGCGCTCCTGCTCAAGATCGTGGGCATCGTCACCGGCGCCGCCGTCACCGTGACCATCCTTGCCTCATACGGCATCGAGGCCCGCGTGCAGGCCGAGCGCCGCCCCCCCGACACCACCCGCTTCATCGACGGCCTGCGCGAGGTCTGGGCCGAGCCCGCCGCGCGCAATTTCACCATCTTCGTGTTCCTGTCGATGACCGCCTATTTCATGCAGGAACTGATCCTCGAACCCTATTCCGGGCTGGTCTTCGGCTTCACGCCGGGGCAATCCACCTCGCTCAGTGGCGCTCAGAATGGCGGGGTTTTCCTTGGCATGCTCACCGTCGGCATCGCCGCCACCGGCTTTCGGCTTGGCTCCTTGCGCAACTGGGTCGTGGCGGGCTGTCTCGGCTCGGCGGGCAGCCTTGCGCTGATCACCTTTCTGGGCGGCGCGGCCGTGCCGTCGGCCCTGATGCCGGCTGTGGTCTGTCTGGGCTTTTTCAACGGCATGTTCGCGGTGGCGGCCATCGGCTCGATGATGGCGCTGGCCGGCGAAGGCCGTGGCGCGCGCGAAGGCACCCGCATGGGTCTTTGGGGCGCGGCGCAGGCCATCGCGGCAGGCTTTGGCGGCCTTCTGGGGGCGGCGGCGGTCGATGTGATGCGCGTTGCCCTGCAGTCCGACGCACAGGCCTTTGGCATCGTCTTTCTGGCCGAGGCCACACTTTTCATCTTCGCGGCGCTGCTGGCGCTTCGGGTCATTGAACACGGGCGCGGCCGGGCCGCTGCCATCGTTCCGGGGGAATAGCAGATGTATGATGTCGTTGTCGTGGGCGGAGGCCCCTCTGGCGCCACCGCCGCCGAGGATCTGGCCCGTTCGGGTCACAAGGTGGCCCTTCTGGATCGCGCCGGGCGGATCAAGCCCTGCGGCGGGGCGATCCCGCCCCGTCTGATCGCGGATTTCGATCTGCCGGACGAACAGCTCGTCGCCAAGATCACCACCGCGCGGATGATCTCACCCACCGGGCGCAAGGTCGATATCCCGATCGAAAACGGCTTTGTCGGCATGGTCGACCGCGAGGATTTCGACGAATTCCTGCGCAAGCGCGCCGCTCGCGCCGGCGCAACCCGCGCCACCGGCACCTATCTGCGGATCGAACGCGATGAGGCCGGCACGCGCGTTGTCTATCGCGACAAGGTCAGCGGCAATGAACGCAGCCTCGCCACGAAGCTGGTGATCGGCGCGGATGGTGCGCGCTCGAACGTTGCGCGGACCGAAGTGCCGGGCGGCGACCGCATCCCTTATGTCATCGCCTATCACGAAATCATCGAGGCACCGGGCAAGGTGGGCGATTACGACCCTGCACGCTGCGACGTGATCTATGACGGGCGTATCTCTCCCGATTTCTACGGCTGGGTGTTCCCGCATGGCAAGTCCGCCAGTGTCGGCATGGGCTCGATGGTGCGTGACGTGGACCTCAAGAAAGCCACCGCCGATCTGCGTCTCGCCAGCGGTCTGGCCGATTGCCCCACCATCCGCAAGGAAGGCGCGCCGATCCCGCTCAAGCCGCTCGACCGGTGGGACAATGGCTCCGATGTGGTGCTGGCAGGTGACGCCGCCGGCGTCGTCGCGCCCAGCTCGGGCGAGGGGATCTATTACGCCATGGTCGGCGGCCGCGTCGCCGCCACCGCCGCGTCGGCCTGCCTCGCCTCGGGCCGCGCCCGTGACCTTCGGCTGGCGCGCAAACTTTTCATGTCCGAGCACAAGACCGTGTTCCGGGTATTGGCCTCGATGCAGAATGCCTATTATAGATCGGACGAGCGCCGCGAGAGGTTCGTCTCGCTGTGCCACGACATCGACGTCCAGCGCCTGACCTTCGAGGCCTACATGAACAAGAAACTCGTCCGCGCCCGCCCGATGGCGCATCTCAAGATCGGCTTGAAGAACCTCGCCCATCTGACGCGGCTCGTCCCGGCAGTCCGTGTATGACCGATTTTGCACCGACAGATTACCGACGTGATACCGACGCGATACCGACGTGGGAAAATGGCGTTCTCAAGCCCGTCGACAAGCTTGAAGCGCATCGCCGCGGATTGCGTCACAAGGCGGTTTCCGTCTTCGTGATGCATGGCGACGAGGTGCTGATCCAGCGCCGCGCCCTGGGCAAATACCACACCCCCGGATTATGGGCCAACACCTGCTGCACCCACCCCCATTGGGACGAGTCGCCCGAGGCCTGCGCGCAGCGCCGCCTGTCCGAGGAACTGGGCATCGAAGGGCTGAAGCTCGAGCACCGCGATCAGGTCGAATACCGTGCCGATGTGGGCGGCGGGCTGATCGAGCACGAATTGGTCGACATCTTCATCGCGCGGGTGCCCGCACGGATTCAGGTGGCCCCCAATCCCGATGAGGTGATGGAGACGGACTGGATCCAAATGTCTGATCTTGTTGGAAAAACAAGGCGCGACCCGGCCCGGTTCACGCCCTGGTTGCGGATCTATCTCGATCAACATGCCGAGCAGATATTCGCCTGATATCAGGTCGGATTGTTAAAAATTACTGACATTGATCTGTGTCAATCAAAGTTGACAGATAGCATGGCACGCTTGTCCTGAATAGGAGGCGCCATGAAACTGCTCTTGATCCATCCGAACTATCATTCCGGCGGTGCCGAAATCGCCGGCAACTGGCCCCCCGCATGGGTGGCCTATCTCGCCGGTCCGCTCAAGGCTGCGGGCTATGACGACATCACCTTCATCGACGCGATGACCAACAATGTCGAAGAAGATGAGCTGCGCGCCCGCATCGCCGAGATGCAACCGGATATAGTGGGTTGCACCGCCATCACCCCCTCGATCTACCGTGCCGAACGCGTCCTCGAGATCGCCAAAGAGGCCGCCCCCGACTGTGTCACGGTCCTTGGTGGCGTGCATGCGACCTTCATGTTCAAGCAGGTTCTCTCGGAAGCCCCCCATATCGACGCCATCGTGCGCGGCGAGGGCGAGGAGGTGTTTCTCGACTTCGTCCGCGCGGTCGAAGATGGCCGCTGGTACACGGATCGTAAACATATCAAGGGCATAGCCTATACCGACGAAGGCGAGATCATTGCTACTCAGGCCGCTCCCACGGTCAAGAATCTCGATGGGCTGACCCCCGACTGGTCGATCCTCGAATGGGAGAAATACATCTACATCCCGCTCAACACCCGGCTGGCCATTCCCAGCATGGCGCGCGGCTGTCCGTTCACCTGTTCGTTCTGTTCGCAATGGAAATTCTGGCGCGACTACCGCGTCCGCGACCCCAAGAAGGTCGTGGATGAAATCGAGGATCTTGTTGAAAATCATGGTGTTGGCTTCTTCATCCTCGCTGATGAGGAACCCACGATCAACCGTCGCAAATTCACCGAATTCTGCGAGGAGCTGATCGCGCGCGGCCTGCCTGATCGGGTGAAATGGGGCATCAACACCCGCGTGACCGACATCCAGCGCGACAAGGATCAGCTTGGCCTGTGGCGCCGCGCGGGCCTTGTGCATATCAGCCTCGGCACAGAAGCCGCCGCCCAGATGAAGCTGGACCTGTTCAACAAGGAAACCCGCGTCGAGGAAAACAAGGAAGCCATCCGCCTCCTGCGCGAGGCAGACATTTTCACCGAGGCGCAGTTCATCGTCGGCCTGGACAACGAAACCGAAGAGACGCTCGAGGAAACCTATCGTTTCGCGCGCGACTGGAACCCGGATCTGGCCAATTGGACGATGTACACGCCTTGGCCCTTTACCCCTTTGTTTCAAGAGCTTGGCGATAAGGTCGAGGTGTTCGACTTCGAGAAATACAATTTCGTCACCCCGATCATGAAGCCCGACGCGATGGATCGCGCCACGCTTCTGGACAAGGTGATGCACAATTACCGGCGCTTCTACATCAACAAGGCGCTGTTCCATTACCCTTGGCGGGGCCGGGGATTCCGCCGGAAATACCTTTTGGGCTGCCTGCGCGCCTTCGCCAAGGCCGGGTTTGCGCGCACCTTCTACGATCTGGGCAAGGTCGGATATTGGGGGCCGCAATCGAAAGAAAAGGTGGATTTCCATTTCGACGACAGCCGCCAGATCGCTCAGGCCCAGATGGCCGATTGGGAGGCGATGGCCGATCGAAAGAAAAAGGCCACCGAACGCCGGGTCGCCGTCCGCGATCAGATCAAGGCCGAAAAGGCCCGCATCGCCGCCGTGCAGGCCGAGGCGCGCGCCTGTGGCGGTGGGGCCGATACCCAGATCGAACGCACTCCGGCGGAGTAACGTGCCATGCGGGGGGACCAGCTTGCAGACCATGTTGTCGGGCCCAACGCGATCCTGCAGACCGCCGAGGCCCTGCGCGCCGAAGGGGGCGAGGCACTGACACGGCATGTCTTCGCCTCGGTCGGGCTGGAGCATCTGCTGGATCACCCCCCCGCCGACATGGTCGATCAGCGCTGCGCGGCGGCGCTGCATGGCGCGGTTTCCCGCCTTTTGCCTGCTCCGCGTGCCGAGGCTGTGGCGCAGGATGCCGGGGCGCGGACGGGTGCTTATATCCTTGCTCACCGCATCCCGGCCCGCGCCCAGACTATTCTGCGCCTGTTGCCTGCCGTTGTGGCGGGGCCCATTCTCTTGCGAGCCATCCGGCAGCACGCCTGGACCTTCGCGGGATCGGGCCGTGTGAGCACAGGCTCGCACGGAGGGCTGTCGCTGACCATTGCCGACAACCCATTGGCCACGCCCGGCTGCCCTTGGCATCGCGCGGTTCTCGAGACGCTTTTCAGTCGGCTCGTTGCCCCTGATATCTCGGTCAGCGAAACCACATGCTGTGCGCGCGGCGCCGCCGCCTGCTGCTTCGTCTTTCGGCGCGGAGGTGCAGGGGCTAGTGCGCCGCAGGCGCTGGCAGGCCTGTAATCTCGACATTCACGCAGGCCGGTTTGCCCGAGGCAAAGGCCCGCTCCAGCGCCGGGACCAGGTCTTCGAGGCGCGTCACGTACTCGCCATGCGCCCCAAGCCCTGCCGCCGCCAGATCATACCGCGCACCGCTCAAGTCGCAGCCGGTCAGCCGGTCCTGCCCGTAATCGCGGAGCTGGATCTGGTGCTCGGCATTCCAGCGCCGGTCATTGCCGATCACGGCGACGAAAGGCAGATCTTCCCGCGCCGCCGTCTCGAACTCCGGCAGGTGGAAGCCCGCGGTGCCATCGCCCATCAGCGCCACGATCCGTGCATCAGGACGCGCCGCGCGCGCACCGATGCCATAGGCGATGCCGGCGCCGATCGCCCCCGATGGCCCGTTGATGATCCGCCGCCCGGCGCGCAGCAGGGCTTGCGCCCATTGGCCGAACTCGCCCCCGTCACAGATCGCGATACTGTCAGGATGGTTCGAAAGCGCCTCTTGCACCGCCGCACAGAGCCCGGCCGAGGTGATCTTTCCGGCAGCGTCGGTCGCGGGCGCGGCTGGTTCTGTGCTCAGTTTCTGCAAGGCGCTGTCGCACCAAGCCTGACGCTTTGGCAGCGCAACGGGAGCGCCGATCAGCGCTTGTGCCATGCCGTACGCATCAGCCTGTGCGCTCAACACAAGCCGGTCGCCCAGATTGCGTCTTGCACGGTCAAGTTCAGGGGCATCGGGCTGAATGCAGATCCATTGCGCATCGCCCGTTCCGAACCCCAATGTGAAATCCACCCGCTTGCCGATGACGACGATCAGATCGCTTGCACCGAATACCTCTCGCAACCCGCCAAGCGACGGGTCGTTGAGCCCGCGAGGGCTTTCCATCGCGACGACCGGCGCGTCAACTGCGTTACGCAGAGCCTGTGCCAGCCCCGGTGCGCGTGTGTCGTTGAGTGCAGGGCCCAACACGATCAGGGGGCGGTCGGCCTTGCTGATGGCGCTTGTGATCCGTGCAAGGGTATCCTCGGCCATCTTGTGGGGTGCCACACCGGATGACGCGCCGACAGGCTGCGCATCGGCCGTCAGGATATCCACTGGCAGCGCCATGTGAACCGGGCCGGGACGATCCGCTGTCGCGGCGGTCAGCGCGCGCCCCAAATCCGCCTCGAGCCTGTCCACCGACATGGGCCGCAAGGACAGCCGGGTGAGCGGCGCGGTGATCGCGGTCTGGTCCATTTCCTGAAACGCGCCCCGGCCATCCTGCCCAACCGGGCTGTCACCCGAGAGAAGCAGAACCGGGGTTTCGGATTCGCTGGCCGAAAACAGCGCGCCTGCGGTATTGGCAAGCCCTCCGCCCGCCGTCACCAGCGCCACGCCGATCTTGCCGGTCACCTGGGCATAGGCCTCGGCCATGAAAACGGCGGCGGCCTCGTGCCTTGTGTGCACGATGCGGATGCCGGCGGTCAGGCAGGCATCGAAAATCGGCATGATCTGATTGCCCGACAGGGCGAAAATCACGTCGGTTCCGGCATCCGCCAGCGATTGCACCAAGAGATCCGCGCCTCGCATTGGTGTGCTCATGATTTCGACATCTTCGACGCCGAGTGATCGCGCACCGATTTGATACCGGCACGTACGATTGCGACGACGGTAATCAGCGTTACCGACCAGAAGAACCACGTGATCGGGCCACGGAACAGCACCTTCCAGTCACTGCCGGACATCAGCATCGACTGGCGGAAATTATCCTCCAGAAGAGGGCCCAGAATGAAGGCGATCAGGAATGGTGCGGCGGGCACATGATAGCGCATCATCGCATAGCCGACCCACCCCATGACGAACATCACGCCGACATCAAAAATGTTGTTGTTGACCGCGAAGACACCGTAGATGCACAGGACCAGAACGGTCGGGATCAGAAGCCGCTTGGGCACATCCGCCACGTATTTGAAGCCGCGGATCGCCGCGCTTCCGACGATGAACAGGAAGACCGAGCTGACGATCAGGCCCATGAACAGCCCATAGATGATGTCCACGTTCAGCACGAACATCATCGGCCCCGGCTGCAATCCGTGGATCATGAAAGCCCCGATGATGATCGCGGTGATGACGTCGCCCGGCACGCCGAGCGCCAGCAAGGGGATCAGCGTCGCACCGGCCACGCCGTTATTCCCGGCTTCCGAGGCGGCGACGCCCTCGATTTCGCCTTTGCCGAAATTGGCTTTGTTCTTGGAACGCCGCCGCGCCTCGGAATAGCTCAGAAAGGCTGCGGGCGCCGCCCCGATACCCGGAATGGACCCAAGGAACACCCCGATCATGCTGCCTCGAACGATCGAACGGAAACTCTTGCGATAATCGGCAAAGGTGACCCATTTGTTGCCGATCGAGCGTGTCTTGCCCAGATGCGCTGTCGGATGCCAGGCCATAGCAAGTACCTCGGGTATCGCGAAAAGGCCGATCAGAACCGCGATGAAGTTCAAGCCGCCCATCATGTTGGGATCGCCAAAGGTGAAGCGGTTCGTGCCATAGACCAGATCCAGGCCGATCGTCGCCAGCAGCAGCCCCAGAAGCGCCGACAGCGCCCCGCGCAGCAGGCTGTCACCCGACACGCCCGCGATGATCGTGAGCGAGAACAGGATCAGGGTGAAGAATTCCGGCGGGCCGAAATTCAGGGCGAAGGATGCCAGCCATCCCGCAAAGACGATCAGCGCCATGTTCGAGATCACGTCCGCCGTGCACGAGGCCCAAAGCGCCATGCCAAGGGCGCGGCCGGCTTCGCCTTTTTCGGCCATCGGGTAGCCGTCGAGAATGGTGGCCGACGAGGCCGGTGTGCCGGGTGTCTTGATGAGAATGGCCGGGATCGACCCGCCGAAGATACCACCCTTGTAGACCCCCAGCAGAAGCAGGATGCCGGTGATCGGCTGCATCGCAAAGGTGAATGGCAGTGTCAGGGCCACAGCCATGGTGGCGGACATTCCGGGGATCGCGCCACCGATCACGCCGATGACAACGCCGCCGAAAAGGGCGAGAAAGGATTCGACATTGCCGACAAGGGCAAGTCCGGCAAGCAGGCTGTCGACAAAGCTCATGGAAGTCTCACGATCGTGCCCTGCGGGATCGCGACCCCTGCGACATGGGCGAAAAAGGCATAGAGCACCAGCGGCACCGCAACGGCGCAGATCAGTGCTGCGATCGGATGGCGCGTCCGGACAAGGAACGCCGTTGCGGCAAAGGCCAGCATACAGGTCCAGACCATGCCAAGACGTGGCAGCAGATACATGATCACGATCATGATCGCGGCCATTCCCGCAAGACGAACCCACGCACGGGCGGGATCCTCCGAGGCTTCGTTGAGAGGAGTCTCATCGCCGCTGTCACGCAGTCCCGCCGCGACCAGTCCAAGCCCCGCTAGCGCCGTGAACCCCGCCAAGGCATAGGGCCAGAACAGGGGCGACAGGAAGATGTTGCGTATATTGCTTGGCGCGGCCACCCATTGGGGAATGGCCACAAAAATCAGAAACAGGGCGGCGATACATGCCCCCAGCCCCAATTGCAGTTGCATGCTTCGATTGGTCACGTGATCCCTCCCTCAAGAAATCACGCCGGACCCCTGGGGCCCGACGCGAGAATTTTGCGGTCGCGCGAGCATCAGCCTTCGATGCGCATGCCCAGATCGTCAACCAGTTTGCGGAACGTGTTGTATTGAGTCTCGATGAACTCGTTTGCCTCGGCCGGGTCCATCAGTCGGATCACCGATCCGCGCTCCGTCATCTTCTGGAGGAAATCCGCGTCCTGCGTCGCGGTCGCCATCCACTCGCCCCATTTCTGGGCAATGTCGTCCGGCAGGCCCGCAGGCCCGGCGATTCCGGTCCAGCCCACCAGCTGATGCAGCGCCGGTTTGCCCAGGTCTGCGGCGGTGGGTGCGTCAAAGCCTTCCACCGGCTCTGCCGTGGTCACCAGAATGACCTTGAGCTGTTCATTGGCCACGAAGCTCGCCAAAGCCGAGGAGTTTGTGCAGATGAACGTCGCCGTGCCGTTCAGAACCGCCGTGGCCGCAGCCCCGCCGCCCTTCAGCGGGATATGGGTGGCCTGGTTCAGCGGGTCTTCGATGCCGAATTCGCGCAGCACCATCGCCCCCGCCAGATGCAGCAGAGAGCCGACACCCGAAGAGCTGTAGGTCACGCCGCCTTCACGCACCTTGGCGATCAGATCATCCATGTTCTCGATGCCCGACGAGGGGTTCACCGCACAGGCGACAGGATTGATCTCATAGACGGTCACAAAGCGGAAATCATCGAGCGTGTAGGGCAGGGTGGCTTTCATTGCCGGGTTCACCGAGTGTGAGCCGACGCGCGCGAAAAGCATCGTGTAGCCATCCGGAGCGGCATTCTGCACGGCAACCGATCCCGTGGCGCCCCCCGCGCCCGTGACATTGGCCATAACCAAAGGCTTGCCCACAGCCGTTCCCAGAGGCTCGGCGATGGTGCGCGCGGAAATATCCGTAGCGCCCCCGGCGCCGTAGGGAATGATCATGTTGATCGGGCGTTCGGGATATTCGGCAAGGGCGGCGCCGGCCGACAGCCCGGCCATAAGCGCGCCGGTTGTGAAGATCGTCTTGAGTTTCATTATATTCCTCCCTGATTTCTTTGGACGGCATCAATCATAGCATGGAATTCCGCGCGCCCTTGACTTCGTATATCTTTAAGGGGAGCTTAATAGAAGAAATATTCAATTACAAAAATTGTTAGTTTTGCTAACGGAAAAGGGCCGATGTCGATCAGAATGCTGCGCACCCTGATTGCGGTGGATGAAAACAGGACATTCAGTGCCGCGGCGGATGTCGTGCATGTCACGCATGCGGCCGTCAGCCAGCAGATGCGCGCCCTGGAAGAGGAATGGCAGGTCACCCTGTTCGACCGGTCGCGGCGCACACCGGAACTGACCCCGACGGGCCGCGCGATCGCGGCCAAGGCGCGCGATGTCGTGCGGGCCTATGACAATATCGTGCCGTCGGTCATCAGCGGCGAAAGTCTTGAGGGAGAGGTTGCGCTTGGCGCGGTGCCGACCACTCTGATCGGGCTGGCGCCCTTGGCAGTCTCTTTGCTGAAATCGGGCTATCCGAACCTTCATGTGCGGCTTTTCCCGGGATTGACCACGCATCTTCTGGCGCAGATTGAACGTGGCGCGATCGACGCGGCGATCGTGTCGCGCCCGGTGATCTTGCCGCGCGATCTTGAGTATCGCGAACTTGCGGAAGAGCCATTGCAGCTGCTTGCCTCGCAGGATGCCGAGAGCGACGATGCCGTCGAATTGCTGACCACCCGCCCCTTTATCCGCTTCAACCGCGATGCGGTGGTGGGGCGTCAAATCGAATCCTGGCTCCAGGAGCAGGGCATTCGCGTTCAGGAATCCATGGAGCTTGAGGGTCTGGAAGCCATCTCCAGCATGGTGCTGGCCAATCTGGGCGTGTCGATCGTGCCGGAAAGCTGCGTGAAAACCTGCAATCCGCTGCCCATCAAGCGGCTGCCGCTTGGCCCCAATGCGCCCACGCGTCATTTGGGTCTGATCTTTCGCAAGGACAATCCGCGCCACCGCGTGATGACCGGGCTGGAAGCGGCCTTGCTGGAGGCTGTTCACCTTGGAGAGTTTCATCCCGGGGACAACAAGGACACCCCGAGCGCATGACGTCGGACCAGATCGCTTTCGTCGTGGCCGGCGCTGCAGCCGGCGGATTCATCAACGGCCTTGCAGGCTTTGGCACCGCCTTGTTTGCTCTTGGCTTTTTCCTCAGCGTGATGCCGCCGCCGCAAGCTGTTGCGGTGACGGTCGTTCTGTCGGTCATCAGCGGCATCCAGGGGCTTTGGGTGGTGCGCGCCGCGATATGGGAACGCCCGCGGCGCCTGATGCGCTTCTTGTTGCCGGGGCTTTTGGGCATTCCTTTGGGGATCATCACGCTGGCGGTGATCGACGCGCGCACGCTCAAGCTGATTATTGCAGGGTTTCTGGTGCTTTACGGCGGGTTCTTCAGCCTGCGCCGTGCCTTGCCCCGCTTCGAGAGGCCTACCCCGTTGATCGATAGCGGCGTCGGATTCCTGGGCGGAATTCTGGGGGGCGCTGCGTCGCTCTCGGGGGCGCTGCCGACCATGTGGTGCTCGATGCGGCCATGGCCCAAGGCCGAGACCCGCGCCGTGCTGCAACCTTTCAACGTCATTATTCTTGCGGTGACCACCGCCATCCTGGCGCTGCGGGGTGCCTATGACGCCACGACGCTTTTGTTCATCGCGGTGGCGGTGCCCTCGACCATGATCGCGGCGCAGATCGGGATTGCGGTGTTCAAGCGTCTGCCCGACGATCTTTTCCGGCGTCTGCTTATCGCGATGTGTTTCCTGTCAGGTGTCATCCTGATGGCGAGGGAATTGCTATGAAAATCGACCGCATCACCGTGCATGTGTTCCGCGCGCCCACGCAAAAGCCTGTTGCGACATCCTTCGGGGTGATGCGCGATCGTCCGGCTGTGTTCGTCCGTCTGAGCGATGGCGAGGGCGCGCATGGCTGGGGCGAAATCTTTGCCAACTGGCCCGCTGCCGGAGCCGAGCATCGCGCCCGCCTGCTGATGGAGGATGTCGCCGATCTGGTGCTGGGCCGTGAGGTTGAGGCGCCGGAGCAACTGTTCGATGCCCTGACCCGGCAGACCCATATCCGCGCCCTGCAATGCGGTGAATGGGGTCCGTTCCGGCAGGTGATCGCCGGGCTGGACACGGCGATGCATGACCTTTTCGCGCGGCGCGCGGACCTTTCGCTGGCCGCGTATCTGTCTGCGGAGGCTGGCGCCTCGGTGCCGGTCTATGCCAGCGGCCTGCATGTCTCGGCGGCGGGAGAAGAGATCGCAGCGGCCCGCGCGCGCGGCATCAAGGCGTTCAAGGTCAAGGTGGGCTTCGATGCGCGGCGCGATCTTGACGATTTGGGCGCGCTGGTGGCAGGGCTGCAGCAGGGCGAAGCCCTGATGGCGGATGCCAATCAAGCCTGGTCCTTACACGAGGCCGAAGAGTTTGCCCGGCAGTCAGAGGGCCTGCACCTTGCCTGGCTCGAGGAGCCGATCCGCGCCGACAGTCCGCTTGGTGAGTGGCAAAGGCTGGCGCAAGCCTGCGCTACCCCGCTGGCTGCGGGCGAAAATATCGTGGGGTTTCAGGATTTTGCAGCCGCAATTGAAAGTGGTGCATTCACTGTGCTGCAACCCGATGTCGCCAAATGGGGCGGCGTGTCTGGCTGTCTGGCGGTGGCCCGGCAAACGGTGGCGGCGGGGCTGCGCTATTGCCCGCATTTTCTGGGTGGGGGCATCGGGCTTTTGGCCTCGGCGCATGTGCTGGCGGCGGCTGGCGGTGACGGGATGCTGGAACTCGATGCCAACGCCAATCCGTTGCGCGATAGCTTCGTCGCTCAACACCCTGTTACTGAAGGCGCATTTCCGATTGCCGAAAGCCCCGGCCTTGGCATCGACACTCTGCCTGATGAGATCGCGGACTTCCGTACGTTGACCTTGGACAGCGCAGGCGCTTGACCGGCTTTTCCTTCAGCCGATCAGCTCCTCGTCGCGGTCATCCGTCTCGCCAAACCGTTTGAGCACCGCAGGCCGGGTGCCTTCATACACGCGGGCGAGGTTTTCCGAGATCTTGGCGTTCTCACGCTCGAAGAGGCAATTGCCGTCCATGTCCGACGCCACGATGAAGGGTCCCATGCGGTTGCATTTGATGACCCACATGGCCTGCGCAAGCCCCAGTTCCTCGTGCCAATGGACAGCCTCGACATTCTCGACGCCGCGCCCTAGCAGCGCCCCTGTGCCATAGCCCACGGTGGACAGGTAGACCGCGCCATTGGGCACGAAATATTCCTTGTAGTCCTTCGAGGACATGCCGCCCTTGCCGATAATCAGCTTGGCGCCGGTCTTGGCGATCCATTCGGGTAGCCATTTGGCAAAGCGGAACGAGGCGGTCGCGGTGACGGCACCCATGTCGAAACTGCCATCCTCGCGGATCACCGCTGCGGGTGAGCAATGGAAATTCGCGGCACTTTGCGAAGGCAACTCCATCGGGATATTGGCCTTGTCATTGAGTGCGCGCATGTAGACGCCTTCGCGGGCCGTGTACATCAGCCCATCGAGATAGACGATATCCCCCAGCCGAAGCTGTGCGATCTCTTCGTCGGTCGGGGTGGTGCTCAGCCGGACCTCACGCGGTTTCATGATCGGCCTCCTGCAAGTCGGGTTGCCAGTCCACGGTTTCGCGGCGCTGGTAGTCAGTGAACCAGTCAGGGTCGGTGCGATACTCCACCCGGCCATCCGGCCAGAGCCGCGCCACCGCCCGGCGCGAGCTGAGGCAGAAGGCATGCACGCTCATCTGCATGCCGCCGGTATGACAATAGCCCACCTCGATATTGCAATCGATCACCATGTTCTTGCCCACAAAGCCCATGGCCCCCATGCCGATGGAATTGCCAAGCTCCTTGAATTCATCCTCGAGGGCCGCGATCTTCGGGTCGGAATTGCGGCTGCCCACGGTGCGCAAGGTGGCGGCGCGCTTGCCAAGCACCATGCAGGTGTCTTTCGAACCGCCAAGCCCGATGCCGATGATCGCCGGCTGACAGGCCAGCCCCCGCTTGCCGAAGGCCACCAGCGTATCGAGATAGAACCGCTTGATCCCCTCGATCCCGTCCGACGGAAAGAGCATCCGGTAATCGGTACCGAACAGCCCGCCCTTGTGAACCGTGATCAGGTCGATCCAGTCGCCTGCGGGTTCGAACCCGTATTCGATTTCGGGCGCGCCGATGCCGACATTGTTGTTGTGATCGGTACGCCAAAGGGGATGGACGCGGTTGGGTCTGAGGGGGACGCCGGTGGTGGCATTGGCCGTGGCGCGGCGCAGGGCCGTTTCCAGCGCGCACATGCCGCCTTCGACCCGGGCCTCGTTTCCCATCTTGACGAACCAGCGCGGCACGCCGGTATCGCCGCACATGGCGCGCCGGTCTTCCTTGGCGGCGGTGTAATTCTCCAGCATGGCCTGCAACACAAAGGAGGACAGATCGCCATCCTCGGTTTCGGCGGCGGCCTTCAGCCCTTCGAGGTAATCCTCGGGGATTTCGATGGCCGCCTTGTCCATCAGGGTTTCGGCGGTCTTCTGAATCAGGTCTATGGGGATCATTGTGCGGCCACCAATGTTTCGGGTTCGCCCTCGGGCAGAATGGTGCCGCCGGGGCGAACGATGGTGAATTTGACGGGCTCGCGGGTCACGGCGACGCTGTCGCCCTCCTGACGGGCCACGGTGAAATACGAGGTCTCGAGATCGCCCTCTTCGGGGAAATCCTCGCGGTAATGCGCCCCGCGCGAGTTTTCGCGGGCAAGGGCTGCCTGGGCGATGACCTTCGAGACATCGCAGAGCGATGCCATGTTCAGCCAGTCATGCCAGGTGAGGTTGAAGGCCAGGCTGTCACTGGCGACACCGGTTTCCATGAGCTCCGCACCGATATCGGCGACCTGGCCCATGGCCTTGGTCAGTTTGTCCGCGGTGCGCATCACGCCTGCATTGTCCCACATCGTCTCTTGCAGTTTGTGGCGCAGCGGATGGACGGCGCCGATGGTCTTGCCGAAGGGGCGGCAGGCCCGTGCGATTTCGGCTTCGAGCACATCCGGGTCCGGATCGCGCAAGCCGGGCATGGAGCGGATATCGGCCCCCATAACGTCGCCCGCTATGCCGCCATAGACGGTGGAATTGGCCACGCCATTGCCGCCAAGCCGGTTCGAGCCATGCGCGCCGCCCGCGTCCTCGCCGGCGACGTAAAGCCCTTCAAGCGCTGTGCGCGTGTCCACATCGACTACGACGCCGCCCATGAAGTAATGCGCGGTCGGCACCACCTCGACCCGGCCCCCGGCCAGATCGAAGCCGCAATCGGCGCAGCGCTTGACCATGCCCTTGAATTTCTCGGCGACGAATTCCGGACCAAGATGGCCCATCGAGATATAGACCCCGCCATTGGGCGAGGTGTTGCCACGGCGCATCTCGTCATAGATGCATCGGCTGACCACGTCGCGGGTGGCCCGTTCGCCCTTGGGATCATAGTCGAACATGAAGCGATGGCCCGCGCCGTTCAGCAGATGCCCGCCCGCGCCGCGCAGGCCTTCTTCCAGCACGGTGCCGGTCATCCGGGTGTGATCGCCAGCCAGGAGACCCGTGGGGTGAAACTGCACCATCTCCATGTCGCGCAGCGGCAGTCCCGCGCGCAGCGCCATGGCGAGCCCGTCCATCGTCTTGTCGCCTGAAGGGGTATGATACTTGTACATGGTCGGACCGCCGCCCGTCGCCATGAGAACCGTCTTGGCACGCACGAAACGGAAGCGGCCCGTGCGCATGTCGATCATCAGAACGCCCGCCAGCGCGCGACCGTCGCGCGTGGGAATAAGGCCGATGGCGCGATGCTCCTGCAGTTTTTCGACCGGGCGGGCGAGGACCTGCTCCATCAGGCGGCTGATGATCTCGATCCCGGTCAGGTCGCCCTTGTGCACGGTCCGGTCGGCGGTCTGTCCGGCGAACGCCTTTTGGTGCAGGGAGCCGTCGGGGTTGCGGTCGAAGAAACAGCCGATCTCGTTTTCAAGCTCTTGAATGCGGGTCACGGCGGTTTCGCACAGGCGCCAGGCCATGTCCTGATCGGGCAGCCACTTGCCGCCGCGGATCGTGTCCATGAAATGCCGCTCGACGGTATCGCCGCCGCCAAGCGCCACGTTATAGCCGCCCTGCACCATGCGCGTGCAGCCGCATTTACCGATCAACCCCTTGACGGCGATGGTTATTTTAGTCCCCTCGGGGGCCGCTTTCTGGGCATGGAGGGCTGCAAAAAGCCCCGCGCCCCCGGTGCCGAGGATCAGGATATCGGTGTCATGGGTGTCGATCTCGGGTCGCATGGTCAGATCGCCTCAAGGAAAAAGGTGCCGGATACGAAGAAGGCCAGCGCCACGGCGGCGGCGGCCAGTGTCTTGTGACGCGCGGGCCATGGCAGCAGCTCGAGCGCGAGCAGCCGAAGACCGCCGAAAAAATGCACCGCAAGCAGGAAAACAAGGCCGAATTCCGCAAGTTTCACTGCCGGATTGTCGGTCAGCCGCAGGAAGGCATCAAGCTGCGCAGGCGCGGTCAGGGCCTTGGCCAGAACCCAGAAATGCAGCGGCAGGAACAGCGCCAGGGCAAGGCCCGAGATCCTGTGCAGCACGAAGGCCAGCCACAGCGGGTGCGAGCGGGCGGGGCGCATCATGCCCATGTCACGGCCCAGACGGCGCGTGCTCCCATGATCAAAAGGCCAAGGCCCACGGCCCATGTCAGGGCGCTCAGGGCTGGGCCTTTCAGCCCGCCCCATTCATGGGCGATCACCCGCAGGCCGATCGCCGCGTGAACCGAGACGGCCAGCACGAACAGACCGTAGAATGCGAACCAGAAGACCGAGCCTTGGGTGCGGCCAAGGATTTCCGCAGCGCTCAGCCCGCCTTGGATCGCATAGATCATCACGGCGATATGCCCGATCACCAAGGGCGCCATGATAAGGGCTGTAAGCCGTTGAGCCATATAGAGTTTCAGATCAAGCATCGCGCTTTCTCCGCAGGGCATGACGGAAGGTTTCACGCTTGAGACCGGCGATGGCCGACATCGGATCAAGCTCGTTCGGGCAGTAGCGGGTGCAGCTGCCCATGGAGTGGCAATTGTGACATCCGCCCGAGCCGGAGACCGCGTCGAGGATGGCGATACGCCCGCCATCCTTGGCGTCATTGAGCAGCGTCCAGGCCCGTTGCAGGGCGGCCGGGCCGAGGTAATCGGGGTTGCCCGCCACGGTATCGCAGGCCGCGTAGCAGATGCCGCAATTGATGCATTCGATGCCGGCATCGGCGGCCTGACGTTCCGGGGTGGTGGCGTCGACGGGGGTGATGGCGTCGTTGCGGGTGCTGGTGGGATGGTGCAGGGCTTCGGCGCTGACCCATTTGTCGAAAAACGGATCCATGTCGGCGACAAGGTCCTTGATCACCGGCATGTTTCGCAGAGGTTCGATGCGCAAGGTATTGTTTTCAGAAACTTTTTTGACATGCGTCCGGCAGGTCCAGCGCGGGATGCCATTGACCATCATCGCGCAGCTTCCACACATGCCGACGCGGCAGGCGAAGCGATAGGTCAGGGTCGGATCGGCCTGCTGCTGGATCCAGCTGACCACGTCGAGCACGGTCTGGCTTTCGCGGGAGGGGACGTCGAAGGTTTCGAACTCCCCTGTCTCGCCCGTCCCTCGCCAGACGGATACCTTGAGATTCTGCGCCTCGGCCACCACGAGCCATGCCCCCTTGTCCTGAATTTCACGTCCCCGGGAGACTATAATGATGAATTTAGCTAACGAGAAGGAACAAATTCTTATGTTTTTTGTAAGCTAAGCTTTCACATGGGGTTTGAGTGTCGGTATTTGGAGGGGTATGGATCTTGAGGGCAGTTGGGCAGAAGCGGAAAGGCCGCTGGCAAAGACCATAGCAGGTCGGGGTTAATGGATTGCAAACCCGACGGCTGGCTTGGGGGAGCCTTGGAAAAGCCCTTTGATTACAGGGGCCGAGACGCCCGCGCCGCGCGGGCGGCGAAGAGACGGGAGGCCCGCGAAAGCGCGGTCGAGCGACGGCGAAAGCTGCAGCCCGCAGGCGAAACCCCCCTTCGGTATCACGTCGGTATAACGTCGGTATTGCGTCGGTATCGGGGGGCCGCATCCGGGCGCCCCGATGCGGCCTGCGCGGCCCAGGGCTGGTCGGCGATCATGGGCCCAAACGCGCCACTGCACGCAATTGAGGTCAAATTCAGGACGATTGCCGAGTCTTTGGCCGATAATGGCCACTTTCTATCCATAATTGCCCGGCAGGGTCAGAGGCGAGTGCGAGTGCTTCTGATGTTTTCAGAACGATCTTCAATTCGGATGGACCTCTCGCACCGTGCAGCAGACCACAGTTTCAGATCAGGACACCATCGCCGATACCTTGCCGCGCGGGGCAAGGTTGCTGCATGGGCAGTATCTTGTTGAGCAGCATCTTGTCGGCGGCGGGTTCGGGATGACCTATCTCGCGCGCGACAGTCTGGATCGGCAGGTGGTCATAAAGGAATGTTACCCGAGCGCCTTTTGTTGCCGTGCGGGGCGCGAGGTGCGCCCGCGCAGCGAGGCGTTTCACGCGCAGTACGAAAGCGTGGTGCAGAATTTCATCAACGAGGCGCGGAGGCTGGCCAAGCTCGAGCATCCGGGCATCGTGCATGTCCATCAGGTCTTCGAAGAGAACAACACCGCTTATATGGCGATGGATTTCGTCGACGGTCTGGACCTTCTGACGATCCGCGAGGAGGACGCCGGGCGCCTGACGCGCGACGTTCTGGAACGCGCGCTGCGCGACACGCTCGAGGCGCTGGCCTATGTGCATGATTTCGACATCCTGCACCGCGATATCTCACCCGACAATCTGCTGCTGACCGAAGAGGGAAAGCTCACGCTGATCGATTTCGGTGCGGCGCGCGAGGGCTATTGCCGCAAGACGCGGGCGCTGTCGGCCGTGTTGTCGGTGAAGGACGGCTATTCGCCGCATGAATTCTATCTCAAGGACATCGCGCAGACACCGGCGAGCGATCTCTATTCGGTGGCGGCGACGTTCTATCACCTCATCACCGGGTCGGCCCCGCCCGACAGCCAGAAGCGGCTGGCGGCGCTGGCTTCGGATTGCGACGATCCCTATCAGCCGCTGGCGCTGGGGCCGTGGGATGCGAGCCATAACATGCTGGTCTGTATCGACCGGGCCTTGTCGGTGCCACAGAAGGACCGCATCCAGTCGGTGGCGGAATGGCTGGAGCTGATGGACAACGACGAGCTGCTGCCCGTCAGCAAGGAGCACGCCGAGACCGGGCAGGTGCCG
This sequence comes from Roseovarius litoreus, assembly GCF_900142765.1. Taxonomy (GTDB): domain Bacteria; phylum Pseudomonadota; class Alphaproteobacteria; order Rhodobacterales; family Rhodobacteraceae; genus Roseovarius; species Roseovarius litoreus. Next base: position 211,939 of record NZ_FRCB01000003.1, read on the forward strand.
ACATGGCAGGTCAGGGAGCTGGACCCGGCGCTCTTCGATGCGATCACGTCGCTTGTCGAGGATACCAACACCCATCTCAGGCCCGGTCACGAGGCCAAGGCGCTGCATGCGATGCCGCGGCATGGCACCGCGGCGCCGGATGCGGGCGACGGCGCGGACAGCGCGGACCCCGAGCAGAAGGCCAAGGACAGGAAGCTGGTCGATATGTTCGGCGAGCCGATCGAGGATGTCGAGGCCTGGCTGAGAGAGCAGGACCGGCTGACGCAGCGCAGCGGTGCAAGACGCGACCAGCATGAGGCCGAGGATACAGAGCAAGAACCCGCGAAGACCGAAGGCCGCGAGCGCAGGGCGCCGCTTTTGAGGCGTGTCATGGGGGCGCTCACGCGCAGGCGCCGCCGGTCGGACGAGACATAGGATGACAGAGCATTGGTCCAGAACTGAAAGGATCTGAAAATGAAATTCATACGCGATATTATTGGCGAAAAGCGCCACCACCCCCGCAAAGAAGCTGATGCGGGGCAAGGGCGCATCCCGACCGGGCCTGCGGCCGATCTGGCTCAGCCGGTTGCGGGCGCATTGAGATTGCAGCCCGAGCATCGCATCCCAGAGGCCGGGGCGCAGCAGATCCTGCCCGAGCCGGTGGCGCAGGACTGGCGCGTAGCCCCCGAAGCCGATCCTTGGGAGGCGGATTCTTGGGAGGCGGCACCCACAAAGGACCGGCTTTGGAATGAGGGCAGCGATGAGGATGAATACACGCCCGCGGAGATCGCCGGGGAGGATGGCTTTGCCCCTGCGGTGCAGGAGTTGAGCGAGATCCTCGGGCGCGCGGAAGAGGCGCAGGCAGTCGAGGCCGAGGGCAGCGCGCTTGCCGAGGGTCCAAAGGATGTGCCGGAGGATCCGGGGGTAAATCTGGTGGAGGATCTGGCAGAGAATTCGGGGCGGGACGAGACCGGCGTGATGCCCCATGCCGATGCCGCCGAGGACGAAGGCAGCGACGCGGACACCCCGCTTGCGGATCTGTCCGAGGACGATCTGAGCGCCTGGCTTGCGCGGATGGACAGGGCGCCTGCCCAGGTTGGGGATGAGATGGCCGCAACGCTGGCCGAGGATGCAGCGCCCGAACCGCCGGCAAAGGCAGAGGATGCGGCGGAGCCTGATTTCGCCTTGTCCTTGCGCGCCGTGAAGGACCTGATGGGGCAGTCGGCACAGCCTGTGCCAGAGGCCGCGCCCGAGCCCGAGCCCGAGCCCGAGGCGCTGGCCCCCGAGCCTCTTGCCGAACCTGCCGCCGCCGCGCCCGACAGCGCCGAGCTGCCGGCTGGCCCGGTGGATGTGCCGACGCCCGCGCTGGGGCGCGGCTCGAGCCGACCGGGGCGCGTCAAGACACGGCTCTTGGGGTTCAATCCGGGGCAGGTTGCGGGGCTTGATCCGCTGGCCCGGTCCCGGGACGACGCGCAAGGCAGCGGCGCGAGTTTCCCGGTGGGCTGGCTGGTGGTGGTCAAGGGGCCGGGGCGGGGCACGGCCTTCACCTTGCAGGGCGGCGTGGCGCAGATCGGGCGCGGCGCAGGGCAGGCGGTGCGGCTGGATTTCGGCGACAACAGCATCTCGCGCGAGAACCATGCCGCCGTCGCCTATGACGATGAAAGCCAGACTTTCTATATCGGGCATGGCGGCAAGGCCAATCTGGTGCGGCGCAATGGCCGGCCGGTTCTGAGCACCGAGGAAATGTCGCCCGGCGATCTGATCGTGATCGGTGAGACCACGCTGAAATTCGTGCCGCTCTGTGGCCCGCAGTTCAGCTGGGCCGACGAGACCCAAGGCGGGCAGGCTCATGCGTCCCTCGGTTGATGTGGTCTATGACGCCTCGATGGTCATCGATCAGGGCCGTCGCACGCGTCAGGAAGATGCGATCGTGTCGGATTTTCCGGCGGGCAACGGTTTTGGCTTCATCGTTCTGGCGGATGGCATGGGGGGGCATGCGGCGGGCGACATGGCCAGCAAGATCGTGGTCACCGAGGTGTTCAGCGAGTTGAAGATGCAATCGGGCGATCCGGTCGATCTGGAGGGGCGCATCGGCGAGATCCTTTGTGCGGCGGCGCGCAGTGCGAATGACTGTGTCGGGCAGTATTCCAGCCAGAGCCCCGGAAGCGAGGGGATGGGGGCGACGCTTCTGGCGCCGGTGCTGATGGAGGATCGGCTTTACTGGATCTCGGTCGGGGATTCGCCGCTTTACCTGTTTCGCGATGGCAGCCTGCAGCGGTTGAACGAGATCCACTCGGTCATGTCGCAGATCGATTACCTTGTGGACAGTGGCATGATGGCGCGCGAGGAGGCCGTGAACCACCCCGATCAGCAATGCCTGACATCGGTGCTGATCGGGCGCGAGATCCCGCAGATCGATTGCCGCGCCGTCCCGGTGCAACTGGAGCATGGCGATATCCTGATCGCGGCGAGCGACGGGTTGCAGGCGCTGGGCGATGACCGGATCGAGGAATTGCTGCGCTTCACCCGGCAGCAGAGTGCCGCGCAGATCGGCGAGGGGCTGTTGCGCGACATTGCGCGGCTGGACGATCCCGAGCAGGACAATGTGTCGTTCTGCGTGGTCAAGCTGCTCAAGCAAACCGAGATGGCCAAGACCGACGACGCGTCCGAAATGGTCGAGGCAGCGGATGACCTGCTGCGCGAGACCCGCCATGGGCGGCGTGGATCGGTCACCATTCTGGCGCGTGTGTCGCGCGCGCGGGAGGTGGCGGGATGATGCGTTATCAGGACCAAGGAGAGATGTCGTGACCAGATCCGATGCCACAATGCCCGTCGTGGACCGTCTGGAAAGCGTGCTGGAAGCCGCCGATATTCCCGGACCCTATCATCGCTGGGGGTCGCGGCTTCTGTCGCATCTGCGCAAACCCGTGCAGGTGGTCGTGACCGGCCTGCCGGGCAGCGGCAAGACCGCTTTGGTCAACATGCTGGCGGGCCGCACGGTGCTTGGGGGGCAGGATGAGGCGGCCATCTCGGAAGTGGCCTATGGCCCGGATGCCCGTGCGGTGTTCGAGATGGAGGATGGATCGGTCGCGGTCAGTGCCGGGCTGGTGCGCGACGTGGCCTGGCCTGCGGATGTGCGCCTGACCCGTCAGGAACTGCCCGACCCGAGGCTGGAGCGGCAGAGCCTTGTGGAGATCGGCCTTCCGGCCGATCCCGCGCAGCAGGCCGCCAGACTGCAGGAGATCGTGGCGCGGGCCGACATGATCCTGTGGTGCACCGAGCGGTTCGATGAGGCCGAGCAACGGCTATGGGCCGGGGTGCCGGATACTCTCAAGGATCACAGCCTTCTGGTGCTGACCATGGCGGACCGGCAGATGATGCGCGGCGTTCTGGCCCGCCGGATCGAGGCGCTTGATCCGATCGTGGCCGAGGAGTTTCTGGGTCTTTACCCGGTCGCCACCATGCAGGGCATCACGGCGCTGACGGCGGAGACGGCGGTGGATGACAGGCTGTGGGCCTCGAGCGGGGGCAAGGCGCTTGCGGCTTGCGTTGCCCATCAGGTCGAGCAGGGCCGGTCGAGCGATGTCGATCAGGCCCAGATGCTGCTGGACAGGTTGGCGGCGCGGACCGGCTGGCGCGGCGCCAAGGCGCGCGACATGCTCGGTGTGAGCGGTGCGCGCGGTGAGGTGATGGCCGTGCAGGCCGACAACCTTCCAAAGGGCGGCGAGGTGCTGCTGGGGCAGGCTGTGAGCCTTTTGCAGACGCGGGCGCGCGAGATGCTCGAGGCCGCAGACAGCGACGCGGATGTGGATACCGACAAGCTGCTGGATGAGTGCGTCGACGCGGTGGCGGCCCTTGCCGGGCTGATGGACCGCGAGGGCGACGGGACCGCCGAGGGGGAGTTGCGCGCCGATTTGCAGGATGGCGAGGAAATGCTGCTGCTCTTCCAGCTCGAGCGCGGCGAAGAGGCGGCGCTGGATGCGGTCACGCTGCTGTTGCAGCTGCGCAAGGAAATGGTCGGCCGGATCGCAGCGGCGGAGGGCGCGGGATGACCGAAGCGGAGCATATGGGCGCGCGCTTCAACGCGGCGCGGCATCTCGCAGCCCAGCCATTTGTCGCAACGCAAGCAAAAGCGGGAACAGAATGACCTTCGAAAGCGACATCGACACGACCACGCAGATCAGAGCACCGGCCCGCCCGACCAATCTGAAGGCGGGCATGGAGGAGCTTGCGCGTTTTGCCAAGGACGCAAGCCACATGGACGAGGCGCTGGACCGGTTGTCCGAGCTGTCGGGGCCGGGGGCCGAACGCGCGGTCGCGCGCCTCAAGGAGCAGCTTGCCGCCTTCGAGCCGTGCATCACGCTTCTGGGGCAGGTGAAGTCGGGCAAGACCTCGCTCATCAACGCGATGGCGGGTTGGGCCGATCTCTTGCCGTCGGACGTGAACCCGTGGACCTCGGTTGTGACCTCGCTGCATCTCACGCCGGCCAGCCGTCGGGCCGAGACGGGCGCGCGGTTCCGCTTCATGACCGAGGCCGAATGGGACCGTCTGACCACCAAGGGCGGGCGGATCGGAGAGCTGGCGGGCCGCGCCGGTGCGGCTGGCGAGCTTGAGAAAATCCGCCGCCAGATCGAGACGATACGCGAAACCGCAGCCAGGCGGCTTGGTCGGAATTTCGAGTTGTTGATCGGGCAGGAGCACGATTACGGCTATTTCGACAAGAACCTGCTGGAGCGCTATATCTGCCTTGGCGACGATTTCGATTCAGAAGATGACGGCCAGACCGGCGACGATCAGGGACGGTTCGCCGATATCACCCGATCTGCCGAATTGTTCCTGAATTGTCAGACGGTGCCGTTCCGGATGTGTCTGCGCGACACGCCCGGCGTGAACGACACGTTCATGATGCGCGAGATGGTCACGATCAACGCCGTGCGCGACAGCAAGCTGTGTGTTGTCGTGCTGTCGGCGGGGCAGGCGCTGACCTCGGTGGACATGGCGCTCATTCGGATGATCGCAAATCTCAAGTCGCGCGATGTGGTGATCTTCGTCAACCGGATCGACGAGTTGCCCGACCCGGCGGCACAGGTGCCCGAGATCGAGCAGAGCATCCGTCAGACCCTGAAGGATCACGACGGGCCGGCGGATGCCGAGATCATCTTCGGAAGCGCCTATTGGGCCGGTGCCGTACTGAGCGGCGAGATCGAAGAGATGGACGACAAAAGCGCCGCGGCGCTGATGGATTGGGCGCGGCACCGGCTGGAGGCGTCTCTTGCCCGGCAATCGGCGCCCAACATCGTCTGGGAAATGTCCGGCCTGCCGACGCTGTGGCGCGCCTTGTCGGAGCGGATCGTCGGCACCCTCGGCAATGCCTGTCTTGCCAATGTCGCCAGATCGGCGATCACCATCGGCACATCCCGGCAGGCGGCGCGATCGGTGGTGATCGAGGGCGCGGGCGGGGTCTCGGAGATCAGCATGCACGAGCTGCGCGCGGCAATGGACAAGGTGGCCGGCGACAGCATGGCCGCGCTGGAGGCCGATCTCGAGGCGATCTTTGCCGAGTATCGCCAGCGGGCCGACCGCGCGCATGAGACATTCCTTGACCGCGCGACCCATTCGCTGCTCGAGCATCTCGAGCGGCGCGGCGCCGAGCATATGTGGGAATACGACCCCACGGGGCTGCGGCTGCTGCTGCGATCGGCCTATTCGGTGCTGTGCAAAAGGGTGAAGGCCGCAGCCGAGCGGCATTACGAAGCGGCGGTGCGTGACGCGGCGGGGGTGCTTTATCAGGGCTTCGGTGCGGCGGTCGAGGGAATCCAGCTGGGCGTGCCCGAGGTTCCCGAAGCGCCCGCGCCGGTGGCGCTGGCGCAGACCATCGCGCTTGATTTCAACGACAGCTGGTGGGCGTCCTGGTGGCGCCGCGCCCGAGGGCAGAAGGCCTTTGCCAAGCGGTTCAGACGGCTGATCCTGGCCGAGACCGAAGATTTCATGAGCCAGATGAAGGATGCGCAGACCGTCGATATCCGGGCCGGGGTGCTGCGCGAGATGACGGCGTTTTTCGACCAGCAGAAGGATGTGCTGTTCGAGCTGACATCGGGTGCGCATCGCGGCGGCGGGGTGGAGGGGCTTTTCGCCTCGGACGAGGAACGGCAGCGCCGGGAGCTGCTGGACAGCGCGCTCGAAACCTTTGAGCGACATGCAGCATGATGGAAGAGATGGCCATGAGCACAGCAGAACTGATCCCCGAGACGGCCGCACGCAAACCGCGGCTTGCCCTGATGGGAGAATTCAGCGCGGGCAAGAGCACGCTGTCGAACATGCTTCTGGGGGGCGCGCCCTTGCCGGTGCGGATCACCGCGACCCGCCTGCCGCCGATCTGGATCAGCCATGGCGAGGATCGCGCCGTGGCCGTGGGCCATGACGGGGCCGAGCGCGATCTGGATATCGCCGAGCTCGACGAGGTGTCGCTGGCGGATACACGGGTGATCCGGCTGCAGACCGAAGCCGATACGCTCGAGATCTGCGATCTGATCGACATGCCGGGGATTTCCGACCCCAACATGTCCTCAGAAGTCTGGATGTCGATGATCCGCGAGGTGGACAGCGTCGTGTGGTGTACTCATGCGACACAGGCCTGGCGGCAATCCGAGGCGGCGGTCTGGGAGCAGATCGCCGGGGGCACCAACGGGCGCAACCTGTTGTTGATCACCCAGATGGACAAGCTGCGCAACGCGCGCGACCGCAGCCGCGTGCTCAAGCGGGTGGAAAAAGAGGCGGGTGATCTTTTCGAGGCGATCTATCCGGTCTCATTGACCGAGGCGCTGGCTGCCGAAGAGGATGCGGGCCTTTGGGATGCCAGCGGTGCGGCGGCCTTTGTCGAGCATCTGGTCGATCTGCTGCTCAATGCGCCCCTGGCCGCGGGCACGGGGCCATATCGGTCCGCGCCTGCGGGGCATGATCCGTTCGACAGGCTGACCGGACAGGCCGAGGACCCGTCGGCGCGGGCCGGGGTGGTGCTCACGGCGGTCGAGGACCCGTCCGGCCCTGACCTGACTGCGGATGCCGCGCCGGCGATCATGCCGCGGCGCGTGCAGGCGCCATCAGACAATCCGAGACGATCGGCGCGGCCCGAGCGATCCGGCCCGCCGGGCCACGGAGATGAATGACCGGATGACCGCAATGGGGGAAACATGAGCCTTTCGGACCGACTTGACGAGATGCGTGCCGGGATCGCGGGCTGTTCGCTGGTGTCGTTCGGGGATTTGCAGACCTCGCTGGCGCTGCGCACCAGCTCTGCGGCCCCATGCCCGCGCGAACGGCTGGACGAGATTTTCGCACAGGCGGCGGCAGGGTTCGCGGCGGCCGACAGGCTTGCGGCAGATGCCGAACCGGTTGGCGATCTGTTTGTTCTGACGCCTTCGGATGTGCGTGTCTTCGTGCGATCGCTGCGCAACGCGGCGGATGTGGTCTGTGCCGTAGGCGAGACGACGGACGAGATCGGGACCATGACCGCACGCGCGAAACGCATTCTGGATGACGCGGAGCGAACAAGCTGATGGGACGCACCTTGCCGGCCAGTTCGACGCCCGATACCAGCACCGTCCTGCACCTGCGCCGGACCCTTGCGCGTGTGGCAGCACCCGATGCCGATCTGCGGGCGAGCCTGCGGGAAGTCGCACATGGCCCGGAGGATCTGATCCGTCTGGTGGCGCGGCAGATCGAGGAGACGGTGTTGCCCCGGTCCTATGCGCTGATCGCCGATCGGCAAGAACTGGCCCGGCTGAGCATTTCGAACCGCAGGCTGATGGCGCTTTCTTTGGTGACGCAGGAGACGGATATCGGTGCCGACGAGGGGGCGTTGAGCGCCGCACAGATCTATGCCCGGCGCCTGCATGCGCTGGCGAGCGATGCGGCCGGGCCGGTGCGCCTGCATCTGCTGGGCCGCGCCAGCGGGTTGGGCGGGGGCATGGCCAGTTGCTCGGCGCGGGCGCTGGCCGAAAGCTTTGCCGCATTGGGCGGCGATGGCGGGCTGGACGGATTTTTCGAGCTGCTGTCCGGGCAATGTCTGGCGTGGCTCAGGGTTGAGGGCGGGAAGGGCGAGATCGGCTGCGATGGACCGGCCGATATGCTGGCGACACTGCGGCGCTTGTTGCCGGAGCATGGCCGGACGGGCTGCCCCAAGGTCGGGCAAAAACCTGCCTGCACGGTCATCGCGCTGGGTGGTGCAGGGCGTGCGGTGATCGCGACCGACGGCGCGGCCTGCATGCTGGCCCTGGTTCCCGAGACGGCCCTGGCGGCGGTGCTGGCGGCCTGGAAGGCGACCCAACGCCCGGCACGGACAGCGCAGCGGTCCTGAGCTTGGGCGCGGCGGCTCGCCCGGGCGAGCATCAAGACAAGACGGCGCGAGAGGCGCCAAAGGCCCAAAATTCACCGCAATCGCGACCAAATAAATTCGCGAAGCACCGATAGACCGGGGCAATTGTAGAGTTGGTAATTGCAGACATGAACACAACGGACGATCCCAAGGTCAGCCTGGAAAATGACCTGTCGAGCGACACGCTCGAGCGACAGTTGCGCGACTATGTCAACATCACCAAGAAACTGATCTGGCAACGTCAGGCGAGCTTTCTTGCGGCGATGATCCTGTCGGCCTTCTATTTCGATCCGGCGCTTGCGCTGGTGTGCTATTCGGGTCTGCTGTTCAGCGAAGTTCTGGATCTGGTTCTGACCCGACGCGTTCAGCGGTGGGAGGGCAACGACCCGGTCGCGGCGCGCAGATTTCTTCTCTGGGTCATGGTCAATACCGGGCTGAGCGCGGTGATGATCTCGCTGTTCGTGTTGTTGATCGCCATTCAGCAGAATTCCGGCGGCCATTTCATGCCGCTGTTCTTCCTGTTCGCGGCGGCGCTTTTCGCGGCGATGAACAACCACCAGATCCTGCCATCGCTGATCTTGCGGCTGATGATTTACGGGGCCACGTTCCTGACGATTTCGGTGATGGATATCGTGCGGCTCAGACCGCCGCTCGATTCGCATCACTGGCTTGAATTCTTCACGGTCGCTTTCGTTCTGTATTTCATCGTCGATTGTTCTTTCGTGTTTCTCAAGCTGTACCGCAAGGGGCTCAAGCAGCTGCAGAAGATCAAGCTGGAACATGACCGTGCCAAGCGCGCCTATGAGATCAAGTCGCAATTCCTGTCGACCATGAGCCATGAGTTGCGCACGCCGCTGACCTCGATCAAGTTCTCGCTGGACCTGATGAATTCGGGCTGCGTGGCGCAGGTGCCCGACGATCTGAAGCCGATCCTCGAGATTGCGGTGAAGAACAGCAACCGGCTCGCCGAACTCATCAACGAGACGCTGGATCTGCAGAAGATCGAAAGCGGCGAGATGATCTTCCGCTTCCAGAGCCTTGATATCTCGCGGGTGGTCTCGGAAAGCGTCGATGCGATCATGGCGCAGGCCAATGCCGAGCAGATCGAAGTGCGCAAGGAATTCCCGGAAGACGAGGTGTTCATCAACGGCGACGAGGCGCGCATCCAGCAGGTGCTTGGCAACCTGTTGTCGAACGCGTTGAAATTCTCGGAGGCGGGGGGCGTCATCACGGTCCGGGTCGAGCAGAACAACGACCGTGTTCGCGTGAGCGTGCAGGATACCGGCACAGGGATTCCGGAAAACTGCGAGGCACAGGTGTTCGGCCGGTTCAGCCAGGTGGATTCGTCGGATCGGCGCAAGGTCGGCGGGACCGGTCTTGGCATGAATATCTCAAAGCGGATCATCGAGCGGCACAACGGCACGATCCACTACAAGAGCCGCCTTGGCGAGGGCACGACCTTCTTCCTGGAATTCGATCTCAAGCGTCAGCCCGAGCGCAATCACGACGCGGCGCAGGACTGGTCCGGCGGGGCCGACCGGCATCTGGGCGAAGGGCGCATGGTCGCCGGGGAGTGATCCCCGACGCCGCTCAATTCATCGCGTTGACGGCGTTGAACAGGATGGCCTGGCTGTACGTGCCGTCGATATGGAAGCGCGGGCCGATCGGCACGGCGCGCAGGTCGAGCCGCCGCAGCCAACGCGCCCAGATCGCCGGAACGATGCCGATCACATGCGACGCCCCCTCGGCCCGCGCGGTCGAGATCAGTTTGCTGACAAGCACCTGCTGGATATCGAAGCGGCGTTGGGCGGGCACGGTCTCGGTGATGAACACGCGCGCGGCTTCCCAGACCTTGGGATCGACCGGGGCCTGCATGAACAAAACATCCGTCGGCAGGTTGTCCAGAATGCCGCGCTGCGCATCGCGCAACATGTAACTGTAGATGCCGCAGCGCGCTGTGGTGGGCAGAAGCCGGATACCGGCCAGGATCTCGCCGAATTCATGCACGACGATCCAACGGCATTGCGGGGTGTCGTACTGGTCGAATTCCATACCGTCGGTCTGGTAGATGTCCCAGTCCAGCTGGTCGATGAACACGTGTTTGCGCGCCCTGAGGTAATTGACCAGAAGCTCGCCGTAATTGTGCATATTGGCGAAGGACAGGCTGCTGGCGCGGACATTCGCGATACCGGTGCTCTGGTTGCGTTCGGCGCGAATTCTGAGGCGTTTCTTGTCACGGCTGCTGGTCAGCGAGCGCGAGGGCGCTCCATCCGGTGACAGCTCTGGAAATACGGAGGCTGCCGGAGAAGTTTCCGGAGGCACTTTGAATGTTTTCATAACCTGCGCTCAATAATGGCTTTTTAGTGGCTATTATGAGACATGGTGATGCATTTGTGCCAGTTCTTTTTTGCGCTGGCGCAACATTTAGCTGGCTTGCGGCAAGATTGTCCTTGATTTGAAGGCTATCGCGCCACGCATGACTTGGCGGCAGGCATGGCTGCGCCGCGTTTTTCCAAAGATTTGCGGGGGTTTGGTTGCGCGCAAAGGCGCGCTGGCCGCCGGTCTCAGCCTTTCGGCATGAGCATCTTGGCAGGCGGCCAGTTGCCGTCCGAACTGCGGATATCGTCCTTGAAGAGCGCGCGATAGCCGCGCGCTTCGAGATGGGCGAGCTCGTCGTTGAAATAGAGGTTGCCCAATTGACGGGCCGGAACCTTGTCCAGCGATTTGGCGATATTCAGCGCCTCGACGCTTTTGACCGCCTCGTAAAGGGCGAAAATCGCATCGTCGGGGGTCTTGACCCTGAAGGGCACCCCCAGAACGTGGTGCACCCGGGCCTGTGCCGCCGCATCCGCGCGATCAAGCTGGCCTGCGGCCTGGGCCAAAGCCCTCTGAAGGCGTGCATTGAGAAGCCGGGCGAAGCCGGGGCAGGCGATCAGAAAGATGCCCCTGCCGCGATAGGAAAACATCGCGTCGAGCTTGCGCATGCCGACCGACAGCAATCTGCCATAGGCCGAGATCACGCGGATCAGCTCGGCGCCGGACAGCTCGTCCTGCAACCGTTCGAAATTCGAGATCTTCAAAGCGCCGACGCAGAACCGTTTCGAGGTCTGCTGCGCGCGTTTGAGCACGAAATTCTCGAAGGCGAGATATTCCACGAGACGCGGCAGATCCAGCGATTCAAGATGCGCGGCAAGGTCGATATCGGATGACGTGATCGTGCGCGCGACAGGCTGGCCAAAGGCATCGACACCGCCTGCGGGCTTGTAATGGGCGATATCCGTGCGCTGCCACGATCGCAGCTTTTCCCGCAGATCCTGAAAGTCGAACGGCTTGTTCAGATAATCCGACGCCCCGGCCGCGAACGCGTTGTCGAGATAGTGGCGTTGTGACATCGCGGTGAGCATGATGACGGGCGTCGTCGCATAGCGCGGATCGGTGCGGACATGCCGGCACAGGCTGATCCCGTCGAGCTCGGGCATCTGAATGTCGAACAGCAGGCAATCGAAGGCGGTTTCATCCTTCCTGAGGATGTTCATGGCTTCCGCGCCGGAAAGGGCCGTGACAATCTCGTGATTGTCGCTGGCGCTGAGCGATCGTTCGATCAGTTCGACGAAGGAATCGTCATCATCCACGGTCAGGATCTTCATCCGGGTATCCGCCATTCTGGAAACAGGTGTCTTGGACTGAAGAAACTCGATACGCACATGGTGAATGGACCGTGCCGGACAAATCGGGAAAATCTTTGTGCAAATTAAGGTGGAACTTGGATGATCCGGGCGGGCAAGCGACGCGGGATTCGGGATCTCGCGGGCGCGATGCCGCCGCCCGTGCCCAGTTTTTACATCATTTTGCCAAATTCTTCGTGGCCGGAGCATGGCCGTATCCGATGCCCCTGCCGCCTATCTCCCTTCAAAACATCGGAAAAATCCGATTCTCCGCGTGGCCTGTAAGCGTGTGTTCTGCGCTTCTTTCGGCGGGTAGACGTCACTCTGACGCCATATTTTGAACGACATCGTCAACTAGCTTTACGCAAGTGTGTCGGTACGCATCCAAAGCCTGCGGGACGTATCTTTTTTGCAGTCAGCAGTCATTCGTGGATCACACGGGAGACCGACAGGATGAAGATTCTGCTGGTAGACGATGACGAAAGCATTCTGGCCCTGCTCAAGCAATTCCTGAGCGCGTCCTGCGGGCATAACGTTACCGCCTGCCCGGGAGGCGTGGAGGCGTTGGACTGCATCGCGACCAGCGAAGAGCAGTTCGACTGTTTCGTGCTCGACATCCAGATGCCGCAGATCGACGGGATCACCTTGTGTGAAAAGATCCGCAACACGCCCCGTTACGCCAATACATCGATCATCATGCTGACGGCGATGGCGCAGCTCGACCATCTGGACCGCGCCTTTGCGGCGGGGGCCAATGACTACATCACCAAACCCTTCGAGCTTGGTGAATTGCGGGCGCGGATCAAGAGCAGCCAGCGCTTCGCCCGCAGCCAAGGGCCCGATAGCAGCACCTCGTCCATGGCGAGCGCCGAAAGCGCCCGGTCCGGTGCGGATGCGCCCTCTGGCGATACGGCGCAGGATGACGGCTTTGCCGAAGTGATCGACATCCGAAATATCGATCGCGTGCTCAGCTATACCGCCTTCGAGAATTACATCATGCAACTGCCGAGATTCGGCATGTTCCAGTCCTCGGTCAGCTCGATCCGGATCTTGCAGGCCGATCAGGCGCATCAGGTCTGCTCGCCCGACCAGTTCCGCCAACTGATCCATCTGGTCGCGGGCGTCATCTCCGAGACGATACGGCGCGACAATTGTTTCTTCTCCTACCGTGGGGGCGGGTTGTTCCTGTGCATCCAGAACGGCAGGGACAGCCTGTCGCGCGAGGATATCGAAAAACCTCTGAACCGCCGGCTTCAGGTGGCTCTGGCGAAATTCCCGCGCAATGTCTCGTTGGAATTAACCGTCGGAAAACGGCATCCGCTGCGCTGGGTGACCAAGGCGGGCATCCTGAAAGTGCTGTTCAATCTGGCCCGCGACACCGAGGACGAAAGTGCCCTGCCGCTGATCGAAACGCAAAGGGATACGACGCTGGTCAATATCGAGAACCGCCGTCGCGAAAACCCGCCCGGTCGACAGCCCTACAAATCGATGCTGAACGAGTTTCTGGGCGAAGAAGAGCTGTCGCCCAATCAGCTTCGGAAAATGGTCAAGGGGCACAACGGCTCCTGACCGCCGCCGCCCGGCATGCGCTGCATTTGGTCCCATTCCATCTGCGCGCATTTCCTGTTCTTGTCGTGCTGATACCTTCTGAACGACAAGGCGGACATTGCGATGAACACCGATCTTCCCGTGACCCGTGATCTGGTGCTGATCGGCGGAGGACATGCCCATGCCCTGATGCTGCGGCGCTGGGGCATGAAACCGCTGCCAGGTGTGCGGCTGACCGTGATCGACCCGAATGTCAAAGCGCCCTATACGGGCATGTTGCCGGGGCATGTGGCCGGTCATTACCCGCGAGATGCGCTGGATATAGATCTGTTGCGCCTTGCGCAGTTCGCGGGCGCGCGGCTGGTGCAGGATCGCGCCGTTGGTCTGGACCGTGCCGCAAGGCTGGTGCAGCTCGCGCGGCGACCGGCGATCGCCTATGACCATCTGTCGATCGACATCGGCATCTCGTCGGCGCCGCTGGAGATCGAGGGCTTTGACAGGCACGGCATCGCCGCCAAGCCGCTTGGGCCGTTCGCCGAGGCCTGGGAGCGCTATGTCGCGGCGGTGGCGGGAAGCGGCGAGGTGCCGCGCGTGGCTCTGATCGGTGCGGGCGTGGGCGCGGTCGAGCTGGCACTGGCGATGCATCACCGCTTGCGCGCTGTCGGTGCCGCGCGGCCCGAGATCACGTTGCTCGATGCGGGCAAGGCGCTGCAGGGCACGGCACCGGGCACGCGCCGCGCGCTATGGGAGGCGTTGTGGCAAGCCGGGATCAAGCTGCGCGAGCATGTGGATGTCGCGGCGGTCACGCCCGACGCGGTCAGGCTGGCCGATGGCACGCTGATCGCGGCCCGTCTGGTGGTGGGGGCTGCGGGCGCGCGCCCCTGGGGCTGGCTTGCGCAAAGCGGCCTGCCGCTCAAGGACGGGTTCATCGAGGTGGATGAATGGCTGCGCGTGGTGGACGATCCCGCGATCTATGCGGTGGGCGACTGCGCCCATATCCGCCATGCGCCACGGCCCAAGGCGGGAGTCTATGCGGTGCGCGCCGCCCCCATCCTCACCCATAACCTGCGCGCCGATCTGACCGGGGCGCAGCGCCGCATCTTCAACCCGCAGGCCGATTTCCTGAAGCTTGTGTCACTTGGCGGCAAGCGCGCCTTGGCGGACAGGGGCGGTGTGGGGCTGTCCCTGCCGGGGCTGTGGCGCTGGAAGGACTGGATCGATCAGCGCTTCATGGAGAAGTTCCGCGATTTGCCCGACATGCCCGCCCCGGTCGTGCCGCAGGATGTGGCCAATGGCGTGCGCGCCGAGATGGCGGATCATCCGGTGATCTGTGGCGGTTGCGGCGCCAAGGTGGGGCCGGGCGCTTTGGGCGGCATGATCGCCGAGCTGGCGCCGGTGGCGCGCGACGATGTCCTGAGCCTTCCCGGCGATGATGCGGGCGTTCTGCGGATCGGCGGGCAGACGCAGGTTCTGAGCACCGATCATCTGCGCGCCTTTACCGCCGATCCGTGGGCGATGGCGCGGATCACCGCGGTGCATGCGCTGGGCGATGTCTGGGCGATGGGCGCCGAGCCGCAATCGGCGCTGGTCAATGTGATCCTGCCGCGCATGGCCGACCGCCAGCAGCGCCATACCCTGCGCGAGATCATGGCGGGTGCTGCCGATGTGATGGCCGATGCCGGGGCTGCGATCATCGGCGGCCATACCACGCAGGGCCGCGAGATGACCATCGGCTTCACCGTCACGGGACTGTGCCGCGATGCCCCCATCGGGCTTGGGGGGGCGCGGCCCGGTGATCGGCTGATCCTGACCAAACCTCTGGGGACGGGGATCATCCTGGCCGCCGCGATGGCGGCAAAGGCGGATGGGGATGTCGTGGCGCGCGCCATGGCCTCGATGGAGCGGCCTTTGGCGCAGGATTCCGGGATCTTGCGGGCCGATGCGCGCGCCATGACCGATGTCACGGGCTTCGGACTGGCGGGGCATCTGCTGGCGATCATGCAGGCCAGCGGCTGCGGGGCGATGCTCCGGCTGGCGGATATTCCCTTGTTGGACGGGGTTGCGGGGCTTGTGGAGCGGCGGGTCGCATCGTCCCTGCAAGGCGCCAACGCGGCCCATGCGATGCCTTATATCGATGGCGCTGAGCCGCCGGACTGGCTGTTCGATCCGCAGACCGCAGGCGGCTTGCTGGCGGCGGTCCCGTCCGACAAAGCGGGTCCCTGTCTGGACGCCTTGCGCGCGGCGGGCATCGACGCGGCCGAGATCGGAGAGGTCACGGATGACAGTGCGCGGCTTCTTCTGCGCTGAAGCGTTTCGCGAAATGCAGTGCTCCGTTCGATCGTTGCACGCGTTCCGCCTTTAGCTGATGCCTTAGGTCAAAGGCGGACCGCTTCAGGGTCGGCGGCGCGCATCAGCGCCGCCTCGATCCGGGGCAGGGCGCTGATCAGGGCCGCATCATCCAGATCATTCACGGCGACGCGATGCGTTGTAGACACGTCGTTGCGCTGTCGGGCCTTGGCATAGGCCGGATCGTAATGCTCGGTGATCAGGGCATGGGCCAGATCGGTGAACGCGCCTTGAGCCGCCAGCCGCTGCCATGCATCCACAAGGGCGTGGCCGCGAATGGGTCGCAGCAGGTCGAGCTGATGACAAAGCTGATCGGGCGTTGCGCTGATATCGGCATAGGCGCTGGCCAGAAAGGCGGCGCGCGCGGCGGATGGCGCGCTGATCTCGACGCTTGGCGCCGCGCGCATCGACTGCCAGAGCGATGGCGGCACGATCCTGTGCCCGACCTTGTTGGACTCGGCCTCGATCACCACCGGACGCTGCGGATCAAGCCCGGCAAGCGCTTGGGCCAGCCGGCCCTCGAAAAGCTTTTGTGTCGGCTGACCGCCCGGCATGTCGCCCAAAGCCGAGCCGCGATGATTGGCCAGACCTTCGAGATCGATCACCTGCCAGCCCCGTTCGGCGAGCAGCGCCAGAAGGCGGGTCTTGGCCGTGCCGGTATTGCCGTCAAGCAGCAACGGTCTGAGGCCAAGCGGCTGTTCATAGAGCATGTCGACGACAAGCCGGCGATAGGCACGGTAGCCGCCATCGATAACCTGCACCCGCCAGCCGATCTGCTGCAGGATCGTGGCGAAAGCGCCCGAGCGTTGACCGCCGCGCCAGCAATAGACCAGCGGTCGCCAGTTGCCCGGCTTGTCCGCCAATGGCCCCTCGAGATACCCCGCCACATTGCGCGCGACATGGGCCGCGCCGATCTTGCGCGCCCTGAAACGGTCTTCCTGAACGTAGATTGTGCCGACTTCCGCGCGTTGGTCATCACTGAGCGAGGGCAGGTTGATCGCGCCCGGAAGGTGGTCTTCGGCGTATTCCGCAGGCGAGCGGGCATCGATGATCGTATCGACGCTCAGGTCGTGCAGGGCGCAAAGGTCGGGCAATTCGAATTTCATGTCCCGCATCTAGGCCAATCCGCCCGCCTGCGCCAGATGGCAGCTGCGTGGCGCGCGCGATGCGCGTCATGGAAAACGCCCTCTGTCGCCATCGATGCCAAGCCATGGTCCAGATGCGCGGCAACCAGATTCTCTGATCGGTCTGATATTGGTGGTGATTGGGCCAATAGTGGACCACATTTGCGGGGAAATCGATTCATAAAGCGACGTAAAATTGCGCAAAGGCCCTGATTTTCGCATAAAATAATATCAGAGCTGAGATTTTCTTTTCTGGCGATGCCGACTTCGACTGACGGCAGCCGGGCCTTTTGCGGTCGTTGCACCAGTGGCCTTCAATGCCGGATTTTCAATGAAAAGGCAAAGGCTTACCTTGCGTCAAACGGTGCGGCGCTGCCGCGCATTCCTGCGCTGAAAACACCCCATGCGGGACGGGGGCTTGGTGCTTTGGGATCAAGAAAGTTCTTTGGGCAGACCGATTCAGGCGCTTGACTTTTGTTGCTGCCGATAACGCCGCGCGCATGAACGCGGCACGGCCAACATGGAGGTGAAGTGACTATGGAAGAACAGCTAGCGGAACTTGCGGCCAAGGTCGCCGCGATAGAAACCAAGGGCAACCTGACGAACACGATGTTCGCCGAGACCTATTATTACCTGACGATCCCGCTGATGATCATCATCCATGCGGGATTTCTTGCCTATGAAATGGGCGCCTCGCGGGCCAAGAATGCGTTGTCGTCAGGGGTCAAGAACATCCTTGCCATCGCCTTTGTGATCCCGGCGTTCTATTTCTTCGGCTGGTGGGTCTATTGGGCGTTCCCCACGGGGTTCAGCCTGTCCGAAGGACCCAACGGCATTTCCGGCGCGGCCTATGCCAACAGCTTTGCATGGGGCTGGGGCGAGGCGGCTGCGGCCATGGGGCCGAATATCGACGATCAGATCAGTGGTGTGTTCTGGGGGGCGTTCACGCTGTTCGCCGCCACGACGGCCTCGATCATGTCGGGGGCGGTGATCGAACGCATCCAGACCGTGGGCTTCGTGATCCTTGCGGTGATCCTTGGCGGGTTCAGCTGGACGCTGGCGGCGGCCTGGGGCTGGCACGCCGATGGCTGGCTGGTGCAGAGCTGGGGCTTGCATGATTTCGGCGCGGCGGGTCTGGTCCATGCGGTGGCGGGCTTCTTCGCGCTTGGTGTGCTGATCAACCTTGGTCCGCGCGTCGGCAAGTTCAACGCAGACGGCACGGCGAACCACATTCCCGGTCACAATCTGCCGCTGACGGCGATGGGCCTTATGCTCATTATCGTCGGCTTCTGGGGCTTCCTGATGGCCTGTGTCGTCGTGGGCGGCGAGGCATGGTCCTGGGGCGCGAATTTCGCAACGATCTATGGCACGCCGACCAATCTTGGCGCGCTGAGCTTCAACATCCTGATGTCGGTGGCCGGTGGCATCATCGGCGCATGGCTGGGCACGCGCGATCCGTTCTGGATGATGTCGGGCGCTCTGGCCGGGATCATCTCGGTGGCGTCGGGTCTCGACATCTACTGGCCGGCTCTGGCCTTCATCATCGCCTTCGGCGCCGGCCTGATCCTCAAGCCTGCGGCGACCTTCCTCGAGAAGTTCGGGATCGACGATGCGGTGGGGGCGGTCACGGTGCACGGCACGATCGGGATCTATGGCCTCGTGATGCTCGGCATCTTCGGCACGGGCTATCCCGCCTTGCTGGGCGAAGGCGCGCCGACCATCAGCCTCGTGGGTCAGATCGTGGGGGCCGTCGTCTTCATCGCGATCGGGCTTGTCACAGGATATGTGAGCGCGTTGATCCTGAAGATCGTGGGTATGCTTCGGGTACCTGAAGCTGCTGAAATCGCCGGTCTGGACACCGTCAAGGTGCCGGCACAGGCCTATCCCGAAGGGATCGCCGCGTCACCGCCGGCGGCCAGCTGAACAAGGAGGAACTGACATATGGGATATCCATTCGACACACCGACATGGGACGCGGCAAGCGGCGCGATCTTCATGGGCGCAGGTGGCGCTTTGCCGGGTCTGTTCACGCTGATCGCGATCGTGATCTGTGTGCTTGCGCTGGCGCTTGGACAGGCCAAGGAAGCGGCTAAATACAAGAACCACAAGTAAGACCCATCCGGTCTGACGCGCATCCCCGCCGCGAAAGCGGCGGGGATGTTTTGTTGTCCGGCGATGCTTGCATCAAGACGCCCTTGGCGTGCTGTCTTGTCAAACCCTGCGTTTATGTGCCCGATACAGGACAGGCGCCTGTCTTGGCGCACAGCTTTCACGAGGCCCAGATGACGTTCGATTTTCTTGACCGTGCGACCCTGTCCGAGCCTTTGTACCTGAGCCTTGCCGCCGCCATCGAGCGCGAGATCCGCGAGGGCAGGCTGCCTGCCGGGGCAAAGGTGCCGACGCATCGCGCGGTCGCGGCCGAGCTTGGCATCAGCGTGCAGACCGTCGGCAAGGCCTATGACCGGCTGCGCCAGCACAATCTGATCGAAGGCCATGTCGGGCGCGGCACTTTCGTGGTCGATCAGGCCCAGCAGGACCGCCCACCCTATGCGCTCAGACCCGTGCAGGCGCAGGTCTGCGATCTGGCGCTGTCGCGCCCTTTGTTCGATGAACGCCACGACATCGCCATGCGGCGCACCCTGCGCGAGATGGCCGACAAGGCCGATCCCGTGACGATCCTGTCTTGCCGGCCCAATCAGGGCCAGCTTGACCATCGCGAAGCGGGGGCGCTCTGGTTGTCGGGTCTGGGTCTTGAAACCGATGCGGACCGGGTCATCCTGACCAATGGCGTGACGCATGGCATGGCGGCGGCCCTGTCGGCGGTCACCGCGCCGGGGGATGTCGTGCTGGCGGATGCGGTGACCCATCATCTGGTGATATCGCTGTGCCGCTATCTGGGGCTGACCCTGATCGGGGTGGCCGGTGACGGGCAGGGGATGCTGCCCGACGCGCTGGATCAGGCCTGCCGCACGCATGGGCCGCGGGTTCTGGTCACGCTGCCCACGCTGACCTTGCCGCAGGCGGGTGTCATGGATGCACCGCGCCGCGCCGCGATCGCCCGGATCGCGGCGATGCATGATCTGCTGATCGTGGAAAACGACGCCTATGGGCCGATTTTGTCGCGCGGTCCGGCGCCGATCACGGCGCTGGCGCCCGAGCGCGGCATTTACCTCACGACCTTCACCAAATGCACGGTCTCCGGTTTGCGGGCGGGCTACATGGTCGGCCCGCCGCATCTTCAATCGGCGCTGCTGAGCCGCTTGCTGGTGTTTTCATGGGCCGCCACGCCGCTGGTCTGCGAGATTGCCGCGCGTTGGGTGCGCGATGGCACCGCCGCCGAACTGGCGCAGTGGCAGCGCGACCGGCTGGCCGAGAGGTTCGATATCGTCCGCGCCGTTCTGGGGCCGCATGACATCGAGGGGCATCCCGGCGGGCTGCATTACTGGCTGCCTTTGCCCAAGGGCTGGGACGCCCGGGATTTCGTCCGTCTGGCCCGCGATCAGGACATCGCGCTGGCCCCGGCGGGTCCATTCCTGACGCCGCAGGCCCCGGCCCTCGACGCAGTGCGCATTTCCGTTGGCGGAGAGCCTGACGCGGCCCGGTTTCGCGGCGCGCTCGAGCGCCTTGCCGCATTGTTGAGCGCCCCGCCCGAAGGGGCTTATCCGGTCGTCTACTAATAATGTAATGATACAATTAATGGTTTGACATGCATTACAATGCCCCTCACGCTTTCGGCACAAATGTTGAAAAGAGGGAGCATTGTAATGGCGAACTACATGACGAAAACCGCAGTGGCTGCCACTGCCGCGAGTGTCATGGCCATGACCGCAAGCATGGCCAGCGCCGATACCTGGCGCTACGCGTTCGAAGAGGCCATCGACGAAGTGCAGGGCATTTTCGCCCAGAAATTCAAGGAAGAGATTGAAGCCAATTCCGATCACACCGTGCAGCTTTTCCCCTATGGCACGCTCGGCGAATCCGCCGACACCATGGAGCAGGCACAGGCCGGCATTCTGCAATTCGTGGATCAAAGCCCGGGCTTCACCGGCTCGCTGATCCCCGAGGCACAGGTGTTCTTCGTGCCTTACCTCTTGCCGCAGGATACCGAGGCACTGGGCGAGTTCTTCCGCACCTCCAAGGCCATCAACGAGATGTTCCCCGAGCTTTATGCCGAACAGGGGCTCGAGCTTCTGGTGATGTTCCCCGAAGGCGAGGTCTGCATGACCACGCAAGAGCCTGTCACCGGTCCGCCCGATCTCAACGAGGTGAAGTTCCGGGTGATGACCAACCCGCTTCTGGTGGAAAGCTACAAGGCGTTCGGCGCAACACCCACCCCGCTGCCATGGGGCGAGGTCTATGGCGCGCTGCAGACCGGCATCATCCAGGGTCAGGAAAACCCGATGTTCTTCATCGAGTCGACCAAGATGTACGAGGTTACCGAGGTCATCACCTGCGCGGGCCACAACAACTTCACCACCGCCGTGATGGCCAATCAGGATTTCTATGACGGCCTGTCCGAAGACGAGCAGCAGATGATCGACGATGCGATGGATGTCGCCTTCGAGCATATCATCGACTACCAGAAAGGGCTGCACGAAGAGAGCATCGAGAAGATCAAGGCGGCCAAGCCCGAAATGCAGGTCAATGTCCTGACCGAGGAAGAGCGCACGCCCTTCATCGAGGCGGCAGCGGATGTCGAAGCGACATTCCTTGAAATGACCGGCGAAAGCGGGGCTGCGATCCTCGAGCAGATGAAAGCGGATCTCGAAGCCGTGACCAACTGAGCATGACGGCCGGCGGCTGCGGCAGACCCGCGGCCGCCGGATAATTTCCAGGGGTCATTTGAGGACATTACGGGGATGAGCGAGTCTCAGACGCAGTCGCAGACGGATACCACCTCTGCAGACGATGCGGCACTTGGCGAATACCGCTCGACACTGCCGGGGGTGCTTGGCGGCATCGACAACACGATCGCCCGGATCGAGGCGGTGCTTCTGGCGGTGGGCGTCCTGCTGATGGCGGCCAACACGATCGCAAATGTGGTGGGGCGGTTCGTCTTTCAGAACAGCCTGTTCTTTTCCGAGGAACTGAACCGCATCCTGATCATCATGATCACCTTCGCCGGTATCAGCTATGCGGCGCGTCACGGGCGTCATATCCGCATGTCGGCCATCTATGACGCGATGCCGCCGCGACTGCGCAAGCTGATGATGATCGTGATCACGCTGGTCACGGCCGTCTTCATGTTCGGGCTGTGCTGGTATGCCTTCAATTACATCATGACACAGGCCGGGCGCGGGCGCGTGCTTCCCTCGCTTCAGATCCCCGTCTGGATCACGCTTGTCTGGGTTCCGGTCGGCTTTTTCATGACCGGCATGCAGTATCTGCTGACCGCCATCAAGAACATCCTCGAGAAGGACATCTTCCTCTCGACCGCCGTTCTGGAAGGCTATGACGAAGACGAGATGGAGGTCTGACGGATGGCGCTCACGATTTTCTCGATCATGATCGTCCTGCTTCTGCTGGGCTTTCCAATGATGATCCCGCTGATCGTCGGGGCCTTTGTCGGCTTCTACACCCTCTTCGGAGGCTTCAGCCAGCTTGAAACGATGGTGCAACAGATCATGGCGGGTATCCGGCCTGCCTCGTTGATCGCGGTGCCGATGTTCATCTTTGCCGCCGATATCATGACGCGCGGCCAGTCGGCCAACCGGCTGATCGACCTCGTGATGGCCTTCGTCGGTCACCTGAAGGGGGGCCTTGCGGTATCCACGGCGGCGGCCTGCACGATGTTCGGCGCGGTCTCGGGCTCGACCCAGGCCACGGTGGTGGCCATCGGCTCGCCCCTGCGGCCCCGCATGCAGAAGGCCGGCTATAACGACAGCTTCATCCTGGCGCTGATCGTGAACGCGTCGGATATCGCGTTTCTCATCCCGCCATCGATCGGGATGATCATCTATGGCGTCGTATCCAACACCTCGATTGCCGAACTGTTCATCGCCGGGATCGGGCCGGGGCTTTTGATCCTGTTCCTGTTCTCGGTCTATTCCTGGATCTACGCGGTCCGCAACAAGGTGCCCACCGAGCCGAAATTCAGCTGGCCGGAACGCCTCAGCGCCGGGCGCAAGGCGCTCTGGCCCCTCGGGTTTCCGCTGATCATCATCGGGGGCATCTATGGCGGCATCTTCAGCCCGACCGAGGCGGCGGCGGCCTGCGTGCTCTATGCGCTCATCCTCGAGGTGGTGATCTTCCGCGAACTGGACCTCAAGGGGGTCTATGACACGGCGAAATCCACAGGTCTCATCACGGCGGTGGTGTTCATCCTCGTGGGCGTGGGGGCGGCATTTTCCTGGGTGATCTCGTTTGCACAAATCCCGCAGCAGATCCTTGGCGGGATCGGCATCGACCAGATGGATCAGATCGGCGTGCTCTTCGTGATTTCCATCGCGTTTTTCGTGGGCTGCATGTTCGTCGATCCCATCGTGGTGATCCTCGTGCTGGTGCCGATCTTCGCGCCGGTGGTGGATCAGGTCGGGCTCGATCCGGTTCTGGTGGGCACGATCATCACGCTGCAGGTGGCCATCGGATCGGCCACCCCGCCATTCGGCTGCGATATCTTCACTGCCATCGCCGTGTTCAAACGGCCCTACATGGAGGTGATCCGGGGCACGCCGCCCTTCATCTTCATCCTGCTGTCGGTCGCGGTGGCGCTGATCTTCTTCCCGCAGATTGCGCTCTTCCTGCGCGATCTGGCCTTCGCGAAGTAGTCAGGAGAGACGGATGTTCAAATCTATTCTTGTCCCGTTCGACGGCTCGCCCAATGCCGAGAAAGCCCTCGAAACCGCGCTGGAGCTGTCGCGCGCCTGCAGTGGCGGCGATATCAAGATCACGATCCTGACGGTCTATCGGCACCATTCGATGCTCGAGGCGTCCTTGTCGATGGTGCGCCCCGACGATCCCGGCAATCTCGATGACATCATGCGCGCCCATGCCAAGGAAGTGGCCGAATACGCCAAAACCCTCGCGCATAACGCGGGCCGCACCGATGTGCGCGCTTTCGTGAAATCCGGGCCTGCGTCGCGCACCATCGTGAAATTCGCGCAAGAGCACGGGATGGATCTGATCGTGATCGGCAGCCGTGGCATGGGCTCGGTCGAAGGGTATCTTCTGGGCAGCGTGTCTCACAAGGTCACGGGCATTTCGACCGTCCCCGTGCTGGTGGTCTGAGCGCCGCGCCGCAGCCCGCCAAGGGCGCGCGACGCCGGATCAGACCCCGGATCAGGCCCCGTTTCAGGCGTTGTCTTTGCCACGCTCGCCGCCACCCCGGCGGAAAACCCGGGTGACGATCATGAAGAACAGCGGCACAAAGACCACCCCCAGAAGCGTGGCCGAAAGCGTGCCCGCCAGCACGCCCGAGCCGATGGCATTGCGCCCGCCCGAGCCCGCACCGGAACTCAGCACCAGTGGCAGCACGCCAAGCGAAAACGCCATCGAGGTCATGATGATCGGGCGAAAGCGCTGGCGCGCGGCTTCGGCCACGGCGTCGATCACGCGTTCTCCGGCCTCGTATCTGTCGCGCGCGAATTCCACGATCAGAATGGCGTTCTTGCCGGTCAGGCCGATCACCGTCAAAAGCCCCACCTGGAAGAACACGCCGTTTTCGAACCCGCCCAGCCACGCACCGGTCAGCGCGCCCAGAATGCCGATCGGCATCGCCAGCATCACCGCGAAGGGAATGGACCAGCTTTCGTAGAGTGCCGCCAGCGACAGGAACACCGCCGCCAGTGACAGCGCATAAAGCAGCGGCGCCTGATTGCCCGATTGCCGCTCTTCCAGCGACAACCCGGTCCAGGCCAGACTGTAGCCGGTGCCAAGCTCGCTCACCAACCGCTCCATCTCCGCCATGGCCTCGCCGGTGGTGACACCCGTCGCGGGCGAGCCCTGAATCTGGATCGATGGCACGCTATTGTAGCGATAAAGCCCCTGCGCGCCGTAATCCCATCGCCCTTCGGCGAAATTCGAGAACGGCACCAGCTGGCCGCTGGCATTGCGCACGCGCCACTTGTCGATATCCGTGGGCACGGCGCGGGCATCGGCCTCGCCCTGCACATAGACGCGCTTGATGCGGCCCTGATCGATGAAGTCGTTCACATAGGTCCCGGCCCATGCGATCTGCAGAAGCTGGCCGACATCGGTGGGCGTCAGCCCCATCGCACCGGCCTTGCGCCAGTCGATATCCAGATTGAACTGCGCGGCATCCTCCAGCCCGCTGGGGCGGGCCGAGGCGATCAGCGGGCTTTGCGCGGCGGCCCCCAGAAGACGGTTGCGCGCGGCGACAAGATCCTCGTGGCTTTGCCCGTCGCGGGCCTGCAGGTAGAAATCGAAACCCGATACGTTGCCAAGCTCGATCACCGAGGGCGGCACGATGGGAAAGACCTGTGCATCCTGGATCTGGCTGAAGGCGCCAAAGGCCCGTCCCGCCAGCGCCTGCACGCTTTGTTGCGGGGCAGGGCGCTCGTCCCAGTCCTTCAGCTGAACAAAGGCCAGACCCATGTTCTGCCCGCGTCCGGCAAAGCTGAAGCCGACGACCCCGAAGGTCGATTCCACGACCTCGTCCTCTTGCGTGAGGTAATAATCCTCGACCTGCTTGACCACTTCCAGCGTGCGTTCGGCGGTGGCGCCCGTGGGGGTCTGGATCAACGTGAACAGGATGCCCTGATCCTCTTCGGGCAGAAAGCCGGTGGGCGTGCGCATGAACAGCCCCACCATCACCGCCGCCAGCACAAGATAGATGATGCCCACCCGGAAGGGTCGGCGCACACTCCAGCGCACGGTGCCGGTATAGCCGTTGGTCAGCCGCGAAAAGCCGCTGTTGAACCAGCTGAACGGCCCGCGTTTTGCTGCATGTCCCTTGGGCTGCAGCAACGAGGCGCAAAGCGCAGGCGTCAGCGTCAGCGCAACCACCACCGACAGCGCCATGGCCGAGACGATGGTGATGGCGAATTGCTGATAGATCACCCCGGTCGAGCCGGGAAAGAACGCCATCGGCACAAAGACCGCCGACAGAACCATGGCGATCCCGATCAGCGCGCCGGTGATCTGGCCCATGGATTTATGCGTGGCCTCGCGCGGGGGCAGGCCTTCTTCCTCCATGATGCGCTCGACATTCTCGACCACCACGATGGCGTCATCCACAAGCAGGCCGATCGCCAGCACCATGGCCAGCATGGTCAGCGTGTTGATGGTGAAGCCCGCCGCCGCCAGCACCCCGAACGTGCCCAGAAGCACCACAGGCACCGCCAGTGTCGGGATCAGCGTGGCGCGCAGGTTCTGCAGGAACAGGAACATCACCAGAAACACCAGGCCAATCGCCTCGAACAGGGTCTTGACCACTTCCTTGATCGAGATTTCCACAAAGGGCGTGGTGTCATAGGGAATGACGTAATCAACGCCCGTCGGAAAGAACCGGGAGAAATCCTGCATCCGCTCCTTGATCGCGGACGCGGTGTCCAGCGCATTGGCCCCCGGCGCCAGCGTGATCGCCATGCCTGCGGCCGGATCGGCGTTGAACCGGGCGATCGTGGCATAGTTCTCGGCCCCGATCTCGACCCGCGCCACATCATCGAGCAGCACAAGCCCGCCATCGGTTTCGGCGCGCAGCACGATCTGGCGGAAATCCTCGGGCGTGCGCAGCAGCGATTGCGCGGTGATCGTGGCGTTGAGTTGCTGGCCCTCAAGCGTCGGACGCGCCCCAAAGGCCCCGGCCGAGATCTGCGCGTTCTGTGCCGAAACCGCCGCCACCACATCCGCCGGCGTCAACTCGAACGCGGCCAGTTTCGCCGGATCCAGCCAGATGCGCATGGCATATTGCCCGCCGAACACATTGACCGATCCGACCCCCTGGATCCGGCTCAGTTCATCGACGAGGTTGCTGACCATGTAATCGGCCAGATCCACCTGCTCGAGCGTGCCATCGGTCGAAATCAGAGCGACCACCATCAGGAACCCGGCCGAGGATTTTTCCACCGTCAGACCCTGACGCTGCACCGTTTCCGGCAACAGCGGCGTGGCTTGGCTCAGTTTGTTCTGAACCTGCACCTGCGCGATATCCGCATCGGTGCCGGTCTCGAACGTGAGCGTCACCTCTGCCAGCCCGTCCGCCGTGGAGCTGGAGGAAAAATACCGCAGCCCGTCAAGCCCGGTCATCTGCTGTTCGATCACCTGCGTCACGGTATTGGCCACGGTATTGGCCGACGCGCCGGGATAATTCGCGGTGATCGTCACCGAAGGCGGTGCGATCTGCGGATATTGCGCCACCGGAAGCGTGCGGATCGCCAGAATGCCGATGCCCATGATGAGGATCGAAATCACCCAGGCAAAAACGGGCCGGTCGATGAAGAAGCGTGCCATGCGTTACGTCCCTCTCTGCGCCGGTCAGTCAGCCGGGGCTGCGTTCGCGTCACCGCCGCGTTCCTGCGCCGAGACCGTGGCGCCGGGCGCCGTTTTCTGAAACCCTGCCACCATCACGCGGTCGCCGGGCATCAGGCCGTCATCGACCACCCAATCGCTTTGACGATCCTGCAAAATGGACAGCGCGCGTTCTTCGACGGCCCCGTCCGCGTTCACCACCCAGGCGGTCGGCCGCCCCCGGCGGTCGCGCACGACGCCCTCTTGCGGCACCAGAAAGACTCCGTTGACCACCTCGACCGGCAGCAGGACCTGCACATACATGCCCGGCAACAGCAACGTCTCCGGGTTCGAGAACTGCATGCGCAGCGTCACCACCCCCGTCTGTGGGTCCACTTTCGGCTCGGCGGCCTGAAGGCGGCCCGTATGCTCGTATTCCGAGCCATCCGCCAGCGTCAGCCGGACGGTGCCATCCGCATCTGCCAGCGCGTCCTCGGTTTCGCCGCGTCGCCACCGCAGCAGGTCTGCGGCGGATTGCGTCACGTCCACGTAAACGGGGTCGATATTGCGGATCACCGCCAGTGGTTGCGCCTGACTGGCTGTCACCAATTCCCCCTGGCTGGTCTGCGACAGGCCGATCCGGCCCGAAAGGCGGGCCCGGATGGTTGTCCGCGACAGCTCGATCTCGGCAGCGTTCAGCTGCGCGCGTGCCAGTTCCAGCGCTGCCAGCGCCGAGTCGCGGGCCGATTGCGCATCATCCAAAGCCTGTTCGCTGGCCACGTTGCGGGCCTGCAATTCCTTCAGCCGCTCCGCCTCGCGTTCCGCCGCACCAAGCTGCGCCTGTGCCTGCGAGACGCCAGCGCGCGCCTGCTGCACCGCGGCTTCATAGGTCGCGCTGTCGATCCGGTAGAGCGGGTCATTAGCATCGACATGCGCGCCTTCCTGAAACAGCCGCTCGGTGATGATCCCGTTGACCTGCGGGCGCACCTCGGCTTGCGCCGATGCCGCGACGCGGCCCGGGAGCGTCGATGTCAGCGTGACGGTCTGAGGCTCCAGCGTGACGACGGTGACAGCGGTGGGCTGCCCGCCTTGCTGTGCCAGCATCATGGACGGAAGCGCCATGAACAGGCAGGCCGCCAAAGCAAAAGGAATACGTGCTGGAACTGTCATCTTTGGCCCTTTCGGATTGCGAACCGTCGTCACGGCGCAGGTGCAATGCATGTCGTCTCTTGCAGGCCTTAGACAGACCCGCCTCACGGATAACAATTGTCCCGATTGAACACGCAATGTGCGTTCATGCGGGATGTGAATCTACTTTAAGTCGCGTACCATCGGACTGTTCAGAACCGGCCAGTTGCCCGCCGATACCTGCTGCCCATCCTCGAAAGCGACAAAGCTGCGTTGCCCGAAAAAGGCGAGTTTTTCAAGGTTTGCGCCCATATCTTCCGGGGAATCGCCGGATATGAACAGGAAAACCTGCCCTGATGGCGTGCGTTCTGCCCATCCTCGCGCCGTTCCTGCGCGGCTTTCGGGCGGGCTGGGTGCCGCGATCAGCCGGTCACGCATGGCCGCGACGCTGGCAGTATCTCCGATCACGGCGACCGGGTCTGATGTCATGTCCTCGGGCGCGACACCGGCCTTGTCCTTCGCCAGTCCCGGAATGCGCCCGGCCAGCCGCGTGGCCGGCTCGTCAAAGCCTTGCGCCACCGCCATCTCAAGCCGTTGCAGAGCGGGATCGAACATCGCATCCGCAAGGATCGGCGCCGTTTCAGCCGCCAAAAGCAGCCGCGCAAGGTCGAAATTTGGATCAACGGTGACTTTGGTCGCCTCTCCCGATAGCGGAATGTCCAGACTGGCACTGCCCGAGCGCAGATCGACCGTCTCCAGTTGTGCGCCCGTTTTCGTGTCGACCCGCACCGGCACACGCAGCCGGTAATGCGGTGCGGTTTGTTCCAGCGTCAGGCGCAGCGTGCCATCGTCCTGAACCGCCGCCCCGGACAACGAAATTTCCGGCAGGCCCGACCGCGTGAGCCACTGATCGAAAAACCACCCAAGGTCACGCCCTGCGGCCTCTTCGAACGCCACTCTCAGATCATCCCATCCGGCAACCTGATGCATCTGCGCGGCGTAGAACCCTTGGATCGCGTTGTCGAATGCGGCCGCGCCGATCTCGTCGCGCAGCATGTGAAAGACCAGCGCCGCCTTGCCATAGCCCACCGCCTGCTGCCCGTCATGCGAGGAGGATCGGAACGCCGTCAGCGGGCGGTTGTCATCGGACGGCAGATCGGCCAGCGCACGCAACCAGTCCAGCCGCATCTTGCGCGCCGCATCCCCGCCTTCGGCTTCGGCCAACGCATGATCGGCCTGAAAGGTGGTCAACCCCTCGGCCCAGTTGCCGCTGGCATAATCCACCGCCACCGCATTGCCCCACCAGCTGTGCAGCACCTCATGCGCCAGCGACCGGCCGCGCATATAGGGATGCGCCAGGATCGACTGGCTGACATAGGTCAGCCCGGCAAAGCCAAGCCCGACCGGGATGGGCGCTGAGACGACCGAAAACGACGCGTAGGGATACGGCCCGATCCGGCTTTCGAACTGCTCGATATAGCCTGCGCTTGCGGTCAGATAGGCCTCGGACAGGCTCGCATCGGTCGCGCCGAAATAGGTGCGCAGATCGCGACCACCGCTTTGCGTTTCGTGAATGTCGTAGCGGCCTGTGAAAATCCCGATGCCGCTCGCGCGGCCCTCGAAGCTGAACGAGGTCCGATATCGGCCCTCTTCTGTCCGGGCGGCGATCCTCGATCCGGTGGCGACAGCGGTCTGCGCCGCGGGCGTGTCGATCGTGATTGCGAAAACATGCAGCGCGCGCTCATCCGTCGGCAGCCAGTCCGACCCGATAAGATAGCTGCCCTCCGGGCTGAACGCGACGGCGCGCGGCGCCCGCTCAAGCGGCGGAAGCCGACCCTCGAGCGTGACGTAAACCGGCTTACCCCCATGGCGGTCGGCTGATATCTCCCCGGTATCGGGCTGCGGCGTGGTTTCGCCGCCCAGCTCCATGTCTGTCACCCGCAGCCAGTCTTCCCGAGGCAGGAGGATCGGTCCCTGCGGCGCCATGATCCGCGTCGTGATCCTGACATCGCCATCGTCGCCCGTCATGGTAACATGGATCTCTTGTGTGACCGTTTCACTGGCAAATTCATCGGCAAAAACCGTTGAGGCAGGGGCCTGCCAAAGACAGATTGCCACGATGAAGACGACAAACCGGATCAATTCACGCGCCTTTCCCTTGACTGCACAACCAGCCCGCTAAGACATAGTCTGACCCGGCACATCGTCCATTCGCGGCCGCGTCTTTCAGGGCGCCTTGC
Organism: Roseovarius litoreus; assembly: GCF_900142765.1. Classification (GTDB taxonomy): domain Bacteria; phylum Pseudomonadota; class Alphaproteobacteria; order Rhodobacterales; family Rhodobacteraceae; genus Roseovarius; species Roseovarius litoreus. Next base: position 242,750 of record NZ_FRCB01000003.1, read on the forward strand.
CACCAGCAACCCGTCTCACGGCCTCTTCTCCCGCCTGGTCTTGCGAATCGAGAATAAGGCGCGAATGTGGCGTCCGGCACCCCGGATTATGTGCGCTTCGCCCATAAAAGTGGCGACTTCCCCGGTCTGTTTCCATATCGGCAACAGTGATGCGGTTAAGTCACGGTAAATATGGCGAAAAAAGAGCAAGATATTGACAAAACAGTTACATTCATGCGCATACTGATACACATGAGGCCAGTGATCTTTGGCGACAGCACGTCGGCAGACGCCTTCGACAAGGATCTGGTCTCAACGAGATAACGCGTGGAACAGGCCGGTTCGGCCCGCGCATAGGCTTACGAGTGGCCGCGTTTTAGCGGTAGGGTGTGTCGTTTGAAGACTTACCGTTTCAGGCAGCCATTTAATCTAAGGCCGGTCGTCCTATGGGCGGCCGGCTGATCCTTTTGGGCCACCTCTGACACAAGTCCTCGCGTGGCCCAGACTTATCTCGCCCCGATTACCCCGCATTCGCATGCGCCTGGTGGCTCTCCGGCGGCACACCCCCCAGATTTTCCGTCAGCTCTGCCGCCGCTCGGGCGACGATCTGGCCGATCCTGTCCAATTTGTCGTCCTGCAATCGCGCCGCAAGCCCTGACACCGATATCGCACAAGCCGCCTCTCCGTGCGGAGACCACACAACAGCCGCAAGACAGCGCAGCCCGGTGACATGTTCCTCATCATCCAGCGCATAACCACGCCGCCTGATATCCGCGATATCCTGCAACGCGGTCTTCAGGTTACGATGCGACCGGGCGGTCAAAGGGTGAAACCCGGTGCGCGCGACAAAGGCCTTGATATCCTCGTCCGTCCATGTGGCAAGGATGGCCTTGCCCATCCCCGAACAGAACACCGGCACGCGGCCACCGGGCGGTGATATCGCGCGCATGATCTCGCGGCTTTCCACCTGACTGACCGTCACCAGCTCGTCATTGTCCAGCAATCCAAGATTGGCCGTCTCGCGAGTCGCATCCCGCAGCCGGCGCAAATACGGCAGGGCAGGGGCCACGAAATTGTGCCGTCTCCCAAAGGCGGCACCTGCGGCAAAGGCTTCGCGCCCCACATGCCACAAGGCGTTTTCCGGCTCGAACTGTGCAAATCCCTGCAATTCCAATGTCGTAAGCAGCCGGTGAGTCGTCGATACGGCCAAACCCGCTTCGCGCGCCGCGTCGCTCACGCGCAGGCCCTCGTCATGCCGGCTGAGGATGCGAAGCAGGTTCAACGCGCGCACAACCGATTGCACGCCTTGGCTTTTCTGAGAGTCCATTTGGTATACCTTTCCATACAATGGAAAATATTTTTCTGTTTCTTACAAGTTTACGGGCTGTGCGCTAGCCCCTTCCCGAACATTAATCCGGAGGATCGACATGACCGATTACGTAGACCGCAATGGCCTGTCCGTGGCAGCCCCGCTGGCCCGGCTGATCGAAGATGACATCCTGCTCGGCATCACGCGCGATGCGTTCTGGTCCGGCTATGCCGCGATGCTGCGTGATCTGGCGCCCGTCAATGCCGATCTGCTCTCCAAGCGCGAGGCGCTCCAGCGTCAGATCGACGAGTGGCACAAGGCCCGTCGGGGCCAACCGTTCGACGGTGAGGCCTATCGCGACTTCCTGTCCGAGATCGGCTATCTGGAAGCCGAACCCGCCCCCTTTGCGCTCAGCACGCGCAATGTCGATCCCGAAATCGCGAGCATCGCAGGGCCGCAACTGGTGGTGCCCGTGATGAATGCGCGCTTCGCGCTCAATGCCGCGAATGCGCGTTGGGGATCGCTCTATGATGCGCTCTACGGCACTGACGCGATCGAAGGCGCGCCCGAAGGACAGGGCTATGATCCGCGCCGTGGCGCCAAGGTGATCGGCTGGGCGCGTGCGCATCTCGATGAGGTCGTGCCGCTGGCGCAAGGCTCTTGGGCCAATGTCGCGGCGCTGGACGTGGCGGATGGCGCGCTCGGCATCACCGTTGGCGGAGAGAAAACGACCCTCGCCGATCCGGCGCAGTTCGCAGGCTATACCGAGGGTGGCAACGTCTTCCTTCGCGCCAATGGCCTGCTGATCGAGGTGGTGATCGACCGCTCGTCGGCCATCGGCAAAGATGACCCCGCGGGCATTTCCGACATCCGGCTCGAAAGCGCACTGACGGCCATTCAGGATTGCGAGGATTCCGTCGCCGCCGTGGACGCCGAGGACAAATGCGTGGTGTACGCCAATTGGCTGGGCCTGATGCGTGGTGACCTCGAAGAACGCTTCGACAAGGGCGGCAAGACCGTGATCCGCCGCCTGAACCCCGACGTCACCTATCTTGATCCGCAGGGCAACAGCGTCACCCATCCGGGTCGCGCGCTGCTTCTGGTGCGCAATGTCGGCCACCTGATGACCACCGACGCCGTTCTGATGGACGGTGCCGAGACGCCCGAGGGCATGCTCGACGCCGCCGTGACCGTCGCCGCCGCGATGCACGATCTGGCGAACACAGGGCCGCGCAATTCGCGCGCCGGCTCGATCTATGTGGTCAAGCCCAAGATGCATGGCCCCGAAGAGGTGGCCTTCACCGATACGCTCTATGCCCGTGTCGAGGATCTGCTGGGCCTGCCGCGCCATACCGTGAAACTCGGTGTAATGGATGAGGAGCGCCGCACATCGGCCAACCTTCTGGCCTGCATCAAGGCCGTGAAGGACCGGTGCGTGTTCATCAATACCGGCTTCCTCGACCGCACCGGCGACGAGATTCACACCTCGATGCAGGCCGGTCCCGTCGTCCCCAAGGGCGAGATGCAAAAAGAGCTCTGGCTGGCCGCTTACGAGGCGGGCAATGTCGATGCAGGTCTGGCCGCAGGCATGTCCGGCAAGGGTCAGATCGGCAAGGGCATGTGGGCGAAACCCGATGCCATGGCCGAAATGCTCGGGGTCAAGATCGGCCATCCCAAGGCGGGCGCGAATACCGCATGGGTGCCGTCACCCACCGCCGCGACCCTGCACGCGACCCATTATCACAAGGTCGATGTGGCCGCACTGCAGGAGGAACTGAAGACCCGGCAGAAAGCATCGCGCACGGATCTTCTGACCCCGCCGCTGATGATCGGGCGCAACCTGTCGACCGAGGATATCCAGCGCGAGCTGGACAATTCCTGTCAGTCGATCCTGGGCTATGTGGTGCGTTGGGTTGATCAGGGTGTCGGCTGCTCGAAAGTGCCCGATATCAACGATGTGGCCCTGATGGAAGATCGCGCGACCTTGCGGATTTCCTCGCAATATCTGGCCAACTGGCTGCTGCACGGCATCTGCACCCCCGAAGAGGTCGAGGCGTCTCTGCGGCGCATGGCGCCCAAGGTCGATGCGCAGAACGCGCATGATCCGGCCTATACGCCGATGGCGCCGGACTTCGATGGTGTGGCCTTCCGCGCGGCGCATGACCTGATCTTCAAGGGCGCCGAGCAGCCTTCGGGCTATACCGAACCGCTTCTTCACGCCGCGCGCCGCGCGGCCAAGGCCGCCTGAGGAGGGGTCATCCATGATCACAGTGAAACGGCTCGATCTCGCGGATGCGGGTATCCTTCTGGCGGGCGCGCGCGCCAAGGCTTCGGAAATCGGGGTTCCGATGTGCATCGCCATCACGGATGAGGGCGGCAATCTTGTCGCCTTCGAGCGGATGGATGGTGGCAAGGTCACCTCGATCACCATCGCGATCGACAAAAGCTTCACCGCCTCGGGGGCCAAGAAGGCCACGCATGAGTACGGCACGGCCAGCCAACCCGGCGCACCGGCTTACGGCATCGCCTCGGCGATCAGCGGGCGGCTCATGGTGGTGGGCGGTGGCCTGCCCGTGATTGTGGACGGAGACGTCGTGGGCGGGATCGGCGTCAGTTCCGGCACACCCGCTCAGGATATCGAAGTGGCCGAGGCGGGCATCGCCGCATTCCTTGCCGCGCAGGGCTGACGCCGCAGCCTCTGTCTGGCCCACTCTCGAACAAGCCGCGGGCGCAGAAATCCTCTGCGCCCGTTTTGTTTTCGGGTTCGTACGAAAGGGCCACCTCTTTGGTACGAAGCGTACCATCTTTTCAATGGGCTCGAACCCGATCAGCGAGGGGTCGACACCTGCGCCAGCCAGCCATGTACAAGACGCTCGGCTGTTCCCAACTCGTGCGGCAGAACCGGAACAAGCAGTCCGCGCCCGAACGCTCCCGGAGAGCACCTGTTCGGCACGGATCACAGTTCTCGTCACGGCATGGTCAGGGCATGGCGGGATCGATCCTGCGCAACGGGCTAAAATACCGTGAAATGAGATACTTGGCGCCTCTAAGGTGCCCGCTCCGGACCCCGGCGAAGACGAGGCGGATCTGGCTCATCTGGCCTCGTGGCGGGCTCGGAAGCGGGCGATCTCGCGTTCGGTCGGCGCTTGCCCCGTGAATGTCATGACGTAGTCCGGAACGCGCGCCAGGCGGTCGTCCATGGCTTCGCGCACCTGCATCGAGATATAGCCGATCTGCGTCAGGTATACGGTGCGTGCCCGAACATCGGCTTCCCCCTCGGCGTATCCGAACCGGGTGAACATGCCGCGAATGGCATTCAGGCGGGTGGCATCGGCCGCGCGGACGCGCGCGGCGACCTCTTCGGACTGATGGGCCCAACCGCGCACGGCAAGGTCCAGCCGCGTCTCGAACGGGCCTCCGTCCAGAAACACGCTGATCAGGTTGAGCACAGCCTCGGCGATCGTTTCCGCATAGGCCTGCGTCGCGCGCTCGAGGCTTCCGGTATTGGTATCCTCCCAATCCTCCAGCAGCGCATCCAGAAGTGCCGCGCGATCCGGAAAGAACCAATAGAAACTGGTACGCGATAGATTGAGGCCTGTGGCCAGCGGCTGGATCTTTACCGCATCGAGCCCCGAGGACACGAACGCCTCGCGCGCGGCGTCAAGCCAGACCTCTCGTGAGCCGCGCCAACCCCCTGTCTTTTCGGTTTTTTCCGTCTTCGTCTCCATGTCGCGAGCTTACAGGCTCCTGTCTCATACGGCAAGAAAATCGTCGTTGATGAACAATAAATTGACAGTAATGAACATTTCTGGAATCGTCCCTGCAGCCAACCGGAGCCACGCCATGTCCAACGACCCCCTGTTGCAGCCCTACCAGCTCAAGCACCTGACGCTGCGCAACCGCATCATGACCTCCAGCCACGAACCGGCCTATCCCGAGGACGGGATGCCCAAGGACCGCTATGCCGCCTATCACGCGGAGCGTGCCAAGGCTGGTGTCGCATTGGCGATGACGGCCGGGTCCGCTGCGGTGTCGAAGGACAGCCCGCCCGTGTTCAACAATATCCTCGCCTACAAGGACGAGGTGGTGCCGTGGATCAAAAAGCTGACCGATGCCTGCCACGATCACGGCTGCGCGGTGATGATCCAGCTGACGCATCTTGGTCGCCGGACGACCTGGAACAAGGGCGACTGGCTGCCGTCGGTGTCGTCGTCCAGACACCGTGAACCTGCGCATCGCGCCTTTCCCAAGCTGGCCGAGGATTGGGATATCGAACGCATCATCACCGATTTCGCCGATGCCACCGAGCGCATGCAGGCAGGGGGCATGGACGGGATCGAATTGCAGGTCTATGGCCACCTGCTCGATCAATTCTGGTCGCCCCTGACCAATGATCTCGACGGCCCCTATGGCGGCGCGTCGCTGGACAGCCGGATGCAACTGCTGATGGATGTGCTTCACGGCATTCGCAAACGCGTGGGCGACGACTTCATCGTAGGGCTGCGCTATACCGCAGACGAGGCCGAGGCAGGCGGGATCACCGCCGAAGAAGGCCTCGAGATATCGAAGCGGCTGGCGGCCACCGGCATGGTCGATTTCCTGAATGTCGTGCGTGGGCGCATCCATACCGATCCGGCCATGACCGACGTGATCCCGATCCAGGGCATGAAAAGCGCCCCGCATCTGGATTTCGCGGGCGAGGTCAGGAAGGCCACCGGCATGCCGACCTTCCACGCAGCCAAGATCCCCGACGTGGCGACCGCCCGGCATGCCGTGGCGGCGGGGCTTCTGGACATGGTGGGCATGACCCGCGCGCATATGGCCGACCCGCATATCGTCAGGAAGATCATGGAGGGGCGTGAGGATGATATCCGCCCCTGTGTTGGCGCGACCTACTGCCTTGACCGCATTTATCAGGCGGGTGAGGCGCTGTGTATCCACAACGCCGCGACGGGCCGCGAACTGAGCATGCCGCACACGATAGAACCGGCGGCGACCCGCAAAAAGGTGGTGATCGTCGGTGCCGGGCCGGCCGGGCTCGAGGCAGCTCGCGTCGCCGCAGAACGGGGCCACGATGTGACGGTATTCGAGGCCCAGCCGGATCCGGGTGGACAGATACGCCTGACCGCGCAGAACCCTCGCCGCCGCGAGATGATCTCGATCATCGACTGGCGCATGGCGCAATGCGCGGCGCGCGATGTCGAATTCCGTTTCAACGCCTGGGCCGAGGCCGCGGATGTGACGGGCCTCAATCCGGATGTGGTCATCGTCGCCACCGGTGGCTTGCCGAATACCCAGCTGTTTGAAAGCCGCAAGGAGCAGGACCTCGTCGTTACGGCCTGGGACATCATCGCAGGCGACGTCAAACCCGGCCAGAACGTATTGATCTACGACGAAAGCGGCGATCACCCCGGCGTCATGGCCGCCGAAATTGCCGCGAACGCGGGCAGCACCGTCGAGATCATGACCCCCGACCGCACTTTTGCGCCCGATATCATGGGGATGAACCTCGTTCCTTACATGCGTGCGCTGCAGGACAAGGATGTGATCTTCACCGTCACCCGCCGCCTCAAGGACGTGGTGCGGGACGGCAATCGGCTCAAGGCGGTGATCGGGACGGATTACAGCGACCTGAAGACGGAAAAGGCCTATGATCAGGTGGTTGTGAACTATGGCACCCTGCCCATGGATGATCTCTATTTCAAGCTCAAACCGCTGTCATCGAACGGAGGTGCCGTGGATTATGACGCCCTGATCGATGGCCAGCCGCAGAATGTGACGCGCAATCCAGAGGGCGCTTTTGCCCTCTATCGCATCGGTGACGCCGTCAGCGCGCGCAACACCCATGCCGCGATCTACGATGCTTTGAGGTTGATGAAGGACATCTGACATGCGCGCATCCCGCACGGTTCATGTCATCTCGGCCCATGCCGAAGGCGAAGTGGGCGACGTGATCGTCGGCGGTGTGCTGCCGCCGCCCGGCGAAACGCTCTGGGACCAAAGCCGGTGGATCGCGCAGGACGCAAGCTTGCGCAACTTCATGCTGAACGAACCACGGGGCGGTGTCTTTCGCCACGTCAACCTTCTGGTGCCGCCGAAACACCCCGAGGCGGATGCCGCCTTCATCATCATGGAGCCCGAGGACACGCCGCCGATGTCCGGCTCGAATTCGATCTGCGTGGCCACCGTTCTGCTCGACGGGGGCATCATCCCCATGCAAGAGCCCCGGACGCATCTCGTGCTCGAGGCGCCCGGCGGGCTTGTCCGTGTGCGGGCCGATTGCCGCGATGGCAAGGCCGAGCGCATTCACGTGCAGAACCTGCCTTCGTTTGCCGCGGCCCTCGACCTGACGCTGGAGGTCGAGGGGATTGGCACGCTGGCGGTCGATACCGCCTATGGCGGCGATAGTTTCGTCATGGTCGACGCCACAGCGCTTGGCTTTGCACTGACCCAAAGCGAGGCGCATGACATCGCGACGCTCGGCGTGCGGATCACCAATGCCGCGAATGAACAGCTTGGCTTTACCCATCCCGAAAATCCCGATTGGCGGCATATCTCGTTTTGTCTTTTTGCCGGTCCTCTGGAACAGGGCGCACAGGGGTTGGAAACCTTGGCGGCGGTCGCCATTCAGCCGGGCAAGGTAGACCGGTCTCCGACAGGGACCGCGCTATCGGCCCGCATGGCCGTGTTGCACGCCCGCGGCCATATGCAGATCGGTGATCGCCTGACTGCGCGTTCCGTGATCGGCTCGACCTTCTCCGGCACGATTCTGGGTGAGACCCGGGTGGGCAATCGCCCGGCGATCCTGCCGGAAATCTCGGGGCGGGGGTGGATCACCGGGATGCATCAGCACATGCTGGACCCGTCCGATCCCTGGCCCGAGGGCTATCGGCTTTCGGACACATGGGGCGCAAGGTGATGCGCATGCTGGATATGGCATCCCTGTGTGGCGAACGCTCTCGCGGGGCGAAGGATTTGAACGGGTCGCGTTTCTGAATAAGGGCAGGGTAGGGCGGCACCAATGCAGCCTTAACCCGGATTCGTCGGACATTGCCCTGACCCGTGCCTGTGACACAGATCAGCCGGCGTCGCGCCTGCCCGATGCGCCTTCGGCATGCCGATCATTCTCTTTTCTCTGAAAGGGCTTCTCTGCATCGCTGTCTCCCAAGGCGAAGATCAGGCCAGCCGCAATGATCGAACAAGTCAGCGGAGCAGGTCAGGTGGCTTGTGCGATATCGAGTCCCGAAAGGGCAATCGGCATGGGACTTTGGTCCAGACAGCGGATGGCACGCCTGTGCAAACCGAACCCCTTCCAAACCCCCTATCAGCAAGAACTGGCGCGGCCCTCGACCACTGCCCGTGTTCGCGCATTCCGAGGGCGATGCCCTGCAACTTTGATGACAATTCAGGAGACTCCCATGGGTAGAGACAAGCAATCCGACAATTACGACGGTCCCCGAGGCCAGAACGCTCAACAGCCCGATCAGAGCTCGGCCATGTCCAGCCTTGCGCAGAATGCCAATGAAAACCTGGCATCGGGCAATGATCTGTTCTCGATCAACGATGCCGATCTTCAGAACACTTTCGGCAGCAACAATGATCTTTCGTCTTTCAACACCGAAGGGTCCGGAAACGTGAACGGGTCAGACAACACTGCCTTCACGGGCAATGCCGCGAATGTCGGCAACACCATCGCCTCCGGCAACAGCGCCGCGTCCCAGAACGCCCTGGGCTCGGGCAATACCAGCGGCTCGGGCAATACCATTAGCTATACGACCGACATGCTGACAGCCAACGAGATCCTGTCCGGAAATCGAGTCGGGTCCGGCAACGAAATCATGTCAGGCAATGCGGCGAGCCAGCTCGAAAACATTCAGGACATCGCAGACGGATCCGAAATCGAAATGCACTCGACTGCGGCGCGCGAGGTGATCGAGGCCGAGGACGGGTCCACCGTTACAGCGGATGATTTCGCGATCTCGATGAACAGCCTGATGGGTGACGGAAACGACTCGCGTAGCGTGGCCGAAAACACCAACGAGCTCGACGACACGGACCAGATCGAGGATATAACGCTGAACCTTGGCGCAGCGTCCCAGCAGGCAGACGCTGACGATCGGCGCGACCGGGACGATGACGACGACCGCGGCAGCCGGTCCGACAACCAAGATGCTCAGTCGGCAGGTGGCCAGGTCTTCGAACAGACTGTCACGGCGCAGGCCGAAAAGGCCAGTGTCGGCGACGGCATGGATGATGGCCAGTCGCTGACCGGTGTGACTGGCGATGTCGATCTGTCAGTTGCCATCGGCGCATCGGCCGCCGCTGCTGCCGTGGCCGAGGGTGCTTTGCAGGAGTTGCGCAGCGGATCGAATACCGCGTTGAACGAGGCAACTGTCGCTGCGGTCGGGCAGAACGAGTCTGTCGATTTGTCCGAAACGATGTCGGTTTCCGGCAAGGGCGAAGGAAATGAGGTTCTGTCGGGCAATGTTGACGACAGCAACAATACCGTTTCTTCGGGCAACACCCTTGCGTCGGACAACGTCGTCGGTGCCGACAACACGATCGCCTCGGGCAATGACATCCTGTCAGGGAACGAGGTCATGTCCGACAACACAAGCGCCAGCGGCAACGATATCGCTGTGGACAAGGATTTCGGATCCGACAACCTGATCGGATCGAACAACGACATCTTGTCCGACAATGTCATCGGGTCGAACAACACGCATATCACCGAGACCAACAAGATCGAAATCGAGAACGAGTCCAAGGTCGACGTGACCGAAGTCGCTGCAGCCGACCTTGTCGAGGCGGAAGAAAACTCCGACATCCTGCTTGATGACCTGACGGTCGATTACGGCACCCTCACGGGGGCTGGCAACGACATGGCCTTCGATCTCGATCAGGCCAACAGCTTGGTTGACAGCGACAGCATTAATGACATCTCGCTCAATCTCGCCGGCAGCTTCGAGCAGACGGTCGAAGCGACCGCTGGCGAGGCCTTTGCCGACGACGCTACCGATGGTGGCGCGGGAACGATGCTGGCGGATATTATCGGTAACGTCTCGATCGATGTGGAGAACACCGCTGATGCAAGCGCCGTGGCAGATGCCCAAGGCATCACGCAGATGATCGCATCGGGTGGCAACGTGATGCTGAACTCTTTGGATATGTCGATCACCGGCGGCGACTCGAGTTTCGTTCAGTCTGCCGACGACATCATCGGCTGATACCTCGTCAACACCTTGGCCTGCGCAGCTTTTTGTTGCGCAGGTCCTCTCTTGGGATCCATCATTCAACCGGTGCAGATGCATGTTTTACGATCCTGTCGAACGATTTGTTCGCCGTGCCGCCGGACTGCTGACGCTGCATGTCGAGGACGATATCTATCGCCTCACCATACGTCCCGGCGCGCCAAACCATATTCCCGAACTTTTTCAGCTGCGAGTTGACGACAAGGACCACGCCTCCGACCTGGAACTGATCGACAGCGGCGCTGTGCCGGACGTTCCCCCCACCGAAATCCGCGTGAGCGACCTTGACACCCCGGACCTTGTTCGTCCCGCAACGCGCTTCGAGGGGGTGCAGGTGAATTTGGACGCCACGCCGACCGTGGCGCATTTTGGGGTTGGAGCGGACGCGGGTGCGATCTGGTTGCCCGGTGGCCGGAGCACCTTGGTGTCGCGGGCAGATCAGACCGTCCAGGAGGCAAGAAACGGTCGTGTGGTGCATCATGCGCATAACGACCAGCGTGTGGTGGTCGTAGATCAGTCAAACTGGCTGGATGACCGTGATGCCATCGGCCCAGGTGCTCAACAAGACATGTCGCCGGGGCTTGAGGGGCTGGATCATCTCTTGTCCCTTGCCCGGCAAAACATGGCGGTCCCGCATGATGGCGAGAGGGTCGAGATCGGCGATGCGCGGCCGTTTGCGCAATCGGATCAGACCGGCGCCGAGCCGAGCGTTCAGAGTTCAGGCAATATCATGAACAACACTGCGCTGATGGCGCAAAGCGGCATGGAGATCGGGCTGATGGCCGTCATGGGCGACGCCCACATCACGACGCAGCTGATGCAGATAAACGGGTTGAGCACCTCGGCAGACCAGCTTGGCCAAAGCGAAAACCTCCTGCGGCAGGTCGATCTGCAACTGCCTCGATTGATATCTCCGGAACCGGCAAAGGATGTTTGCCTGTCCCTGTCGGTTGTCGACGGAGATTTCTACGACATTGTCCAAATCACCCAAACTCAGATGATCGATGATCGCGACGTGATCGCATGGAGCTTTTCCAGTGACCATGTCCGCGTGGCATCTGGCGATAATCTTGCCGCCAACGAGGTGCGTTATATCGCTACGGATTTCGATGCTGAAGTCCTCATCGTCGAAGGCAACTACATCGCACAGCGCGAGATCGTGCAGATCAATCTTGCCGATGATCGTGACATGACCAACGTTTTGGCGCGCGACGCTGGCGCGGAGCAGGCCGCCCCGCCGCCCTCGGTCACCAACATGGTGAACGAGGCCGTGCTCGCCCTTCCGGGATCTGCCGAAACAATGGCCGCGTTGCCGGAAGAGTTGGCAATCCGCCTTATGGATCTGATCGCGAAGGAGCCGGCGTCGGAGAATGACCTGAGCAACTGGGATGCCGATGGTGATGGCATGCTGGAAGTGGTGTTGGTTCGTGGCGATTTCTATGATGTCAAATCCGTTCGTCAGACAAACATTCTTGCGGACAGTGACCTTTTCTTCGCGAAGCCAAACGAGACCGCGTCGAGCGATCCGCAGGCCATGCCGTTCGAGCCAGCCCCTTCGGCAGAGAACAGCCTTTCCAACCGAGCGGTGCTGATTGATGCCACCGCCGGCGCACGCAGCAGCTTTGTCGCGGGGAACCTTTATGAAGATACGCTCCTTCTGGACGCCAACCTGCTTGGTGATGCGGGGCCGTTCGCAGACAATGACGGGTTCGGGCGTGGACATTCCCTCGGGACGGCGATGGACCTGCCATCCGCAACGGTCATGGATGCGATCGTGTTCGACGCGCCTGTATTCGGAACATGAACATGAGCGACAACAGCGATCAAATTGAAGGGACTCTGCCAGACTCCGTTGAAGACGAGGCTTTGGAGCGTCCGACCCCCTGCAACACGAAGGTCCAGTCCGCTGACCCGGCCCTGCGTCGCAGCGCCATGGCCGCCCCCAATCTGCGCGCAGCCATGGTCGAGGCGACCACCAATATCCGATACGGATTGATGGCCTTGATCGGGTTTTCCCTTGTCTTGAACATCCTTGCCCTGGCCACGCCGATTTATCTCTTCCAGATTTCCGATCGTGTCCTGACCAGCCGCAGCATCGACACCTTGATCATGCTGACAGTATTGGTGATCGGTGCCCTCGGATTGCATGCCGTCCTTGATGTGTTGCGACGGTTGTTCGTCATGCGCGTTGCGACCAAGCTTGAAACCACACTCGCCGCGCCGGTACTGACGGCGGCGACCCGAGCGGCGAACCTTGGTGCGCCACAAGAGTTCCAGGCGATCGGCGATCTGGCGCAGCTGCGCAACTTCCTGACCTCTCCGATCTTGCTGACCCTGCTGGATGCGCCGATTACACCTGTGTTTTTTCTGGCAGTTTTCCTGATCCACCCGGATCTTGGCTGGATCATAACCGGCTTTGCAATCATCACGGTCTTCCTGGCCATGTTGAACCAGCGTGCGACCCGTCTGCATTTCGCCGAAGCCCACAAGGCCGGCAGCCGGGCGGCCTTGCACCTCGATTCCATCGGGCGCAATGCACAAGCGGTAGGTGCGATGGGTATGACCCCCGAAGCGACGCAGCTTTGGGGGCGCGAGACCGCTACCGCTTTGTCACGGTTGGTCCGAGGTCAGGACAGCAACATCATGATCACCGGGATGTCGAAATTCCTGCGTATGGCGGTTCAGATCGCACTTCTGGGGTGGGGCGGGCTCTTGGCGCTCGAAGGTGAAATCACCGGTGGCATGATGATCGCCGCTTCGATGATCGCGGGTCGCGCCCTCGCTCCTTTGGACGGTGCCATAGAGGGATGGCGGACCTATCTGCAGGCGACCTCGGCGTATGGAAGAATCGTAAGGTTGTTGCGCGCGTCACCACTCAACATTTCCCGGCTGCGGCTGCCCCAGCCAGAAGGCCGGTTAACGGTCAATCGCATCCTCTACGCGCCTCCTCCCAACAAGACAGTCCTGTTGAATGGCATCAGCTTCGCGCTTGAGCCGGGCGAGGCATTGGGCGTCATAGGCGCGTCCGGTGCCGGCAAATCGACCCTGGCGCGGCTGTTGATCGGCGCAATCGCCCCTGCCGCCGGCGAAACCCGCCTGTCCGGCACCGAACTGCGTCACTGGGACCCCGCGCAATTCGGAGAGATGGTTGGATACCTGCCCCAAGAGGTGCAGCTTTTCGGTGTCTCGGTGAAAGCCAATATTGCGCGTCTTCGCATGGATGCATCCGATGCGGACATCTATGCCGCCGCCAAATTCGCAGGTGTGCATGACGTGATCGCGAAATTGCCCCAGGGCTACGAGACGATGCTCGGCCCGGATGGGGCGCCGCTGTCCGGTGGGCAGAAGCAACGCATCGCGCTGGCCCGCGCGTTCTTTGGCAAGCCCTGCTTCGTGGTGCTGGATGAACCCAATGCCAACCTCGATAGCGAGGGCGATGCGGCGCTTGCCGAGGCCATCGAAAAGGCGCGCCAGTCGAAAATCACCACCGTCACTATAACGCAAAGGCAGGCGCTTTTGCGGCAGATGGACAAGGTGCTGGTTCTGGAAGACGGCAAGATGAAAATGTTCGGCCGGCGCGACGAGGTCGTGACGGCCGTCTACGGGGAAAACGGCGCAAAGGCCATTCTGGGAGTAGCCCCTGCGCGTAGCCCCGTCGTGGTTAAAGGCGGCAAGGAACAAGATGGCAATGACTGAAGATATCTGGAACGGGGACATTCCCGTAAACACGCAACGATACGTCAAAATCGGGCTTATCGTCACGATGGCGACGCTCGGGGCGTTTCTTGTCTGGTCGACAACCGCCAGGCTCGACAGCGCCACCGTGGCGCCTGGGAACTTCACGGTGACAGGGCGCAACCAGATGGTGCAGCACCTTGACGGTGGCGTGATCGATCAGCTCCTGGTCGAGGAAGGCGACACCGTGCAGCAAGGTCAATTGCTGCTGCGCCTCGACGACGCAGAGGCGCGGGCCGAATTGCAAAGACTCGAACTGCGCCGTTTCCGGTTGCACGTGGCACAGGTGCGTCTGCAGTCGGAAATCGCACAGCTGGACGACATCGAATGGCCCGAAGAGCTCAAAAGCGCTGCCGCCGTCAACGCGGCTCATGCCGATGCGCTCGAGGTGCAGGCCGCCTTGTTCGTGGCACGCGGGAATGCACAAAAAAGCGAACGTCAGATATTGCAACAAGGTGTTGCGGCCTATCGCGAGCATGTCGCGGGGCAACGTCAGCAGTTGAGCGCGGCCGAAAACCAGTTGATGCTTATCGTCGAAGACCGCGAGGCAAGGGAAACCTTGGTCCGGAAGGGATTGACCAAGCGGCAGGATTTCCTGTCCGTCAAACGCGCAGAAGCCCAGCTTCAGGGGGAAACCGCGCGGCTGCGCGCGGCCATCCTGGATGGGATGGAACGCATCCTGCGTGGCGAGCAGATGGTGACCAATGCACATCAGGCCACCATCGAGCGGGCGATCACCGAGCTGGACAAGACACTCGCGGAATTGCGTGACATCGAAGAACTGATCGCCCGTGCGGAACGCGCCATAGAGCGGCTCGACATCCGCGCGCCCTCTGCGGGCGTGGTCGTCAAGCTCGAGGTCAACTCCCCGGGAGGCGTCATTCGGCCCGGAGCCAAGATCATGGAGCTGGTCCCCATCGGCAACGAGTTGATCATCGAAGCCCGTGTGCGGCCGCAGGATATCGACAGCGTCCACAAGGGTCAGAACGCCCTGGTCCGGCTGACCGCGCTCAATCAGCGCGTGACGCCGATGATTACGGGCCAGGTGATCTATGTGTCCGCGGATACCCTGAAAGGCGAAGACTTCGCTGACCGCCAGGACAGCTACATCGCCCGCGTCAGCCTTGACCGAAGCAGCATAGATCCTGCGCTGGCCCGGATCCTGACGCCCGGCATGCCCGTGGAACTCTATATCAAGACCGGTGTGAGAACATTCGCAAGCTACCTGATGCGCCCCTTGACGGACAGCATGCAACACGCCTTCAAGGAAAGCTGAACCGATTACCGATGTCAGTGGCCTATACATTAACCGCTACGGACGAAATGGGTGCCAAGGGGCAGCCGCACCCGCGCAAGCGCCCCATCCGGCCTTGGCTCGATTTCGAAGGTTCCATCAAGCTTGAGGGCCCGTTGCTCCATATTGTGAATGCCGTGCCCCTTGGGTGTCGTGCTGCAAAATGGCGCCCCTCCGGAATTGAGGATCTCCAGCGTAAGCCAATCGTTGTCGTTCAGAACGGCGGTGACCGAGATATACCTCGCCTGCGCCCTGTAGGTCGCGTTATGCACGGCCTCTTGCAGGATGCGCATCAAGGACAGATTGGCGTCGAAACTTGTTGCCGAGATGCGCGACAAGTCCAATAGATGCCAGCTTATTTCAATACCGACGACTGACAGGGCTTTTTGTGTTTCATCCCTGAACACTGCCAGAAATGCCAACACGGAAATGTCCGACGAGGTGCGGCGATCCGCGACGAAACGAACGACAGTGCGCATTTCGATCATCGCCAGACCCACCAAGGATCCGATCTGTGGCAGCAGGCCCGGGTCGGCTTGCTTGGTTAAAGCCGAAACATAGGTGAGATACGACAGGACGCCATCGTGAAGGTTTGCGGCCAGTTTCTCTTTCTCTTCTGCCTGAATGGCCCTGCGTTCACTTTCAATCGATTTCTGAAAAGAGGCTTCGATCTGTTTTCGCTGTTCAGCCAGAAGGCGCAGGTTGGAAAGCTCATTGTTGCGCACGCGCAAAACAGACGCTCCGTGATGATGTGCCAATATCAACACCTGCGAGAAAGCCAGATAGTTCAGCGCGAACCCGGAGACCGGGACGGTGTTCACCCAGCCAGACCAAACAAGAAGGTCAAATAACACCGAGAAAGCGAGGCTGCCGAAAGAAAAAGCCTGTAGGAAAAACGACCATTGCCCGTGGCGCATGAACATCAGCCAGGAGAATAGAAAAGTGAACAGGGTGCTAAGAAAAAGTGCCGGCGCAACAAAATTGAGGTTCACGGAATGGATGGTGACATCAGGCATTGCGGTCGCAAGATAGGTCATTGCCACAACTGCGAGATTGATGAGCAAAAATTTCTGCTTTCCACCATTCCATGGCGATTTTTGAAGTCCGAACATCAGAGCAAAACTGGGAACAATCGCCGCGAGTGAGAACGGAAAAACATATGGAAAGATGTCATGCAGAAGGGCTATTTCGTAGGAATAGCATCGGATCGCAAGAAATGGCATCAAGACGAGGATCATGACCAGCGGCATGATCGCTTCATTGCCCAAAGCCCCGATAACCATCAGGTAGATCAGGAAAAACAGCAATGTTGCGCAAACGCCGAAACTGGCCTCAGGAACATGGACGCGCATGAAATCTAGGGTCACTGCCTTACGATGCAGCGTGTCGCGCTCGCCTATGTAAATGGGTGAAAAGAAGATTGGCTTGCTGTCGGGCCCATCAAACTCGATCTTCAACTCGGTTGCGGTGCTATCGGTGTTTTCCGGCCAATCGACATAGATGAAATCCAGAGAGTTGATATCTCCTGTGTCGGTCGCGCTGAAATTGTCGAACATCAACTCGCCACCTATCCATAGCCTGACCTTTCCGCTGAGACCGGGAGCGAAAAGCGCCAAATCGCTCTCGGCAAGGGGCGGCACCTCGATATGAAGCGATATCGGGGATGGGCCTGCCGAAACGGGAAATTCCTTGAGGGGCAGCTCTATGGTTTCGCCTGATGCGTTGACCATCTGATTGATGGCGACCGTATAGTCCAAAGGGTGGTTGACAAGATATTGAATGAAAATGGATACGGCGACGGCGACGGGAAGCGCCAGCACGGTTATCATGCGCCTGAATTTTGCTGTACTCAAAGCTTGATACCAAGATTTTGCGCCTCGAAGACCGCCTCGGAACGGTTATTCGCCTGCAGCTTCCGGTAAATGTTCCGGATGTGGACCGGAACGGTATTCTTGGATATCCCCAACACTTCGGATGTCTCGACATATGTCAGGCCCTTTGAGATCGCCGAGAGAACCTCGACCTCGCGCTGAGTCAGAATGCCGTTGTCGCGTGGTTCGGATTTTCTGGGGGTGGGCGATTGTTCGGCGTTCGCCAGCATGTGGACGACCGAGTACGCAATTGATGGTGATATCGGTGACTGGCCGTTCAGTGCAAGTTTGACAGCATCCACGATCTGGATGGAATGATCGTCCTTGTAGATATAGCCCACCGCGCCGGACTGAATGGCCGACATGATGCTGGTATCATCGGACTTGGATGAAATGACGATGCTGATGCCATCGGGATTGGCATCAGTGTATTTCCTGATGCTCTCCTTGCCGTCGCCATCGGGCAGGCCAAGGTCACACAGGAACACGTCCCAATTATTTTGATCGATCAGACGGTTCGCATCCGCAATCGAAGAGCACAATCCGACATGCGCCACGAATTCCCACTGCATCAGGATATCCTTGAGGCGGTTCGCCAACGTGGAGTTGTCCTCCAAAATGAGTATGGAAATCATTGAAGTCCGTGTGACTTAGGTTGGATTTAATTGTCACCAACCTTGCTGAAAGACAGGTGAGTTTCCATAGTCCCAAACGGAATATACCTATTTCATAGTATGTTATGTGGTCGCGCATCGTGCTCGAATGGGCGGGAAGCGGTCGTTGGATACTCAATTTTGTCGAATTCGACGCTCTTTGCCCACCCGGTCACACGCGTCTTGCCGAAATGCCTCTGGAACCTTCATTCAGCCTGTTGTTTCGTGACACGCCCTGGCCATGGTGCCCGGATCGTCCTCAGCTCGGCGGGTTACCATTTGAGCGGTATATGAGAATCGTTTCAAGCGTGACCATCTTCGGATCACAGGCCCCGTCAGCATGAAGATTTCTCAAGGTTGACGAAGTGATGCCGGTGAGGACGAACAATGAAACAACAAGTAAATGTGATTTCAGCGAATTCTGTTGTAAGGCTCGGTGTGGGCGCGATGTTGCAGGGTCTGGGGAAATATGAAACCTGCAACGAATTCAACAGTGTCAACGACGCTGATGCAGCGCTCAAGTCTCAGCGCGGTACTGTCAACATCGTCGATCTCAGCGGGTCTTCGCGGACAAGACAGAATACCAAGCTGTCCCATCGGCTGATACGCCTTATCGAGAACCACCATGTGCTCGCCTTATGTGACCTCAACGATATGGATATGGCGATCGCCCTGGCCGATGCCGGATGTGCAGGCCTTCTCACGGCCGAGGTTGAATCCTCCGAACTGGACGAGGCGCTGACCCGTATCTTGCACGGGCGCAGCTTCATCGGCCAGTCCCTGACGACGAAACTGCTGTTCAGCCGCAGACAGCAGCAGGAACGCGAGATCTGCAAGTCGGAATTGGGCCTGTCTGTGCGCGAACAACAAGTCGCAAATCGCATAAAGTCGGGGCTGTCCAACCCCCTGATCGCGGATGAACTTGGCATCAGCGAGCGTACCGTGAAGCATTACGTGAGCACGCTCAAAGACAAGTTGAACGCGGTAAACCGCACCCAAATCGCAGTCTTTCTTCAACGCATAGAGCCGATTTAAATCCACGGACCTGGTATGAGAACAGCGGTGCAAAACCCGACCAGGGGAGCGCCGCCCGATTGTCGGTGCGGGTGGCGCAAAAGTCGTCCATTTTTCTCCTTTTTTTGGCTGCCTTGGGGTTGGTTGACATACCCCGCGATGTCCACAGGACGGTCCGGTTTGCGCGTGCCAAGGCTATGAACCAGCAACCGGCCTTGCATCATTTGAACACAGCGCACGAGAGGGGGTGTCAGACGAATTCGAACGCGTCTCAGCTAGGTCAGGGCGGTTGCCTTTTATGCCAAGCAAAGACCGCGCCACTCGGCAAGAGCAGCGGCTTGGTTTCTTTTGAAAATCTGTCGGCTGGAGAGGCCTCGTTCCGAATTGAAGGGGTCGAAAACCGAAGAGTGGATGGCGGCGAATTTTCGCAGACTTGGCAGACGCGGGAAGCGGGTCATGGCGCGTTCTCGTCGTCGGAACGGCTGATGCGAAGTCTCGGCGCGGTTGTTCAGCCAGCGTCCGGTCATCTGGCGGTCGGCATTGCCGATTTCCTTCATGACGGCGCCATAGGATCGTAGTTTGTCGGTCACGACATGTTCGGGCCGACCATAGCGTTTCATCAATTTCCTGAGGAATTTCAACGCGGCCTTACGATCGCGCCGCTTTGAAACAAAGGCGTCCAGCACTTCGCCCTCGTGATCGACAGCGCGCCACATGTAGTGGATCTCGCCTTTGATATGCACGCAAACCTCATGAGGGTCGCGGGTGATACCGCGCCCCTCTTGCTTTGCTGGCCTGCGATACAAGCCGGTGGAAATGCATCGGGGGCTGTGCAACCATCCATAAGGTCCGGGCCGTGATGTGCGGCCGGGCTGCACCATATTTCCAAAGAGGATCAAGGCCTTGCAAGATGACGCTCGCGCTGGAAAACCGGACATAACCCCATTCGCATTTCATGTGCCGGATAAGACGCTGGCACATATTCGGGACCGTATCGCAGCCTTTCCTTGGCATGAAATGCCTGATGATGGAGGCTGGCAATATGGTACGAATATGAAGGTTTTGAAGGACTTTTGTACATATTGGATCGACGGGTTCGATTGGCGTGCGCAAGAGGCGCGGATCAACAGCTTTGCGAATTATCGCGCGCATGTAGACGGCATTGACATGCACTTCATCCACGAACCGGGCAGCGGGCCGAAACCGATGCCTTTGATGATCGCGCATGGCTGGCCGGGCTCGGTGGCCGAGTTCTACGGGATCATCGACATGTTGGCGCATCCCGAGCGTTTCGGCGGCGATATTGCAGATGCGTTCACGGTCATAGCCCCGTCTTTGCCGGGCTTCGCTTTTTCGGGCCGGCCGCCGCGTCCCTACGGGCCACGCCGCATGGCGGGGGTCATCAACGCGCTGATGACGCAGCGCCTTGGCTTTGACCGTTACATGGCGCAAGGGGGTGACTGGGGCAGTGCGATCGCCTCGTGGCTGGGCTTTGACCATGCCGCGCAGTGTTCCGCGATCCATATCAACGCACTTTTGATGCGCCATGCGCAGGGCCCACAGACCGCCGAAGAGGTGGCCTGGGCCAAAGCCTTCGAGCAGGATCAGATCATGGAAGAGGGCTACCGTACGCAGATGGCGACCCGGCCACAAACCCTCAGCTATGCCATGATGGACAGCCCGGTGGGTGTCGCGGCATGGATGCTGGAAAAGTTCCATGCATGGTCCGATACCCGGAATGACGACATCGAGACCGCGCATTCCAAGGATGACCTACTGACCCAGATCATGATCTACATAACGACCCGCAGCTTCAATACTGCATCCTGGATCTATTATGGCCGCCGCGAGGAAGGGGGACGGGTTCTGTCGCCGGACGGCGCGCGGGTCGAGGTGCCAACGGCATGCGCCCTGTTTCCCGCCGAGATGCTGCGCTGGTCGCCCCGGTCTTACGCAGAGCGTATCTACAACATCCGGCACTGGACCGAGATGCCCCGCGGAGGGCATTTCGCGGCCATGGAGGAACCGGGCCTTTTGGTCGAGGATATCCGCGCCTTCGCCCGCACGCTTCGGGCCTGACCGGACGCGTGCGCGGCGGCAGGGCGCAGTAGGTACGCGTGGTGATCCTGAACGATGCCTCCTTTTACGGGCGCCCTGGTCAGAACAAGATCTCATTGAGACTAAACCGTGATGCGCTCGAGGACGCGTTCAAATGTGCGCCGGATAAGCTCGCAGAAAGAGCAATAACTGTGGGGTCAGAGTTTGTTGCGCGACGTCACGGCGTGGAGAATCAGATTGTCGTCGGCGACTTTGTACCACTTCCGGATCGCACGTTGCTGCGCGCCTTGGCGGAGGAGGTGTCCGCCATTGCATTTTCTGATATGTTCCGATCATGTCCAATAACGCTTTTAAATTCAGGCTATTGATGGATGTCGCCTGTCTATCGTGTTCCGAGAGTTTCCATTTACTTCCCACAAAAAGTGTGGGAATAAATGTTGGAAACGTTGATGGAAACGCAGGTTGGATGATGGCGCAGAACCAAACGGGCAGTAAACGGCATCCCGAAAAGGCGCTATCCGCTGTGTTTGTTCGCCAGGTAGTCGAACCGGGCAAATACTCCGATGGGAATGGCTTGTTTCTCTTGGTGCAGCCCAACGGCTCCAAGTCATGGGTGCAGCGCATCACCATTCGCGGCAAGCGCCGCGACATAGGCTTGGGCGGCGCGGGATATGTTTCCCTGGCCGAGGCCCGCGAGATAGCGCTGGAAAACAAAAAGCTGGCGCGGGCGGGTGGGGATCCATTGCAGGCCAAGCGCGAGGCGCAGGCGGTGCTGACCTTTGCCGAGGCTGCGCGCAAGGTTCACGAAATGCACAAGCCCACATGGCGCAATCAAAAGCACGCTTCGCAGTTTATCAGCACGCTGGAAACCTATGCCTTTCCGAAAATAGGGGCATTTAAGGTCGGCGATGTAACAACAGCCGATGTTCTTGCCGTGCTGCAACCGATCTGGCTGGAAAAGCCGGAAACCGCGCGGCGGGTGCGCCAGCGGATCGGCACCGTTATGAAATGGGCTGTTGCAAAAGGTTGGCGGCAAGATAACCCTGCCGAGAACATCGGGCAGGCATTGCCCAAGCACGAAACCATAAAAAACCATCGCAAGGCGCTTCCCTATGCGCAGGTGTCCGAGTGCATCGAGGCGGTGCAACACTCGAACGCTTGGCCCGCTACCAAACTGGCGCTGGAATTTTTGATATTGACCGCATCGCGTTCAGGCGAAGTGCGCGGCGCGCTCTGGGAAGAAATGGAATTTCACGGCGGTGACACTGCTAAAACTGCTAAAACTGCTACATGGGTTATTCCGGCAAGCCGGATGAAAATGAAAAAGCCGCATCGTGTGCCATTGTCGGCGCGGGCGCTGGAAATCTTGAAAGAGGCCGAGGCGCTGCGCGGTGCATCCGGGCTGGTATTCCCGTCCATGCGGGATAAGCCGTTATCCGACATGACGCTTTCCAAGCTGGTCAAGGAACAGGGCTTCGACGTGCATGTTCACGGTTTCCGCACATCCTTCCGCACATGGGCACAGGAACAAACCAATTTCCCGCGCGAGGTTGCTGAGGCTGCGCTTGCACATGTGGTCAAGGATAAGGCCGAGGCCGCTTATGCCCGATCCGATATGGTCGAGAAACGTCGCAAGATGATGGAAAATTGGGCGGGGTATTTGGCAGCGCGGAGTGGCTAACTTATCGCGCTGCAAGTGAAACTGGAGAGGTAATGTAAAAAATTGACGTTGGGCACATGCTTCAAACGACTGATTGTCTGAGCTGGCTTGGTCGTTCAGACACCAACGAAATCAATATGATGATGTAGAACTTTTATTCGCCAATCTAATCTGACGGAACTAGGTAGACGGCGCGACCCTCTGCCCAAAAAGAATAGGTATCATCGCGATGCCACACGAAATCAAAAATAGCATTTGCGCCGCGCTTTCGGGCGTCTTTGATTAGTGCCTCTCTGGCTTCATCCACTGAAGTATACCACTTAACATAGTGGCGGCCGAAGCCAAACCATTCCCATTTGTGCGGGGGATGAGCCTCTAGGTGTCCAATTTCCTCGGCAACTCTATAACCATTAATGTGCGAGCCTCGAATACAGGGAAACCCCTTTAGCTCTGCGCGGTATTCTGGTTTTTCTTTTCTAGCCGGTTCTTGATCTTCGCTTAAAGGTGCCGCCTTGATGACACTCACATTAACGGCTTCAACGCGGCCCCCTTTTTTCGACTCTCTGCAGGAGAAGGAAACTTGATCTCCTACTTTAGGGGGTAAACGGTCAGAGACGTTCGTAATGTGGAAAAAAACATCACTCCCATGGTGAACTGAAATGAAGCCGTAGCCTTTGTCTTGGGAATAAAACTTTATCAAACCGCATTTTTCAGACAATATTGCCTCCAGCCGCTGTTGAAACAACTCGCGCTCAAAAGCGTACCAATACCGCAGCAACGACCTCAAGGCGGAAGAATAGTACCAATGGCTGAACTATTTGAAACTCTAAGAGAAGTTGGTTTTGCACTTGACGGGTTCCGCCAAGATGTAATCGGTTATTGTACAACTCTTAAATGGATTATTGGCGGTGTAGGATTGGAATACCCCAACTGAAGTGGTCCACCAACTGGGATAGGATTATCCCGTATTTTGGGGGACTAGAGAATGTCAGTTCTTTGTCAGTCATAGGTCTCCTTAAAATGGATAAAAAACAAGAATTTAACATAGCATCAAAACAGCCAGATGATCAAAAAAGATCACTGGATGACAGGAAACGCCTGCTGGAAATAGAGAAGATTCGCGATCCAGCCGAACGTCAGCATCATCACGAAGCAATGATGCTTCGCGATGAAAAACTGAAGATTGAAGAACAGCGAGCCAAACGCGAAGAAAAGAACATCGTTGAGAAGGAAGTTCAGAAGCAGATGCTCGCTAAAGAACAGTTGCAACTGACAATGAAAAAATCAGAAGGACTTCCGCGCGAACAACGTGAAAAGATGGTGCGCCAGATGGTGAGCCACAATGTTCGCATCTCGCATGGTGCTGAACTCGACCAACATCAAAAACAGATACGTCAGGATATGAACGCGGAGATTGACCGAGGCATAAAAGAGAGCCTGTTGAAACAGGAGCGCAGCCGGCATGAGCCGGAGCAGAAACCCGCGCAGCAGAGGTCGCTCTCAGAGCGACGGCAGGAGGTTGGAAGCAAAAAGGAAAGAGGCCCCGAAGGTCTTGGCCGTTCGTGGCGTGAAGCGTCTCGTGACCGTGGGGATGAGGGGCGCAAACCGTGAATACTCGGCCTAAAGGCTCTGCCGACCCTACCGAGTATATTTTTGAGGAAGGTCACCTGTATATCGGCGAGCTAAACGAAATCCCCCTTGGCATCAAAACACTTCGCCACGCCATCACGGTCGCAGGCGCTCGAACGGGCAAGGGGGTAGGGGTCATCAACACCAATCTCCGCACATGGCCACACAATGTGCTTGTGATTGACCCGAAGGGAGAAGCCGCGAGCGTTTCTTGGGAGGCGCGAAAAAACAAGGGGCAGGCTGTCCATGTGCTTGACCCCTTCAAGCGAGCAACTGTGCCGCAGGACGTCCTTGCATCCTACAACCCGCTTGCAGACCTCGACCCCAACTCGCTGACATACCGTGAGGATATTTTGGCGATCGCCGACGGTACGGTGCTGCGTTCCGGCGACACGGGCGCGGTCTACTGGGACAATGGCGGCTCAAGAATCATTGCTGGCCTCATCGCCTACGTTCTGACCTATCTGCCGCCAGACGAGCAGAACCTCATCTCTGTTCGTGAAATCCTTTCAGACCAACGCGAAGGCGGGTTGTTCGAGATGGCCATCTCCGAGATGGAGAATGCGCAAAGCTCGTCCCTCAGCAAAATGATGCGGGCAGGCGCGAGTGCAGCCAACGCGAAGGAAGGCAGCTACTTCATATCCAACGCTGAAGCCCACACCAACTGGCTGGACAGCGAGGCAATGACACCGGTCCTTTCGTCATCGACCTTCTCGATGAGCGACTTGAAGCGTGGCAAGGCGTCCGTTTTCGTCTCCCTCCCTTTCGAAATGCTGGATGAGGAAAAGCACGCTCGGTTTCTGCGTCTGATGGTCCGGTGCGGAATCCGGGCCATGCAGGAACCTATGCCTGACGGCTCGGAACTGGGCGAGCGATGCCTTTTCATTCTGGACGAATTCTTCAGCCTCGGGCAAATCAGTGAGATTTCGAAGGCTATTGGCGGTATGCCGTCGAAGGGGCTGCACCTGTGGCCTTTCCTTCAGGACATGGAGCAGCTATGGAAGCTCTATGGTCAGGATGGGGCAGGGACGTTCTTCGGCTCAAGCGACCTGCATCAGTTCTTCGGTATCAGCGACCCGAAAACTCTGGACTTCATATCCAACAAAATTGGGAACTATGATATCACCGACCTGCCCAATGAACCGAAGTTCGGGGAGGGTCCGATGGGTCAAGACTATCGAAGGACCGAAAAGCAATGGGATGACATGCGGAAAAATCCCAACGCGTATTCTCGTGGTGAGCAGAAAGCAATTAACGACAGTTTCAGGCTCGACCTTGAGTATGCTCAGAAAGAATACAACGAGAACTTGGCGCGGTTTAACACTACTGCTTCACGAGTGGTTGGTAAGCCTCGTTTCTCACCGCAAGCCGTCGCCAACCTCATTCGGTTGGAGCAGGACGGCAAGACCGCAGAATCTCAAATCGCTTTCGTTCGTGGTGGCAAACCTTTGTTCTGCAATATCGGTAGGTATTTCGAGTGGGACGACAAAAAGAAAGCTCCGCCATTTCCATCCCGCGAAGAGATGATTGCAAACATCAAAGAGAAGGAGGCTCAGGCGAACGCCTTGGCACCTCCGGCTTCCACAACGAAACCTGCATCAGCATTAGCACCTAAGCCCCAAGCAATAAATGACACACCACATTCGCTGACACCTCGCCATCGAGCACAGCCAACCTCAAGTAAACAGCTGCCTCAGAGCCAATCTAGCCCTCAGAAGAAGCCTGAAAAACTCCTCCCATATCTCTTTTGGTTTGGTCTTCTTGCAGGCGTTTCGACTTTCATCTTTGGTGCCAATACGCCCAAAGACTTCATGGTTGGTGGAACCATTGGAGCAATGATGGGATTCGTCTATTGGGTGCTAATAAAGATGGGGCTTTGGTAACATAGTAACGATGCTCGGTCATTATGGCTTCCTGTAATGTCCATGGCGGGCTAGAAAAACGGAGTATTCAATCTCGTCCTCTGCTCTTTTCAAGGTGAGGTGCATACTGCATTTGCAACGTGGATCGAGCACCTCGCCAACCGGCTCCCAGGTCCATTTTCCAGGCATGTTGTCGTCGCGACCATGTTTCCACGCGGTAGCCACGATCTTACCGTCCGCAAAGACCTCGTAGTGACCGGCTGCGATTTTCTTATGCGTGATGTCGATGCGCCGCATGATTTCACTGTAAGCGCTCGAAGCTGTTTCGTCCCCCTTTATTTGCCTTACGCCTCTGGGGGGAGAAGTTGAGCCTCCAGCGATTACCTGTGACGGATGCCTTTTGTGTATAGCGGGCTGGTGTAAAAAGCCCGCCCTCGCGGGCGGGCTTAGTATGTGGCAGAGGGCGCAAGCCGCCGTTTCAGGTTCGCTCTTGAGCGCTAGTCCGCCGCGCAGTATCGGCAGCATAGCGAATACCGCTGTTCTTCCAATGGATAACTTAGCCTAACCGATCTCAAGCATCCGATAGAGAAAAAGTCCCGCTCACGGGTCATTCGATCTGATCACGGTAAAAAAGACTGCTGATGTTATTTCCAACAAGCAACAGGAAAATCACTTGTTGGACCCGTTGTCGCTGTACAAGCTTCGTTGGGCGTGGAGAGCAGCCGCTGGCGCCAAGAATAACATGACCTTCCAGACATTGAAGCCGCGTTCAAACTCTTTCTTCGCATCCCCAAACCCTAATACGCCGAATATTTGTGATCCAGTCCAGATGAACAGAGCGCCCAGCAGCAACGCGCTGAGCACAGCAAGCAACGCTGCAAATCGGAAGCGTGCATTGTTAACGATCGCTTGTGGAACGTACCAGCCGATTGCCAATATGCCGATGATGAAGACAAAGAAAAGCATGCGATATCGGGTCTCTTGAAGCTTCAAAGCGTATTCCGTCCACAAACGGAGATCTATTAACTACAATAAGAAAGCGCTAATTCTATGGCGAGATAACGGAGTTGCCTGAACCGCTGCTTCGTCCCGCGACCCGATGATATCCCTAATACTGGCAAACGGCCGGTGTTGGTAAAAGCGGTGCTTTAAAACCAAGCGCCATATAACCAAAAATCCATTATGCTGGCTTCACATTGCTGGGCTGTATTGGCCCCTCCGCGCGTGGACAATTTCAGCATTTTAGGCCCGTCGGCTTCAGGACTTACGGGCCTATTTCTTGACGGTCGCTCCGTCCTGCTAAGAAACCTTGGTAGCCTTGCATCCAGCCTGCAAGTACAGCGAAGGACTGCTTTCGCGCGATCCGTGGGATTCCCAGTAAGGCCCTTAACGAAATTTGAAACACAATGCGGCTAAGGACGGAAACTAGCATGCAGTTAGCAGCAAATCTGTAGGGTCTCATTATGGAATGACTACTATATGTAGAAATTCTCTTGACCTTGAATACCAGAAAGACGATTTTAGCGTTATTAAGAAAAGCTTGGTAGCTACCAAGGCCAAGCTTCTGAATTGCCCTGGAGCCTACCTTCCAAAAGAGGCAAATTAAAGTGAGTGGAGGGGAATAACCGGTAGTGAAGCTGCCCTTAGAACGGGTAGCCTAACATACGCTGGAGTTCCTAAACCAGCGTGTCCATTAAAGGGCACAAACTATGCTTGATAAAATAATCCGCCGCCCAGAAGTAGAAAAAATAACGGGACTCTCACGTTCCACGCTCTACTCCATGATGGCTGATCATAACTTCCCCAGACCGATCAAGCTGGGCAAGCGCGCAGTTGGCTGGCGCGAAGCCGATATTGCTGCATGGGTCGAAAGCCGCAAAACAGACGCGGCATGATCCATGACCGGCAAAAAGGTTGCGCCGTGCAGCGGGCATGCTGACACGGCGCGGGATGATCCGTTTGCGGCTGCAACGGACACTCGAATTGTATCACCCAAGCATGCGGAACGCCAGACCGGCGGGACGCCTTACCGCATCACGCCCAGCGCGGGCGAACCGTTCAATATAGCGGTTTCTGGCCGCGACCGTTGGGCGCTCGAACAACTGCGCAGGGCAGGTGCCAAAGGCTGCACGCCAATAAACAACCCTGCGCCACGCTGGGCGGCATATGTGCACGACCTTCGCACGCTGGGGGTCGAAATCGAAACTATCACGGAGCCGCATGAAGGCGACTCTCCGGGGCATCACGCGCGCTATGTGCTGTGCTCTGGTGTATCTCTGGACTGGGAAGGAAGTGCGACATGACGCGAGCAACCCCACAAGGCATGC
Source organism: Roseovarius litoreus (assembly GCF_900142765.1). Lineage (GTDB taxonomy): Bacteria > Pseudomonadota > Alphaproteobacteria > Rhodobacterales > Rhodobacteraceae > Roseovarius > Roseovarius litoreus. The sequence goes on from NZ_FRCB01000003.1 coordinate 271,392, forward strand.
GGCGCGCACGTCGCGCCTGGGCGGCTGCGCTGCGAAAGCATATCAAGCGCGGTCACGTCTATATCCCGGAAATCCAGCACGACTACTGGTGCACGATTTACACCAATGAGCGTGTTTGCACCTGCAACCCTGACCGTGTGTTGAAAGATATTGAAGGCCGCACACTGGCCCGCGTCGAAGGCGCTGGCCCGTATAACCCGCTCGAATTGGTGGGGGCCATGAAATGAGACAATTGCAAATCTCTTTTCTAATGCGCGCCCACGGGCTGACCGAGGCACAGGCGCAGGCTATGGCGGTGCTGATCTGGGGGGCGTGCTGATGGACGCGAAACAGATCACCCAAACCCTTCGCGGGAAATGGTATCGCCTTTATGGCAGCGCACCATGTCCCGTCTGTCAGGCTGAGGGCCAAAAAGGGCAAAACGCCCTGACCCTGGCCGATGGCGATGGCGGGCGGCTATTGGCGCATTGCAAGAAATCTGACTGCGATTTTCGGGATATACTGGCTGCGGCGGGGCTTGCCCCAGGAGACTATGCCGCGCCAGATCCGCTGGAAGCGCAGAAGCGTGAAGCCCAGGACCGTGCTGATGCCGAAAAACGGGCCAAGCAAGCGCACCGGCTCTGGCAGAATGCGCGCCCTGTCGCTGGCACGCTGGCAGAAACCTATCTCAGGGGGCGGGGCATACTCTGCCCCCTTCCCGAAACCCTGCGCTTTGTTCCTGAATGTTGGCACCCGGCTGCAAAACGGCTTCCTGCCATGGTGGCACTAGTTGAGGGCGGCGACGGTTTTGCGGTGCATCGCACCTACCTTGCCGACGATGGCGCTGGGAAGGCCGGTGTCGCGCCTGACAAGGCCATGCTGGGCCGCACCGCTGGCGGCGCTGTGAGGCTGTCAGAAGCGCACGGCGCGCTTGTGGTTGCAGAGGGCATCGAAACTGCACTGTCGCTTTCCTGTGGCCTTTTGAGCGGCCCTGCGAGCATTTGGGCGGCGCTGTCCACGTCTGGGATGCGCGGGCTGCATCTGCCACCCGATCCACACCGGCTGACCATTGCCCCGGACGGCGATGCGCCCGGCAAGGCGGCGGCGCATGCCTTTGCTGAACGTGCGACCGCGCTGGGCTGGCAGGTATCACTTCTGACCGCCCCCGATGGCCGCGACTGGAACGACATTTTGACCAAGAAAGGGGATGCAGCATGACCGCTCCGCAACCTATCCCGTTCAAAACTGAAGGCCCGCAACCGCTCCTAAGAGAAATCCCGGCCGGTGAACCCTATCCGGTGCGCGCCCTGGGGCCGCTGCAACCCGCTGTAGAGGCCGTGCAGGGGCTGACCCTTGCCCCGGTCGCCATACCGGCGCAATCGGCGCTGGCGGTGGCGTCTCTGGCCCTGCAGGGCTTTGCCAATGTCGAGACGCTAAACGGGCCGCGCCCGCTATCGCTCTACTGCCTGACCGTCGCCGCAAGTGGCGAGCGCAAATCAAGCTGCGACGCGCCGTTGATGGCCGCTTTGCGCGAGCATGAAAAGGAACAGGCCAAGGCCCAGCGCGATGACGTGCAGGCATGGCAAAACGCGCTGGCGATATGGGGCGAAGAACGCAAGCGCATCCTAAGCGAAATCAAAAAGGGGAAAGGCGAAAAGAAGGCCGCTGCGCAGGCCGATCTGGATGCGCAAGGCCGGGAACCCGCCGCGCCGCCTTGCCCTGACCGCGTGGTCACGGAACCGACCTTTGAAGGGCTGACCAGGCTCTATGCGACCGGGCAACCGTCGCTTGGCATCTTTTCGGATGAAGGCGGGCAATTCCTTGGCGGGCACGCCATGAACAGCGACAACCGCCAAAAGACGCTGACTGCCTTGAATGATCTATGGCAGGGCAACCCGATCCGGCGCACGCGGGCTGGTGACGGGGCATATACGCTCAATGGGCGGCGGTTGGCGGTGCATCTAATGGCGCAGCCGGGCGTCGCGCATGCCTTCATGGCTGACCCCCTGGCGGCGGATAGCGGCTTTCTGCCCCGCTTCCTGATCTGCGAACCGCCCAGCGCAATCGGCACGAGGTTTCATTGCAAGATAAAGCCCGACAATGGGGCATTGGCGGCGTTCTCGGAGCGGCTGCGCGCTATCCTTGAAACGCCTTTGCCAATGGATTCCGACACCCGCGAATTGCAGCCCCGCATCCTTGCGCTGGGCGATGACGCGAAGACGCTCTTGATACAGTTCTCGGATGCAATCGAGGTGGCCCAAGGTAAGGGCGGCAATCTCGAACACATCACCGGCACGGCTTCAAAGGCAGCGGAACAGGCTGCGCGCATCGCTGGGGTTTTGACGCTCTGGCGGGATCTGCACGCGGTCGAGGTTGCCGCGAAGGATATGGCTGATGCAATCACGCTGGCGCAGTTCTACCTGTCCGAGGCCGCACGGCTCGCCCATGCGGCAACCGTATCCACTGAAATGCACCGGGCGGAAAAGCTGCGCAAATGGCTTCTGGAAAGCTGGGCGGAGCCGGAAATCATTCTGGGTGAGGCGTTGCAAAAGGGACCGTACGGTTTGCGCGATAGCAAAACAGCAACAGCGGCGCTGACGCTCTTGGAAAAGCACGGCTGGCTGCAACCGCTCGAACCCGGCACCGTTGTTCGCGGTAGCGCGCGCAAGGCAGCGTGGCGGATCGTGCGAGGGGGCGGCGATTTGGTTTGATGCGCAATACGCGTTAAGCTGCTTGGATGGGGCGGTACAGCCCCGCCCCAAGGCCGCGCCACCGCAAGAGCCTGAAACCACGAGTGAACCGAGTTTAGCAGGAATAGCAGGTTTAGCAGGCGGGGCGGCTCAAATCTCCAAACCTCAGCCCAGCGTCAGACAAACGAAAACCGCCTTTCCATATGGCGAAACGGTAGGGGAAAGGCCGCTGACCTATACCGGGCGCGTTGTCTCATTGGACGCATGGCGCAGCTTGACGGAATGGGAAAAGCACGGGCCGCGCGGGCGGGTTTGGAGCGGGAGAAATCAGTTATGGGAATGAATGAAAAGCAATCACTTAACCCGTTTTTGGGTGTGCAAATAGAGGGAGGTCGCAATGCCTGGACCTGATCCAAATACCGTATGGTTCGAGGAATACGAGGGACGGCTACTTGCGACCTATGAGCCGTATTTGTGGAGCGGTAATGTCGGCAACCGTAAAGCGCGGGCTGTTGCAATCTTGAAGCGTCTGGTTTGGCACGATTGGTTTTGCCGCTGGTGTGGCGATGATCTGCCAGACTGGCGCAGGGCGGATGCGCGGTATTGTTGCGCGGGGTGCAGGAAGCGAGCGGCGAGGCGTCGAAGGCAGAATCGTTTTTGCGCATACTTTTCAAACGATATCGCTAATAATTGAAGTATCTGAAAGGAGTCGCTGAAAGCGGAGAGGCTTATTTCCGTTCTGATATCGCTAATAAGTATCTGAACTGTCGGACTTTGTGCCAGCACCGCTTGCGGGAATCTGGGTGGATTCAGCATTACCATTGACAGATTTTGACTTCGTATCGCACACTTTCCGCATAATTTAAGGGATTTTTATTATGAAATTGAGAACAGAGAACCGCATATTTAGCTTATTGGCCGCCACGCTTGCAGGAGGTCTGGCACTTGTGAATGCTAGCGACTTGCAGGCTAAGACTATTACGCCAGAATTTATAGATGAAGCAAATGGTTGGGGCTATTTTTTAGAACCAGGCTTAAACACGTTTGAAATTTCGATTTCGGGGAACTGCAGGCCAAGCGATGATCTAGGCGGAGCGGCTGATTGTTTTGAATTCCCGAGCGGCAGGTACACGTGGTCAATCATCAATCCAGACTTTCTGGGTATCTTATCTGCAACTTGGCAAATTACCAAATTCGATACTCCTCCCGGTTTTTATGCGGAAAATTTCGGGAACTGTTTAAATGCAGGAAGGGGAATTATTGACTCTCGAAACTTAAATTCGATTAACGGTTTGGCCACTACAGATTCAGAAGGGGGTCTCGTTTGCTATGATACCTTGCAGGCAGAACGATCAGGCGGCTACAACTTTGCGAGCGAATATGAAGTCGCAATCGAATTTAATATTTCTACCGTTCCGATACCGGCAACGCTGCCGCTTCTAGCGGGAGCCGTCGCAGGGTTTGGTTTTTTGAGGCGTCGAAAAACTCGCAGATAGTCCGCAAAGCTCATTTCCTCTAAATTTCGAGACCAATACGCGCGCGAGGGTAAATCCGCGCCGTAACTTGCTTGTGCTCCAAATTGCTAGAAGGCCAAACCGCAGGGTTGGCAAGATATTGTGCTGGATCAAATTTAAATCGCAGCAATTCCCAGCCATTCAAAAATAATGGTGGGTAAAATTGTGGGAAAATATTGTATATCTATGGATTATGATACTGATTTTAAAAGATATAATTGATTTATGTGGCGGAGGAGGTGGGATTCGAACCCACGGTACGCTTTCACGCACGCCGGTTTTCAAGACCGGTGCAATCGACCACTCTGCCACTCCTCCAGCCCGATCTCCGTAAAGACTGTTTTCCGATTCTGGAAGACGCTGATCTCAGGGGATTTCCGCCGAATGGCACCTGTGCGCTTTTCTTGACGCAAGCAAGGCGCTAGACTGTGCGCGCGTCTGGCGGTCCGAGCTTTGGCGCATCCATGATAACGCCGGGCAAACCGGTCACGATCAGGCGGCGCGGCAAGACGCGCGACACAGGCAAGGGGCAGGGAATGACGCAGTTCATCAAAAGTGGCGGACGGGGCTGGAAAGGCATGCTCGTGGCAAGCGGGATGACGCTTGTCCTGACAGGCTGTCAGACTGCAGGTGAGTTCAACCCGTTCAGAGCCAATCAGGCGGGCTCCGGCACCGCAACCAGCGGCGATGCAACCTCGGTCCGGCTGGTCGAGCGGGATGTCGAAGCGCCCGATGTGTTCCAGAAAACCGACATGGGGCTCTGGGATGGACGACCGTCGCTTGGCGGGGTCTGGGTCGCGCATCCCGACGTCAGGGAACCGGAACGCGTCATCATCCGCAACATGTCGAATTCGAATTTCGTCATCGGTGCCCTGTTTCGGCGCGAACGCGACAACCCCGGCCCCGTGTTTCAGGTCTCCTCGGATGCGGCAGCCGCCCTTGGCATGCTGGCCGGTGCGCCGGTTCAGCTGAATGTCACGGCCCTGCGCCGCGAAGAGGCGCCCGAACCCGAAGCCCCCGCCGAGGACGCCGCAGGCACGGTTGCAGCGCCCGAGGCGGTGCAGACAAGCGCGCTGGATCCCGTTGCAGGGGCCGCCGCCGCCATCGAAGCTGCGGATGACACCACCACCACAGCCGCAGCCGCCCCGGCCCCCGCTCCGCAACCCGCAGCACCGCCGCGCGCCGCGGCCTCGAGCCTTGAAAAGCCCTTCATCCAGATCGGCATATTCAGCATCGAGGAAAACGCCGAGAATACCGCCACCGCCATGCGCCAGAACGGCATGGTGCCGACCGTCATGAAGCAAAGCAGCCAGGGCAAGACTTTCTGGCGGGTGATCGTCGGTCCGGCGACAAGCAGATCCGAACGGTCCGTGCTCCTTGAGAAGATCAGGGGCGTCGGCTTTGAAGACGCCTATCCGGTAACCAACTAGACGACGAGAGATCATGCCCAGACTGTCCCGACTTCTGACGCCGCTTCTTCTGGTGATCGCGCTGGTTTCGCCGGCGGCGGCTTTCGACACGCGCGCCACCTCCGCCTTCGTGTTCGACATGAAGACAGGCACTGTCCTTCTGTCCAAGAACGCCGACGCGCCGCTGCCCCCGGCCTCGATGTCGAAATTGATGACGCTCTATGTCACCTTCGAGGCGGTCCGCGATGGCCGCCTGTCGCTCGATGACCGCTTGCCGGTGTCCCAGCATGCCATGAGCTTTGGCGGATCGACCATGTTCCTCGATACCACGGATCGTGTCCGGGTCGAGGATCTCTTGCGCGGGATCATCGTGCTGTCGGGCAATGATGCCTGTGTCGTTCTGGCCGAGGCGCTCAGCCCCGATGGCACGGAAGAGGGCTTCGCCCGCTACATGACGCAGCGCGCCCAGCAAATGGGCATGACGAATTCGACCTTCATGAATTCCAGCGGATGGCCCGCGGCGGGCCATCGCATGAGCATGCGCGACCTCGCGCTGCTCTCGCGTCACATCATCGAGGATTTTCCGGAATTCTACCCGATGTTCGCGGAAACCAAATTCGAATTCGACGGCCGCGCCCCTCAGAATACGCGAAACCGCAACCCGATCCTGGGGCTTGGTATCGGTGCGGACGGGCTCAAGACCGGCCACACCCAGGAAGCGGGCTATGGTCTGGTCGGCTCGGCCAAACAAGGGGACCGCCGCGTGATTTTCGTCATATCGGGCCTTGAATCACGGCAGGCTCGGGCCGAGGAATCCGAGGCGATCGTCAACTGGTCCTTTCGCCAGTTCGTCGAGAAATCCGTTGTGAAAGCCGGGGTCGAAGTGGCCCGCGCCGATGTCTGGATGGGCGATGCAACCAGCGTCGGCCTGACCCCGGCCTCGGATATCTCGACATTGATGCCGGTGCTGGCAGAGGATCGGGTGGAGGGAGAGGTGGTCTATCAGGGTCCGGTGCATGCCCCGATCAAGGCCGGCGATCAACTGGCCGAACTGGTTTTCGCCCCCGAAGGCCTGCCGGAAACCCGGGTGCCTCTGGTGGCGGCCGAGGATGTGCCGCGCGGCGGGTTCATGGCCCGGATGCGCACCGTGTCGGGGCTGCTCATCACGCGGTTGCGGCAAGGCCCTGAGGGTACGCTTTGACGGCGGGCGGCTATTTCATCAGCTTCGAAGGAATAGACGGCTCGGGCAAATCCACCCAGGCCCGGCTTCTGGCCGATCATCTGCGCGGTACGGGCCGTGACGTGGTGCTGACCCGTGAACCGGGCGGCAGCCCCGGCGCCGAGGAAATCCGCGCGCTGGTGCTCGAAGGCGACGGGGACCGCTGGTCGCCGGAAACCGAGCTGCTGCTGTTCACCGCCGCGCGCCGCGACCATCTGGAACGCACGATCGCCCCGGCGCTCGAGGCCGGGCAGATCGTCATCTGCGACCGTTTCGCCGACAGCACGCGGCTCTATCAGGGGCTGGCGCGCGCCGATCTGCGCAGGCTTGTGGACCAGTTGCACAGCCTGATGATCGGGCGCGAACCAGACCTGACCATCCTGATCGACATGGACCCTGCAACCGGTTTGGGCCGCGCTCTGGCCCGCGGCAGCGGCGAGGACCGGTTCGAATCCTTCGGCGACAGCATGCAGCAGAAGATCCGCCAGGGGTTTCTCGATCTCGCGCAGGAATTCAGCGCGCGTTTCGTCACCGTCGATGGCAACCGCCAGCTAGACGCCGTCGCCGCCGATATCCGTCAGATCGCCGAAAGCTGGCTGCCATGAGCGATGCCGCCACCGCCCCCGAGCCGGACCGCGTGGAGGGCGCGCCACACCCGCGTGAAACGCCCCGGCTGATCGGGCAGCAGGCGGCCGAGGGGGCGTTTCTGGAGGCGTTCAACTCGGGTCGGCTGCATCACGGCTGGCTGATCACCGGGCCGCGTGGCGTGGGCAAGGCGACGCTGGCCTGGGCCATCGCGCGCTTTTTGCTGGCCACCCCCGATCCCGGCTCGGATGACGGGGGCCTTTTCGGGGATGCAGCACCCATGCCCGACAGTCTGGCCATTCCCGCGGATCATCCCGTGGCCCGACGCATCGCGGCGGGCTCCGATCCGGGTCTGTTCCACATCACCCGCAGTGTGAACGAAAAGACAGGCCGCCTGCGCGATCGCATCGTCGCCGACGATGTGCGCAGCCTCAATCACTTCCTGCATCTGTCGTCCACCGATGGCGGGCGGCGCGTGGTGCTGATCGACAGCGCCGACGAGATGAACACCCAAGCCGCCAATGCTCTTCTGAAGATGCTCGAAGAGCCGCCCGCGCGCACCGTCCTTCTGCTGGTCAGTCACCAGCCCTCGCGCCTTTTGCCGACGATCCGCTCGCGCTGTCGCGAATTGCGCCTTGCCCCGCTTGGCGCGCAGGACATGGCCGCCGCACTCGAACAGGCCGGGATCTCCCCCGATGCCGATGCCTCGGCGCTGGCCGAGCTGTCCGCCGGATCGGTGGGCGAGGCGGTGCGCCTCATCAATCTTGGCGGCGTGGCCATGTACCGCGAAATCGTCGAGATCGCGGCCACCATGCCCCGGCTTGACCGCGCCCGTGCCCTCGGATTGGCCGAGGCCGCCGCCACCCGTGGCGCCGAGGAGAAGCTCGATCTTCTTCTCGGGCTGACCGATCTTTTTCTGGCGCGGCTGGCGCGCGGCGGCACACTTGGACCCCCGCCCGAGGCGGTGCCCGGCGAAAGCGCCTTGATCGCGCGCCTCTCGCCATCGCCTCATGCAGGCCGGGCCTGGGCTGAATGCGCCCAGATGATCGGCGCGCGCGCACGTCATGGCCGAGCGGTCAACCTTGACCCTGCCGCGCTGGTCCTAGATACCGTGTTCAAGATTCAGCAGACCGCGGCGGGCTGACCGGCCCGCATCAGGGGCGACATGACCGAGACGATCCAGATCACCGACAGCCATTGCCACCTTGATTTCGACGTCTTCGACGCCAACCGCGATCAGGTGGTGCAGCGGGCCGTCGATGCTGGCGTTGCCCGCATGGTCACGATCTGCACCAAACTCCGGCTCGAGCCGCAGGTGCGCGCCATCGCCGAGGCCCATGCGCCGGTCTTCTATGCCGCAGGCACCCACCCGATGAGCGCCGCAGACGAGCCGATGGCCAGTGTGGACGAACTGGTGACACTGTCCCAGCATCCCAAATTCGTGGGCATCGGAGAAACCGGGCTTGATTATCACTACACCGCCGACAGCAAGGCCGTGCAGCAGCAAAGCCTGCGCATCCATATCGCCGCGGCCCGCGAAACCGGCTTGCCGCTCATCATCCATGCGCGCGACGCGGATGAGGACATGGCCCGCATCCTCTCGGAAGAACATGCCAAGGGCGCGTTTTCCTGCGTGATGCATTGCTTTTCCTCCAGCGCCGCGCTGGCGCGCGCGGCACTTGATCTGGGCTTTTACCTCTCCATGTCGGGGATCGCGGCCTTCCCGCGTTCCGCCGATCTGCGCGAGATTTTCGCCGCCGCCCCGGTGGACCGGGTCCTCGTGGAAACCGACGCGCCGTACCTTGCGCCGCCGCCCCATCGTGGCCGCACCAACGAGCCCGCCTATACCGTCCACACCGCCAAGGTTGGCGCCGAGGTGTTCGGCATGGACTGGCCCGATTTCGCGGCGCAGACCGAGGCCAATTTCAACCGCCTCTTCACCAAGGCCGCGAATTACAAGGCGGCGGCCTGATGGGCGAGATGCGGTTCATCATCCTTGGGTGCGGCTCATCGGGGGGCGTGCCTCGGCTGGGTGGCCATTGGGGCGAGTGTGACCCCGACAATCCGCGCAATACCCGCCGCCGCTGTTCGCTCCTGATCGAGCGCGAAGGACCGGGCGGCATCACCCGCGCTCTCATCGACACCTCGCCCGATCTGCGTGCGCAGCTTCTGGATGCCGGCGTGGGCGAGCTTGACGCGGTGCTCTATACCCACAGCCATGCCGACCATGTGCACGGCATCGACGATCTGCGCATGATCGTGTTCAACATGCGCCGCCGCTTGCCGGTCTGGGCCGATGGCGACACCCAGAACGCGCTTTATGCGCGCTTCGGCTATGCCTTCATCCAACCCGAGGACAGCCCCTATCCGCCGATCCTCGACATGCACACGATCAGCGGCGATGTGACGATCGACGGGGCAGGGGGGCCGATCACCCTCACCCCGTTCGAGGTCAATCACGGCTCGATCGAGGCGCTCGGCTTCCGGATCGGCGATCTGGCCTATCTGCCCGATGTGGCGCAGATCCCCGACGATGTCTGGCCCATGCTCGAAGGGCTGGACTGCTGGATTCTCGACGCGCTGCGGCGCACCCCGCATCCCACGCATTCGCATCTCGAACAGTCGCTCGACTGGATCGCGCGGGTGGCGCCGCGGCGCGCGGTGCTGACCAACATGCATATCGACCTGGATTACCAGACCGTTGCGGATGAAACGCCCGCGCATGTGACACCGGCCTATGACGGCATGATCCTGACATATCCGGCCTGATGACATGCAGGCGCTGATCGATGTGATCCTGCCGGTCTTTCTGGTGATCGGTTTCGGATATATTGCGGCATGGCGGGGCTGGTTCACCGAAGCCTCGGTCGATGGCGTGATGCAGTTCGTTCAGAATTTCGCGGTGCCCTGTTTGCTGTTCACCGCAATCGCCCGACTTGATCTCGACCGTTATTTCGATCCCTGGCTTCTGGCGAGCTTCTATATCGGTGCCCTGTCGGGGTTTCTTCTGGGGCTGTTCGGTGCCCGCTTTCTCTTCGGGCGCGATTGGGAGGATGCGGTCGCCATCGGGTTTTGCTGTCTCTTCTCCAACTCGGTCCTGCTGGGCCTGCCGATCATGGAGCGTGCCTATGGCCCGGATGCGCTCGATGCCAATTACGCGATCGTCGCGATGCATTCGCCCTTCTGTTACGCGGTTGGTATCTCGGTGATGGAGATCACCCGTTCGCGGGGCCGGGCGGGGCCGGCCCTTGTGGGGCGCGTGCTCAAGGCGATGTTCTCGAACGCGCTGATCCTTGGGGTGGCGGCGGGCTTCTTGGTCAACCTGTCAGGCATCGCGATGCCAAGCGCGCTGGATCAGGGGCTCGATCTGATGGTGCGTGCGGCCCTTCCGGCGGCGCTTTTCGCCCTTGGCGGGGTGCTGCTGCGCTATCGGCCGGATGGCGATCTGCGGATCGTGATCTTCGTCTGCTTCGTGGGCCTTGTCGCGCATCCGCTCATCACGCGGGGGCTTGGCAGCGCGTTTTCCCTACCCGATCCCGCGCTGCGTTCAGCGGTGGTGACGGCGGCGATGGCGCCGGGGGTCAATGCCTATATCTTCGCCAATATGTATGGCCGTGCACGCCGGGTGGCGGCCAGTTCTGTGCTGGCGGCAACGGCGCTGTCGATCCTGACGGTGTGGATGTGGCTGGGAAGCCTGCCGTGATGCGGGGGCTTTCGCCCCCCGCCGTCACTTGCCCGGATTGCAGAACTGGCGATAGAGCAGGTCGATCAGCTCGCGGGTCTTTTCATCGGCCAGACTGTAGAAGATCGTCTTGCCCTCTCGCCGCGTCTTGACCCGGCCCTCTTCCCGCAGCCGTGCAAGGATCTGGCTCACGGCGGCCTGCCGCATTTCCAGAAGCTGCTCCAACTCGCCCACCGATTTCTCGCCAGACCCCAGATGACACAAGGTCATCAACCGCCCCTCATGGGCGACGGTCTTGAGAAATGCAGCCGCCAGTTTGGCGTTTTCCTGCATTTCGGTCGGGGTGACAGTGATATCCTTGGTGGTCAATTCGGTTTCACTTCCTCAGCGATGAATCGGCATCTCTTAGCACGTGTTTTCGAAAACTGCGAGTATTAGCCTTGCGTTACCCCTCCGGAGGGGCTCCTCCGAGGAACGCATTGCCGTTTTTATAATCACATGGCGCTTCCTGCATCTCCAGATGCAAGCCATTGCCCTTATAAGGATGGGCCCGCGCCAGCGCCTCGTCAACCTCGATCCCCAATCCCGGCTCATCGGGTGGCGTCACAAAACCGTCTTCGACGCGCAGCCCGCCCTTGATCAGCGCGTCGTGGAACGGGGTCTCGATCGTCTCGGCCATCAGGATATTCGGGATCGACGCCGCCAGCTGAATATTCGCCGCCCATTCCACCGGGCCTGCGTAAAGATGCGGGGCGATCTGCGCGTTATAGACCTCGGCCATGGCGGCGATCTTGCGGGTCTCCCAAAGTCCACCCGCCCGGCCCAGGGCCGGCTGCAGGATCGACGCCGCGCCTTGGCGCAGAACGGGGGCGAACTCGGCCTTGGTGCAAAGCCGCTCTCCGGTGGCCACGGGCACGCCGGTGGCGGCGGCCACCTCGGCCATCTGCGCGATATTGTCGGGCGGAACCGGCTCTTCGTACCACAGAGGATCATAGGGTGCGATCGCCCGGCCCAGCCGGATAGCGCCTGCGGTGGTGAACTGCCCGTGGGTGCCAAACAACAGATCCGCCCTGTCGCCCACAGCCTCGCGGATCGCCCGGCAAAACGCGACCGACAGCGAGATATCCGACTGCGCCGGCATATGCCCGCCCCGGATCGTGTAGGGCCCCGCCGGATCGAACTTGAGCGCCGTATAGCCGCGCGCCACGTAATCGGCCGCACTTTCGGCGTTCATCTCGGGCGAGGTGAAGAAGCCGCGAAGATCGTGATGCGGCAAAGGATAGAGATAGGTATAGGCGCGCACACGCTCGTTCATCCGCCCGCCCATCAGCGCCCAGACAGGCCGCCCCCGCGCCTTGCCCAGAATATCCCAGCAGGCGATCTCCAGCCCCGAAAACGCGCCGATCACCGTCGGATCGGGCCGCTGCGTGAACCCCGCCGAATAGGCGCGCCGGAACATCAGCTCGATATTCTCTGGGTTCTCCCCCTGCATGTGCCGCCCGAAGACATCCTCGATCACCGCGCGCATCGCCTCCGGCCCCACGGCGGCGGCATAGCATTCGCCCCAACCGGTGATCCCGTCATCGGTGGTCAGCTTGACAAGGATCCAATAGCGCCCTCCCCAGCCCGGGGCGGGCGGGGCGGTGACGATGATCTCGAGGTCCTGCAGTTTCATGTCGGGCCTTTCCGGGTCAGTTGCGCGGATCGTGGGCCGATCCGGGTATCGGCGCGATGGTGCGGGTGTCTTTGGCCAGATGCAAGTTGCAATGGTGCGGCTGGCAAAACGCCCCGGTGGAGGTTTTGATACGCTGGCCCATGACCGGGGCATCCAGTACGGCAAAGGCGCCGGCTTGCACCGGCGCCTGACACCCTCGGCAGTCAAAGACCAGTGCTTACACGGGAACTGGCTGATCGATGTTGCCCAACAAGATCCCGGTCAGTTCCACAGGGCCAGCCGTAACACTGGCCACATCGATCCCGGTGTCATATACGACATTGTTCGCATCAGTCGGCAGGGCCGCATCCGGTGCCACAAAGACCCAACGCGGGACAGCGTCGGTTTGCACGTCGAGCGCGAAGCGCAGGATATCCAGCGCATCTCCTACACCGACGCTCCCGTCCCCGTTCACATCTGCCGCGATCAGGTTTTGGGGCGTGGCCGGGCCGAAGCTGGGGTTGATGTCCAGGGCGATCCGCAGTGCATCCAGCGCATCACCAACCCCGATAGTGGGATCGGTTTCCGCGTCATAGGCCTTGGTCGCATCCACGCGCCCGATAGCCGCTGATCCAAGCCGGATGTTATAGCTGCCGCCGACGCCCTCGGTCTCTTCGGCCAGCGTCCTCGCGGTGCTGACCCCGGTGGAAAAGCCCACCACGGCCCCGTCAATCGCCTTGCCCGCGACATCGGTCAGGGTGACATCCAGCGTCACCCGTGTTTCACCGACATCCAGCTTGCCCGGTACCGTCGCCGTTTCGGGCGCCTGAACCAGCTCGGACGCCGAGGACTCGATGAATGTCGGATCATCCGTCAGCAGGAAATCCAACACCGCGTTGTCGAAGTTCACCGTGCCGGGGGTCAGACCTGCCGCCTCGACCGCCGCCCGTGCCGCATCGACATCGGCGGGATCGAAATTGTCCGCCGTTACGATCGCGCCGGGCATGTCGGGATCATAGAAGCCCTCAAGGCTCTCGCCCTCGTCATAGGTGAACAGGCTCTGCTCCTCCGTGGTCACGCGCCAATCGTCGCGATATTGCCCGTAAAGATCTTCGAAGGCCAAGGGGCGCTCCAGCACGGTCCCGTCGGCAAGCGCGATGTCATTCGCGGCGTTGCCATCACCATCCCCCAACAGCCCTTCAACGCTGCCGGACATGTTGGCCGAGATCTGCACACCCAGATCAAGCCGTCCGTCCTGCAAGGCCACGCTGAGCCGCGCATCGCCAGCCGTTACGCCGGGCACCCCATCGGTGCCAGCGAAAACCAGCGTGTAGATATTTCCGTCACGGATGATCTGGTCACCGGTCTCGAGGGTGAGGACACTGCCATCACCCAGCAGGCGCACCGCTCCATCGATGGAGACCGGGTTGGTGTCGGTTGCGTCGAACATGACACTCGAGCCGTCGGAAAGACGCGCCGCAACGGCCACATTGACCGACACATTCTCCACATCGGCAACCGGCGCCGTGCGGGCCTGTATCTCGAACCAGTCAAATCCATTGCCCCGCACCGCGCGCAGCAGAACGAATTCCCCTACGGCATGGAAGTCATAGCCCACCCCATCCAGGGTCAGAAGATGCGGATCGCCCACCGTCCAGGCCACAGGCGTGGGCGAGGGCGGCAACGGCGGCGGTCCGTCCTGCGCCAGAGAGGCGACATCTTCCGAAGTCAGGCCACGAAATGTCAGGATATTGCCATCGCCGAAGTCGACTATGGCACTGCCGTCGCCATCGTCCGTCGCGCTTGTAAGGGCGAGATTCCGATCCGCCACACTAAGTCTGTCGATCACAACGTTTAGACTATCGACACCGATTTCGAAATCGTCAATCACGTCATTCCCACCACCGACGATGGTGAAGAAGTCGGCACCCTCTCCGCCGATCAGGATATCGCTGCCCAGACCATCGACAAGGATGTCATTGCCGTCGCGGCCTTCCAGCCGGTTGTCATTCGCATCGCCCGTCAGCGTATCGGACCCGATCGTGCCGCGCACATATTCAAACCCCTGGACAGTGTCGACCGTCTCTATCGTTCCGAGCGAGATCCGCTGATCGTTCAGATTGAACGCGCTGATTTCGACGATGCCTGTTTCCAGGTTGGCATCCACGCCGAATACAAAGGGAGTATCGTAGCGCAGCCTGTCAAAGCCGTCGCCGCCGTCCAACGTGTTGTTGCCGCCGGCATAGCGATAGGATTCGTTGCCTGCCGATCCGGTAAAGCTGTCATCTCCGAACGAGCCGAGGACCTCCCACAGGGAATTGCCGCCGCCGATCGTTTCGGTGTTGCCGAACCCGTCATCGATGATCTGCCCGCTGGCAAGGCCAAGGTTCACGTTGATCCCGGTGTCGGCATCGCGGAAATCCATCCGCACAAGCCCTGTGCCGTTCAGAGTGAAACTGTCCAAGCCATCTGTCGAACTGACGCTCATCCACTGCTCGCCCTCCGGCGCGAGATTGAAGACGTCGTCGCCCGCCGTGCCCACTATGGCCAGACCGCCATTGGTCCACCCCGCCGCAAGGGGGGTAGCCACCCCGACCAGCGTGTCGGTGCCTGCCAGCCCCTTGTCGACCGATCCGGTATTGGCCTGCCCGTCGATGGTGACGGTCACGGGGTCTCGCAGTGCCCTGTAATCCAACGTCACGAATTCGTCGTTCGGGTCGTTGCCGGCCATGTCGATAGTGTCATTTCCGGCCGTGCCGATCACCGCCTCGCCGGGCCCGTTGCTGGGCGCAAAGTATGTGGACGTATCAATAAAATCGTTCAGCCGCGTTCCGATGAACACGTTTTGGTTTGCTTCGATGGGAATAGGACCGCCCAAGTTTGTAGCCTCGACCGGATCCAGCGCGCGCACTTGATCGGCGCTCAGACCCCGAAACACCACCGAACTGCCATTGCCAAAATCGACAAAAGCACCGTCGGGGCTGTTTGTCGCCGCGGCAAAGGCATTCTGCACCTGCTGTGTGCTCAGACCCGGTGACGACACCTCCAGATTGTCCACGCCGATCTGGAAATCCCTGATGATATCCTGCCCGCCCGACAGGATGAAGAAATCCGATCCGCTCCGGCCTTCCAGCACATCGTTTCCGCTGCTGTCGCCGATCACGTCATCGCCGTTCGATCCCCGCAGATACTCCACGTTGGTGATCTTGTGGGCGAATAAGCTGTTGTCCCAGACACCCGCGACGGTGCCGGCTTCCATGTCCGCAGTGATCCCGTCCACGCCGAACCGGTCATAGCGGAGCCGGTCGAAACCGTCGCCCGCGTCCAGCGTGTCCAGACCACGCGCGAGAATGAAGCTTTCATTTGCGGCCGACCCGATGATGAGATCGTTGCTGTCCGTCCCGCGAACTTCCCAGATCTTGCCGGTTCCGGAAATCGTTTCCTGATTGCCGAAGCCGTCGTCCAGAACCAAACCTCGCGCAAGATCGACCGAAACACCCGAGGAAAATTGCGCGTCTCCATTTTCGTCAACGGTGACTTCGTTCCGGAAATCCAGCCTCACCAAACCGTCACCATTGACGATATACGTGTCAGCGCCACCACCGCCGGACACGGAAATCCATTGACCGTCGGGCACTGTGATGTCGAACGTATCGCTGAAACCCGTGCCGATCAGGCTCAGACCGCCCGTATTGAACCCGGCGATCATCGGGTTCTGGACTCCTACAAGAGTGTCCACACCGTTGACGCCCTTGTCGATGGTCCCGGTATTGGCCTCGCCGTCGATCGTTGCGCTGATACCGGCGTCCAGTGCCCTGTAGTCCAGCAATGCGAAGGCATCGTTCTGGTTCATCCCGGACAAGTCTATCGTATCGGTGCCTTGGGACCCGGCGATGTTGTCCGAACCGGCATCGCCCGACACGATGGAATCGTCGCCGACCGAGCCGACCAACAGATCGCCCCCATCCGTGCCTTGTATCAAAAGCGGGCCTTGCACCGTATTGGCCCATGTCGTCAGGTCCAGAGCCCGCCCGGGTCCGAAGGGATCTGTGGCGTCGATCGGTCGAGACGCCGTGATGCTGTTCTCGAATGCGGTCACACCCTCGATTGTCGCATCGAACACTGCAGGGTCGCCGCCGATCACAAAGATCGCGTCGGCAAATCCCATGCCCATCAGGGAATATTCCAACTCAAGTATGACATGCGTCCCTTGCGGCGTGGTTGCCTGTCCCAGTGTTATTCTGTCCGGCTCGAAGGTCTGTCCTGGGGCACCAAAGCCGAACCCGCCAAACGGAAACACGACTGGTCCCGACGTTTCTGGGAAAAGCTGTGTTCGCGCTTCATCGGCGCCAAATTCCACCACTGGCAGATCGTCGCCCTGTCGAATGATGGAATAGGTGGTCGTTGTACTGGTGCCGGGCAGCGCAATGACTAGTGTCGCCGGTTGAACGCCCTGAACAGCATCATTGACATCGCGTCCAACCAGAACGCCGGAAATGGAAAACGTGCTCACAGCAACCCCCACACTCGGAAACAGACTGACGCAAGGGAAGCACGTGGTCGGATTCAAAGCAAGGTAAGGGAATTACTACTTCTCATTTTAAGACGCTTGTGCAAGCGTTCACACGATTGTGAGTTTTGCCAGTGTACCGAGTTGGGGGTCGTTTTGCATTATTTTCCTGAAGAAAAGGCTGTCAATAATTTGACATCCGAGACCGAATCGCAACGTAACGCATTCGCGCATCGGCATAATTGGTTCAAACGGCATCTCGGAAAGATTGCATCGGGCGGCACCCTGACCGGAACGATCATGGCCTTGCCCGCCATCGCGCAGGCCCAGGTCGCGGAATTCGTCAGCGCCAGCTCGATCAACGGCGTCACCAGCGTGCAGGCCCTCGCCAATGGCACGGCCAGCATGACCATGGCCAATGGAACGGTCATATCGATACCCGCAGGGCAATTCAGTGTCCTGGCTGGTGGTCAGGTCATGGTCGCGCCCCAGATCGCCCAGCTTGCGGCTCAGGCCATGGCGGCCGGCGCCGCTGGCGGCATTGGTCTCGGTGCGGCAGTTGCGGGGGCCGGGGTCGCGGGCGCCGTTGCCGTCGGCGCCGGAGGAGGAGGGGGGGACGGTCCGTCGCCGCTTCTGTTCCAGTCGACGACACCCTCCGAGCCCGCGACAATCCCGCCCATCGTCGTGAACAATGCCACGGTGTCTGAGGTCAACGGCATCGGCAGCAACGCCATCCCGACCGAATTGCCCGAAGGCACGACACAACTGCGCATCACTTTCGCTGACGGCACCCTAGTTTCTGCCAACCCGACGGTCAACGTCGACGAGGAAGGCGCATGGGTCCTCCCGCTCTTCGAGCAGGGTCCCACGGATCTGCGGCAGGGCCTCTCCTTGCTGTCCCTCGTCGCACTTGACGAAGACGGAGAAGAGCTGGGAACCTTAATCACTGAAATCCTGATCGACACCATCCCGCCCACCGTCGCCGTGACCGATATCTCCTCGCCGGGGGACGATGACTTCACGGTGAACATCGCCGAGCGTGCGGAGCCGGTGACGATCCGGGGCGTCTCGGATGCCGAGGACGGCCAGATTGTGACCATTACCCTCAACAACGTCGAGTATACCGGCGAGGTGCGCGGCGGCGAATGGAGCATCGAGATACCGCCCGCCGATCTTGCCAACCTGCCCGACGCCGAGGCGTTCTATTTCATATCTCCCGTCGTCAGGGACGCCGCCGGCAATGAGACCACGGGCGAAGCCGCAACCCTCGCCACCGATTTCGTGGCCCCGTTCATCTCGATCAACCCGGTGTCCGCCGATGACGTGGTCGGTCTGATCGACCTGCAAGGCGATCTGACGATCACCGGCACCACCAACGCCGACCCCGGTCAGCAGGTGACGGTGCTGTTCAACGGAATCGAGTATCAGGGCGAGGTGGCATTTCCAGCCGTCAGGGCTCTTGATATGGCCACGGTGATCAATGGCGACGGCCCGATGAGGGACCCGGCGCCCTTGGAATTCCGGTGGTCGGTCACCATACCGCAGGACGATCTGTCGGCGCTGCAGGAACAGATCGGCGATGAAGAGCCGGCACAGATCCAGATCGTCGCCTCGGTCTCGGACAGCGCCGGCAATCCCGCCGAACAGGCCGAGCGCAGCATCGACGTCGATTTCCGTGGTCCGTCGCTGACCATCGACCCGATCGCCACCGACAACATCATCAACTTTGACGAAGACGGCATCGCCGTCACCATCTCGGGCAACACGAACAACGTGGAAGCTGGCCAAGCGGTTTTGGTCACCGTCAACCACACGCCGCTTATATCGGCGACCGTGCAGGAAGACGGAACCTGGGAGACCACGCTAGGCCCGATGGATGTCACCGCCATACCCGATGGCGGCAGCGTCGATGTCGTGGCCAATGTCTCGGATGCCGACGGCACCGCCGCCCCTACCATCACCGTGCAGCTTGCGCGCGATGTGACCCCGCCGACCATCGATATCGACGCAAACGTGATTTCCGTGGGCGCGGTCATGAACATCGCCGAAAGCACCGAGGATCTGACGCTTGGCGGCGCAACCACGGCGGAAGACGGCCAAGAGGTCACCGTGACTGTCGCCGGGACCGAGTTCACCACCCAAGCCGAGGGCGGCGCCTGGACCCTGACGATCCCCAACGCCGATCTGCCCGAGATTGGCGATGGCGACACCGTCGAGATCACCGCCGATGTCTCGGATATCGCCGGCAACCCCGCCGAGCAGGCGACCGCCAGTTTCGACGCCGATCTGAGCGAACCGTCGATCACGATCGTCGGTCGAATCGCTGGCGACGGCACGTTAAACATCGCGGAAAAGGCCGAAGGGATCACCATCCGCGGCACCACAACCGGGGCCGAGGATGGGCAGACCGTTACGATCATGATCGGCGACAGCGAATTCACCACGAATGTGGGACGCGACGCCTGGTCGCTTGATCTGACTGCGGAAGATCTGGCCGCGATATCCGACGGGGATACCCTTGCGGTCACCGCCGATGTGTCCGACCTTGCGGGCAACCCCGCCCAACAGGCCAGCGCCAGCTTTACGGCGGACCTCTCCGCGCCCACCGTCACGATCACCGAACCGGTCGCCGAAGACGGCTTTCTGAACATCGCCGAACAGGGCAGTTCGATCACCATCCGCGGCACCGCCGTGGGTGTCGAGAATGGCCGGTCTGTCGTCGTCGATATCGATGATAATCAATACACCGCCGTAGTGACCGATGAGGCGTGGGTCCTGGTGCTCACATCGGACGATCTGGAGGGCTTCTCCGAAGCCGATGGCCAGACGATCAGGATCATGGCAGATGTCGAAAACGCCGCCGGAAACCCGGCACCACAGGCCAGCGCCAGCTTGGATATTGATCTGACCCCGCCGACTATTTCCTTTGTCGATGACGTGCCGGCCGACTATGTGCTGACGCTTGCCGAACTGGCGGCAGATCCCGACAGCGGCGCCGAGGTGACCACGACTTCGCCTGAAGGCACGCCCGTCACCCTGACTTTCGAAGATGGCAATGGCGTCGCCGCTCTCCGCGTTCAAGATACGGTGCCGGATGGTGGTACGTTCGTGATCGATTTTCTCGATGCCGACTTGCTCGACGCTCTGTCGGATCAGACCGCCTATACCGTCACGGTCGAGATTGCCGATGACGCGGGCAACACGGCCAGCGACAGTTTCGAACTGACGACGGATTTCAAACCCTCGCTTACCCTGAACGAGGTCGGCGTGGATGGCACGATCGACCTTCAAGGCCCGGCCCTCACCGCGGTGACCGGCACGGCCCTTGGCGCCGATGGCCAGACCGTGACCGTGACATTCGTGAACAGCGATACGCAAGCCGAGATCGGCACCACCACCGGCACCGTGACGAATGGCGCATGGTCTGCCCCGGTCAACGCCGCCCTGCTGGAAGAGATCTCAGCCGGTCAGGTCTATACCGTCAATGCTGATGTCAGCAACGCGGATGGGCGCGCAGCGGACACGGCCAGCCAGACGGTCACCGGCTATCTGCCGTCCGAATTCGGCTACTTCCTTGTGTCCGATACCGGCCAGTCCGTCACGGTCGTGTCCTTCACCGGGGAGGATTTCAATTCGAACGACGGGTTCGAAACCGAGATTTCGTTCGACCCTCTTGAGAACCCCTATGTTGCAAATTCGAGCAATGGGAACCCGTCCCTGTTCTTCTTCCTGGCCAATGACGCAGGCACAGGCGACGGCACGCTGCTCGTCGGTGGCGGCACACTCACCACGCCTTTGCAGCCACTCTCTCCGCTGTTTACCTTCAATCTGGCCTCCGATGGCCAAAATCCGATCACGCTGCGCTTCGACCACATAGTGGATGATGTCGCCAGCGGATCTGCCGAACTCCTCATTGGCACCGACGGCATCGACACTCTGACCGGCGACAATATCGACAGCTTCATTCGTGGCAGGGGCGGGGATGATGCGATCGATGTCTCCGATCCGGGCGCAAACGTGGTGGTGTTCGAGACCACGCCCTCGGCCAATGGCGTCGATACGGTCACCGGTTTCACCATCGGCCTCGGCGACGCCGTCGATGATACGATGTTCTTTCAGGGGCAGATCGACCTCAGGGGCGATGGCACTATTGTCGAGGCTCTGGCCGATGGGGGCACGATCGGCGCCAATACCGGCTTTGTGATCTTCACCACCGCACAGACGATCCCCTCGGTGTCCGAAGCGCTGACCAGTCTCAACGGCTTTGGCCCGGACGAGCAGTTCTACCTGATGGCCGGCAACGGCACAGATGCGCAACTCGCGCTGGTGACGACGGATGCGAACAGCAGCCCTACCGCCGAAGTGATGGCCGATTTCCAGGGTATCGGCGGGCTCGATCAACTCGCCCCGTCGCAGATCATCCTGTCCGACCCCACAGGCCAAGCGGTGCTGACGTAGCGCCGAATGAAACTGAAGCCACAGGCCGCCCCGGCCCGTGGTTTCACCAGAAAGACCCCGTCCGCATGGCCATTACAGCAAGCGCAGAGCGTGAGAACACGATCGTCCCGGTCACGCCCGGGCGGCACGGACCCCGACGCTGGCGCCGGTTCTCCTCCTATGCCTTCGCGCGCTCACTGCAGGACGTGCCGATTGTCATGGCCGAGCTGGAACCCGCCGCCAGCGCCCTTCCGCTGGCCTTTCGCCAGACGCCCTCGGGCTGGGAGGTGGTCGCGCTGCTTGGCCTGTCACCGGCCACGCGCGGCCTCTTCGTCACCGCCTCGGGCACATGGCGCGGCACCTATGTGCCTTCTGCCTTGCGGGCCTATCCCTTTGTCGCGGATGACAGCGGCGCGGACGGGAAGGCGACGCTGATGATCGACGAAGCCAGCGGCCTGATCACCGACGATCCCGCCGACGAGCCGTTTTTCGAGGGCACCGCGCAACCCTCCGAAGCGCTGGCACAGGTGATCGCCTTTTTCCAAACCCGCGCAGCATCCCGGCATGAAACCCTGAGGGCAGCGGGCGCGCTGGCTGAGGCAGGCCTGCTGACCCGGTGGACGCCCTCGCATGGCATGTCCGAGGCCGATGCGTCAGGCTATTGGTCGGTGGATCAGGCCGCGTTGGGGGCGGTGCCTGAAAATGAGCTGGCCAAGCTGTGGCAGGCGGGCGCTTTGCGGCTGGCACAGTCGCAACTCGTCTCATTGCACCATCTTGGCTGGATCGCGCGGTGCGCTGCGGCCGGGGCCGCCACACCCAAGGCCCAAATCGCTTATCCTCAACCCATGGACCCATCGGGCGATATCGCCTCTTTCCTGTCTGCGCTGTCGGAGGCGCAGGCCGCGGACCTGGATCAGCGATCATGACACGCCGCCCGCTTGCCATGTGTGCCTTGGCCCTGCTGGCCGCCTGCGCCGAAGCGCCGGATCTTACGGCAATCGAGGCCAGCATCGCCCCCGGCACGCCGGGTCTCGGGGCCAAACGGATATCCGCCTCTCTGGCCGAAACACCCTATGGACAGGCCATTGCGGCGGCGACCCTGGACAATCCGGCGCTTGGCCGGGCCAATGCCGCCATCCGCTTGTCCCTTGCGGAAAAGCGTGCTGCCGACGCGGCGTTCAAGCCGGATCTCTCGGTTGGGATCGGCGGAGAAACGCGTCTTGTTCGCAGCAGTGCCGACAGCACCCTGTCGCCCTTCGTCCGGGTGTCTCAACTTGTCTATGACGGCGGCGCGGCGCTGGCCGATCAGACCGCCGCACAGGCGCGCGTGTTCGAAAGCCGGGCAGGGCGGATAGAAACCGGATCCTCGGCGGCCCTGTCGGCGGTCGAGGCACATCAGGAGTTGCTCAGTCGGCAAAAATTGATGGCACTGGCGCAGGACAATCTGCGCGCGTTGCGGGACATCGCCGCACATATCGACGAGCGGACGGCACGTGGCGCGGGATCGACAACGGATCGACTGACCGCCGAAAGCCGTCTGGCCGATGCCGAAACCCGGCTGGCCGATGCGCAGGGAAATCTGGACCGTGCCAAGGCGGGCTATGCGCGTATTTTCGGCGCGGTCCCGGCCAGCCTTCCGGCGGCGCGGCCTGCGCCCGCCCTGCATGACCGGGATGATGAAAATCTCCGGCTCAGCCCGCGCCTTCGCGCCATCGAAGCCCGTCTGCGTGCCGCCGAATCCGATCTGATCGCAGCGCAGGCCAGAACCAACCCGAGCGTCGAGCTGGGCGCCACCGGCCGCCGCGCGTCTGGTGGCGGCGGGGATCTGGGGCTTGATCTTTCGCTCAACTACAGTCTCGACACGCGCGGCCAGCGCGCCGCTGCCATCGACGCGGCACAGGCGCGTCTTGACGGGATCAGGTCGGAACGTGACGAACTGGTGCGCGACATCCGCGAGGCGCTGACATTCGTGCGCTCGGATCAGCGCACGGGCGATGCCCGTGTCGCCGCGGCGCGGGCCGCTGTCGCGTCGAACAAGGCGACGGTCGCGGCAGCCAGTGAACAGTTCGGCATTGGCCGCCGCAGCCTGCTCGACCTTCTGGACGCGCAGCGCGATTACGTGCGCGCGCAGGAAGTACTGATCTCCGCCGAGAAAGCCAGGTTCCTGACCGACTATGCGGTGCTGGCCCTGACGGGTGACATATTGGATGTGTTTTCCATCGACATTGCCGGTGTGTCGCCATGAGCCGACAGGATACCTCTTCGAGTCAGGCCGGGGCCGTCGATCGCAACATCGTCGCTCTGGATCCCGGCCAGCACAGTCGCCCGGACGCCATGACGTCGCTCGAGGCCTGCATGCTGCATGTGGCGGCACATCTTGACAGGCCGATCACACTTGCGGCCCTGCATGCCGCGCAATCCACCGATGGCTCTGACCGGCTTGGCGTGCGCGATGTGATGACAGCCGCGCAGCGTGCCGGGATCCAGGCGGCCTTCGGCGCCCGCAAGTTGCGGGGCTTCGACGCCATGCTGGTGCCGGCGATCCTGCTGCTGCGCGACGAACGAGCTGTGGTGCTTTATGGCTTCGGCAAGGATGATACCGTGCTCGTCCATGACCCGCTTTTGGGCGAGGGCACGGGACAGATTGCGCGGGCCGAGCTGGAGCAGGTCTATACAGGCTACGCGATCCTTTTGCGGGCCGAACACCGCGATGACATGGCCGCCACCGCCATGGGCCGGCAAGGGCATTGGTTCTGGTCGGCTCTGGCGGCGAACAAATGGTCCTATACACAGGTGCTTCTGGCGGCGGTGGTGGCGAATTTCCTCGGACTGACCACCTCGATCTTCATCATGGTGGTCTATGACCGCATCCTGCCGAACGAAGCGACCGAATCCCTGATTGCCCTGACCTTTGGGGTCGCCATTGCCTTGCTGTTCGATTTCTTCATAAAAACCCTGCGCGCCGGTTTCATAGACAGGGCCGGGCAGAGAGCCGACCTGCTGATGGGCCGTCGCATTTTCGACCAGTTGCTCGATCTTCAGATGCGGGCGCGCAAGGGGTCGACCGGCGCTCTGGCCAGCACCTTGCGGGAATTCGAAACACTGCGGGATTTCTTCACATCGGCCACTCTCGTTGCGGTGGTGGACCTTCCGTTCATCTTGCTGTTCGTCTGGGTGATCTACCTGATCGGCGGGCCGCTGGCGCTGGTGCCCGGGCTGGCGGTGCCGCTTGTTCTTCTGATCGGCATCGCGGTGCAGCCGGTCTTGTCGCGCATCGCCGACAAAAGCTTTGCCGACGGCCAGTCCAAACAAAGCGTGCTGGTCGAAACGGTGTCCGGACTGGAAACGATCAAGGCCACCGGTGCTGCGTACCGCATGCGTGCTCGCTGGGAAGAGGCCATCTCCCGCCAGTCCGAACACAGCCTGCAAAGCCGTGCCGTCATGCAATTCGCGATGAACGCCACCGGCTTCGCGCAGCAGGCCGCCCAGATCCTGATCGTGTTCTACGGCGTGTTCCTGATCTCAGACGGCACCGTCAGCATGGGGGCGCTGATCGCCAGCGTCATCCTGACCGGGCGCGCACTTGCCCCTCTGGCGCAACTGGCCCAGACCATGACCCGGCTCAATCATGCGCGCAGCTCCTATCGCAGCCTCGACGCCCTGATGCGGTCCGACAGTGAACGTCCCGAGGGCCGAACATGGCTCAGCCGCCCCCGCCTCGATGGGGCGATCCGGCTGGAGAATGTGCATTTCACCTATCCCGATCAACTGGTGGCGACCCTCAAAGGGGTCAGCTTTACCATCCAGCCGGGTGAAAAGGTGGCGATCCTCGGTCGGATCGGATCGGGAAAAAGCACCGTTGCGCGCATGATGCTCGGGCTCTACGCCCCCGATCAGGGCGCTATCCTGGTGGACGATACCGATATACGGCAGATCGATCCGGGCGATCTGCGGCGCAATATCGGCTCGGTTCTGCAAGACGTGTGGCTGTTCTCCGGCACGGTGCGCGAGAATATCGCGATCGGCGCGCGCCACGCGCGCGATGCCGACATTCTGGACGCGTCCCGCATCGCCGGGGTCGAGGATTTCATCGCGCGGCATCCTTCCGGTTATGATCTGATGCTTGCCGAACGCGGCGAAGGGCTGTCGGGGGGCCAGCGTCAGGCGATCACTCTGGCGCGCGCCCTTGTCGGCAAACCCCCCATCCTGCTGCTGGATGAGCCGACCAGCGCGATGGACGTGCAGAACGAACGTGACATGATCGCTCGCCTCAAGACGCATATGCGCGATCAGACCGTGGTGATCGTGACCCACCGAACCAGCCTTCTGGAGCTGGTCGATCGGGTCATCGTGATCGAGGACGGCAAGGTCGCTGTCGATGGCGACAAGAGCCTGTTGTCCCAACGCGCTGCGGCGCATGGGGCGGGGGGCGGTCATGGCGCGTGACATGGATTTAGAGCGACTGGCCGCCGAAATGCGGGGCCGGTCTCCGCTGCGCGGCTCGATCCTGCTCCTGACGATCCTGGTTTTTCTGGTGGTCATTTTCATTTGGGCGTCGCGGACGGAAATCGATAACGTCACCCGGGCGTCGGGGCGGATCGTGCCCTCGGCCTCGGTTCAGGTGATCGAAGCCACCGAACCCGGCGTTCTGAACGCGCTGCATGTCCGCGAAGGCGCCATCGTGGCCGCCGGCGATCTGTTGATGGAGCTGGACGGCACACTTTTGGACAGCCAACTGGACCAGGAACAGCAGCGCGCCTACGGTCTGATGGCCCGGATCGAACGACTACAGGCCGAGATAAACGCAGAGCCGTTGCGCTTTTCCGATCAGCTTGTGGCCCGTGCCGCGGATGTGGTGCGCTCCGAAACCGCGCTCCATCGCGGCCGTCAGGCCGAATTGCAGGCCGAGATCGACATCCTCGAACGCCAGCGTCAGCAGCGCCAGCAGGAATACGAGGAAGGTCTCGCCGACCGCCAGATCGCGCAAGCCACCCTCGCGGTTCTGGCCGAGGAACGCGAGATGATGGCGCCGCTCGTCGAACGCGGGATGGAGCCTGCAACGACGCTTCTGACCCTGCGCCGTTCCGAGGCCGAATGGCAAGGCCGCGCCACCCGGTCGCAGGCGTCGCTGGCGCGGCTTCAGGGCGCGCTCGAGGAAATCGACGACCGCATTCGCGCCCAGCAGGAACGGTTCCGCGCCACGGCCTTGTCCGATCTGGCGCTCGCCACCGCCGAACTTGCGGCGCTGCGTCCCGCGCTTCCCGCCCTCCAGAGCCGGGCGGACCGCTCGCGCATCGTGGCGCCGGTGCGCGGTATCGTGAACCGGATACACCGATCCACTCTGGGCAGCATGGCGCGCCAGGGCGAGGAACTGATCGAGATCGTGCCCCTCGATGACACCCTGCTGGTCGAGGCCCATGTCCGCCCCGACGATATCGCATTCCTCTATCCCGGCCAGCCGGTCAAGGTGCAGATCACCGCCTATGATGCCTCCCGCTACGGCAGTCTGGACGGTGAAATCCTGCGGATCGGGGCGGATGCCGTCACCCGCTCGGAACGCGAGGAAGAAGAGTTTTTCGTGGTCGAGATCCGCACCACGGGCACGATCCTCGATGCCGATGGCGTCGCGGTCGAGATCATGCCCGGCATGGTGGCGCAAGCCAATATCCTGACCGGACGCAAGACGGTGCTCGAATATCTGCTTCAGCCCGTCGTGCGCGTGCGCGACAGGGCGTTTCGCGAATAGGCCCGCACCGGCAGGCATCGTGACGCACCGTGGCTCGTCGTGGCCATGACCTGCCCAAAGGCCCGAACTTACCCGAAAACGATCACATTGCGGCGCGCGGTGCCGGCGCGCGTGTCGGCAATGGCCTCGTTGATCTGCTCGAGGCTCCAACGCTTCGAGATCAACTCATCCAGCTTCAGACGCCCCTGGCCATAGAGGTCGATCATCCACGGAATATCCCGGCTGATCACCACCTCGCCCATCTTCGATCCGATCAGCGATTGCCCGGTATAGGCGAAACTCACCGGCTCGTAGTCTGCCGTGGCGCCGCTTGGCGGCATGCCCACCATGATCACCTTGCCGCCCCCTGCCAGATAGCGGGGCGCCGCGTCATAGACCGCCGCCGACCCCACGGTGACCAGCACGGCATCCGCGCCGCGCCCCATCGCTGCCTTGGCCGCGCGCCAGGGTTTGGGATCGCTTGCCAGCACCGTATCCGTGGCGCCGAAGGCCCGCGCATCCTCCAGCTTGGCCGGCACCATGTCCACCGCCACGATGCGGCGTGCGCCTGCGATCCGCGCGCCCTGAATGGCGTTCAGCCCGACGCCGCCTGCGCCGATGACCACCACATCCTGTCCCGCGCGCAAGCCTGCCGCATTGACCACGGCACCGACCCCGGTGATCACCCCGCAGGCCAGAAGGCAGGCCGCATCCATCGGCATGTCCCCGGGAATCCGCGCCACCTGCGAGCGGTGGACCACCACCTTTTCGGAAAACGCCCCGCAGGCCATCGCCTGATGCAGCATCCCGCCACCCATGGTGCTCAGCGGGCCGTGATCGCCGTCATAGGGCATCTCGCAGCCCGTGGGCCGCCCCGCGCCGCAGCTTGGACATTGCCCACAGGCCCGGATCAGCGTGACCACCACCGGATCGCCCAAGGCGATCCCCGTGACATCCCCTCCAAGCGCGCTGACATGCCCCGCCGCCTCGTGGCCGTAAACCGCAGGCAGGCTGCCACCCCATGCGCCGTCGGCGAACGAGATGTCCGAATGGCAGATCGCCACCGCATCCAGGCTCACCTCGATCTCGCCCGTGCCCGGCGCGCGCAGCCTCACCTCTTCGATGCGGAGCGGCTCTCCGAACCGGTGGCACACGGCCGCCCTGATGGTCTGCATGATATCCTCCCGCATCTGCCCCGCTCAGGGTTACCCCTTGCGACCCAAGGTGCAAGCCGCTTCGCAAAGGCCCTGCGCCGTCAGGTGCCCCTCGCGATCCGGTCCAGCAGGGCCGCCAGCCCTTCGGGATCGGCAAAGAACGGCGAATGACCCAGCGGCAGGGCGTGCACATCCTCGTCGGGCCAGCCGGCGGTCATGGTCTCCTGATATTCGGGCGGGATCGCGCGATCTTGCGCGCAGCGGATATAGGATTTCCTGACGCCCTCGTAATTGGCCCCCAGCCGGATCGGGGTCGCCTGCGGGCTGATCGCCTGAACGCACAGATGCTCGGCGGCATAGGCGACCGTGCCCTCCGGACAATCGTGGTAGAGCGTGTCGCGGATCCGGTCCTCGCGAAAGACAAAGCCCATCCCATCCTCGGTCTTCTCGATCGCGGCCAGCAGCGGCTGGCGTGGCGCCTCCATCCGCATATCCACCAGCGACAGCCCGTTGCGAGGCGCATAGGCGCACAAAAACACCAGCCGTTCGATCTTCTCGGGCGCCTTCTGGGCCGCCGCCGCGATGGCGAAACCGGCCATGGAATGGCCGACAACGATGGCCTGCCGACCCACTGCGGCAAGGACCGCGTCTGCATAGGCCTCCAGCGTGACCTCCTCGATGGGGCAGGGGCTCTGCCCATGCCCCGGCAAATCGATCGCCCGCACCCGGTGGCCGAAGGCGGCAAGCTCCGGCTTGAGGTCGCGCCAGCACCACGCTCCATGGCACGAGCCATGCACCAAAACGATCTCAGACATGGCCGATCTCCCCAAGAAATTCCGTCAACACCGCTGCATAAACCTCTGGGCTGTCGACACAAGGCAGATGTCCCGCCTTTCGGATCAGCTCGAACTTCGCCCCGTGGATCAACTCCACGGTCTCGCGCACCAGATCCGGCGGCGTCGCCCGATCCTCCGATCCCGCAATGCCAAGCGTCGGCAGGCGCAGCCCGCTGGTGGGCGTATAGAAATCCGTGCCCGCAATCGCCGCCGCACAGCCGATATATCCCTCCGCCGGGCAGCGTGTCAGCATGGTCCTCCACAGCGCAAAATCCGGATTTTGCGCCCGAAAGCCGCGCGAGAACCAGCGCTCCATCACCTCATCCGCCAGCGCCTCCAGCCCGCCCTGCCGGACCAGCTCGATCCGCTCCTGCCACATCCGCGGGTGACCGATCTTCGCCGCCGTGTTCGACAGCACCATTGCGCGCACCAGGTCCAGCCGCTTGACCGCCAGCCCCTGCGCGATCAGCCCGCCGATGGACAAGCCCACGAAGACGCAGTCCCGCACGCCCAGATGATCCAGAAGCCGCTCCGCGTCGCGCACCAGGGCGCCCATCGCATAAGGCGCCGGCGGACACTCGCTCAGCCCATGCCCGCGCATGTCATAGCGGATGATCCTGAGCCCCTTTGGCAAGCGCGGCACCACCGCATCCCAAAGCCGCAGGTCGGTGCCAAGCGCATTGGCAAAGACCACCGGCGCTCCGGCCGGATCTCCATCCTCCCGGTAATGCAGCCGCAGATCTCCCAGATCGGCCAGTTTCATGGGGCAGGTCTCCTTGTGGCTGCGCCGCCTACATGGCCGAGACTGCGCCACAGGGTCAAGCCACAGGGTCACACCACTGGCCCCGGCGCCGCGTGCCTCCGTCTGCCCCTTCGCGCAGCGGCCACGGGTCCGGACCCGACCGGCGCGCATTTTCATCGTTCCCCAAATACTCCCGCCGGAGGCCCAACCCCCGAACGGCAATCGGGCGCGGCCCGTCTCGCGCCGCACCCGATCCTTGTCTGGCCTCAGCCGTGCCTCAGAAAAAGCCCAGCTTATTGGGATCGTAACTCACCAGAATGTTCTTGGTCTGCTGATAGTGGTCCAGCATCATCTTGTGGGTTTCCCGCCCGATGCCCGATTGCTTGTAGCCGCCAAAGGCTGCATGCGCGGGATAGGCGTGGTAATTGTTGACCCAGACCCTCCCGGCCTCGATCGCCCGCCCGAAGCGGTAGCAGCGATTGGCATCGCGTGACCAGACGCCGGCGCCAAGCCCGTACATCGTGTCATTGGCGATCGCCAGCGCCTCGGCCTCGTCCTTGAAGGTGGTCACCGACACGACCGGCCCGAAGATTTCCTCCTGGAAGACCCGCATCTTGTTGTGCCCCTTGAGGATCGTCGGCTGGACATAGAACCCCCCGGCCAGATCGCCCGGCATCCGCGCGGCCGCACCGCCCGTCAGAACCTCGGCGCCTTCCTCGACCCCGATGGTCAGATAGGACAGGATCTTGTTTTGCTGCTCGGCGCTGGCCTGCGCGCCCAGCATGGTCTCGGGGTCGCGCGGATCGCCTTGCCGGATCGCCTTCACCCGGGCGATGCAGCGCTCGATGAACGCCTCGTAGATATCCTCCTGGATCAGCGCGCGGCTGGGGCAGGTGCAGACCTCTCCCTGGTTGAAGGCGAACAGAACGAAGCCCTCCACCGCCTTGTCCAGAAACGCATCATCCTCCGCCATCACGTCGGAAAAGAAGATGTTGGGGCTTTTCCCGCCCAGCTCCAGCGTCACCGGAATGAGGTTCTCCGTCGCCGCCTGCATGATCTTGCGCCCGGTCTCGGTCGAGCCGGTAAAGGCGATCTTCGCGATCCTCGGGCTGCGGGCCAGCGGCGCGCCGACCTCGGCCCCCAGACCGTTGACCACGTTCAGAACACCCGGCGGCAACAAATCGCCAACCAATGCGATCAGTACCATGATCGCCGCCGGGGTCTGCTCGGCGGGCTTGAGCACGATGCAATTGCCCGCCGCGAGCGCTGGTGCCAGCTTCCAGGCCGCCATCAGGATCGAAAAGTTCCACGGAATGATCTGCCCGACCACGCCGAGCGGTTCGTGGAAATGATAGGCGACCGTGTCCGCATCGATCTCCGACATGGTGCCTTCCTGGCCGCGCAGCACACCGGCGAAATACCGGAAATGATCCACCGAGAGCGGGATATCCGCCGCCGTGGTCTCGCGGATCGGCTTGCCGTTGTCCCAGGTCTCGGCCTCGGCGAGGATCGCCAGGTTCTCTTCCATCCGGTCGGCGATCTTCAGCAGGATCCCGGCGCGCTCGGCGGGGCTGGTCCGCCCCCAGGCCTCTTTCGCGGCATGCGCGGCATCCAGCGCCAGCTCCACATCCGCCGCGCAGGATCTCGCGACCTCGCAGATTTTCGCGCCGGTGATCGGCGTGATATTGTCGAAATAGCGGCCCTTCACCGGCGGGGTGAAGCTGCCGCCGATGTAATTGTCATAGCGGTTCGCGAAGGGCGACGCATGGGCGCTCGCCATCTGGGTCATCTCTGTCATGGGATCTCCTCCGTTCACATGGCAGGCGAGGCAGGACGCCCCTCCCGTGATCCCGTGATGACCGAAGATCGCCGCCCTGTAACCGGGGGCAGGGGTGGGGACGGCCCCCGACTGTCTCAGTTCCGGGACAGATCCTCCGAGCCTTCGTCGCCCTGCGCGATCTCCAGCCGTGCCATGCGGCGATAAAGCGTGGCGCGGCCCACGCCAAGGGCGCGGGCCGCCTCCGACACATTGCCGCCCGCACGCGCCAGCGCCCGCATCACGGCGGCGCGCTCGGCGCGCTCGAACCCCCTTGCCGCGCCCTCCCGGCCCAGGATATCGCCCGCCGGAACCGGGCTCAGCGCCCCCCCGAGCGGCAAGCCATAGGCGCGTCTTGCCCCGCGCGTGGCGCCCACGATCAGGTCGTCGTCATCCACCGCCAGAAGGGCGGCCGGCTCCGTCTGCCCGGCCTCTCCCGCCACCACGATCCGCCGCCCGGCATAGGCCGCGCGAAAGGCATCGGCCTCGATCTGCCGTGCGGTCTGGGCGACCATCGCCGCGATCAGGCCGTTGAACGCCTCGGTCTGGTCGGCGCGGGCCGAGGACACATCCAGCGCCGCGATCAGCGCCCCGTCCGGGCCGTGGATCGGCGCATCCATGCAGCTCATGCCGATATTGCGCGCCAGGAAATGCTGGTCCCGGTGAATGGTGACCTGCCGGTTCTCCGCCAGACAGGTGCCGATGCCATTGGTCCCCTCGGCGGCCTCGCTCCAATCCGCGCCGGGCCGCAGCCCCCAGTCCCGGAACACCTGCGCATCGCCATCCGCACAGCGCAGCTCCAGCACCACGCCCTCCGCATCGGTCAGCAGCACGCCACAGCCCGACCGGCCTATCAGCCCGAAAAGACTGTCCATCTGCGGTGCCGCAACCTCCAGGAACGCGCCTTGCGCATCGCGCCGGTCGCGCAGCTCCTTCCCGGTCACCTGCCGCACCTCGCGCCGATGCGCCGGGTCAAGCCCATGCGCCCGGAACGACCGGTGCCAGGACGCGGCCAGCCGGGATCTCGCCGCCGCCGATCCCGAGGACAGGGTGCCGAGCACCCGCTCGATATGCTGGGTCATGCTCAGCATGGCTCTTGCCGCCACGCGCCATGCCATATGCCCGCGCCTTGCCATATCTTGCGCAGATACCCTCCCCTTCATCACCGCACTGGCTCAACGAAAGCCGGCTTGTCGCGGTGATGTCCATGATCTGGCTCAAATCCGCGCCCCGGCCTGCACAGGCCGTTTGTTTCTTCTGGCCGCAAATATCCCGGGGGGTCCGGGGGGCTGGCCCCCCGGCCTCCGATCCCCGGTCTGCGCCGCCCGTCAGGCGTCCCCGTGCCGCTCCAGCGCGTGACGGAACATCGCCGCATCCACATTGCCGCCGGTGATGACGCAGATCACCGTGTCGCCCTCGACGGCCTCGGGCCTCAGCAGCGCCGCCGCCAGCGCCACCGCGCCGCCCGGCTCGGCCACCAGCTTCAGCCTTGCAAAGGCCAGCGCCATCGCCTGCAGGGCCTCGTCCTCGCTGACCACCAGACCCGGACCACACAGCCGTTGCAATATCGGGAATGTCAGATCGCCGGGGCGCGGCGTCACGATCGCATCGCAGATCCCGCCCGACGCCTGCGCGTTCTCCACGATCCGGCCCTCTTGCAGGGACCGCGCCACATCGTCGAACCCCTCCGGCTCGCAGGGCCGCACCCGCAGGCCCGGCGCCTCGGCCTCGAGCGCCAGCGCAATCCCCGAGGTGAGCCCGCCACCGCCGCAGCACACCAGCACATCGGCCCGCTCCACACCGGCCGCGCGCGCCTGCTCGGCGATCTCCAGCCCGCAGGTGCCTTGCCCCGCGATCACCTGTGGCTCGTCATAGGGCTTGATGAGCGTGAGGCCCCGCGCCTCGGTCAGCGCCGCACCGATCTCCTCGCGGCTCTCGCCGCCCGCGCGATCATACAGCACCACCTCCGCGCCAAGCGCGCGGGTATTGTCGATCTTCATGCGCGGTGCATCGGCGGGCATGATGATCACCGCCGGCACGCCGAATTGGCGCGCCGCCAGCGCCACGCCCTGCGCGTGATTGCCGCTGGAAAAGGCGATCACCCCGCGCGCCCGCAGCTCAGGATCCAGCGCCGACACCGCCGCGCGCCCGCCGCGATACTTGAAGCTGCCCGTATGCTGCAGGCATTCCGGCTTGACCAGAACCTGCCGTCCCGCGATCTCGTCCAGAAATGGCGAGGACAACAGAGGCGTGCGCCGCACATGCCCCTCGAGCCTTGCGGCAGCGGCGCGGATCATCGCGATATCGCTCATTTTGCCTGCTCCAGAACGGCGCGGATCGCGGCCAAGCTTTCCTCTTCATCCAGAAACGGCACATGGCCCCGATCCGGCACGGTCCGCGCGATCAGGCCGGGATGGCGCGCCGCCATCTTCTCCAGCGTCGCCTCGCTCAGCAGGTCCGAATTGGCGCCCCGGATCACCGCAAGCGGCGTCTGGCTCAGATGATCGAAGAGCGTCCACAGATCCGGGCCTTGCCCTGCGCCCGCCTGTCCTACCAGCGCGCGCCGCAACTCGGGATCATAGCGCAGTGCCAGCCCCCCGCCTGCGCGCTCCTCGAACATCGCCTCGGCCTGCGCGCGCCAGCGCTCCAGCGGCACGCCGGGAAAATCGCTTGCATGAACGGCTTTCAGCCGCTCGGCGGCAGTGTCCAGATCGGGCAGGTCCGGCGTCTTGCCGACATAGTCCATGATCCGTGCGATCCCTTCGGCGCTCACCTCGGGACCGATATCGTTGAGCACCACGCCCGCCAGCCTCTCGGCATGGCTCAGCGACAGCGCCATCGCGATCAGCCCGCCGCGCGACGTCCCGATCAGCACGACCCTTTTCAGCCCCAGATGATCCAGAAGCTCCACCGCATCCTGCGCCTCGCGCACGATGTTGTAATTCATGCAATCGGCATCCCGGTCCGACAAGCCGCGCCCCCGGTAATCCATCCGGATCAGGCGACAGTCGCGCAGATGCGGGGCCACGAAATTGAAATCGCGGGTATTGCGCGTGAGCCCCGCAAGGCAGAGCACCGCCTGGGCGCCTGTGTCGCCCTCGTCCTCGTAATGAAGGCTCAGCCCGTCGCTCGTGGTGAAACGTGCCATGCTCAGCCCACCGTCAGCTTCGGGATATCGGTGAGATCCTTCAGGATGTGATGCGGGCGGGCGGGCAGGCGGTCCACCGGCTCGCCCGCGCGGTTGACCCATGCGGTCACAAAGCCGTATCCCGCCGCCGCCGCCGCATCCCAGCCGTTCGACGACACGAAAAGCACCTCTCCCGGCGCACAGCCGAACCGCGCCCCCACCATGTCATAGACCGCGCGCGCCGGCTTGAAGACGCCCACATCCTCGACCGACAGCACATCGTCCAAGCGATCGCCGATGCCCGCCGACGCGACAGCGCCCTTCAGCATCCCCGGCGAGCCATTCGACAGGATCCCCGTGGCCTTGCCCTGCATTTTCAGCGCGCTCAGCATCTCCGGCACCTCCGGATAGGCCGCCAGCTCGTGATAAAGCTGCAGCAGGCGCGCGCGCAGCTCGGCATCGCCCTCCAGCCCGCTGGCCTCCAGCGCCCAGTCCAGCCCGTCCTGCGTCACATCCCAGAAATCGGTGTGCTGATCCATGACCGCGCGCAGCCAGGTGTATTGCAATTGCTTGAGCCGCCAATCCGCGGCGATTTTCGGCCAGTGCTTGGCGAATGTCTCTCGGCCCGGTTCGTTGGCCGCGATCCGCGCGGCGGCGGCCACGTCGAAAAGCGTGCCATAGGCGTCGAAGATGCATGTTGTGATAGCCATGAGCCCTCCGGTGTTGCGGGCCGAGACTGGCACGGATCGACGCGCGCCGAAAGCCCATCTGTTCCCGTCAGCAGATGGTTTGCAATCCGTGGCGCGAGTCACTACCCTTGGACATGACACGCACAAGCACCCGCGCCAGATACGCGGCCTTGCAAACCCACCCCCCTTCACGAACAAGATTGGAAAAACGCATGACGCAAGTCAAAGAGGGCGATACCGTCCGCATTCACTATACCGGCACCCTGACCGATGGCGCCACCTTCGACAGCTCCGAAGGCCGCGATCCGCTGGAATTCACCGTGGGCTCCGGTCAGATCATCCCCGGTCTCGATCAGGCCCTCCCCGGCATGGCCGTGGGCGACAAGAAAACCGTCGAAGTGCCCGCCGATCAGGCCTACGGTCAGCCCGACCCCAACGCGCGGCAAGCCGTGCCGCGCGCCGACATCCCCGCCGACATCCCGCTCGATCTGGGCACCCAGCTTCAGGTGCAGACCCCGCAGGGGCAGGTCATGCCGGTGACCGTGATCGAAGTGACCGAAGATCAGGTGACGCTCGACGCCAACCACCCGCTTGCAGGCAAGGATCTCACCTTCGCCATCGAACTGGTCGCGATCGCCTGATCCCGGCGATCACGGCGCGGCACCAACCGCTTCGTCCCGGCGCGTGCAGTCAGCTGTGCGCGCCGGTGTCGTTTTGGCGCTCGGCGCCGCCTTTCGGCCAAACGCCGCGACCGCCGCCGCCCAAAAGGCGGCTAGCCACGGCCCGCGCGCCTCGCTACCCTGTGCTCCCCGCACCCAGCCGGAGAGCCGCCCATGACATCGCCCGCCGAAACCCTGCTCGCCCGCATCCGCGAGCTTCAGGACGAGCTCGAGCAGGACCTCCACCGCCGCAGCGAGGCGTTCCGCTACCGGCTCGAAAATGGCCGTGTCGTGTTCGAGAAAGACATCCGCGCGCGGCACCGCGCCTTACGGGTGAGGCTCTCGACCTTCCTGCGCGGCACGCGGCCCATGGTGCTGCTCACCGCTCCGGTGATCTACAGCCTGATCGTGCCCTTCGTGCTGCTCGATCTGCTGGTGTCGCTCTATCAGGCGCTCTGCTTTCCGGTCTATGGTATCGAAAAGGTCCGGCGCCGCGATTTCATCCGCATCGACCGCCACCATCTCGCCTATCTCAACGCGCTGCAAAAGCTGAACTGCATCTATTGCGGCTATTGCAACGGGCTGATCGGCTATGTGCAGGAGGTCGCAGGCCGCACCGAGGCCTATTGGTGTCCGATCAAGCACGCTGCCCGCATCGGCGCCTATCACGCCTATTACGCGCAATTCGTCGATTACGGCGATGCCGAAGGGTTCGAGGCCGGGCTGTCCGCTTCGCGCCAGCACATCACCCGACCGGGTCTTTCGGGCCTTGGCCCCAAACCGTGACCGCCACATTCTGACCGCGGCGACGCGCCCGGTCCTCAGCCAAGCTCCAGCAGCACGGCACCCGCGCGCCCCGGCGTCATCACCGCATCCTGAGCCTGCGCGCAGGCCTCCAGCGGGAAGGTCGCGCCGATCTCGGGCCTCAACGCGCCTTGCTCCAGCGCCTCATGCAGCTTGGCGATGATCGCCTGCCGCTCGGGCAGGGGCAGGATATAGATCAGCGTGATGTCGATCTTCAGCGCCTTGAAGAGGTACGGCCCGAATGGCAGGGCAGGGGCCATGTCCTTGCCCGACCCATAGGCCGCAATCGTGCCAAGCGGCGCCATCACTTGCGCCAGAAGGGGGGCGTTCACGCCAAACTCCACCTCGATGGCGCGCGCCACGCCTTGGCCCCCGGTCGTGTCCACGATCTTCGCGGCGAGGTCCGGATCGGCATAGTCGAACACATGTGCAGCGCCCGCCTCGCGCACCCGGTCCATGGCACCCGCCGAGCAGGTGGCGATCACATGTGCTCCCGCCCATGCCGCCAGTTGCACCGCGTTATGCCCCACAGCACCCGCGCCGCCGGAAATCAGCAGCGTCTTGCCCGCCACATCGCCACCGCCGAATACCGTCTGACAGGCCGTCAGCCCCGGAATACCCAAGCTCGCCCCGACCTCAAGGCTCACCGCCTCGGGCAGGGGCACCGCCTGCGCCTGCGGCAGGGCAATATACTCGGCAGCGGTACCAAAAGCGCGCTGCCACTGGCCGTTCCAGATCCAGACCCGCTCGCCGATCCGGGTGCGGTCCACACCATCGCCCACCGCCTCGATGACGCCCGCGCCATCGGAATGTGGGATGATTCGATCAAAGGGCGGTTTCGTGACACCGGGCCTGCCGCCCGCGCGGGCCTTGGCATCCGACGGGTTCACCCCGGAAAAGGTCAGCCTGACCAGCACCTCTCCCGGTCCGGGCTTGGGCGTGTCGACCTCATCCAGCGCCAGAACCTCATCGGCCGGCCCGAATTGCGAATAGCTCACGGCGCGCATCGGCATCCTTTCCCAGATCCCTTGACCCTTCGGCCCGGTTCGTCAGTCCTGAAATCTCAGCTCTTGCGCCGCAGACGGATCACCACATCGACACTGGCGATCTCGGCCCCTTCGGGCGCTTGCGGCAATTGCGCGATCTGCAACTGGTCCGACGGCGCATCGGTCAGACGATTCTCGTCCTCCCAGAAGAAATGCGGATGGTCATGCGTGTTCGTGTCGAAATAACTTTTCGAGCCGTCCACGGTGACTTCCTGAATGAGCCCCGCATCGCAAAACGCCCGCAGCGTGTTGTAGACCGTGGCCAGCGACACCCGCTCACCGCGCTTTTGCGCTTCCGCGAAAAGGCTCTCCGCCGTGACATGCCGATGATGCCCATCGCCCACCAGCATCGTGGCCAGCGCCATGCGCTGCCGCGTCGGTCGCAGGCCGGCATCCGTCAGCCACCTGATCTCCCGGCCTGTTGCTTGATGTGTCATGTAAGCCTCAATTCGTCCCGTCATTCCGGAATATAGGGCGGCATCCCCCTATATTTCAAATAAATTCCATCACCCCGCGACGCTGTCGCACGGCTCTGACAGGCTTGCAACGGGCTTTGGCCCGGTGATACAGGGTTTGCAACCGAACCCTAAAGCTACGAAAGGGGCCGCCTGCATGGCCGATTATCCGAGCCGCTTCGACCGCGACGACCTGCTCAAATGCGCAAGGGGCGAGCTTTTCGGCCCCGGCAACGCCCAACTTCCCGAACCGCCCATGCTGATGATGGACCGGATCACCGATATCTCGGCGGATGGTGGCGCGCATGGCAAGGGTCACGTCGTGGCCGAGTTCGACATCCATCCCGACCTGTGGTTCTTCGAATGCCACTTCCCCGGAAACCCGATCATGCCCGGCTGTCTGGGCCTTGACGGGCTTTGGCAGCTCACCGGCTTCAATCTGGGCTGGCGCGGCTGGCCGGGGCGCGGCTATGCGCTTGGCGTGGGCGAGGTCAAGCTGACCGGCATGGTTCGTCCCGACCGCAAGATGCTGACCTATTACGTGGATTTCACGAAAGCCGTGCAAACCAGACGCCTGACCATGGGCGTCGCCGATGGCCGGGTCGAAGCCGACGGAGAAGTGATATATCAGGTCAAGGACATGAAAGTGGCCTTGTCGGAAAACTGAACCCACGCTTGAATACAAGGAGTGCGCAACATGCGTCGCGTCGTCGTCACGGGTCTGGGGATCGTCTCATCCATCGGCAACACCGCCTCCGAGGTGCTGGCCGCCCTCAAGGCCGGCACATCGGGCATCGAGTCCAGCCCCGAAATGCAGGAACATGGCTTTCGCTCACAAGTGGCGGGCACGCTCAAGATCGACGTGACCGAACATGTGGACAAGCGCACCCTGCGCTTCATGGGGCCGGGGGCCGCCTATGCCCATATCGCCATGGGGCAGGCCATCGCCGATGCCGGCCTGACCGAGGCCGAAATCGTCAATCCGCGCACCGGGCTTGTTGCCGGATCGGGCGGCCCGTCCACCTCGGCGATGCTCGCGGCGCATCAGACCGTGCTCGAAAAAGGCAGCCCCAAGCGCATCGGGCCGTTCGCCGTGCCCAAATGCATGTCCTCCACGATCTCGGCCAATCTCAGCACCGCCTACCGCATCAAGGGGATCAACTATTCGATCACCTCGGCCTGCTCTACCTCTCTGCATTGCATCGGCAATGCCGCCGAACAGATCATGATGGGCAAACAGGACGTGATGTTCGCCGGCGGCGGCGAGGAACTGGACTGGACGCTGTCCTGCCTCTTCGACGCGATGGGCGCGATGAGCTCCAAGTATAACGACACGCCCCAGCGGGCGAGCCGCGCTTTTGATGCCGACCGCGACGGCTTCGTGATTTCGGGCGGTGGCGGGATCGTCGTGCTCGAGGATCTCGACCACGCCCTGGCCCGTGGCGCGAAAATCTATGCCGAGGTGACCGGCTACGGCGCCACCTCTGACGGCGCCGACATGGTCGCCCCCTCCGGCGAGGGCGGCGAGCGCGCGATGCGCCTTGCGCTCAGCACCCTGCCCGAAGGCCGCAAGGTGAGCTATATCAACGCGCATGGCACCTCGACCCCCGTGGGCGATGTGGGCGAGGTTCAGTCCGTGCGCCGCATCTTCGGCGAAGGCAGCACCCCGCCGATCAGCTCGACCAAGTCGATGACCGGCCACAGCCAGGGCGCCACCGGCGCACAAGAGGCGATCTATTGCCTTCTGGCTCTGGACAATGACTTCATCATTCCTTCGATCAACGTCGAAACCCTCGATCCCGCGCTGCACGCCTCCGAAATCGCGACCGCGCGCATCGACAATGCGGGGCTCGACACGGTGATGACCAACAGCTTCGGCTTCGGTGGCACCAACGGCTCCATGCTTCTCAGCAAATTTCACGGGTAGGGTATCGTCACATGAGCAATTCGATGCAGGGCAAGCGCGGCCTCGTCATGGGAGTGGCCAATGACCGCTCCATCGCCTGGGGCATCGCGAACGCGATGCACAAGGCCGGCGCGGAACTGGCCTTTTCCTACCAGGGCGAGGCTTTCGGCAAACGCGTCGAGCCGCTGGCCGCAAGCGTCGGCTCCGATCTGCTGCTCGACGTGGACGTGACCGATGACGCCTCTCTCGATGCGGCCTTCTCGACCCTGGCCGCGACATGGCCAACCATCGATTTCGTGGTCCATGCCATCGCCTATTCCGACAAGTCCGAACTGACCGGCCGCTTTATGAACACCAGCCGCGCCAACTTCAAGCACAGCCTTGAAATCTCGGCCTATTCCTTCATCGACGTGGCGCGCCGCGCCTATCCGATGATGCGGGAGAACGGCGGTACGCTGCTGACGCTGACCTATCAGGGCTCCAACAAGGTCGTGCCGAATTACAACGTGATGGGCGTGGCCAAGGCGGCGCTCGAATCCGCGACGCGGTATCTCGCCAATGATCTCGGCCCCGACGGCATCCGCGTCAACGCGATCTCTCCCGGCCCGATGAAGACGCTGGCCGGCGCGGCCATCGGCGGCGCGCGCAAGACCTACAAGCACACCGATCTCAACGCCCCCCTGCGTGCCAATGCCACGCTCGAGGCGATCGGCGGCACGGCGGTCTATCTGGCCTCGGATGCCGGCGCCTGCACCTCGG
This sequence comes from Roseovarius litoreus, assembly GCF_900142765.1. Classification (GTDB taxonomy): domain Bacteria; phylum Pseudomonadota; class Alphaproteobacteria; order Rhodobacterales; family Rhodobacteraceae; genus Roseovarius; species Roseovarius litoreus. The sequence goes on from NZ_FRCB01000003.1 coordinate 312,789, forward strand.
GCGAGGTGATCCATGTCGATGGCGGCTATCACGTGCTGGGCATGCCTCAGGCCGAAAATCTCTGAGGCCAGGCGGTTTGCGGGCATCGCGCCCGCCCACCGCTTCCTTTTTGCCGGGATTGAGCCATGGAATCGCCACGCTTCGGGGTGATCCTCGGCGCATGGAACCACAAGTCATTTTTCAGACGCCCATTCCCCGAGAGGACCTTTACGCGGCTCGATCCCACCGCGCCAGACGTCTGGCAGGCTGGGTGAAGCTGGCGCTTTGCGCCTGCGTCCTGACCGCGATCTGGCAGGAAAAGGCGCTCGCCCCTCCGGTCCATGACAAGATGCAGGATGTGGCCGCTCTCGCCGCCTCGGCGCTCGGCAGCTCGCAGACCGTCCAGTCCTATCTGTCCATGGCCACCACGACGCTGACCACCATGAATGATGGCGAAACGGACCCGGTCAGCAAACTGGTTTTAAAGCTGCGCCAGTAACGCGCCGCACCGGATCGGGCCGCCGAAGGGCAGGGCGCCCTTACGCCACGCCCTCGGCCTCCCGCTCGGCCTCGGCCTGCTCGGCAGCCCATGCGCCCGCCGCCTCCACCGCCACGGGCGTGGCCGTGGGCAACACGCCCAGATAGCTTTCGGTCTCGTCCACCGGCCCCGGCGCGCGCTGCGTCATCCGGTAAAGCGCATAGCCCGCGATCACCCCGAACACCGCCGCCAGCACCAGCCAGAAGGCGAACGGCCCGCCCCCTTGCATCGCCCAGCCCGCGAGCAGCGGCCCCGCGATCGCCCCCAGCCCGAAGGTAAAGACCAGACCGCCCGACGCCGCCGGCATGTCCTCGGCATCCAGCGCATCGTTGGTATAGGCCAGCAGCAGCGCATAAAGCGGCGTCGTCACGCCACCCGCCAGAAACGCCGACGCCATCAGCGCCCACAAATCGCCCTCCGTGGCCCAGCCCAGCCCGCAGGCCGCAGCCCCCAGCACCGCCGACCCAAGGATCAGCCGCCGCCGGTCCATCCGGTCCGACAGCCAGCCGATGGGATATTGCAGCACCAGGGCGCCGGCAAAAAGCATGGCCACGAACAGCGACACCTGCGCCGCACTCATCCCGATCTGTGTGGCAAAGACCGCACCCATGCCCGATTGCGTGGCATAGACCCCGCCCAGCAGGAAAATCCCCACCGTCCCAAGCGGCGATCCCGTGTAAAGCGCCCTCAGCCCCATGGGGCGGGTGACCGCCGCCGCCGGCACCGGTGTCGCCGCCAGCAGGATCGGCGTCAGCGACAGCGACACGAGGATCGACGCCCCGATGAACAGCCCCGCACCCGCCGCATCCCCAAGGTTCAGCAGCCCTTGCGCGCCGATGATCCCAAGCGTCTGCGCCATCATGTAAGCCGACAGCACGCCGCCCCGCGTCTCGTTGGTCGCGGCATTGTTCAGCCAGCTTTCAGCGGTGACGTAAACGCCCGAGATGCAGAACCCCACCAGCAGCCTCAGGATGGTCCAGGCCCATGGCTCGGTCAGCAGCGGAAACGCGATCAACCCCGCCGACATCAGGCTGCCAAGGGCTGCGAAGACCCGCACATGCCCCACCTGACGGATCAGCACCGGCGCCAGCCGCGCGCCTGAAAGAAAGCCCACGAAATACCCCGAGGTGACGATCGCCAGTTCCGCCGAGGAAAACGCCTCGATCCCGCCGCGCAGGCCGATCAGCGTGAAATGCATGCCGTTGCCCAGCATGATGAAGACAATGCCCAGCAACAAGGACCAGACACCTGACAAGACCTGGATCATCGCGCATCCTTTCAGATCACGTGGCCGCTTTGGTCTCCTCCCTGATCCCGGCCTAACCCCGATGCGCGCCGCCTGTCCGTGCCACAGCGCCGCTTGGATGCGCAATTGCGACCGATTGCGTCGCGAGCGGCCACCCGTAGCCAGTCGTGGCCCGCTCGGCCTTTCGCGGTCCTTGCCTCAGCCCCTCAGAACCACTGGCCCGGCTCCATCAGGCCAAGGTCCAGCAATTGGCGCGAATGCCATTCGAACGGCGTGGAATTGTGCCATTTGAAGGTGTGGATATCAAAGGTCGATCCCGGGTTGCGCTTGAGCGCCTTGGCGGTGCGGAACGACACGATCGCCGCCGTCAGGTTGTTGTGCCACGGGCAGGCAAAGGTGTTGTATTCCTCATCCGTGAAGGTGTGATCGGCGCGCAGGTTCACGCCTTTCTTGGCGCGGAACAATGCCACGCGGTCGATCTTGCGGCGCGCGGTGGGGATATGCTCCTCATATCGCCAGCGCAGCCCGCCGAAGAAATCCAGCTGCCGTTCCTTGGGATGATTGTGATTGTCCGGATCGTTGCGCGCCAGCGCGTAATATCCCGACCTGTCCAGATGCGCATCCTCCAGCGACACCGCATCGGGATGCGCCGCAAGATCGCCCGCATAAAGATCGACCACATAGGTCAGCATCGCGTTGCGCCGTTCTTCGGTATGAAAGGCCAGCATCTCGCCCACGCTGCGGGTCTCGCAGAACGGAAAGAACAGGTATTCGGCATTGAAGCAGTAATACATCCAGATGCCCGGCGCCGCCGCGATCAACCGGTTGATGACCTCCACATGATCGCCCATCGCCATCACGCTATGGTCGATCCGGTGCACCAGCGCCTCCACATCAGGCGGCAGATCGAATTCCGCCGGCATCACCACCAGCACCTCGCGAAACCCCAGAGCCAGATGATGCCTGAGCGTCGATCCCAGCTCGACCCGGTCCTCGACCAGCACCACCGCCACCGGACCTTTCGCCAGCGCCTCCGCCCCACGTTTCAGGAAATCGTTCAGCCCAGTATACCGCATCGCACTCATCCGTTTTGCGCGCAGACTCCGTCAATTCGTCTTCCATTGCAAGACACCCCCGATCTGATGTAGGTCAGCGCCCTGTAACAAGGCGGGAGCGCGGTCCATGTCCGGGGCGAAGAAACTCTACATCAAGACCTATGGCTGTCAGATGAACGTCTATGACAGCGAGCGCATGGCCGAGGCCATGGGCAGCGCGGGCTATGTGGAAACCGACACGCCCGACGACGCCGACATGATCCTGCTCAACACCTGCCATATCCGCGAGAAAGCCGCGGAAAAGGTCTATTCCGAACTGGGCCGATTCCGCCCCCTCAAGGACGCCCGCCCCGATCTCAAGATCGGCGTGGCCGGCTGCGTGGCGCAGGCCGAGGGCGACGAGATCATGCGCCGCCAGCCGCTGGTCGATCTGGTGGTCGGGCCGCAATCCTATCACCGCCTGCCGCAGCTCGAAGCGCAGACCCGCACCGGCGCGCGCGCTCTCGACACCGATTTTCCGCTCGACGACAAATTCGAGGCGCTGAAAACCCGTGGCCCCAAGGCCAGCCGCGGCCCCACCGCCTTTCTCACCGTGCAGGAAGGCTGCGACAAGTTCTGCGCCTTCTGCGTCGTGCCCTATACCCGTGGCGCCGAAGCCAGCCGCCCCGCCGCGCGCATCCTCGACGAGGCGCGCGAGCTTGTGGATCGCGGCGTGCGCGAAATCACCCTGCTGGGTCAGAACGTCAACGCCTATCACGGCGCCGGTCCCGAAGGCTCGGACTGGTCGCTCGCCCGGCTGATCTGGGCACTCGACGCCATCGACGGGCTCGAGCGTATCCGCTTCACCACCTCGCATCCCAACGACATGGCCGATGACCTGATCGAGGCGCATGGCACCTGCGCCAAGCTGATGCCCTACCTGCATCTGCCCGTGCAATCCGGCTCCGACCGCATCCTCAAGCGGATGAACCGCAAACATACCGCCGAAAGCTATCTGCGCCTGATCGAGCGCATCCGCGCCGCGCGCCCCGATATCCTGATGTCGGGCGATTTCATCGTCGGCTTCCCCGAAGAGACCGAGGACGATTTTCAGGCCACCATGGACCTGATCGAAGAGGTGAAATACGGCTACGCCTATTCGTTCAAGTATTCCACGCGCCCCGGCACCCCCGCCGCCGAACGCGCGCAACTGGACGAAGACGTGAAGACCGACCGCCTGCACCGCCTGCAGGCGCGCATCACCCACCACCAGCGCGCCATCCAGGATGCGATGGTCGGGCGCACCCTGGGCGTGCTCTTCGAAAAGCCCGGCCGCCTGCCCGGGCAGATGGTCGGCAAATCCGACTACCTGCATGCCGTGCATGTCGCCGACTGCCCCCTGCAGCCCGGCGATCTGGCCCGGGTCGAAATCACCGAAAGCGGCTCCAACTCGCTTGCCGGCAGGCTGGTCTCGCCCTCCGGGGCCTGATCCGCGCCGCCGTCTGGCGCATCGGCGCCGGCCTCGCCCGTTTTCCACCGGACAACCGCAGGGCGTAGTGGTGCCGCGCCTCGCGGGCAAATGTGGCGGATTTCAGGCATTGTTTCCTATTCGCACACAATATATGGGGTTTTTCGCTTCACTTTGCGTGGAAAGCTGGTAATCTTCCTAAATTACATACTGTGATAGCCGTTTTGGGTGTGAGTGCGTTCCCGGTCTCGGGAACCAGGTTAAAGAGGGACAGGGCTGTGACACGACAGTTTCCGCAAAATATTCAATCTATGGTCGGCGGTCTGGCCGCGGCGGCGTTCGCGCTGCTGGTCTCCACCGATGCAGGCCTGGCGCAACAGGGCCAGCGCATCGTCAAGGGCGAGGTCTACCAGCCCGGCATCTGGGTCGATCCCGATGGCTGCGAGCATTGGGTGATGGATGATGGCGCCGAAGGCTACATGACCCCGCATGTCACCCGTCAGGGCATTCCGGTCTGCCGCACGGCCAATCTGTGCGGGACGGTCAACACCGACCAGTATTTCGCCACCGACAGCGCCCGCTTGGGCCATTCGGCCCGCCAGAACCTCGCGAATTTCTTCGCCAGCACCGGTGCCGTCTCCTACACGATCGTCGGCCATACCGACAGCCGCGCCTCGGATGAATACAACATGGACCTGTCGCTGCGCCGTGCCAACGCCGTGGCCTCTGTCGCGCGCAGCGCCGGCGCCCGGATCGCCGATGTGCGCGGCATGGGCGAACGTGCGCCCAAGGCGTCGAACAATACGGCGGCGGGCATGGCCGCCAATCGCCGCGTCGAAATCCTGTGCTGGCGCTGAAGGAGGCGGACCAATGACAAAACTCAAACTCATCGCAGCGATCCCGGTGGCGTGCCTTCTGTCGGCCTGCGTGGTCGGCCCCGACAAATCGCGTGACACCGGCCTCATCGACCGCAAGTCCCTCAGCCAGCTTCAGGCCGGCATCTGGGTCGATCCCAACGGCTGCGACCACTGGATCATCGATGACGGCCTCGAAGGGTATCTCTCGCAGCGGCTCGACCGATACGGCAAGCCGGTCTGTTCCGGCTCGGCCCCGCCCACGGTCGCCACCGGCAATTTCAAGAGAGGCTCGGACGCCTTCTGAGTATCCGTGCAGCACCCCGCTGCCCGACAATTCAGCCGCAGGCCCCCGCCTGCGGCTTTTTTCGTCACGGTTCGATGACATTTCGCGCAAGGTGCTTGCACCTGCCCCCCGCTCTTGGCACGATCACCCCAGGCTCTCATCCGCAGGAGATTTGATTGGTTACGACCCAGCTGCCCACACCCCCGGATCCCGACGCGCTGCATGAAGCGGTTGTGGAATTTCCCGACAATCGGCTGCTGATCGATCTGTGCGGTGAATATGACCGTCATCTGGCTGATATAGAACAGAAAATGGGTGTGCAGATCCTGCGCCGCGGCAATCAGCTCGTGGTGGTCGGCGCCGCCATTGCCGCGCGGGACACGATCGACGTGCTGCAGGCGCTCTATCAGCGGCTCGAATCCGGCAAGCCCGTCGGACCCGGCGATGTGGACCGCGAATTGCGCATGGGCGCCGATCTCGATGCCTCCGGCACCCGCGACGGCGACCAGCTCGAGATGTTCAAGGGCGGCCCGGTCGAGATCAAGACCCGCAAGAAACTGGTCGAACCGCGCACCGACGCGCAAAAAGCCTATGTCAAATCGCTCTTCGCCCATGAAATGGCCTTCGGCATCGGCCCCGCCGGCACCGGCAAGACCTATCTCGCCGTGGCCGTGGGCGTGTCGATGTTCATCGACGGCCATGTCGATCGCATCATCCTCAGCCGCCCCGCCGTCGAAGCCGGCGAGAAACTGGGCTACCTGCCCGGCGACATGAAGGAAAAGGTCGATCCCTACATGCAGCCGCTCTATGACGCGCTCAACGATTTCCTGCCCGGCAAGCAACTGGCCAAGCTGATCGAGGAAAAGCGCATCGAGATCGCGCCGCTCGCCTTCATGCGGGGGCGCACCCTCGCCAATGCCTTCGTCGTGCTCGACGAGGCGCAGAACGCCACCTCCATGCAGATGAAGATGTTCCTCACGCGCTTGGGCGAAGGCTCGCGCATGGTCATCACCGGCGACCGCAGCCAGATCGACCTGCCGCGCGGCGTGACCAGCGGGCTGCATGACGCCGAACGCCTGCTCACCCGCATCCCCGGCGTGTCCTTCAACTACTTCACCTCTAAGGACGTGGTCCGCCACCCGCTTGTCGCCGCGATCATCGAAGCCTACGAAGCCGACACACCCGGCGCCTGAATGCCTGACCCCGGCCCATGCTCGCGCCACCACGACCCTTGCTCCGGCAAGGTCAGGCCCTTGCGTTTCTTCTGGCCCCAAATATCCCGGGGGCCCGGGGGCAGAGCCCCCGAACCTTACCCTGCGGGCAGAGCCCCCGAACCCAACCCCGCGATCCTCCCCCCATGCTGACCGAAACCATTCTCGAAGACGACCGCTGGCAGGCCCTCGATCTGCCCGGCCTCGCCGAAACCGCCGCCCGCGCGGCTCTCACCCATCTGGGCCTTGCGCCCGACGCGTGGGAAATCGCCATCCTCGCCTGTGACGATGCGCGCATCATGGCGCTCAATGCCGATTTCCGCGACAAGCCGGTGCCCACCAACGTGCTCAGCTGGCCTGAAACCGATCTGGCCCCCGACACACCCGGCGCCCGTCCCGAGGCGCCCGCGCAAGCGGGCGACGACGCGCCCACCCCGCTCGGCGACATCGCCATCGCCTGGGAGACCTGCCAGCGCGAGGCCGAAGCCGCCGGCAAGCCGCTGCCGGACCATGTGACGCATCTGATCGTTCATGCGGTGTTACATTTGCTCGGCTATGATCATATCCGTGACCAAGATGCCACTTTGATGGAAACAACCGAAGTGGCGATACTTGGCAAACTGGGGGTCCCTGACCCATATTGACTGCATTGGGGTGCCTGCACCCCGCCAACGGACACAAGAGACGATGGGCGACAGTATAGACGAGTCCTCTAACGCGGCGCAAAGCGCGCAGCCTCAGAGGCATGATGATGACGACGAACCAGCCGGGTTTTTCCGCCGGATCATCGGGGTCTTCTCCCCCGGTGACGACACCCAGACCGATGAGACCCGATCCGACGCCTCGGCGCCCGGTGCCATGCCGGGCCTGCGCAACCTGCGCGACATGGCGGTCGAGGATGTGGCCATTCCCAAGGCCGATATCGTCTCGGTCCCGGTCTCCATCTCCCGCGATGAACTGGTCGATGTGTTCCGCGAAAGCGGCATGACCCGCCTGCCGGTCTATGAAGGCACGCTCGACACCCCCATCGGCATGGTCCATCTCAAGGATTTCGCCCTGCGCCACGGCTTCAACGGGCAGTCCAGCGCCTATTCGCTGAAAAAGATGCTGCGCCCGCTGCTCTTCGTGCCGCCCTCCATGCCGATCGGCGTGCTCTTGCAGAAGATGCAGAACGACCGGCGCCACATGGCCCTTGTGATCGACGAATATGGCGGTGTCGACGGTCTCGTGACGATCGAGGACCTGATCGAACAGGTCGTCGGCGAGATCGAGGATGAACATGACGTGGACGAGGATCAGTATTTCGTCCGCGAAAGCCCCGGCAGCTATCTCGCCATCGCCAAGACCCCGCTCGACGAGTTTCAGGCCGAAACCGGCCTGTCGCTGACCGACGCCGAAGAGGTGGACGAGGAAGAGATCGACACCCTGGGCGGTCTCGTCTTCATGCTTCTGGGCCGTGTCCCGGTGCGCGGCGAGGTGGTGGAACATCCCTCCGGCGCCTCGATCGAGGTGATCGATGCCGATCCGCGCCGAATCAAGCGCCTGCGTGTGCGTCTTCCCGACCACAAGGATGCCTGACACCCGCCTTGTCGGCCTCGCGGCATGGGCCGCCGGTCTGCGCCCGCGCAACCGTCTGATCCTCTGCGCGCTGATCGGCGCGCTGGCCGGGCTGGGGCAGGCGCCCTGGGGGCTCTGGCCGCTGACCGTGGCGGGTCTCGCCATGCTCTTCGCGATCTTCACCGCCGCGCCCACATGGCGCCGCGCGGGGTTTCTCGGCTGGGCGGCGGGCACCGGCTATTTCATGCTCTCGCTCAATTGGATCGTCGAGCCGTTCCTCGTGGATGTCGCGCGCCATGGCTGGATGGCGCCTTTCGCGCTCTTCGGCCTCTCGGCGGGGCTGGCGCTCTTTTGGGCGGCGGGCTTTGCGCTGGCGCGCGCGGCGGGCGGCGGGGCGCTTGCGTGGGTCGCCGCGCTGCTCCTGTCCGAAGCCGCGCGCACCTATCTGTTCACCGGCTTTCCCTGGGCGCAGACGGGCCATGCCCTGATCGACACGCCTTGGCTTCACTGGGCGTCCTGGGGCGGCTCTTTGATGCTGACGGCGATCACGCTTGCGGCGGCGGCGGCGCTCTGGCGCGTGGTCTGCGGCCCGCGCCCGGCGGCCCTCGTGGCCCTCGCGCTCATTGCCGCACTCCATGGGGCAGGGGCCGCGCTGACGCCTGCCGCACAGCCCACGCCCGACGCCCCTCTGGTGCGCCTGATCCAGCCCAATGCCGCCCAGCATCTCAAATGGCATCCCGACCACACCCGCACCTTCTTCGAGCGACAGATCGCCTTCACCTCCGCGCCACCGGACGGGCAGGGCGCCCCCACGCCCGCCGCGCGCCCCGATCTGATCGTCTGGCCCGAAACCGCGATCCCCGTGCTGCTCGAGCGTGCCGGTCCGGCCTTTGACGCGATCTCGGCGGCCGCAGACGGCGCGCCCGTGGTTCTTGGCCTGCAACGCACCGACGGGCTGCGCTATTTCAACTCTCTGGTGATGCTCGATGCCTCGGGACAGGTGGCAGCCCTTTACGACAAGCACCACCTTGTCCCCTTCGGCGAATACATCCCCTTCGGCGATTTTTTCGCCCGCTTCGGGATCACCGCCTTTTCCGCCCAGGCGGGCAACGGCTATTCCTCGGGGCCGGGCGCGCAGGTGATCGGCCTCGGCGATCTTGGCCTTGCGCTGCCGCTCATCTGCTACGAAGGCGTCTTTCCGCAGGACGTGCGCGCCGCCCCTGCGCGCCCCGACATGCTTTTGCTGATCACCAATGACGCGTGGTTCGGCACCCGCTCGGGTCCCTATCAACATCTGGCCCAAGCCCGCCTGCGCAGCGTCGAACAGGGCCTGCCGATGATCCGTGTCGCCAATACCGGTGTCTCTGCGATGATCGATGCGGCGGGCCGTGTCACCGCCTCGATCCCCCTGGGGCAGGCGGGGTGGCGCGATGCCCCCTTGCCGCCGCCCTTGCCCCCCACCATCTATGCCCGAACCGGCGATAGTCCGGCCATCGGGCTCGCACTGGTGCTGCTCGCCCTGTCATTCTTGCGCAACAGGTCCCCGGCGCGCTCAGATAGCGATTGACGCGCCTCCACAGGCCGCTTAACCACTGACGCACCCGTCACAACGGCTTCCTGGCGTGACGGCTGACATACAATGGAGCACTCTCATCATGTCCCGTGACAATTACATCTTTACCTCCGAATCCGTTTCGGAGGGGCATCCCGATAAGGTCTGTGACCGGATTTCGGACGCCATCCTCGATGCTTTCCTGGCCGAGGAGCCCAACGCCCGCGTGGCTGCGGAAACCTTCGCCACCACCAACCGCGTCGTCATCGGCGGCGAGGTCGGACTTCAGGATCAGGACCGCCTGCGCGTCTACATGGACCGGATCGAAGACATCGCTCGGGCTTGCATCCGGGACATCGGATACGAGCAGGACAAGTTCCACTGGGAAACCTGCGAGATCACCAACCTTCTGCACGAGCAATCCGCCCATATCGCCCAGGGCGTGACCGGCGAACGCGGTGACGAAGGCGCAGGCGACCAGGGTATCATGTTCGGCTACGCCACCAACGAGACCGACGCGCTCATGCCCGCCCCGATCCAGTTCAGCCACGCGATCCTGCGCCGGCTGGCCGAGGTGCGCAAATCCGGCGTCGAACCCTCGCTGCGCCCCGATGCCAAAAGCCAGCTCTCGCTGCGCTACGAAAACGGCAAGCCGGTCGAAGTCACGCAGATCGTGCTCTCGACCCAGCACGAAAGCGAAGCCCAGACGAGCGACGACATCCGCGCCATCGTCGAGCCCTATATCCGCGAGGTTCTGCCCGCCGAATGGATCACCGCCCGCACCGAATGGTGGGTCAACCCGACCGGCACCTTCGTGATCGGCGGCCCTGACGGCGACGCTGGCCTCACCGGCCGCAAGATCATCGTCGACACCTATGGCGGGGCCGCTCCGCATGGTGGCGGCGCGTTTTCCGGCAAGGACCCGACCAAGGTGGACCGCTCGGCCGCTTATGCCGCGCGCTATCTCGCCAAGAACGTGGTCGCTGCCGGCATGGCCGAACGCTGCACCCTGCAGCTCTCCTATGCGATCGGCGTGGCCCGTCCGCTGTCAATCTACGTGGACACCCACGGCACCGGCGAAGTGCCGCCCGCCAAGATCGAAGAGGCCGTCGCCAAGGTCATGGACCTGACCCCGCGCGGCATCCGCGACAAGCTGCAGCTGAACAAGCCGATCTACCAGCGCACCGCCGCTTACGGCCATTTCGGGCGCGAGCCCGATGGCGATGGCGGCTTCAGCTGGGAAAAAACCGATCTGGTCGACGCGCTGAAAAAAGCCGTCTGATCCGACCCGTTTACGCGGCCCAAAACCGGAGTTGTGTCCAACATGGACACAACTCCTTTCTTTTGCCCCCGGTTTCGTCCTGAACGCGTGTAGGTTTCGTACAAACCCTACACATCGCCCTCGCTCCGTGAGGGGGCTTGCAGCCCGCCCCCGATCTGGTGCATCTGGTCCCCATGAGCACCGAAAATCACCCCTCAGGCGCCCCGTGGCGCAATTTCTATGGCCGCTTCAAGGGCAAGGGTCTGCGCCCGTCGCAACAGACCTATCTTGACGAGGATCTGGCGAAACTCTCTCCCGGACCGGTCGATTGGGACGTGAACCCCGACCGAGAACCCCTTGATCTGAAATCTCTTTTCGGGGATCGGGACATCTGGCTCGAGATCGGTTTCGGCGGTGGCGAACACATGGTGCATCAGGCCGTCCACAATCCCGGGATCGGTCTGATCGGCTGCGAGCCTTATATCAACGGCGTGGCCATGCTTCTGGGCAAGATCCGCGACAGTGGCGCACAAAATATAGCGGTTCACCCCGGCGATGTCCGCGATATGTTCGATGTTCTGCCCGAGAATTCCGTCTCCCGCGCCTTTCTGCTCTATCCCGACCCCTGGCCCAAGAAGCGCCACCACAGGCGCCGTTTCGTGACGCCAGGATATCTTGAGCCTTTGTCCAGGGTATTGAAATCAGGCGCTATTTTCCGTGTCGCCACGGATATTCCCGACTATGTGCGCCAGACCCTCGAAGAGGTGCCGCGCCATGGCTTCACATGGCAGGCCGAGCGTCCCGCCGATTGGCGGGAGCCGTGGAATGATTGGATTTCAACACGTTACGAGCAAAAAGCCCTGCGCGAAGGGCGCCGGCCCCATTACCTCACCTTCGTGAAGAATTGACGCCAAGCCCTTGATCTGGCGGCATATTACGCCGCCAGCTTGTCGCCCAGACGGCCCAGCATGTCGACGCATTGCTGCAACTGATCCAGCGATACGAACTCGTCCGGCTTGTGCGCCTGCTCGATCGACCCCGGCCCACAGACCACCGCCGACATCCCATAGCTCTGAAACAACCCCGCCTCGGTCCCGAAGGGCACGAGATCGGCGGTGTTCGCCCCGGTCAGTTCCATCAGTATGTCCTTGGCTTCATTGACATCTGCGGGTTCCAGCCCCTCCACCTCGCCGATCACCTCGGTGATGATCGAGGCATCGGGACAGACCGCGCGCATCGCCGGAAGCAGCACGTCATTGCAATACTCCCGCAGGCTGTCCTTCACATATTGCGCGTCCTCGGCCTGCACCGGGCGCATCTCCCATTCCAGCTTGGCGATCGACGCAATCACGTTATGCGCCACACCGCCCGACAAGCTGCCGGTGTTGATCGTCGTCCAGGGCGGGTCAAACCGGCTTGTCGCGGGCGCCCGGCTGCGCAATTCGTCCTTCAGTTCCAGCAGGCGGCTGACATAGCGCACCGCGTATTCCACCGCGTTCACGCCCCGATCCGGGGATGAGCCATGGCCCGCAAGCCCATGAAAATGCGTGGTATATTCATAGCAGCCCTTATGCCCTTCGATGATCCGCATCGAGGTCGGTTCGCCGATGATCGCCACGCCCGGGCGAATGCCGCGCTGCTTGAGACTTTCCACCAGTGCCTGTCCACCAAGGCATCCCACCTCTTCGTCATAGGTGAAGGCGAAATGGATCGGCCGGTCCCGCACCCGCTCGGCGAAATAGGGCGCCATCGCCACCGCGGCCGCGATGAACCCCTTCATGTCGCAGGTCCCACGCCCATAAAGAAGCCCTTCATGTTCGGTCATCTCGAACGGGTAGCTGGCCCAGTCCTGCTCATCCACGGGCACCACATCCGAATGGCCCGACAACACGATGCCCCCATCAACTTCGGGTCCTATCGTGGCGAAAAGATTGGCTTTATGGCCGATTTCGTCGTGGAAGATGTCTACCTTGGCGCCTTCGCTTTCCAGCCGGTGCGCCAGATAGGCGATCATGTCCAGGTTGCTGAATTCCGAGACTGTGGGAAAGGCGATAAGATCGCCCAAAAGCGCAACGGTGTCGGAGAATTGTGTGCTCACTTCGGCCTCGTGGAAATGTCTGAAAACCTGCGAGACTGTGTTGGTATGCTTGCTATGCGTCAACCCAAATCTGGTGATTTCTCAGCCTGCAAAGGCCGTGCTGCCCCTTTGGCGGGCGTGCGATCTGGCCTGTGCCAAGGATCAGGGCATCGCGAAAAGCTCTTCCGAGACCCACGATATCTGCCCTCGGACGTGCTATTTTGGGGTTGTTTCAAAAAAATGACTAGAAGTTGAGCAAGGAAAATAGTAGACACTTAAGATATGAATATGACCCCGCATCAAGACGGGGCTTCACTTGAGGTAGAGTGGTGCGGTTATGAGTATTGGTTACGTGACCCGTTCGAATACGGGACCCCTGGTTCGTGGCGATGTCGGAAATGACGCGGATGTCACGATCATTCCTGTCGGCAACGGACAGGAAATCTCCCTGAACCTTAGACAATTTGAAATTGAAACCTATCGCCGCGACGGCCCCGCGCTCGAGATCACCCTGGCGGATGGCCGGGTCATCGTTCTCGACGGGTATTTCAACGCGGCAGGGACGCCCCAGTCGCGGCTCTTCATCAGCGCCGATGGCTACCTCAACGAAGTCACCTTGATCGAGGGCCAGCAGGGCGCGCTTTACGCCCAATACGGTCCGACCGAGATCTGGGGCAAATGGAGTCCGTCGGACGATCTGATCTTCCTCGACAGCGCAGAAGTCGCCGCACCCGCAGGTGAAGCCGGCGAAGAAACCGTGTCGATGCTGGGCGCGGGCCTTCTGGGCGGCGCCGGTCTTCTGGGCGGTGCCGGGGCGGGGGCTGCGGGCCTTGCGGCCACGGCCGTGGCGGCTGGTCTTGCGACGGGCGTTGGCGGTGGCGGTTCGGGCGGCGGCGGCATTCCCGGCGGCGTTCCCGGTGGTGGCGGCGCGCCTGCCGACACGCCGCCGCGGATCGAGCCGATGGTCAACGAACAAGGGCCGATCTCGATCGGTGGGGATGGCGCGGAAAACGGCACGATCACCATTACGGGTCGCGCCGAACCCGGCTCGACCGTGGTGGTCGAGATCGGCGGCAAGACCGTTGAAACAATCGCCAACCCGGACGGCACATGGCAGACCGAGTTCGCGGGTCCGAATTTCCCGCCCGATGGCGATCACGGCGTGACCGTGACCGTGAACGAGCCGGGCGGCACCGCAACCGTGTTGGACGGGCCGGTGATCATCATCGACACGACGCCCCCCGATGCCGCCGTGACCGACGGGCTCATGTCCTCGGGTCACGTGGTCAATGCTGCGGATTACGATGACAATGTCGATATTTCCGGTACGGGCGAGGTGGGGGCCACCATCACCGTGACCATCGGCACCGTCACCGGCTCGACCGTTGTGGACCAGAACGGCGACTGGACCGTGTCCTTCCAGCCCGGCCAGCTTCCCGATGGCGACTACGACGAGGTTGTGACCATCGTCGCTTCGGACAGCGCGGGCAACACGACCACCCTGACCGAGACGATCTCGATCGACACGATCCATCCCGGCCTGACCATCAACGCCAGTGCCGTGGGCAATCGCGGCGTGCTCAACGGCGATATCGCCCGCAACGAAGGGCTGATCGTCACCGGCACCTCCGAGCCGGGAACCACGGTCACCGTATCGATGCATGGTCAGACACAGCATGTTCCCGCCGGTGCGAGCGGCACCTGGCGGGCCGAGTTCGATCCCTTCGCGCTGCCCGACACGCAGTTCGATGCCACCATCACCGCCGTCACGCAGGATGCCGCAGGCAATGTCAGCCGCGCCTCCGAGACGATCCGCGTCGATCTCGAAGTGCGCGACCTCACGCAGGAGGGTACGCCCGGCGGTCAGGACGGCATGATCAGCGGGTCCGAGATCTCGGGCGGCTTTTCTCTCAACGGCACGGTAGAGCCCAACTCGAACTCGGTCGTTCTGCGTTTCATGGGCGCCGTCGTGACCGCCGATCTCGATGCGTCTGGCAATTGGAGCGCCGAGTTTTCGGGGGCGCAGATTCCGCCCGGCACCTATCAGGAAGACGTGACCATCACCGCGACGGATGGCGCGAACAACGTGCGCTCGATCACGCGCAGTATCTCGGTCGATACCGAGGCGGGCACCCTGACGCTGAATGGCGACGCGATCGGCACGCAAGGCGTGATCAACGCCACCGCCTATCAGAACGGTGTGATTGTGTCAGGCACGGCGGATCCCTTCGCCAATGTGGTGGTGGATCTTGACGGGGTGGAATTCACCGTTCGGGCCAATAGCGCCGGTATCTGGCAGCAGCGGTACGACATGCAGGATCTCACACCGGGTCGGCACAATCCCGTCGTGTCGGCGACGATCACCGATCCTTACGGCAACAGCGACACGGTCAGCCGCACGCTGCTGGTCGATACCCGTGTTGATGATCTGCAACTGACGCCGCCGCAATTCGCCACCACCACGGATGGGCGCAATGTTCTGAACGCCGAAATCGTGCGCAGCGGGTTCGACATCTCCGGCACGATCGAGCCGGGCTCGATCGTCTGGGTGGATATCGACGGCGTCAGCCGACAGGCGGTCGTGGACGGTGACGGCAACTGGACCGTGCGCTTCGGCCCCAACGCGATCCCGCCGGGGCAGCGCCCGGGCACCCTGACCGTGTCGGTCGAGGATCCCGTGGGCAACGTCTCGGAACTGACCGAAACGATCTTCATCGACACCGTTGTTCTGGACGTGGCCCAGGGCCCGACGACCGGCGCCATCAACGGCGTGGCCAATATCGCCGCAGCGCAAGGCGGGTTGGAGATGACCGGCACCGCCGAGGCCAATTCCCAACTGCGCATCGAGATCTTCGGCCGGACCTACCGCACCTCCAGCGACGCCAATGGCGACTGGACGCTGACGATCCCGCAAGGCGATGTGCCGCGCACGGAAACCACGGCGCAGGCGACGATCACCGTGACCGATCCCGCGGGCAACGTGGACACGATCCCCGGATCGGTGACGATCGACATGGTCGCCCCCGGCGAAGCCGAAATCGTGGGATATTTCCGGCAGGGCGGTGGATATCGCTATATCACCACCGAAACAGGGGATGATCCGGTCTCGGTGCATCAGGTCGGCGCCGATGGCAGCGTCAATGAAATGGCGCTCTATGCGGATGAAAACGCCTTCCTCGGTGAGACGGATCACTTCTTCCTCAACCAGTCGGGGCAGGCGCAATCCATCCCCGACGGCTCGCAACTGGTGGTCACCACGACCGATGCCGCGCAGAACACCTCCAGCACCTATCTGGTGCTGGACGAGGTCAATACCTCGACCGTGAATCTCGCCAATCCCAACCTGGCCGATTTCCAGATCGAGACGGTCGATCTGCGCTTTGCCGATCGCAGCCAGTTGACCATCACCGAAGAACAGCTTCGGGCGCTGTCGGACAATTCCGACACGCTGCAAATCGAAGGTGGGACGGACGACACGGTGATCATCACCGGGGCGCAAAAGGTCAATGGCGGCGCGCTCGAGCCGCAGGGATACGATATCTACACGCTTGGTCAGGATGCCACGATCATCGTCGACGAAAAGATCGACATCGTGACCTGACGGACAAGACCTTGGCGCGCGCGGGCTTTGTCCCCGTGCGCGCCACCAACCATAAAAAGCTACCGATCAAGGGGCAGTGATGGGGCAAAGGGACGGAATCCAGCGGTGGGGCGCGTGCATGATTGCCGCGCTGACGCTGAGCGGGTGCATGTCACCCGACGCAGGCGGCGACGGAACGACCGGCGAGACATCTCGCTTCATGGGCGGTCTGTCGGGTCTCGGCGCTCCGGGTGATGCCGATGAAGCCGCCCGCGCCGAAGCCGCAGCCTCGCCCGTCATCAGCGCATTGCAGGCGCGGCGCAGCGTCATCCCCCCGGGCAGTCCCTATGCCAAGATCGTCGATCCGGTTCTGGCCGCCAACAGCCGCCCCGCCGAGGCCGAATTGCGCAGCGCACGGCTCAGGGCGCGGGCCGCCTCCAAGAACTGGCTGCCCAAGATCGGACCCAATATCAGCCTCACCAGCCTCAGCGACGTGATCGCGCAACTGGTCGTGGAACAGGTGCTCTTCGACAATGGCCGCAAGAAGGCCGAACGCGCCTTCGCCAAAGCCGATGTCGAGGTCGCCGCCGTCACGCTGGCCGAGGATACCAACGCCCGGATCCGAACCGCCCTGAGCCTTTATCTCACCGCCATGAAGGCGCGCGAGCGCCGGGTGCTGGAAGAGCGGACCCTCAAGGACATGGAGCATTTCGAATGGGTGATGTCCGAGCGCGTCTCGGGCGGCATCTCGGACGGTTCAGATCTTCATGTCCTGCGTCAGAAACTGGCCGAGATCCGCGCCACCCTTGCCGCGCAATCCGAAGCCGAGGCCACGGCACTGGCCGAACTCAACGCCATGTCCACCCGCCCGCTCGATGATGTCACGGGGCTTGCGGATCTGTCGCGGGCAAGCGGCGATGTACGCCCCATCGAAGTGCTGCGGGCCGAGGCCGAGAAAAGCCGCGATATCGCCAGCGCACAGGTCGAACGCGGCGGTCTTCTGCCGGGGCTCACCGCCGGTGGAACGCTTGGCGACAATGGCTCGGGCATCGGGCTCAACGTGTCGTCCGATCAGCTTCTCGGGCTTGGCACTGGCGACAGCCTGAACGCGATCAAGGCCACGCAAGAGGCCGCCGCCGCCCGCGTGGGTCAGGCCGAGGAGGACGCGCAGCGCCGCACCGCCCGGTTGCAGAACCGCCTTTCCGCCCTGACGCGACAAGTGGATGAAGCGACCGCCCTGGCCAGCCGCGCCAAGGCCAATCTCGATCTCTTCCAGAGCCAGTACAAGGCCGGTCAGCGACAGGTCATGGATGTGGTCGGCGTCTACGAGACCTTCGCCGCCCGGCAGGCCGCGACGCTCGATCTGAAATACGAACGCCTCGAAACCCAGCTTCAGATCGCCGAGCATCTGGGTGTTCTTGCCGAAGGAAACCGCCTGTGACCGTGCGCCCGGTAAACTGGACCATCCGCGCCGTGCCCCCGGCTGACGCCGCGCAAGTGTCGAATTGCGACGCGCCCCCGCGCGCCGTGGCCCAAGCGCCGCAACCGGCTCAGGCCGTTCGCCGCCTCGCCGAACTGATCGCTGTCTATTCCGCCTGCATCGGCCAGCCCTGCACCCGCCGCGACATCGCCGATACGCTCACCACCCTTCCCCCCGCCGAGCGTGCCGCGCCGCAGACGATGCTGGCGGCCGGTCTCAAGGCGGCGGGCTTCGAGGTCCGCGTGGCCCCGAGCGATCTCTCGGATGCAGGGGCATGGCCTGCGCTGGCGCGGATGACCGACGGGCAGTTCATCCTCGTGCTCGAGCGCGCGGGCAGCGATCTGGTGATCTACGACAAGACATGCCCCGACAACCGCGCCACCGTCTCGCTTGACGAATTCGCGCCGGTCTTCACCGGGCTGACCATCCGCGCCGAGGTGCCGCTCGACCGGCTGGCCGGCACCCATCTCAAGGACGGCCCCCGTGCGCATTGGTTCTGGGGGCAATTCGCAGACTGCCGCCGCGCCATGGGCGAGGTGATCCTCGGCTCTTTCGTGGCCAATCTCCTGGCGGTCGCCGTGGCGCTCTTCGCGCTGCAGGTCTATGACCGGGTGATCCCGCATCAATCCGAGGCGACGCTCTGGGTGCTCGCGGGCGGTGCGCTGCTGGCGCTGACCATGGAGTCGCTGCTCAAGATCGCGCGCGCCCGGCTGATGGACGGCGCAGGCCGCCAGATCGAGATGAACGTCCAGACCCTTCTGATGAACCGCATTCTCGGGATGCGCTCGGAACAGGCGGGGCAGGCGCCCAGCCAGTTGTTCAGCGCCATGCGCGAATTCGGCTCGGTGCGTGAGTTTTTCACCGCCTCCACCATCGGCACTTTGGCCGATGTGCCTTTCATCTTCGTCTTTCTCCTGCTCGTCGCCTCGATCGGCGGCAATGTCGTCTGGGTGCTGATCCTCGGCGGGATCCTTATGGTGCTGCCGGGCATCTTCCTGCAGCGCAAGATGATCCGCCTGACGCAGGAAACCCAGGGCGCTTCGGCAAAATCCTCGCGCCTCCTGCACGAGGCGATCTTCGAGCTCGACACCCTCAAGACACAGCGCGCCGAGGACCGCTTCCGCCGCGTCTGGACCGAGCTGACCGCGCTTCAGGCGCTCAAATCCAGCGAACAGCGCCAACTTGCCTCGGTGCTCACATTCTGGAGCCAGGGCATCCAGCAGGTCACCTATATCGCCGCGGTGATCTTCGGCACCTATCTGGTGTTTGCGGGGGAATTCACCGTGGGATCGATCATCGCGATCAGCATCCTGACCAGCCGCACACTGGCGCCCCTCACACAGCTTGCCGGTACCATGGCGCGGTGGGGCAATGTAAAATCCGCACTCGAAGGGCTCGATGCGATCGTCAGCGCCCCGCAGGACAGCGCGCCCGACCGGACCTATCTGCGCCGCGAACGGCTGACCGGCGGGTTCGAGCTGCGCGAGGTGAAATTCACCTACGATGCCGACATGGCGCCGGTGGTCGATATTCCGGCGCTTGTCATCCAGCCGGGGCAAAAACTGGCCCTTCTGGGGGCCAACGGGTCGGGCAAATCCACATTGCTCAAACTTCTCTCGGGCCTTTACGCGCCCACAAGCGGGCGCCTGCTGATCGACGGCGCCGAAATGTCCCAGCTCGAGCCTCGGGATCTGCGCCGGCTTGTCGGCTATCTTGGGCAGGATGTGCGGCTCTTCACCGGCTCCTTGCGCGAAAACCTGAACCTGACGCTTCTGGAAAGCGATGATGACAGGCTTCTGGCCGCACTCGATTTCGCCGGGCTAGGTCCTTATGTGAAATCCCATCCCAAGGGGCTCGATCTGGAAATCCGCGATGGCGGTCAGGGGCTGAGCCAGGGACAACGCCAGTCGATCGGCTGGGCGCGTCTGTGGTTGCAGGACCCGGCGATCTGCCTTCTGGACGAACCCACAGCCGCCCTCGATCAGACGCTGGAACGCACGCTGGTCAGCCGGCTGGAGGGCTGGCTCGAGCATCGGACCGCCGTGATCGCCACACATCGCGTGCCGATCCTGCAACTGACCAACCGCACCATGCTGCTGCAAAACGGGCGCATGGCCGTCGATGGCCCGCGCGATCAGGTGTTGGCGCATCTCGCGCAGCGCGCCGGGGCAGGGGGCTAGGGCATGGCAACGCAAACCACCGATCTCTCCTCGCAATTCGGCGCCCGGCTGCGCGGCTCGAGCCTGACGATATGGCTCTGCGCGGCGAGCTTCCTTCTGGTTCTGATCTGGTCCGCTCTGGCCTCGGTCGATGAGATCGTGCGCGCCGATGGCGAATTCATCTCGTCGTCGCGCCCCCAGATCATCCAGAATCTCGAAGGCGGCATCCTGTCAGAGCTGCTGGTCAACGCGGGCGATATCGTGGAACGCGGCGATGTTCTGGCGCGTCTGCATGGCACGCAGTTCAAATCCTCGGTCGAAGAGCTGCGCGATCAGATCACCGCGCTTGAAATCCGTCGCCTCCGGCTCGAGGCCGAACTGGCCGGTCAGTTCGATTTCACCGTGCCCGAAGAGCTGGCCACCCGCAGCCCGCAAATCGTGGCCTCCGAACGGGTGCTGCTCAATGCCCGTCAGACCGATTTCACCAAGCGCAGCGATGGCGCGCGCAAGATCCTCGCGCAGGCCGCCGAGGAACGCGCGCTGATGGAAAACCTTCTGAAAAAGAACGTCGTCGCCCTGATCGAGGTGACCCGCACCCGCAAAGAGCATGCCGACGCCGAAAAGCGCTATGATGAGATCGTCACCCAAACCGAACTTGAGCGCGCCGAGGCCTATTCCGACACGCTCAAGGAATTGGCGACCCTGCGGCAGAACCTCAAATCCAGCCTCGATCAGTTGAACCGCACCGTGCTGACAAGCCCGATGCGCGGTGTAGTCAATACAGTCGGCGTGACCACCATCGGCGGCGTCGTGCGCCCCGGCGAGCAGATCCTCGAGATCATTCCGCTGGACGAGGAACTCTTTGTGGAAGCTCGTGTCGCGCCTGAAAACATCGCCAATCTGCGCCGCGGCCAAGAGGCGACGATCAAGCTCACGGCCTATGATTTCACCATCTTCGGCACGTTGAAAGGCACGGTGGATTTCATCTCGGCGGATACGTTCAAGGATGAAAACGCCCGCGCGCCGGATGGTGACCCGCATTACAAGGTGACCTTGCGCGTCGACACCCAGAACCTGACGCCGCGCCAGTCCGGCATCGAAATTCGCCCCGGCATGCAGGCGCAGGTCGAGTTGCACACCGGTCAGAAAACGGTGCTCCAATACCTGCTCAAACCGCTCTACAAGTCCCGCGAAGCCCTTCGCGAGCCGTGACCGGCCTCTCTCAGCTTTCCATCCAGATCGTCACCGGCCCGTCATTCAGCAACGCGACTTTCATGTCCGCGCCGAACCGCCCGGTTTCCACCGGCACGCCCTGGGCCTCCAGTGCCTTGGCGAAATACTCGTAAAGCCTGCGGCCCTCTTCGGGTGGAGCGGCGGTGGAAAACCCCGGCCTGTTGCCCCGGCTCGTGTCGGCGGCCAGCGTGAACTGGCTCACCACCAGCGCGCTGCCTCCCATATCGCGCACCGAGAGGTTCATCTTGCCCGCCTGGTCGGTGAAGATCCTCAGCTTGGCGATCTTGGCGGCCAAGTGGTCGGCCTGCGCCTCTGCGTCGCCCTGCATGGCGCAGATCAGGATCAACAGTCCCGGACCCGTCTGGCCCACCACTTCGCCCTCCACGGTGACCGAGGCATGGCTGACACGTTGCAACAGGGCGCGCATGGGCGGTCTCCTTCATGGGGCTGGGATGCCATCCTTGGGCCAAACACGCCGCGCCCGCAAGCCCCCGGGTCTTGATGCCGATCAACGCGCGGCTGCGATATGGGCGCTAGGTCTGACTGTGTCGTCACATCGCTGCACATCGCTGCAGATTGCCAGAAGGAGCCTTTCACATGGTTGAGAAATCACAGACATCCGGCGCTTGGCCCTCGCTTTACGAGCCGCTGCGCCATCTTGGACAGCGCGTGGCCGATTGGCTCTCGCCCGCCTCCGATGCCTCCGCCGATGACGCGGCCTACCGGATCACGATGGAGCTGCCCGGTGTGTCGGACGAGGATATCGACATCTCCGTGCATGACGGCGTGGTGACCATCAAAGGCGAAAAGACCCATGCGCGCGAGGAAAAGGGCGACACGTGGTTTTTCTCCGAACGTCAATACGGCGCCTTCAGCCGCACCTTTCGCCTGCCCGCGGATGCCGATGGCGACAAGATCGCGGCGGATCTCAAGGATGGCGTGCTGACGCTTTCAGTGCCCAAGCGCACCGCCTCCGGCGGCGCGGCGCGCAAGATCGCGATCAACCGGGGCTGACGCCCCCGCGCTCAGCCGCGCAGATCGAGGATATCTTCCAGCCCCGCGCGCTCGGTGCGAAAGCCGTTGGCGGGATGATCCGCATCGCCATACCCGAACGAGATCGCACACAGGATCAGCCGCGTCTCGGGCAGGCCGAAATGCGCCCGGATCATCGGCGCATGCGCCGCGACCGAAGCCTGCGCGATCGTGTCCACCCCAAGCGCCCGCGCCGCCAGCATGAAGGCCGTGACGAACCCCCCGGTATCCATCGCGCCGTAAGCCCCAAGGGCGGCCTCCGAATGCACGATCGCCACATGCGGCGCATCGAACAGCGCGAAATTGCGCATCGATTGCGCGGTACGGGCGTCGCGGTCGTCGCGGGCGATCCCCACCGCCTCGTAGAGCTGATAGCCACAGGTCCGCCGCCGCTCGCCATGGGCGCCGGGATAGCTCTCGGGCCAGGGCAGGTCCGGGGCAGGGGCCTGTGACGCAGCCACCTCCAACAGGGCCTGCCGGAATGCGTCGGTCTGCGCGCCTTGCGTCACCGTGACCTGCCATGGCTGCGCATTGCACCACGACGGCGCCCGCCCCGCCGCCTGCACGATCCGGGCGATCACTTCGCCAGGCACCGGATCGGGCCGAAAGGCGCGGCACGAATAGCGCGCGCTCAGAAGCCCTTGGAAGGTGTCGAACGCATCATCCATCAGAAAGCCCCCGTATCCAGAATTTCAAAGTATTCCAGCGCCCCCGCCACCAGCAGCATCGCCGCCAGCAGGAGCGCGATCTTCCATGCCGACCAGGGCCGTTCCCCCTGCACCCGGCCCGTGCGCCCGTTGACGACAAAGCGATAGGTCTCGCCCCGATACTTGTAGGCCGCAAGCCAGACCGGCAGCAGCACATGCTTGAAGGTCACATCCGACACATGCGTGCGGATCTCGTGGATGCGCTGCCGGTCTCCGCCGATATCGAACCGCACATCGCGCGCGATCGCGGCATCCATCTTGGCGCGCGCCTTGGCATAGCCCTCCTCCAGATCCACCGCATAGCCTTCGGCCCGGAACCCGGCCAGGTACTCGGGGTTATACGGCTCCAGCGCCGCAAGGTCCCATGGCTCCAGATCATCGGTGAACTTCTTGGGCAGGCTGCGCGAGGCCAGCACCAGCACATCGTCGAACAACCGCGCCACCCGCCCCGAGGCCGGTCTCCAGCGTACCTTGGCCACCTGCACCGACTGGTTCTTGCCGTTGCGCACGACCATGTTTGTCTCGTAATAGACCGTGCCGCGCTCGCCGGTATAGGTGGATTTGGTATCGGCGTCGAAGGTCCAGTAGGGCACGTAGATGCCCTGCATTTTTCGCCCCTTGCGCGCATAGGCCTGCAGGCCGTTCGGCGCGAACCACAAGCTGCCCAGCCAATCGGTCATCGCCTTGTGCGCCGCCGCCTCGTCCAGTGCGAAGGGCAACAGCGCCTTGGGCTTGATATGGCGATGGGTGCCGGTATCGGTGACCACGGGCGTTGCGCAGAACGGGCATTCGGCGGCGTGCAGCCTTTCGTCGAACTCGACCTGTGCTGCGCAATTGGGGCAGCTGACGACGCGGGTTACCTCGATCTCCTGTTCGGGCAGATCGGCCCTCAGCGCGCGGTCGAAATCCAGCTCCTCGATGGGGCTGGCCCATGGGCCGGGCTGCGCGATGTCGTCGGCATGGCCGCAATGATCGCAGATCAGCCGCCCGGCGCCGGGATCGAACCGGTAATCGGCCCCGCATTGCTCGCAGGGAAAGCGGTGTTCCTGCAGGGGGGCGGTCTGGTCTTGCACGGTCATTCCCTGCGGCCTCAGAGGATCTTGTGAAACAGCGATGGGCTGATCCGCCGCAGCGCGCCATCGCCAAGCGCCGTGTGACGCCAAAGGTTGAAGACGGCATGGATCATCGCCGCCGCCAGCAGCACCAGCAACACCTCCCGCGCTTCGGGACCGGGCAGGGGGCGCCCCAACCGCAGTGCAGCAAGGCTCACCGCCGACCACGCCAGCAACAGGTAAAGCCCCCGGCTCATCCACGGATGGGCCGCGCGAAACGCGCCTTCAAGCTTCGGCCCCGGCCCGTTCATCACGCCAAAGACAGCCGCCAGCCCCGCCATCGCCGCCGCCGACAGGGCATACCCCCAGTCCAGCAGCGCCACCTCACCCGGACCGGCGGCCAGCACGAACAAGAGCAGCGCGGCGGTGCTCCAATGCAGCACGATGGTCGCGCGGCGTCTCATGGCTGGGTCTCCTTTCGCGCGTCAGGCCTCCGGCGGGGGCGGCGGCAGGATGGTGAAGAGCTGCGCCAGTTCCGGCACATCCTCGGCACGTTTCCAGCCGTCCTGCCCTGCGGTCCAGACATGGGTTTCGCGGGTCAGTTTCTGCTCGCCCGCCATGCGCCCCATATCGGCCTTGGAATAGGGACCATGCGTCTGACCCTGCTCGGCGATATGCCAGATATGCTCGACCGGCGGAGGCGGAGGCGGGGGCGGCGCTGCGGCGTGCTGCGCTGAAGCCGGTGCCGCGCCCCACGGGCCCTGGCTGGCAAGGTTCTGCGCCATGGCCATGCCCATGCCCATGCCAAGACCTGCGCCGATCCCGCCGCCGCCCGACGGGTTCTTGGCCGCCGCTGTCATCGCTTCGGCGGCCGAATACTGCGTGAACCGGCCCAGATCCCCGGCCAAACCCGCCGAGGTGCGCTTGTCCAGCGCCTCCTCTACGGCGGGTGGCAACGAGATGTTCTCGATATAGAATTCCGGAATGCTCAGCCCGTATTCGGCGACGATCTTCGAGATTTCGGTCGCCACCAGCTTGCCCAGATCGCGGGTATTGGCGGCCATGTCGAGAACCGGTATGCCCGATCCGGCGATGATCCGCGAAAACGACTGCACGATGATATTGCGGATCTGGAAGCTGATCTCGTCCATGGTGAATTCGCCGTCGGTGCCGACGATCTCGGACAAAAACCGCGCCGGATCGCTGACCTTCACCGCATAGGTGCCGAAGGCCCGCAGACGGGTGGGGCCGAACTCGGGATCGCGCATCATGATCGGGTTCTTGGTGCCCCATTTCAGATCACCGAACCGGGTGGTATTGACGAAATAGATCTCGGACTTGAACGGCGAGCGGAACCCGTGATCCCAGTGATTGAGCGAGGTCAGGATCGGCATGTTGTTGGTTTCGAGCATATACAGCCCCGGTGTGAACACATCCGCCAGCTGGCCCTCATGGACGAACACCGCCGCCTGACCCTCGCGCACCGTCAGCTTGGCGCCGTATTTGATCTCGTGGCCCTCGCGCTCGAACCGCCAGACCATCGTATCGCGGGTGTTGTCGGTCCAGTGGATCACGTCGATGAACTGGCCGGACAGGAAATCCAGAATACCCATCTTCATACTCTCCTTTTGGCTCACATCGGCCCGGCTTGCTGGCCCAGAAGGCGGGCGACGATCGGGCGGGCCTGATCCGGGGTCATTCCCGGCGTCAGGGCAGGGTGGTAGAGCAGCTTCAGCAATTCTTCGTCATGGCGGGTCAGCAGCGCGAATTCGTCATCGTCATTGAAGATCGAGGGCCGCGCCCGCGGGCTGTCATTGGCCAGCCCCAGCCCCTGCGCCAGCTCTTCATGCACGCAGGACCGGCGCATCAGGTCGGGATGCTCGGAGCGGATGAAGGCGATTGCCCGCCGGTAGGTGTGATCGCTCTCGCTGCCCGAAAACGCGATCACCAGACAATGGATCGAGCGTGGCAGCGTCCGGAACAGCGTCAGCGTGGCGGCATTGATATCCGGCACGATCTGCCGGATGCGCGCGATGGCCTCATCGCGGTCGCCCTCGGACATGAACAGAACGTGGAAATTGGGGTTGCGCGGCGCCATTGAAATCGGATGCCCGGTGATATCCGCCAGCCGGTCGGCATAGTCGCGCACCATGCGTTCGTCGAAGCTGCGCTGCGCCTGGGGAACACCTGCGCCGAACTCGACGGACATGCGCACGGGTCGGTCCCATTTGCGCAGCCCCACGGCGGTATCGCTCGCGCGGCGGAACCCGGCGTTGCGCTCGTATTCGTCGTAAAACGCGATGCGCTCGAAATTACGCATCACGTCGGTGTCGGTATAGGGCGTGTCGATGCCCCCACCATCCGTGCGCAAAAGCCCCTGCGCCAACAGATCGGCCTGCACCGCCGCGTAATAGCGGCTGAGGTTGCGGCTTGCCTCGCTCGGGCCTTGTGGTGGCTCGGGGGCGGCCGGCACCAGCTCCGCAGGGCGTGCCTGCGGTGGCGTGTCCGGCGCCTTGGGTTGCGTTACGCAGCCCGACAGGGCCAGCACCGCCAGCCCCGCCGTCATCGCCCGCCTGAAGCCCTTGCCGCCCACCTGTGCCCTCAGCCTTTGGGAACCGCGGTGCCGGACGTATCGCCCACCCCGTCGCGCCGCGACCGGGCGGCGGCCAGCGTGTCGCGCAGCTCGGCCTCCATCTTCTTGAGCTCCTCTTCCGCCGCCGCCCGCTTGGCCTTGCCTTCGTCGGCGATCTGCAGGCTTTCCTCGATCGTGCCGATCAGATCGGCATTCGCCTTCTTCACCGCCTCGATATCGAACACGCCGCGCTCCATTTCCTGCCGGATCATCCGGTTGCTCTCGCGCAGGTTGGCGGCATTCGCGGTCAACAGCTCGTTCGTCAGGTCATTGGCATCGCGCACCGCCGCCGCCGCCTCGGCCGACCGCTGGATCGTCACCGCCTGCGCCAGCTGCGTCTCCCACAGCGGCACGGTGTTCACCAGGGTCGAGTTGATCTTGGTCACCAGGCTCTTGTCGTTCTCCTGCACCAGCCGGATCGAGGGCAGCGACTGCATCGTCACCTGCCGCGTCAGCTTGAGATCATGCACCCGCCGTTCCAGATCGTCCCTGGCGGCGCGCAGATCGCGCAGCTCCTGGGCGCGGATCACCTGATCGTTCTCGGGCGCAGCCGCAACCTCGGCCTCCTTGGCCGGGATCACTTGATCGTCCAGCTCCTTGAGCTTCTCCTCGCCCGCCGCGATATACAGCGCCAGCTCGTCATAGAATTGCAGCGTCTTTTCATAAAGCAGATCGAGCGACTTGATGTCCTTCAAAAGCGTATGCTCATGACGCAGCAGATCGTCGGTGATCTTGTCGATCTGCGACTGGACCATCTCGAACTTGGCGGTGAACTTGGCAAAGGGCGCGGCCCGGCCCAGCAGTTTCTCCCACCAGCTGCGCTCGCGGCGCACATCCAGCTCACTGACCGAAAAGCCCCGGATCGTGGTGACGATCCCGCGCAGACTGTCGCCTGCCGGGCCGACATCCTTGTTGCGCACACCGGTCAGCATGGATTGACTGATTTCCTGCAACTCCGCCTGCGCGGCCGACCCGAACGACACGATCGAATTGGTGTCGCCCATGTCGATCTCGCCCATGCGCTTGCGAATCTCGCCCGCAATGGCGGGTTCTGCGGTCTCCAGCGGGACGATCGCGTTGGCATCCGACGGTTCCGGCAAAATGGTGCGGCTCACTTCCTCGACCTCGGCCAATGCGGCCTCGGCTTTCTGACGGGTGGTATCTGACATGGCGTTCCCCTTACTCGGTGTCAGGTTGCGGGCGGATGCCCTCACGGTTCAAACGGTCGCGCAGCACTTCGATCTCGATATCCAGATCGCTCCGGTCATCCAGCAGCAGCTTTTCGGTGCGCGCGGCGAAATTTCCCTCAAGATCATCCAGCAGCGCGGTGAAATCCGCCTTGGCCCCCTGATCGCGGTTGCGGGCGTAAAGATCGGCGAACTTGGCCGTCGCATCGCGTGCGCCCAGCAAATAGACCGACAGGAACCGCCGCGCCGCCGTCAGGTCCCTTGGGTCTTCCTCGACCGTGCGAAACAGGCGCCGCGCGGTGGCCTGAAACCGCTCGACGCGCGCCTCCAGCGCCCGGTCTCCGGCGCGCTTGATCGCATCGGACATGGCGGCCAGATGCTTTTCCGCCTCGTCCACGGCGCGCGCCACACGGTCGGTCTGGAACAGGTCCACCCCGTCCATGCCCTTGTCCTTCAGCGGGTCCAGCCCGAAGGAAAACGCATGCAGCACCACGCCAAGCCCGCCCAGAATGATCGCCTCGACAAAGCCGTGCCCGGCGATCCCTGCCATCACCAGACCTGCGCCCGTGATCGCGGAGGCCAGCATCTTGCGCGGCACCGCAGGGCGGCGCGCGACCTTGCGCGCCTCATAGGCTTCCTGCGCCAGAATGCCCTCGCGGGTGAGCCACGCCGCCAACAGCAAAAGCCCCAGCGACGCCAGATACTGCGCCATGACCACCGGTGATGCGGTAAAGGCCTGCCAGATCAGCGGCAAGGGCGCCAGAAACAGCAGGTTGACGCGCCCGCCCGCCTTGGTGCGTTTCGCGCCCTGATAGCTGCCGCGATCCGTGGCCCCAGCTCGATCCTGTGCCGTGCCTGTCGGCCCGTCGGGGCTGAATTTTCCGCCATAGCGACGTGACATCAGCCGCCCCCTGCCACAGCCGCGTAGAGGATCAGCAGCACAAGCACGAAAAAAGCCAGTTTCTGCAAACCGGTATCGGACATCAGCACGCTCACCCCCTAAAGACAGAAAGAACTTAGGCGATGCATTCGCAGCTTGCTAGGGGTAAGATTGCAGTATCTGACACCTGTGCCGGTCCTTGCCACCCTGTCGCAAAACCGATCCGGCCCGTTCTGCTTGCATCTTACAGCCGCTCACCTGCGATGTTAAAGCGTTCCGCCTTTGACCTGAGGCTTCAGCTGAAGGCGGAACGCGTACAACGATGGAACGGAGCACCGCATTTCGCGAAAATATGGGATTCATGTTTTTCGCGAAACGCTTTAAAAGACACCATGACGTCACGTTCCTTTGTTCCCAAGGGCGCCGCCAGTTTTCGCGTGGCCTATGACGGACCGCCTCGGGACGTGTATTTCCTGTTGCTACCGAAACTGACGCTGCTCGCCTTCACCTCGGCGCTCGAACCGCTGCGCGTGGCCAATCAGGTGGCGGGGCGCGAACTTTACCGCTGGTATGTCATGACCGGCGATGGCGGACCGGTCACCTGTTCCTGTGGGGTCAACATCACCCCCGATAGCGGCCTGACAGATGTGCCGCGCGATGCGATGGCCTTCGTCTGCGCGGGCATCGAGCCGACCGAAACCACAAGCCCGCGCATCATCCGCTGGATTCGCCGTCAGCACACCTTCGGCGCAAGGCTGGGCGGCATCTGTACAGGCGCCTTCGCTCTGGCCGAGGCAGGGCTTCTCGACAATCGCCGCTTCACCCTGCATTGGGAAAATCAGCCCGCCTTTGTCGAACGGTTTTTCGGGCTCGAGCCCACCGGCGCGCTTTATGAAAACGACCGTGGCCTGATCACCTGCGGCGGCGGGAGTGCGGCGACCGACCTGATGCTCGATCTGATCGAAACCCATCACGGCCCCGATCTGGCGACGATCGTGGCCGACATGTGCCTGCATTTCCGCTCGAACCTGCAGCAGACCAAGCAGAAATCCGCGTATTCCTTCGCCTTGGGAAGCCGCAATCCGCATCTCATCGCAGCCATGCGCCTGATGAACGAAACTCTCGAGACGCCGCTGGAAATGACGGTGCTCGCCGGGCAACTCGGCATTTCGCGGCGACAGCTTGAACGGCTCTTTGCGGCGCATGTCGGCACGACGCCTGCGCAGTTCTATATCGACCTGCGGATTTCGCGCGCCCATGCGCTTCTGAATGAAACCGACCTCAGCGTCGCCGAGATCGCCGCCGCCACCGGTTTCAACAGCGCCTCGCAAATGGCCACGCGGTTCCGCAAACGGTTCGGCATGTCGCCCCGCGCCTACCGCAAAAGCTGGAGCGCGCCGACGGCTGTCTGACGCCGCGGATTTCCGGTCAGGTTTGGTACGAAACGCGTCTTCTTTTGTACCGACTGCACCGCGCGCCGTGTTAATCCGGCCGATTTACCGAGGCCGCACCGACGCGATACCGACGTTATACCGACGTTATGCCGATTGCGGTTTTTGCCGTTAATACAGGGGGTTGAGGCTGATTCGCGGCTCAGCTCCGCCGCCGCGTCCGTTTCGGTGCCGGCTTGCCGGGTTTCTTCGGCGCGTCCTCGGACTTTTCGCCCAGCTGATCGCGCAGGATCCGTGGCCGGATCTCCTCGACCGCCCCGGGCTTCAGCGTGCCCAGCTGGAACGGCCCATAGGACACCCGGATCAGCCGGTTGACACTCAGCCCCACAGCCTCCATCGCGCGGCGCACCTCGCGGTTGCGCCCTTCGCGGATCCCCACCGTGACCCAGGCGTTGGCGCCTTGTTGGCGGTCCAGCGTCACGATCATTGGCTGGAATTTTTCTCCATCGATAACAAGGCCTTGGCGTAGCGGTGCAAAGGTATCGTCGGTCGGCCTGCCATTGACGCGCACCCGGTAGCGGCGCAGCCATCCGGTCGAGGGCAGCTCCAGCTTGCGCTTGAGTCCGCCATCATTGGTCAGCAGCAACAGCCCTTCGGAATTGATGTCCAGCCGGCCCACGCTCATCACCCGCGGCAGGTCCTCGGGCAGCTCGTCAAAGATCGTCGGTCGGCCCTGTTCGTCCTTGTTGGTCGTCACCAACCCTGTCGGCTTGTGATAGAGCCACAGCCTCTGCGGTTCCGGCGCGCGCAGATCGCGGCCATCCACCGCGATCCGGTCCTTGTCCGTCACATTCAGCGCCGCCCGGTCGATCTTCTTTCCATTGACCGTAACCCGCCCCGCCTCGATCATGCGCTCCGCCTCGCGGCGACTGGCCAGCCCGGCCCGCGCGATCACCTTGGCGATCCGGTCGCCTTTATGCGTGTTCTCTGTCATGGCGCAGGGCTTAGCGCAAAGCCGGGCCTTGCGAAAGCGCCGAGTGCGGGGCAAGACACCTGCATGAGTTTTGCAAGCCATATGGACGCGGCCCTTGCCGAAGCCCGCGCCGCCGCCGCTCGCGGCGAGGTGCCTGTGGGCGCCGTTCTGGTGGATCCTAAGGGTCGGGTCGTGGCGCGCGCCGGCAACCGCACCCGCGAACTCAGCGATCCCACCGCCCATGCCGAGATCCTTGTCATCCGCGAGGCCTGCGCCGCTGAGGGCAGCGAAAGACTGCCCGGGTACGCTCTTTACGTCACGCTCGAGCCTTGTGCGATGTGCGCCACTGCCATATCCGCGGCCCGCATCGCGCGGCTTTACTATGGCGCGTCCGATCCCAAGTCGGGGGGCGTGGCGCATGGTGCGCGGGTGTTCTCGCACCCGCAGTGCCACCATGTCCCCGAGATCTACGATGGCATCGCCGCAGCCGAGGCCGAAGCCCTACTCAAGGCCTTTTTCCGCGACCGGCGCGAGGGCGGCGCGCGCCCCGACCTCTGAGACCGGGGCAGGAGGGTCAGATCTCGATCGGGGTCATGACCTGCGGCTCGATCACATCGACATCCGGCAGCGCCTTGATGAGCGTCTCGGCGGATTGTTCGAGGATCGGGAAGGTCTTGTAGTGACAGGGAATTACCGTCTTGAAATCAAAGAAGGTTTTCGCCGCATAGGCCGCACGGCGCATGTCCATCGTGAAATGCCCCCCGGCACAGAGAATGCCGATATCGGGCGCGTGCAGATCGTTGAACACCTTCATGTCGGCCATCACATCCGTATCGCCCGAGACATAGATCGTATGTCCTTCACCGGCGATCATGTACCCGCATTCGGTGCCGGGTACATTGGGTCCGCCGGTGCCGCCGCCCATCGAGCTTGAATGCACCGCGTGCACCATCGTCACCATCGCACCACCCAGATCCACCGTGCCGCCCTTGTTGAAGCCCACGGTCTCGATCCCTTCGGTTTCTTCCCAATAGGACATCAGATCGTATTGCCCGACGACCGGCACGCCAAGCTCTTTGGCCAGACGTGGCAGATCGCCCGCGTGATCGAAATGCGCATGGGTCAGCAGGATATGGGTCGCCCCTTCGATGGCGGGTTTGTGCTGCTCCGGCTCCAGCATCGGATTGCCGGTCAGCCATGGATCGATCAGAAGAACCAGACCTCCGATCTCGAGCCGGAATGACGCATGTCCAAGCCATGTGATTTTCATGTATCTCTCCCTATCTGTTGCCCTCACACTACCCATCCCGCTGCCGGAGAAAAGCCCCATGGAGTGGACGCGCCACATTGACGGCTATTGCGAACGTCTGGACCCCGGCTATTGGGGCGAGCCGATCAATGCCGTGACCAATGCCGCGTTTTTGTTGGTTGCGCTCATCATGTGGCGCAGGTTGGGGAATGCACCGCTGCCGCTGGCGCGCGTGCTGGTGGTTATCCTGGCCGCGATCGGGCTTGGGTCGTTCCTGTTTCACACACATGCGCAGGTCTGGTCGGCGCTGGCCGATGTGCTGCCGATCATGGCGTTCGTGCTGGTCTATATCTATGCCGCGAACCGCGCATTCTGGCGCAAGGGGCGGCTGGCGTCGGTCTTCGGGGTAGGGGTCGCCATCGCGCTGTCGGTGGCGCTGATCCCGGTGCTGGCGGTCATCCCGCTCATCGGCGTGTCGGCCAGCTATTTGCCGCTGCCCTTGCTGATCGCGGGCTATGGTCTGGCCTTGCGGTCGCGGGCGCCGGACACGGCGCGGGGTCTGTTGATCGGCGCGGGGCTGTTGGTGGTCTCGTTGATGTTCCGCAGTCTTGATCAGGTGGTCTGCGATATCCTGCCCTTCGGGACGCATTTCGGCTGGCATTTGCTCAACGCGGTGATGCTGGGCTGGATGATCGAGGTTTACCGCCGCCATATGCTTGCACCGCCTCTGCCCCGGCGCTAAAGGCTTGGGCGACTGAAAAACGGAGATTGATGCATGTCGATCGACAAGGATACCGCCGCCAAGGTGGCCAAGCTGGCCCGCATCCGCGTGGAAGACGACGCCCTGCCGGCATTGGCGCAGGAGTTCAATGACATCCTGGGCTTTATCGAGCAGTTGAACGAGGTGGACGTGGACGGGATCGAACCGATGACCAGCGTCACGCCGATGCGGCTCAAACGTCGCGAGGACGTGGTGACCGAAGGCGGCATGGTCGACAAGGTTCTGTCCAACGCGCCCGATGCCCGCGAGGGGTTCTTTGCCGTGCCGAAGGTGGTCGAGTGATGACTGATCTGAACAAACTGACGATTGCCGAAGCCCGCGACGCGCTGCGCAAAGGGGATGTGACCAGCCTCGAATTGACCGAGGCATGTCTGACCGAAATCGAAGGCGCGGGCGCGCTCAACGCCTTTGTGCATGACACCTCGGATCTGGCGCGCGAACAGGCCCGTGCTGCCGATGTGCGGATCAAGGCCGGCGATGCGCCGTCCCTGTGCGGCATTCCCTTGGGCATCAAGGACCTTTTCTGCACCCGCGGCGTTCCGAGCCAGGCGGCAAGCGCGATCCTTGAAGGGTTCCGCCCGGAATATGAATCCACCGTCACGCAAAACCTGTTCGATGCGGGTGCCGTGATGCTGGGCAAGCTGAACATGGACGAGTTCGCCATGGGCTCGTCCAATGAAACATCGGTCTACGGCAATGCGGTGAACCCCTGGAAAGTGGACGACCGGCAGCTGACCCCGGGCGGCTCGTCCGGAGGGTCGGCCGCTGCGGTGGCCGCCGATCTGTGTCTTGCAGCCACCGGCACCGATACCGGCGGCTCGATCCGCCAGCCTGCAGCCTTCACCGGCATCACCGGGATCAAGCCTACCTATGGGCGGTGTTCGCGGTGGGGCATCGTGGCTTTCGCCTCGTCGCTCGATCAGGCAGGACCGATGACCAAGACGGTGCGCGATTCCGCCATCATGCTGCAGACGATGTGCGGCCATGACCCCAAGGATTCCACCAGCGCCGATATCCCGGTGCCGGATTTCGAAGCCATGCTGACCGGCGACATCAAGGGCAAGGTGATCGGCATTCCTCGCGAATACCGCATGGACGGGATGCCTGCCGAGATCGAAAAGCTTTGGGCAGATGGCAGCGCGATGCTGAAAGATGCCGGGGCCGAGATCCGCGATATCTCTCTTCCGCACACGAAATATGCGTTGCCCGCTTATTACGTGATTGCCCCTGCCGAAGCGTCTTCGAACCTCGCGCGCTATGATGGTGTGCGCTACGGACACCGCGCGCGGCTGGAACAGGGCGACGGCATTACCGAGATGTACGAGAAAACCCGTGCCGAGGGCTTCGGTGACGAGGTCAAGCGCCGTGTCATGGTCGGCACCTATGTGCTCTCGGCTGGTTTCTACGATGCCTACTACAACCGCGCCCGCAAGGTCCGCACCCTGATCAAGCGCGATTTCGAACAGGTTTTCGATGCGGGTGTCGATGCCATCCTGACACCTGCCACGCCCTCGGCGGCGTTCGGACTGGGCGAAATGGCCAATGCCGATCCGGTGCAGATGTATCTCAACGATGTCTTTACCGTGACCGTGAACCTTGCCGGCTTGCCCGGAATCGCCGTGCCGGCCGGCATCGATGCCAAGGGGCTGCCCCTTGGGCTGCAGCTCATCGGGCGCCCGTGGGAAGAGGGCGATCTGCTGAATACGGCCTATGCGCTCGAACAGGCGGCAGGCTTTGTGGCAAAGCCTGAAAAATGGTGGTAAACCCGACGGCAAAACGTCCTTGATTGCAGGGTAAGACAAATGCGTTTCTTTCTGTGTGCAGCGGGTCTTCTGGCGCTGAGCGCCTGTTCCCCGGCAGTCCCTGACAGCGCGGCTGGCGTGGGCTTTGGCGATTACGACGCCTATCAGGCCGAGCAACAGGCGCGCGACGCCCGTCTGGCAGGCACGGCGCTGCCATCGCCGATGGCTGTGTCGTCAGAGCCGCTTGATGGCGGAACACCGCAAACCGGGGATGCATCGGATCTGGTGGCCGAAACGCAGGCCGCCTTGCGCGAACAGGCGTTGAATTCCGGGCAGCCTGTGCTGAATGCCGATCCCTCGAACCCACCGCCGCAGACCGTGACAACCGCCACCGGCATGTCGGTCGAGACCAATTTCGACGCGGTCAGCGCCGAACGCTCGATCGAAAGCGACGCGGCGCTGATCGCGCAGAATCGTGCCCGCTACAAGGTGGTCGAACCCGAGGCGCTGCCTGCCCGCACCGGCAGTGAGCCGAATATCGTGCAATATGCCCTGTCGAGCACGCATCCCGTGGGCACCCGCGTCTATAGCCGCGTCGGAGTCAACAGTCAGGCCCGGTTCCAGCGCAATTGTGCGGGCTACACCTCGCCCGACAAGGCCCAGATCGACTTCATGTCCAAGGGCGGCCCGCAGCGTGACCGGATGGGCCTTGACCCTGACGGCGATGGCTATGCCTGCGGCTGGGATCCCAGCCCGTTCCGCAAGGCGCTTGGCGGGTAACGGCCCTTGGCTGCCTCCGGGCCGTCGATGATGGAGCACCCTTCGCCCAGTTTCGGGGCGCGCCGGGGCGATGCACAGCCGGATATGATCGTGCTGCATTACACGGCCATGCAGACGGCCGAGGCGGCACTGCAGCGTCTGTGCGATGCCCAAGCCGAGGTGTCGGCCCATTACCTGATTTGTGAGCGTGGGCGTGTCTGGCGTCTGGTGGACGAGGCCGCGCGTGCATGGCACGCCGGGGCAGGGCAGTGGGGGGATGTGACCGATGTCAATTCCCGCTCGATCGGCATCGAACTGGCCAATCCCGGCACGCATCCTTTCCCCGAGCCGCAGATGCGCGCGCTCGAAGAGCTGATGCAGGCGATTATGCAGCGTTGGTCGATCACGCCCGAACGGGTGATCGCTCATTCCGACATGGCCCCCACCCGCAAATCCGATCCCGGCCCGCGTTTCGACTGGCGCAGGCTGGCGCGCCAGGGTCTCAGCGTCTGGCCGCAAGCGGGGGCACCTGCTGATGATTTTCTTGGGGCGGCGCGGCAATTCGGTTATGCGCTGCCGCCTGAGGGGGACGAGGCCACACTCCTTGGCGCGTTCCGTCAACGGTTCCGGCCATGGGCGTCGGGGGCGCTGGATGACACCGATCGCGCCTTGATCGCCGATCTGGCCGCGCGCTTCCCGGTTGACCGCGCGCCGCACGATGCCTAGATGCAGGATGCGCGGAAGGCTGGATGGCCGCGGGGGTCCGCCCCCGAGGAAAGTCCGGACTCCACAAGACAACGGTGCCGGGTAACGCCCGGCCGGGGAAACCCGAGGGAAAGCGCCACAGAGAACAGACCGCCCCGCAGCTGCGCAAGCGTCTGCACGGGTAAGGGTGAAACGGTGGAGTAAGAGCCCACCGCGGGGCTGGCAACAGCCCCGGCATGGCAAGCCCCACCGGGAGCAATGCCGAATAGGGATCGCGCGCGGGGTTCAGGTCGGGCAACCGATACCGCCCGCAGGGACGTCTTGCCCCAGCGATCCGGGTTGGCAGCTTGAGGTGTCGTGGCAACACGGCGCCCAGACGAATGGTCATCCAAGGGGGCGACCCCTGGACAGAATCCGGCTTACAGGCCTTCCGCGCATGATATTCTGAGGCATTTTTCGCCGCTTGAGCCGATGCATGTTCTGCCTCTAGGTACGTTTGTCGTCTCAGCCTCTTGGCGTCTCTTTTCAATGCCGAAGGCCGCGCTAATATAGCGCCATGCCGTATGAATGGACCTTCGATACAGACACCGCGCGCGCCTCCAGCCTCAAGCTCTGGCCGCATCGTTCGCTGCCCCGCAAGGGCTTCGCGGCGTTTATCCTTGCGACCTTCGGGATGATCACCATCCCGCTTTATCCCTTGCTTGGAACGGTTGTCCTATGGGGTCTTTTGCCTTTTCTGCTGATGGCGGTCGGCGGCATATGGTGGGCGCTCGAGCGCTCTTACCGCGATGCCGAGATCACCGAGGAATTGCAGATCGATCCCGAACAGGTGCATCTGGTGCGCGTCAATCCCGGTGGCCGCGTTCAGGAGTGGGATTGTCAAAGCTATTGGGCCAAGGCGCAGATGCACCCCACGGGCGGGCCTGTCGCACATTATATCACGCTCAAAGGCAAGGGCCGCGAGGTCGAAATCGGGGCGTTTCTGTCCGAAGACGAACGCAAGGCGCTTTACGCTGAACTGGTGGACGCCTTGCGCATGGCCGCGCGGCCAGATCCCGCGCAATAGCCCGGCACAGCGCCGTGTCTCATCCCAGTCTGGATTTCACCTTGGGCCCGACTGCGCCGAAATCCATCTGGCCGGCATACTTGTCTTTAAGCCGACCCATGATCTTGCCCATATCCCGGATCGACGTCGCGCCGGTTTCGGTGATCACGTCATCCACGGCCGTCTCGATTTCTTCCTCGGACAGCTGACGCGGCAGGAATTCCTCGATGATCGCGATTTCGCCCGCCTCACGCTCGGCAAGATCGAGACGCCCGCCCTCTTCGTAGGCCCGCACACTTTCCTGACGCTGCTTGGTCATCTTTGCGAGGATCGCGAGAATATCGGTATCGGTCACACCGGATGCATCATCCGTGCCCCGCCGCGCGATATCCTGATCCTTGATCGCGGCATTGATGAGCCGCAACGTGGTCAGCCGCGCCGTGTCCTTGTCTTTCATCGCCGTCTTGAGGGCCGTGTTGACCCTGTCTCGCAAATCCATGCCGGTCCATCCCGCGCTGTGGTCACAAGTGGCCCACAATATAGAACTCCGTATCCGGAGACAAGGCAGCGTCATGCAGCAAAATACCTTGTTTTGAAGGGGTGCGAGATGGGCATCTTGTCCCTTGACCCTTGGCGGTCACCCTCATAGGTATACGCCAATTTGCCCAGACCCGGAGACTCACGCCATGGCACATGCGACCCAAGACCGTCCCACCGCCTGTCTTGCTCTGGCCGATGGCACCCTGTTCTACGGCAAGGGCTTTGGCGCCACTGGCGAAACCACGGCCGAACTGTGCTTCAACACCGCGATGACCGGATATCAGGAGATCATGACCGACCCCTCCTATGCCGGGCAGGTGGTGACCTTCACCTTTCCCCATATCGGTAATGTCGGCGTCAATCCCGAGGATGACGAAACCGCCGATCCCGTGGCCGAGGGCATGGTCGTCAAATGGGATCCGACCGAACCCAGCAGTTGGCGTGCGACCGAAACACTGGGTGAATGGCTGACGAAACGCGGGCGCATCGCGATCGGTGGGGTGGATACGCGTCGTCTGACCCGCGCGATCCGCCAGCAGGGCGCGCCGCATGTGGCGCTGGCCCA
This sequence comes from Roseovarius litoreus, assembly GCF_900142765.1. Taxonomy (GTDB): domain Bacteria; phylum Pseudomonadota; class Alphaproteobacteria; order Rhodobacterales; family Rhodobacteraceae; genus Roseovarius; species Roseovarius litoreus. The sequence continues at coordinate 351,544 of NZ_FRCB01000003.1, forward strand.
TGACCCCGAGGGAAATTTCGACACCGCGGCACTTGTTGCCAAGGCGCGGGGCTTTGCCGGCCTCGAGGGCATGGACCTCGCGCGCCGCGTGACCTGTGCGCAATCCTACCGTTGGGATGAAATGCGGTGGGCTTGGCCCGATGGCTACACGCGCCAGACCGAGGCCCGGCACAAGGTGGTCGCCGTGGATTACGGTGCCAAGCGCAACATCCTGCGGTGTCTGGCCAGCGTTGGCTGCGAAGTGACCGTTCTGCCCGCGACCGCCACCGCCGAAGACGTGCTGGCCCATAAACCGGATGGGGTGTTCCTGTCGAACGGCCCGGGCGATCCTGCAGCGACAGGCGCGTATGCGGTGCCGATGATTCAAGGTGTCCTCGATGCGGGATTGCCGGTGTTCGGGATTTGTCTGGGCCATCAGATGCTGGCGCTGGCCCTCGGCGCCAAGACCATCAAGATGAATCACGGACATCACGGAGCGAACCACCCCGTTAAGGATATGGAAACCGGCAAGGTCGAGATTACCTCGATGAATCATGGATTCGCAGTAGACAGCCAGACGCTTCCGAAAGGCATCATGGAAACGCATGTGTCGCTTTTCGATGGATCCAATTGCGGCATCCGCATGATCGACCGCCCGGTGTTTTCGGTGCAGCACCACCCCGAAGCCAGCCCGGGACCGCAAGACAGCTTCTATCTGTTTGAACGCTTCGCGGAGTCGATGGCGGGCTGATCCGGTTCTTGTTTACCCTTCATTAACCTCTGATTTACAAAGCCTTAACCCTTTAAGTTCATGCTGCCTGAAAAGGTAACGGCAGGAGGCCGGCATGGGCATAACGGAACTGCGTCAGCTTGCGACCCCGAGTGCGAAGCAAGCGGATGCGCCGGACTCAATTGGCGCTCAGCTGGTGCGACAGGGTGCAATCTCGCGCACGGATATCGTGCTTGCCGGGATGGTGCGGGCGCATTGCGATGCCTCGATCGATGATATCCTCAAGGCCGAAGGCCTGATCGACGAGGATGTTTTGCTGGCGGCGCATGCCGCAAGGCTCAAGACGCGCACTGTCGATCGTGAGGCTGTTGCCGCCCTGGCCTCCCGTCCGGGCAATCTCCCGCCCGGCCTGATGCTGCGCCAGGCACTGCTTCCCGTGAGCGACCGTGACGGGATGCCGGCCATTGTCACCCATGCCCCCGGACCCGCGCAGCAAGCGGATGGCGCCCGGATCCTGATCGCTCCGCGCACCCTTATTCAGGATGAAATCGCCGTGCGTCACCGGACGGCCCTGACCGATGCCGCACAGTCTCGGGTTTCAGCCGAAGAAAGCTGCCGCACATGGGGAAATGCCTTCAATCGCAGGATTGCTGTGACCGTCGCTCTTGTCGCCATGCTGGCGACGCTGACAGTCGCCTTTCCTTCCATCATGTTTGCAATTGTCGCCCTTTGGGCTTCGGCGACGCTGGCGGTGTCCATTTTGCTGAAGCTGGCCGCCTTTCTGGCCAGTCTGTCCTCGGAAATTCCGTCAATCCGCGCCGACAGGCTCCGTGATGCGGGGCCGCCTTTGCCCAAAGTCTCGATCATCGTGCCGTTGTTTCGCGAAACCGAGATTGCCCATCACCTGATTGCGCGGTTGCAGCGGCTGACCTATCCGAAATGCCTGCTCGATGTAATTCTCGTGCTCGAAGAGGAGGATGCGTTGACCCGCAGGACACTGGCGCAGATCGACCTGCCGCCATGGATGCGGGCGGTGATCGTACCGGATGGGCAGCCGCGCACCAAACCCCGCGCGATGAATTATGCGCTGGATTTCTGTGCCGGTGACATCATCGGTATTTTCGACGCCGAAGATGCGCCCGATCCGGATCAGATCACCATCATTGCGCGCCGGTTCCAGCATGTCCCGGAGGATGTTGTCTGCCTGCAAGGGGTGCTGGACTACTACAATCCCCGTCAAAACTGGCTGGCGCGGTGCTTTACCATCGAATACGCGACATGGTTCCGGGTGATGCTGCCGGGTATGGCCAAACTCGGTTTTGCAATTCCGCTTGGCGGCACCACGCTCTATTTCCGCCGCGATGCATTGGAACGTCTGGGCGGGTGGGATTCCCACAACGTGACCGAAGATGCCGATCTTGGGTTTCGTCTTGCGCGTCATGGCATGCGGACGGAAATGGTAGCCACCGTGACCGCGGAAGAGGCCAATTGCCGTGTCTGGCCCTGGATCAAGCAAAGGTCACGCTGGCTCAAGGGGTATATGACCACCTATCTGGTGCACATGCGCCGGCCTGCGCTACTTTACAGGCAGTTGGGGACATGGAAATTCCTGGGCTTTCATGCGCATTTCATGGTGGCCTTGTCCCAGTTGCTTCTGGCTCCGATCCTGTGGTCCTTCTGGTTGGTCCTGTTGGGTTTGCCGCACCCGCTCGATCCGATGGTGAGCAGATCCGTTCTGTACATGGTTGGCAGTCTGTTCCTCACCGCCGAGATAGTCTCGATCGTGATCCATGCAGCGGCGGTCAACAGGCATGGGCACAGGCACCTTCTGCCATGGGTGCCCACGATGCATGTCTATGCGACCCTCGGGGCGGTGGCGGCTTACAAGGCGCTCTATGAGTTGGTGGTCAACCCGTTTTTCTGGGACAAGACAACGCATGGCGTGTCGCTGCCTGTCACGTCCGCGCAGGGATCGATTGAGGGGTTGTCAGACGATCGTGCCGACTTCCCCTGAGTCGAGCTTCAGACGCGTGACGAAAGCTTTGGAAATATGAGCTTTCAGGGCGTCTCCCGCGCCTTTTGTGTCCCGCGCTTCGATCGCGCTGACGATGGCGTCATGTTCCTTCAGCGCATCCGCGGGCCTGCCAAGTGCCGCCAGCGAGGTGGTCGCCATCAGCGCCATCGACCTGTGCACGAGGTCAAGTTGCTGCACGAGAAAGCGGTTATGCGACGACAGGTGAATCTGCTTGTGGAACCGGCGGTTCGCGCGCGCCATCGCCTGCGGATCGTTCAACAGCTTCCGGTCTTCCTCGACCATATCGCGCAGCACCCGCACCTCTTCATCGGTCGCGTGACGCGCGGCGAGGTTGGCCGCCAGCCCCTCGAGTTCGGCGCGCACGACATAAAGTTCGGCCAATTGATTGTGATCCAGCGACGCCACGATCAGGCTGCGGCCATCGCGGGTCAGCAGAGATTGTGTCTCGAGCCGTTGGAGCGCCTCGCGGATCGGCGTGCGAGACACCCCGAAGCGTTCGGCAAGGTCGCTTTCGACAAGCCGGTCTCCGGGTTTGTAGATGCCCATGTCGATGGCTTCCAGAATAAGCGTATAGGCGTCTTTTTGGGGCGCTTTCATGAACGTGACCTGTCCCTGTTGTAACTTGTTATGATGACAGTAATCGCCGGTTGTGCGCACAATCAAGCCTCCTGCGATTGCACCCTTTGTCGCGGCGTCCTAGAACCCTGGTCATGACGAGGCAGAATTTCACGCATATCGAGGCTTGGGTGTTCGATCTGGACAATACGCTCTACGCGCCCGAGGTCCGTCTTTTCGACCAGATCGAGCAGCGCATGACGCAGTTCGTGATGACGGAGCTTGGGGTCGATCGGGCCGAAGCCGACCGCCTTCGCCGCAAATACTGGCATGAACATGGCACCACGCTGGCCGGTCTGATGCGCGAGCATGGCATCGACCCCGATCCCTATCTGATTGATGAGCATGATATTTCTTTCGACGCGCTGGAACCCGACGCCGAGTTGCGCGCCCGCATAGCGGCGCTTCCGGGGCGGCGCATTGTCTATACCAATGGCAGCGCGCCCTATGCTGAACGCGTGATTGAGCGGCGGGGCCTGTCGGGGGTGTTCGATGCGGTCTATGGCGTTGAACATGCGGGCTATCGGCCCAAGCCTGACCGGGAAGCCTTTGATGCAGTCTTCGCGCGTGATGGCCTGACGCCTGCGCGCGCGGCGATGTTCGAAGACGAGCCGCGCAATCTTGCCCAGCCTCACGCCATGGGCATGCGCACCGTCCACGTCGCGCCGCGCGAGCATCCCGCCGATCATATCCACCACCACACCTCCGATCTGAGCGGCTTCCTCTCCGGCCTCGTCTGACTGCTGTTCTGCGGCGATATGTGCCTTTGCACTCGGGGCCGGGGTCATATTTTAGGAGCGTAAACAGATAAAGGAACCTCCATCCATGGCACTTGCCCAAACCAACAGCGACATTGCCGATCTCACCGACCGCGATCCTGATGAAGCGGCGGCCATTCCGATTCTCCTGGCCGTTCTTGGCCTTCTGGCAGCATGGGGCGTCAGCATTGCGCTTTGGGGCATTCCGGGGCTTTATATCCCTGCCTTGGCGATGGTGCCGGTGATCTGGGTGGCGCTGCTCGTGATCTCGCGCGGCTGATCCGGGGTCCGGGCGCGCGTCGGGCTTTGCCAGGAAAGGACCATGAGATGAGCACTGCAGAGTATGACATCCTTGTCTCTGGCGGGGGCGTGGCTGGTCTCACGGCGGCGGCGGTGTTCGGCACCGCGGGATTCTCGGTACTTTGCGTCGATCCCGCGCCGCCTGTAACCGCGCGTGACGCGGCGGGGTCTGACTTGCGCACCACAGCCTTTCTGCAACCCGCCCGGCAATTGCTGGATCGGGCCGGTCTTTGGGACAGGTTGGCGCCCCATGCCGCGAGCCTGCAGATCATGCGCATCGTCGATGCGGGCGGCAAACAGGCCAAACCACGCATCACCAAGGAATTCGACGCCGCCGATATTTCGGATCAGCCATTCGGCTGGAACCTGCCCAACTGGCTGTTGCGGCGCGAAATGGTTGCGCATCTCGACAGTCTCGACAGCGTCGAGTTCCGCCCCGGCGTTGGGGTGGCCTCGCTTGTGACCCGTGAAACGCAGGCGCATGTCGGGCTGAGCGACTCAACGAAACTGCGCTGCCGTCTGGTGATCGCGGCGGATGGGCGCAGCTCCCCGGTGCGCGAGGCGGCCGGCGTGCCGGTCAAGACGACGCGATATGGGCAAAAGGCGCTGGCCTTTGCGGTCACCCATGCAATCCCTCACGAAAACGTCTCGACCGAAATTCACCGCTCGGGCGGGCCGTTCACCCTTGTGCCGCTGCCGGACCACGAGGGGCGGCCCTCGTCGGCGATCGTCTGGATGGAAGATGGGCCAGAGGCGCTGCGCCTTGCGGATTTGCCCGTACCTGAGTTCGAAGCGGCGATGAATGAGCGTTCCTGCCTTCTCTTCGGTCCTCTGACGTTGGTTTCGCGGCGCACGGTCTGGCCGATCATCAGCCAGCTCGCGGAGCGCATGTCCGCCGAACGCGTGGCTCTTGTGGCCGAGGCCGCCCATGTCGTGCCGCCCATCGGCGCGCAGGGCCTGAACATGAGCCTCGGTGACATGCGTGTGCTGCTTGAGCTGGCCGAGGCCGCGCCGGAGCGGCTTGGCGATGCGGCGATGCTCGACACGTATCACCGTCGCCGCCATCTCGAGGTCACGGCACGGGTGACTGGGATCGATCTGCTGAACCGGGCCTCGATGATGCACGCACAGCCTCTGCGTGATGCGCGCGCCATGACGCTCAATGCGATCTATTCACTGGCGCCGGTGCGCAAGACCCTTATGCAACTGGGCCTTGGCGCACGCGGCTGAGGTCGCGCGGCAGGCGGTGACGCCTGACAAGCCGCGCTAGAGCACCTTGTCGATGACAGTCTTGAGCCGCGCCAGGGTTCCCGGCACGTCATAGAGCTTGTCCAGACCGAACAGTCCCAGCCGGAAGGTCCGGAACCCCTCGGGCTCGTTGCATTGCAGCGGCACGCCCGCCGCGATCTGCATTCCTTCAGCGGCAAACTTGCTGCCGTTCTGAATGGCAGGGTCATCGGTATAGCTGACCACCACGCCCGGCGCGCCATAGCCCGGCGCCGCAACCGATGTGACGCCCTTCTCGGCCAGCATGGCGCGCACGCCGTTCCCCAGAGCCCATTGCGCCTCGCACAGCTTGTCAAAGCCATAGTCGCGCGTTTCGATCATCGTGTCGCGGAACGCGCGCAGCGCATCCGTCGGCATCGTCGCATGATAGGCATGACCGCCGTTTTCATAGGTTTTCATGATGTCCCGCCATTTTTTCAGGTCGATGGCGAAGCTGTTCGAAACGGTCTTGTCCAGTCGATCAACCGCGCGTTGCGACATCATCACCAACCCTGCCGAAGGCGAGGCCGACCAACCCTTCTGTGGCGCCGAGATCAAGACATCCACGCCAGTCGCCGTCATGTCGACCCAGGCACAGCCCGAGGCGATGCAATCCAGCACCATCAGCGCGCCCACCTCATGTGCGGCATCGGCCAATGCCGTGATGTAATCATCGGGCAGGATAAGCCCCGCGGATGTCTCGACATGCGGTGCGAAAACCACGTCGGGCCGCGCCTCGCGGATCTTGGCGGTCACCTCGTCGATCGGGGCAGGGGCAAACGGCGCCGTCGGGCCGTTGCCCGTTTGGCGTGCCATGCAGACCGTTGTTTCCGACGTGAATTTCCCGGCATCGAAAATCTGGCTCCAGCGGAAGGAAAACCAGCCATTACGCACGACAAGGGCATGAGCGTCCGTTCCGAACTGGCGTGCGACGGCTTCCATCGCATAGGTACCGCCACCGGGTACCAGCGCCACGGCATCGGCCTTGTAGACGTCCTTCAGCATCTCCGAGATGTCGCGCATCACCTGCTGAAAGCTCTGGCTCATGTGATTGAGTGACCGGTCGGTAAACACCACCGAATATTCAAGCAATCCATCAGGGTCTACGGTATCCAGAAGGGCGGTCATGCGGGGTCTCCTATCAGAATTGGCCCAAGTGCTAGCTTGATGTGAAAGCAAAGGCAAAGTCTACTTGGGAATACCGACGTAACAGGCCCCGTTTGCGCAGCGCTCCACCGCATCCGCAAACAGGGCCTTTGAAGACCGGGCGCAAGCGCTACAGAATTTCGAGCGCCTCGACCCAGAGATAGCGACCGATCAGCCCACGGTCGACTTCGACCCGCAGTCGCACACGGTCGTTGGGTCCGATCGGGCGACCCGCAAACACGTTTTGAGGAATTTCCACGCGAATTTCGTTCATGCCATCTGTGAAGCGATAGTAATCCTCGCGCAGATGGTGGGTGATATATCCTTCCAGCGTCATATAAGCGCCGATGCGCGCGTCCAGCGCATCCTGTACGCTCGACTGCGCGCCCTGTTCGCTGGGGCCGGTGAACTGTGCCAGCGCGGGGCTTGCGGCGAATGCGAGGGCAGACATGATCAAGAAATTGCGTCTTGTGGTCATCGGCTATTCCCTGTGAGGTCATATGGTTCAGATGTTTTGGTATGGCCGTGATTTGGGAAGGCCCGGCGCGCTTGCAATAATGCAGTCCAAAATGTCGCGGTCGTCACCCGATAGGGCCGGGGCGACGCTCTTCGCTGAGCAGCACATTGGCCTCGACATTTCCCACCCCCGGCAGTGTCATGAGACGCCGGCGCAAGACACGTTCAAAATCCGAGATGTCGCGGGCCACGACCCGCAGGCGATAATCGTAAAGCCCCAGGATATGCTCGACCGTCTGCACTTCGGGAATGGCAGAGACCGCGCGCTCGAAATCCTCAAGGCTGACGCGCCCCTTGGTGGCCAGTTTGATCCCCAGAAACACCGTCACGCCGAAGCCCAGTTTCTCGTTGTCCAGATCCAGCCGCTGTCCCTTGATCACGCCCGCTTCGCGCAGGCGTTTGATGCGCCGCCAGGTGGCAGGCTGCGACAGACCCAGCTTGCGCCCCAGAGCGCTGGTCGCCTGCGTGGCATCCCGGCTCAGTTCGCGGAGGATCAGGCGGTCGGTGGTGTCGAGATCGGTCATAGAGGCAGCACCTCGTCGGATTTGATCCGCGCAACATGCATCAACGCTTCGATATCGGCGATATGGGGCAGGGTGAGGATGCTGCTGCGATACACCTGTTGATATTGCGCCATATTCCGCGCAATCACCGAAAGACGCACATCCACGCGACCAAGAAAGGTCTGGATTTCAACGACATCGGGCACCTGTCGGGCGGCTTCCATGAATTCGTCGAAGGCGCGCGGTTGGGTCTTGTCGAGCGTGATGCGCAGCGACACCTCCACCGCATAGCCAAGTGCGCGCCAATCGATCACCGCGTGATTGCCGCGTATGATCCCGGATTTGTAGAGTTTCTCGAGCCTGCGCGCACAGGTTGCCGGCGTCAGACCGGCCAGCTCGGCCAATTCGGCCGGTCCAAGTGTGGCGTCATGCTGGTAATGGCGCAAAAGACGTCTGTCGGTGTCGTCGAGCATGGAATTTTCACATAATAGAGACTAAACGAATAGATAAAGCATAATTCAGAGAAATACAGTGGTATTTGCACCGATTTTTGGAGGTGGATGGTTAGTCTCGCGACATGGAAACCTAACCGAGAGGAGACCGCCATGCGCGTCTATTATGATCGCGATTGCGATATCAACCTGATCAAGGACAAGAAAGTCGCCATTCTTGGCTATGGCAGCCAGGGCCATGCCCATGCGCTGAACCTGCGCGACTCGGGTGCCAAGAACCTGTGCGTCGCCCTGCGCGAAGGCTCCAAGAGCGCCAAGAAGGCCGAAGCAGAAGGCCTCGAGGTCAAGGGCATCGCCGAAGCCGCCGCATGGTGCGACGTGATGATGTTCACCATGCCCGACGAATTGCAGGCGGAAACCTACCGCAAATATGTGCATGACAACATCAAGCCGGGTGCCGCAATTGCCTTTGCCCATGGCCTGAACGTGCATTTCGGGCTGATCGAGCCGAAAGAAGGCATTGACGTCATCATGATGGCGCCCAAGGGACCGGGGCACACGGTGCGTGGTGAATATGTCAAGGGCGGTGGCGTGCCCTGCCTTGTGGCTGTGGATACAGATGCCTCGGGCAAGGCGCTGGAAATCGGTCTGAGCTATTGCTCGGCCATTGGTGGCGGACGCTCGGGCGTGATCGAGACGACCTTCCGCGAAGAATGCGAAACCGACCTGTTCGGTGAGCAGGCGGTGCTGTGCGGCGGCCTTGTGGAACTGATCCGCATGGGCTTCGAGACACTGGTCGAGGCGGGCTATGCCCCTGAAATGGCTTACTTTGAGTGCCTGCACGAAGTGAAACTGATCGTCGACCTGATCTATGAAGGCGGCATCGCGAACATGAACTACTCGATCTCGAACACGGCCGAGTATGGCGAGTATGTCAGCGGTCCGCGCGTGCTGCCGTATGAGCGCACCAAGAAAGAGATGAAGGCGATCCTGCACGACATCCAGACCGGTGCCTTCGTGCGTGACTTCATGCAGGAAAATTCGGTTGGTCAGCCGTTCTTCAAGGGCACGCGCCGGATGAACGACGCACACCAGATCGAAGAGGTCGGCGCCAAGCTGCGGGCGATGATGCCCTGGATCAGCGCCGGTAAGCTGGTGGATCAGGAAAAGAACTGATTGTCAGGGCTTTGAGAGACAAAGTTGATCCGGCCCCGCGGGGCCGGATCGCACGAGATCACGGGGCTTTGCGGTGCGGGTTGCCGTCTTTGGCCAGCGCGCTTTTGGGAGTGCTGTCGCTATGACGCCGCTCTTCGGTTTGGCGCTTGCTGCGCAGGGCCACGAGGCCGACGATTGCCATTGTGATCAGCGCGAGACCGGGTATCAGATAGGTATTCATGGATCGCTCCTTTCGTTGCTTTCCACCCCAACAGATGTGGCCCTGGTGCGCGGCGTGAAGTGGGACGTCCTGTCACGGGGTGCAGAGCAGCGCGTAAGATACTGATAAATATGACTAAAAATCCTGACATCACGGCGCAAAGCTGGCTGATGGTGGCGACCCTGGGCCTAGTCTGGGGCGCCACGTTTCTCATTATCGAAGTGGCCCTTGAGGGGATCACGCCGTTCTGGCTGGCCTCGGCGCGGATCGGGTTCGCGACGCTTCTGATGCTGGCGATCTGGGCCTTCCGGGGGTTCAGGTTATTCGCGGAACCCATTGAAAAGAAGGACATCTACCGGCTTGGGGCGATTGGTGCCCTGTCATCGGCCGTGCCCTTCATGTTGTTGAGTTGGGGGCAGCAATTCGTGACATCCGGATTTGCCGGGGTGTCCATGGCGGCGGTGGCGCTGCTGGTTTTGCCCTTGGCGCATTTTCTGGTGCCGGGCGAGCGTTTGAACCTGCGCAAGATCGCGGGGTTCGTGATCGGGTTTGTCGGTGTGGTCATCCTGATAGGCGGTCAAGCCTTTGAAACGACTGGTGAATATCTGGAGCCGTTTGGCCGTGCCGCCTGCGTCGCGGCGGCGGCGTGCTACGCGCTGAGTTCGGTGCAGATGCGGCTTTTGCCCACAGTGGATCCGATCGGATTGAATGCCGTGACCCTGTTGATCGGGGCGGTGATCGTCATCAGCGCGGCATGGGCGGTCGAAGGGCCGCCACCTGCGACGGACCGTAACACGTTGTATGTGCTTATTTTTCTGGGCATGGTGCCCACGGCGGGCGCCAGTCTTTTGCGGGTTCTGGTGATCCGTACGGCGGGACCGGTGTTCATGAGCCTTGTGAATTACCAGGTTCCGGTCTGGTCGGTGGTGTTGGGAGCGTTGATCCTGGCCGAGCCGCTGCCGCCGAGCTTGCTGACGGCGCTTATCCTGATCCTGTGCGGCGTTGGATTAAGCCAAGCCGCGGCTTTGAGACGGCTGTTTCGGCGTGGTTGAGTTGTGTATGACTTGTACAAAACTTACACGCGTTTGGGACCAACCCCGCGCCTTTTCCCACGAATTGTGTACATAACTCATATTCGGGGCCGTTATCCACAGCCCGGCGCCGCCTTGCGTCAGGGGAGCTGACCCAAAGTTGCGGCCTGCCAGAGGCGAAGCGCCTCGTTGGTTTCGCGCACGTCATGGACACGCAGGATCTGCGCGCCCTGCGCCACTCCGGCCAGCGCCACGGCGATCGAGCCGGGCGCGCGGTGGCGCGCCTCGTCCGAGCCGCCGATGGTGCCGATAAACCGCTTGCGCGACGCGCCGAGCAGGATCGGACAGCCCAGACCGTGAAACAGCGACAGGGTCTGCAGCAGGGTCAGATTGTGCTCGAGCGTCTTGCCGAAGCCGATGCCGGGATCGACGATGATCTGCGCGCGGGGGATGCCGAGGGCGGTCAGCGCCTCGATGCGGTCGGAGAGGTAATCGTAGATGTCGAGCGCCACATGATCGTAGCGCGGGTCTTTCTGCATGATCTCGGGCGTGCCTTGGGCGTGCATGACGCAGACCGGCAGACCGGCTTCGGCGGCGAAGGGGGCGAGATCGGGATCGAAGGTGAAGCCTGCCACATCATTGATGAGATCAGCGCCTGCGTCACGGGCGGCACGGGCCACGGGGGCTTTACGGGTGTCGATGGAAATGGGCACCGGGTGCCGCGCGCGGATCGCGGCGATCACCGGGGCCGTGCGGCGGATTTCCTCGTCCAGTGGAATTTCGGTGGCCCCTGGGCGGGTTGATTCGCCGCCCACATCGATGATCACTGCGCCGCCGTCGATCATGCGGTCCGTATGGGCCAGCGCGTCGGCGGGATCGAAATGCAACCCGCCATCGGAAAAGCTGTCGGGGGTGACGTTGAGGATGCCCATGAGCTGCGGTTTGGACAGGTCGAGACCGGCGATGGACGCGCGTGGGGCGGTGAGGCGGCTCAGAACGTCGGGCGGCAGATCGCGTGCGGGGATCAGGCGCGCAGGCGCGTCGCGATGCAGTTCCTCGACCGTGTCGAACCAGAGCCAGCCGCCCGCAAGGGGCAGGGCGTCAGCGGGGCGGACGTGATCGAACCGGGGGATCGGACGATAATAGGGCATGGGGGCGACCTTGGATCGGGGCAGAGAGGGCTGGCAGGGGCGTTATAGACCGCTTTGGGCGATGTCCTGCACCTGCACCGGAACGGGCGCGCCGGTCTTCGGGGGGGCTTCGCCGATCAGCAGCAGGTCCGACGCCTCCATATGGCCGGAGAACCATGCAGCCAGTGCAACGGGATCATCAGGGCCGCTCGAGGGGCCATCGACCGCATCCAGCACGATCTTGGAGGGCGCCCAGACCGAGATTTGCCCGTTCTTCATCGCCCAGTCGAGCTCGGTGCGGGTGTTGACCACAACGCAGCGATCATCGCGGCCCGCCAGCACCCAGGCGTTCTGCTCGAGCGCCAGCAGGTCGACGCGACGTTGAGTCATGCGGTGGCCGGTGCGCGGGGCGGAGGTTTCGGGATGGCCCACGCAGAGGATCACCGGCTCGGCCCGGGCTTCGAGCTGATCGAGCCACCGGGCAAGGTTGGGCGAGCGGATGGCGGGGTTGGTGAGAAATACCACATGCGGGTGCGGTTTGATGACCGGGTGATGGCCCACGGGCTTGGTGGCCAGATCGCTGACGGAACGGACGATTTCGACGCCAAGCGCACCGGGGCCGCGATCGAGCTTCTCGATGCGCACGAAGGTGCGGACGGCCTGAGGCTCCCAGAGGATACGCTCGGCGATGCGCTCCGCGAGCGTTTCGAGCAGGTTGAGCCGTTCTTCGGCCAGTTCGGCGGCGATCGCCTCGGTTACCTTGTCGTAGCTGAGGATGCGGTCCACGTCGTCATCGAGAGGGTCGGTGATCGGGCGCACCTCGACCACGACGTTGAAGCAGACGCGCTGTGTGACGCCGCGCTCGGCCTGAAAGGCGCCGATCTCGACCTCGACGATGTGATCGCGCACGGAAATGCGATCGAGCGGCCCATCGGGGGCGGTGGCATCGGCGCGCGCGGCGGGATGTTCAAAGGCGAGGCGGATCTCGTTGCTCATGTCGCGTGCTCCGGTGTCAGGCTGGGGCCAGTCTGCATGTTGGCGGCGCTTTAACACGCAGGGGGGCGGCACAGAAGGGGCCATTTGCGGCAGGGACCTGTGCAAATGAAACAGGCCCCGGAGGATATCCGGGGCCTGATGGGTGTGTGCTGGTCCGATCCGGGATCAGTGTGCGTGCTGCTTGTCCCAGTCTTCCTGCTTGGGCAGCTGCTCGAACGTGTGTTCGGGCGGCGGCGAGGGCAGGGTCCATTCCAGCGTGTCGGCGTATTCGTTCCACGGGTTCGCCTCGGTGGCGCGGGCGCCACGGAACAGCGAGTAGAGGATCACGCCGAAGAAGAACACGAAGGACGCGAAGGACAGGAACGCACCGATCGACGACCAGTAGTTCCAGAGAGCGAAGGCTTCGGGGTAGTCGATGTAGCGGCGGGGCATCCCCTGACGGCCCAGGAAGTGCTGGGGGAAGAATGTCAGGTTGGCGCCGATGAACATCGCCCAGAAGTGCAGCTTGCCGGCCCATTCGGGATACATGCGGCCCGTCATCTTGGGGAAGTAGAAGTAGATCCCCGCGAAGATGGCGAACACGGCCCCGAGGCTCATCACGTAGTGGAAATGCGCCACGACGTAGTAGGTGTCGTGATAGGCGCGGTCCACGCCGGCCTGGCTGAGGACGATGCCCGTCACGCCGCCGACGGTGAAGAGGAACAGGAAGCCGAAGGCCCACAGCATCGGTGTCTTGAATTCGACCGAGCCGCCCCACATGGTGGCGATCCAGCTGAACACCTTCACGCCGGTGGGTACCGCGATGACCATGGTGGCCAGCATGAAGTAGGATTGCTGCGTCACGCTCATGCCGACGGTGTACATGTGGTGCGCCCACACGACGAAGCCCAGCACACCGATCGCGATGATCGCCCAGACCATCGGCAGATAGCCGAAGATCGGCTTGCGGCTGAAGGTGGCGATCACGTGGCTGATGATGCCGAAGCCCGGCAGGATGATGATATAGACTTCCGGGTGGCCAAAGAACCACAGGATGTGCTGATAGAGCACCGGATCGCCGCCACCGGCAGGATCGAAGAAGGTGGTCCCGAAGTTACGGTCGGTCAGCAGCATCGTGATGGCGCCAGCCAGAACCGGCAGGGCCAGAAGGATGAGCCACGACGTCACGAAGATCGACCAGGCGAACAGCGGCACCTTGAAGAGCGTCATGCCCGGGGCACGCATGTTCAGGAAGGTGGTGATCATGTTGATCGCGCCGAGGATCGAGCTGGCGCCCGACACGTGCACGGCGAAGATCGCAAGGTCCATCGAGATGCCGGTCTCGCGCGTCGAGAGCGGCGGATAGAGCACCCAGCCCACGCCCGAGCCGAGTTGACCGTTGCCGCCAGGCGCAAGCAGCGAGGCCACCCCGAGCGATGTCCCGGCGACGAACAGCCAGAAGCTGAGGTTGTTCATCCGCGGGAACGCCATGTCCGGCGCACCGATCTGAAGAGGCATGAAGTAGTTGCCGAAGCCGCCGAACAGGGCGGGGATCACGACGAAGAACATCATAAGCACACCGTGATAGGTGATCATGACGTTCCACAGATGACCGTTGGGTGTGCATTCGCCCGCGGCCGCGGCCGTGAAGCGAGCGCCTTCGAGGCACATGTACTGTACCCCCGGCTCCATGAGTTCCATCCGCATGTATACGGTGAATAGAACCGAGATCAGGCCGACGATCGCCGAGGTGATCAGGTAAAGGATACCGATATCCTTGTGGTTCGTGGACATGAACCACCGGGTGAAGAACCCGCGCTGATCCTCATGCTCGTGGCCGTGAATGGCTGCGTCTGCCATTTTATGCCTCCTGCTAGGTAATTTCATGGACACACGATTCCCGTCACCGCATGTCCGCTATCCATTCAGGTTTTAGAATGCCGATGCATGCAGGGCAATGCGTGAAGTTGACCTAAATCAAATAATTTTGTCGCACCCCCTTGCGGTGGGCCTTGGGCGTTCCGTTGACGTGGAGGAAGCGCAAGGGCTTGAAAAGCCTACATATCAGCCGTGGCTTTCCGTCCTGCGGCGGTGGGCACCGGGCGGGTGCGGCATGTCAGCCCGCCATGCTGGATCGGGTCAGTGGCGGGAAGCTGTCCTCGAAGGTGCGTTTCAGTGCGACGTCCAGATCGGTCATGCTGACCGGCAGACCGAGATCGACGAGGCTTGTCACGCCATGCTCGGTAATGCCGCAAGGCACGATGCCGGAAAAATGCTCGAGATCGGGTTCCACGTTGATCGAGATGCCGTGAAAGCTGATCCATTTGCGCAGACGGATGCCGATGGCGGCGATCTTGTCCTCGGGCTTGTGGCCCGTGGCGGTGAGCGGCTTGTCGTCGCGCACGACCCAGACGCCGACCCGGCCCTCGCGGATCTCACCGCGGATGTTGAACTGGTCCAGCGTGTCGATCACCCAGGTTTCGAGCTGCTTGACGAAGGCGCGCACATCGCGCCCGCGCCGTCCCACATCCAGCATCACATAGACCACCCGCTGGCCCGGCCCGTGATAGGTGTATTGCCCGCCGCGTTTGGAGGGATGCACCGGAAAGCGGTGCGGATCGCGCAGATCGGCAGGATTGGCCGAGGTTCCGGCGGTGTAAAGGGGAGGGTGTTCGAGCAGCCAGACCGCCTCGCCTGCGCGGCCCTCCGCGATGGCGTCGGCGCGCGCCTCCATCTCGCGGATGGCGGTGTCATAGTCGGTCAGACCGGCGGATGTGATCCATTCAACCATGTGATGCGCGTGGCAGAAGCCCCGCCTCCTTGAGGATGGGAACGTAGCGGCGGCTGACGGGCAGCTCGGTGCCGTCCGTCAGGCGGATCACCGCCTTGTCGCCGTTGCGACGGGTGGCGGCGATGGCGGGTCTTGCGACCCAGTGCGAGCGATGGACCTGCAATCCGGGGATATCCCCCGTTTCGCGGATCGCGTCCGACAGACGCATGAGGCAGAGCGCGTCGCCACGATCCGTGTGGACGCGCACGTAATGATCCTCGGCCGAGAGCGCCAGCAGGGCGCCGCGCCGTTCGACGGGCAGACGATCGAGGATCGTGGGGCCGGTGGTCTGTGGTGTGATGGACGGCGCGGGTGCAGCCGGCGGATCGTGCCGGGTCCGCAGCAGGTCGAACATGATCGAGACGATCACGGCGATGCCGAACACGGTGGCGGGCAAAGAGATGCTGTCGGGCCGCTGGCCGAGCGCGGCCCAGTTGATGAGCATCACCGTCGCGGTCACGCCGAGACCCGTCAGCACGCCGGTCAGAGCGATCCGCATGACCAGCGGCTTGTCCGCAGGCCATGCGGCGCCGAGCCGGATCGCGACGAAGCATCCCACGGCATAAGTGCTGGTGGTGATCGACATCCAGAAGGCAAGGCGCGGGACGGGGCGCAGGCTGCTGTCGGTGCCGAACGGCCCCATCAGGGTCAGCACGATGGCGACACCTGCCATGAGGGCGAGCGCGATGGGCTGGCGCAGGTGGTGCCACCATTCGCGAAGCGTGGAATGCGAGGCGACGTCAGTCACGTATGTCCTTTCGTGTGTCACGCATCCGCCGTTGAGCGCCGTTACAGCGCGACCCAATGGTTAGGACATCCCGTTGCAACTGCCAAGACCGGAGACGCCAGATGACCCTTGCCGCATTCACGCAAGCCTTGCTTGTCATACAACTTCATACGATCGCCGCACTGGTGGCGGTGATCACGGGGCCGGTGGCGCTGTATCGCGCACGGCGCGACAGGTGGCACAAGCGGGTGGGCTATGTCTGGGTGGGGATGATGGTGATCACGGCCGCGTCGGGGTTTTTCATCTGGACGATCGGTCTTATCGGCCCGTTCAGTCCGATTCACCTTCTGTCGGTGCTGACGCTGTGGACGCTGTGGGTCGGTACACGGGCCGCGATCCGCAAGGATATCGCCGCCCATCAGGCGGCATTCCGGAGCCTTTACTGGTACGGGGTGATCCTTGCGGGGCTGTTCACCTTTCTGCCTGGGCGCACGTTGAACGAGGTGTTTTTCGCCGCGGACCCGTCCCTTGGTTGGGGAGTGATCGCTGTGGGCGTGACGGCTGTTCTGGGGCGTGCGCTGCGCGGGAGGGGGATGCGCGGCAAGGTGAGAGGACGGTGATAAATTTGTACTTGTGATGGGCTGGGCCTTGGGCTAGAGAGCGCGCACCTACCAGATCACGGATCATGTGCGGTCGTGGCGGAATTGGTAGACGCGCAGCGTTGAGGTCGCTGTGGGGTAACACCCGTGGAAGTTCGAGTCTTCTCGACCGCACCAATCACCCATCAAATCAAGGGCTTGATCCCGCATCGGCGATGCAGGCCCGGCCCATGCCGGGGACGGACGGGACTGAGGGTGCTTCCGAAGCAAGACACGCCCGGAGCAATCTGGCGTTGGGTGGCGGACTACGGGGTGGCGCAGGCTGCCCTGAGAAGCCCCCCGGCTGAGGATCGTTGGCCGGGGATACCAAAATTTGCACCGTGGCTCTTAAAATGCCCGCGAGGTCGTTCCAGATATCAGCCTTACACAAAAAACGGCCGATAACCCAGTTTTGCGGAACAGCCGGAAAATGAACGTTTTACTGTTTCTGCAGACTTGAAATGTACTCGATCAGCGCAAGGATCCGGGCCTGCGAAAAAGCCTCGGCATCTGATGGCGAGAAATCCGGATCGCTGGATGCTCTTGCACGCAGGCGACTTCCCCAAATCGGCATATCGCGGGTTCCATGTGCGCTTGCAGTCTCACTTCCATCGATTGTCGCGAATACGGCGGCAACCGGAAACACCCCACCATTGTTTTCTTGCAGCATGGTCAGGTCCGGCACAACGGCCCCCGATAGAAAGTCGGTCACAGGACCATCGCCTTTGCCTGACATGCCGTGACAGGCGGCGCAGCTGTTCTGATATTCGAACTCACCAAGCGTCATGTCTTGAGCATGGGCAATACCGGCGCTCGATAGAGCAGCCAAAAACATCGAAGCAATGAATTTATTGGAAAACATGTCATCCTCCCTTTGAGCGATTGCAGGGAAAACGTGTAGGCCGACGCGTATTTTTTGCATTGCCTATGGTCAATGAGCCGCCGGAAAGAAACGGGGCGTGTCAAACCAAAGTCGTTTGACGCCGGTGGAGGGTCTTTGTCCGAACAAGGGTCGCGTGAGAAACGAACATCGGGCATTATGACGGCGCTTGGCATCCTTTATGCGCGCGTGCCGCGACAAGAGAAGGCTTTGTGTGGTCGTCCTGCGCGCAAGGGATTTTCTTGTGTCGCGATAATGGGTGAGGATCTATCATGTTTCACACAGGCGGCGGGCTTTTTCGCACGCCTGCGTCAACCGGCCGAGGTGGAGCCATGAAACGTCTTTTGGCAGCAATGCTCTGCGCATTTTGTGTGCCGAGTGCGGTATTTTCAGACCCGGCAACGGAGTGTGGTGGCAGCAGCCAGGTCGAGATCGGAGCCTGCGTCGCTGAAACGTTGGAGCGTGTCGATCTGACGGTGGACATCTACCTCGGCTTCGCAATGCGCGCGGCTGAGGCGCTGGACGAGATCACCGGTCGAAGCAGTGCCGTTCCGGCTCTGGACGCCGGGCAAGCCGCGTGGTCGGCTTATCGGGATGCGCATTGCGACTATGTCGGAGCAACCTTCGGCGGCGGTTCCGGAACCGCCATTGGGGTGGACTCGTGCAAGATCAAGCTGGGCCGGGACAGGGCGGAAGACTTGATGCGATACGCGCAATGAGACCAGCAGGACGCGCCTGACATCCATTTTAGCGGGTGCGGCCGGTCTTTATGTGGTGCACTTGACCTTGGCCCGCGCCGACCGATCGGTCACCCGAGGCACGTTCCGGCGCAGTTTCGCCCGGGCGCAACCCGCGCGGCGCATCGGTTCAAGGATCGGGAGGAGTTGGCTGGGGTGGGCAGTGCTAAGCTATCAAGTCTGCAGGGAACTTCCCTGATAACAGTGAATGTGATGGAACGAACAGGGACGCGATACTGTACCTGATCTATGCGGCATGATGTTCCAGCTGCTCGAAATTGCTAGAGCCGACGTTCCGGCGAAGTGCACCGGACGGCAGCAAGGAGCGCTTTGCAGACATTGATTAAATAGTGACGCAGCGAAAATGCTCGACCTTGGCCAAATAGGAGGCCATCTTGCTATCAATGGAGTGCTTGGAGTTCGAAAATGACCAAGACACGCAAGACCGTCGTCGTGCGGGAGTTGATCGAAACAGATTCATTCGGTGAGCCTTGCGAACCCGTTTCGCGCGTCGCCATCGCTGCGGTATTCAGTAACCCTCTGAGCGGGCGTTTCGAGCAGGACCTTTCCCCGCTTTTCGAGATCGGGGCGGAACTGGGGCAGCGTCTCGCCAAGCAGGCCGTCGCGTTGCTGGGCAACGTTCCGGTTTCTTACGGAAAGGCTGCAATTGTCGGGACGTCCGGGGATATGGAACACGGCGGCGCGGTGATACATCCCCGTCTGGGCGCGCCAATGCGTGCAGCCTCTGGGGGCGGCGAAGCCGTCATTCCGTCCAACGTGAAGGTTGGGGCCGCCGGGGCGTCGATCGATCTACCGCTTGGACACAAGGACAACCCTTGGTCCTTCGATCATTTCGATACTATGACGCTTTGCATTCCCGACGGTCCCGCACCCCACGAGATCGTAATGTTTCTCGCCTATTCGGATCGCGGGCGCCCGCTTCCGAGATGCGGCAAGGGACCGATGTCTACTTAGGCAGGTCAACGTCCACTTCGTTCCGCAATTCGGAAATTCGGCAAATTCGGAACGAATGACCATGTCGACCAATTTTCGCTCGCAGTGAGGATCTGTGCAAAAATGCTCAATTTATGCGCTCAGGAAGGAGTTGCTGCGCGGATAAGAACATTTATCCTGCCTGTTAAGCCAAAAATGGAGAGCAAGCATGAGCTGGAACCCTGCCCTTGATCCGCATTGCCCTACCGGAGACGAGGTGGACGCGATCGACACAATCATCATCCCTCGCGCCCGTGATCTTGGAGGTTTCGAGGTAAGGCGTGCGCTGCCGGCTCCGCGCCGCCAGATGGTTGGTCCGTTTATTTTCTTCGATCAGATGGGTCCTGCCGAGTTTCTTCCAACGCGGGGTATGGACGTGCGGCCACATCCGCATATCGGGCTGGCCACAATATCCTATCTCTTCCGGGGGCGCATGCATCACCGCGACAGCCTCGGAACAGATGCTTGGATCGAACCCGGAGCGGTGAACTGGATGGTCGCGGGCCACGGCATAACCCATTCCGAACGCACCGATGACAAGACGCAGGTTGACCCGATGCCATTCTTCGGCATCCAGACTTGGGTCGCATTGCCGAAGGACCATGAGGACAGGGCTGCTGAGTTCGTGCATGCGCCGGTCGATGCGTTGCCCCTGCTCGAAGGCGAGGGCAAATCGGTGCGGCTCGTCCTTGGGAACGCATGGGGCGAACGCGCGCCGGTGAAAACAGCCTCCGAAATGTTCTATGCCGATGCAACGCTTGCGCCGAACGCCGCAATTCCGCTGCCCGACGAACATGAAGACCGCGGCATCTATGTAGTGGAGGGTGCGGTGACAATTGCCGGCGAGACATTCGAAGCTGGTCGGATGATGGTGTTACGGCCCGGAGACCGGTTGTCTATGAAGGCGGGGCCTATGGGCGCCCGGGTGATGCTGCTCGGTGGCGAAACGCTTGAGGGGTCCCGGTATATCTGGTGGAACTTCGTTGCATCATCGAAGGAACGGATCGAAGAAGCCAAGGAGGCATGGCGCGCGGGCGATTGGCAAAACGGTCGGTTCCAACTGCCGCCGGGCGACGATGCAGAGTTCATACCGTTACCGGAAAAGTAGATGATGCATCCGACGTCAACGCCGACGGTTAAGCTTCAAACGGCATAATCCAAATGCTCGATGCCGCTATCGTGCCGGAATGACGGCATATCAATTTGCGGGTCTTGGGCCGCCTCAAGGCGGCCTTTTTCTTGAAAGCGACGGCGAAACGAATGGCGGGATTGTCCGCTTGGCGGTCATTTGGGACAACTGCCGCAAAAATCCGCTTTCGAGATTTAATGTGCATGACACGCGCAGGCGCCAAGATGTTTAATCTACCTGAGGCCCAAATATCTGTTGGGGCAGGGGCCAAAGGCGTTCAACACGCGTATTCGCAAGTTACCGTTTTTAGTACCGGGAAAGCACCTATCGGAGTAACCTTTTCACTGGATCAATGATGCCATCACGCGCTCTGTGAAGCCATTTATCGCGTCGCCCTCAATCCATCTTGCCACAACCACCATGTCGTTGTCCGGATCCACCCAAAGAAGGTTGGTCCCGACGCCGATCCCGAAAAAGCTCGATCGGCTTGCGGCAGGGTAGATCGGGCTGCCATCGGTGTTTAGCCACCACAGCATCCCATAGACCGGGTTCAAATCGCAGGGCGTCGTGATCGTTTCGATCCAGCGTTCCGACAGGATCCGCACACCGTTCCAAACACCCTTGTTCAGCATCAACTGTCCGACGCGCGCGTGATCCATGGTGCTGATCCACAGACCGCCGCCCCAGTGTGCCCCGCCCGAAACAGCCTGCATCTTTCGGCCAGCGATCTCGATCCAGGATTTCTCATATCCATGCCACTGCCAGGTCTCCGACGCGCCGATCGGGTCCATGATGCGCTCTTTCAGCACCTCGGGCAGCGGCCGTTCAAAAACGTGCATCAGGGCGAGGGACGCGACATTGACGCGAACATCGTTGTATTCCCAATGTGTGCCGGGGCGGTGCAGATCACGTTTCTGTCCTTTCGGGGCACCGTTGCCGGCTTGTCCCATCACGACGCGGTTATGATCGATCCAGTCGGGCTTGTCCCACATCGTGCCCTCCCACTCGCTGGTCAACTGGAGAAGCTGTCGCCAAGTGATGTCGCGGTTCTGGGGGCTGTCGAACCCGCAACCGGGCCGCACCAATTCACGGACGGGCGCATCGATGTCGGGAATGAGGCCGTCATCGACTGCAATCCCGGCGCAGAGCGACAGATAGCTTTTGCTGATGCTGAAGGTCATATCCACGCGGTCGACGTCGCCCCAACTGGCGACGATTTTCCCGCGCCTCAGGAGGAGGCCGGACGGTCCAGCCCTGTTCTTGACCGGGCCGACGACTTCGCCGATTGGCCATGGCTCTCCGAAGTGACCATCAGCCAGGGCCTGGCCGATGTCGCGGTTCATCGTGGACTCGTTGCCACGGGCGTAGTCGATGATCTGCTCCAAGGCGTCGGCATCAAGCCCAGCCTCCTCGGCATCGATCGTATCCCAGCCCTCAAAGGTTTTCTGATCCATATTCAAAGGTCTCGCTTGTCTGAAAGCCTGACTTGTGCGGGAAGGAGCGTTGTCCGGGAGTGTCCGAGACCGGACTGCCATGGGCGATATCACCATGGCATATTTTCAGACGACATCAAGCACGTCCATTGGCCGGCCCAGAAACCCGTAGCGGCCAGCACGGTCTGTTCTCACGAACCTGGCTTGAGGCGGGCAGGGGGCGCTCGCAGTCTGTGATCATGACCAAACGCTCGCCCATCAAGGACTTCAAACAGCCCCGAGATCATCAGCCTGATGATGATACTGCATCGTAGCGGGTCCGCATTGGTCTGATCGCACCCTGCGTATGCTCCCGATGCTTTGGGTGCGCGGCCTGCGCACCTTCGGAGATGTGCTGACCGAGATGTGCAAGCACAAGCGTTTGCTGCGGGATCTGAATGGCGACATGGACAGCAAGGGCTTAGGCCGGACACAACGCTGGTCACAGACGCTTGGCGATTTCTTCAAGCATCACCTCGGTCGCGCCGCCTCCGATTGCCTGCACGCGGGCATCGCGTACCATGCGTTCGATCTCGGTGCCGGACATGTAGCCGAAACCGCCGTGGAATTGCTGGCAGTCATACATCACCTTGTTGACCAGATCACCGCAGAGCGCCTTGATTGCAGAGACCTCGCGCACGCAGTCATTGCCTGCATCCATCGCAAGTGCTGTCTGGTAGATCAGTGCCCGCGCCGCCGCCACCTCGGCCCAACGCTGTGACAAACGCTGCCGGATTGCCTGCTTGTCCCACAGCGTCGCGCCAAAGGCCTTGCGGTCCTTGACGTAATCCAGCGTAATCTCCAGAGCGCGCAGCGCCTCGCCCATGGCCTGTGCGCCCAGCACGATGCGCTCGTTCTGGAAATTCTGCATGATTGCGTAGAACCCGCCATCGATCTGGCCCAGCACCTGGTCGGCCGGGATGCGGACATCCTCGAAGATCAGTTCGGCCGTGTCCGAACTGCGCCAGCCCGATTTGTCCAGTGGACGCGCCACGGTGAAGCCGGGAGTGCCCTTCTCGACGATGAAGATGGTCGTCCCGCGTGAGGATTTCTGCGCCATGTCGGTCCGCGCGGCCACGAAATAGAGATCCCCCAGAACCCCGTTGGTTATGTAAAGCTTGCGCCCGTTCAGCACCCAGTGGTTCCCGTCCAGTTGCGCACGGGTCTTTATACCGCTGACGTCCGATCCGGCATCCGGTTCGGTGACTGCCACCGCTGTAATCTTTCGCCCGGCGATGATGTCGGGCATGTAGCGCGCCAGCTGATCGGGCGTGCCCGCATTGGCCAGATGAGGTGAGGCCATGTCGGTATGCACCAGCGCCGTGATTGCAAAACCGCCATAGCCGGACCGTCCCAGTTCCTCGGCGAAAATGACCGTCGCCACCGTGTCCATCTCTGCCCCGCCATAGGTTTCGGGATAGCGAATGCCCAGAAAGCCCAACTCGCCCATGCGGCGCAGGACCTCGCGCGGGATCTGGCCGTCCGCTTCCCATGTATCGCCATGGGGGCGGACTTCGTTCTCCACAAAGCGGCGCAGTTGATCGCGGAAGATGCGATGCTCATCGGTCAGAAGGGGCATGTCGGTCATATCCGGTATCCTCGTCAGGGGTAAATCGGGCCAGCAAGGCCCCGCTGGGAACGGTTGCACCGGCAGCATGCGGCAGATCGGTCAGGATACCGTCGCAAGGCGCGGTCATGGTTTGCATGAGCTTCATTGCTTCGAAGACCAGAACGGGATCACCCTCTTTCAGTGGTGTCCCCAAGGGGTGCAGTATCTCGGCCAAGAGGCCCGGCATGGGTGCATTGATATCGGTGCCGCCCGAGCCCCGGTCAGCGCCTGTGTGCTGCCGACCGTGGGGCACGCGGGTGGTCACAAGTCCTTCGGTCAGGGTGATCTCGGTCGCACTCCAGCCAACCGCGATCCGCCGCCGCACGCCGTCCGCTTCGAGATCCAGCGTATTGCCCTGCAATCGGGCATGGGCCGCGCGCAGCAAAACCGCGCCCGCGATGTCCATTACCTCATGCCCGGCGGCTGTCTCGTGTACGGCGTATTCCGCGCCGTCGATCATATGCCAGCTTGCTCCGCCACGCCCCGCTAAAGCCGTGAGACGCCAGGCGCCAAGATTTGTCCAAGGACCAAGATGACCCTGCGCGCCGCTGATACGCGCCGAGTGCAAGGCCAGGGCCAATGCCGCCAGCGCCTGCGTCTGTGCCGTTGGCGCAGAGGGCAGCGCCTGCGGATGGCGCGCCAGGAAATCCGTGCCCAGCCGGGCGGAGGCGAAATCGGGCGTGGCCAGCACCATCGCCACCTGCGCCGCATTGGTGCCGATCCCCCCCACCTCGAGCGCCGCAAGTCCCGCACGCAGTCGCGCCAACGCCGTCGCGCGGTCGGGGCCATGGGCGATCAGCTTGGCGATCATCGGATCATAGTGATGCGACACGGGGCTGCCTGCCTCAATGGCGCTGTCCAGCCGGAGCCCGGGCAGTTCAGGCAGATCCCAGTGGGTGACCACATTACCCCCTGGGCCGTCCAGCGCGATACGGGCCTCGATGGCGGCGCCACTCATGCGAATGTCGGATTGTGCCAGGGTCAGCGCCTGCCCCTGAGCGATACGGATCTGCCAAGCGACAAGATCAAGCCCGGTCACCGCCTCTGTTACCGGATGTTCGACTTGCAGACGTGTATTCATCTCAAGGAAGTGCCACGCATAGCTGTCCGGGTCGTAAAGAAATTCCACTGTGCCCGCGTTCCGATAGCCGATGCTGGCCGCCAGCCTGACCGCGGCCTCCGCCATGGCGGCGCGGATACTGTCGGGGATATCCGGAGCGGGCGCCTCTTCGATCAGTTTCTGGTGGTTCGACTGGACCGAACAATCCCGGTCGCCCAGATGCAGGACAGTGCCGTGATGGTCGGCCAGCACCTGCAGCTCGACATGGCGCGCGCCCTCTAGAAACCGTTCGAGCAGTACATCGGAATTGCCGAAGGCCGCTTGCGCCTCGCGCCGGGCAGAGGCAAGGGCTGCGGGGAAATCCGCCAGATCATCCAACCGCCGGATGCCGCGCCCGCCGCCCCCGGCACTGGCCTTGATCAGCAACGGCGCGCCCAAGCTGGTTGCCTCGGCGAGCAGGGTCGTATCGGATTGATCCGACCCGCGATAG
Organism: Roseovarius litoreus; assembly: GCF_900142765.1. Taxonomy (GTDB): domain Bacteria; phylum Pseudomonadota; class Alphaproteobacteria; order Rhodobacterales; family Rhodobacteraceae; genus Roseovarius; species Roseovarius litoreus. Next base: position 376,920 of record NZ_FRCB01000003.1, read on the forward strand.
CCGGGCAGGATCGGCACACCGGCGGCCTGGGCTTCGGCCTTGGCCGCAGCCTTCGATCCCATCAGCGCGATCACATCGGCATCAGGGCCGATCCAGACCAGCCCGGCCTGCACAACGGCGCGGGCGAAATTGGCATTCTCGGACAGAAAGCCATAACCCGGATGCACCGCCTGAGCACCCGCGCGTCGCGCGGCATCCAGCAGCCGGTGGGGATCAAGATAGCTTTGCGCGGCCTCCGCCGGGCCGATGGGCAGGGCCAGATCAGCCTCGGCCACGAAAGGCGCATCGCGATCAGCCTCGGAATAGACGGCGACGGCGCCCAGACCCAGGCTGCGGCAGGCCCGGATGATGCGGCGCGCGATCTCGCCCCGGTTGGCGATGAGGACGGTATCAAAACTCATGAACCGCTCCGCCAGGGTGGGGTCTGGCCCGACAGGAACGCGTCAATCCCGATCTTGCCCTCGGTGCTGTCCCAGGCATCGGCCAAACGCTCTGCGGTCAGCGTCACATGATCCGCAGGTGCGGTCGCCACCACGTCTCGGATCAGTGCCTTGGTCGCGGCCACCGCACCGGGGGCGGCTTGCAGATGTGCGGTCACAACTTCCTCGACCGCCGCGTCCAGATCGTCGGCAGACACGGCGCGATCCAGCAACCCGATCCGTTCGGCATGGGCCGCATCGAACAGCGCACCCGACAGCATCGTGGCGCGCGACCGTGCCGGCCCGATCCTGGCGATCACATGGGGCGAGATATTGGCCGGGATCAGGCCAAGCCGCACCTCGGTCAATCCAAAACGGGCGTCATCCGCGCCGATGGCCACATCACAGACTGCGATCATGCCGACACCTCCGCCATAGGCCGGGCCTTGGATGCGGCCAATCAGGGGCTTGGGCAGACGCGCCAGAGCCGCAAGCATCCGACCCAGATCGGCGCTTTGCGCCACGCGGCCCGCCCGGTCCAGCGCCAGCGTATCGCGAAACCAGCCAATATCGCCACCCGCGCAGAAACTGGCGCCCGCCCCGGTTAGCACCACGACGCGCACTGCATCATCCGCCGCAAGAAGCGCCGCCGCACGCGCTAGATCGGCGATCAACGCTGCATTCAGCGCGTTATGCTTGTCTGGCCGGTTCAGCGTCAGGCGCGCCACACCACGTGCGTCCATCTCAAGCGTCAGTGTCTCGAAGTCAGCCATGGTTCACATCCTGTAGACGGGGGCGAAATGTGCGTCGTCAGGCCGAGAGGCCAGCAAGGACAGGCACAGGCCCAGTACATCGCGCGACATTGCGGGTTCGATGAGCCCGTCATCCCAGAGCCGCGAGGTGGCGTAGTAGGGATCGCTCTGTTCGCCGTATTGCGCGCGCACCTGCGCTTCGATTGCCTCCAGCTCGGTCTGCGTGGGTTTCTGTCGAAGATTGCTGCGCCGCAGTTCCAGCATCACGTTGGCCGCGATATCGGCTGACATGGTCGCCAGCTTGGCCGAGGGCCAGGCGAAGAGGAAATCAGGCCGGAAACCACGCCCGCACATCCCGTAATTTCCCGCCCCATAAGAGCCGCCGACAATCACAGAGAGTTTGGGCACTCGGGCATTGGCCATGGCATAGACCATCTTGGCGCTGTCCTTGGCGATACCGCCGCGCTCTGCCGCAGTGCCGACCATGAAGCCAGTGATATTGTGCAGGAAAAGCAGCGGGATACGCCGCTGGTCACAGATCTGGATGAATTGAGCTGCCTTTAGCGAAGCCTCTGACACAAGTGCGCCATTGTTGCCAATGATACCCACCTGGCAGCCATGGATCTTACTGAAGGCGCAGACTGCATTTGCGCCCCATTCGGGTTTGAATTCGGACAGGTCGCTGGCATCGACCAACCGGGCCATGATCTCGCGCGCGTCATAAGGGCTCTTTGGATCGGCGCTGACGATGCCGGGAATCTCGGACGGATCCAGTACAGGCGGCACCGGTTGGTTCGGCGGGGTCCAGCCGGCGCGCGGATCAGGCAGATCGGCCACCAGTCGACGCAGAAGGTCCAGACCTTCGGGTTCGGTTGCCACGCGGTGATCGCTGACACCCGACACGGTCGTGTGCATGGCCGCGCCGCCCAAGGTTTCGCCATCCACATCCTCGTTGATCGCGACCTTGACGATGGAGGGGCCGCCCAGGTGGATGCGAGCGTTGCCTTCGACCATGATCACCTGATCGGCCAGCGCCGGGATATAGGCCCCACCTGCCGTGCAGCCGCCAAAAACGAGCGCGATTTGCGCCAGCCCAGAGGCCGACATCCGGCATTGCCGCCAGAAGGCGTTCCCGAAATGGTCGCGATCCGGAAAGACACGGTCCTGTTCGGGCAGGTAAGCGCCGCCGCAATCGACAAGATAGAGGCAGGGCAGTCGCAGGTTGGCAGCGATTTCCTGCGCACGGGAGTGTTTCTTGACCGTCTCGTGGAAAAAGCTGCCACCTTTCACGGTGGCGTCATTGGCGATGATGGCAACGGGCCGGCCTTGCACGACGCCGATGCCCGTGACGATCCCGGCGCCGGGCACATCGTTGTCGTACTGCCCCCAGGCCGCGAGGGTGGAAAGTTCCAGGAAAGCGGTTCCCGGATCGCATAGCCTGTCGATCCGGTCACGTACCAAAAGCTTGCCGCGCGCCAGATGCCGGGCCACATGCGCGGGATTGCCGCCTTGCGTGACCCGCGCGACGCGGGCGCGCAATTCATCAATCAAAGCCTGGTAAGCGGCCCTGTTGGCGCAAAAATTTTCACTGTCAGTGCGGATCGCTGTCTCGAATATCACCTGTCTTCTCGCTCTTTCAGACCAGCCAGCAGCACGCGACCAACCTGATCGGCCAACACGTCAAGATCGCCACGATCGGGGTCGAACCATTCCAGCGTGGCATTCAGCGCCCCGATGACGAAGGGAACACGAATGGCCAGCATCTCGAGGTTGTCGGGACAGGTCGCAGACAGAAGATCGGCCCATATTTCCTGATAGGCGCGTCGTTCGGGTAGGTTGGCGCGACGAAGTTCCTCCGGAAGCTGCCCGAAGATGCGCACATTCGCCGATGTGTAATCGCTCAGCCCGTGCAGGGCGCGCAGATGGACGCGCATGGCCGTTTCCAGCTTCGCGAAGGGTTCCGCATCAGGTGGGAGGGCCGCAAGCGCTTCTGTCACGGCTTCGCGCACCACGGCAATCCCGCGGTTCATGACGGCGATGACCAGATCGTCCTTCGACGGGAAATGATAATAAAGGCTGGGGGTGCGCATGCCCGCCTCGGTCGCGATGTCGCGCAGTGATACGGCCGCGTATCCACGCGCGCGAAACTGGCGCGCCGCGATATCCATGATCTGATCGGGCCGCGCGGCAGGGAGCGCGCCTTTGGTCTTACGGGGAGCGCTGAGCTTGACTGATGGATCTGCGGCTGACATCGGGTGAGCAATCGCCTAACTAACGATAGATAGAATGTCATACAGCATACGCCCCCTGTCAAGTGCTGGCGCAGCACGGCTGCAAATTCAACGGGTCTTGTCAGGTTGACTTGTCTGGACGCGGGCAGGGGGGGGGCGTAGCCTCTGAAGATGATGAAACGGTGCCCGCTCCAACATTTCAAAACCAGTCCCGAGATTAGCCAATGGCCGCTTTCGGGCGCATGGCCGCGACCACGCCGATCACATCATAGGGGCAAGAACGGTGATCCGGTCTCGTGGCAGGGTCAGAGTGGTGCGATCTTCGGCCAGGGGTGCGCCGCTTCGAAATGCGCCGCCAGTCCGAGCACGAGATCATCCTCGAGCCTGCGTCCGGCGATCTGCAGGCCGACGGGCAGCCCCTCGTCGCAGAGCCCGCACGGCACCGAGATGACCGGGTGTCCTGTCATGTTCATCGGGTAGGTCAGGAACCAGCCGATCAGCGGATTGACCGGCTGTCCCGAAATATCCGACGGCGGGCCGCCTGACTGGGCAAAGGCGGTAACGCAGGTCGTGGGGCAGAGCAGGATATCGACCTTGTCAAAAAGCGCGGTCATGGCCTGCCATACGCGGTCACGGGTCTTGAGGGCCTTGCCGAAGCGCACCATGTCGATGGCGCGCCCTTCTTCGATCAGGGTTTGGACGACCGGTTCGAGAAGATCGAGATCGCCCGCGCCGAGTTCTCCATAAAGGCCCGCGACCTTGGCGCGCCAGAGATCGAGAAACGCCGCTTCGGTGTCCGGGGGCAGCGTCAGATCGGCCTCGACCACCTGACAGCCGAGGGTGGCGAACACTTCGGCACTCTTGCGACAGGCCCGCGCGACATCGGCGCGCACGGGAAAGAGGCCGAGATCGGGGCTGAAGCCCACGCGAATGTCGCAAAGCGGTTTCTGCGCAAGACCGTTCGGTTGCTCGACCGGGAGCGAGAAGATGCCGCCAGCGGTGGGGCCGAGCATCGCGCGGTAAAGCAGATCGGCATCCGCCACGCTGCGCGCGATCGGTCCGTTGTGGAAATAGGGCGTGTGGCTGAAGAAGCTTTGCGCCACATCCGGCACCCGCCCGAAGGTGGGCTTGAAGCCCACCGTGCCGCAGATGCTGGCGGGAATTCGGATCGATCCGGCGCCGTCGCTGCCTTCGGCGAAAGGCACCAGCGCCGCCGCCACGGCCGCTGCCGACCCGCCGCTTGACCCTCCTGCGATCCGGTCGAGCCGCCAGGGGTTGGCCGTTGGGCCGAAGATCGCATTGTCGGTCACCGCCTTATGCCCGAATTCGGGCGTGTTGGTCTTGCCGAGGACAATCGCGCCCTGATCCTTGAGCCGGGTGACGAGGGCCGCATCCTCGGACGGGATCCAGTTTTCGAAAAGCCGCGAGCCGCGTGTCGTGCGGATGCCGGCGGTGGGCGTGAGGTCCTTGAGCACGATGGGCAGCCCCATGAGGCTGCGTCCTGCGCCAAGGCCCGCCGCGATGTCACGATCAAGCGCATCAGCCGTGTCCAGCGCGCGGTCGGCATCCAGCGTGCAGATCGCGTTGATCGTGGGATTGTGCGTCTCGATCTTGTTGAGAAAGGCGCCAGTCACTTCGCGGCAGCTGATGCGCCGAGCCCGGATCAGCGCAGCAAGCTCCACGGCGGAAAGCTGGGTGATGTCATCGGTATGGGACACGGCTTATCCTCGGGTTTTGGGATCGGGCACCTGTTGAACAGACGCCCCGCTCAGGTTTAGACAGCGAGCAGGATATCACCAATGACCACATCTCTGACCAGCAGGACAACAACCGTATAGCCCATGATGTTGCGAATGCCCAAGCCCGCGATGGCCAGTATGGGCACCGGTGTCACAACCGGACATGCATCACCCCCGAGCACCTGCAGATCGGCTCGCAGGCGGACAACAAGCGCGACGACTGGGAGAACTGGGCTTACGGGGTTGACCCGCACTTCCTCTGACCTTCGCGCGCAGGAGGGGCCACGCCGAGCCGACCTAGGCGTCACCCGAGCCACCCGTCGCGGGACACTTTCCGGGGCACTTTGGCCCGGGGGCAACCCGCGCGGCGCATCGGTTCAAGAATCGGGAGGAGTTGGCTGGGGTGGTAGGAACTGCTCTGCTCCCCAACACTGATAGAAGCCCGGGTTGGCTCGAGAATGATCGAATAAACGGCGAGTTTCGAAATATCTTGAAAAATGGACATGGACAGATGTGTTGCAATTCATGCTATCTGCAACATCTGTAGCGAGCGAACGCAATTAGAGACAGACGATCCTGAGCATTCGTAAGATACGCTCCGACATTCTCATGCTGGAGTTTCAGTTAAACATCGAGGGAGAGAACATGACGACGACACTTTTCAAAGTCGTGGCACTTGGGACTACCATCACGGCGGGAGCCGTTTTTGCCGACACCACTCAAGACCGCACGGGCTGGCCCGAAGGATTCACGGTTGGCACGGCATCACAGGGTGGCACCTATTTCGCCTATGGTTCGGGCTGGGCGAGCCTTGTTGCCGAAGAGCTTGGCCTGACCGGTGGCGCCGAAGTGACCGGTGGCCCGATGCAGAATATGGCGCTGGTGCATACCGGCGAAGCCCAGTTCGGCATGACGACCATGGGACCGGCGGCAGAATCGCTGGCAGGCACCAACCCGATCGCACCGGGTCTGCAGATGACCAACGCATGTGCCATGTTCCCGATGTATCAGACGCCGTTCAGCGTAACCGCTCTGTCCTCGTCGGGCATCACGTCGGTTTCCGAAATCCCCGCCGGTGCGCGCATCGGCTTTGGTCCCGCGGGATCGACCTCGGACACCTATTTTCCGCGCATGATGGAAACGCTCGGCGTCGAGTTCGAGCGCCGCAACGGCGGTTGGGGCGATCTTGGCAGCCAGCTTCAGGACGGTCTTCTGGACGTGATCGCCTTCGCGGCGGGCGTGCCGGTGCCGGCGGTGTCGCAGCTTGAAGTGCAGACCGACGTGAACATCATCGAATTCACCGAAGAAGAGCAGGCCAAGCTGCTCGAGGCCTTCCCGGTTTCGGAATTCGAGATCGCGGCGGACATCTATACCACGCTCGAGGCACCGGCGCGGTCCGTGTCGATGTGGAACTTCGCGGTCGCCAATTGCGATCTGCCCGCAAGCTTCGTGAAGGCCACCGTCGATGTGGTGATGTCGGATAACGAGCGGATGATGAACATTCACCGCGCCGCCCGGTCGACGCTGCCCGAGAACTGGGACAAGAACAAGGTCATGAAATGGCACCCGGGTGCTGCGGAATGGTTCAAGGAAAACGCCGGAGCCGACATTCCGGACGACATGATCCATTCGGCGATGTAATATCCAATAAGTGACCCAACAAAGCGCCGTGCCCCTTCGGTGGGGCGCGGCGCATCCGTATAAAAGAAGGCAAAAGCCGCAGCACGAGGGAAGAGTTGACGTGTCGGACGAAAGATCAGAAATTGTCGAACCCGTTATTGCAGAAGGCGTCGACCAGGAACCGGTCGAACCCAATCGCAGACAATTCACCGGCCTGATGGCCAAGTTTGCGGCATTTCTCGCCATCGTCTATGCGGCGTTCCACATGGCGGCGCTGAACGGTGTTTCGATATCCGACTATACCGGGATCGATCTGCCGCTTCTGCCTCAGTTTCCCATGGAAACCTGGAATTTCCGCGTCGTGCATATCGCCGGGGCACTGGTTCTGGGGTTTCTCATGTTCGCCGCATACAGGGTGAACACGGATGACGACCCGCGTGAGACACCAATCCTGCGCCTGACGGGTTATGCTCTGCTGATCCCCGTTGCGATCGCGGCCTGGACCGTGGTCCAGTTCCTTTTGCGGCTCAACAGTGGCGAGCTGCCCGTCATGGGGGGCTTGGTGACATGGCCCGCCTTTCCCGGAACAGAGGTCTACGCGCAAGAACTTTGGTGGTATGGCACACCGCTCTTGATCGCCACGTTCGGGGCCATCATCCTGAGCTGGTTCGAGCGCAGCAAGCCACAAACTATGGCAGCCTCGGATATAGTCATGGCGTTGTGCGGCGTTCTCGTGGCGCTCTACCTCGTTGCGATCTATTCGACCGCGGCGCGCAATTCGGTCGGCACGTCCTTCGTGCCCATCGGCGTGGCTTTTGCCGCGACGGCCGGCTCCGCCCTGATCCTCGAGCTGACGCGGCGGGTGGCCGGGCTTGCGCTGGTCATCATCGCCGGCGTGTTTCTTGCCTATACCTTCACCGCGCATCTGCTGCCCGGGGTCCTTGCCGTTCAGAGCGCCTATACCTGGCAGCGCTTTTTCGGCCATGTCTATTCCGACGCGGGCATTCTCGGACCGACTACTGCGGTCAGTTCGACCTATATCATCCTCTTCATCATCTTCGCGGCTTTCCTGCAGGCCTCGAAAGTTGGTGATTACTTTGTGAACTTTGCTTTCGCCGCGGCAGGGCGCGCGCGCGGTGGCCCGGCCAAGGTGGCGATTTTTGCATCGGGCCTCATGGGTATGATCAACGGCACATCGGCGGGCAATGTCGTGGCCACAGGCTCGCTCACGATCCCGTTGATGAAAAAGGTCGGCTACCATAGACGAACCGCCGGCGCGATCGAGGCGGCCGCCTCGACCGGGGGGCAAATCATGCCGCCGATCATGGGTGCGGGCGCCTTCATCATGGCCGAGATCACTGGCATTCCCTATACCGAGATCGCATTCGCGGCGATCATCCCCGCCGTGCTTTACTTCGTGTCGATCTATTTCATGGTCGACTTCGAGGCCGCAAAGCTGGGCATGCGCGGCATGCGCGAGGACGAGCTTCCCAAGCTCAAGGAGATGATCAAGCGGGTTTACCTGTTCATCCCGATCATCATCCTGATCGTGGCGCTTTTCCTTGGATATTCGGTCATCCGTGCCGGCACGCTGGCCACGATTTCGGCGGCGGTCGTCAGTTGGCTGACACCGGTGCGCATGGGGCCGCGCGCCATCGTCAAGGCGCTCGAGCTTGCGGGCCTCATGTCGATCCAGATCATCGCCGTCTGTGCCGCGGCCGGTATCATCGTAGGCGTCATCAGCCTGACCGGCGTCGGCGCGCGCTTCTCGGCACTGCTGCTGAACCTGGCGGGCCTGAGCCAGCTTCTGGCGCTTATGTTCGCGATGTGCATCGCGATCCTTCTGGGTATGGGGATGCCGACCACCGCCGCCTATGCCGTTGCCGCCTCGGTGGTGGCGCCCGGTCTGATCGAGATCGGAATTCCACCGCTGACGGCACATTTCTTCGTCTTCTACTTCGCGGTCGTCTCGGCCATCACACCGCCTGTGGCCTTGGCGTCCTATGCGGCGGCCGGCATTTCGGGCGGCAACCCGATGTCGACCTCGGTTGCCTCGTTCAAGATCGGCATCGCAGCGTTCATCGTGCCCTTCATGTTCTTCTACAACAGTGCGCTCCTGATGGATGGCGGCACCTTCGAAATCCTGCGTGCAGGGGCCACGGCGATCTTCGGGGTCTTCCTGCTGAGCGCAGGGGTCCAGGGATGGTTCATCGGCGCGCGTCCGGCATGGTTCCTGCGTGCCGGGCTGATCCTGGCGGCGCTGTTCATGATCGAAGGCGGGGTTATCACGGACCTGATCGGCATTGGGGCGGCGCTGGCGGTGTTCTTCGTGCAAAAGGTGCTTGCCCCACCGCCTGATGCACAGCTCGACGTTCGAGGAATGGACTGAGGCCTCCGTTTAAATGGCACGTGTAACGGTGGTGTTTGCTCCGGGTTTTTCACGAAAATGGCGACGTGTTTGGAATGCTTTCAAGCATTTCAAACACTTATCAGTCTCTGCTGGTCAAGGGAGGGAACGCATTGCCCGAGCAGGCTCTCACCCAAGCAGCACAGCTTGACGCAATGGCGCGGTTTGACATGAGAAATCCAAAACCGGCGAACCAGAGGCCATTGCCGATACTGCTTTCGCGTTCTAGACGCCGAGCCTCAAGGCCTGCGGTCCGTATCGTTTCAGCGCATAGTGATCGAGATTGAGATTAAGGTCAGGAGAAGTATTGCTTCAGAATTGTCTATGAACGTCCGAAGCCACTTCTTTCACGGTCCGACCCACTGTCTCAAGACCATTGCCGCCGCCTTGGCTAGCTACGCGAACGAAACCACCGTTCGACTTAGGTTTTCGAATGTCCGCCTTGTTTCTAGGAACTATGGACAACATATCTGTTCGTGAATTTCTGCGCAGGGGCTTCTTTAAGGCAGGTATGCTGTATGACCCAATCCTTTGATCGCCTCGTGGAGCGTCAAATCCAAAAGGTGCTGGCGGAGGGCAAACTGCGCGGTCTCAAAGGTGAGGGGAAGCCGCTGCCCGATCGCTCAGGCGAGGCTTTTACCGACATGGCAACAGCAGTGGCAGTTCGAATAATGGCCGAAGCAGGCGCACTGCCCGAGGAGTTCAAAATCAAGAAACTGCTGGACGCAGCAAAGCAAAGCTACAGGGAAGCTGAAGGCGAGGATGCCAGACGCATTGCAATGGCCCTAATCGCTGACCTTCAGCAGCGTTACAACATAGCGGTCGAGGCAAGGCGTAGGTTTATGGGGAATTAGACTGACTCGGCCACTCATCTAAGGCTTGCATCAGCTCGTCCAGCTCTGCGAAATCAGAGATAGCCTTGCTGAAGAGCATGTCCTTCGTGAACAGCTGTTGGCCGCCACATCCACGTCTTTACCTTTCAACTGACTTCAAAGATGATGAACGTGCATGTGATGCGCGTCATTCTCGCCTCGATCATCCTGCGAGATGCGCGAGATGGTCATGAAGGTTTTCAGACGGAAGGCGTGGAACTTTATGCACGCTTTCGTTCATAGCGGGAAGGCTGGGTGCAGGCGATAGTGCCCGCCGCGATAGGCTATGCGTTTATGCCATAATTTTCCGTCAGCCTTCCCGGTTTGATACAACGCCCGTTCGTGGAACCCGAGGTTGAACGCCAGGCTGCAGCCATGACGGTCCCTGGCCGAAAATTTTCTCCAGGACTGAGTTCTTTCATGCGAACGGCGAACAGGTTCACCCGGCCTGACTGAACGCGTTGCAGGGCAGGGCGCGGTTTGGACCGCTCACGACAGTAGAAGCGTTCGCGCTTTGGGAAGCGTTGCAGCGGCCAGTCCGATTTCACCCTGTTTCACAGACAGCGAGTGTAGATCAACCGCGTCATAACAGTAAGCCGTTCGTATTGCCTTGAGGTATACTTGAATTCGGAAGCACCCGCTCTAGGTGTAATTCCGGGGGCGTCATGGACAAGAACGCAAAGCCGACATCACAGAGTGGGTTCAAGTCGTTGAGCCCACTGACCAAGCACGAATTCTCACGTCAAAAAAATCCGAGACGCAGTGGCGCGCTGTGGGTCAGGTATTCACCTGATCGACCCGACGACCGGTGTGAACCTGCCAACAGGATTGAAGAGTTCCGATTTCGTCGTTCTGGCCAGCTCTGATTATCACCAGATTTGTACCACGGCGAGCCATCTCGATCAGGCGCAGGGGAGAATACCTGCGGTCATCTACTTGCCAAAATATGACGAAGTGGCCGAGTTGTTGGGGCTTCGCCTCGGAGTGTATGACGTGGTTCATCACAGGATGAGCACCGGGGTGATCAAGGAACGCATCACGGCGGCGCAAAGCCTTCACATTCACGGCACTGGACCACTTTCCTCACGAATGGGTGTGGAAAGTGCCGTCGCCGGTCCGCATATCGACGTCGACATTCAGAACCAGCATCTTTTGGTAGAAGGGCGAAAGATCAGTCTTACCCCTGCTGAAACCAAGATTGTCGAAGTTTTGTGGAACAGCCGGGACAGTCTGATCAGCAGAGAGGATTTGGCCAAAGCCTTGGACCCGAACATGCCCAAGGCCAAAAGTCGAGTGATCGACAGTCACATCAAGCGGATCAGAACCAAACTTCTGGATGCCGGTATCTCGAAGCATTTGATCACATCCGTATATGGCAGCGGATACAAGATGGTCTGCGAACAACGTCTAGGTCCAAGCTGAAAAGTCGGACGCATGAAATTCTCCAACCTATCACGCAAACTCGAGCAGACTAAGGCGGGTAAGCTCACTCGAGATACTCTGGATTGGCAGACAAGCCAGCCAAATGTCGCCTTGGCTGGCGTGGTGGGAAGTGTCGCTGTTGGGCTTGTAACCCTCACTACCCTGCTTGTCGCAGGTCGGTTAATCCTGGCGTCATTGCTGATCGCCTGGGGCGCCCAGATCATGTCGTTCCTAGGCATTCACGCCATCGGCTTCATCAGTGTCCAACGCCGAGACATGGCATGTCTCGAGGCCGATGACACATGCGATGAATCACACGGTCCGGGTGACGTATGGCGTTCTTATGATCAACGGGCCGCTGCGTCATTCCCTTTAAGGGTCGCTGCTTTCGGTCGTTACGCGGCACAAAGCCGTATCATCGGAACCGATCTCGCGGGTCTTGGACATGAGGTTCATCACTCCACCGACAGCAATGCAATTCTGAAAAGCATCTGTGATCAGCCTGAGACTTGGGATTTGCTGATCTTCGACCTTGATGCAGGTTCCTGCATTGAGGCAAGCGTCGATGATCTGATGGATTTCCGACAAGCCTGCTCCCACATACCGATAATCCTTTTGTCCAGTACGGCGAAAAAAGATGATTTCTCATGCCATAGGAAATCGATCGGCGACGTCACATTATACAAGCCAGTCTTTCGGAACCGTTTGCTTGAGGGCTTGGATAATGTTGGGCTGCAGGTCTGCTTAAGCCGTTGATGGAATGGGAGGGCAAGAGTTCCCTGATGCGCAGTCGGGCTCAGGAATGGCTAAGCATTCACGTTCATGCCAATGCTGGCCGTCGGATCCCAGACGCAAGTCGAACTCCTAGAAATTCCAGTGAACAGCGTTGGGGATGCCTTCCGGCGCCATCAGACTCTGGCGATTGAAACCTACCAATTCAATTGTTTTTGGTCTGGAAGTCTGCTTCAACGATTTCTCCGCAGTGCCGTTCCAGCTCTATGGCCAAATCGCTCATTTGCATCCCAAAAGGTCACGCATATTACAAGATCACTCGGCCACCGTGTTGGGCGTGCCGACGGCACCTGCAAACACGACGAATATCCGCGCAATGCCCGCGCCGGTATTGGTGCCCTGATGCCAGGAGCCCAAGGCCTCCACCAGCGTGTCGCCCTCGCGATAGACCCGCGTTCCATCCGCGCCGTAATCGACGGTCAATTCTCCCTCCAGCATATGCGCGGTCAGCGGCGCCTCGTGCAGGTGCCAGCCCGTCTTTTGACCGCTTTGCATGGTGACGATCGCCACCGTGATCTGCGCCGGGCCTTTGGGGTAGGCAATCGGTTGGCCGATCACCGTCGTTTCCGTCTGCAAAAGCACCTCGACCGGCGGGTAGCTGTCTTTAGCTAGGCCGGGCGCCGCCAGAAGGGCCAGCGCCGGCACCGCAATCAAACACTTGGTCATTGTTCTGAACATCTGTGATATTTCCCTTCGGTCTTGCTTCATCTCGCAGCGCCCGCGGTCAGTCGTCGCCAATCTTCCAACTTGGCGCGCGCCCGTCCCGATACGCTCACCCGGTTGATCAATCCCGCACTCAAAGCCATCAACAACATCTCCAGCCGGCCCGGATTGCGTCCTTGGGCGTGGGCGCGGATTTGCCGCTCGATCAGTCCGCCGGCGAGCCACAAGCCCACCAGCGTCAACGCTTCCAGCATATATTTGATTGTCCGATACCCTTGCGTGATCACGAACAGCGCGAAGATCGCCACCGAGAATTCATCGATCAAACTGCCCCAATAGGTGCCGAATAACCGGTAACTCCAGGGCCGCCCAGATTGCGTGTAATCCCTGGCTTCGGGCAATAACGGCAGACGCGTGCCCACTATGTCAGGATACTGCCCCATCCGGGCAATCGCCGTGGCGGACTGATGTCTGCGCTCCAGCGCGTCCAACATAGCGAAGGCCAGCGCCGGATGCAGATCCGTATGGGTGATGACATTTACCTCTGCGCCTACAAGGTCCAGATTGCCGGGAGGCAATGACTGCGACAGGTCGAACCCACCCGCCGGCAGCATGGTGGTGCTCAGATAATCAAGGTTGATCGTTATCGAGCGTGCGTCTCCATAGCTGAACGCCGCAAGATCTCTGTCTCGAGCCAAAGTGTGAATCAATGGGTTTTCAGCGGCCAGCATGAAAAAGCCCGCATCAGCCTCCCCATCGGTGAGCCGCCTTGCGGCTTCGGTGATCTCGGCATGCTCGATCGTGGCGGTCTGTGGCGTCACCCCGTAAAGCGTCAGCAATGCGCGCGCGGCCACGGCCGTGGCACTGCCCTCGGGGGGCATTATCACGCGCCGACCACGCAGGTTCACTGGTGACACAAGTTCGCCCAACGCAATGGAATGAAACATGAAAAGCGGCTGAAGTTCCACCTTTGCGAGGCTCCGCACCCGCGGCGTGGCCGCCGGATCGACAGGCTGCGCGACAAAGCCGATATCAACGCCGCTGTCGGGAGCGTTCACATTGTCGATGATCTCGGCGGAGTTTGGGTTGGCGCGCAGCTCGGTTGTGAAGCCGTGCTCGGCCAGCACCTCTGCATAGGCCCTGGCATGAGCATGATACGTGCCGCCCACTGGCCCGGCCTCGATTACGATGCCGCGTGGCGGCAGCGCCAACACGACATATAGGCCCAAGGCCGCGGCGCACAGCGTCACCACCACGACCTTGAGCCGGATCATCGGGCTGCGTCCGCGGTCATTTGCGCCGACATGGCGCGCCGGTCCGTAACCCTGTGCAGGATGCCAAAGGGTATGACGCAGATCCGCTGCGCCGCGACAAACAGAAGGCCGACCGCCACGAAGAAAATCAGCCGCGCAGCTTCATCCGCGATCTGCTCGGCGGTGAAAATCACTACGGACATCGCCTCAGGCACGCCAATCGCCGCCCCCAGACAGGATGACGATATCACCATCTGCAAAGCCCGCCCGAAACTGGGAATGACCAGAAGCGCGGCGCGCCTGTCGCCTTTCCTCAGATGTCGGAACATGGCGACGAATTGATCGGCCCCATAGGCCGCAACATAAGGGATATTGCCCAACACGAGCAGCACAAGGGGCCGCATCTCGGCCAGCGGGCCAAGCCGTGCGCCCCCGTTCGGCAACAGGCCCGACAGGAAGAACAGGACCACGAAGACCGGCAGTGCGTGCAACAGTCGATTATAGGTTTTGAACAAACGCGCCACGATCCCGACCCGCGACAACATACCCAACGCCGCTACGAGGGCCAGCGGCAGGCCGATCGCCAGCGCCAGCACTGATGCACCCAGATTCAGGGAAAACCCGCGCAGGAACGCCATAAGGAAATCCGGCGACACCGCCTCCAACAGCATCATGAGACGGCTCCTTCCGAGGGTAGAATCCGGGACAGTCCCCGCCGCGTTAGCTGTGCCGCAAACAGCACTGCGACGATATAGAACAGCACCAGAAGCCAGTAATAGAACGTCTGTGACCCGGAAAAGGCGGTGATGCCGTTCAGCGCGTTGACCAGATCGGGCACGCCCACGACACTCGCCGCCGAAATGCCACGCACCGCATTGATCAGGTAACTGTCCACCTGTGCAGAGGACAGGCTGAGCGCGCGCATGAACCGCGATGTGCCCTCGCGGGCCTCGGTGATCCTGTAGGCTTCGGCCACAGCGGCACCGGCGAAGCTGCCGTTCATCCCCGCGATCGCCAGAATGGCCGCCAGCATGGCCGAACTGTAGGAATACGAAAACGTCCAAACGGTCAGCGTGCCCATCACCACCAGGACAAGCATGACCGGCGCATTCTGAAAGACCGTCAGCACCGATTTCGCCAACGCCCTCAACAGCCAGATCGGGCTGACCAGCATCTTGCCAATTGACAGGCCCACCAGCGTCGTCGCCATCAGCGCAAGGCTTACCGCAAGCATGGATGTCCCAAGACCGCCCAGAAACAAGCGCCAAGCTACGTCGCTTTCCATGAATCCCAGACGAACCTCGATCCCCAGCCGCGCTTTCAGTGCGCTCTCGAACCGCGCGCCCAGACCAGCCACCGGGCTACGTGCCAGTTGCACGTTCAGCGGCGGCGACAGGCAGCTTTCGGGCGCGGCACGGCACTCCGCCGATTGCCAGCGCTCTTGTTCCTCGGTCAGGAACGCTACCGGCACATCATATTTGCGGGCAAGCCGCAGAAAGCTTCCGTCGCGGTGCATCTCCTTCAGAATCTCCGACATAGCCGCCGCCATCTCGTCGGATATTCCCAAGGGCATTGCCATCCCCCAAGGCACCGGCGCAAAGCCAAGCTTGCGCTCGAACCGGCTCGGTTCGGTTTCGGATGATACTAGCGGCAGCAGCAGCGTGTCATCCTGCGCGATGAGCGGGCACATCTCGTTCAACAGCGCATCGATTAGTTGTTGCGACCGCGAGAACAGCATCAAGCGCCCCACATCAGGCGCAAGGATCACGTTGGAATAATTCCCCACCGTCGTGCAGACCAGACGCGCCTCCAGGTCCTCCCACGCCAGCGGAGTCTGATCCCCTGCGCCCACAACGATCGTCTCGCTCTGAAAGTAATGCGGGCGCAGGAAATGAACTGTGGGATCGCGCTGCGTGTTATGCCCCATGGTCGCGATGACCAGATCGACCTCTCCCTCGCCTAGCTTCGAGATCCGGTTCACCGGCGTGACCTCCACAGCCTCCAACGCCACGTCCAGCCGTGCCGCGATCTCACGCGCGACATCGGCCTCGAACCCGGTGGCGCCAGCCGGCCCGATCTCGGCGAAGCGCGGATAGTCGCCGCGCAGCCCGACCCGCAGAAGCCGGTCGCAGACCACCCGCGTTTCCACCGACCGGGTTTCGTTGGCTTGGTTCTCACAGCCTGCGGCAACTTTCGCGTGAAGAGCTTTGACCGCTGGTAGTTCGGTGCTCTGCGTCGCGCCCGGCGTCGGCGCTATCACCCAGATCAGTGCGGCTAGCGTGAAAAGGGCGCCGAAGCCTTGAAGCCTGCTCATGCCGTTTTCTCCCGTCCCGATATTGACCGGCGCTCTGGCCCTTCGCTTTCGACCACGACCAGCACCACCTCGAGGAACACGAAACCCGCCATCTCGATCAGACCTTCAGGCTCGTGGCTGATCCTCGAGAGTGCCGCGAGCTTGTCCGGCCCGACCGGCACCAACGCCGTTTCCACGACACGTGCGCCGCAACCAGCCTCCGCCAGACGGTCCAATGTCATGCGCAACCCGACGCAGCGGTTCTGCGTGAAGACCGCGCTGCCGCCTTGCCGAAGCCGCTTTGGCAGACCGGCAAGAAATGGATCGAGCACCTTACGGCCATCCTCACCGCCCACCGACCAGAACGCGGCACGGCTTCCGCTCTGAAGTTGCTCGGCGGGAAAATTGGGCAGGTTTGCCAGCACCAGATCGAACCGGAGGTCCGATTCGACCGCGTCCCACATGGCGCCCTGGCCAAGCTGCACACGGGCCTCGGGCGCGATCCGTGCCAACCGGTCTTCGGCAAGATGCAATGCATCGGGATCCAGATCGGTCGCCACGACATCTGTCGCCCCAAGCTGCAGGGCAGTTCCGGCCAGAACCCCCGATCCGGTGCCCAGATCGAGGACGTGGCGCCCCCGGCACAGGCCCGGATGCCGCATCAGATGCCGGACGATCAGTCCGGAATAATCGCTAGGCCAGAAAGGGCGCAGCCCGGCGATCCCGGTGCTGGTCATCACTCCGAGGTCATCCACGGCCAAGCACCCTTTCCAATTGCGCCAGGCTGGCAGCGCGCACAGGGGCGGGCAGGGGGACGAAGCCCGCCGAGATCGCAAGCTCGCCGCCATGCAACAGGCAATGCCGGAAGAAACGCGCCACCGCATTCGACCGTTCCGCCAGCGCCGCCGCGCGCGGTATCAAAATCCGCGTGCGCGTCAGCAGCGGCCATTCATGCGCGGTCGCGCCATGGTCCGGTTGCCATGTTGAGAAACCGCCATCTGCGAGCTCCAGATCAAGCATCTCGAGCCCGAATAGCCGCGCCGTGGAGAATTCCAGGTATCCGATACTGCCGCGCAAACGGCGCACTGTCTGCGCCACCCCATGCGCTCCGAAAACCGCAAGGCCCGGCGTTGCCGTGAAGGGCGTGTCCTTGGCCTGAGCGTTTGAACGTTGCCCGGCCAGCCACGCTGCCGCCAAGCGCGAAGACCCCGACACATCCCGCCGGACGACAGGCGTGATCGCAAGATCCGGCAGCGCCAGCCCCGGATTTCCCGCGCGCAACCGTGCATCGGACCACACACGGATCTCACCCTCGAAGATCGCCCGCACATCATCCCGACGCAGCCGCAGCCGGCCCACGTCAATCCCCGGAAGGTGCACCGCGAATCCAAGTGCCGCCGCAACGATAGGGACTTGCTCAAGATCGGCGCGCTCAAGCTCGACGCGCGGCATGGCAATGTCCGAGCCTCCGAAATCGGCCTCGCGGTTGCGCGCCGCCCTCAGTCCGGTCCCGGACCCAAGCGGCACATATCCGAGCTTGATCCCCAGCTCCGGTCCAAAACGGTCGGCCCATGCCAAGTAGATCGGATGCGGCACCGACGCGCCAACCCCGCGCAGCCATAGTGTGCGCGTCGGCTCGGCCCCGAAGGCCCACGCGGGGTGACTTAGAGTGACAAGGCTCGTGACCGCGCCCAGACCAAAGGCACGACGGGATAGAGGCACGTCATGGGCATCAACCCGCCGCAAGGTATATTCCGTCTAATTGTGCGTGACCCGCACATGCCAAGACCCGAGCTTGCAGGGCCGGCTCAGGCGTATGTGCCATTGGCTGTGCTCGTGCGCGGATCGAATGCATATCGGCCTTTCCAGTGCCTAAACTGGGTAGACCAGCAAAAGGCTTGGACCTATCTATCTTTGGAGAGACGATCTCCGATGGATCGTTGGGCTTGCATTAGCTCGTCCAGCTTTGCCGCGAAATCAAAGATAGCCTTGCTTAAGAGCATGTCATTCGTGAACAGTTAGTCGCCGTCAAATCCGTGCCATTACCTTTCATCTGGCGTAGATGGCGGTCACCAGACTGATAATGCGCGTCATGCTCGCCTCGATGATCTGTATTTGAGTGCATCTGTCATGTGCGTTGCCGCACGCCAAAACCAAACGGAACGAAAGCGGCTTGACAGCTCTGGCTCGCGTGCAGAAGCACGCTGCTGTCGGCTATTCGACATGCGTCATCCTCGGTTGTGTGACGCTTGTGGATATGCGCCATACCCTGAGCTTACGTTTCAAGTGAACTAGGCTTATTCCGGGCACCTGAACAAAGGTTGGTATCAGCAACCAACCCTTCTCATCATAAGGCGATTCAGGCCAATAGCGACACTCATCAAGCGTGAGCGGGTTAGTTCAATTCCTCGCGTTCAGATTATCAGCCGGAAGCTTTAGGCGTCCAACTGAACGGAAACGGCCGCACCCCGAGGAGCACGACGGTCATACGCGTCAGGAAAGTGCCGAGGACGGTAATGATAATGGCCAGTTGGATTTCTTCCGGCGCCAGCACGTCGGGACGAGTCAACAAGAAGACCGAAAAGGCCAGCCCCCAGAAAAAGGGAACTTCGGCGTAAAGCTCGGTCTTGAGGGTTCCAACTTGACCGGATTGGCGCACGATGTCGCGCAGGATGCCGCCACCGGCGGCTGTCAGCATCGCGATAATGGGTCCCCATAGCCACAGCGGTTCGGCATCCATGGATATTGCGATGGCAAGGCCAGAAACCGTAAAAACAGCCATTCCCATTGAGTCCGCAAGTTCCTGAATATTTGCCATCGTGAGAAACCGCGGCGCTTTAGGCAGGCGCGACAAGGTCCAGCCCCGGCCTGCCAGTAGTCGCATCGCTAGAATGATGGAAAAGCCAACCAAAACGGTGACACCAACCAGGCACAGGTAGAGCGGCGATGACATCATGCCCATTGGGTGCCGATCCAACAGTATGTCCCGCAAGGCCCCCCCGCCCAAGGCGGGAAGGGCGGACAGCACCAGTGCGCCAAAGAAGCTGAAATTTTCGCGGTAGGCGATCAATACCCCTGAGACTGCAAAAGCCACTGTCCCGACAATTGTCAGAATGTAGAACAGCGTGGTATCGAGCACGTAGCTCATCAGGACAGAAGAAATGCCTGAATGCAGGCGTTTCTTCAACTGTCCGTTGTCTTCAAGTGTCTTAATCGCTTGATCGATGGCGGCCAGTGTTTTGGGTTGCATGGTAGTTTTACTGAAAATGAAGTGAACACTCGCGATACCCGGCATCACGATTTCGGCGGCCTGAAACTTAAGCCCAGCCTCGAGTGCCGACGTCGATACGCCAAGCCTGTCTCCAACAAACCCATCGATCCGTCCTGCCAATAGGTTACGCAGGTTTTCCTCGTCACTCGATGCGTTAACAATACGCCCGGCCCGTGTCGCGGTTTTTATGCTTCCATTCAGTGCGGAGTCTGCGAACAGGCGACCCGGAACTACTCCAAGCCGGAAGTCGGGCAGTTCGTTTATCAGCTTGGCGATATCGGTCGTGTCATACAGGTTGGTCTCGTCCTTTCTGACATAAAGCGAGATCCGCGCCCATCGATAAGGAAGAGAATAATGGAACCGGTCGTCGCCGTTGTCTGGCTTGAAAGCCCCAAGCGCAATATCGCCCCGACCTTCGGCAAGATATTGCAGCTGATCATGCCAAGACTGCCTGCGCAAATTAGCTTCGATGCCAGCTAGCTGCAAAACATCTGTCAGGATCGTGATATCCAGCCCTTCAACGCCCTGCAGCTGTCCGGCCACTGGAAATTGGTAAGGTTTGGACATGATCCATCCACCACGCAGGACAGCCGTGCCGTATTTCGGTAGCGCTGGCGGAGGAGCTGTTCCCGATGGACCTACTATGTCCTGCGCCATCGCCGCTGGAATGAGTGGGACGCAGAGGCTCAAAGCAGTAGCGAAGCTCAAGGTAGTGAAAAACAGGAATACCTGGGCCCAGGATCGCATTTCAATACTGCTCGTTCCGGTTACCAGTCACTGCGTCGCGGACACACGAACGTTCTCGTTACTGGAGCAGTGACCTTGTTGATCACCGCACAGGTTTCGTTAGATTCATGCAAGCGCTATTTCCTAAGCGAGGGACACTTGATGATTGGTTGGAGGATTACATCCCAGAATACAAGATAAAATTGCCGATCGGCTTGTGAGGCCCAGTGAGCGGTTTGGACTACTGCAGAAGCTGCCTGACAGGGACTGGACTTGCCCTGAAAAAGTGGAGAGCACCAACTGAGGAACCAGGAGGTGTTTTATGGGAAACGGAAACAGACCGACGCCGGAGTTTCGGCGCGAAGCGGTCAGGCTGGCACTGACCAGCGGACGCACACGACGTGAAATCGCAGATGATCTCGGCATGGGCCTCTCAACGCTGACGCGATGGGTGAGGCAGGATCGGGATGCCGAGGAGCCTGCGGAAGACCAGGCCGATCTCCGGGCCGAGCTGAAGCGGCTGCGCAAGGAGAACGCGGTGCTGAAGCAGAAGCGCGACATCCTAAAAAAAGCCGCAGCCTTCTTCGCGAAAGACGCAAGTCGATGAGCTTTGCCTTCATCGAAGCGGAAAAGGCCAGCTTGCCCATCAGTCGCATGTGCCAGACTCTGGGTGTCAGCCAGAGCGGCTTCTTTGCGTGGCGGGAACGCCCGGCCTGCCAGCGCCAGCGGCAGGACATGGTCTACCTCGCGCATATCCGCACGGCCTTCGCCTTGTCGAACGGCACCTATGGCAGCCCGCGGATGCACCGGGATCTGATCGACGACGGGCACCGGATCGGGCGTCACCGAACGGTCCGACTGATGCGCGAGAACGGCCTCGTGGCAAGGCAGAAACGGCGGTTCAAGCGGACGACGGACAGCCAGCATGTTTGGCCGGTCGCCCCCAACCTGATCGCCTAGGACTTCCGGGCCGAGAAGCCGGACCGGAAATGGGGCGCTGACATTTCCTACATCTGGACGGCGCAGGGTTGGCTCTATCTCGCGGTGGTCATTGACCTCTACTCGAGGCGGGTCGTCGGCTGGGCGACGAGTGACCGGCTGAAGCGCGGCCTCGCAGTCGAGGCTCTGCGGCGCGCCATCGTGAACCGCGAACCTGCGCCGGGGCTGGTCCATCATTCCGATCGTGGATCGCAATACTGCTCTGTCGATTATCAGGCCGCGCTCCGAAAACGCGGCATCCTGATCTCGATGAGCGGCAAGGGGAACTGCTACGACAACTCGATGGTCGAGACCTTCTTCAAGTCCATCAAGTCGGAACTGATCTGGCCGGTCGCCTGGCAAACCCGGAAACAGGCTGAAAACGCCATCGTCAGATACATCGACGGGTTCTATAATCCCGTCAGGCGACATTCATCGCTCGGCTTTCTCAGCCCCATCGCATTCGAGCGAAAAGCCCGGAAAGTGAGCTAAACGCTCTCCACTAAATCCGGGAAAGTCCACACACTAGACAAAGTGCATGGGATCCGACGAAGTCCTAGACTTTTCGTCAAGCACGACGGGGATGCAGTCTGGCGTCGGCACGGTCCGACGACCTATCCTCCCATAGCCGCAGACTTCGAGGTCGATCTCAAACGGCCCGCGATACGCTCGCTCCCAATGAACACGACCGCGGTGGCGATTTCAAAACGGGTCATTTTGAACGCTTATTGGCAGTCATGGACCCGCGTGACTGTAGCATCCGCGGGTTCAGGTTGCGCCGTTTCAGTTGAAGTGTCCGAACGGTCAGCCGCGGTCTGTTATCTGTCTTGACCGACTCGTCGGCTCAACGGCAGATCAAAATGGGACGGAAGCATGGTCCCCAAAAGTGTTCCGGAGGCGCGAAGTAGCGCCAAGTTAAGTTATTGAAAAATAATGATTTAAGGGTAGTGGCTGGGGTGGTAGGATTCGAACCTACGGTACACGGTACCAAAAACCGCTGCCTTACCGCTTGGCTACACCCCAACGTGCCGCGCTAATTACTCTGGACCTCTGGGCTGTTCAAGGCCGGAAATGAAAAAAATGCGCCTAAAGAGGACGAGCCGGGCAACATTGCGAAGAAGCGGCGCGGCTGGGGCGGGTTCGTGCCGCGTCACTCGAGGATTTCATCCGCGCCGACGCCCCAGATCGCCGATTTCGGCGCCCAGCCGTCATAGCCGCCTGCCGATATCTCGCACCAGTCGGGCGCACAGGACTTTATCCGGGCGATCACGCCCAACTCGAGCCGGGCCGTCACCCGGGTCGAGGGATCGGGGCGGACATGCAGGTCGAGCATGTCCTTTTCGACGATCGCGGTGCGGCTGCCCGACAGGAGCGAATAATGCACCCAGCCTCCCGCGCCGTCACGGTCGCGCACGCGGCGCCAGTGGCCATGTTCGGCGGTGATCTCGAGCGGCACGTCGCGGCGCTTGAAGACCCAGTCGATCCGGTGGGTCAGGCTGGGACCACGGCGCACATTGCCTTCGCTCGCCTTCATCGACACGAAGCGCGGCAGGGGAAGATTCGTCACCGGGCCACGCTCTTGTTGCTGTGCCTGGCCAACAGATCCGACCGACACCAACAGCGCGCACAGCAACACAAGCAGTGTTTTCATTTCACGTGATCCGATTTCTGCCCGACGATTTGCATGGGGTTCTTGTGCCCCGTCCGTTCCTGCGCCAGTCTGGCAGTATTGCGCAGGCAAGAAAAGAAAAAGGAGGGGGACATGTCATCTGGACGCTTGAGTGTTGTCGTTACGCGACGCTTGCCCGAGCCGGTCGAGAAACGGTTGAGCGAGCTTTTCGACGTGTCCCTGCGGGAGGATGACACCCCGATGAGCCGCGCGGACCTGGTCGAGGCCGTGCGGACGGCGGATGTGATCGTGCCTACGCTGACCGACCGGATCGATGCCGCGTTGATCGCACAGGCCGGCGACCAGCTTCGGTTGATCGCGAATTACGGCGCGGGGGTGGACCATATCGACGTGCACACGGCGCGTCAGCACGGCATCCTCGTGTCCAATACGCCGGGCGTTTCGGCCGATGATACGGCGGATATGGCGATGGCGCTGATCCTGGGGGTCACGCGGCGGATTCCCGAAGGGCTGGCGGTGATGCAGGCAGGCGGCTGGGACGGCTGGTCGCCGACGGCGCTTCTGGGCGGGCGTCTGGCGGGGCGGCGCCTTGGAATCCTGGGGCTTGGCCGGATCGGGCAGGCGGTGGCGCGGCGCGCGGCGGCGTTCGGCATGCAGATCCATTACCACAACCGGCGCCGGCTGCGCGAAGAGACTGAACAGGACCTGGGCGCGACCTTTTGGGAAAGTCTGGATCAGATGGTGGCGCGGATGGATGTTCTGAGCATCAACTGTCCGCATACGCCCTCGACCTTTCATCTGATGAACGCGCGGCGGCTGAAGCTGATGAAGCCGGATGCGGTGATCGTCAACACCAGCCGCGGCGAGGTGATCGACGAGAACGCGCTGACGCGGATGCTGCGGGCGGGCGAGATCGCGGGGGCGGGCCTCGATGTCTATGAGAACGGTCCCGAGGTGAACCCGCGGCTGCGCGCGTTGCCGAATGTGGTTTTGCTGCCGCATATGGGATCGGCGACGCTGGAGGGGCGGATCGAGATGGGCGAAAAGGTGATCTTGAACATCAAGACGTTTCACGACGGCCATCGCCCGCCCGATCAGGTGGTTCCGGCGATGCTTTGACGGCTGAGCGCCCCCGCCGCATGCCGGGTGATGCCGCGCCAGAGACGGCAAGGAGACAGCCATGAGACTGCCGGCCATAGGATTGATCCTGTTCGTTTTTTCCGGAGCGGCGCTGGCGCAGCAGGCCGCGGATGCCGTGGCGCCCGAAGGGGAAGGTACAGGGCGCGTCGCGGCCACGCCCGAGCTTGAGGCGGCGCAGGCGGCACGGGATGCCGGGCGCCCTGCTGAGGCGCGAGAATGGATGATCGCGGCGGCCAATCCGGTGGCGGTCGGTGCCGGGGCAAGGGTGTTGCGCGCGGGCGGCACGGCGGCGGATGCGATGGTGGCTGTGCAGGCGGTGCTTGGGCTGGTGGAGCCGCAAAGCTCGGGGTTGGGGGGCGGTGCCTTTCTGGTCTGGCAGGACGGCGCGACCGGCGAGATCACAACGCTGGACGGGCGAGAGACCGCGCCTTTGGCGGCGAACCCACGGTTATTTCAGGATAAAAACGGAGAGCCGCTGGACTTCTACGATGCGGTTGTGGGTGGGCTTTCGGTGGGGGTGCCGGGGACGCCGGCGCTGATGCAGGAGGCGCATGAGCGGTGGGGACGGTCGGACTGGGCGGGCCTTTTCGACGAGGCGATCCGGCTGGCCGAAGAGGGGTTCGAGGTCAGTCCGAGGCTCGCGGGGATGGTGGCGCTGGATGCGCTGAGGCTGTCGCGCTTCAAGGCGACGCGGGAGTATTTCCTGAGCGATAACAGTCTATTGGAAGTGGGCGAGGTGCTGCGCAACCCGGCCTATGCCGACACGCTGCGGACCCTTGCCAGCCAAGGGGTCGGGGCCTTTTACGCAGGTGATATCGCGCGCGATATCGTGGCGGCGGTGCAGGGTGCGGCGGGCAATCCGGGGCGGCTGTCCGAGGTCGATCTGGCGATCTACCAGGTCAGGGAGCGCGCGGCGGTCTGCGTGCCTTACCGGGTCTGGGAGGTGTGCGGGATGGGGCCGCCCTCGTCGGGGGGGCTGACGGTGGGGCAGATTCTTGGACTGCTGGAGCCCTTCGATCTGGCGGCGATGGGACCAAAAAGCGCGCAGGCCTGGCGGCTGATCGGGGATGCGAGCCGTCTGGCCTTTGCCGACAGGGGCCGCTACATGGCCGATGAGGATTTCGTCCCCGTTCCGGTCAAGGGATTGATTGCAAAGGAATATATTGAGGAGCGCAGCCAGCTATTGCAGGGCGATGACGCGCTGCCCGAGGTCGCGCCGGGACGGCCCGAGTTCGATCACAGTCTGAACCTGGCCGATGATATCTCGTTTGAGTTTCCGTCGACCACGCATATTTCGATAACGGATCGTTACGGCAACGCACTGTCCATGACCTCGACCATCGAGAATGCGTTCGGGTCGCGGGTGATGGTGCGGGGGTTTTTGCTGAACAACGAGTTGACCGATTTTTCCTTTCGATCTCATGAAGAGGGCGTCCCGATCGCCAATCGGGTCGAGCCGGGAAAGCGCCCCAGATCGTCCATGGCGCCGACCATCGTGCTGAAAGACGGCGTGCCGGTGATGATCGTCGGCAGTCCCGGAGGCAGCCGGATCATCGGCTATGTGGTCAAGGCGATCATCGCGCATCTGGACTGGAAAATGGATGTGCAACAAGCGGTTAGCATGCCCAACATGGTCAACAGGTTCGGCGTTTTCGATCTGGAGGCCGGCACATGGGCGGCGGATCTTGCGCCGGATCTCGAGGCGTTGGGCTATGAGGTCAGGATTGCGCCGATGGTGTCGGGGCTGCATGCGATATCGCTTGGCGAAGGGTTGCGCGGCGGGGCCGATCCGCGCCGCGAAGGCATCGCCCTGGGCGATTGAGACCGGCCCAAAAGCGCCAAAACCGGGCATCGGTATCACGTCGGTATTACGTCGGTGCGATATCGGTGTGATTCCGGGGCCGCGCGCGCGGCGCCCCGGATCGTCGTCCGTGAAATGCGAAGGCGTCGGTTTTGCGCGTTCTTGTGTCGGCTGGACCCACCTTGGCGCAACAGGACTGCTAAACAGGGCGCAATCGCTAGCCAAGGAGTCGCTGCTCATGAAGACCCACGTCAAAGCCCTTATCGTCGGTGGCGGCGCCATCGGCACGTCGATCGCCTATCATCTGGCCCGGTTCGGTTGGGACGATGTGGTGCTGCTGGAGCGCGACGAGCTGACCAGCGGATCGACCTGGCACGCGGCGGGGCTTTTGCCGCTGTTCAACATGTCCTACGCGGTCACGCATATCCACGACTATTCGGTGAAGTTCTACAAGACTCTGGAAGAAGAGACCGGGCTGAATGCAGGCTTCTCGGTGGTGGGCAACCTGCGCATGGCGCAGACCGATGCGCGGATGGATGAATACCGGGTCTATGCCTCGACCGCCGAGACGGTGGGTGTGCCCTTCGAGTGGATGACGCCTGCACAGATCAAGGAGCGCTGGCCGCTGGTCAAATGCGACGACCTGAAGGGCGCGATCTATCATCCGACCGACGGCTATATCAACCCGGCGGACGTCACGATGGCGATGGCCAAGGGCGCGCGTCAGCGCGGCGTCACGATCGAGCGCAAGTGGCAGGCGGATGCCTATCACTGGAACGGCGAGGCCTGGGAGGTGACCTGCACCAAGATGGTGGAGAAGGGCGGCAATCTTGTGCCCTCCGAAGAGCAGGTCGTGGTCACCGCCGAGCATGTGGTCACCGCCACCGGCAACCACGCGCAACGCACCGCGAAACTTCTGGGCATCAAGACGCCCGCGATCCCGGTGGAGCATCAGTTCATCGTCACCGAGCCGGATCCCGCGCTGGTGGAATATCGCAAGACCAACCCCGAGCATCCCGTGCTGCGCGATGCCGATGCCAAATGGTATGTGCGCGAAGAGCGCGGTGGCTGGATCCTTGGCCCCTATGAGCATGGCGCGCCGGCACGGTTCGAATATGGCGTGCCCGACAGTTTCCGCGCCGATCTGTTCCCGCTCGATCTTGACCGGATCGAGGAAGAATACATGTCGATGATCCACCGGATCCCCAGCTCGGAGACGGTGGGTCTCAAGGACGATTTCAACGGTCCGATCTGCTACACGCCGGATGGCAACCCGCTGGTCGGTCCGGCGCCGGGGCTACGCAACATGTGGCTGGCCGAGGGCTTCAGCTTTGGCATCACCGCCGCGGGCGGCACAGGGCATTACATGGCGCAGATGATGGTCGAGGGCGAGGCCGAGATCGACATGGCGTCGCTCGATCCCAAGCGGTTCGGGTCGTGGATGACCACCGAATATGCCGCGCGCAAGGACGAGGAAGCCTATAGCCACGTCTATATCCTGCATCACCCCGACGAAGAGCGCGAGGCCTGCCGCCCGCTGCGCACCGCGCCGAGCTATGACCGGCTCAAGGCGCGCGGCGCGCAGTTCGGCTGCGTCAACGGGTTCGAGCGGCCCAATTACTATGGTCCGCTGGATGCGCCCGAAAGCTTCGATCACGACGCGCGCAGCTTCCGCCGTGGGGGCTGGTGGTCCTATGCGGTGGAAGAGGCGAAGGCGGTGCGCGAGGGTGTGGGCCTGATCGATGCGTCGGCCTTTACCAAGCACACGGTGAAGGGACCGGGCGCCACGGCGTTCCTGGATTGGTTCACCTGCAACAAGCTGCCCAAGATCGGGCGGATCAACCTGACCTATGCACTGACGCCGGCTGGCACGACGCGCACCGAATACACCATCGTGCGGCTTGCCGAGGACAGCTATTACCTTGTCTCGGCGGGCGCGCTGACCGACTACGACGGCGATTACCTGCGCAAATGCGCCGAGGACAAGGCGGCTGAGTTCGGTTACATCGCGATCGAGGATGTGACCACGCAATGGGGTGTCTTCGCCATCGCCGGGCCGAAATCGCGCGATGTGCTGAAAGAGGTGGTCAAGGATGCCGAGCCGGACACGGTTCTGTCCAACAAACGGTTCCCGTGGCTGAGCCAGCGCGACATCGAACTGGGCATGTGCCCGGTGCGCGCGATCCGCGTGGCCTATACCGGGGAGTTGGGCTGGGAGCTGCATCATCCGATCGAGATGCAGAACTACCTGTTCGACCTGCTGGAAAAGGCCGGAGAAAAGCATGGGCTGAAGCTGGTGGGCGCACGGGCGCAAAACTGGCTGCGGCAGGAGAAATCCTATCGCGCCTTCGGCAATGAGCTGGGCCGGGATGCCACCCCGCTCGAGGCCGACTTGCCGCGCTTCGTGGATCAGTCCAAGGCGTTTCAGGGCAAGGACGCGATGAACGCGATCGGCGTGCGGTTCAAATGCGTGACCGTGTTGATCGACGGGCCGCAGGATGCCGACCCTTGGGGTGCCGAGGCGCTCTATGATGGCGATGAGCGCGTCGGGCGCCTGACTTCGGGGGGATATTCGGTGGCGTTCGGCAAGTCGATCGGCATGGGCTATGTGAGCCCCGACAAGGCCGAGGTTGGCCAGAAACTGCAGGTGCGTATCCTGGGCGAGCTGTGGCCAGCCGAGGTGGTGCAGGACAGCCCTTATGATCCGGAAAACAAGACCATCCGCGTGGATGGCTGAGGGACTGGCCGGGCCTGAAGCCCGGCCTTTTCATTGCCGGGGCAAGGCGGCGCGAAGGGCGTCCCAGCATTCGAGTGCGGCGTGGCGGATCGGTTCGGCGAGCCGGATCATGCGCAGATCGAGCATGTGATCCGGGCCGTCCTGTGGCAGGCGCACAAGTCGGCCCTGGGACAGCGGGTCGTGGACCACCGAGAGGGGCAGCCAGGCGATGCCGATGCCGTCGAGCGCATATTGGCAGGCGGCCAGGGTCAGGGCGGTTTCTGCCTTGCGGTCAAGCTCGGTGCCCGGGGGCAGGCGCGAGAACACCGCCCGTTCCACCACCCGGCCAAGAAACACGTCGCCGGGATAGGTGATCACCGGCAGGGGCGATGTGCCGGACAGTGGCGCAAGGGCGGGGGCGCAGACCGCGACCAGCGGCTCGGTCCCGATCGAGACCTCTTCGAAGGCGCGGCTGTCGGGGCGGGGCGGGCCATGGGTGGAATCGTAGATCACCGCGATATCCACCTCGCCGGTGATGAGCTGACCGAGGCAGTCATCGCGATTGCCCGAGCGGACGCGCACGGCGCGGTCACGGGCAAGGATCTGCACGAGGCGCGGCGACACGGTGGTGGTGATCGCATGTTGGCAGGCCAAGGCCACCGTGCGACCGGCTCCGGCCGCGGAGCGGCGCAACCCGTCGCGCAGGGCGCGCAGATCGGCGGCCATGCGGCGCATCTCGTCTTCATGGGCGCGGACGGCCGCCAGAAGTTGCACCGGCTTGCGCGAGCGGTCGAAAAGCGGCGTTCCGATCCCGTCCTCTATGCTGCGGATGCGGCGGGTGAAGGCCGATTGCGTCAGGTTGCGCGCTTCGGCGGCGCGGGCGAAAGAGCCTGTGTCGAGCACGGCGAGGATATCTTCGAGCCAATCCAGTCGCATGGCTCATGGGATAGGGCAGGGCGCAATAACTTGCAAGATATGCAAGATGGCTTGCGCGTTTCGCATTTGCAGAGGGGGCGCAACCCGCGTTATCTGCTCGGTATCGCATCATAAGGAGGTATCCGCATGCATCTCGCCCGATTCCCACGTCATTTCCTGGCCCATCTGCCCACCCCGCTGGAACGCATGGACCGTCTGAGCGCCGAGTTGGGCGGTCCGGAAATCTGGATCAAGCGCGACGATTGCACCGGCCTGTCCACGGGGGGCAACAAGACCCGCAAGCTGGAATTCCTGATGGCCGAGGCCGAGGCGCAGGGCGCCGAGATGGTGATGACGCAAGGCGCCACCCAGTCGAACCATGCTCGCCAGACCGCCGCCTTTGCCGCCAAGCTGGGCATGAAGTGTCATATCCTGCTGGAAGACCGCACCGGCTCGAACGATCCGAACTACAATTACAACGGCAACGTGCTGCTGGATCACCTGCATGGCGCGACCACCGAAAAACGCCCCGGCGGCGGTGACATGAATGCCGAGATGGAAGCCGTGGCGGACAAGCTGCGCGCAGATGGCAAGAAGGTCTATACCATCCCCGGCGGCGGATCGAACCCGACAGGGGCGCTTGGCTATGTCAACTGTGCCTTCGAGCTGCTGAGCCAGGTCAATGGCACGGGTCTCAAGATCGACCATATCGTGCACGCCACCGGCAGCGCGGGCACGCAGGCAGGTCTGATCACAGGCCTCAAGGCGATGAATGCGCAGATCCCGCTTCTGGGGATCGGGGTGCGCGCGCCCAAGCCCAAGCAGGAAGAGAATGTCTATAACCTGGCCTGCGCCACTGCCGAAAAGCTGGGCTGCGCGGGTGTGGTTCAGCGCGAGGATGTGGTCGCCAATACCGACTATGTCGGTGAAGGCTATGGCATTCCGACGGAAAGCGGGCTGGAAGCGATCCGCATGTTCGCCGAGCTGGAAGCGATCCTGCTTGATCCGGTCTATTCGGCCAAGGGGGCCGCGGGCCTGATCGATCTGATCCGCAAGGGTCATTTCAAGAAGGGCGAGCGGGTTGTCTTCCTGCATACCGGGGGTGCCGCGGCGCTGTTCGGCTATGATCACGCGTTCGATTTCGCTGACCGCTGGAGCAACGCGGGCTGAGGCTCTCGGTCAGGCCAATCTGGTAAGAATAAAAAGGGCAGGCGGAAGCGTCTGCCCTTTTTTCGGTTCATGATCGATATGGGTCCGGTCCTTGCTGCGAGGATCAGACCGTCACCAAGATCGTATCGCTGCAAGGGGCTGAGCGATCAGGCTGGCCGCCGCGCCACGATGCCGAGATTGTTGGCGGGCATCTCGACCACGTCGACAAGGATCAGACCGGCCTCGTGCATCCAGTCGATCACGTCGAAATCGTCCTTGTAGCCGATCTCGGGGTCCTGGGCGCGCAGGCTGGCATCGAAGCTGGCATCGCCTTCGGATGTCGTCTCGCCCGCGCGCAGGAAGGGGCCGTAGACGATCAGGCGGCCATCCGGGGCCAGGGCTTGTGCTGCCTCGGCGATCAGGATGCGGGCCTCGGGCGTGCTGATGAGGTGCAGGAGATTGACCGTCAGGATCATGTCCTGTCCGGGATGCGCCGCGCCCCAGCCGGGAGCGGTGGCGTCAAGGGCGATGGCGGGCCGCAGCTTGGGCGCCTGTGCGTTGGCGGCCCATGCGTCGATGCTGGCGCGGCGGGTGGGGTCGATCTCGGTCGGTTGCCAGTCAAGCCCGGGCAGGGCGGCGGCAAAGGCCGCGGCATGCTGGCCTGTACCCGAGGCGAGTTCCAGCACATTGCCCGCAGCGGGGCCGTGATGGCGGATCAGCGACAGGATCGGGCCGGTGTTGCGTTCGGCGGAGGGGGCATGCAGGCGGCCGTCCTCGCCCGGGGAGGCGACCGAGGCTGTGTCGGGCAGTCTTTCGCGGCGGGGCATGTCAGGCCTCTTCCAGCCGGTCCGTTGCGGGGGGTGGCGTGGGGCTGAGGGCGCAAAGCCGGGCATAAAGCGCGTCATCCATGTGGAAGGAGACCGCGTCCAGCGAGGGCTTCAGCTGCTCGGCGGAGCGGCCCGACAGGATTGGTGTGGGGCCAGCCGGATGGCGCGCGGCCCATGCGGCGGCGAGCGTGGCGGGGTGGATGCCAAGCTCGTCGGCGGTGAGTGTGAGGTCACGGGCGGTCTGGTGCATCCAGTCCTGACCGTAGCGCGCGGCGTAGCGGTCGTTATCGGTCAGGCGGCCTGTGCCGCCTTGCGCGTATTTGCCGGTCAGAAGCCCGCCCGCCAGCGGCGAATAGGGGGCGATGGCGATGCCTTCGGAGCGGCACATGGGCAGGATCTCGACCTCGGCCTGCCGTTTCACGAGGTTGTACATCGGTTGCAGGATCGACACGCAAAGCTCGAACTCCTGCGCGATGCAGGCGGCCTTCATCACCTGCCATGCGGCGAAGTTCGACAGGCCCACATGGCCGATTTTTCCCGCGTCACGCAGGCTGGCGAAGGTCTCAAGCGTTTCGCGCAGGTCGGTGTCGGGATCGAAGCGGTGCAGATAGAGGATCTCGACATGGTCCATGCCGAGCCTGCGGCGCGATATGTCGAACTGTGCCAGGATGTTATCGCGCCCGGCACCCCCCGCATAGCCCGCCTTGGTGGCGATCACCAGCCGGTCGCGGAGGGGGGCTGCGAAGCGGCCGAGCACCTCTTCGGAGGCGCCGTCGGTGTAAAGATGGGCGGTGTCGAAATGGGTGATGCCGGCCTCGATGCAGGCGTCGAACATGGCGCGGCTGGCGGCCTCATCGGCGGCGCCGCCGAATTGCATGGTGCCAAAGGCGAAACGGCTGGCCGGGATACCGGCGGGGGATGCGATCTGTGTCATGGCGCGAAGATGGCACGTGTTCGCGCCGGGGGGAAGGGGGGTACGGCGCGGGAGCGCGATGTGCCGCTTGCCCGGAGACGTTTGCGCGCATGTCGGTTCTGCGCATCGCCGCAAGGCCTGTCCAAGATCATGAGGCGTATTTTCCCGCTCTCCCCCTTGGCTTTGCCTGCGGCGTGCAGTCTTATATGGTTTTGACGCAGCGCGGACAGGAGCGGATTTTGATAGTCACATCGGATATTGACGGACGGCAGGCCCAGATTGCCGAGCTATTCGTGCAGGCCTTCACGGCCTCCGATGGAGCAGAGGAGGGCGCGATGGTCGGCGGGTTGGTGCGCGCGCTTCTGGACGAGATGGCGCAGGGCGATGTCATGGTCTTTGTCGCCGAGGATGAGGGTCGGATCGTTGGGGCCGCGATCTTTTCGCGGCTGCGCTATGGCACGGACCCACGCCATGTGATGATCCTGTCGCCGATGGCGGTGGCCAGCGACCGGCAGGGGCAGGGGATCGGCCAGCGCCTTTTGACCGAGGCGCTCGCGACGCTGCGCGCGGCGGGTGTCGACGTGGCGATGACCTATGGCGACCCGGCATTCTATGGCAAGGTCGGTTTTGAGCCCATGGCGCAGGATGTGGTGCCCGCGCCGCTGCCTCTCAGCCAGCCCGAAGGCTGGATCGGGCAATCCCTGACCGGGGACGAGATCATGCCGCTGCATGGGCCATGCACCTGCGTCAGCGCCCTCTCCGATCCGTCGATCTGGTAGGCGGGGTGATGGGGCGCGATCCTGAAGGTGGGCCAGGGGGCCATGACGACGATGCCAAGGCCATTCCCGTGACGCTGCAGCAATTGGGCTGGGGTCCGTTCTTTGCCGCGCAGGTCGATGTCGATGAGATGGTCGCGACGCCCCCTGTGCGGGTGGTGACCGTGCATCGCAGCGGCTTTCAGGTGTTGGGCGAGGGGATCGAGGCCAAGGTGCCGCCGCGCGCCGATGTGACCGTGGGCGACTGGCTGCTTTTGGACCGCGACACTCCTGCGGCCAGCCGCACCTTGGAGCGCAGCAGTCTGCTCAAACGCAGGGCGCCGGGCCATGACCGGCAGGTGCAGCTGATCGCGGCCAATATCGACACGGTGTTCATCGTCACCTCGTGCAACGAGGATTTCAACATTGCCCGGCTGGAGCGCTACGTGGCGCTGACCTTCGAGTCCGGGGCCGAGCCGGTGATCGTGTTGACCAAGACCGATCTTGCCACGGATGCGGCGGGTTTTGTGGAGGCCGCGCGCGGTGTCTCGGACCGGGTGGCGGTGGTTGCGCTCGATGCCCGCGCCGAAGAGCCCGGAAAGGCTTTGGCCGAATGGTGCAGGCCGGGGCGGACGGTGGCGTTTCTCGGCTCGTCCGGGGTGGGGAAATCCACCCTGACAAATGCGCTTGCCGGCACCGAGGATATCGCCACGCAAGCGGTGCGCGAGGCCGATGCACGAGGCCGGCATACCACGACGCGCCGCCAGCTTTACATGGTGCCCGGTGGCAGCATCGTGCTGGACACGCCGGGGATGCGCGAGTTGCAATTGGCGGATGCGGCGTCGGGGATCGCGGATGTGTTTGAGGATATCGAGGCGCTGACCACGGGCTGCCGGTTCCGCGATTGCGCGCATGACACCGAGCCGGGCTGTGCTGTGCAACAGGCGGTTGCCGAGGGCAGGCTTGACGCTGCGCGGCTGGCGCGCTGGCGCAAGCTGCAGGAGGAGGACGCGCATAATTCCCTCAGCCTGAACCAGCGGCGCTCAAAAGATCGCGCCTTTGGCAAGGTGGTGCGTCAGGCGACAAAGGAGAAACCGCGCAACCGGTAGGGCGCGAGAGGGGCGGCGCGCCGATCCTGCGACCGGCGCGCGCCTTGGCTTTGTGTGACCGGATCGGTCGGAAGGGCAGCGCCCGCCTTATTGCGGAATGTCGCCTTCCAGCCCCTCGACATAGAAATCCATGCCCAGAAGCGTGCCGTCATCGGCGGTTTCGCCTTCGGCCAGCCAGTCCGAGCCGTCCTGCTTTTTCAGCGGGCCGGTGAAGGGGTGATATTCACCCGAGGCGATGGCGGCTTTCATGGCCAGTGCCTCTTCGCGGACATCGGCGGGCACGGCGTCGGTGATCTCGCCGATCTCGACCATGCCTTCCTTGATGCCGTGCCAGACCTGCTGGGTTTCCCATGTACCGTCGATCACCGCTTGTGTCCGGGCGATGTAATAGGGCGCCCAATTGTCGATGATGGAGCTGACGCGCGGGAAGGGCTTGTATTCGGCCATGTCGGAGGCCTGTCCGAAGGTCACCACGCCGCCCGCCTTTTCGGCGGCCGCCTGAGGTGCGGTCGAGTCGGTGTGCTGCAGGATCACGTCGGCGCCCTGTTCGATCAGTGCCGTGGCGGCGTCGGCCTCTTTTGCGGGGTCGAACCAGGTATAGGCCCAGATGATCTTGAACTGCACATCGGGATTGACCTTGCGGGCATGGATGAAGGCGGCGTTGATGCCGCGGATGACCTCGGGGATCGGATAGGAAGCGATGTAGCCCACGATGTTGGATTTGGTCATCTTGCCGGCGATGTGGCCCTGGATCGCGCGGCCCTCGTAGAAGCGGGCCGAATAGGTCGCGAGGTTCGGCGCGGTCTTGTAGCCGGTGGCATGTTCGAATTTCACGTCGGGGAATTTCTCGGCCACGCTGACGGTGGCATCCATGAAGCCGAAGGAGGTGGTGAAGATCAGATCGGCGCCGCTGAGCGCCATCTGGGTGATCGCCCGGCTGGCATCGGCGCCTTCGGACACGCTTTCGCGGTAGATGGTTTCGACCTTGTCGCCGAAATGCTCCTCGATGGCGAGCCGGCCCTTGTCATGCTCATAGGTCCAGCCACCATCGCCGATCGGGCCGACATAGATGAAGCCGACCTTGGTCTTGTCGTCCTGCGCCAGCGCGATCGTGCTGGTCAGGCCAAGCGCCAGTACCGCGCCTGTGAGAAGGGTCTTTAGGGTCATGCGGAATACTCCCTGTTGGATTGAAAGTGGATGGCAGCGCCTCATTGCGAGGCATGGAAGATGCGGCCCAAAGAGCCGGGCGCGCGGGATTTGTCGGCGGACATGATGACCAGCACCAATATGGTCACGAGATAGGGCGACATCGACAGGTATTCGACCGGCACCGCGACGCCTGCCGCCTGAAGGTTGAGCTGCAGGACGCTGACACCGCCGAAGAGCCAAGCGCCGAGCAGCACGCGCCCGGCCTTCCAGGAGGCGAAGACCACCAGCGCCAGTGCGATCCAGCCGACGCCTGCGGTCATGCCTTCGGTCCATTGCGGCACGCGCACGAGGCTGAGATAGGCGCCGCCCAGACCGGCACAGGCGCCGCCGAAGGCGATGGCCAGCACCCGGACGCGCACCACCTTGTAGCCAAGCGCATGGGCGGCGTCGTGATTTTCGCCCACCGCCCGCAGGATCAGCCCGGCTCGGGTGTATTTGAGCATACCCCAGACCGCCGCCACCAGCGCCAGCGCGAGATACACCATCAGGTCATGCGAAAAGAGCACCGGGCCGAGGATCGGGATATCGCTGAGCAGGGGGATGTCGAGCTTGGGCGTGGGCGGCGGCTTGATGCCGACATAGCCTTGTCCGAGCAGCGAGCTCAGCCCAAGGCCGAACAGCGTGAGCGCCAGACCCGAGGCCACGTGATTGGCAAGCGCGATCTGGGTCAGGGCGGCAAAGAGCAGCGACAGCGCAGCACCCCCCAGGGCCGCCATCACGAAGCCCGCGAAAGGCGAGCCGGTATTGACAGCGATGGCGAAGCCGCAGATCGCGCCGGTGATCATCATCCCCTCGACCCCGAGGTTGAGAACGCCTGCGCGTTCCACCACCAGCTCGCCGATGGCCGCAAGAAGGATCGGTGTGGAGGCCGCAATGAGCGAGGCCAGCAGAAGCACGGGGTTGATCGAGGAGAGATCCATCACAGGCTCCGGCTGGGATCGGGGGCACGCGAAAGCAGGCGCAAGCGGTAGTTGGTCAGCACATCCACCGCCAGCAGGAAGAACAGAAGCATCCCCTGAAAGACCTGGATCGCGGCGGCGGGCAGGCCCAGTTCGGACTGGGCGATCTCGCCGCCGATATAGGTCAGCGCCATCAGCAGGCCCGCGGCCAGAATGCCCAACGGGTGCAGCCGGCCCAGAAAGGCGACGATGATCGCGGTGAAGCCGTAGCCCACATTGAAATCGATGCTGACCTGTCCGGCGGGGCCGGAGACTTCGAAAAGGCCCGCCATGCCCGCCAGGGCCCCGGATGTGCCAAGGCAGAAAAGGATCAGCCGGGCCGGATTGACGCCTGCGAAGCGCGCGGCGCGCGGTGCCTGACCGGTCAGGCGGATCTGGTAGCCCAGGATATGCCGGCCCAGCAGGATATGCGCGAAGATCACCGCGATCAGCGCCGCAACCACACCCCAATGCATCCCCGATCCCGCGATCAGCTCGGCATTATGGGCCGCAGGATAGTTCTGCAGGTTGCGGCTGCCGGGAAAGCCCATGCCCTCGGGGTTGCGCATCGGCCCGAGGGCCATGGCGGCGAGCAATTGCTCGGCCACGTAGACCAGCATCAGCGACACGAGGATTTCATTGGTGCCGAAGCGCAATTTGAGAAGCGCCGGGATCATCCCCCAGGCCAGCCCGCCAAGCGCGCCCGCAAGGATCATCAGCCCGAAGAGAAACCACGCATCGAGAGGGTAGAAGGCCAGCGCCACGCCTGCGCCGGTGAGCGCGCCGACAATATATTGCCCCTCGGCGCCGATATTCCAGATCCCCGCCCGGAAGCCGAGTGCGAGGCCGATGGCGATCAGCACGAGCGGTGCGCCCTTCACCAGAAGCTGGGGACGGTAGTAGAAGGCGAATTCACCGAAAAGCGGCTCCCAGAAGATGGTGGAGATGGCCGCGACCGGGTTCTTGCCCAAGGCGGCGAAGAGTGCGCCACCCGCCAGCATGGTGACCAGCACCGCGAGGACCGGCGAGAGGTAGATCCAGTGCCGCGCGGGCTGCGGGCGCTTTTCCAGCCGGAGCCTCATGGGCGGGCGGCCTTATTTGTGGGAGCGGTGCGGGGGGCTCTGCCCCCGACATTGAAAATCCGGGGATTTTCAACGCCTCCCCCGGGATATTTGAGGCCAGAAGAAACAGGGGGGCGCTCAGACATGGGCCACCTCCATGTCATGCGCGCCGCCCATCATCAGCCCGATCTGGTCGAGGCCGAGTTGGGCGGTGGGTCGGATCTCGGACAGGCGGCCTTCGTTGAGCGCGCCGAAACGGTCGGCGATTTCCATCAGTTCGTCGAGATCCTGGCTGATGCACAGGATCGCGGCGCCTTCGGCTGCGAGATCGAGCAGAGCCTGACGGATCGCGGCCGCGGCGGCGGCATCGACGCCCCATGTGGGCTGGTTGACGATCAGCACCTCGGGGCGTTGCAGCACCTCGCGGCCGATCACGAATTTCTGCAGGTTGCCGCCTGACAGCGCGCGCGCAGCAGTGCCGGGGCCGGGGGTGCGCACGTCGAAACGCGCGATGATGCGGCGCGCGAAACCTTCGGTCTCGGGCCAGCGGATGAAGCCGCGCGTCACCAGCCCCTCGCGGCCCGCGCCGGTGAGAAAGGCGTTTTCCGTGAGGCTCATGTCCGGGGCCGCGGCATGGCCCAGCCGTTCCTCGGGGGCGGCGAGAAGGCCCAGGCGGCGCCGTGCATCGGGGCGCAGCCGGCCGATGGGCGTGCCATGCAGGCGGATCGCGTCCGAGGGGCTGCGCAGTTCGCCCGAAAGGGCGGCGAGGAGTTCGTCCTGACCGTTGCCGGCGACACCGCCGATGCCGATGATTTCCCCTGAGCGGAGGGAGAAGCGGATATCTTTCAGAGCGGTGCCGAAAGGGCTGGGCGAGTGGAGCGAGAGGCCGGTGACCTCGAGCGCGACGTCCCCAAGCGGGCGGGCTGCGCGGGTCGGCGGGGTGATCGCCGTGCCGACCATCATCTGCGCCATCTCGCGGGCGGTGGTCTCGGCGGGCAGGCAGGTGCCGACATTGCGCCCCTGCCGCAGGATCGTGGCGCGGTCGCACAGCGCGCGGATTTCCTCGAGCTTGTGGGAAATGTAGAGGATGGCCACGCCTTCGGCGGTCAGTTTGCGCAGGGTCGAAAAGAGGATCTCGACCTCTTGCGGGGTCAGCACCGAGGTGGGCTCGTCCATGATCAGAAGCCGGGGGTCCTGCAGCAGGCAGCGCAGGATCTCGACCCGCTGGCGTTCGCCGGCCGACAGATCGCCCACCACCCGGTCGGGATCGAGCGGCAGGCCGTAGGTTTCGCTGACCGCGCGGATGCGGCGCGCCAGATCCCCCATAGGCGGCGGGGTTTCCATCCCGAGGGCGATATTCTCGGCGACGCTGAGCGCGTCGAAGAGCGAGAAGTGCTGAAACACCATGGCCACGCCGCAGGCCCGGGCAGCGCGCGGCTCGGCGGGGGCATAGGGCGCGCCGTGCAATGTCATGGTGCCGCTGTCAGGCTTGACCAGCCCGTAGATCATCTTGACCAGCGTGGATTTGCCGGCGCCGTTTTCGCCCAGAAGCGCATGCACCTCGCCGCGGCCTATGTCGAAGGACACGTCGTCATTTGCGACGGCGCCGGGATAGGCCTTGGTCAGTCCCGAGATGGCAAGAAGGCTGGCTGTCACGCGGTCCCCTGATGCGTTGTGATGGGCGGCTGACCGATGACTAGCGCAGGCGTGGCGGGATGGGCAATGGTCCGGGGCGCTTTTCCGGGCCAAAGCCGGCAGCTTTGACTGCGGCTTGGGCAAAAAACGCGCGCCTTGCGGGATCGTGGCTTTTGCCGGGGCGCGCGGGCGGCTAATCTGCGGGGCATGAGCAGTTCCCCCCGATTCATTCATCTTCGCGTCCATACCGAATATTCCCTGCTGGAAGGTGCTGTGCGGCTCAAGTCGCTGGCGGGCCTGTGCGAGAAGGCGGGGATGCCGGCGGTGGCGGTGACCGACACCAACAACATGTTCGCCGCACTGGAGTTTTCCGTCACCGCGAGCGGGGCGGGCATCCAGCCGATCATGGGCTGTCAGGTCGATCTGGACTATCTCGAGACCCAGCCGGGTGAGCGGGCCAAGCCGCCTGCGCCGCTGGTTCTGCTGGCCCAGAACGAGGCGGGCTACGAGAACCTGATGAAGCTCAACTCGTGTCTCTATCTGCGCGGCGACGGGCAATTGCCGCATGTCACGCTGGCTGAGCTCGAAGCGCATGCGGAGGGGGTGATCTGTCTGACGGGTGGGCCGGACGGGCCGGTGGGGCGCTTGTTGCAGGCCGGGCAGCGCCCGGCGGCCGAGGCGTTGATGGGCCAGTTGCTGGAGGCGTTCGCAGACCGGCTTTATGTCGAGCTGCAGCGTCACCCGGGCGAGGATGGCGCGCCCGAGGCCGAACGGCTGACCGAGCGGGGCTTTGTCGAGATGGCCTATGCGATGGGTATTCCGCTGGTGGCCACGAATGACGTCTATTTCCCCGATGCGGGCATGTACGAGGCGCATGATGCGCTCTTGTGTGTGGCCGAGGGCACCTATGTCGATCAGGCCGAGCCGCGCCGGAGGCTGACCGCGCAGCATTACTTCAAGACGCCGCAGGAGATGGCGACGCTTTTCGCCGATCTGCCCGAGGCGCTGGAGAATACCGTCGAGATCGCGCGGCGCTGTGCCTTTGGCGCCTACAGGCGCGATCCGATCCTGCCGCGCTTTGCCGATGACGAGGTGGACGAGCTGCGCCGTCAGGCCAAGGAGGGGCTGGAGGCGCGGCTGGCGGTGATCCCGCATGCCGCCTCGGTGGAGGAGTATCACAAGCGGCTGGAGTTCGAACTGGGCATCATCGAGGGAATGGGCTTTCCGGGCTATTTCCTGATCGTTGCTGATTTCATCAAATG
This sequence comes from Roseovarius litoreus, assembly GCF_900142765.1. Lineage (GTDB taxonomy): Bacteria > Pseudomonadota > Alphaproteobacteria > Rhodobacterales > Rhodobacteraceae > Roseovarius > Roseovarius litoreus. The sequence continues at coordinate 417,418 of NZ_FRCB01000003.1, forward strand.
GGCCAAGGAACAGGATATTCCGGTGGGGCCGGGGCGCGGCTCGGGGGCGGGCAGTCTGGTGGCCTATGCCTTGACCATCACCGATCTCGATCCGCTGCGCTACAGCCTGCTGTTCGAACGCTTCCTGAACCCCGAGCGGGTCAGTATGCCGGATTTCGACATCGATTTCTGCATGGATCGCCGAGAGGAGGTGATCCAGTATGTGCAGCGCAAATACGGGCGCGACAAGGTGGGGCAGATCATCACCTTCGGTGCGCTTCTGTCCAAGGCTGCCGTGCGCGATATCGGCCGGGTGCTGCAGATGCCCTATGGCCAGGTCGACAAGCTGTCGAAGATGATCCCCGTGGAAGGGGTCAAGCCGGTGTCGATCCAGCAGGCCTTGGCACAGGAGGATCGCCTGCGAGAGGCGGCGCGCAGCGAAGAGGTCGTGGACCGGCTGCTGAATTACGGCATGAAGGTCGAGGGGCTGTTGCGCAATGCCTCGACCCATGCGGCGGGGGTGGTGATCGGGGACAGGCCGCTGGATGCGCTGGTTCCGCTCTATCAGGATCCGCGCTCGGACATGCCGGCCACGCAATTCAACATGAAATGGGTCGAGCAGGCAGGGCTGGTCAAGTTCGACTTTCTGGGTCTCAAGACGCTGACGGTGATCCAGAACGCGATCGGGCAGATCCATGCCGAGGGGCGCGACCTGCATATCGCTGCCGATGGCAGCACCATCTATGAGCCGTTCGAGGGCGCCGAGAACGATATCGGCCAGATCCCGCTGGATGACGCCAAGACCTATGAGCTTTACGCGCGCGCAAGGACGGTGGCGGTGTTCCAGGTGGAAAGCTCGGGCATGATGGATGCGCTCAAGCGGATGAAACCCACCTGCATCGAGGACATCGTGGCGCTTGTGGCGCTCTATCGTCCCGGCCCGATGGAGAACATCCCCAAATATTGCGAGGTCAAGAACGCGCTGAGCGAGCGTGACAGGCTGCATCCGCTGATCGACCATATCCTCGACGAGACGCAGGGCATCATCGTCTATCAGGAACAGGTGATGCAGATCGCGCAGGAGATGGCGGGCTATACGCTTGGCGGTGCTGACCTTTTGCGCCGCGCCATGGGCAAGAAGATCCAGGCCGCGATGGATGCCGAACGCCCCAAGTTCATCGCCGGGGCCAAGGCCAACGGGGTGGATGACGCCAAGGCGCTGGAAGTGTGGAACCTGCTCGACAAGTTCGCCAATTACGGCTTCAACAAATCGCACGCGGCGGCCTATGCGGTGGTCAGCTATCAGACGGCGTGGCTCAAGGCCAACCACCCGGTCGAATTCATGGCCGGGGTGATGAATTGCGATATCCACCTGACCGACAAGCTGGCGGTCTATTTCCAGGAAGTGAAGAAGGGGCTGCAACTGCCCTATGCGCCGCCTTGCGTGAACCGGTCGGATGCGGTCTTTCAGGTGCGCGGCGGCGTGCTGCATTACGCGCTTGGTGCGCTCAAGAACGTCGGCGTCGAGGCGATGCGCCTGATCGTGGAGGGGCGCGGCGACAAGCCCTTTGCGACGCTTTACGATGTCGCGCGGCGCGTCGATCTGAAACGGATCGGCAAGCGGCCGCTTGAGATGCTGGCGCGCGCCGGGGCCTTCGATGAGCTTGATCGCAACCGGCGCCGCGTGTTCGACAGCATCGAGCCGCTGATGAACTATTCGGCGGCGATTTTCGATCAGAAGACCTCGAGCCAGGTGTCGCTCTTTGGCGAGGCGGGCGACGATCTGCCCGAGCCGCGCCTCAGCCCGGTGGAGGATTGGCTGCCCGCCGAGCGCCTGACCGAGGAATTCAAGGCGATCGGCTTTTACCTGTCGGGCCATCCACTCGACGACTACATGGGCGCGCTGCGGCGCAAGGACGTCAAGACCCTCGACGAGGTCACTGCAATGGCCGAGCAAAAGGGCGCGCTGGTGGCCAAGATGGCCGGTGTCGTGTCAGGCAGGCAGGAGCGCAAATCGGCGCGCGGCAACCGGTTTGCCTTTGTGCAATTGTCGGACACGACCGGCGGCTTCGAGGTGACGCTGTTTTCCGAAACGCTGGAGAAATCCCGCGATCATCTGGAGACCGGTGCGCAGGTCGTGGTCACGGTCGAGGCGACGATGGAAAGCGATCAGCTGAAACTGCTTGGCCGGGCTGTGTCACCAATCGACGGGGTCGTGGCGGATGCGGGCGCCATGGGGCTGCGTATCTTCGTCGAAACCGAAGAGGCGATTCCCTCGGTGGCCTCGGTGCTGCAGAACGCGGTCACATCGGTCAAATCCGGGGGGCGCGGGCCGATCCGGTTCTGCCTGATGGGGCCGAGCCTTCCGGGTGAGATCGAGATCGACACAGGGCAGGACTACCCTGTTACCCCGCAAATCAAGGGCGCAATCAAAAGCCTGAGCGGCGTTCTGGCTGTGGAAGAGATGTAGCGCGCCGGTGATCGCAGGGCCACGCCTTACCAGTGCGGCGGGCGTTCATCGCCAAGCGTGATACCGCCGCCCAGATCGCTTTCGCGTTCCGCCTCGCGCTCGAGCAGCAGTTGCACCCGGCGCGTCAACAGGGCGATCTCGCGTTCCTGCCGGGTCACGACATCCGACAGATCGTCAAGCGCGCGGGTCAGATGGGCGATTTGTTCTTCAAGCGTATCCATGCGTCGAGCTAGCGGTTTTGGGCTGTCGACGTCAATCGCCTTGTTGCCCCGGCTTGCCCCCGCGTGCCCCTTCGGCTAGACGCTGCGACAAGCAGCAAACCCCGGTGGATCCCCCAGATGGCCAAGGAAAAGAAACAGCCCCGCCCCAAGGCCGAGACGCCCAAGGGCTTTCGCGATTACTTCGGCACCGAAGTGACCGAGCGCGCCGAGATGTTGCGCAAGATTGCGGGCGTGTATCATCTTTATGGGTTCGAGGCGCTTGAATCGAGCGCGGTGGAAACCGTCGAGGCGTTGGGCAAGTTCCTGCCGGATGTGGACCGGCCGAATGAAGGCGTGTTTGCCTGGCAGGAGGACGAGGGCGACTGGCTGGCGCTGCGCTATGATCTCACGGCACCGCTGGCGCGGGTCTATGCGCAGCACCGCAACGATCTGCCGACGCCCTACAGGCGCTATGCAATGGGGCCTGTCTGGCGTAATGAAAAGCCGGGGCCGGGGCGGTTTCGTCAGTTTTATCAATGCGATGCGGATACGGTTGGCGCGCCTTCGGTGGCGGCTGACGCCGAGATCTGCGCGATGCTGGCCGACACCCTGGAACAGGTGGGCATCCCGCGCGGCGACTACATCGTGCGGGTGAACAACCGCAAGGTTCTCAATGGTGTGCTCGAGGTCATGGGGCTGGACGAGGGCGCGCAGCGCGATGCCGTCCTGCGCACCATCGACAAGTTCGACAAGGTAGGCGAAAGCGGTGTGCGCGAGTTGCTGGGCAAGGGGCGGCTGGACGCCTCGGGCGCCTATATCGACGGGGTCGGGCTGAGCGACGATCAGGCGGGGCCGGTGCTGGCGTTCCTCACGTCAAAGGCTGAGACTGCGGCGCGGACGCTGGACAATCTGCGTGCCGCCGTGGGGGAGAGCGCGATTGGTCTTGAGGGTGTGCAAGAGCTTGAAACCATTGCCGATCTTCTGGAGGCCCAAGGCTATGGGCCGGACCGGATCGTGATCGATCCATCGGTCGTGCGGGGGCTTGGATATTACACCGGGCCTGTGTTCGAAGCCGAGTTGACCTTTGAAATCCTTGATGAAAAAGGCCGCAAGCGGCAATTCGGCTCGGTTGCGGGGGGCGGGCGTTATGACGATCTGGTCAAGCGCTTTACCGGGCAGGCGGTGCCGGCGACGGGTGTGTCCATCGGGGTGGACCGGCTGCTGGCGGCGCTGCGCGAAAAGGGCCGGATCGGCGGGACGGTGGAAGGTCCGGTGGTGGTGACCGTGATGGACCGCGACCGGATGGCCGATTATCAACATATGGTGGGTGAATTGCGGCGCGCGGGTATCCGGGCGGAGGTGTATCTGGGCAATCCGAAGAACTTCGGAAACCAGATGAAATACGCCGACCGGCGCGGTGCGCCCATCGCGGTGATCGAGGGCGGCGACGAGAAAGAGCGCGGCGTCATCCAGATCAAGGACCTGATCCTCGGGGCGCAGATGGCCGAGAATGCGACCCTCGAAGAGTGGAAGGAACGACCCAGCCAGTTCGAGGTTCCGCGCGCGCAACTTGTTGAAAAGGTGCGTAAAATTCTGGACGGGCAGGGGCAATGACCGACCGCGCCGCGATCCGGGCCGAGGCGGCGCGGCTGCGCGCGGTCTTCGAGGCCGAGGGGGCGCAGCCGGTGGAAACGACGGTGCTGCAACCCGCCGAGGTCCTGCTTGATCTCTATGGCGAGGATATGCGGGCGCGGGCCTATGTGACCTCGGATGCGTTGCGCGGGGAGCAGATGCTCAGGCCGGATTTCACGGTGCCGGTGGTGCAGATGCATATGGCGCATGGGGCGGAACCGGCCTGTTACACCTATTCCGGGGAGGTTTTTCGGCGGCAGGAGGACGATCCCGACCGGGCCAACGAATATATGCAGGTCGGCTTCGAACTGTTTGACCGCGCGGCGCCAGAGGCGGCGGATGCACGTGTTTTCTGCATTATTTTCAATGCCTTGGAGCCTCTGGGCCTGCGCGCAGCGACCGGTGATATCGGCCTCTTGATGGCGGCGGTGGGCGGCTTGCGGACCACCGAGGCGCGCAAGAAGGCGTTGTTGCGGCATATCTGGAGGCCGAGACGGTTTCGGGCATTGATGGATCGCTATTCTGGCCGGGTGCCGGTGCCGGAGAGCCGGGCGGCGCTGCTGGCCAAGGCGGAGCCGATGGCCGAGGCGGGGCCGATGATCGGATTGCGCAGCGAAGCGGAAATACTGAGCCGGATCAAAGCCTTGCAAGAGGATGCTCAGGTTGCGCCGATCTCGGATGACGAGGTGGCGCTGATCGATGCCATTCTGGCCGTGCGAGAAACGTCCGATAACGCCTTGGAAAGATTGCGAGATATTGCAGTGGACATGGGCGCGATCCAACCTGCGGTGGACCGGCTGGCGCGGCGTCTGGAGGCGATGGCGGGACGCGGTCTGGACATCACCAAGCTTGATTTCGAGGCCAGTTACGGGCGCACCAACATGGAATACTATGACGGCTTTGTCTTTGGATTCTATGCAGAAAAACGGCCTGACCTGCCGCCTGTGGCGACCGGCGGGCGCTATGACGCGCTGACCCGACAGCTGGGTCGTGGACGAGAGATACCGGCGGTCGGCGGAGTGGTGCGGCCGGGGCTGGTGGTGGATCTGGGGGGGCTGTCATGAGCCTCAAGCTGGGGGTGCCGTCCAAGGGGCGGCTGATGGAAAAAACCTTTGAATGGTTCGGCAAGCGCGGCATCGAACTGGGCCGTGCGGGATCGGATCGCGAATATGCGGGCTATGTCCAAGGTATTGATAATGTTGACCTTGTTCTCTTGTCTGCCGGGGAAATCCCAAGAGAGCTGGCCGCTGGGCGCATCCATCTTGGGGTGACGGGCACCGATCTGGTGCGCGAGAAACTGGGCCAATGGGACAATCGGGTCGAGGAAATCGCTGAGCTGGGCTTTGGTCAGGCCGATCTGGTGCTGGCGGTGCCGGGCGCATGGGTCGATGTGAACACGCTGGACGATCTTGATGCAGTGGCTTCAGCATTCCGCGCAACCCACGGATTTCGTTTGAGAATTGCCACGAAGTATCACCGACTTGTGCGGGAGTTTCTGCGCGAGAACGGGGTGGCGGATTACCAGCTTGTGGACAGTCAGGGCGCCACGGAAGGCACGGTGAAGAACGAGACCGCCGAGGCGATTGCCGATATCACCTCGACCGGTGACACCTTGCGCGCCAACCATTTGAAAATATTGGAAGATGGGCTGATCCTGCGCAGTCAGGCGACGTTGTTTCGGGCCCGGCGCGTGCCGTTGAGCGACATGGATCGCAGCACCCTCGCGGAGTTGCTCAAGAGCCTGTCGCTCGACTGACATCCTGTCGTACGATCCGTACGAAACCTACGCGCCTTTGGGACGAAACCGGGACCCGATCGCGGGATTTGTGTCCATCCTGTACGCAATCGTTGCGGTATAACGGAAGACGACGGCAAAACGGGCGTGCCGGGGAGGGCACGCCCGTCAGGGTCCGGAGGGAGGGACCATCGCGGGTCAGGGACCCGGATCAGAAGCGGAACGCACCACGCAGCTGAACGGTGGTGGCATCCACATCGGTCGTGGTCGAGTTGAAATTGTCGAACTCGTGATAGAGCACTTCGCCACCGAGCGAGATATTCTGGGTGACCATGTGCTCATAGCCCGCGCCGATGAAATAGCCGTCATCGTCACCGAGCGTGCTGGTGTCGGCCTGCGCCCAGCCACCTGTGCCATAGAGCAAGCCATTGCCGATCTTGTAGCCGCCGCGCGCCTTGACGCGGAACACGTTCTCGAGCGTGGGATTGCCCGCGCCAAGACCGATATCGGCCCAGTCGTAATCCAGACCGCCGCCGACGACCCATTGGCCGAAATCGTAATCATAGCCCGCGATCAGGCCGCCGATCACATCGTCGCCGCTGACGCCGGGCAGATTGGTGTCGACATTGCCCCAGCCGATCTGACCGCCCACATACGGCCCGGTCCAGTCGGGGCTGGAGGGGACAGGCGGTGGTGCCGGTGTGGCGATGACCGGATCGGGTTCTGGGGGCGTCGCCGAGCCGGCAAGGGCCGGACCCGTGGCGAGGGCCAGTGCGGCCAATAGAGTGGAACCTTGTTTCAACATCGCTCAAACCTCTTTCTTGTCATGTCGATCTCCGCGCGGTGATGCGGATTTACCTTGTCGAAACCTTCGGGTCGGGAAGGGCCGAAGATGCCCGGATGCAGGATGTGCCTGCTTGGGTGTGACAGAGGTGGGCCGGTTGTGCGGCACGATCAACCGATGCGCGCGCAGGCAGCATGTTCCTGCCCGTTGACGCCGGGTGATGCGCTGAAAAATGCCGGTTTTCAGAGGAAATTAGCCCAAAAGCCGGGCGAGCGGTCAAAACCCCGTGAGGCGCGCGTCAGATGACGCCGATATCGGCCAAGGCCGCCGAAAGCTCGGGCGGGAGGCTGTCTTCGTTCTGGCGGTGGGCGGCCAGATCGGCGGGCGCATCGGAGGGCTGCAGGTAGCGCCAGCCCTGAAAGGGACGCTTGGGCGCGGTGGTTGTGCGGATGATTTCGGGGTCGAGGACAAAGGCGCAGCGGCGAATGCCGTCGGCGCCGGTGACCTCGTCGAACCGCAGGATGCGCTGGCGGCATTGCACGAGGCCCTGCACCACCCAATAGATCGAGCCGCCGTCCAGCACCTCGTCGGCGCGTTTGGGCCACATGCGGGTGATGTGGCGCGGCTGGCCGTCGGGGCCGCGCGCCTGCGCCGAGGACTGCCAGCGCATCAGGCTTTCGACGCTGTCGGAACCGACGCTGAGCTTGATGAGATGCAGTTTGGCCATGTGGTGCGATTCCCCCCGAACAGGCCACATAGGGTAGTGGAAATGCGGAGGGCTTCAAGCTATTGTGTGTCTTCCCGAGCTGCCGAGGAGTCGCACCATGTCCTGTTTCACCGCCCCCATCGCCCAATCCATCTGGGACATGAAGTATCGCCTGAAAGAGGCGGATGGCACGCCCATAGACAAGAGCGTCGAGGATACATGGCGGCGAATCGCGAGGTCGCTGGCGGCGGTCGAGGATGAGCCTGCGCATTGGGAGCAGAAATTCTATGCGGCGCTGGAGGATTTCAAATACCTGCCGGCGGGGCGGATCACCGCGGGGGCGGGCACCGGGCGCGGCGTGACGTTGTTCAACTGTTTCGTGATGGGCACGATCCCGGACGATATGGGCGGGATCTTCGAGATGCTGAAGGAGGCCGCGCTGACCATGCAGCAGGGTGGCGGGATCGGCTATGATTTCAGCACGATCCGGCCCAAGGGCGCCGAGGTGAAAAGCGTGGCCGCCGATGCCAGCGGGCCGCTCAGCTTCATGGATGTATGGGATGCGATGTGCCGCACCATCATGAGCGCGGGCAGCCGGCGCGGCGCGATGATGGCGACGATGCGCTGCGACCATCCCGATATCGAGGATTTCATCGCCGCCAAGGCGGATGCCGCACGGCTGCGGATGTTCAACCTGTCGGTGCTGGTGACGGATGATTTCATGGAGGCGGTCAAGGCGGACGGGCCGTGGGAGCTGGAGTTCGGCGGCAAGGTCTATCGCACTGTAGAAGCGCGCGACCTGTGGAACCGGATCATGCAGGCGACCTATGATTACGCCGAACCGGGGGTGATCTTCATCGACCGGATCAATGCGGCCAACAACCTCAATTACTGCGAGACGATTTCGGCCACCAACCCGTGCGGCGAGCAGCCCCTGCCGCCTTATGGCGCCTGTCTGCTGGGGTCGATCAACATGGCGCGGCTGGTGACGGACCCGTTCGGGCCGGAGGCCGCGCTGGATGAGGATGCGCTGGACGATCTGGTGGCCGTGGCGGTGCGGATGATGGACAATGTGGTGGATGCCAGCCGCTTTCCGCTGGAGGCGCAGGCCCGCGAGGCCGAGGCCAAGCGGCGGATCGGGCTGGGGGTCACCGGGCTTGCGGATGCGCTGTTGATGGTGGGGCTGCGCTATGGCAGCGACGAGGCGGTGGCGCAGACCGAGGCGTGGCTGCATCAGATCGCGCGCGCGGCCTATCTGGCGAGTGTGGATCTGGCGCGTGAGAAGGGGCCGTTTCCGCTGTTCGATGCGGGGGCGTTTCTGGCGTCGGGGAATATGCGCGGGATGGATGCGGATGTGCGCGAGGCGATCGCCGAGCACGGCATTCGCAACGCTCTGTTGACCTCGATCGCGCCGACGGGAACCATCAGCCTTTACGCGGGCAATGTGAGTTCGGGGATCGAGCCGGTCTTCGCCTATTCCTACACCCGCAAGGTGTTGCAGAAGGACGGCAGCCGCACCGAGGAAGAGGTGGTGGATTACGCCGTGCAGATGTGGCGCGAAAAGTTCGGCGATGCCGAATTGCCCGACTATTTCGTGAACGCGCAGACGCTGGCGCCCGAGGATCACGTCAAGATGCAGGCCGCCGCACAACGCTGGGTGGACAGCAGTATCTCCAAGACGATCAATTGCCCCGCCGATATCGGGTTCGAGGCGTTCAAGGATGTCTACATGCAGGCCTATGAGACGGGCTGCAAGGGCTGCACCACCTATCGGCCCAACGATGTGACGGGCAGCGTGCTGAGCGTGTCGGAGGCCAGCGACGCGGCCCCCGGAGAGGCCGGTGCGCAGATGCCCCATGAGGGCGGCGAGATCGTCTATATGTCAGAGCCGCTGGACCGGCCCACGGAGCTGGAGGGGGCGACCTACAAGCTGAAATGGCCCGACAGCAACCATGCGATCTATATCACGGTGAACGATATCGTGCTGCATGGGCACCGGCGGCCCTTCGAGGTGTTCATCAACTCGAAGAACATGGAGCATTTCGCCTGGACCGTGGCGCTGACGCGGATGATCTCGGCGGTGTTCCGGCGCGGCGGCGATGTGAGTTTCGTGGTCGAGGAGCTGAAGGCGGTGTTCGATCCGCGCGGCGGCGCGTGGATGCAGGGCAAGTACATCCCGTCGATCCTTGCGGCGATCGGGGGGATTCTCGAGCAGCACATGATCTCGATCGGATTCCTGGAGGGCGAGGGGCTTGGGCTGAAGTCGGACCCGACGCAGACGGTGGTGAATTTCGACGCGCCGCGCGGACCAAGCTGCCCGTCCTGCGGCGGATATGACATGCGGATGATCGAAGGCTGCATGACCTGCGCCAGCTGCGGACATTCGAAATGCGGGTAAGGCAGGGCTGAGGCCGGGGCTGTGATCGGACAGAGGCGCGCGCAACGCCAGCTCACGAGGCGTCGTGGCGCCCGATCCATAGGCTTCCTTTCGTCGTCAGCTCATCAGGTCCTCGACATCAGGAACTCGGCCACCGCCTGATAGGCTGGCAGCGAGGTGGGATCGATGAAGCCGTTCTGTGCGCGCGGGTAGGACGCGAGCCGCACCAGAACCATCTGGGCGGTGGGATCGACATAGATCGTCTGCCCGTGCACGCCGCGCGCCGCAAAGGCGCCGTGATCGTTATGCAGGACCCACCACTGGCTGGTGTAGCTTCCGTCCGGGATCGTCGGAAAGCCGCTGAACTTTGACGGGTCACCGCCGGAGCGGATCTTTTCGACCACCTCGGCGGGGAACAAACGCTCACCGTTGAGCGCGCCCTCGTTGAGCATCAGTTGGCCCAGACGCCCCAGGTCGCGCAGCCCGGCGGTGATCCCGCCCCCGGCGAAAGGCACGCCTTTGCCGTCGACCGTCTGATAGGCGTCCTGCTCGGTCCCGAGGCGCCGCCACAGACGCTCCGAGGCCAGCTCTGTCACCGCCTTGCCCGACACACGGCTGATGATCCAGCCCAGCATGTCGGAGTTGATCGTCTTGTAGTGGAACGCGTCACCGTGATTGCCCTCGGGTTCGACCTGCTGGAGGTATTCCCAGTAGCCGTCCGGCCCCACATAGTCGTCGGGCTTGGGCAGGGGGCTGGCCGCGCGTGAATAGAGCCAGATATCGGCGTCGGGGTCCGAGTAGTCCTCGGAGTATTTCACGCCCGTGGTCATATCCATGACCTGCCGCACGGTGGCCGCCGCAAAGGCGCTGTCGCCGATTTCGGGAATGATCTCGCGCACCAGCTTGGTGTCGTCCAGCATGCCCTCGACCACCATGATCTCGGCCAGAAGGCCGGTGACCGATTTTGTCATCGACATGATGGCGTGCTTGCCGTCTTCTTCGAGGCAGCCGAAGTAGCGTTCGTAAACGACCTCACCCCTGTGCAGGATCAGCATGCCGTCTGTGTAGTTGGCATGGAGCGAGGCTTCCCACGTCATCTCTTTGTCGCTGTTCTGCGGCGTGAAGGTGACGGCGTCGATCGCTGCCCGCATGTCGGCGAAATCGGACGGCGAAGGATAGCTCAAGGGCACCGGCGCGCCGAGGCCGCGGCTGATCTCTTCGGTGGGCAGAAACTCCCGCAGGTGACAGACGGACCAGCGAAGCTTCGGGAAGCTGAAATAGACGCTGTCGGGCTGCGTGATCATCTTGTCGGCAGGCGGCGGAAAGCCCTGCATCCAGCCCATGACATTCGGGTCGGACTCCTGCGCCGACAAAGGGGCGGATTGCGCCTTTGCCTCGGGTGATATGCTCAGCGCCATGGCAACACAGGCAGCCGCTGCGATCAGATTGGTGGGTGAAGGCGACATTGACGAAATCTCCTGTGCAAGGGGAAGCGTTCCGGATGCTTCGGCGACCTAATCCCATCAGGCGGTCTTCCTTGAGTGGGCTTTCAAGCGATTGATCAGGAAACGGCATAGTCTGTGAGGGGACACGCGATCCTGGCTGATGACTTTCAAAAATGCGTAACTGGATGGCATTGTAGCTCAAGACTGTCCTTGCACAAAATGCGCAAAGCATCAGGCGCCGGTTTTCATGCAGGCATGCGATGGCGAAGAAGGCGTCTTGATCAAGCCGGATTTTGGCAGGGGTTGACCCGTGGCTCGCGTGGGCTGCACCCGCTTTCCCCTGCAGCTGCGCCAGCGGTGCGGCGGTGATCTTGACCCGCCGCGGGCTTGACATGAGAGCGCTGGGCGAGAAGGCTGGGGGGATATTCAGACAAGATATTCAAGGCAAGACATGAATTTACGCGGCCCTTCTTTCGCATGTGCACTTTCCATCGGCATGATCCCGGCAGCGGCGTGGGCCGATTGCGCCCCCATCCCGTTCGATCCAAGCGCGGTCCTGTGCTCCGGGGTCGATATCGACGGGTTCGCCTCTGGGCTGGGCCATGTCACCGTGAGTATTTTGGGAACGGTGATATCGACGACGGATGCGCTGTGGCTGACCGGGGTCGCGCCGACGATCCTCAATCAGGGCGAGGTCAATGGCGTGCAAAGGGGCGTGGTGGCGCCGCTGCAGGCGGTCATCCGGAATGCCGGCACCATCATCGGCCAGAGTGCGGCGGCGATCGATGTGGCGCAAGGCGCCACGATCACCAACATGTCCGGCGCGACGATCCGGAGCCTGTCGGGGCAGGCGATTGTCGCGGGCACGGGGCTGACCCTGAGCAATCAGGGCAGTTTGTCCTCTGCCGGGCGCGCGGCGACGGTGGCGGGCGGTGTGTCGGCCAAGGTGATGAACATGGCGGGCGGCGAGATCCTGTCGGTGGACGGGACCGCGCTCAAGGCGGGGCTGGGTCTTGAGTTGACCAATTCCGGCGCGCGCATCAGTGCCGGGGCCAATGGCGATGCCGTCACCGCCGACGCCGGCTATGCGATCCGCAACGATGTGGGCGCCGAGATCAGCGCGGTCGCCGGCGATGCGATTTCGCTGCGTGGCGAGGGGGTGATCACCAATCAGGCGGGGGCGCGGATCTCGTCGCTGCAAGGCTCGGCCATCCGCGCGGCGGATGGGGCGCTTGTCGCCAATACCGCGGCCACGATCCGGGCGACGGGACCGGCCTCGACGATCAGGGGATTGAGCCGTTTAACGGTGCGCAATACGGGCGAGGGACGGATCACCGCGCTGAGCGGCTCCGCGATCGAGGCGGGTGTCGGGCTGTCGCTGAGCAATGGGCCGCTATCGGTGATCGAGAGCCAGTTCGGACTTGGGGTGGATGCGGGACTATCGGGTGTCGTGACGAATTCCGGCACCATCTCAGGGGGGATGGGCGGTGTTGCGCTGGGTGCAGGCTCGAGGCTGCGCAACGAGGGCATCGGGTCGATCCGGAGCGCCGGGGGGCCTGCGGTGTCGGGGCGGGGCGCGGTGGAGATCGGCAACGCGGCGGGGGCCGGGATCATCGCCAGCGCAAGCGCGCCGGCCGTGGCGTTGCAGGCCGCGACCGGCTCGAGGCTGCGCAACGAGGGGCTGATCGAAGGCCGGTCGGGCGATGCGGTGGATATCGAGGGTCTTGATGCGATCCGCGTCGAGAACGGGATCACCGGGGAGATCCGCAGCGTGACCGGAACCGGGATCGTGATCGATGCGAATGCGGCGCGTGTCGAGAATGAGGGGATCATCCGGGGCGAGGCCGGCGGGATCCGGCAAAGCGGCGGCGTCCGGCTCGATGTGGTCAACCGGGCCGGGGGGCGCATCGCGAGCGCGTCGGGCACGGCGCTCGAGGTGATCGAGGGGCAGGTGGAGACCGAGCGCAACAGCGATATCTCGGGCTGGACCTTCGGGGTGAGCATCGCCAGCGGGCGGGTGCGGAATGACGGGCGCATCGAGGCGCGGGCGGAGCGGAGCGGCAGTGCCGCCCTGCATGTCGCGGCCTCGGGGAGGGATCTTTTTCTGGGCAATGGCGGGGAAATCCGGGGATATGCCGGGATCGTTCTTGATGAGCGCAACAGCGCGCATCAGCAGATCGAGAATGCGGGCCGGATCGAGGGCACGGGCGGCACGGCGATCCGCTTCGGGCAGGGGCATATGCGCAGCACCGTGAGCCTGCTCGATGACAGCGAGATCGTGGGGGATGTGCTGTTCGGGGCGTCGGACGATTTCCTGAATATCTTCGATATCGCCTCGGGGACGTTGATCCGGAACGGCATTTTCGACGGCGGCGCGGGGCGCGATACGCTGACATTCGCGACGAGCTATGATTGGGAGGATATCCTGAAGGTCGATCTGCTGGATGAGACCGCCTTCGGGATCACCGTTCGGGCGCAGGACGGCGCGTCCTTGTTCGGGGAGTTCCGGAATTTCGAGCGTTTCGTGATTGCCGGCACGGCGCGGAGCGGTGCGGAGCTGCGCGAGGCCTTCATCGCGCCGGTGCCGCTTCCGGCGGGCTTGCCGATGCTGGCGGCGGGGATCGGGCTTATCTTCGGGCTGCGCCGGATGCGGCGGCCCTGAGCGGGGAAGGCGGCGCGCGCGACGTGTTCGGCGCGACTCTACGGCAGGAGATCAGGCCGGATCGGACGCGCCCAGGCCGCCTGAGCGGTAGGGCTGGAACGACGGCGAGATCGCGTTGGCGGTGTCCTGAAGCGCGGGCAGAATGTGCTGCTCGATCTTTTCGCGGCTCCAGGTATGGGCGGAAACCGAGCATTGGACGGCGGCATGCGCGCGCCCGTCATGGCCGATGATCGGAGAGGCGACGCCGATTTCGTTGAGGATCATCTGACCCGTGGAGATCGCGAACCCGTCATGCACCGCCTCTTCGACGCTGCGCCGGATCTCGGCGCGGTCGGTGGTGGTGCCGGGGGTGAATACCTTGATCGGCCAGTTGTCGATCGCGGCGTTGCGTTCTTGTTCGGGATAGGTGGAGAGAATCGCCCGGCCCGCTGATGTCGAGAGCGCAGGCAGACGACGCCCGATGATCGTTGCCGCGAAATAGGTGCGTTTGCAGGGCAGGCGGCTGACATAGACGATATGATCGCCGGACATCTCGGCGAGGTTCACCGTCTCGCCCAGCTCCTGCGCGAGGTCGATCAGCTTGGGGATCGCCTGTCCGACCAGAGGATCGGACCAGTAATAGGCATAGGCCAGCTGCAGCCAGGCGTGAGAGGGGCGGAAGCGGCGCGTGTCGGGATCCTTGTCGAGCATCCCCTCCATGTGAAGCGTGTTGGCCAGACGCTGGGTCGCGCTTTTGTCGAGCCCGCTGCGCTGGGCCAGTTCGCCCAGTGACAGCTCGGTATTGCCTTCGTCAAAGGCGCGCAGGAGGCGCAGCCCTTTGGCAAGCGATGCGACATAGAGCGTGTTCTGTTTCGAGTCCATGGACGTGCCCTGTGTTTGCGCGCGCGGCGGAGGAAAGGGGTTGACGCTCAGCCCCGGTTTCGCATTATGGATCATATATAAGTTTTAAGTATCATAATATGATACGGCGTCAAGATATAAACCGGGCGAACGGAACATGACGGATCGTCCTTTCACGCAAGGGAGACAGTGATGCGGAAAACATGGTTGAAATCCTCGATCGCGGGGCTGGCGCTGGCGGCGTCGGCGGGGGCTGCGCTGGCCGACAAGGCGAATGACACGCTGCGCGTGGCCTTCACCAAGGAGCTGGAAAACGTGGACAGCTATTTCAACTCGTCGCGCGAGGGCGTGGTCCTGCAGCGTGCGATCTGGGATGGTCTGATCTATCGCGATCCGGTGACCAACGAGTATTCGGGCAATCTGGCCACGTCGTGGGAATGGATCGACGACACGACGCTGGAGTTGAAGCTGCGCGAGGGTGTGACCTTCCACAATGGCGAGCCGTTCAACGCCGATGACGTGGTCTACACGGTCAATTTCGTCGCCAAGGAAGAAAACGGCGTCAAGACGCAGCGCAATGTCAACTGGATGAAATCGGCCGAGAAGGTCGATGATTACACGGTGCGCATCCTGCTGAAGGAAAAATTCCCGGCGGCGATCGAATTCCTGTCGGGTCCGGTGTCGATGTATCCCGATCAGTATTACGCCGAGGCAGGACCCAGCGGCATGGGGCTCAATCCGGTGGGGACCGGGCCTTACAAGGTCGTGTCGGTCGTTCCGGGCCAGCATTTCGTGCTCGAGAAGAACGAGAATTATCACGACAGCCCCAAGGGTCAGCCTGAGATCGGCAATGTGGATATCCGCACGATCCCGGATGTGAACACCCAGATGGCCGAGCTGTTCAGCGGATCGCTGGACATGATCTGGCAGGTGCCTGCCGATCAGGCCGAAAAGCTGGCCGAGATGGGCCGCTTCACGGTGCAGAACGAATCCACGATGCGGGTGGGATACCTGAACATGGATGCGGCGGGCCGGTCGGGCGATACGCCGGTCACCGATCTGCGGGTGCGGCGGGCGATCAATCACGCGATCAACCGCGAAGAGCTGGTGAATGCGCTGCTGAAGGGCAAGTCGCGCGTCGTCTATACGCCCTGCTTCCCCAGCCAGTTCGGCTGTGTCGAAGAGGCGGCCAAGACCTATGACTACGATCCCGAGAAGGCGCGCGCGCTTCTGGCCGAGGCGGGCTATCCCGACGGGTTCACCATCGAGTTCTATGCCTATCGCGACCGCGAATATGCCGAAGCGATCATGAGCTATCTGAACGCGGTCGGCATCAAGACCGATTTCAAGTTCCTGCAATATTCCGCCCTGCGCGAGCAGAACATGAAAGGCGAGGTGCCGCTGGCCTTCCTGACCTGGGGCAGCTTCTCGATCAACGATGCCTCGGCGATGGTGAGTCAGTTCTTCAAGCATGGCTCGCTGGACGATGCGCGCGACGACCAGGTTCTGGCGGATCTGAACGTGGCCGACAGTTCGACCGATCCGGAGGTGCGCATCGAGCATTACACCAAGGCCATCGAGCGGATCACCGATCAGGCCTATTGGGCGCCGATGTTCTCGTACAACACGAATTACGTCTATACCGACGAGGTCGCGTACACGCCCACCGCCGATGAGGTGCTGCGCTTCACGACCATGTCCTGGAACTGATCGCTGAAAAGCTGCGGGCGGTGCGTGATGCGCCGCCCGCCGGTTTGCCCGGTGCCCCGAGAGGGTCCGCCCGACATTGACCGTGGTCTCGCGCCCGTGCGCGCGACGAGAAAAGGGTTTTGCCCGTGCTTATCTTTATTCTGAAACGATTGGGGCTTGCCGTTCTGGTGGCCTTTACCGTCTCGTTCATCAGTTTCACGTTGCTGTTCATGGCCGGCGATCCTGCGGCTGCGCTGGCCGGGGAGACCGGCAGCGGCGAGGATATCGAAGCGATCCGCAAGCTGTATGGCTTCGATCGGCCGATGCTGGTGCAGTATTTCGACTGGCTGCTGTCGGCGGTGCAGGGCGATTTCGGGGAGAGCTATTATTTCCGGCTGCCGGTGGCGTCGCTCATCGCCGAGCGGCTGAGCGTGACGATGACGCTTGGGGTCTGCGGGATCACCTTTGCGCTGGCGACCGCCGTGCCGCTTGGCGTGGCGGCCGCGATCCGGCCGAATTCGATCATCGACCGGGTGGCGCTGTTTCTGTCGGTGGCGGGGCAGGCGATGCCGAGCTTCTGGTTCGGTCTGATCCTGATCGTGGTTTTCGCGATCAAGCTGGGCTGGTTGCCGCCCTCGGGCGCGTCGAGCCCGGCGCATTTCATCATGCCGACCATCGTGTTGGGCTATTACGCGATGCCCGCGATCATGCGCCTGACGCGGGCGGGGATGCTGGATGTGCTGGCATCCGATTACATCCGCACGGCGCGCGCCAAGGGCGCGCCCGAGGGGCGGGTGCTGTTCCGGCACGCGCTGCGCAATGCGATCATCCCGGTGGTGTCGCTGGCGGCGGTGCAGATGGGGTTCATGCTGGGCGGCTCGATCGTGGTGGAGTCGATCTTTGCGCTGCATGGCGCGGGTTATCTGGCGTGGGAAAGCATCGCGCGCAACGATCTGCCCACGGTGCAGGCGCTGATCCTGGTCTTTTCGATGTTCTACATCGTTTTCACTTTTCTCGCGGATGTGCTGAACGCATGGCTCGATCCGCGCATGCGGAGCAGCTGACATGGCGATGAGCGAAACCAAAGACCCGCTTCTTCAGGAGATCATCGGCCCGACCCCGGGACAGATGCTGCGCAAGCGCATCTTCGGCCATCAGGGGTTGCTGATCGGGGCCGTCGTGCTGGGGCTGTTGCTGTTCGTGGCGATCTTTGCGCCGCTGCTGGCGCCGCATGATCCTTATGCCCAGAGCCTGATGAACCGGATGGAGCCGCCGGTGTTTCTGGGGGGCAGCTGGGAGCATCCGCTTGGCACCGACCATCTGGGCCGCGATTACCTGTCGCGCCTGATCTATGGCGCGCGGGTGTCGCTGATGATCGGGGCGATTGCCGCGCTGATCTCGGGTGTGATCGGCACGGCGATGGGGGTGGCCGCGGGCTATTTCGGGGGGCGCGTGGACATGGTTGTCACGTTCCTCATCAATGTGCGCCTTGCGATGCCGGTGGTGCTGGTGGCGCTGGCGGTGGTGGCCATTCTGGGCGGCTCGTTGCAGGTGGTGATCGTGGTGCTGGGGCTTTTGCTGTGGGACCGCTTCGCGGTGGTCATGCGCGCCTCGACATTGCAGGTGAGGGGGCGCGAATACGTGGCCGCCGCACGCGCGATCGGCGCGTCGACCCCGCGTGTGATCCTGTCCGAGATCATGCCCAATATCGCCAACAACCTCATCGTGGTGGTCACGCTGGAAATGGCGCATGCCATCTTGCTGGAGGCGGCGCTGTCCTTTCTGGGTCTGGGCGTCCAGCCGCCGACCCCGAGCTGGGGGCTGATGGTGTCGGAGGGCAAGAACATGATGCTGTTCGAGCCGTGGCTGGTGCTTATTCCCGGCGCGGTGCTGTTCCTGCTGGTGCTGGCGATCAATCTGATGGGGGACGGTCTGCGCGACGTGACCGCCCCGGAAAACCGGAGCTGAGAGAATGGACAAACCTTTGCTGAGTGTCCGAAACCTTACCATCGACATTCCGGTCGGGGGTGGCACGCTGCACGCGGTGCGGGGGATCGATTTCGATCTGAACCGGGGCGAGACCCTGTGTATCGTGGGCGAGAGCGGGTCGGGCAAGTCGCTGACCTCGCTGGCGGTGATGGGCCTTCTGGGCAAGGCCATCCGCCGGGGCGCGGACCGGCTGGAGTTCGACGGCACCGACCTGACCACCGCCAGCCCGCGCACCATGCGCAGTCTGCGGGGCGCGCGGATGTCGATGATCTTTCAGGAGCCGATGACGAGCCTCAACCCGGCCTATACGATCGGCGATCAGCTGACCGAGGCGCTGTTGCTGCACCGCAAGGTGGGGCGAGAGGCGGCGCGCGCCCGCGCGGTGGAACTGCTGGAAAAAGTGGGGATCACCGCCGCCGAAAGCCGGTTGTCGCAATATCCGCATCAGTTGTCGGGGGGGCTGCGCCAGCGGGTGATGATCGCCATGGCGCTGATGTGCGAGCCCGAGCTGATCATCGCGGACGAGCCGACCACGGCGCTCGACGTGACGATCCAGGCGCAGATCCTGCGCTTGCTGCATGATCTGGGCCGAGAGATGAACATGGCGATGATCCTGATCACCCATGATCTGGGCGTGGTGGCGCGCGTGGCCGACAAGGTGGCGGTGATGTATGCGGGCGAGCTGGTGGAGACGGGGGCCGCGACCGAGGTGTTCAACACGCCGACCCATCCCTATACGCGCGGGCTTTTGCGCTGCATCCCGCTGCCCGGCAAGACCGAGCGCGGAAGCCGGCTTGGCACGATCCCGGGCATCGTGCCGTCGCTGATCGGCGATATCCGGGGCTGCGCGTTTCGCACGCGCTGTGCGCATGCGGTGCCGGCCTGCCACGAGGCGATCCCGCTGCGCGGCGAGGCGGGCCACAAGTTCCGCTGCGTTCACGAGGACGGCAAGCGCCACGCCGAAGAGGAGGCCCTCGCATGAGCCAAGAGACATCCCAAGCCGTGCTGGAATTGCGGGGCGTCACCAAGACATACCGCGTCAAGCAGGGGATTTTCGGCAAGGCCAAGCCGCTGACGGCGGTCAACGACGTGTCGCTGTCGCTGCCGCGCGGCGAGGTGCTGGGCCTTGTGGGCGAGTCGGGCTGCGGCAAGTCCACGCTGGCCAAGATCCTGCTGGGGCTGGAGGCGCCGACCCATGGGCAGGTCATGATCGACGGCAAGGAAATCCTCGCACAAGACCGGCTGAGCCTTGCGCGGCGCATCCAGCCGATCTTTCAGGATCCCTATTCCTCGCTCAATCCGCGCAAGAGCATTTTCGACATCGTCTCGTTGCCGCTACGGGTGCACAAGGTGGGCGGCCCCGAGGAGTGGGAGCGCAAGGTGCGCGACATCCTCGATATCGTGGGGCTGCCGGCGCGGGTGATGAACACCTATCCCAGCCAGATGTCGGGTGGTCAGCGGCAGCGCGTGGCGATTGCCCGAGCGCTCATCATGAAGCCCGAGATCGTGATCTGCGACGAGCCGACATCGGCACTGGATGTGTCGGTGCAGAGCCAGATCCTGAACCTGCTGGGGGATCTGCGGCGCGAATTCGGGCTGACCTATCTGTTCATCAGTCACGATCTGGCGGTGGTCGAGCATCTGGCGACGCGCGTGGCGGTGATGTATCTGGGTCGGATCGTCGAGGAATCGGATGTGGCGGGCCTGTTCGACAGGGCGGGGCATCCGTATACGCAGGCATTGTTGAAATCGGTGCTGACGCCCGAGCCGGGGCTTGGCGTGCCGGACACGCAACTTGGCATGGCCTATCCCAATCCGATCGACCCGCCTTCGGGGTGCCAGTTCCATCCGCGCTGTCCGATGGCCACTTCGCATTGCAAGGCAGTGGCGCCGAGGCCCGTGGATACCGGGCATGGCCGGGTGGAATGCCATCTGCACGATCCGCAAAGCCCGATATATGACGCGAAGGTGGCCTGAGATGTCGGTGAACCTGTCGCGCACGGCGCGCACCACGAAGACCGTGATCGAGACCGACAAGGGCGTTGTCGCGGCCCAGCACAGGCTGGCGGCACAGGCGGGGGCGGATGTTCTGGAGGCGGGCGGCGATGCGGTGGATGCCGCGATCGCCACTTCGTTCGCCATTGGTGTTCTGGAGCCGTGGATGAGTGGCCCGGCGGGCGGCGGCGCGCTGATGCTGTGGCGCGCGGACGAGGCGCGCGCCGAGGCGCTGAATTTCGGGATGCGCGCGCCGGGGGCGTTGGACCCTGCAGACTATCCTCTGAGCGGCAAGGGGCTTGCCGGTGATCTCTTCCCTTGGGAAGAGGTGGTGGACAATCGCAACGTGCAGGGTGCCACGGCCGTGGCGGTGCCGGGTGTCGTGGATGGCATGGGCCAGATGCATGCGCGCTATGGCAGGATGCCCTGGGCCGATCTGCTGGCGCCGGCCATCGGGTTCGCCCGAGAGGGGCTTTTGGTGGACTGGTATGCCGCGCTGGTCATCGCCTCGACGACACGGGAGCTGGCCAAGGACGCGGATGCGGCGGCGCTGTTTCTGGAGGATGGGCAATGGCCGAAGATCAGCGGCTGGACGGCGCTGGCCGAACAGCGGCTCGATCAGTCGCGCATGGCCGACACGCTGCAGACGCTGGCGCGCGAGGGTGCCCGCGCGTTTTATGACGGCGACCTGGGGGCGGCGCTGGCGGCGGACATGCAGGCCAAGGGAGGCAGCCTGAGCCACGAGGATTTGCGCAGCTACCGCGCACAGTTCAGCGAGGCGCTGAGTTTCGGGTATCGCGGCGGGCAGATTCATGCGGTGCCGGGCCTGACGGCGGGGCCGACCTTGCGGCACGCATTTCAAGCGATGGCGCAGACAGGCTTTGGCCCGGAGCCGGATGCCACGTCGTTTCGCGCCACCGCGGGCGGGCTGTTCGACGCCTATGCCGAGCGGCTGCAGACCATGGGAGATACCGGCGAGGCCGAGACCCATCCGGGCTGCACCACGCATTTCTCGGTGGTCGACCGGCATGGCAACATGGTCGCTCAGACACAGACGCTTTTGTCGATTTTCGGCTCAAGGGTCGTGTCGCCCTCGACGGGGTTGCTGATGAACAACGGGATCATGTGGTTCGACCCGGTGCCGGGGCGGCCCAATTCGCTTGGCGCGGGCAAGAGATGCCTGATGAATGTCTGCCCGATCCTTGGCGAGAGCGGCGAGACGCGCTTTGCCTTCGGGGCCTCGGGGGGGCGCAAGATCGTGTCGGCGATGGCGCAGATGGCGTCTTTCGTCGTCGATTTCGGGATGGATGTGGGGCAGGCCTTTCACCAGCCGCGCATCGATGTCTCGGGGGGCAGGACCATCGTCGCCGACGAGACCCTGCCAGCCCCCGTGATCGAGGCGCTGGCCGCGGATCATCCCGTCATCACCACCCGCCGCAGCCCGTTTCCCTATGCGTTCGCCTGTCCGGCGGGCGTGATGCGCCGTGACGGTTGCAACAGCGGCTGCACCGAGATCATGTCGCCCTGGGGCGACGCCATTTGCGAAGACAACCTGACAGGCACAAAATGACACGCAATTCCGCAATCGAAACCGTATCCAGTTTTTTCGACGAGGGCCGCTTTCAGGCCGAACTGTCCGATCTCGTGGCCTATGAGACCGAAAGCCAGAACCCCGCACAGGCGGCCGAACTGGCGCGCTATCTTGAAGAGGCGATGACCGAGCGGCTGACCGGCATGGGGTTTCGCTGCAAGATCCATCCCAATCCGGTGCAGGGCGCGGGGCCGATCCTTGTGGCCGAGCGCCACGAGGGCGACGATCTGCCCACCGTGCTGAGCTATGGGCATGGCGATGTGATCCGCGCCCAGGCCGACCAGTGGCGCGAGGGGCTGCATCCCTTTCGCCTGATTGAAGAGGGCGAGCGGCTTTATGGGCGGGGCAGTGCGGACAACAAGGGCCAGCATCTGATCAATATCGCGGCGCTGGAGGCGGTGCTGCAGACGCGCGGGCAGCTTGGTTTCAACTGCCGCATGGTGATCGAGACCGGCGAAGAGACCGGCTCGCCGGGGCTGGCGGAGTTTTTCGAGGCGCACAAGGCGGATTTGTCGGCGGATGTGCTGATCGCCTCGGACGGGCCGCGCCTGCAGCCCGAGACACCGACGATGTTCATGGGCTCGCGCGGGGGCGTGACCTTCGATCTGGTGGTGGATCTGCGCGAAGGTGCGCATCATTCGGGCAATTGGGGCGGGCTGCTGGCGGATCCCGCGATGATCCTTGCGCAGGCGCTGTCCACGATCACCGATGTGCGCGGCCAGATCCGGATCCCCGAATGGCGGCCCGACAGCCTGAGCGATGACGTGCGCGCGGCGCTGCGCGATCTGCCGATCGCAGGGGGCGACGGGCCGTCGATCGACGAGGATTGGGGCGAGGAAAGCCTGACCCCGGCCGAGCGCGCCTATGGCTGGAACAGTTTTGCGGTGCTGGCGATGAAGAGCGGCGTGCCAGAGGCGCCGGTCAACGCGATTTCGGCCCATGCACGCGCCACATGCCAGCTGCGCTACGTGGTGGGCACGACCCCCGAGGATATCGTGCCCGCGCTGCGCCGGCATCTGGATGCACAGGGGTTCGAAAAGGTGCAGATCGTGCCGCATGAGCGCGGCTTTTTCCGTGCCACCCGGCTGTCGCCGGATCACCCGTGGGTCACCTTTGTCGCGGCGTCGCTGGAACGCACCGCGGGGCAGGCGCCGCATATCCTGCCCAATCTGGCAGGCTCGTTGCCCAATGACGCCTTCACGGATATTCTTGGATTGCCCACCGTCTGGGTGCCGCATTCCTATCGGGGTTGTTCGCAACATGCGCCGGATGAGCATGTTCTCAAGCCGGTCTGCCGGGATGCGCTGCGCTTGATGGCGGGCCTGTTCTGGGACATCGGCGAGGGGGAGTGCCCGAAGTGAGGCGCAGGCGCATGGCGCGGCAGCGGGAGCGGCAGACACGGCAGAGATGGCAGGGTGGTGCGATCCGCCCCGGCGCTGCGCAGTGTTCTGGTCCCGGCCTTGTGCCGCTGGACTGAGGCGACCGGAAGATGCCCGAGATGACACCGGACTGGTCGCTCAGGCGCCTTGTGCATCTGGTGGCGATCTATGCGGGGGCGCTGCTTTTCGGGCTGGTGGCGCATTGGCTGCATTTTCCGCTGCCCTGGATGATCGGGGCGATGGTCTTTGCCTCGAGCGTGCGGATGCTTGACCGACCGCTGCCGGTGCCGGGGCAGACCCGCCAGATCGGGCAGGTTCTTGTCGCGACATCCGTGGGGCTGTCGTTCACCCCCGAGGCGGTGGGGGCGATGGTGTCGTTGCTCATTCCGATGGTGGGGGCGGCGATCCTGACGATCGGGCTTGGCTTCGTGGTGGCGGCATTCCTGATGCGGGTCACGCGGGCCGATATCATCACGGCGGTTCTGGCCTCGATCCCGATGGGGCCGGTGGAAAGCGCCACGCTGGCGGTCAAGCACAATGTGCGGCCCGGCCCGGTGGTTTTTGCGCAGACGTTGCGGATCATGTTGCTGGTGCTTCTGATTCCGCCGGCCATCGTGGCGCTTGACGGCACGGTGAAAGACCCGGTCGCGGCGCTGAGCCGGATGGAGTGGACGGCATCGGGGGCGCTGCTTCTGGCGCTTGCGGGCGTGGCGGGGGCCTATGCGGCGCGCGCGGTGCGGCTGGCCAATCCGTTTTTCGTGGGATCGCTTGGCGGGGCGGCGCTGGCGGCGGCGTTCAGCCTGCCGATCACCGCCTATCCCTATCCGGTGCTGGTGCTGGCGCAGGTGTTTCTGGGCGTCTGGCTGGGGGCGGTGTTCGACCGTGATCTGGTGCGACATGCGCGCGGGTTCATCCCGGGGGCGATCATGGCGTCGCTTCTGCTGATCGCGCTTTGCATCTGCATGGGAATGGCTCTGACATGGATCACGGATGAGAAATGGCAGGTGATGATGCTCTCGACGGCGCCGGGCAGTGTCACGGAAATGGCCCTGACGGCGAAGATCCTCGAGGACGGTCTGGCGGTGGTCACGGCCTTTCACGTGGTGCGTATTTTCATCATCCTGCCCTTTGCCAGTTCGATCATCGGCGTCACCGCGCGGCTGGCGCAGCGATGGGGGCTGCAATCGCATGACTGACCGAAGGAAAGCCCGACATGCAATGCGCGCCAGAGCGCAAGAGCCCAAGAGATGCGTTGTAAGCGCAGTACCGGCCCGGTAGAGTGGCCGAAAATGTCTCACAAAACTGCAGGGAGAACCCAGTGAATACTATGGTAAAAATCGCACGGACATTTGTCGCGGGGGCCGTTCTGAGCCTTGGTCTGGCAGGTGCGTCTGTTGCACAGGAGTTGAAGTTCTTCACCATCGGTACCGGTGGAACGGCGTATACCTATTATCCGGTCGGCGGCGTGATCGCCAATGCCATCTCGAAACCGCCCGGATCGCGCCCCTGCGAAGAGGGCGGCAGCTGTGGTGTGGACGGTCTGATCGCGTCGGCGGTGTCGTCGCGCGGGTCGGTCGACAACATCAATGCCATCGTCTCGGGCTTGCGCAATTCGGGCTTTGCCCAGTCGGACGTGGCCTATTGGGCCTATACCGGCACCGGCACGATGGAGGGCCAGCCCCCCGCCGAGAACCTGCGCACGATCGCGGCGCTCTTCGAAGAGCATATCCACCTTGTCGCCAAGGCCGACAGCGGGATCAACAGTGTCGCCGATCTGGCGGGCAAGCGCGTGTCGCTGGATGAGCCGGGCTCGGGCACCTATGTCGATGCGCTGCTGATCCTCGAGGCCAACGGTCTGGGCGTCGACAATCTCACCGCTGAGGCGCTGAAGGGTAATGCGGCCTCCGATGCGCTGCGCAACGGGCGGATCGACGCGTTTTTCGTGGTGGCGGGTTATCCGACAGGATCGCTGGTCGAGCTGGCCTCGGCAGAGGATATCAAGCTTGTTCCGATCGATGGAGCGGGTGCCGCGGCGCTGACCGACAAATACGGCTTCTTCGCGCAGAGCGAGATCCCCGCGGGCACCTATGAGGGTGTCGATACGACGCCGACCGTGGCGGTCGGGGCGCAGTGGTTCACCTCGGCGGAAGAGGATGACGAGCTGATCTACCAGATCACCAAGGCGCTTTGGAACGACAACTCGCGCAAGCTGCTGGATGTGGGCCACGCCAAGGGCAAGACGATCACGCCCGATACCGCCCTGAGCGGCGTCGGCGTTCCGCTGCACGCAGGCGCAGAGCGCTTCTATCGTGAGGCCGGCCTGCTGGAATAAGCCGTCACACGGCACGTTCCCGACCCGGTCGCCCAAGGGCGGCCGGGTTTTGTCTTTGATATCGCGATGACCTCAAGCCCTGACGGACCCGACCATGTCTCAGTATGATCCCGACCATGAATTGACGCCCGAAGAGCTTCACGAGATCGAGCGCAAATTCGATCCCGAACTGGCCTTCAGACCCACGGGGAAGGTCATCGGGATCGTCATCAGCGCCGTGCTTGTGGCGATGTCGGTCTATCATTTCTACGCGTCGGGCTTTGCGTTGGTGCGCGAGTTGCTGCATCGCGGGATCCATTTGTCTTTCGTGCTGGGGCTGGTGTTCCTGCTGTTTGCATGGCGCAGATCGCTGAGCACTGATCTGCCGAAACCGGCATGGTACAGGATCAACGGGGTGCCCGTCGTGGATATCCTGCTGGCCTGTCTGGCGGTGGGGGCGTCGCTTTACCTGCCGCTGCTGCCGCCCGAGATCGTATCGGTGCGGGTTGGCAATCCGTCGTCCTTCGATGTGGTGATGGGCACGGCCCTGCTGCTGCTGACGCTCGAGGCCACGCGGCGCTCGGTCGGCTCGACGCTGCCTCTGATCGCGCTGGTCTTCGTGGCCTTCGCGCTTTTCGGGCCATGGGCGCCGGGGGCGCTCAAGCATGGGGGGGTGGCCTGGGAGGGGCTGATCAACCATCTCTACATGACCAATCAGGGGATCTATGGCATCGCCATCGGGGTGATGGCGCAATATGTATTCCTGTTCATCCTGTTCGGCGTGCTGGCCACGCGGATCGGGCTGGGGCAGCTGTTCATCGATCTGGCCATGGTGGTGGCGGGGCGCTATGCGGGCGGACCGGCCAAGGTGGCGATCTTCTCGTCGGCCTTCATGGGCACCATATCCGGCTCGAGCATCGCCAACACGGTGACGACCGGAGCGCTGACCATCCCGGCGATGAAAAAGGTGGGATATCCGCCGCATTTCTCGGGCGCGGTCGAGGCGACTTCGTCCACCGGGGGTCAGATCACGCCGCCCATCCTGGGGGCTGCAGCCTTCATCATGGTGGAATACCTGGAAATTCCGCTGCGCGATGTTCTGGCAGCCGCGCTCTTCCCGGCCTTGCTGCATTATTTCGGCATCTTCATCATGGTGCATCTGGAGGCCCGCAAGCTGGGCCTGCGCGGGCTGAGGGCGGATGAGCTGCCCAAGATGGGGATCGTGCTGCGCCAGCATTGGCTGTCGGTCATTCCGCTGATCGTTCTGGTCTACATGATCCTGAGCGGCAAGACCCCGGATTTCGCGGCGGTCTATGGCATCATCGCCTGTGTCGTGATCGGGTTTCTGAACCCGGTCAACCGGCTGACCCTGCATGATCTGTGGACGGCGCTGGCGGATGGCGCGCGCAACACGCTGGCCGTGGGGGCGGCGGCGGCGACGGTCGGCATCGTCGTGGGTGTCGTCACGCTGACCGGTGTGGGCTTCAGGCTGGGCTATGTGGTGGTGCAGACGGCGACCGATATCGGCAATATCGCCGGGAGCGTCTGGCCGCTGAGCTTGTTCACGATCGGTCAGTGGACGCTGTTCTTTTCGCTGATCCTGATTGCGGTGGCCTGCATCATCATGGGCGCGGGCATCCCGACCACGGCCACTTATATCATCCTTGTGGCGGTGGCGGCCCCGGCGCTTGGCCTGCTGCAGGTGGAGCCGATCGTCGCGCATTTCTTCGTGTTCTATTACGGCGTGCTGGCCGATATCACGCCGCCCGTGGCCCTTGCGGCCTATGCGGCGGCGGGGATCGCGGGGGCCAACCCGTTCAAGACCGGAAACACCGCGTTCCGGCTGGGCATCGCAAAGGCGCTGGTGCCGTTCGTCTTCGTCTATTCCCCGGCGCTGTTGATCGTCACGGACGGGTTCACCTGGGCTGCGTTCACGGTGACGCTGGCGGGGGCGATGATCGGGATTGCCGGGCTCGGCGTGGCGTTCTCGGGCTTTTTTCTGACGCATATGTCGCGGCTGGAGCGGTGGTGGGTCGGGCTGGTGTCGCTGCTGTTCATCGCGCCGGGCCTGACCACGATGGCGGTGGGCCTTCTGCTATGGGCGCCGGTTGTCTTCGTTCAGATGACGAAACGCGCCAAGTCCGTGTAGCCGCTGGCATCCAAACGGCAGCCAGGCGGTCAGACCCGGTTTTCCAGGGGCATCTTGCCGTTCATCGACAGGCGTTCGGCCAATTTGAGACCACGGCGCACGGGGATCAGGGGCCGCGCGGGCAGGGGCGCGCCGTAGGTGTCCGGATCGGCCAGTTCGGGGAACAGCGTGAAGATTTCCTCGCGCGCGGCGGCAGATACGGACTTGAGCGCCTCGGGGCCGGTGAACAGCGACTCGGTCGGGGCACCTTCGGAGAAGATCACCTGATGGCGGTCGAACAGGATATGCCAGTATTCGACACCATCCGGGGCCTCGTCGATCTCGACGCCATGCAGCGCCACAAGCGCCTTGGCTGGCACCAGCACCTCGTCG
Organism: Roseovarius litoreus; assembly: GCF_900142765.1. Lineage (GTDB taxonomy): Bacteria > Pseudomonadota > Alphaproteobacteria > Rhodobacterales > Rhodobacteraceae > Roseovarius > Roseovarius litoreus. The sequence goes on from NZ_FRCB01000003.1 coordinate 445,723, forward strand.
GTCTGGAACATGCGGCGCGTCACCTTGGAGCGCACGAGCACCCGGTGCTGAGGTGAGACCACCAGATCGCGGACCGGCAAGTTCGGGCTCAGCGCACCTGCGCGAATGCGGATCGGCCGGAGCTTGGGATTGGCGGCCAGTTCCGCCCCGCTGAGCTTGCGCGAGCCGATCCAGCGAATGGGCTGATAGCCGTCATCCATCGTGATGGCACGATCCGAGGTGGTCAGCTCTTCGACGGGAACTTCGCCGCGGTCGGTCGCGATCAAGGTGCCGCGCGTGAAGCAGACGACGAAATTCTCGATCTCGGAGAAATTGATGGTGACGAGGTCGCCATTGGCGTCGAAATAGGTGGCTGTGCCGCTTTCGCTGGCAGGATCGTCGCCGGTATAGGTGATGTCCACCGGACCCAGCCCGGTCAGGACAAGGGTGTCGCCTGCGGTCTCGGCGCCTTCGCCGCCGGTGATGGTGATGGTGCCGGGGCCATCGGTGATCGATTGATCGATGGTGAAAATGTCGTCGCCGTCGCCGCCCGAGACGGTGTCATTGGCCGACACGATCAGGCTGTCGTTACCGGCGCCGCCGAACAACTGGTCGGCGCCCGCGGCACCGTCGAGCGTGTCATTGCCCGCTTCGCCGCGCATCAGATCGTCGCCGTCCTCGCCGAGCAGCGTGTCCTCGCCGTCGCCGGCGAGCAACTGGTCATTGCCCGCGCCGCCGAACATCAGGTCGTCTTCGGTGCCGCCGCGCAGGTCGTCGGCGCCCTCGCCGCCGATCAGCGTGTCATTGCCGGCGCCGCCATCGATGAAGTCAACGCCGGTACCGCCGTCGATGCTGTCGATGCCGTCGCCGCCTCGCAGATCGTCATTGCCGGTGCCGCCGGTAACCGTGTCATCCCCTGACCCGGCATCGATGAAATCATTGCCCGAGCCACCATCGACGATATCGTTGCCGCCGCCTGCGCGGATGTCATCGTTGCCGCCATTGCCGAGGATCGTATCGGCCCCTTCGGTGATCACTTCGCCGTCGACGTCGGTGAAACCAACCGGCATGAACTGACCGGCTTCGGTGCCGTCGACCGCATCGGTCAGGATCAGTTCGATGCCTTCGAAGGTCAGGGTTTCTCCCGTGGAGAAGGTCACGACACCGCGCGCAGCTCCGGGATCGTTCGGGTCGTCTTCTTTTTCGATCTGCACCACATCGGCGCCGCGCAAATCGAGCGTGTCGAGGTCCGTTGTCCCTTCGGCGCCGCCGAAGACCACATCGCCCGCCGCATCGGCGGTGGGATCGTCGGTCGTGACGAACTGGTTGTCCGCGGTGAAGAAATCATTGCCAAGGCCGCCATCGAGCGTATCCGCCCCGGCACCGCCGACCAGCGTGTCGCTGCCTGCGCCACCCTGGACAAGGTCGTTGCCGTTGTCGCCCGCGACGAAATCCGCACCGTCGCCGCCATCGAGCGTATCGTTGCCGTCCTGGCCGCCCATGAAGTCGTCACCGACGCCGCCGAACATCTGGTCGCCGTCGCCGCCGCCAAGCATGTTGTCATTGCCGGCTTCACCGCGCATGACGTCGACGCCATCGCCGCCGCGCAGCGTGTCGTCACCGTCACCGGCGAGCAGCTGGTCGTTGCCTGTGCCGCCGAAGAGCGCGTCGTTTTCGGTGCCGCCGCGCAGATCGTCGTTGCCCTCGCCGCCGAAGATGACATCGTTGCCCGCGCCGCCGTCGATGAACTCGTTGCCCACGCCGCCATCGAGACGATCATTCCCGCCGCCACCGCGCAGGTCGTCATTGCCTTCGTTGCCGAACACGGTATCGTCCCCGGTTCCGGCATCGACGAAGTCATTGTCTTCGCCGCCATAGACGAGGTCATTGCCGCCGCCTGCGCGGATGTCGTCAGCGCCGCCATTGCCAAAGACCGTGTCAGCACCTTCGGTGATCGCGTCGCCATCGCCATCGGCAAAGCCCACGGGCATGAATTGGCCTGTATCGGCACCATCGACATTATCGGTCAGGATCGTCTCGATCCCTTCGAAGGTGAGAGTCGACCCGTTCTGGAAGGTGACGATCCCGCGGGTTGCGCCTTCGTCGTTGGGGTCGATTTCCTGTTCGATGGTGACATTGCCCGCGCCGCGCAGGTCGAGGATATCATTGTCGAGCGCGCCCTCGGCGCCGCCGAACACCACGTCACCGCCACCATCGGTGGCCGGAGCCTCATCGGTCCGAAACGGGTTGTCGAAGGTAATGACATCATTGCCGGCGCCGCCGAAAATCGTGTCGGCGCCAAAGCCCCCCACCAGCGTGTCATCGCCAACACCGCCCGAGAGTTCGTCATCGTCTTCGTCGCCATAGAGCGCGTCGTTGCCGTCGCCGCCGAAAACGGTGTCGTTGCCGATGCCCGCACCGACGAAATCGTTGCCTGCGCCCGCATCGATCAGATCGACATTGCCATCGGCCCCGTCGCGCGCGTCACCCTGAGCGTCAACGAAGCCCGCGCTGATCGTGGCGTCGCCGGCTGTGCCATCAACCACGTAGTTGCCATAAACGGCGTCGATGTCGAACAGGTCCTGAGTGTCCGTGACCGTTACGAGCGGGGTGATCCCGGTGTTGGGGTCTGCGTCACTGTCGCTCTGGAAACTGCCGACATCGGCCTGAGCCAGGCGCAGACCATCGGCGGTGGTCGGAAACGCCACCCGGTACTGGCCGGCGGCAAGACCCGTGAACGTATATAATCCGAAGGCGTCAGTGGTGGTTGTCGCAATGACGTTGCCGCCGGAATCCAGAAGCTGGACGGTCTGTCCGAGGATCCCCGCCTCAAAGCCGCCGCTGCCATCGGCTTCGGTCTTGTCGAGATTGCTGTCAGAGACGATGCGGCCATTGATTGTCGCCATGTCAGATCTCCCCGCGCAAGGACGGGCGCACCGCTGTCGTCAGGCCAAGCAGGGCCAGGGCGCGGGCATGAGCCAGCCTGTGTGCGGCCGAGAGCCGTGACAGGGACGCGTGGCGGGAATTGTCCGGGAGACTGCCTTTGCCGGGCGCACAGCTACGCAGGCGCCAATGGCACCGATTTTGGCCTTGACAGACGAGTTCCGTATCGCACGTTGCGAACGCCATACCATTCCTCCGAAGGCGCCGGACAGCCCTTCACAGAGCTGCAACGGTCACCTGCACACAACATTTAGCGTTTGCTTCAGGCAGTCCGGATCGGGCCGGCGGCCTGTCGCCACATCACACCAAATGGATGCTCCCAAGTGCTTCGATAGTCCATCCAAGGGGTTTCGATTTTCGAAAGACCAAGCCGGATGTAGCTAAATTCAAGGGAGATTTCAGCGCGATTCAGAGGGCCTATGCAAAAGTAGTATGATAGTTTAAATATATGTTTTTAAGTGATAAAAAGTGATGCCTTGGTGGCTTTGAAGGCGCAGGTGCCATGCGGGGCAAAACATGTCAAATTTGAGATGTGGCGCGAACGACACGGCGTTCCGACGGGTCGAAATTCCGTCATCACAATCCGGCCGCACTCCCAACATTCGAGTGATTTCCTGTGGTCACAATTGGCCGGATCGCACCAATATGTTGACACAAAATGGACACCATCCGAATCACTTGCCCTGTGGCAGGTCCGGGTCTGTCGGGGGTACCGGGATGGGAGTTCGGACGTCGCGGGGCGCGCATCGGCGTATCTGGATCCCGCCCATATCCCACCCATGCGCATCGTGAGGCACGCCATTGGTATCGACCTCGGCCTCGGGTCCGGTTGTGGGTCCGGCTGCGCCTGTCATCTGCGATGCAGGTGGGACGAAGGTGACGAGAAGCCCGGCAAACTACCAATACACTGCAATTTGCTTGACCTCAGCCGCGCCACTCACTTGCGGCATCCGTTAAAATAAACTGCTATTGAAATACCTGATCTCACCTTCGTCCCACATGAACCTTAGAATCATGATTTCCTTGAAGGAATGTGTGGATTCACACATATGAGAAATGAGCGGCTTATTTAGAGTGATTTGGGTAGTGGTGTGCAAGAGTTGTCCGTGACCGACCATTCCGTTCTTATTATCGAGGATCGGGCCGATATCGTCGCCCGTCTGAGCGATGCGATCAACGTGACGGACGGGCTGACCCTTGTGGGCTGTGCCTCGACGCTGGATCATGGGCTCAACCTGCTGTTCGATCTCAAGCCGCGTATCCTGCTGGTGGATATCGGATTGCCCGACGGGTCGGGGATCGAGGCTGTGCGCGCCTGCGCCGCCGCCGATTGGCAGGTCGATGCGGTGGTCGTGTCGATTTTCGGGGACGAGGCCCGCGTTCTGGAGGCGATTCAGGCGGGCGCGAAGGGATATCTTCTCAAGGGCGCTGATCTGGGCCAGATCGGGACCGATATCCTGTCCGTTCTGGACGGTGGCAGCCCGATCAGCCCCGGTATCGCCCGGCACCTTCTGGCGGTGGTCAAGGATGGGGGCACGAGCTCTGTGGAACCGGGTTTGTCCCCCCTGACCGAGCGCGAGGCCGAGATTTTGCAGGCGGTGGCAAGGGGATACAAGCGGCACGAGATCGCGCAGCAATTGGGCATCAGTGCCGGGACGGTGGGCAATCACATCACGTCGATCTATCGCAAGCTCGAGGTCAGCACCAATATGGAAGCCGTGGCGCGGGCGTCGAAGAAAGGCTTCCTGTGATCCGGTGGAGCATTGGCGCCCTTGTCGGCGTGGGGCTGTTGGTTGCCGTGTTGCTGTCCATCTTGTTCGCGCTGAACTTCGGCAAGATCCGCGACATTCCGGGTGCGGTGATGGTTAAGCAGGTGATGCTGTGCGACGGACCGGCCTGTGCCAGCGCTGACATGGTGGATCTGCCGTTTTCGTCGCCCATCCGTTTTGATCCCGAGCCCACGACCCTGCATATGCGCGTCACGCTTGAGCAGGCGGCACCGGCCGAAGGTGTGAACGCGGTTTATTTTCCCAAGCTGGCCGATAATGTCGATGTGCGCGTCAATGGACTGCTTCTCCACCCCAACACGCTGCCGTATCGGTTGTGGAACACACCCCTTTTGGTGACTGTGCCGGGGCTTTTGGTGGCGGCAGGAGAGGTACAGATCGAGCTGGCCCTGTACGGTATGCCGTCCGAGGGGCTGGATCTTCATCCGTTCTTCTATGGGCCGAAGGACATTCTGCAGCCATACGAGGCGTTGCGGTCCTTCTTCAGTCAGGGGCTGGCGAGGTTCGCACTTGGGTTGATGTGTATCCTGGCGGTGGCGTTGCTGGTGGTGTGGATGTTCCGGCGCAAGGATCACGAGTATCTGTGGCTGGGGCTGTCCTGTGCCACCGCGATGATCACGCTTGTGCATTTCGGCTATGGGGTGGTGTCCGCAGAATACCGGATCTGGACCCTGTCCTGGATCTTGTCTCCGGCACTTTATACGCTGTTTTTGTTGAAATTCCTGTTTCGCTTTCTGGGCTTCGCATCGCGTTGGCCAGAGCGGACAATTGCCGTCGCGCTGATACTCTATGTCAGTTTGGTCCTCGTGCTTCCGCTGGAATATACGTTTGCGGTGTCGATGTGGGGCAATGTGCTGATCACCGTGCCTGCGGCGTATTTCGGTCTGTTGGTGATCTGGTGCAATCGGCGCCTGATGACCCCGCTGGATTTCGGAGTTTTCTTTCCCTGCCTGAATATTTCAACAGTCATGGGCGCTTATGAGCTTTACATGATGCTGCATGAGGCTCCGACGCGGACCATGCATCTGTTTCATTTCATGCCGCTTGTGATGTCGCTGGCGGGTATCTGGCTGATCCTGTCGCGGCTGATCCATTCCTTGCGCGACTACGAGGATCTTACGGCTTCGCTCAATAATCGCATCATCGAGAAATCCGCCGAGCTGGAGGCCAGTTTTGCCGAACTGGCGGAAATCCGGCAGCGCGAGGCGATTGCAGCAGAACGCGGCCGCATCATGCTGGACCTGCATGACGGGATCGGGGGGCAGCTTGTCAGCACGCTGTCCTATATGCGCCGCAATGACGTGGGCGATGACAAATGCCGTCTTGCGCTGGAGGATGCGCTGCGCGATCTGGCGCTGATGCTGGACAGCATGGAGAACCACGACAGTCTGGTGACCCTTCTGGGGATGCTGCGCACCCGGCTGGAGGGCTTGCTGAGCGAGAATGGCATCGAATTCGACTGGCAGGTGCAAGGCGAACCGCGGCCGCGTAACACTGGGCCGTCGCAGGCCCTGAACCTGTCGCGGATCGTGCAGGAGGCCATTACAAACGTCATCAAGCATGCGCAGGCGGATACGATCACGATTTACGTGGACGAAAACAGGATCCGGATTTCCGACAATGGCGTGGGTTTCGTGGCGGACGATCCGGGGATCGCCGAAAACCCGTCGCACGGGTTGGCCAACATGAAGCGCCGCAGCCAGTTGCTTGGGGCGCGGTTCTCTATTTCAAGCTCGCCCAAGGGCACGGATGTCATGCTTGACTTCGCATGATCGCAAGCCGTTTGTCGTGATCGGGCGATTGGCTCGTGGTCGCGATCACATGCCGCTCGAAAAAAGAAACGCCATGTATCCTGCATAGAGGGCAAGCATTAGGGCGCCCCAGATCCGCCCGATCGATTTGGTCGCGAAAAGCAGTGCCAGCAGCAGGATGCTGGCCGCAAGCATGACCGGCGCATCGATATCGCGGAACCGGGCCGTGACTTCGATGGGTTGAATGACAACCGTAACCCCAAGAACTGCAAGGATATTAAAGATATTCGAGCCGATGACATTGCCCAGAACGACATCTGAATGACGGCGGATGGCGGCGACGATGGCGGTGGCAAGCTCGGGCAGGGATGTGCCGATCGCAACCAGCGACAGGCCGATGACCGCGTCCGGAACGCCGACATCGCGGGCGATGTTGACCGCCCCCTCGACCAGCAGATCGGCCCCGAACACCAGCGCCGCGATACCGCCCAGTGCAAGAACGGGCGGCAGCCATGGGCGCGAGAGGGGGATATCCTCGAATTCTGCGGCCTCGTGCTGGAATGTCCTGGCCAACGGTCCTGCCGTTCCAGCCAGTAGCTTGCAAAAAGATAGCCCGCCAGAACCACCAGCATCGCGATGCCCTGGGTCTGGGTGATGACGGCGGCTTGCATCAGCCCAAGGGCGACAAGCGACACGAGGGTTGCGATCAGTGCCTCGCGCAGCGCCGTGCGGTCCCACCCGATGATCGGAGCGATCAGCGCCGCTAGGCCGATGATGAGCAGGATGTTGGCGATGTTCGAGCCGACGACATTGCCGAGGGCGATCTCCGACGCGCCGTCGAGAGCCGCATTGACCGATACCAACAGTTCCGGTGTCGAGGTGCCGAAGCCGACAATAACCAGCCCGATCAAGAGCTTGGAGATACCCATGCGTTCCGCCAAGGCGACCGAGCCACGCACCAGAGCCTCGCCGCCGACAAACAAAAGGCCAAGGCCACCGGCCACGAGAAGGAGATCGTCAAGCATGCAAGTTCCGGTTCGCTGCATATCGGCAGTGATGTTCAAACGCCGCACCGGTGCACGTAAGATGAAGGTTGGCGAAAATAAACACGGCCATCAGAAATTTGTCGCAAGGCGCTGGTAATAGGGCGATCTGACCAAGCACGTTTGGGTTGCAATTGGACGCGTGGAGCATGATATCCCGGCCAGGACCTTGAAAGGGAACACATGCAGCGCGGGGATGGAAGAAAACGCAGGCCTTCGCTGTCGCTGCCGATCCTGCGGACATCGCGGAGTCAGCATCTGGCGGGGACGCTGACGCTTGGGAATCTGCTGTCGGAGCTTGGGGAGGCGTCGTTCGGATGGGCGATCGTTGTGTTTTCTTTGCTGACACTTTTGCCGCTTCCGCCGGGGGCCACGCTGATTACGGCGCTGCCGCTGCTGGTCACGACGGGGCAAATGATGCTGGGATATCCGCATGTTAAGCTGCCCGGGCGACTGGCGCGGCTGACCATCGAGCAAGCGAAACTTCGGCGCACGGTGTTGCGTCTGAGGCCGGTGACGCGGCGGTTGGAGAGGGTGCTGACGCCGCGCTACTCGGCGCTTTTTGCGCGGCGCAATGAGCGGCCGATGGGGCTTTTGCTGTTCGTGATCGCCTTTGCTTTGTTTCTGCCCTTGCCGCTAAGTGGTTGGTTTCCCGCGATTTCCTTGTTTGTTGTGGGGGTTGGGCTGGTGGAGCGGGATGGGCTGATCAGCATGTTGGGGCTTGTGCTGGGTGTGGCCTCGGTGATGCTGACGGCGGTGATCCTGATTTCGATTGTTATTGAGGCGGATGCGATGCTTCATTGATGTGACGCTTTAGCTTCGCCAGATAAATATCTTTGTAATATAGGGAAAATGAGATGCCCTATGGGGAGTGAGGTGGGGGTCATGTCCGGGATTCGCGCCCTTTGGCGAGGGGATTTATCGCTGTCCGAGGCGTTCTGGACCTGGGCGCTGATGCTGGGACTTGCTGTCAATGCTGTCACAAGTCTAGCATTCATGGCGTTGATTTCATTTGATTATCCAATCCCGGCATTGCTTGTCGGCTATGGGATTTCATTGCCTTACAACATGGTTGCGGTGGTGGGGGTCTGGCGCGCGGCGGCGCGATATGAGGGGCCGACGCTGCATGCGGATCTGGCGCGCGGGGGGACGGTGGCCCTGATGGCGATATTGAGTGTCACCTGACGGGCGCGCGGGTGCGGGATGTGTAGGGTTCGTACCAATCCTACGCGGGTTTCGTACAAAATCGGGGGCTGCCCGGCGCATTTGTGTCCCTTTGGTACGCAACTGCCCGAGCGGGCGCCGAAAGACACACTCAGCCGAACGCGCAGAGCGCCGGCATTTTGAGACCGGCATCGGCCAGTGTGCGGTCGATCCAGCTGACCTGTTCGCGGTGGACACGTTTTCTTGCGGCGCGGGTCTTGAGGAGCGGACGGGCCAATGTGAAACTCTCCAGTGAGCCGGCGGTCGCCTTGAGCAGACAGTGCCGCAGCGAGCGCCGGTTTTCGGCGGACAGTGCGCGCAGCGCCATGCGTCCGGGAAAGAAGCTTTCGCAGGGCAGGCCATTGGCGACGATCACCTCATGTGCTGCGAACATGATGTGGTGATAGGTGACTTTGCGGCATCCGTCCATCTGACGCACGCCGGGCAGGCCTGAAAGGGCAATGGCGGGGGCGAAAACGCCGGAGTGATGATCGGTGTCGGGCAGCAGGATGCGATGCTGCGGGGATACCTTGAGATCGGTCGCGGGCAGACCGTGGCCCAAAGCGCCCGCCTTGATGAGGATCGGCTTGTCGGAATGAGGCGAGGCATCCCAGGACATTTTTGTATGCGAGGCCCAGACCAGGGGGCGGAAGCCGTGGTCAATGGTGCGGACCAGATCGCCCGCCGCCAGCTTTTCGACCGGCACGAGACCGCGCGGCGTTTCGATCAGCGTGCCATCGGCAAAGCAGATCACGCCGGTATTGTCGGCGTTGAAAAACGTGGGCGAGGGGGAGGCCCCGGTAAAGACGAGGCCTTCGTTGCCGGGGATGCCATCGGTGTCGAAGCGGGTGTTGTCCGAATAATCGACCGCGTTGCCCTGGGTGTCGGTGGTGTTCGACTGGTTCAGGATGCCGTCATCTGCCTGGTCTTCCCAGAGTTCGAACAGGTGGTCGTAAAAGCCGGACAGGTCGATGAAATCATTGTTGGTGCTATCCCCGTCATTGATGGGGCCGGTATTGCCGGTGTTGAAATCCGAGATCGTGTCGAGCCCATCGCCCGGCGTGTAGATGAACAGGTCAGCGCCTGCGCCGCCGGTCAGGCTGTCATTGCCCGTGCCGCCGCTGATCGTGTCGGTGCCCTGGCCGCCGGTGATGGTATCGGCGCCCGCGCGCCCCGAGAGCTCTACCCCGACCAGATCGCCGGAGGCGTTGATCGTGTCGGACCCTGACGAGCCTTCGATGGCTTCGATGCTTGAAAAGATGCCCTGATCGGGATTGGCGTCGAGATCGGTATGGGTGCCGGAGGCGGTGCCGGTGAAGAGCACGTTCAACGGGTCATCGGCGCTGGCGGCCGAGAGGGTATCGGTGCCGCTGCCGCCGTCGATGGTGCTGTCGCCGAAGCCGACATTGAACAGGTCGTCGCCCGCGCCGCCCGACAGCGTGTTGTTGCCGTTGCCTTCGGTCAGGGTGTCGTTGCCATCGCCGGTGTCGATGTCGATATCGTCGGTGATGAAATTGCCGTTGAAGATATCGCCCTGATCGGTGAAGACGATCTCTTCTATCTCGCTGAAACTGGCGGACTCCGCTCCGAGGATCGCGGTGCCGCTTTCGCCGCCCGTCAGGGTGACGGTGATGCCGCTGCCGGTGATGCCGGAGGCGTCGAGCACGTCCACGTCGAGGCCGTCGGTATCTTCGCCGCCGAAAATGACATCGTCGCCGAAGGCATTGGACAGCAGGATGCGGTCGCTGCCGCCGCCTGCGAAGATCTGGTCGTCGCCGGTGCCGCCATCAAGGGTGTCATTGCCGTCGTTTGTATTGTCCGGCTGGCTGGTCACGCTGACGGTGATGTTGTCGATCACCAGATCGCTGTTCACGACGCCGGTGGAGGAGGGGTTCGAGAAACGCAGGGTCGTGGCGGTGCCGGTCGCGGTGAAATCAATCGTGATCGTCTGGCTGGTGCCGTTGGCGACAACGACCGTCTGGGTGCCGAGCACCAGCCCGCTTGCGTCGATGATATCGACCACGAGGGTGTGAGAGGCAACGGCGGGGCCGAATTCGGCGGCATCGACCGAAAGCTGGTAATCAACGCCTGCCTGGGTGGTGATGGTCTGTTGGGCGACGCCGCCGGTGACGGTGTTGGCGGCATTGAAGGCCAGAAACTCGTTATAGACAAAGGTGCTGCCACCGCCGCTGATCGTCCAGCCAGCGGTCGTGTTCGTGGCGAAATCGCCGTTGACCACATCGGGATCGGTGAAGGGGGCGGTGTCGCCGAAAAGGGTGTCGTTGCCATCGCCGCCCAGGACGGAATCGTTGCCGCCCCCGCCAAAGAGGGCGTCGTCGCCCGCGCCACCATCGAGCGTGTCGTTGCCGTCGATATCATCGCCGGGCAGGGCGGTGACGGTCACGTTGTCGATCTGCAGATCGGTGGAGTTGGTGCCGGTGGAGGTCGGGTTCGTGAAGCGCAGGGTCGTGGTGCCGGTGGTCGCGGTGAAATCGACGGTGATCGTCTGGCTGGTGGCGTTCTGGATCACGGCCGTCTGGGTGCCGATCACCTGACCGGCGCTGTCGAGCACCTCGACCACGAGCGTGTGGTTCGCGGTTCCACCACCGACTTCGAACGCATCGACCGAAAGCTGGAAGCTCAGGCCGGGCTGGGTGACGACGGTCTGCTGGACCACGCCGCCGAAGCCGGTGTTGTTGGCGTTGAAGGCCATTGCCTGAGAATAGACAAAGGTGTTGCCGCCGCCGCTGATCGTCCAGCCTGCGTTGGTATTGGTGCCGAAATCGCCGTTGGAGACGCTGACGGTGGAGCGCCCGGCATTGTCGCCGTAAACGGTGTCGTTGCCGGTGCCGCCAAGAAGGGAATCGTTGCCGCTGTTGCCCGAGAGGATGTCACTGTCCGCGCCGCCATCGACGAGATCGTTGCCCGCGCCGGCAAAGATCGTGTCCGCGCCGGCATTGCCGAAGATGACGTCATTGCCGGCGCCGATGATGTCGCCGTCGGTGTCGGTGTAGCCCGGCGCCATCTCTTCGCCGCTGGCCGCGCCGTCGACGGGTTCGGCGAAGTCGGTGGCGAGCCGGTCGGTTGCCGGCTCGACCGTGTTGGAGATCAGGCTGTCGAGGGTCAGGGACTGGATCGGGCCGGCTTCGAGGATGGCTTGTTGACCGGTGGCGCCGTTCACCGGGGGGAACAGGAAAAGATCGCCGGTGGTGGCCTGCGCCAGCGTCACCTCGAGCGTGGCGGTGGTGCCGTCGGCATAGGTGAGGGTGGCCAGATAGGTGGCGGCGCCGTCGATCGTGAAGGTGGTGCCGTCGACCGAGAACTGGTCGTTGACGGTGTTGTTGTCGGTGTCGTACTGCGTCGCGCCGAAGACCAGGGCGAGGGAGCCGACCGCGTTGAAGAGGGGTGATCCCGCGCTGCCATAGGTCGTGCCGACCAGGGCGGCTGCCGCGTCCGAGATGTTGTCCGATTCTGTCGTGTCGATCTCGGTCGGGCTGATTCCCAGAGAGATGACTTCAAAACTCGTCGCCATTGCCTACTGCCCACTCATACTCAATGCCGGACGGGTCAAGCGATCTTAATGCGCCGCTCTTTCATGTCGCTGCGGGATGAGCCCGGTCTGGCCTCTGCCGCGTCACGTTCCCGGTTTCCGGATAGTCACCCCGTATCATGGGGTTTTCTTCTCGAATTGAAAACAATGTCGCAGGAAAATGTGGTGACATTGTGGCGAGGTCTGAAAATAGTAAAGTCGAAGAGGGGAGGGGCAACCAGAGCGTGTGGGGTGGCGCCTTGAGTGCAAAACAGGGAGACTTCGGGCTGGGCATACTCAAAGCCTGGGGTCCGCGCGATCGGTGAAGGCCGCGCGCAACGATGGAACGGAGCACTGCGTGTCGCGAAAATCCGTGCCTCGGTTTTTCGCGAAACGCCTTATTGGCTCAGCATGTCCTTGAGCGTGAGATTTGAGGTGTCGGTCACGTCGAAACGCAGGGCGGAGTGCAGTTCGACAAGATGGCTGCGCATCAGCTCTTCGGCCTCGTCGGCATCGTTGCGTTCGATCGCGTCGATAAGGGCGTTGTGACAGCTCTCGTCGCAGCGCGTGCTGGAGCGGGTCCAGTAGAGCGCGATGATGAGAGACGAGCGGGACACGAGGTTTTCGATCATCCCGGCGATGGTGCGCTGATTGGCGATCTGAGCGATCATCACGTGAAAGCGTCCCGATAGCCGCAGGGCACGGCCCGATTCATTGCGGCTCATGGCGTCGTGTTCCTCCTGCGCGTGACGGCGCAGGGCGCGGATGTCGGACCGGTTGGCATGGAGCGCCGCCTCGCGGGCGGAGCGCGGTTCAAGCAATTCGCGTGCCTCGAACACCTCACGCGCCTCGCGGGGGGAGGGGTTGGCGACGCTGGCACCGCGATTCGGGCGCAGTGTCACCAGGTGGGAATGCGCAAGCGCCTGCAGCCCGCTGCGCACGATGGTGCGCGACACGCCGTAGAATTCGGCCAGATCGGTTTCCGCCAGACGGGTGCCGGGGGGCAGGCGCTGTTCGAGAATGGCCTGTTCGACGCCTGTATAGACGGGGTTTTGCACAAAGTCGGCTTCGATTCTGCTGGCGAAGTCCGCTTCTTGTTGCGTCATGCTCATGGGGTGCCCGTTGACGGTTGTATACAGTTTATATCTCCCTTTGTGGCCTTTTTGAATTCAATTGTCATCCCCTGTTTCATACCTGCGGGTTGGGCGCCATTTCACGCCTTGTAAACAGGCATTTCACATCGTGATTGAACAAAAAAAGTGCATCTGTGAACTTTTTTAATTGAAAACGTATACAATCCTGTAATCATTTGTCGACGTGGCGGGGCGGCATCTCATTGTCGCGTCAGGGACACGGCCAATGACTGCGGCTTGGTCCGGACGTTCAACAGGAGTTATGACATGAGGACTATCTTGTACCGATCCTCTGCGATCGCATTGACGGCAGCCGTTCTGGCGGCTGGACCGGTCTGGGCCGAAAAGACCCTGACAATCGGCATGACGGCGGCGGATATCCCGCGCACATCGGGCCAGCCCGATCAGGGCTTCGAGGGCAACCGGTTCACCGGCATCCCGATGTATGACGCGCTGACGCATTGGGATCTGTCGTCGGAAACCAAGGCGAGCGGCATCGTGCCGGGCCTTGCGACGGCTTGGGAAGTGAACCCCGATGACACCACGAAATGGACCTTCACCCTTCGCGAGGGCGTGACGTTCCATGATGGCTCGCCGTTCAATGCCGATGCGGTGGTTTGGAACGTGCAGAAGGTGCTGGATGAAGCTGCGCCGCATTTCGCCCCGGATCAGGTGGGCGCCACGAAGTCGCGGATGCCGACCCTGGCCTCGGCGCGGGCAATCGACGAGCTGACGGTCGAGCTGACCACGACGCAGCCCGACAGCTTCCTGCCGCTGAATATGACGATGCTGTTCATGGCCTCACCGACCCATTGGCAGGCGCTGTATGACGCCGTGGATGCGGCGATCACCGATCCCAAGGAGCGCGCGGCCGCGGCCTGGACCGCGTTTGCGTTCGATCCGTCGGGCACGGGTCCGTTCGAGGGCGATCTTTTCGTTCCGCGCGAGCGCTTCGAGATGGTGAAGAACGAGAATTACTGGGACCCGGCGCGCACGCCCACGATCGACCGCGTGGTTCTGGTGCCGTTGCCCGATGCCAATGCCCGCACCGCGGCGCTGCTGTCGGGGCAGGTGGACTGGATCGAGGCCCCAGCCCCGGATGCGATCCCGCGTATCCAGAGCGAAGGCAACGTGATCTATTCGAACCCGCAGCCGCATGTCTGGCCGTGGCAGTTGTCGTTCCACGAAGGCTCGCCCTGGTTGGACAAGCGCGTGCGTCACGCAGCCAACCTCTGTGTGAACCGCGAGGAGCTTCAGGTTCTGCTGGGCGGCTACATGGGTATTCCCAAGGGCTCGGTCGAGCCGGGACATCCGTGGTGGGGCAACCCGTCCTTCGACATCCGCTACGATCCCGACGCCGCACGTGCGCTGATGACTGAAGCGGGCTTCTCGGCAGAGAACCCGATCAAGGTGAAGGTGCAGACATCGGCTTCCGGTTCCGGTCAGATGCAGCCGGTCACGATGAACGAATACGTGCAGCAGGGCCTGCGAGACTGCTTCTTCGATGTCGAACTGGACGTGATCGAATGGAACACGCTCTTCACCAACTGGCGCAAGGGCGCTGCAGATGAAAGCGCGCGCGGTGCGCATGCGATCAACGTGTCCTTCGCGACGATGGACCCGTTCTTTGCCATGGTGCGCTTCGTCTCGACCGGGACCTTCCCGCCGGTGTCCAACAACTGGGGTCTGTTCGGCAATGACGAGTTCGACGCGCTGATCGCGGATGCGCGGACGTCGTTTGCGGATGCGGATCGGGATGCGGCGCTGGCGCGTCTGCATACGCGGATCGTGGAAGAGGCGCCGTTCGTCTGGATCGCCCATGATGTCGGCCCGCGTGCCATGTCGCCCAAGGTCGGCAATGTGGTCCAGCCGAAGAACTGGTTCATCGATATCGCGCCGATGACCATCGAAGAGTGATCCCTTGCACCCATCGGGGTCGTCCCTGCAAACGGGACGGCCCCCTTTTTGACAGGCTGACTTGCCCATGATTTCGTTCATCCTGCGCCGCGTCGTCTATACCGTGCCGATCATGCTTGGCGTATCGCTGGTGTGTTTCGCGCTGGTCCATATCTCGCCCGGTGATCCGCTGGTGTCGATCCTGCCGCCGGATGCGTCGGTGGAGTTGCAGGAACAGATGATGGCGATCTACGGCTTCGACCGGTCCTACCCTGAGCAGTTCATGCGCTGGCTGGGGCTGGCGGTTCAGGGCGATCTGGGTAATTCGATCGCCACCGGGCGGCCTGTGGCGACGGAAGTGTTCAACGCGGTCGGCAATACGCTGATCCTGGCTGTGACGGCGACGATCATCGGGTTCACGCTGGGTGGGCTGTTCGGCTTCGTTGCGGGCTATTTCCGGGACAGTTGGATCGACAAGCTGGCCACCGGGATTTCGGTGATCGGCGTGTCGGTGCCGCATTACTGGCTGGGCATGGTGATGGTCATCATCTTTTCGGTCGAGCTGCGCTGGCTGCCGGCGACGGGCGCGGGGCCGGGCGGGTCGAGCCAATGGGTCTGGGACTGGGAGCACATGCAGTATCTGATCCTGCCGGCGATCACCATGTCGGTGATCCCCATGGGGATCGTGGCGCGCACGGTGCGCGCGCTGGTGGCCGATATCCTGCACCAGGAGTTCGTCTCGGGGCTGCGGGCCAAGGGTTTGCTGGATCGCGGCGTGCTCGCGCATGTCATCAAGAACGCGGCGCCCACGGCGCTGGCGGTGATGGGGTTGCAGCTGGGCTATCTGCTGGGCGGGTCGATCCTGATCGAGACGGTGTTTTCGTGGCCGGGCACGGGGTTCTTGCTGGGGCAGGCCATTTTCCAGCGTGATCTGCCGCTGCTGCAGGGCACGATCCTGGTGCTGGCGATGTTCTTCGTGATCCTCAACCTGTTGGTGGATGTGGCGCAGACCGCGCTTGATCCGCGCTTGCAAAGGGGCTGAGCCATGGCCATGACCGCAGAGAGCATCACGCAGCTTGCAACTGTCGAGAAATCACGAGGCTATTGGCGCTCGGTCGGCGCCCGGTTCCTGCGCGACAAGGTCGCGGTCTGTGCCGGGCTTGTCGCGGCGGGGCTGATCCTGATGGCGATCTTCGCGCCTTGGATCGCGCCGGCAGATCCTTTGGATGGCAGCATGATCAAGCGCCTGTCGCCCATCGGGACCGAAGGCTATCCGCTGGGCGCCGACGAGTTGGGGCGCGACATGCTGAGCCGGCTGATCTATGGCGCGCGCCTGTCGCTGTTCATGGGGGTGGTGCCGGTGCTGATCGCGTTTGCCATCGGTGGCGCCATCGGTGTCGCCGCCGGGTATCTGGGGGGCTGGGTCAACACGATCACGATGCGCGTTCTGGATGTGCTTTATGCGTTTCCGTCGGTCCTTCTGGCGATCGCGATTTCGGGGGCGTTGGGCGCGGGTATTCTCAATGGGCTCTTGTCGCTTACGGTCGTGTTCATTCCACCGATCGCGCGTGTGGCGGAAAGCGTAACCACGTCGGTGCGCAAGCTGGAATATATCGAGGCGGCGCAGGCCAGTGGCGCATCGAGCCTGCGGATCGTGCGCGATCACGTGCTGGGCAATGTGCTGGGGCCGATCTTCGTCTATGCCACGAGCCTCATCTCGGTGTCGATGATCCTTGCGGCGGGCCTGTCGTTCCTGGGGCTGGGCGTCAGCCCGCCGAATGCGGAATGGGGCCTGATGCTGAACACGCTGCGCAACGCGATCTATGTGCAGCCGTGGCTGGCGGCGCTGCCGGGTGTGATGATCTTTCTGACCTCGATCTCGTTCAACATGCTCAGCGATGGGTTGAGATCCGCCATGGATGTGAAGCAATGAAGCCCCCGATCCTGTCCGCCCACAACCTCGTCAAGCATTTCAACGCCGGCGGTTTCGGCGCGGGCCGCAAGGTGGTGCGCGCGGTCGATGACGTGAGTTTCGAACTGGCCCATGGCGAGACGCTGGGTGTCGTCGGAGAAAGCGGCTGCGGCAAGTCCACGACCGCGCGTCTGCTGGTGCAGCTTCTGACACCCGATAGCGGCGCGGTGCGGTATGACGGCAAGGTGGTTGGCCCGGAAATGCCGCTCAAGGCGTTTCGCAGCAAGGTGCAGATGGTGTTTCAGGACAGTTTCGCATCGCTGAACCCACGCATGACGATGATCGACGCGGTGGCCTTCGGGCCGTCGGTGCATGGTGTGCCCAAGGCCGAGGCGCGGCGCAAGGCGCAGACCCTTCTGGAGCGGGTCGGGCTGGATCCGGCGCGCTTTGGCGGGCGGTATGCGCATGAATTGTCGGGCGGGCAGCGTCAGCGGGTCAATATCGCGCGCGCGCTGGCCTTTGATCCGTAAGTGATCGTGCTGGACGAGGCGGTGTCGGCGCTTGACAAATCCGTCGAGGCACAGGTGCTGAACCTGCTGATGGATTTGCGGCGCGAGCGCGGTCTGACCTATGTGTTCATCAGTCATGACCTGAATGTGGTGCGGCACATCTCGGATCGGGTGATGGTCATGTATCTGGGGGAGGTGGCCGAAATCGGACCGGCGGAGCGTCTCTATACTGCGCCGCGCCACCCCTATACCGAAGCGCTTCTGGCGGCGATGCCGTCGCTCGATCCGGACCGGCGGACGCTGGAGGCGCCGCTTGCGGGCGATCCGCCCAACCCGATCGATCCGCCACCGGGCTGTCGGTTCCATACGCGCTGCGCGCGTGCCTTCGGGCCTTGCTCTGGCAAGGTGCCCGCACTGCATAATCTGGGCGGAGGGCATCGGGCGGCCTGTCATCTGAATTCCACAAAGGAGCATGCCGCATGACGCCGCAGCCTTGCCCGAGCGAAACGCCTCTTGTGAAGGTGCGCGATCTTTGCGTGCGGTTTTCGGGGACCCCGCCGGTACATGCCGTCAATTCGGTCAGCTTCGATCTGGCGGCAGGAGAGGTGCTGGGCATTTTGGGCGAAAGCGGATCGGGCAAGAGCGTGACGCTCAAGACCCTGCTGCGCCTCTTGCCGGAACGCAAGACCACCATAAGCGGCACGGTCGAGGTGGAGGGCCGGGATATCCTGTCTTTGCAGGGGCGCGCGCTGGCCGATCACCGTGGGGGCGTGGCGTCGATGATCTTCCAGGATCCGGCCCTTGCGTTGGATCCGGTCTACACGATCGGGCAGCAGATTGCCGAGACCGTGATCCGGCACGAGGGCGTCACCAGACGCGACGCCATGGCGCGTGCGCTCGAGATGCTCGAGCTGGTCCGGATCCCGTCGGCCAAGCGGCGGTTGGACAATTATCCTCACGAGATGTCCGGCGGCATGCGGCAGCGCGCGATGATTGCGCTGGCGCTGGCGTGCAGACCCAAGTTGCTGCTGGCGGATGAGCCGACAACGGCGCTGGATGCCACGGTGCAGATCCAGATCCTGCTGCTGTTGCGCGAGTTGCAACAGGAAATGGGCATGGGGGTGATTTTCGTGACCCATGATATCGGTGTGGCGGTCGAGGTGTCGGACCGGCTGGCCGTGATGTATGCAGGGAGCTTTGTCGAAACGGGATCGGTTGCGGATATCATCCGTGATGCAAGGCACCCCTATTCGAAGGGGCTTTTGGCGGCCAATCTTGTCGGTGCGGTGCCGGGGACGCGGCTGGATGCGGTGCCCGGCGCGCCGCCGCCATTGAACGCCCTGCCGGAAGGCTGTTCCTTTGCGCCGCGCTGTGCCCATGCGGAACCCGCCTGCGGACTGAGCCCGCTGCCTGTCTGGACGGGTGGGGGCGGGCGTTGGGCCAGATGCGTTCAGGCCAGCCGCGCCGAGGCGTTGGCCGATTCCGGAGCCCGCGCATGAGCACGCGGACCACACCGAGGATCGCCATCCTCAATCCCAATTCGACGCAGCGCATGACGGATGAAATGGTCACATCGGCGCGCTCTGCGATCGCAGACATGGCCGAGGTGATCGGTCTGACCAACCGTCAGGGTCCGGCGTCCATACAAGGCCCGGAAGATGCGGAGCGGTGCCTCGAGGGGTTGTTCGCCGTGGTCGAGGAGGCCCGCGCCATGGGGGCGGATGCCATTGTCATCGGGTGCTTCGACGATACCGGCCTTGCCACGTTGCGGGCGACAGCCGGTGTGCCGGTGATCGGCATGGGCGAGGCGGGATGCCTTGCCGGCAGCCTTGCGGCGAGATCCTTTGCCGTGGTGACCAGTCTGGATGTCGCGGTGCCGGTGATCACAGAGAATATCCGTGTCATGCGCCTGGAAAATCGCTGCGCCGGGGTGCATGCGTCGGGGGTGCCCGTGTTGGAGCTGAACGAGGGGGCGGACAGTATCCGCCGTGTCCAGGAGGCGGTGGACCGCATGGCGGATCTGCATCCCGGGTGCAGCATCGTGCTGGGATGCGGTGGCATGACGACGCTTGCGCACAAGCTCCGGGCGCCGGGGACGTCGCGCGTGATCGATCCGGTGGTCGCGGCTGCGCATATGTGCCTTGCCGCGCTGGCGTGAGACGGTGACCGGGGCGGTGAGGTTGAAGGATGCGCGGCGCGGCTCAGTCGGGGGCCGCCGTCACGATATAGGGGCGATCAAGAGGGTGTTCCTCGAGGTTGGCACCGCTGCCGATACGGTCGATCACCGCAAAGAGGCCCGGTGCTTCGAAGGGGGCCAGAACACCATGCCAGACACCGCGATGCAGGTTCACGCATTGACCGGGAGCGGTGAAAAATGCCTGCGCCGCACCCGGCATGCCGCCTGCGTCGGGCGCCACGATGACCAGAAAGCGCGTCGGGGTGATCGGGATGAACGCCTGACTTCCATCGGGATGACGTTCGAGCAGGTCGACGGTGTAGGGCAGGTGCCGCGCCTTGGCGTCAAACAGGCTGATCCCGGCGCGACCGTCGGAAAAATCGAGCTTTGCAAGGTCGGTATACCGGTCGCACATGCCCTGATTGATGATCTTGTCGGGTGCGCGCTGTGTGTCGATGACGTCTCCGAAGGAGTGAAACGCTTCGGCCGTGAGAGGGGCTGCTGTCAGAATGCGGTCGGTCATGGTGTCACGTCCCTTGCGTGTCGTGCCGCGTGCCGGTCGCGGGCAGCCTTGGTGGTGGCCCGGATCTTTGCGCAGGATCGCGGTCGGGGTGAAGATAGCACCGGGGAGCGATGTCAGACAGGGGGTTTCGGGAGGCAACGCCTGTCTCGTGACGGCACGCGGGCGGAAGGCCGCAGGCGGCGCGGTGGGACAGTGCGGCCAGTCGTGGAGGGGATATGAGCTATTCGAGAAATCTGCGTGGCTATGGGCCGACACCGCCTGATGCCGGATGGCCCGGAGGCGCACGCATCGCGGTGCAGTTCGTGCTGAATTACGAAGAGGGCGGAGAGAATTGCCTGTTGCACGGCGATGCGGCCTCGGAGGGGTTCCTGTCGGATATTCCGGGTGCTGTGGCGTGGCCGGGGCAGCGTCACTGGAACATGGAATCGATCTATGAATATGGTGCCAGGGCGGGGTTCTGGCGGTTGCACCGGCTGTTCACGGGGGCGGGCATTCCGGTGACGATCTACGGCGTCGCCTCGGCGTTGGCGCGCAGCCCCGAGCAGGTCGAGGCCATGCTGGATGCCGGGTGGGAGATCGCCAGCCATGGTTTGAAATGGATCGAGCACAAGGACATGTCCGAAGCCGAGGAACGCGCCGCGATCGCCGAGGCGATCCGTCTGCATACTGAGGTGGTGGGCACGCGCCCGCGCGGCTGGTACACCGGGCGGTGCAGCATGAATACCGTCAGGCTGGTGGCCGAGGAGGGCGGGTTCGCCTATGTTTCGGACAGCTACGATGATGACCTGCCGCATTGGGTGCGGATTGGAGAGCGCGAGCAACTGATCATTCCCTACACGCTGGAGGCCAATGACATGCGCTTTGCCGGAGCGCCGGGCTATGTCACGGGCGAACAGTTTTTCCAGTATCTCAAGGACAGTTTCGACGTGCTCTACGCCGAGGGGCAGGCGGGCGCGGCCAAGATGTTGAGTATCGGCCTGCATTGCCGTCTGATCGGCCGCCCCGGCAAGCTTGCAGGGTTGCAGCGGTTCATCGCTTATATTCAGGGATTTGAGGGGGTCTGGTGCCCAAGGCGCATCGATATCGCCGAGCATTGGCAGCGGCTTCATCCGCCGGTGAGAGGCGTGCAGGTCAGTGGCTTGTCCGATGCGGAGTTCATGGCGCGTTTCGCACAGGTGTTCGGCAATCTGGACTGGGTGGTCGAACGGGCGGTGCAGCTTGAACGCGGACCGGCGCATGATTGTGCCGCAGGTTTGCACAGCCTGTTGTGCCGCGTGTTTCGTCGGGCGTCGCCCGATGAACAGCGGGCGGTTGCCGAGAGGTTCGCGTCGCTTGGCCATGATCTGGATACCACGCGCGCGCCGGATGATCTACGCTGCGCGGTCGAGGCAATCGCACGACAACGGCTTGCCGCCCTGCTGAAGGGCTTGCCCCAATCCGAACGATCACAGTCCTGAGGATCCGATATGTATTACGCGCCCAAGGGCGGCTTGCCGCCACAGACCAGTCTGTTGACCGACCGTGCCATGTTCACCGAAGCCTATGCGGTGATCCCGAAAGGCACCTATTCCGATATCGTGACCAGCCTTTTGCCCTTCTGGGAGGGGGCGCGGTTCTGGGTGCTGGCGCGGCCCTTGTCGGGCTTTGCCGAGACGTTCTCGCAATATATCGCCGAGGTCAAACCCGGCGGTGGCAGCACCCGGCCGGAAACGGAAACCGGCATCGAGGCAGTGCTCTTCGTCGTCGAGGGGGCGCTGGTGTTGACTGTCGATGGTGTCCCCCATGAGATGGAGACGGGGGGCTATGCCTATATCCCGCCCGGCGCGGATTGGACGCTGCGCAACGCCTCGGCGGAGGATGTGCGGTTTCACTGGATCCGCAAGGCCTATCAGGCCGTTGCGGGGCTGGATGTGCCCGATCTGGTGGTGACCAACGAGCGCGATATCGCGCCATTGGCCATGCCCGATACGAACGGGGTCTGGGCCACGACCCGATTTGTCGACCCGCAGGACATGCGCCATGACATGCATGTCACGATCGTGACGTTCCAACCCGGTGGCGTGATTCCGTTTGCCGAGACGCATGTGATGGAACACGGCCTTTATGTGCTGGAGGGCAAGGCGGTCTACAGGCTCAATCAGGATTGGGTCGAGGTCGAGGCCGGAGACTTCATGTGGTTGCGGGCGTTCTGCCCACAAGCCTGTTATGCCGGCGGGCCGGGGCCGTTTCGCTATCTGCTGTACAAGGATGTGAACCGGCACATGCCGATGCGATGAGCCGGATCAGGCCAGCGCCGCGACTGCTGACGCGTATGGGCCGCAGAGGTAACTCATGCCGCTATTGTGCGCAAAACGGTGCTCATCACGGTCGCTAGTTGCCGCCCTGTGGCTGGTGGTTCCTGGCTTGGGGCGGATGTTCTATGCGGGCGGCTCGGACAGCACCTTGCGCGCTATACGAAAGCACTCGAGCGCCTGGGGTACGCCACAGTAGATGCCGATCACGTGAATGATCGCGCGGATTTCGTCCTGGGTGACGCCGTTGTTGAGGGCGCCGCGGCAGTGTGTTTCCCACTC